>CAVRUY010000005.1:0-309484 GCA_963724505.1 uncultured Actinomycetota bacterium
GCCCGCAGCGCGCTGTCGAGCTTCTCGAAGAAGGCCGGCTTGTCGGCGGCCAACGCGCCGATCTCCAGCTGGCGGGCGAGGTCCGCCGCGGTGGGCAGCTGCCCCCAGCGGCGCAGGTACAAGGCCATGATCTGGTCGCGCATGTCGTCGTCCTCCTCGGGCAGCGGGGGCGGGGTGATCGGGATCAGGGGGGCCGGTGAGGCCAGGACGGGGACGTCGAGGATGCCCAGGGTCGTCGTCGTCGGGTTCGACACGAGCCGGGCGCCGTGCTGGTCGAGCGATGGCCACGAGACCCATGCGCCAGGGCTCGTTGGCGACCCGATCCTTGAGCCACCCGAACGCACGACCGTGCGCACGGACCCACGCCCGGGCGTCACCCCGCACATCGAAGGCCAGGTCGAGGGCGCGCCCGCTCTCGTGCTTCGATGTGCCGGGGAAGGCCGCGGTCGCCTTGAGCTCACCCGCGAGGAACTTGCGCCACAGGACCCACTGCTCGGCGTTCGTGCGCCCGGCGTCCGTGATCCCACCGCCGGGGCAGCCGCCCTGGAGCATCCGTCCGTAGGCCGCTGCAGCAGGGGCGTCCAGCCATGCGGTCCGTCCGGACCGCTTCTTCCCGATGACGACTTCAATGATCATGCCGGGCCATCCAACCCGCCGGAGTGCGGCACCCGGCGCGCGTGCTGGTGCCCGCACGGACCTGGACCTACCGCGTCAGAGTGGCGGTGGCCACCGAGGTTGCCTTGCCACCGGCTGTCACCGCAGCGTCCGTCGCCGTGCTCGCACACGGCTAGTCCGAATATACCCGGTCTCAGTCAGGCGGGCACCGGCGGACCGGGGCCGAGAGTGCCGCGCCTCGGCGTGACCGCGCGCCGGTCAGGGGTTGAGGCAGCCCGGTATCGAGTCGCCGGGGCCGCCCGGGGAGTCGGTGCTCCCGGCCGGGTCGTAGATCTTGACGTGATCGACCGTGGCGTACTGCTTGAGGGTCGGCACGATGAGGTTGGCGATCGTCATCGTCGAACCTCGGCTGTCGCATCCGCCGACCGAGCGCGACCCTGGCGATCCCGCCGGCGATCGACAGGCCCGTGAACCCGGTGGCACCCGACCGTTCGACGGCCAGTCCCCCGGCCTGCTCGGCCGCGGTCGGGCCGGCGAAGAGCTCCTGGAGTGCGCCGGTGGCCGGCGTCGCGGCCGAGACCGACCTGGAGACCGCCCGCACGTCGGGCAACGTCCCCACGATGTAGTTGGGCATGTCGATGAAGCAGACGTCGACCGTCGTGGTGGCGGCACCGACACGGTGCGGGATCCGAAGGCGCTGACCGTGGAAGATCAGATCCGGATCGCCGATCTGATCCCGGTTGGCCTCGAACAGCGCCGGCCAGCGGCCGGCGTCGCCGTACTGGGCCAGCGCGATCGCCGAGAGGGTGTCTCCGTCGACAACGACGTGGTGGCGGTATCCGACGTAGTCCTCGACCAGGTTCGTCCCGAAGACGACCGGTACCACGACCTTGTTGATCTCCGACGCACCGCCGCCGTGCGGGCCGCCGTCCGGGTAGGCTGGGTTCTCCTCGAAGACCTCGACGAACCCGTTCGAGGTGCGTCCGGCCGCACGGGCACTTCCAGCTCCAGGTGGTACTGGCCGATCTCGCCCGTGCCGCCCCCCGCCATGGCGGCGAGCGCGACCAGCTCCTGCCCGTTGCCGTCCCGGACCCTGGCCACGATCGTGGCCTCGAAGCCGGTGGCCAAGCCCCCGACCTGGATCCGCCGACCGACGATGTCGTTCGGCTGCGGCTGCTGCACGAGCGTGGTGCTGATCATCGGAGACCTCCGGGTGCTCACCTTCACCCTAGAACGGTCGGCGTCCCGCAGGAGTGACGACGGACACTCCACGCCGACGCACCGCCCGCGCGAACGCGTCCCGACCCCGGCCCGGCGCCGCCGCCGCAGCACCGGGCAGATCCGTGTCACGAACGGACCCGGCCGTGCTCTTTAGGTGCGTGCGGAGAAGTGCCTGGTGCGAACCATCCGACACCGCCGTGACGCTCGGGTCGGTGTCGCCGGACCTGGAAAGGAGACGGCCGTGCGCAACCTCGGACCCGTTCTCACCCGACTGATGTTCCCCGACCCGGCCCCGCAGCGCGGGGTCGACCCCGATCGCGAGTGGGGTGAGCGCGCCGTCCGGAAGCGACGGTCCGGCGCGGCGTCGCCGGCGACGGCCACGCCTCTCGCCCTCCCCGGTCGGGGCCCGGCAGCGCCGGACGTCCCGGAGCGACCACGCCGGCTCGGCCCCCGCTGGGCCGCACGACTCGGTGCACTGCGCGCGTTGCGCCCCGAGGCCCACGAGGGCCGCTGAACCGTGGGCGCCACGCAGCCCGCCCGAGCTCCCCTCACTCCGTCCGACAGCCTTCGGTGGGTGAGCGATGCGAGGAGCCGCTGCGACGGGAGCCCCGCGAAGGACCGCGGGTTCTTGCGAACCCCGTGGCACGCGACGATGCTGGAAGCAGGCGCCAGGTCGCCGGGGGTGAGTGATGAACCGCTGGGTCGTCATCGTGAGCACCCTCGTGCTGGCCACCGCCGGGTGTGCCGGTGCGGACGACCCGCCCGTCAGCCCGTCCGCGACGCAGCAGCCGTCGGCCACGTCGCCGACGCCCGCGGCAGCCCTCACCTGGAGCGGGCCGACGGTGCTCGGTGCCGACAGCACGGTGCCGCTCGCTGCGACCGCGGTCGCCGGGCCCGGAGGACTCGTGGCGTATCGCGAGGTGCCGGGCGCCGACGATGAGGGCCCGACCACCACCCTGCTCACGTCGTCGGACGGGGAGGCGTGGGACCCGGTGCTCGAGACGGCCGGGCTCCGGATCGACGGGCTGGTGGCCGGCGGCCCCGGGTACGTCGCCGTCGGCACCCAGTACCTGCCCCCGGGCGCAGGCGCCCCGAACCTCGCCCCGTGGGCCGCCTGGTCCGTCGACGGCGCCACCTGGCAGGAGGCCGAGGCGGCCCTGCCGGGCACATGGTTGAGCGGCTTGATCGCCACCGGGGACGGCTTCGTCGCGCTGGGCCACAGCCAGGAATCGGGCCTGCTGAACATCCTCTGGACCTCGGCCGACGGGAAGGCCTGGAGCCCGGCGCCCGGCGACCCCTTCGGCGGCGACGTCACGGTGGATCGCCTGGTCGCCGGCACCGGCGGGTACGTGGCCGAGGGTCACCGCGACGCCACCGGGGGCCCCGGGGCGCTGGTGATGTGGCACTCCTCCGACGCCGTGGCGTGGGAGCTCGCTGCCGGCGACGCCTCCTTCGAGGACGCCTTCGGTGCCGGGCCGCTCGTGGCGGGCGTGGTCCCCGTCGGAGACGGCTTCGTGATGGTCGGCTCCGCGTGGGCCGGTCCGCCGGCGGCGTGGACGTCGACCGACGGCCGGGAGTGGGGTGCTCCGGCTCGGCTCCCGAGCCTGAGTGACACCAGTGCGGAGATCCACGCGGTGGCCGCCTCGCCCGACTGGGTCGTGGCCGTCGGTCGGGAGGTCGTCACGGGCGACGACCTCGCCCCGGCGAGCCAGTACCCGGGCCTCTGGGCCTCGACCGACGGGGTCGCCTGGAGCCAGGTGCCGCCCGAGGAGCTGCGCGGCACGCGCACCGAGGAGGGGATCTCGATCGACTCCGTCGCGTGGGTCGGCGACCACTGGCTCGCGCTCGGCACGGTCTGGTCCTACCCCGACGAGGTCACCACCGCGGTCGCCTGGGAGGGGCGGTGACCGCTCGTCGAGCCCTTCCGGACCTCACGTGGTGGTCAGGACCAGGGCGCTGACGGCCGCCAGGAGTGGCCCGGAGACCCACGTCGCCGCGTTGAGCTCTGCCAGGAGGGTGGTCGTCAGGCCGAGGTCACCCTCCACGTCCCGTCGCCGCCCCAGCGCAGCGTCGATGAGGTCCGGAGACGTGCCGGCGATCGGCGCCAAGCGGTCGCGGAGCTGGCGCGCCTCGCGCCGTAGCGCACTCCTCGGCACGTTGTAGACGCCGCCGACCAGGGCAGCCCCGGCAACACCGAAGCCGAGCACCGTGATCGCGCTCGCGGATCCGACGCCGCCGGCCGCGTCAGCCAGGCGAACGGTACCGAGCGCGAGCGTCGACAGGGTGACCAGGACGCCGAGGGGACGAAGAAGATCGAGGGTGATCTCGACGCAGCTCGAGGTAGGTGGCGAGCTGTTCGCCGAGGTCCACCTCACCGGACGCGGAGCGGGCGGCAACCCTGATCCCGAACATCGACCAGGCTATCGGCGCAGCACCGGCGACGGATGCCAGGGTCAGGACGAGGCCCCTCCATCCCTCCGCTGGAGCACCTCGGGTCAGCGCGACCAGGACAAGGACCAGCAGCAGCGCCAACCCCAGCGCCGCCACGTGGATCGCGGGGGCGCGCCACCCCACGTCCCGCAGCGTGCCGACCCGCCGACGCGCGCTCAGCCCCAGGCGCCACGCGACGGCCGCTGCGCCGACGAGTGCCACGACAAGTCCGGACCACACCAGGAACTCGTCGCCGAGGGGCTGTCCCCTCGACGCGCGCTCGGACCAGGATGAGACGAGCACGAGCGCGGCGATGACGAAGCCCACCGCGGGGGCGGCTCCCCTTCTCGGGAGTGACTCCCGACGGCTCTCGCCGCGGGGCGGGACCACCCTGTTCCCCATGCACGCAGCGTTGCACGCCACCAGCTGAGCCGCGAGGGTCGTCGCCTCCGGCCGACCGGGCGTCGAGCATCGCCGACGGTCGACCGGCTCGACCCTGCGTCTGCACGACCTGGCCGACGAGCTCAGCTCGCGCGCTGCCGGAGAGCCAGGTCGCGGACGAGATCGCTCGTCTCGGGGCTCGGCCGCACGCCGAGCTCGCGCGCCAGGGTGGCCCGGCAGGCCTGGTACGCGTGGACGGCATCCGCGCGGTTGCCGGCGGCCAGGTGCACCCGGATCACCGCCCGGTGCGCGCTCTCACGCAACGAGTCCGCCCGCAACGCGACCAGGGCGTCCTCGAGCGCGAGACCGAACTGGCCGCGGTCGGTCAGCCGAGCCGCTCGGAGCTCGAGCAGGTGCAGACGAAGCTGCCGCAGCCGCTCGCGGTCGACGACCAGCCACTCGTCGAACCACCCCGTGAGCAGGTCGCCGTCGGCGACCGCGACCTCGTGCCGAGCGTCGGGCTCGCCGTCGTAGGCCGCACGCGCGGCGCGCTCGAGCTCGACCACGTCGACCTCCACGTCGTCGGCCAGCGCGAGCCACTCGCGATGGGAGTCGACCAGCCCCGGCGCCGCGCGATGCAGCCGCCACACCGCGTTGCGCAGGTTCGCCATCGCCCGCGCCTCCGGGTGATCGGGCCAGAGCACCCCCGCGACGGTGACGCGATGCGCGCGTCCCCGCAGCGCGAGCCAGGCGACCAGTCGCTGCACAGCGCCGGGCACCTCGACGTGCGCACCGCCTTCCGTCAGCGTGAAGCTGCCCAGCAGGACCAGGTGTCGCGCCATCGCTCGTACCCGCCTTCGTGACCAGACTCGTGGCGATCAGGGGCGATGCGCTTGCTGCACCCCGACACCACCGGTTCATCACCTAGGGAGCGAGTGCCGAGAGCGGTGTGACATGTGTCTCACCTGACGGACACGTGCGCTGGTCCTCCCGCGCCCGGGGCGCCGGCTCCCGGCGTCCGGCCCGTCTACCCGGGACCCGAGACGTAGGCCCGCACGCCGCACTAGGCTGCCCACGTCAGGACCGTGGGTCCGGGACGGGGAACACCATGAGCTCGATCCTCCGGTCGCGTGCTGTCGTCGCAACGCTCGGATGCCTCGCGCTCGCGGGGTGCTCCGGTGGCGCACCCGCACCGACCACTGCCGTACCGACGGTCACCGAGACCGTCACCATCGCGCCTGCGACGACGCCGACTCCCGTCCCGCAGGACTGGGCCGACACCGTCCACGAGGTCCGCGACGGCGTGGTCTTCATCGACGTGACCAGCTGCGTCGACGGGGCAGAGACCTTCGGCAGTGGCTCGCTGGTCGCGAACGACCTGGTGCTCACGGCAGCGCATGTCGTGAACAACGCCGAGCGGATCCGCGTCCGCACCGGCACCGAAGTCGCGAGCGCGGAGGTCGTCTCCTACGACGCCTCCACGGAGATCGCGCTGCTCCGGACGGAGACGCTGCTCGACGGTCACGTGTTCGGCCTCGCCGAGGCGGACCCCACGGAGGGAACCTCGGTGGCGGCTCTCGGCTACCCGCTCAACAGCACGTTCAGCGTCACCGAAGGCATCGTCAGCGCCGTCGAACAGAGCGGCACGCTCAACGGCGTCGAGGTGGCGCATCAGCTCCGCACCTCGGCAGCGATCAACCTCGGGAACAGCGGCGGCCCGCTCGTCCTGCAGGGCGGGACCCAGGTCGGCGTGGTGTCCAGCTACGACCGGGAGGACGAGACTCAGCGCGCCGAGGGCCGGTCCAACGCGATCTCCGCGCTCGTGGCGAAGCAAGCGATCCGCGCACTCGGCACGAACCCCCAGCCCGTGCAGCTCCCCGACTGCGCTGACACCGGGGACCTGGGGCCGTCGCAGGTCTCCCTGACGGTCACCACGGACAACCCGCGCGCCGTCGAGCTGGGCGCGGTTCTCACGGACCACGGGCAGGCGATCAACGTCGGCGACTACGAGACCGCGTACGCCATGTTCGACTCCCGGATGGTCGGTCGTCTCGGAACGCTCGAGAGGTGGAGCTCCGGGCTGGAGACGTCCTTCTGGACCAGCGTGACGGTCCTCGCGACCGGCGGCAGCGACGAGGCACCGACGGTCACCGTGACCCTGCGCACCGTGCAGGCGCCAGAGGACGGATTCGCCGGCCAGTCGTGCAGCGTGTTCGACCTCACCTACACGTTCGTCCCGTCGAGCGGCGCCGGCGCGGACTGGCTCATCGACGACGTCCGTGCAGCGGGCGATCCCCGGGCCTGCTGAGCAGATCGCGCGCCTCGCCGACCGCCGCCCCACCTCACACGACCCCCTTGGTGGGTTGCTCCGGCGGACCGGCGCGCGAGGAGCGCGGGCCTAGGGTCGGGTGGGTGATCAGCCGACCGGGCAGATGCCCTCGGAGGTGAGGGCCTGGCGGTCGAGCATCCAGTCCAGCGGCTGCAGCAGGGCGGTCGTCGTGCCGGTGAAGGCCGACCGCAGGCGGACCGCGGCCCACTGGTCTCGCGACGGGACGAGCCCGTCCTCGGGAAGCGCCGAGCAGTCGACGACGTCGACGAGCACGACGAGCACGAACTCGCGATCCGTCGGCAGCGACTGTGGCAGTGCCTGGTCGCCCCGATCGCCCGCAACCAGCGCGTCGCGCGTCGCATCGGGGTCCGTCGGTGCGGTGCCCTGGAGGGCCAGGGGGTCGTCGGTGTCGAGCACCCACGTGCCGACGACGTCCGTCCACGGCGGCGCCGTGACCGATTCCAGAGTCGGCGCGGGGATGCCGCCGGCCGTCGAGCTGAGGACGAGCAGTACCTGTCGGCCCGAGACCGCGGTGGCTGACCCGGCGTCGCTGCTCAGGGTGGGTCGGCCACTGCTCCCGTACCAACCGACCGCGACGAGCGTCAGGACGGCAGCGAGCAGCAGCGTGAGGTTGCGCCGGGAGGACCGCCGCGGGACGAGGGAGGCCAGGGTCGGGTCGGTCACCTGACCGGCGCCGCTTGTGGAGACCATTGGCACATCGTACTATGCCAATAGGTCAACAGGAAGGACTGCTCATGACACTCCCCCTCGTCGTGATCGTGGTCCTCGGCGCGCTCCTCCTCGCGGTCCTCGGTGGCGCACTCGTCCGGATCCCGGCGGACACGCGGGACGTCGCGTGGCTGGCGGGCGGCATCCCCCCGGCCGACCCCCAGGTGGCCGAGGTCTATCGGCGCTACCTGGTCCGTCATCGAGCCCATCGCCTCTTCGGCGGTCTCGGCGGAGTCCTTTTCGCGATCATCTACGGCTTCACCTGGCAGGACGGCCCCCACGCCGGGGTCGGCAGCGGCAGCCCGCTCGGGGACATCCTGTTCTGCGGGATCGGTGGCGTCCTCATCGGGGCGCTCTCGGCGGAGACCTACCGGCTCAGCGCCAGCGGGTCGGCGCGCGCCGTCGCCACGCTCGCCCCCCACCCCCCGCTCGCCCGGCCGGACCTGGCGCGGCGTGCCCGTTTCGCGGCGGGCCTCGCGCTCCTGATCGGGCTCGCGGTGCTGCTCGCCGGACGGGGGTGGTCGAGTCTCACCGCCGCGCTCTGCGGTGCGGTGGTTGTCGCCGTCGGCGAGCTGACGAGGAGGGCGATCGACGATCGTCGTCGGCCGGTGCTCTCGGACGCGGCCGCGACCGTCGACCTGCGGATCCGGGCCTTCGCGAGCGCGTCGGTCGCCCGGCTCGAGCTCGCGGCCGGCGTGCTCGCCGTCGATTGGGCCCTGTCCGCGGGCCTCGGCGACCCCACTCGACTGCCGCCGGCGGCGCAGGCCATCGCCGTGGCGCTCGCGACGCCCATCTCACTCGTGGCGCTCGTGGTTGCCGTCGTGCTGCTGCGTGGCGCCTCGCCGCGGCCGCCCCGCTCGTTCGTCGCGCAGCCTCAGGTCAGTGCGGCCACGTGATCGTCCAGGTCGACCCGTCCTCGCCGGTCCCCATCTTCGAGCAGCTCAGGGCCCAGATCGAGCGGCTGATCGCCTCCGGTCAGCTCGCGGTCGGTGACAGCCTGCCGCCGATCCGACACCTGGCGGCCGACCTCGGCCTCGCCCGGGGCACCGTCAACAAGGCCTACGAGGCACTGGCCAGGGACGGGCTCGTGGTCACAGCCGGCCGCAACGGCACGACCGTGCGGCGACGGGGATCGCGATCGACGACCTCGGCCGACCTCGCGGACGCCGCCGACGGGCTCGCCCTCGTCGTGCGCCAGCTCGGGCTCGCCGACGCAGACGCTCACGCGGCACTCGACGTGGCGCTCGGCCGCCCTGACGTGGCTCACGGGGGCGCGGTCGGGGGTGTCGCGTCGCGGTGAGCGGGGGCCACGCGACACGGCAGGCCGACCACCCCTGCCCGTCGCCTCCCGCCTCTCGACGCCGCGACCGGCTCGCTCGGCGGAGCGCAGGGCGGGCTGCAGGCACCTCGCCCGATCCGTCCTGGCGAGCGACCGCATCCGGGCCCGGAAGGATGCACTCAAGTGCGTTGACGCCCAGGGAACCCCGTCCGGCCTCCGTGTCGCGGGCTCTGTGACACCAATCGCCTTGCTGAGTCGTTATTGATGTGATGCACGTCACACTCTGCGCTCGTATGAAACCGAAGGGATGCCGGAGTACTGTCCCGAGTAGCGCAACGAGGCGCGACGCCCGCGGACAGGCTCTCGACGCCTTTTCTTGATTTCACCCGACCGCGGTCCACAACCGACCGGGGGTTCGGATGTCCAAGACAATCGCTGGTGCCGGTCTCCTCGGCACCGTTCTTTGCCTGAGCCTTATCCAGCCGGCGGCGGCTGCGCCTTCCGGTTCTCTTGATGATCAATGGCTGCCGAACATCGCGGGGTCCGCGTCGCTTTCCACGCCGGTGCTCGCCTCCGGGAAGTTGACGACTGCCGATGGTCAAGTCTTCCCAAAGGGCGCGACGGTCGAACTCGTGGCCTACCCGAGTGCAGAGGTCGTCGACGCCATGATCGTCGGCGACAGCATCCAGGTGACGCCCGTCGCGAAAGCCATTGTTGGAGATGGCGGACAGTTCGAGATCCGTTTGCCTGATGGTGCGGACTTCGCGCGGTACGCCTCGGATGTCGGCAACGTCGACCTCGAGGTGCGCGCCGTGAGCGGAACCTACTACGCCGCATACTCCTTCAGTGCACCGAGCTCAGGGCTGCGGGCATTCGGTCTGGACAACACCGCAGTCGCCGCCGCGAGGGCCGGCACGGCAGCAGAGCTCGCCCCGGCGACTGGCCTGAGTATCCAATCCCTTCCGGCGAACACAGCAGTGGCGTCGCTCGCGGCGTCGACGGCAGGTCCGCTCAACAAGACGGATGTCTGTGGGGAGACTCTCGTCGCGGACTACGGGTCGCAAGCGGTCGTGGTCGGCGGAACCTACACGGGCGGTTCCAAGAGGACCGGCGCCTTCACGTACCAGTCCGGCTCCTCCTCAAGCCTCGGCGTGGGGTTGTCGACCTCGGGGAAGAAGGGGTCGTACAGCGTCTCGGGCACGAACTCGCGCTCGTCGACCAGTACGGTGTCCTTCGCAGCGGGCACAGGGGGCCGGACGTACAAGACCTACTTCAAGTACGGCAAGTACTCGCAGTGGTGCTACCCCGTGTACGACCCGGGCGCCAAGTCGGTCTACGCGTACAAGGTCCATGCGAGCAGCTTCGCCGGAGGCTCTGCCATCTCGGCCGCCTCGGTACCGAGCGCGTCCAAGTGCGTTCCGCTCGCAACCGGATCGTCCTACTCCAAGTCGACGACATCTGCATCGACCTTCGCATCCGGGGCCTCCGTTTCCGGCCTGATCGGTATCGACCTCTCGTCGAAGACAGGTTTCACCACCACGTCGAAGGTCAAGTACACGAACACCTATGGGAGTTCGAGGAATCTGTGCGGCGTCAAGGATGTCCCGGGCGGAAGTCCTGGCGCGATTGTGCTCAAATGAGAAGAGCCATGGTGAGGGCGCTCGCCATCGTGGGCGCCCTCACCATGGCATCGTGCGGCACACCGAGTCCAGACGGCCCGATCGCGATGTCGAATGAGGAATCAACTGTCTGCGGAACGCTGCCGAAATTCTCAGACGCGGCTCTCGGCGTCAATCTGCCGACCGGGCTGCCGGCGGATCTGAGGATTGACTCCGTTGAGGCGTTGAACCCCCAAGGGCTCGCGATCGCGGAAAGCTATTTGATGCCAGTCGCCGACGGCTACCGACTCCTCCTCGATACCTTTCCGCCCGTCGATCAATTCCCGGATGCGTGGAAGACCGCCACGAGGGCCCTCGGCCAATCGCTTCCAGAAGGATCGGCGGTGGACCTTGTCGTTGAAGTTCTCGCCCAGGGCACTGGCGGGTCACTCGATGGTGTTCGCATCACGTATACCGTCGACGGAAAGCAGTATCGCGTGGACACGCACATGGGGCTCGAACTGAAATCATCCGGCTGTGACTGAACGGGAGAGGACGGGTGCGACGCGCGTGTAGGATCCCGCGTCATGCGCCCCGCACCCCACTCCCGACGCGGTGATCGCGACCAGTGACCCGTCAGCGGTGAGCAACGGGCCGCCGCTATCTCCCTCACAGGTATTCCGGTCGCCCGCCGGGACGGCGCAGAGATAGTCCGTCGAGCTGCCGGGAGGCACGTCCCCGCAGTTCCCCAGTGGAACGACGACGAGATCCTTCCGCTGAGACCGACATGGCGCCGTTCCCCCGACCACATCCTTGCCCCAGCCCCAAGCGGCGAGTTCGACGTCGTCGCCGTCGAGCGCCGGTGCGAGCACGGCAACCTCCACCGCGACTGGCGCGGCGAGCGCGAGGATTGCTGCGTCCGCACGGCTGTCAGGCTCGATCGAGGCGACACCGACGCGAGTACCGTCCACGGGCGCGGTTCTGCACAGGTTGTCGGCCGAAACGATGACGTCGATGGTCGCCGGATCGCGGCCTTCGACGCAGTGCGCCGCTGTCAGGATGCGGTCCTCTGCGATGAGGACGCCTGCACAGAACTGCATCCCGGAAACGTCGGAGTCCGGGGCGGACGCATTGACGAGTGCGGCAAGTGCCACGGGTGGCCCGTTCGACCGGGCAGGGGCGCACGACGCGAGGCATGTCACCACGACCACCACGACAGCTGCGGTCGCGAGAGGCATCACCCCAGTACCGGAGGAAGCTCGGGCATCCATCCCGGCAGCGTAGGCGAGGGGCCTGCTGCACGGTGGCGCCGGCGCCACCGTGCAGCACCCGTGGGTCGATCCACCGCACGGAGTTGCCCACCACCGATCGACCGGCCCGGGTGCGCGGCGCGAGAGACCGCCGACTCTGCCTCGTCAGGTCGGCCGCACGAGCCGTGCACTGAGGTAGCGGAGGGTGCCGGTGGCGAAGCGCTCGGGGTTCCGGGTGCCCTCGAGCCCCGCGAAGGGCCGCAGAGCGCGCCGGAACGGGCGAGGGATCCACTCGCGCACGAGGGCGGCCTTTCGCGCGTCGTCGAGCCGCAGCGCGTGCAGCACCTCGGCGGTGATGTCGCACTCGCGGACGGGGACGAGCCCACACGACGTCAGCTGCGCGCGGGTAGTTGCCACATCCTCCGCGCCGCGCAGGTCGGCCCACACGAAATGCCCACCCGGCCGCAGGACCCGGTGCACCTCCGCGACGAACGTCCTCCATCGATCTGTAGCAGTGTGAGGACTCGACGTTGACGACGACGTCGAAGGACGCGTCGGCGAACGGCAGCGCCTGCGCGTCACCGTGCAGGAACCTCAGGCCGGGCCCGTGGCGCTCACGGCGGCACAGCGCGACGGCCGACGCGGCGAAGTCGACCCCCGTCGTCGAGCGCGGTCCCAGGGATCGGCTCATCCACGACGCTCCTCCGCCCCGGCCCGACCCGACCTCGAGAAGATCGGCACCCACCACGTCGAGGCCTTCGAGCGCGTGCGCGTAGAGCTGGATGCAGAAACGATCGGGTTCGTCCGCCGGGTCGAGGTCCGGCGCCGCGCCCGCCTGCGGGACCGGCGCGAAGCCGTAGTTCATGAACGCCCACTCGGGCCGAGACACCCTCGCCGCGAGCAGCTCGTAGCAGGCCCTCCAGGCGATCTGTCGCAGACCCATCAGGGCACGCTACCGCTGCGGCGGCGAAGGTCGGCGCCGCAAGTCGATGCCCTTGGTCCCGCACCGCGGGGCGACGTCGCCGCTTACGTTCAAGGGGGGCTGAATCAATCCCACTTGAAGTGGGGGCGCTGACCGAGCCGAACGGCGTTCGCCTGTGGAAGGAAGCGTGGACACCACAACCGTCGTCGTGGCATGAGTGCTGAGCTGCTCGACCAGCTGTTCGCGTTCCACGGGCACCGCCGCTGGGCCAGCACCGCCGGGGTGCGGGTCGCCCGGGCCGCGCTGGACGCCCTGGGGGTGACGGCGAGCGGCGGCAGGTCGCGGCACGCCGTGGTCGACATCGGTGACCACCACGGGGCGATGTGCTTCGCCGACGGGATCCAGGTCACCACCGGGTGCACGTTCGGCGAGGGCAACATCACCAAGTCCGGCAAGGCAAGCTCGCGCGGACCCTGATCGACACCGGAACCGACCGCCGCGTCCGGGTCGCCTACAAGCCGACCCTGCAAACGCAGATCCGGGACTCGCGTTCATGCGCGAGCGCGGCGCGGGGGTCCCGGCCAGCGAGATCCCCGAGGCCGAGCAGTGGGAGCTGGTCAACCTCGTCTGGGACGCACCGGAGGACGACGTGGTCACCGTCGGACCCGTTGAGCCGGCCGGCTGGCGGCACGACCCCGAGGGTACGGGCGTTGGCCGGGTGTGTCCGCAGGCGTCCGGCAGCGCCTGCCGAAGTTGCCGAAGTTGCCGAAGTGTCCGCCCACAATCTGCCCACACCAACGCCAGAGGCCCTCCCGATCCGAAGATCGAAAGGGCCTCTGACCTGCACTCTTACTTGTAGCGGGGGCAGGATTTGAACCTGCGACCTCTGGGTTATGAGCCCAGCGAGCTACCGAGCTGCTCCACCCCGCGTCGGTAGGACAACCTTACGGTGCCGATCCGTGAGGGCCAAATCGACGGTGGGGCGGTGCGCCTGCGCGCACCGCCCCACCGTCGTTCACGCGTCGCTGACCTGCGACGACATCCCGGTCAGGGGATCTCCGCCTCGGCTGCGATGGCCGCCTCGAGGGCCGCCTGGAGCCGGTCCTGAGCCGCACCGTAGGCCGCGAAGTCGCCGTCGGCGAGCGCCGCCTGGCCGTCGCGGAGCGCCTGGCTGGCGTCGGCGAGCGCCGCGTCCAACCGGGCCTTCGCGTCGCCGGTCGGTCCGGCGGTCGCCGTGTCGCTCGGCGTCGGCGTCGGCGTCGGCGTCGGGGTCGGCGTCGTCGCCGGGCTCGCCCTCGACCGGCGCGTCCGGGACCTGCCCGGTGTCGGTCCCCGGTGTCGGGGTCTCCACCCCGGAGTCACCGCCGAACACCTGGTCCAGTGCTCCGCCGAGGGTCTCGGAGAACCCGATCTGGTCACCGAAGGCCACCAGCACCCGCTGCAGCAGCGGGAACCTGGTGTTCTGCGAGGACTGCACGTAGACCGGCTGCACGTAGAGCAGGCCACCGCCGACGGGCAGCGTGAGCAGGTTGCCCTGGACGACCGTCGAGTTGCCCTGCCGCAGCAGGTTCAGGTAGCTCGAGACCTCGGTGTTGGCGTCGAAGTTGTTCTGCACCTGCCCCGGCCCGGGAACCGTGGTGTTCCGTGGCAGCTCGAGCAGCCGCAGCGTCCCGTAGCCCTCGCTGCGCACGCCGTCCTGGTTGCCCGGCTCGGCGTCGACGGCGAGGAAGCCGGTGAGCACGTTGCGGTCGGTGTTGCCGCCGGGGATGAACGTCGAGGTCAGCGAGAACGTCGGCTCGGCCTGGTCGGGCATCTTCAGCGTCAGGTAGAACGGCGGCTGCTTCTGGCCCGGGTTGGTCGGGTCGTCCGGCGTCAGCCAGAAGTCCTGGCCGGAGTAGAAGCCCGCCGCGTCCGGCACGTGGTACGTGGACAGCAGGTCGCGCTGCACCTTGAACAGGTCCTCGGGGTAGCGCAGGTGGCTCATCAGCCCGCCGCTGATCTCGCTGAGCGGCTTGACGGTCGACGGGAAGACCTGCTGCCAGGCCTGGAGCACCGGGTCGGCGTCGTCCCACGCGTAGAGGGTGACCGCGCCGGTGTAGGCGTCGACGGTGGCCTTGACCGAGTTGCGCAGGTAGTTCACCTGCGCGGCCGGCAGCGCCCCGATGACGTCCGAGCGCGCCGTGAGCGAGTCGGTGGTGGCGTCGTCCAGGGCCTTGGACGTCGAGTACGGGTAGGCGTCCGACGTCGTGTAGCCGTCGACGATCCACACCACGCGCTCGTCGACGACGGCGGGGTAGACCCGCGTGTCGAGCGTCAGGTACGGGGCGACCTTGGCGACCCGCTCGGAGGGGTCACGGTCGAAGAGGATCTGCGACTCGGTGGTGGCACGCGGGGAGAACAGGATCTGCTCCGAGCCGAACCGCAGCGCGAAGAGCAGCTTGTTCCACAGCGAGCCGACGCTCGGGCCGGCGGTGATCTCCTGCGTCGGGAAGGTGGTGTTGACCTGGCCACCGGCCGCGTCGTCGGGGAAGTCGAGCTCCCACGGCTCGCTGCCCGCCGGCGCGCCGACGATCGAGTAGTCCGGGACGCTCTGCCCGAAGTAGATCCGCGGCTCGTAGTCGCCGAGCGACCCGACCGACGGGATGCCGCCCTCGAAGAACGCCGGCCGGCCGTCGGAGGCCGTCGTGTTGCCGTAGGCCGCCACGACGCCGAACCCGTGGGTGTAGACGGTGTGGTCGTTGATCCAGGTGCGCTGGCTGGTGCCCAGGCCGTCGAGGTTCAGCTCGCGGACCCCGATGACGGTGTCCCGGCTCTCGTCGCGGATCTGGTAGCGGTCGACCGAGAGCGTGTCGGCGAACTTGTAGTACTGCTTGTTCTGCTGGAGCTGGCCGAACGAGGGGCTGACGATCGCCGGGTCGAGCAACCGGATGCTCGCCGTGGTCTCGGCGTCCTGGCGCAGCGCGCCCTGCTCGGCGACGAGCTTGGCGTTGTAGGTCGTCGTCTCGACGGTGTCGAGGCCGAAGGCCTTCTTCGTGGCCTCGATGTTGCGCTGGATGTACTCCGACTCCGCGGCCTGCTCGTTCGGCTGGACCTGGAAGCGCTGCACGACCGCGGGGTAGATCCCGCCGACGACGATCGCCGAGACGACCATGAGGCCGACGCCCACCGCGGGCACCCGCCAGGTGCCGCGGAACGCCGCCCAGACGAAGGTCCCTGCGACGACGACGGCGACGCCGGTGAGGATCGCCTTGGACGGGATGACGGCGTTGACGTCGGAGAACGACGCGCCGCCGCGGATGGTGTCCCCGTCCGAGGTGAGCAGCGAGTACCGGTCGAGCCAGTAGTTCGCGCCCATCAGCAGCATGATCACTGCTCCGGTCACGCCGAGCTGGATCCGGGCCGGCTTCGTGGTCCGCTCCCCCGCCCCCTGGCCGAGCCGCAGTCCGCCGTAGAGGTAGTGGGTGGCCAGGCCGACGAGCCCGGCGATGATCGCCACCGCCAGCAGGAAGGAGACGAGGAAGCGCAGCGTCGGCAGGTCGAAGACGTAGAACGAGAGGTCGATGCCGTACTGGGCGTCGACCTCGCCGAAGCTGCCGCCGTGCAGGAAGAGCTGCACGTTGCGCCACTGCGCCGAGGCGGCCGAGCCCGCGAAGAAGCCGAGCACGGCCGGTCCGGCGATCATCACCAGCCGCCGCAGCGGCTCGATCATCTCCCGGTACTGGTCGAGCGAGGCCTGCTCGGGGGTCGAGGGCGCGTAGATCGGCCGGGTCCGGTAGGCGACCGCGAGCGCGGCGAACACGGCCGCGCTCATCAGCAGGAAACCGAGGACGAAGAGCACGCCCCGGGTCAGCCACTCGGTCGTGAGGACCGACGTGTAGCCGATCGCCCGGTACCAGAGCACCTCGGTCCACACCTGCGCGAGGATCATCAGCGCGATCCCCGCGGCGACGAGGATGGCGATCGTCGGGCCCAGGGCGCCGCGGCGGCGACCGGCGGGGCCGCGCGCGGGGCGGACAGGTCGTGCAGGTCGTGCAGAGCTCACAGCGGCATTCCTCGTCGTCGGCTCGGTGCATGCGTACGCGTCAGCAGGACAACGGTCCCGCCTGGCCCCAGGTTCCCACACGGTTCCTCCCCGCGCGTGGCGTCCTGCCACCATGGACCCCATGGAGCCGACCGCCGCACACGCCCTGGACCTGGCCGTCCGCGAGATCGAGCGGCACGTCGCCGCGGGAGGCTGGGACGGGCCGGTGCGGGTCTTCGCCCTGGTCCGCACCGCCGAAGCGCTCGCCGCGCAGCCCGGGCTCGCCGAGCAGCTCGAGCCGGAGATCGTCGCGGCCGCCCGCCAGGACCCGCACCACCTCACCTCGATCGAGCAGGAGGGCCTGCCCGACGCCGGCGACCTCGAGGGGCTCCTGGCCGCGCTCTCCTGGCCGCCGACGGTGCACGGTGCCGCCGTGGTCGTCGAACGGGTCGTGCTGCCGCCGAGCGCGGAGGACGCGATGCCCGCCGACCCCGACGCGGCCGTGGGCTACCTGATGAACCACCCGCAGCGCCAGGACGTGCGGCTGGCGGTCGGCGTGCTGCGCGACGGGCCGACCTGGTGCCTGGTGCGCTCCCGCGCCCAGGACGAGGACACCGCCGTGGCCGGCGCGCCGGACCTGGTGCCCGGTCTCGTCGAGGCGGTCGCCGCGACGCTGCACTGACCGGCTCGCTCAGCAGCCGGGCAGGTCGCCCGCGGTGCCCGCGCCGATCGCGGTGATCGCCTCCCGGGCGTCGTGCAGCGTCGAGATCCGCAGCACGCTGAGTCCGTCGGGCACGTGGCCCACGACCTCGCTGCAGTTCGCCTCCGGCGCCAGGAACCAGGTCGCGCCGTCCCGGCGCGCACCGACCAGCTTCTGCTGGATGCCGCCGATCGGGCCGACGCTGCCGGTGAGGTCCATCGTCCCGGTGCCGGCGATGACCTGCCCGTTCGCCTCGTCGGCCGGGGTGAGGCGGTCGACGATGCCCAGGGCGAACATCGTCCCGGCGCTCGGGCCGCCGATGTCGTCGATCTTGATCGAGACGTCGACCGGGAAGTCGAAGGTCGGGTCGATGAACAGCCCGAGGATCGCCCGCCCGGTGCCGTCGTCAATCGTCGTGACGGTCAGCTCGAAGGGCTCGCCACCGCGCGTCACGCCGAGCTGCACCCGATCTCCGGCCGCCACCGCGTCCATCCCGGCGGACAGCTCGGCGAAGGAGCCGACCGGGACGCCGTCGAGCGAGGTCACCACGTCACCCGGCTCGACGACCCCCTCCGCGCCGGACTGCGGCATGGTGCTGTCCACCGTGAGGGTGGTCGGCACGGCGTAGCCGAGCTCCTCGAGGGCGGCGACCGTGGCGTTCTCCTGCGAGGAGATCATGTCGGCCTGGTTCGCCTCCTCGATCTGCTCCCTGGTCTCGCTCGCCGGGAAGACCTCCTCGACCGGCAGCACGGACCGCGCCGAGGAGGCCCAGCCGCGCAGCACGTCACCGAGGGTCACCGGGTACCCGGGGCCCCCGGCGGTCGAGACCGTGGTGAGCAGCAGCTCCCCGGTGGAGGGGTAGGTGGGGGCGCCGGAGATCGCGATGAGCGGGGTGTCGCCTTCGTCCCCGAGCGTGTCGCGGGTGGGCCCGGGGCCGGAGATCGCGTAGGGCAGCGGCACCGCGACGGCGAGGGCGACGAGCAGCGCCAGCAGCACCGTGGTCACGCTCAGGGTGATCGCCCGGGGCGTCAGCACCGGGTCGTGGTCGTCGACCGCGTCGCCGTCGTCGACCGGGTCGAGCCCCTCGAGGGGCTCGACCGGGCCGTCCTGCTCGGCGCGGCGCCGCCCGTCGGTGCTCGGCGGGGCCTGGCCGCCGGGGTGCTCGTCGTTCACGGGGCCCATCATCGCCTGCGTTCCTGGGAACCGCCGACGCGGAGCACGGCCCTTCTGCGCCCTGAGCGAACCCGCACGCCGTGCGGTCGGCCGACGGCGCCGAACGGGGCCGCGGATCGTTACCGTTGAGCTCTCACGGACTGAGGAGCTGCGATGAGCACCCCGCCCCCGCCCGACCCGTCGATCCCGCCCGCGTGGGAGGCCCTGCTGCGCCAGATGCTGGGAGCCGACGCCGACGAGGTCATCGCCGAGATCGCCGAGCACGGGCTGCCCGGCATGACCGGCCCCGACGGCGAGCCGCTCGACCTCGCCGCGCTGGCGAACCAGATCGGCCTGCCGGAGGACCCGGCCGCCATCCAGCAGATGCTGGCCCAGATGCGGTCGGTCCTGGCCAGCGACAGCGGCCCGGTCAACGCCGACCTCGCGCACGACCTGGCCCGGCAGGCCTCGATGGCCGAGGGCGACCCGGTCGTCGGCGCCGCCGACCGCCGCGTCGTCACCGAGGCCCTCCAGGTGGCCGAGCTGTGGCTCGACGAGGCCACCGACCTGCCCGCGGGCGGCGGGCCGGCCCAGGCGTGGAGTCGCGCCGAGTGGGTCGAGCACACGATGGCGCGCTGGCGCGAGATCGCCGAACCCGTCGCCGCGTCGGTCAGCGCAGCGCTGGCCACCACGCTCGCCGAGCGGGGCGGGGAGAGCGAGCTCGGCGCGGCCGTCGCACCGATGATGCGCCAGCTCGGCGGGGCGGTCTTCGGGATGCAGCTGGGCCAGGCGGTCGGCACCCTCGCCCGGGAGGTCCTGGGCACGACGGACATCGGGATCCCGCTGACCGACGGCCCGGGCACCGCGCTCCTGCCGCGCAACGTCGCCGCGTTCGCCGAGGGTCTCGACGTGCCCGAGGACGAGGTCCGTCTGTTCCTCGCCCTGCGGGAGGCCGCGCACGCCCGGCTCTTCACGCACGTCTCCTGGCTGCGCGGCCACCTGCTCGGCACGGTCGCCGCCTACGCCCGAGGGATCGCGATCGACCTCGAGGCGATGGAGGACGCGGTCCGCTCGATCGACCCGACGGACCCGAGCGCCCTGCAGGAGGCCCTCTCCGGCGGTGTGTTCGCGCTCTCGACCACCCCGGAGCAGCAGGCGGCCCTGGGCCGGCTCGAGACGGCGCTCGCGCTCGTCGAGGGCTGGGTCGACGAGGTGACCGCCCAGGCGGCCGGCCGGCGCCTGCCGCACACCGACGCGCTGCGCGAGACGATGCGCCGCCGCCGGGCCGCCGGTGGCCCGGCCGAGGACATCATGGCGACCCTCGTGGGCCTGGAGCTGCGCCCGCGGCGGTCCCGCGACGCGGCGCGGCTGTGGGCGCAGATCCTCGCCGAGGGCGGGATCCCGGCCCGGGAGGCGGTCTGGGACCACCCGGACCTGCTGCCCACCGCGCAGGACCTCGACGACCCCGCGGGCCGGGCCGGGCGGCGCGCCGCCGAGCACGACGAGCAGTCGGAGGTCGACCGGGCCCTGGCGGAGATCTTCGGCGAGGCCGACGGCGGCTCCGGGGACGGCGCGGCCGACGACGACGCCGGGGACTGAGCCGGGTCAGCTCCTGGCGTCGTCCTCGGTCGGGTCGTCGTCCTCGATCGGGTCGTCGAGCCGGTCCTCGTCGTCGCCGGGAAGCCCCATCTGCCCGGCGAAGGCGACCCCGTCGAGGAAGCCCCGCGCCCGCTCGGTGCGCGGGTAGGCCTCGAGCAGCCCCCAGAACTCCGGGCCGTGCCCGCCGTGCAGCAGGTGCGCGAGCTCGTGCAGGATCACGTAGTCGAGCACCCAGCCGGGCATCCCCTGCAGGCGCGTCGAGATGCGGATCGTGCCGTCGGCCAGGCTGCACGACCCCCAGCGACGGCCCTGCTGCGCGGACCACGCGATGCTCGTCGGCTGGGCGCGACCCTGGAGGTAGCGCCGGGAGAGCTCGGCCGCGCGGGACCGGAGCTTGGCGTCGGAGGGCCGGCGGCGCAGCTCCTGGCTGGCCAGCCGGGTCACCATGCGCTTGACCCACTCGCGCTCCTGGGTCCGGGTGAACCGGGACGGGATCGCGACGACGGTGTGGCCGTCCTCGCGGAAGGCGGTGACGGTCCGCACGCGCCGGCTGCTGCGCCGGACCTCCACGGTCTCCAGCGCAGCGGACACGGCCTCCTCGAGGGGGCGCTGCGGGTGCACACGGGCACGGTAGCGCCCCCCGCGGCGGCCCGCGCGGCCCTGTGCACACCGGCGCGTCGAGGCCACACCTGGCCGAAGCACGCCTGAGCACCATTACGCTGTCCGGTGCACGGAGACTCCCGGCCACCTCGGCGGGCACGATCCGACCAGCCGGGTCGACCGGTCCCGAGCGCAAGCCACACGAACGGAGACACCACATGTCCGACGAGACCTACCAGGGCGAGTTCTACTGCGTGAAGTGCAAGGAGAAGCGCCAGGCCGAGGGCAACGTCGTCGTTGCCAACGGGCGCAAGATGGCCAAGGGCATCTGCCCCGTCTGCGGCACCAAGCTGAACCGGATCCTCGGCAAGGCCTGAGCGATCACGCCGTAGCACCCGCGACGGGTCGGCAGGTCCGACCCGCGCCACCGTCCTGAGGCGGCTCCCGGAAGGGGGCCGCCTCTTGCATGGGTGTGGACAAGTCCCACGCCGGCCCTCCCCCGTGGACCCTGGGCGCGACGAGAGGGGGCAGGGTGCAGCTGCGCGCACTCCCGCTGCTGTGGCGGGACACCACGGAGGTCCAGATCGGCACCGACCCCCGGTGGGCGGTCACGCTGACCGACCTCAGCCCGTCGGCCGCGCGGGCGCTGGCCGGTCTGGGCGCCGGTGCCACGGTCCGGGCCCTCGAGGCGGCACTGAGCGACGAGGACGTCCCGGCCGAGGAGGTCGACGCGGTCCTGGCCCACCTCCGCGCCGCGCAGCTCGTCGTCGCACCGTCGACCGACGACCCCTCGGCACCGACCCGCGCCGATGCCCGCACCCTCGCCCTGCTCGCCCTCGACGGCGACGCGGCACCGGTGCTCGCCCGGCGGGCACGCGCCGTCGTGCGGATCGTCGGGCTGGGGCGCACGGGCGCGAGCCTGGCGGCGACCCTGGCGGCCGCGGGGGTCGGCTCGCTCCAGCTGGACGACGAGGGGCCGACGCGCGCCGAGGACGTCGGCTTCGGCGGCGTGCGCGGGGCGGACGTCGGACGGCCGAGGGCGGTCGCGCTCGCCGGCGCCCTGCACGACGCCCGGCCCGCGCTGCGGACCCTCACGGCGGTGGGGCACCGGGCCGACCTCGTGGTCCTCGTCGAGCACGCGGTGGCCGACCCCGTGGCGCACGCACCGCTGCTGGACGCCGGCCGGCCGCACCTGTCGATCGTGCTCGGCGAGGCCTCGGTCCGGGTGGGCCCGCTCGTGATCCCCGGTCGCAGTGCCTGCCTGCGGTGTCTTGACCTGCACCGCACCACGGCGGACCCGGGCTGGCCGACGGTCGCCGCGCAGCTCGCCGCCGACCGCGCACGGTCGACCCGCACCGAGGAGACGACCCTGGCGGTCCTGGCCGCGGCGTGCGCGGCCACCCAGGTGCTCGCCCAGATCGACGGGCGGCCGGCCGCGACGCACGACGGCGCGGTCGAGGTCGCCCTGCCGCTCGGGCTCCCGGTCTGGCAGCACTGGGCCCCGCACCCGGACTGCGGGTGCGGGGCCCAGCTGGTCGGCCTCGCCCTGGAGAGCACGCCGGCGTGAGGGCCGGGGCCGTCAGAGGCTCTCGCCCTTGCGCGGCCGGCCGCGGCCCCGCTTGCGGGCGACGACGGCGCCGTCGACGAAGACCTCCCCGCCCCAGACGCCCCACGGCTCCTGGCGCTCGATCGCCCCGGCGAGGCAGCCCGCACGGACCGGGCAGCCGCGGCACAGCGACTTGGCGAGCTCGACCTCCTCGGTGCGCTCGGCG
Organism: uncultured Actinomycetota bacterium; assembly: GCA_963724505.1. Classification (GTDB taxonomy): domain Bacteria; phylum Actinomycetota; class Actinomycetes; order Actinomycetales; family Cellulomonadaceae; genus Actinotalea. Next base: position 22,599 of record CAVRUY010000005.1, read on the forward strand.
AACCACAGCTCGGCGTCGTTCGCCCGGCATGGGATGAGCGTCGAGACGAGCTGCTCGAACTCGGTCTCGGTGCCGAGGGCGAGCAGGCCGACGTCGGTGGTGCCGGGCGCCTCGCCGGTGGTGCGCGCGTCGCCGGCGGAGGGCGCTTCAGTGGTGCCGCGCGCGTCGGTCGTCGTGCGCGCGTCGGTCGTGGCGCCCGCGTCGGTGGCGCGCGTGGGTGTGCTCGGGCTCGCGACCGGCGGCCAGGGGCCGGAGCCGGCCTCCGTGAGCGTGTCGAGCAACGTGGTGAGCCGCACGGCTCCTCCTCGGTGTCCTGCGATGGTCCGGTGGGTGATCCGGGACCAGCAGCCGTGTCGCACGGACGACGGCCGCGGGTCCCGAGGTGGACTCCGCGGCCGGGAAGGGGCTCGGTCGGTCAGACCGTGAGCGCCTCGGGCGAGGAGTCGGGCTCGGCGAGAGGGGAACGCAGATCGCGGATCCGCGCCCCGGTTCCGGGCGCACCCGTCCCCTCGGCGGCGCCGAAGGCGGGTGCGGACGGACGCGGCACGTAGCCGCCAGTGTTGATCTTCATCTGCACACCCACCTCCTCTCGCACTCGCCGGCGGCCTCTCGGCGGCCGACCTCGGTCAGGACTCGAACACCGTAGGACGGTCGCCGGCCGGACACAATCCTTTTTGCCGGTTGACCTTCCGCCCGGGTCGGCGGCGACGCTGCGGCTCCGGTCGGCGGCGGACCTCACGCGCGCTCGGCCGGCGGGTGCACGGCGCGATGGGCCGCGACGATCCCGAGCAGCGAGGACCCGTAGCGCTCGATCTTCGACGGCCCGATCCCGCGCACCCGGACGAGCTCGGCGACCGTCGTGGGCCGGGTCGCCGCGATCTCCTGCAGGCTCGCGTCGACGAGCACGGTGAAGGCCGGCCGGTCGACCTCGAGGGCCGCGCGGGTCCGCCACTCTCGCAGCGCCTCGAGCAGGTCGGGGTCGACCTCGGCCAGGTCGATGCTCCGCGGCGGGTGCTCGCGCGGGCCCGACGAGCGCGCGCCGGACCGCGTCTCGGCCTCCGGCAGCACGCCGGCGAGGAACCGCGACCGCTTGCGGCTCGCCCGGCTGCCGGGGTTGCGCGCCCGGGCCCAGCTGAGGTGCAGGTGCTCGCGTGCCCGGGTGACCCCGACGTAGAGCAGCCGGCGCTCCTCGGCGACCGCCTCTGCCGTCTCCGCCAGCGAGATGGGCAGCAGCCCCTCGCTGAGCCCGACGAGGAAGACCGCGTCCCACTCCAGACCCTTCGCGGCGTGCAACGAGGCGAGCGTCACCCCGTCGACGGCCGGGGCGTGCTGGGCCGCGGCCCGCTCGTCGAGCTCGGCGACCAGCGCCGGCAGCCCGAGCGGGGCGCGAACGGCGCCACCCTCGCCGCCGCCCTCGCCGGCGCGCGCGACGAGGTCGTCGGCCAGCTGGACGAGCGCCTGGAGCGCGTCCCACCGGTCGCGGACCGCGCCGCGGGCGGCCGGGGGCTCCGGCGTCCAGCCGCTGCCGGAGAGCACGTCGCGCACGGCCTCGGACACCGGGACCTCGGCCATCGACCGCGCCGAACCGCGCAGCAGGACGAGCGCGTCCCGCACCTCGCGCCGGGAGAAGAACCGCTCCCCGCCGCGCACGAGGTAGCCCACGCCCGCGTCGGCCAGGGCCTGCTCGACCACCTCCGACTGCCCGTTGGTCCGGTAGAGCACGGCGATCTCGCGGGCGGGGGTCCCGCCGGCGATCAGCCGCTGGATCGCCAGGGCCACCCCCTCGGCCTCCGCCTCGTCGTCGTCGTAGGCCGAGAGGCGGACCGGAGGCCCGGACGGCCGCTGCGCGATGAGCTCGACACCGCCGCTGGACCGCCGACGCCCGGTGGCCGCGAGCAGCCGGTTCGCAAGGTCGACGACCTGCGGGGTCGAGCGGTAGTCCCGCACCAGCCGGATCACCTGGGCGCCCGGACGCTGACCGGCGAAGCCGAGCAGGTAGTACGGCGTGGCCCCGGTGAAGGAGTAGATGGTCTGGCTCGGGTCGCCGACGACGCACAGCTCCTGGCGTCCGCCGAGCCACTGGTCGAGCAGGAACTGCTGCAGCGGGCGAGACGTCCTGGTACTCGTCGACGACGAAGTGCCGGTACTGGCCGCGGACGGTCTCGGCGACGTCCTGGCGGTGCTCCAGCATGCTGCCCAGCAGGGTGAGCACGTCCTCGAAGTCGATGACGCCGCGGGCGTCCTTCGCGGCCTCGTAGGCCGTGAGCAGGCGCGCCACGGTCGCGTGGTCGTGGCCGGCCGGGGCGGGCCGGTCGGTCGCCGCCGCGGCGCGGACGTAGTCGTCGGCCGGGACGAGGCTCACCTTGGCCCACTCGATCTCGGAGGCGAGGTCGCGGACCGAGAGCCGGTCGACCCGCAGCCCGAGGGACGCCGCCGCCTCGGCGACGAGCGTCGCCTTCTGCTCGAGGATCCGCGGGGGCGCGCCGCCCACGACCTTGGGCCAGAAGTAGCTCAGCTGGCGCAGCGCAGCGGCGTGGAAGGTGCGGGCCTGGACGCCGACGACGCCGAGGTCGCGGAGCCGGGTGCGCATCTCCCCCGCCGCCCGGGCCGTGAAGGTGACCGCCAGCACGCTCTGCGGCGGGTACGTGCCGGTGCGGACGCCGTAGGCGATGCGATGGGTGATGGCGCGCGTCTTGCCGGTCCCGGCGCCGGCGAGCACGCAGACCGGCCCCGTCAGGGCGACGGCGACCGCGCGCTGATCCGGGTCCAGGGCGGCGAGGAGATCGTCGGCGGACATCGGCAGGAGTCTGTCAGGTGTCGCCGACACCGACCGACCCGCTTACCCTGAACCGGCCGCGGTCGACCGCCCGGCGCCCGAGCCCGACCCGAGGACGCCATGTCGATCGCCCCGCCCGTTGCCGGCACCGTGACCCTGTTCAGCACGACCTGGTGCGGCTACTGCCGCCGGCTCAAGGCGCAGCTGGACGCGGCAGGGATCGGGTACACCGAGGTCGACATCGAGCAGACGCCCGGCGCGGCGGAGATCGTCGAGCGGGTCAACGACGGCAACCGGACCGTCCCGACCCTGGTCTTCCCGGACGGCACGGCGGCGACCAACCCCTCGCTCGCGCAGGTGCGGGAGCTGCTCGGCCGCTGAGCCGGGCGCGGCGCGTCGGACCGCGTCGACCCGGCCGCGACGCGGCGCAGCAACCCCGGGAGGCCGCCGGCGCGGCCCTCAGCCCCGCGAGGACCAGCCGTCGACCTCGATCGGCCCGCCGAACCACTCCTCGACCAGCGCGCGGGCGATCGACGTCCGGGTCGGCAGCAGCACGGTGCCGTCCGCGACCGCCCGGGTGAGGTCGTCGCGGCTGAACCACTGCGCCGCGGCGATCTCGGTGCCGTCCACCGTGAGCGCGGTGGCCAGCGCCCGCGCGCGGTAGGCCAGCATGAGCGAGCCCGGGAACGGCCACGCCTGGCTCCCGCGGTACTCCACGCGGCCGACCGGGATGCCGACCTCCTCGGCGACCTCACGGGCCACCGCCGCCTCGGCCGACTCCCCTGGCTCGACGAATCCGGCGAGGGTGGAGAACCGCCGCTCGGGCCAGTGGGTCGCGTGCGCGAGCAGCAGTCGGTCGTCGTCGTCGACCACCGCCATGATCACGGCCGGGTCGGTGCGTGGGTAGTGGTCGGAGCCGTCCTCGACGCAGGTGCGCGTCCAGCCGGCGAGGGTCGGGGCGGTGGGCGCCCCGCACAGCGGGCAGCGCGGGTGCCGCGCGTGCCAGGCGGCCAGCGCCACCGCGGTGCTCGCGAGGCCGGCGTCCCGGTCGTCGAGGCGGTAGCCGACCTCGCGCAGCGACGACCAGGTCCGGTCGCCGGGGACCGCCGAGGGGTCCGGCAGCACGAGGGCCAGCACGTCGACGCCGTCGCGGCCGAGGTAGGCCACGAGGGTGGTCCCGGGCGCGGGCGTGACCCCCGCCGGAGCACCGCCGAGCTCCGGCGGAAGGTCGGCCATGGCGTCGAGGTCGCGCGGCGCGAGCAGGTCGAGGGCGACCGCCTCCGGTGCGGCGTCCCCGTCGGGACCGGGGCGGACGGCGAGAAGGCCGTTCGCGACGACGAGCACCTGGGTCCCCTCGCGACGCCACGCGTCGGGGAGCAGGTCGGGGTCGGTGCGGCGGGCGGCGTCCCGGTCGACGGAGGCGCGGGAGAGGGGCAACCGGGTCCAGTCCACGCCGTCACCGTAGGCCAGACCGTCGTCTCCCGCCGTCGCGGTCCGGGTCCGACCCGGGCGACCTGCCCGGACACGCGACCGCGAGACGTACCCGCGAGGGCCGCCGTGCGCCTACGGTGATCCCGTGGCCCGATCTCCGCTCGTCCTCGCTGCCCTGGCGACCGTCGCCGTCCCGGACATGGACGCGGTCGACGTCCGTCGTGCCTCGCACACCGCACCCGGGATCGACGCCGCCGTCGTCATCGACGCCGAGGGCACCCGGTGGGTCGTGCGCGCCCCGCAGGACGCGACCGCAGGCGCCACGCTGGAGGCCGAGGTCGCGCTGCTGGGCGCCCTGGCCGCGCACGCCACCGCGGGTGACCTGCCGTTCGCCGTCCCGGTCCCGGAGGGGTCGGTGGCGCTGCCCGAGGGCGGGCGGGCGATCGTCAGCCGCCAGCTCGGGGGGCGTCCGCTACGGCTGGCCGACCTCGGCCCGGGGCCCGGACTGGCCGCCGCCGTCGGGCGCGCCGTCGCCGCGCTGCACGAGCTGCCCACCGCCCTGGTGGAGGACACCGGGCTGCCGGTGTACACCGCCGAGCAGTATCGCGAGCGCCGCCTGTCGGAGGTCGACGAGGCCGCGGCGACGGGCTACGTCCCCTCCGTCCTGCTGCGCCGCTGGGAGAACGCCCTGGAGGACGTCGCGATGTGGCGCTTCCGGCCCACGGTCGTGCACGGCGACCTCTCGGCGGAGCACGTGCTCTGCGACGTCGACGCGCCGTTGGGGATCCTCGCGTGGTCCGAGGCGAAGGTGGCCGACCCGGCGGACGACCTGGCCTGGCTGCTCGTCGCGGCCCCGCACGAGGCGATCGACCCGATCCTCGAGGCCTACCACCTGCGCCGCACCGAGCTGCGCGACCCGTACCTGTCCGACCGCGCCCTGCTGGCCGGCGAGCTCGCCGTGGCGCGCTGGCTGCTGCACGGGGTGCACGTCGGCGACGCGGCGATCATCGCCGACGCCCGCGAGATGCTCGTCGAGCTCGCCGAGCAGGTCGCCGCGGACGACGCCGAGGCCGCGGCGCTCCTCGAGGCCGAGCGCCTGGCCGCCGAGCAGGCCGCCGAGCAGGCCGAGTGGGAGGCGGCCGAGCAGGCGGAGTGGGAGGCCGCGCAGGCCGAGGCGCAGCAGGAGGAGTGGGCGGCGGAGAAGCTCGCCGACGCCGACGCGGCGGAGGCCGACGTCACGGCGCCCGAGGCCGACGCGGCGGCGGCGGAGGAGGACGCGGCCCAGCACGACGAGGACGGTCTCGTGGCCGACGCCGAACCAGACGTCGAGACGGCCGACGCCCCCGAGTCCGCCGACGCCCGCGAGTCCGTTGCCGACGAGACCGCCGACGCCCCGGACGACGACGAGACCGCGGAGACCACCCGGCCCTGAGATCCGGGCGGACGGCGCCCTAGGCCTGCGCCCCCGCGCGAGCGGTCTGCGCCGCGCCCCCTGGGCCCGGCGCCCGCTCGCTCGGCGCCCCGGCCCCCGGGCCCGGCGTCTGCTCGCCATGCGCTCCCCCTCCCGCACGCAGCGCCTGCTCGATCTCGGCGAGGCCCGGGAGCACCGACGGTCGCACCGTCTCCCCGGTGGCGACGTAGACGAAGGCCGCGTCCACCTGCTCCAGCGGGACCCCCGACCGCCGGGACCACGCCACCCGGTAGACCGCGAGCTGGAGCTCTCGCGCGCGCTGTGCGCCGACGTCGCCGGGCGGCTTGCCCGTCTTCCAGTCCACGACCACCACCCCGCCGTCCTCCTCGGCGAAGACCGCGTCGATCCGTGAGCGCAGCGTGAGGCCCGCGACCGGGGTCTCGATGTCGACCTCGACGGCGACCGGCGTGCGACCGGCCCACTCGGAGGCCAGGAAGGACGCCCGGAGCGCGGCGAGCTCGGGGTCCTGGACGACGCTCTCGTCGTCGGCGCCCGGCAGCTCGTCGAGGTCGACGAGCGAGGCCGCACCGAAGTACCGCTCCACCCAGGCGTGGAAGGCCGTCCCGCGCCGCGCGACGGTGGACGGCGCCTGCGGCACGGGGCGCCGCACCGCCAGGGCGTACTCGGCGGGATCCGCGGCCAGCCGGACGAGGGCGGAGGCGGCGAGGTGGGCCGGCAGCGCCACGGTCTCGAGCGCGCGGTGGCCCCGCCGACGCTCGGCCAGCAGCAGGTCGGCCGAGCGGGCCAGGGCGTGCCCTTCCTCCTCGTCCCCGCTCCAGCCGAGCGTGGGGGCGGCGGCGCGGACCGCCGCGGCCGCCCGGAGGACGAGCGCCGACCGCTGCGCGCCGAGCGGGTGGGCGCTCGGCCAGGTCGAGTCCGCCGGGTCGACCGGCTCGGGCCGCGGGCCGGCCGGGCCTTCGGGCAGCTCGAGCGGCAGCACACCACTCTCGACGAGCTCGACGAGGAACCGCGACGGCGACCGCGGGGTGGTCCCCGCCCGCCACCACGACCCCGTGAGCAGCAGCCGCGAGCAGGCGCGGGTGAGGGCCACGTAGGCGAGCCGCCGCTCCTCGGCGACGTCGTGCTCCTTGACCTGGGCGCCGTAGGCGAGGATCCGCTCGGCCAGCTCCGCACGCTCCACGCCGGGCGTGAGGGCGACGTCGGGCAGGTGCTCCCGGTCGCCGCGCAGGGCGACCGGGATCGCGCCGAGCGAGCGGACCCAGCCCCGGGCGTCGGGGGTCCCGGGGAATCCCCCCTCGACGAGTCCCGGGACGGCGACGACGTCCCACTCCAGGCCCTTGGCGGCGTGGATCGTCATGATCTGCACGGCGTCCGGGTCGGTCTCGGCCGGTGGCGTGGCCAGGCCCCGCTCCTCGGCCCGCGCGGCGACCAGCCAGGACAGGAAGCTCCCGAGGGTCCCGCCGTCCTCACGGTCGAAGGACGCCGCGACGGCGCGGAACGCGTCGAGGTGCGCCCGGGCTACCGCCGGCGCGTCGCGGCCGACGGCGATCTCGATGTCGAGCCCGAGCAGGCGCTCGGCCTCGACCACGAGGTCGGCAACCGGCAGGAAGGTCTGGCTGCGCAGGCTGCGCAGCACCCCCGCGAGGTCGGCGAGCCGCGCCCGACCGGCCTCGGACAGCTCGCGGCCCTGCCTGCTCACCCAGCCCCGCCGGGGCAGCGCGTCGAGCGCGTCGACGATCGAGGGCGCCTCGGCCCGGTCGGTCGCGCCGTGGTGCTCAGCCACCGCCAGCTCGCGCGCCCACTCGCCGAGCGCCGCGAGGTCCGCCAGGCCGAGCCGCGCCCGCGGCCCGGTGAGCAGACGCATGAGGGAGTCCCCGCGGGACGGGTCGTGCGCGGCCTCCAGCGCGCTGACGACGTCGACCACCTCGGGCGTCTCGAGCAGGCCGCCGATGCCGGCGACCTCCACCCGCAGGCCGGCGGCGAGCAGCGCCTCCTCGAGCGGGGCGAACTGCGCGCGGGTGCGGCAGAGCACGGCCGAGGTCACCGGCCCGGCCCGGCCGGCGCCGAGCGCGGCCCGCTGCTCGACGATGAACTCGGCCACCGCGCGGGCCTCGTCCTCCTGCGTCTCGGTGTAGCGCGCCTGGACCGTGCCGGGGCCGGCACCGGGCCGGGCCCGCAGGACGGGCAGCGGCGGCGGACCGTCCGGGGCGAGCGCGTTGCGCGCGTCCGCCGCGGCGCGCAGCGGGGCTGCCGTCGCGTTCGCGAGCTCCAGCACGGCCTCGTCGTTGCGCCAGGACGTCGACAGCGCCAGCACCCGGGCCGGTGCACCCGGCGCCGCGCCGGAGCCGGCGCCCGCCCGCGGGAAGTCGCGCGGGAACTGCTCGAGCCCGCCGGCGCTGGCGCCGCGCCAGCCGTAGATCGACTGGTGCGGGTCACCCACGGCCGTGACGGGGTGACCCGGGGCGCCGGAGTCCGCGCCGAACAGGTTACGGAGCAGCACGAGCTGCGCCACGGAGGTGTCCTGGTACTCGTCGAGCAGGACCACCCCGAACCGCGAGCGCTCCGCCGCGCCGACCTCGGGCACCTCGCGCGCCACCCGCGCGGCCAGCGCGACCTGGTCGGCGAAGTCCATGACGTCCTGGGCCCGCTTGCGGGACGTGAACTCCTCGACCATCCCGACGAGCCGCGAGCGCAGCTCCATCGACTGGGCGGCCTCGGCGAGCAGCCTGGCGGCCGGCGCGCGGAGGCTGCGCACGATGGGCGCCTCGGCGAGGGTGTCGATCGCCCGGGCCAGCTCGGCCCGCAGCTCGTCCGGCTCGACGAGGTGCTCGGCCAGCTCGCCGGCCAGGTCGAGCAGGGCCGTCGTCACGGTCGGGACCTTGAGGCTGGTGTCCAGGTCCCCGGCCCAGTGCTCGACGACGTCGTGGGCGATCTGCCAGCGGCCGGCCTCGCCGAGCAGCCGGGCCGAGGGCTCGACCCCGATCCGGACGGCGTGGTCGGCGACCAGGGACGCCGCGTAGGAGTTGTAGGTCGCCACCGTCGGAGTGAGGAAGCCCGCTCCGCGCCCCGAGGCCCGCTGCAGGGCACGCAGCCGGGCACGGACCCGCTCGGACAGCTCACCGGCGGCCTTGCGGGTGAAGGTGAGCCCGAGCACCCGGTCCGGCTCGACGAGCTCGTTGGCGACGAGGTAGACGACCCGCGCCGCCATCGTCTCCGTCTTGCCGGAGCCGGCACCGGCCACCACGAGCATCGGCTCCAGCGGTGCCTCGATGATCTCCCGCTGCTCCGGCGTCGGCGGGTGCACACCGACCAGCTCGGCGATCTCTGCCGCGCTCCTCATGCGCCCACCACCCGCCCCTCCGGCGAGACCGGGCAGCTGCGGCGGACCGGGCAGCTGCGGCAGTGGTCCCCGCGGCTGGCGTCCATCGCGGACCGCGAGGCGAGCTCGGCGACCTCGTCGAGCAGCGCCTGGGCCCAGCCGGGGTCCGCCACGTCGCCGAGCGCCTCCTGGCTGCGCAGCCGCGGGGACTTGGTCTCGCCGCCGACGTAGAGCAGCTGCGCACCGCCCGAGCGTGCCCCCGGCAGGACGTCGTCGAAGGCGCCGGCGTCGACGGCGGCCTGGTAGGCACCGAGCTGGGGGTGGTGGACCGCCATCGTCCCGGTGACCACCGCGGTGCCCGTCTTGAGGTCGACGACGCGCAGCACCGGGCGGCCCTCGGCGTCCGTCCCGGCCCGTTCCAGGCGGTCGACGGCGCCGCGCAGCAGCACGCGGCCCAGCCGCGCGGTGAAGTCCTGCTCGACGGCGGCGGGCGGGTCGGCCGTCGCGAGGTACTGCGCGAGCAGTCCCAGCATCGCCTCGGCCCGGCGCCGCGTCTGCGTCGCGAGCCACCCCTCGGGCAGCCCGAGCTCCGGCCACCGCTGGTCGAGCAGTGCCGTCAGCTCCTCGAGCGTGCCGTGCGGGAGCTCGGCGGCCAGCGCGTGGACGAGGGTGCCGAGCGACTGCTCCGCCGACGAGACCTTCGTCCCGCCGACCGCCTCGAGCGCCCACCGCAGGGCGCACTGGGTGGCGAGCTCCAGCTTGGACGGGGACAGCGGGACCGGCCGGTCCGCCGCCCACATCGGCTCGTCGCGGGAGAGCTCCGGCGCGCCGTACCAGGTGTCGGGGCTCGCGCCGGCGACGCCCTGCGCGGCGAGGTGCGCGAGCAGCCCTGCGGCCGCACCGGCGGTCGTGTCGCCGGCCTCGAGCAGCGTGCGGCAGCGCGCGACGACGGCGCGCAGGTCGAGCGCGTGCGGGACCGTGCTCAGCCGGGTGTCGACGTCGCCCGGACCGGGTGGCTCGACCAGGTCGAGCAGTCCGGACGGCTGCTGCTCCGCGTCGCGCACCGCGGTGACGACGAGGCGCCGGCGAGCCCGCGAGACGGCCACGGCGAACGTCCGCAGCTCGTCGTCGAGCACGGCCGCGCGTGCCTCGGCGGGGAACTGCTCGGCCGCGGCGGCCCGGCCCTCGACGACGTCGACCAGGTGCTGGGCGCCGAGGATCGAGTCCCGCAGGCGCAGGTCCGGCCACACCCCCTCCTGCACCCCGGCCACCACGACGAGGTCCCACTCGGCACCGGCCGCTCCCGCGGGCGTCACCAGGGCGAGGGCCTCGGCGCGGGCGCCACGCGCCGCGAGCGAGTCGGCCGGCAGGTCCTGGGCCTGCAGGTGCTCGAGGAAGGCCGCGGGCGTGGCCTGCGGCATCCGGTCGACGAACTGCTCGGCGGCGGCGAACAGCGCGAGCACGGCGTCGAGGTCGCGGTCGGCGCGTTCCCCGGCCGGACCACCGTGCAGGGCGCTGCGACGCCACGGGGTCGCGAGGTCGGCCTCCGACCAGACCGCCCACAGGACGTCGAGCACGCCCGCCCCGGCCCGCGCCAGGGCGCCCCGGCCGGCCGCGAGGACCGCCGCGAGCCGCACGACGGCGGGCCGGACGGTCGCGGGCAGCGTCGCGGCGTGGGCCGGGTCGGCCACCGCCTCGACGAGGAGCTCGTCGCTGCTGCGGCTGCCGCCCCCGGCGACCTCCTCGGCCCGCAGCGCCCTGCGCACCCGACGGAGCCCGACCGCGTCGATCCCGCCGAGCGGCGAGACGAGGAGCTCGGCGACCTCGAGGGGGTCCAGGTCGGCCGGGTCGGGCCGGAGCGCGGCGCTCATCGCGCGCAGCAGCGGCCGGACCGCGGGCTCGGCGCGCAGCGGGACGTCGCTGCCGACGACCTCGACCGGGACCTGGGCCGCGAGCAGGGACCTGCGCAGCTCGGCCACCTGCGCCCCGGAGCGCGCGATCACCGCCATCCGGCTCCACGGGAGCTCGTCGTACAGGTGGGCGGCGCGCACGGTGTGCGCGACGAAGGCCGCCTCCTGGGCCGCCGAGCGGAGCAGCACGGCGCGTGCGGGAGCGGCGAGCCCGTCCGCACCGGCCACGACCGCCGGCGCGGCGCGGTGGGCCCGCACCGTCCCGCGGATCTCCGCGGTGACCGCGCCGACGACGGTCCTCAGCGCGGGCCCGTGCCGCCACACGCGGTCCAGCACGAGCGTCTCGGCGCCGAAGGCACCGAGCTCGCTCCCGGCGGGCAGCGGCGCCCGGTCGACCAGCCCGGGGCTCGCCCCACGGAAGGTCTGCACGGCGAGGTCCGGGTCGGCGAGCAGGACGAGCTCGGCGCCGTCCTCGGCGAGGGCGTGCAGCAGCCGGACCGTCCCCGCGGTCGCCTCCTGGTAGTCGTCGACCACCACCGTCGCCCACCGCGGGCGCGGCTGCGCCGGGACCTCGTCCTCCCAGGTCAGCAGCGCCTCGGTGGCCTCGTCGACCACCACCGCCGGGTCGAACCGCGCCCCGGCGTCCGGGGTGCCCGCACGCAGCAGCGTGACGTCGAGGTACTCGGCGTAGACCTCGGCCGCCGCCTGCCAGGCCGGCCGCCCGTGGACCGCGCCCAGCCGGGCGAGGTCCTCGGGCCGCAGCCCGCGCTCCGCCGCGCGCATGAGCAGGTCCCGCAGCTCGTCCCGGAACGCCCGCAGGCCCCGCGCCGCGGGCGGCACGGACGTCGGCCAGGACACCGGCCGACCCTCCCCGGCCTGGTGCCCGGCGAGCAGGTCGGCGAGCACGAGGTCCTGCTCCGGGCCGGAGATCAGGCTCGGCGCGGGCTCACCGAGGAGCGAGGCCCGGGCACGCAGCACGGCGAAGGCCAGCGACGCCGGGGTGCGGACCACCGGGGCGCCGCCCGTCCGCGGCAGGTGCGCGGACAGCGCGTCCCGCAGCCGGGCCGCGGCACGCCGGGTGGGTGCGAGCAGCAGCACCGGCCCGGCACAGGCCCCCGCGGCGCCCTCCCCGGCCGCGAGCCGGTCCGCGGTGAGGGCCAGCGCCGTCGTCGTGCGGCCGGAACCGGGAGCGCCGGTGACCAGCAGGACGCCGCCCCGGTGCGCGAGGACGGCGCGCTGCACCGGGTCGAGGACGGGCCACGGGCCCGGCTCCGGGGGCGGGGTCAACCTCAGCACGGGCACGATCCCACCACACCCCACCGACAGCGCGGCGCGACGGACGCGGCTACCCGCCGTCCGGGTACGGCCAGGCGTTCGGCAGGCACGGCGCGACCTCGATGGTCTGCTGCTGCATGATCGGCGCGAGAACGCCGGCCGCCGGGCAGGTCTCGTGCGGGTGGCCGAGCAGGTGGCCCACCTCGTGGTTGACGACGTACTGCCGGTAGACGGTGAGGTCCGGGAACTCGTCGGTCGCCGCGACCCACCGCGTGTGGTTGAGCGCCGCGTGCCCGTAGCGCCCGCAGGAGTACAGGCCCTGGGTCCGCAGCGGAGCGCACATGCCGTCGACGGTGTCCGGCGAGGCGAGGACCACCCGGATCTCGGCGTCGCCGTCGGTCCGCGCGAAGCTGAGCCGTCCGCCGGCGCCCCAGCCGCGGGGGTCGTTGAGCGTCGTCATCACCATCGCCGCGAAGGCCGCGCCGTCGACGTCCAGGCCCTGCTCGACCTCGACCCGGACCGCGCGGACCGAGGCCGCGGCCGGGTCCGGCGCGGGCTCGTTGCCGGGCACCACGACGAGCTCGCCGCTCGCCGAGGTCGGCAGGTCCAGCGAGAGGATCCCGGCGGCGAGGTCGGCGGCGGTGGGCACCGGGCCGGTCGGCGTGGGCGTCGGCGTCGGCGTCGGAGCCGGCGGCGTGGTGCGCGTCGGGCTGCTCGACGGGGCGCTCGCGGGGGCGCCGGCCGACGAGGCGGCCGAGCTCTCGCCGGACGCCGGCGAGGCCTCACCCGGCGCCGTCTCCGGGCTCGCCATGGTCGCCAGAGCCGTCCCGGTGCCCGCGCCGGCACCGACGACGACGGCGAGCACGAGCGCGAGCACGCCGAACCGGCCGCGGGTGAGCCACAACCGGGCGCGCCGGACCCGCGGCGCCGCCCGTCGACCCTCGCTCATCGCCCCATCGTGGCACCGACCCACCGGCGCGGCGACGCCCTGCCTCGATAGGATCGCCGGGGTGAGCCCCTCCCGCGCGACCCGCATGCCGCGGGACGAGCGCCGCACCCAGGTGCTCGAGGTGGCGCTCGACCTCTTCGCCCGGGACGGCTTCCACCACGTGTCGATGGACGACATCGCCGAACGGGCCGAGGTGAGCAAGCCGGTCCTCTACCGCCACTTCCCGTCCAAGCTCGACCTCTACCTCGCCGTCGTCGACCACCGCGGCGACGCGCTGGTGGCGGCCGTGGACGAGGCCCTCGCGGGGATCGGCACCCGCCCGCCGGCGACGGGCAAGGTCGTCGTCCAGGCGATCACCGAGGCCCTCGTGGGGGCCTACGTCCGGTTCGTCGCCGACTCGGGCGACTCCTTCGCGCTGCTCTTCGAGTCCGACGTCACGCACGACGACGCCGTCCGGGAACGGGTCGAGCACGCCTCCCGCGAGGTGGCCGCGACCCTGCGCCGCGGCCTGCGGGAGGCGACCGGCCTGAGCGAGGACGAGGCGGGCCTCGTGGCCACCGTGCTGCTGAGCATGGCGACCGCGACGGCGACCTCGACCTACCGCTCGGACGCCGTCCCGGTGGAGGCGGCGATCGACCTGGTCAGCCGCCTGGTGTGGGGCGGGGTGAGCGGGCTGGTCCGCGCTCGCCCGTCTGCGGGTGACCCGGCGGCACCTTAGGATGCGCTCAGGCAACGACGAAGGGATCGGCGTGGACATCACGATCGGCATGCGGGACGTGGCGCGCGAGCTCGTGCTGGAGTCCGACCTCACCTCGGAGGCGGTCACGAAGCAGGTCCTCAAGGCGCTGGAGGTCGGCGCACCGATCGAGCTGGCCGACTCCAAGGGCCGCAAGGTGATCGTCCCGGCGTCGTCCCTCGGCTACGTCGAGATCGGCAGCGACGAGCAGCGCCGGGTCGGCTTCCACAACCTCTGAGCGGGAGCCCTCAGGCCGCCAGGCCCAGCCGGTCCATCCGGCGGCTGTGCTCGGCGGTCAGCCGGGTGAACATCTTCTGCTGCGGGTCCTGCGGGCCGACGACGGCGGTGAGCAGCCGCTGCAGCTCGGCGTGGTCGACGATCACCCGCTGCACGACGCCCAGGGCCTCGCCGAAGAGCCGGCGACCCCACAGCGCCGAGCGGGGCGCGAGCGTCGGGTCCGCCCGACCCTCCTCGGCGAGCGCGCGGACGACGAGATCGGCGTGCCCGTCGTCGGCGAGCACCTCGAGCACGACGGCGCGGCTGGCCTCGTCGAGCCCCTCGGCGAGCGTCCGGGCGAAGTCGTCGGAGACGCCGTAGCCGACGAATCCCTTGAGCAGCCGCTCCCACCACGTGCTCGGCTCGGTGCGCTCGTCGAACTCGACCAGCACGCCGGCGAAGGGCGCCATCGTCGGCTCGAGCGCGGCGCCGAGCTCCTCGATCCGCGCGGCGATCCGGTCGAGCCGCGACCGGGCCACCCAGGCGAGCCGGCTGACCTCGAGCCGGGCGCCGAGGGTCGGGGCGTGCGCGGAGTCCGCCGCGAGGCGGGTGAACTCCGCGAGCTCGCCGTAGGCGATCATCCCGAGCACCGCGAGGGCCGCGTCGGGCTCGGCGTCACCGGCGGGTCCGGCGGGGTCGAGCGTGGATCCGGACGTCGGCGTCGAGGTCATCCCCTCAGGCTATAGGCTGGGCCCGTACATCGGTTGACCGGTCGTCCCGTTACCTTCGCGCACAGACCCACGCGCGGCGCCTTGCGCGATCGGCTGCCGTCCCCGACCGCGGCGCGGCCCGTGCGGTGCGAGAGCACCCTCGCGTGTGCCCCGCGGCACCGAGAGGTAGGACATGACCACCACGCACGAGAGGGAGCAGGTCGACGCGCCCGAGCCGACCGATGCTCCGGCCGCCCACCAGCCCACCTTCGCCGACTTCGGCATCAGCAGCGACCTGTGCGAGGCGCTCGCCGACGCCGGCATCACCCACCCCTTCCCGATCCAGGCGATGACCCTGCCGGTCGCGCTGTCGGGGCACGACATCATCGGCCAGGCCAAGACCGGGACGGGCAAGACCCTCGGTTTCGGCCTGCCGCTGCTCGAGCACGTCGTCGGGCCCGACGAGGACGGCGTGGACGCCCTCCGCGCCCCCGGCAAGCCCCAGGCCCTGGTGATCGTCCCGACCCGCGAGCTGGCCGTCCAGGTGGCCGGCGACCTGGAGACCGCCGCGCGTCGGCGGTCGGTGCGGGTCGTGCTGCTCTACGGCGGCCGCGCGTACGAGCCGCAGGTCGCCGCGCTCCAGCGGGGCGTCGAGGTCGTCGTCGGGACGCCCGGTCGCATGATCGACCTGATGAACCAGGGCTACCTGGACCTCAGCTACGCCAAGACCGTCGTGCTCGACGAGGCGGACGAGATGCTCGACCTCGGCTTCCTGCCGGACGTCGAGAAGCTCATCTCCCGCACGCCGGCCTCGCGGCACACCATGCTCTTCTCGGCGACGATGCCGGGCGCCGTCGTGGCGATGGCGCGCCGGTACATGACCCAGCCGACGCACATCCGCGCCAACGACCCGGACGACCAGGGCGCGACCCTCAAGGCGATCAAGCAGGTCGTCTACCGGGCGCACGCCCTGGACAAGGTCGAGGTCCTGGCCCGGCTGCTGCAGTCGCGCGGACGCGGCCTGACGATCGTCTTCGCCCGGACCAAGCGCACCTGCGCCAAGGTGTCCGACGAGCTCGCCGAGCGCGGGTTCGCCTCCGGCGCGATCCACGGCGACCTCGGCCAGGGCGCCCGCGAGCAGGCGCTGCGGGCCTTCCGCTCCGGCAAGATCGACGTGCTGGTGGCCACCGACGTCGCCGCCCGCGGCATCGACGTGGACGACGTCACGCACGTGGTCAACTACCAGTGCCCCGAGGACGAGAAGACCTACCTGCACCGCACCGGGCGCACCGGCCGTGCGGGCAAGACCGGCACCGCCGTGACGTTCGTCGACTGGGACGACATGCCGCGCTGGGGCCTGATCGACAAGGCGCTGGACCTGGGCATCCCGGAGCCGGTGGAGACGTACTCCAGCTCGCCGCACCTCTACGAGGACCTGGACATCCCCGAGGGCACGAAGGGCCGCCTGCCGCGCAGCGAGCAGAAGCGGGCCGGTCTGGCCGCCGAGGCGGTCGAGGACCTCGGTGAGACCGGCAAGCGCCACACCGCGTCGGGTCACGGCGAGCGCAAGCACGGCGACCACAAGGGCCACGGCGAGCGCAAGCACGGCGAGCGTGAGGGCCGCGGCGAGCGTGACGGCCGCGGCGAGCACAAGGGCCGTCGCTCCGGCGGGCGCGAGGAGACCGCACCGCGGGAGTCGGGCGCCTCGGCGCCGGTGACGGCGGGCGACGCCGCAGGTCACGAGGCCGGCGAGCCCGGCGAGGCGACCCGGGCCCGTCGCCGGCCCCGCAACCGCCGCCGCACGCGGGGCGGTCAGTCGAGCGACAGCGCGCCCGCCACGGGCAGCGCGGACTGACCCACCCCAGCGACACCGATCGGGCCCGGGACGGATCACCGTCCTGGGCCCGCGGTGCGTCCTGGCTCAGGCCGAGGCGATGAACGCCTTGACCGAGTCCGCGACGAGCTGCACGGCGATGGCGGCCAGCAGCAGACCGGCGATCCGGGTCACCAGCGTGGTGCCGGAGTCCTTCAGGACGCGGTGCACGAGCCCGGCGAAGCGCATGGCCAGCCACAGGCACACGTGCACCCCGACGACGCCCAGCGCGATGGCGATCCAGTCCGCCGCCGCGTCGGACTGCTGCACGAAGACCATCGTCGCGACGATGGCGCCCGGCCCGGCGAGCAGCGGGGTGCCCAGCGGGACCAGCGCCACGTTGACGCTCTCGTTCGACGAGGGCTGCGGCGCGTCGGCGTTCCCGGTCAGCAGCTCCATCGCCACCAGGAGCAGCAGCAGGCCGCCCGAGCCCTGGAGCGCGGCGAGCGAGATGTTCATGTAGCTGAGCAGCTGCTGGCCGAAGAGCGCGAACGAGACGATCACGCCGAAGGCGACGAGGATGGCCTGCCGGGCGGCGCGGTGCCGCTGCACGCGGGTCATCGCCCCGGTCAGCCCGAGGAAGATCGGGACGGTCCCCGGCGGGTCCATGATGACGAACAGCGTGATGAAGACCTCCGCCAGCATCCGCCAGTTGACGACGTTCACCGCACCACCTCGAGTCGACCGCGGGACGTGATCTCGGCGAGGACCTCTGCGGTGGTGAGGTTCTCGCCCAGGCGGTTGGGCTTGCCGGTGCCGTGGTAGTCGCTCGACCCGGTCTCGAGCAGGCCGTGGCGGTGGGCCGCGCGACGCAGCCGGGCGCGCTGCGCCTCGTCGTTGTCGCGGTGGTCCACCTCGAGGCCGGCGAGCCCGGCGTCCGCGAGCGCCTCGATCTCCTCGTCGCTGACCGGCCGGTCGCGCCGGGCCGCGCCGGGGTGGGCCAGCACGGGCACGCCGCCGGCGGAGAGCACGGTCCGCACGGCGCGGGCGGCACGGCGGTGCGTAGTGCGGGACCCAGTACGGCGAGCCGGTCGCCAGCAACCGGTCGAAGGCGGCGGTCCGGTCGGCGACGTGGCCCCGGGCGACCAGCGCGTCGGCGATGTGCGGCCGGCCGACGGTCGCCTCGTCCCCGGTCCGGGCCAGGACGTCGTCCCAGGTGATCGGCATGTCGCGCGGCGAGCAGCTCGACGATGCGCCGGGCCCGCTCGACCCGGGCGGTGCGCACGTGCTCGGCCTCTTCGAGCAGCGCAGGGCTCTGCGGGTCGAGCAGGTACCCCAGCAGGTGGACGCTGCGTCCGTGCAGCCGGCAGGAGAGCTCGACGCCCCGGACCAGGGCGATCCCGAGGCCGCGGGCCGCCTGCTCGGCCTCGGCCCAGCCGCGCGTCGAGTCGTGGTCGGTGAGCGCGACGACGTCCAGCCCGGCCCGGACCGCCGAGGCCACGACCTCGGCCGGCTGCTCGGTGCCGTCCGAGGCCACCGAGTGGGTGTGGAGGTCGATACGCACGGGCTCAAGGGTAGGGCTCGCGGCGGGCCGTCCCGACGGCGTCGACGTCACGCCCCACGGCCGCGGAGTGACACGATGGAGGCATGTCCGAGCAGACCTCCGCCAGCACCCCCGCCCCCGGGCAGCCCCTCGCGTCGCGGGGCAGCAACCGCTCCCAGCGGCCGACGTCGGCGGCCTTCCGCACGTTCATCGCCGAGCGCTGGGGCGGCGCGCACGCCCCGCGGCCCACCCGGGCCGACGTCGCCCCGTTCGCCGCCGCGCGCCGCGAGCGGCTGGGCGCGCTGTTCCCGGGCGAGCGGCTCGTCGTGCCGGCGGGCCCGCTGCGCACCCGCTCCAACGACACCGACTACCGCTTCCGGCCGCACTCGGCCTTCGCGCACCTCACCGGGCTGGGCACCGACCAGGAGCCCGACGCCGTGCTCGTGCTGCACCCCGTCGAGGGCGGCCACGAGGCGGTCCTCTACGTGCGCCCGATGGCGGGCCGGGACAGCGAGGAGTTCTTCGCCGACGCGCGCTACGGGGAGTTCTGGGTGGGCGCCCGGCCGAGCCTCGACGACCTGGCCGAGCTCACCGGGCTGCGCGTCGTCCCGCTCGAGGAGCTCGCCGACGCGCTGGCCAAGGACGTCGGCGCCGGCGGCGTGCAGGTCCGGGTCGTGCCGGAGGCGGACGAGACGGTCGCGACGCAGGTCGAGCTCGCCCGCGGCGCCGACCAGCCCGAGGCGGAGGTCCGCGCGGCCGACGAGGCGCTCGCGGAGGCCGTCTCCGAGCTGCGGCTGGTCAAGGACGCCTGGGAGGTCGAGCAGATGCGGATCGCGATCGCCGCGACCGTCGCCGGCTTCGAGCGCGTCGTGCGCGAGCTGCCCCGGGCCGTCGCGCACCGCCGGGGGGAGCGGGTCGTCGAGTCCGTCTTCGACGGCAACGCCCGCGAGGAGGGCAACGCCGTCGGCTACGAGACGATCGCCGCGTCCGGCGAGCACGCGACGACCCTGCACTGGATCCGCAACGACGGCGAGGTGCACGAGGGCGACGTCCTGCTGCTCGACGCCGGCGTCGAGGCGGACTCGCTCTACACCGCGGACGTCACCCGCTCGCTGCCGGTGGACGGGGAGTTCACCGAGGTGCAGCGCCGGATCTACCAGGCCGTGCTCGACGCCGCCGACGCCGCGTTCGCCGTCGCCGTGCCGGGCGCCCGGTTCCGCGACGTGCACGCCGCGGCGATGGAGGTCATCGCCGCACGGCTCGAGGAGTGGGGGCTGCTGCCGTGCACCGCCGCGGAGTCCCTCGACCCCGAGGGCCAGTTCCACCGCCGCTGGATGGTGCACGGCACGAGCCACCACCTGGGTCTCGACGTGCACGACTGCGCGCAGGCGCGGCGCGAGATGTACCTCGACGCCGTCCTCGAGCCGGGGATGGTCTTCACCGATCGAGCCGGGCCTCTACTTCAAGTCCGACGACCTCGCCGTGCCGCAGGAGTACCGCGGGATCGGCATCCGGATCGAGGACGACGTGCTGGTGACGGCCGACGGGAACGAGAACCTCTCGGCGGCCCTGCCCCGGCGCCCGGCGGACGTCGAGGCGTGGATGGCGCGGCTGCAGGGCCGCTGAGTCCGCGCGGCGCCGCTCCTCGGTCCGGCCGCTGCGGCGCGGGGCCCGGGTTCCGGCCGCTGCGGGTCGGGCTCGGTCAGGAGATGGGGCCGGCCGGCGGCTGGGTCGGCGGGTTCGGCGGGCGGCTGTCGGCTGGGTCGGCGTGGTCGGCTCGGCTGCGGGGGCTGCTGCCGGCGCGCCGTAGGTCGGCGCGGTGGGCTGCGAGGGCGGGGCACCGAACGGCGGTGTCGGGGCCTGGAAGGTCGGCCGGGGAACGAGGGCCGCTCGCCCCAGGCCGGGACCGCCCTCGCCCTGGAGCAGGCCACGCGCCTTCTGCGCGTGCTCGCCGTGGCAGAGCACCGCGTAGGTCGAGGCGACGATCTGGCTGGCCGAGGTGAAGTCGCGCTTGCCGCCGGTGAACGAGAACGAGATCACCGAGAACAGGATCCCGAAGGCGGCGCCGATCGCGACCGCGGCGAAGATGGGCACGGCGGAGCCGGTCGTCGAGAACAGCGACAGCAGCAGCCCGACGAAGAGCCCGAACCACATGCCCGAGGCGAGCCCGGCGACGGCGACCCGCGAGTAGGTGAGCCGACCGGTGACCCGCTCGACCATCGCCAGATCGGTGCCGACGATCGTCACGTGCTGGACGGGGAACTCCTTGTCCGAGAGGTGGTCCACCGCGCGCTGCGCCTCGAGGTAGGTCGCGTACGACGCGATCTGCTCGCCCTGCGGCGGCGTGGGCACCTGAGGGGGCCTGGTCATCCGGTTCATCGACATGGTCCTGATTCTTCTCCCCCTCCCTGGGTCCTGCCAGGGCGTCTCCTGTACGGCGGCTGTGCGGAGCCGGTGGACGCGCGGGAGCCGGCGCACCGTCCCGGACGCCCGTCGAGGCACACCCCCCACTACGCTGACGCCGTGAGCACCCGGGTCTTCGCCGCACGCCTGGCCGGCACCGCAGTGTTCGACCCCATCGGCGACCAGGTCGGGCGGGTCCGGGACGTCGTCGTCCTGCTGCGCCCGCAGGGCCCGCCGCGTGCGCTCGGTCTGGTGGTCGAGGTCCCCGGCCGGCGTCGCGTCTTCCTCCCGCTCTCCCGGGTGACCAGCATCGACACCGGCCAGGTGATCTCCACCGGCCTGGTGAACATGCGGCGCTTCGAGCAGCGCCCCGCCGAGACGCTCGCGATCGGCGAGCTGCTCGACCGCCCCGTCCAGCTCGCCGACGGCTCGGGCGGCGCCACGGTCGTGGACGTCGCCATCGAGCAGCAGCGCAACCGCGACTGGGTCGTGACCAAGCTCTTCGTGCGCCGGGCCGAGCACAGCCGGTCCGGTCTCATGCGCCGCCGCGGGGACACGCTGCTGGTCGACATCGCCGACGTCCGGGGCCTGGCGGCCAGCGCGGCGCAGGGGGCCGACCTGCTGCTCGCCTCCTACGAGGACCTCAAGCCGGCCGACCTCGCCGACGTCCTGCACGACCTCACCGCGACCAGACGCCTGGAGGTGGCCTCGGCCCTGGCCAACGAGCGCCTCGCCGACGTCCTGGAGGAGCTGCCCGAGGACGACCAGGTCGCCATCCTCTCCGGCCTGGAGCTGGGCCGCGCGGCCGACGTCCTCGACGCCATGCAGCCCGACGACGCCGCCGACCTGCTCGGCGAGCTGACCCTCGAGCAGGCCACCGAGCTGCTCGAGCTGATGGAGCCCGAGGAGGCGCGCGACGTCCGCCGGCTGCTGGCCTACGAGGACAACACCGCCGGCGGTCTGATGACGACCGAGCCGGTGATCCTCGGGCCCGAGACGACCATCGCGACGGCGCTGGCCCACGTCCGCCGGCAGGACCTCACGCCGGCGCTCGCCTCGCTCGTCTTCGTGGTCCGCCCGCCGGTGGAGACGCCGACCGGCAGGTTCCTCGGCGGCGTGCACATCCAGCGCCTGCTGCGCGAGGCCCCGCACGACCCGATCGGCGGGATCCTCGACACCGAGCTGGAGGGCCTGCGCCCGGACGCCCCGCTCAGCCAGGTGGCGCGGGAGCTCGCGACCTACAACCTGCTCGCGCTGCCCGTGGTCGACGAGAACCGCCGCCTGCTCGGTGCGATCAGCATCGACGACGTGCTCGACCACCTGCTGCCGGAGGACTGGCGCGAGGACGACATCGACCTGGGCGGGAACCTGCCGGAGCGCACGGAGTCCGACCATGGCTGAGCGCCTCGACACCCCGAAGGACGACCGCCGCTCGTGGCGGCCGAGAGTCGACCCGGACCTCGTCGGGCGCGGTGCCGAGGCCTTCGCGCGGTTCATGGGCACCGGCACGTTCCTGCTCTACATGACGGGGTTCGTCATCCTGTGGGTGACCTTCAACGCGGTGGCGCTCTTCGGGCTGCGCTGGGATGCCTACCCCTTCATCCTGCTCAACCTCTTCTTCTCCGTGCAGGCCTCCTACGCGGCGCCGCTGATCCTGCTCGCCCAGAACCGCCAGGACGACCGGGACCGGGTCGCCCTGGAGCAGGACCGGCAGCGGGCCGAGCGCTCGCTCGCCGACACCGAGTTCCTCGCGCGGGAGATCGCCTCGCTGCGCATCGCGATGGGTGACGTCGCGACCCGCGACTTCCTGCGGTCCGAGCTGCGCGACCTGGCCACCGAGCTGACCGCCGAGCTGACGGCCGATCGCGAGGCCGACCGCGACGAGCTGGGCGAGCCCGCCCGGGAGACGGAGCGGGAGCCCAGGCGCGAGGGCAGGCGCAGGGCGCGCCCGTAGTCGCGGTCGCGACCCGGACGGGGGTCGCACGTCGCCCTGCCCGCCGGGCTCGCACCCGGGACGGTCGTCCCCGGGGGCCGACCTAGGATGGACCCCATGCCGACCCTCCACGAGGCCGTCCGGGCCGCCCTGACCACCGTCATCGACCCGGAGATCCGCCGCCCGATCACCGACCTGGGCATGGTGCGCTCGGTCGAGCGTCACGCAGGGCCCGGTGGGCGCCGTGGTCACCGTCGGCATCGACCTCACGACGAGCGGCTGCCCGCTGCGCGACACCATCACCCGGGACGTCACCACCGCGGTCGGCGCGCTGGACGGCGTCGCGGACGTCGTCGTCGAGATGGGCGTGATGAACCAGGAGCAGCGCGCCGAGCTGCGCTCCATGCTCCGCGGCGGGGTCGCCGAGCCGGTCATCCCCTTCACGCAGCCCGGCAACCTCACCCGCGTGTACGCGATCGCCTCGGGCAAGGGCGGCGTGGGCAAGTCCTCGGTCACGGCGAACCTCGCCGCGGCGATGGCGGCGGACGGGCTGTCCGTCGGCGTGGTCGACGCCGACGTGTACGGCTTCTCGCTGCCGCGGATGCTGGGGGTGGACCGGCCGCCGACGAAGGTCGACGACATGATCCTGCCGCCCATCGCGCACGGGGTGAAGGTCATCTCGATCGGGATGTTCGTGCCGGCGGGGCAGCCGGTCGTCTGGCGCGGGCCGATGCTGCACCGCGCGCTCCAGCAGTTCCTCGCCGACGTCTTCTGGGGCGACCTGGACGTGCTGCTGCTCGACCTGCCGCCCGGGACGGGCGACATCGCGATCTCCGTCGCCCAGCTGCTGCCGAACAGCGAGCTCGTGGTCGTCACGACGCCGCAGGTCGCCGCGGCCGAGGTCGCCGAGCGGGCCGGCTCGATCGCCGTGCAGACCCGCCAGCACGTGGTCGGCGTGGTGGAGAACATGTCGTGGCTCGAGCAGCCCGACGGCAGCCGGCTCGAGCTCTTCGGGTCCGGCGGCGGGGCGGTGGTGGCCGACAACCTCAGCACGCTCACCGGGGCGCCCGTGCCGCTGCTGGCTCAGGTGCCGCTGGACATCTCGCTGCGCGAGGCCGGGGACACGGGCGCACCGGTCGTGCTCAGCGCACCCGACTCCCCCGCGGCGCAGGCCCTGCGCGGCCTCGCGACCGGTCTCGCGAAGCGCTCGCGCGGCCTCGCGGGCCGGCCGCTGGGA
This sequence comes from uncultured Actinomycetota bacterium, assembly GCA_963724505.1. Classification (GTDB taxonomy): domain Bacteria; phylum Actinomycetota; class Actinomycetes; order Actinomycetales; family Cellulomonadaceae; genus Actinotalea. The sequence continues at coordinate 46,282 of CAVRUY010000005.1, forward strand.
CTCTCCCCCGTCCAGGGCTGAGCCGAGGGGCGGCCCGACCGCACCGTTCGGGATTGTTGACTCGTGTTTGATTCTGGCGAATACTGTCCAGGTGCTCGCATCGCAGCGGCAGGACCACATCCTCGCCCAGATCCAGCTGCACGGCGCCGTCCGGGTGGCCGACCTGGTCGAGAGCCTCGAGGTCTCCGACATGACGATCCGGCGCGACATCGCCGAGCTCGCCCGCCGCGGCGCCGTCCGGCGGGTGCACGGGGGCGCCGTCGCCGGCCGGCCCGCCGCGCTCGAACCGGGGTTCCAGGCCAAGCGCGAGCTCTCCGGCGCCGAGAAGTCCGCGATCGCCCGGGAGGCCCTCTCGCTCGTCCCGCCGGGTGGCGCCATCGCCCTCTCGGCCGGCACGACGACGCACCTGCTCGCACGTCTCATCGCGGAGGACGCCGCGCTGCGCCCGCTCACCGTCGTGACGAACTCCCTGCCGGCGGCCGACGCGTTGCACCGGCCGGAGGACCACGCACTGACGGTCGTCCTCACCGGCGGGACGCGCACGCCCTCCGACGCGCTGGTGGGTCCGCTCGCCACCGCCGCCCTGACCTCGCTGCGGGTCGACGTCGCCTTCCTCGGCGTGCACGGGATCGACCTCGAGGCCGGCCTCACCACGCCGAACCTGCTGGAGGCCGAGACCGACCGGGCGCTGGTGGCGGCGGCCAGCCGGCTCGTCGTCCTGGCCGACCGCACCAAGTGGGGCGTCGTCGGGCTGAGCCGTATCGTCGAGCTCGCCCAGGTCGACGTCCTCATCAGCGACGACGGCCTGCCGGCCGGCGCGGCCGACCAGCTGCGCTCCGTGGTCGGCGCGCTGCGCCTCGCGCCGCCGGAGGCCGCCCCGTGACGACCCGCCGCCGGCCGGCACCGCCGAGCTCGACGACCCCCGCGAGCGCACGAGCGCTCGCCCCAGCCCAGCGGCCCACCGCGCGATCGAAGGAGTCCCCACGATGACCAGCAGCCCCGAGCAGATCGTCGCCTGGGAGCGGGCCGACGGCGCGGCGCGCGCCACCGCCGCCTTCGCCCGGGCCTTCGACGGCGCGCCCGACGGCGTGTGGTCCGCGCCGGGCCGCGTGAACGTCATCGGCGAGCACACCGACTACAACGGGGGCACCTGCCTGCCGATGGCACTGCCGCACCGGACCTACGTGGCCTTCCGCCACCGCGCGGACGACACGATCCGACTCGTCTCCGCGCAGGAGGGCACCCCCGTCGAGCTGTCCCTGGGCGACGTCGCGCCGGGCACCGTCGAGGGCTGGGCCGGCTACGTCGCCGGGGTCGCATGGGCGCTGGCACAGGCCGGGCACGCCGTGTCGGGCTTCGACGCGGCGGTCGACTCCTGCGTGCCCTACGGCGCCGGGCTCTCCTCGTCGGCGGCACTGGAGTGCGCCGTCGCGGTCGCCCTGGACGACACCCACGGCCTCGGGTTCGCGGCGAGCGACGAGGGCCGCGGCGTGCTGGCCCAGGCGTGCATCCGCGCCGAGAACGAGATCGCCGGCGCCCCGACCGGCGGGATGGACCAGTCGGCCTCGCTGCGCTGCCAGGCCGGTCACGCGCTGTTCCTGGACACCCGCGACGGCGCGACCCGGCACATCCCGCTCGAGCTGGGCGCCCACGGCCTCGCACTGCTGGTGATGGACACCCGCGCCGAGCACCAGCTGGTCGACGGCCAGTACGCCGCGCGGCGCGCGATGTGCGAGGCCGCCGCGCGCACGCTCGGCGTCGCGACGCTGCGTGAGGTCACCGACCTGGAGGCCGCCCTCGCGCAGCTCGCGGACGTGCCGGACGCCGAAGTCGTCGCGCGGCGGGTCCGGCACGTGGTGAGCGAGATCGCGCGCGTCCAGGAGGTCGCCGACCTGCTCGAGAAGGACGCCGTCGAGGACCTCGGAGCGGTGCTCAGCGCCGCGCACGCCTCGTTGCGGGACGACTACGAGGTCAGCTGCGCCGAGCTCGACGTGGCGGTCGACGTCGCGGTGGCGACCGGCGCGCTGGGCGGCCGGATGGTCGGCGGCGGATTCGGCGGCTCGGCGATCGCGCTCGTCCGGCTGGAGGACGTCGACCAGGTCGCGTCCGCCGTGGCGCAGGCCTTCGCCGAGCGCGGCTGGCACGCCCCGGCCTTCCTCGTCGCCCAGGCCGCGGACCCCGCCGGACGCGACTGAGCACGACGCCGCCCGCCGGGCGGCGTGGGCGACCGGAGCGCCCCGGACATGCCGACAGCCCCCGTCGGGAAGACCCGGAGGAGGCTGATGTCAGGTGTATCGACAGGCCCCGGAGATACCTTGAGAACTTCACCCTGTGATCTACGTCACATTTCAGGAGCGGGGCGCCCGCGCCCGATCGGCGTTCGCACCCGCTCCACCGTGCGCACCCGCCCGGCGCTCCCCCTCCGCCGTGGGCGCGCACCACCGCCCCGGTCCCCGGCGCGTCGCGGCTCGCAGGGGCCCCGCCGGGGCGAGACTGGCGTCGAGCCCACGCGGCTGCCGACGCCCGGGAGCGGACCCTCGCCCCTCCCGGAGGTGTTCGTGCACCCAGATCGCGCCCGACGCTTCACCCGGGCGACCGACCTGCCGATGGGTAGGGGGATCGCGCGACCGCGCGACCGGTTCCACCCCGACCTGGGGTGAGGCCTCTCGACGACGGGGACCCACCGATGCGACAGTCCGTCCGCCCTCTGCTCACCGCACTCCTGGCGGCGTCGTTCGTCGTCCTGACCTCGGGCGCACCGGCGCTGGCCGTGGTCGGCGACCCGACCCCAGCGGCGGGGTCCACGGCTACCGAGAGCCCGGCCGCAGCGCAGACGGCGGATCCCGCCGGCGACCCGAGCGACGCGCCGGCGCCCGAGGCGGAGCCCACCGCGACCCCCGTCCCGTCCGCGAGCCCCACACCGTCGCCGACGGCCACGCCGAGCCCGACGCGCACGCCGACGCCCGCCACGCCCGCGCCCACCGCCACGCCGACGCCCGCCACGCCCGCGCCCACCGCCACGCCCGCGCCCACCGCCACGTCCACGCCCACCGCCACGTCCACGCCTGCGCCCGCCACGACGAGCGTCGCGCCGCCGGCCGCCGCAGCGCAGGAGGCCCCTGTGCTCGCCGCGGTGCTCAGCGCACCGCTGAGCGTGCCGACCTCGCTGACCGTCGGCCCGAAGGCCCCCGCGTCGCTCGCGGACGGGATCGCCGGGATCGACGCCTACGCGCCGTACCGGCCGCAGACCATCTGCGACCCGACACCGAAGCCCGGCACGGTCTACCTCATGAACCTGCTGCTCGACTACTACAAGGTGGGCCGTAGCTCGGGGATCAGCCGCGACTGCTCCATCGGCGCCGCGAGCGAGCACAAGGAGGGCCGTGCGCTCGACTGGGCCGTCAACATCGCCAACCCCGCCGAGAAGGCGGCCGGCGACGCGTTCGCGCAGTGGCTCACGGCGATCGGACCCGACGGCAAGTCGGGGTACAACGCCCGCCGCCTCGGCGTCATGCACGTCATCTGGAACGAGCACATCTGGAGCAACTCCTCGTCCGGCGCCCACTGGCGTGACTACACGGGGCCGGTGCCGCACACCGACCACGTGCACGTCTCCCTCAGCTGGGCCGGCGCCTACCAGCGCACCTCCTGGTGGACCGGCGTCGCGCTGCCCGGTGAGGCCGAGACCTCGCAGTACGTCGTCCAGGTCTACCGCCACCTCTTCGACCGCGAGCCCGACGCCCAGGGCCTGGTGACCTGGACCCGCGCGCTGACCGACGGCCGTCCCCGCGTCGAGGTGTCGAACATGATCACGGGGTCCCGCGAGTACCGCAGCGGCCTGATCACCGGCGCGTACCGCGAGTTCCTCGACCGGGGCCCGGACAGAGCCGGTCTCGAGGGCTGGCTCGCCGGCATGACCGCCGGCCTGACCATCCAGTCGATGGAAGCCGGCTTCCTCGCCTCTCAGGAGTACTACGGCAAGGCCGGCGGCACGGACGCCGACTGGGTCCGCCAGCTCTACGTCCACGTCCTCGGCCGCGAGGCCGCTCCCGTCGAGGTCGAGCACTGGGTGGACCAGCTCGCCTCCGGCTCCTCACGCACGACCGTCGCGATGGGCTTCCTCGTGTCGACCGAGCGTCTGCGCACCGTCGTGACCGGCTACTACCAGGACCTGCTCGGTCGCGAGCCGGACGCGGTGGGCCGCGACAACTGGGTCAGGGCCGTCCAGCAGGGCACCCGGACCGAGGCCATCATCGGCGGCATCGTGGCGAGCAACGAGTACTACGGGAAGGCCGCGCGCTTCGAGACGTCCTGAGCCGGCCGGCGACTGGTCGCCGCCCGGCGACTGGCCAGACAAGGCGAATGCCCCCACCCGGTGGACCCGGTGGAGGCTGATGACAGGTATCTCGGCACGTCCTCGGGATACCTTGAGAACTTCACCCTGTGATCTGCGTCACATTTCTCGCCACGCGGCAGCCCCCGAGCGGCGCGCACCGTCGACCCGATCGGGCGCGCCACCTTCAGCCCGAGCCGCGCGCCACCGCCCATCTCTCACTTGCGCGCGCCCGGGCCGACCCAGGCGACGGCCGGTGGTCCCCACAGGGCTTCCTGTCCACCGCGCGCGCCCTCGTCATCCTCGCCCGCGGCACGCGCCCCGGCGATCGTCCCCTCGCCCGCGGCGCGCGCCCCGGCGGCGGGCCCCTCGCGCGCGGCAACTGCCCCGGCGGACGGCGAGGAGCGGCCTGCGGCCTGCGGCGGCGACACCTCTGCCCCGGCACCCTCCGGCGGCGACGCCCCTGCCTCGACGAGCTGCCCGTCCGCGGTGCGGAACACCCAGGCGCCACCGATCCGGGCGATCCGTTGCCGCCGTCGGTGCACGAGGTCGTGGTGGTGCCAGCACAGCACGACACCGTTCTCGACCGAGGTCGGACCACCCTCGGCCCACGACGCGACGTGGTGCACCTCGCCGAGCGTCACGGGCGCCCCGCACCCCGGGACCGGCAGGACCGGTCACGCGCGATCACGGCCCGGCGCTGCTGCCCGCTGTAGGTGCGGTGCGCGCGGCCCACGTCGAGCAGGTCACCCTCGGGCCCGAAGACCACCCGGGAGATCTCGCTGTCGCACGCGAGCCGAGCCAGGATCGACGTCGGGATGGGCTGCCCGGCCGCGAGCTCGGCCGGCGCCGGCTGGGCTACGCCCACGCCCACGCTCTCGCTCGATGCCGGGGCGACGCCGTCCTCCGCTGCCGCATCCCGCGCGAGACGCTGCATGGCCGCCCAGGAGACGTGCACCGTGAGGTGCGGCCGAACCGACTGGCCGCCGCCGGCGAGTCCCTTGTCGAGCACGAGACGCGCGGCATCGACCAGGGCCGCGGCCCGGCGCTCCTCGGCGGTGCGCCGGTCGGACGCCGCCGGCACGCCGCCGACGGCACGCAGCGCCGTCTCGAGCGCGAGACCGTGCTCGTGCGTGAGGAAGCCCTGGAACGCCACGCCGTCGTCCCGGCGGTGGAGCGTGAGGTACTCCTGAGCGGCGGCGCGCTCGTGCTCGCGCTCAGCCGCGTCCGCGTCCACGCGAGCGGCCCAGCGCTGGAGCTCGACGCGGAACCGGTCGACCGGGAGCGAGGCGGCCCGCGCGAGCAAGAAGCTCTCGTTGGCGTCGGCGCGATCCCCGGCGAGCGCCGCGAGCCGCGCCGGCGAGGTCGGAGCGACCCGGGCCAGCACCTGCGCGTGCTCGAGCGAGACCCGTCCCGAGGCGACGGCGGCGGCCGCGCCGGGCAACGCCCCGTCGAGCGCGCGCCCGAGGGCGACCTCCCGCCGCACCGACCCCGTCGAGGCGTGATGGCGGCGCGCCATCCAGTCGCCGAACGTGCGCTCGCCGCCTGCTTCCCACCGCCCGTCCGCCTCCACCCGGGCGAGCACCCGGGCCGCGAACACCGACAGCTGGTCCACCGCGGCGCGGATCTCGGCGTGCACCCCGGACCATCGGCTCCGTCCAGGACGCCCGGATCGAGGGTGAGCAGCGCGGTGACCTCGGCGCGGACCGCCCGCACCCGGGCGCGGAGCGCCTCCACCCCGCGGTCGGCGTCGCCAGCACGGTCGCGCGACTCCGTCGCACGACGACCACTGCCGGAGCCCGCGGCCACCCGATCCGCGGGCGCCGAGCCGGAAGGCCGCGGCAGCTCCACTCTCGTCATTCCCCGCACCCCCTCAGCGTCCGCCTCTTCGAACAAGTGTACGAATGAGGGGAGAAGCCCTCAAGAATGCACGAACGATTTGTGGACGAAGGATCACCGAGGAATGTGTGGAAAAGCGGCCCGGCCCTCCCCCCCGCCGACACCCCGCCAACCCCGCCGACACCCCGCCGACCCCGCCCACCCGGCCGCAGCGGGCGTCCCGGCGCCTGCACCAGATCGCGTCCCCGAGCGGACGGCGGCAACCCCTTCCGAGTTGAACCCCGCACGCGCATCATGAACGAGAGGGCGCGACGTCCTCCGAACGAGGTGTCACATGTCGACTCACGACGACCGGGTCGCTGCGTTCCGGCGCCTGCACTCCTCCGGCTGCTTCGTCATGCCGAACCCGTGGGACGTCGGGAGCGCTCGCGTCCTCGAGGGGCTCGGCTTCCCGGCGCTCGCGACCACGAGCGCCGGCTTCTCCTGGACCCTCGGGCGGCCGGACAACCACGTCACGCTCGCGGAGGTGCTCGAGCACCTCCGTGCCGTCGTGGATGCCGTGGGCGTGCCGGTCAACGCCGACTTCGAAGGGGGCTTCGCGGTCGATCCGGAGCTCGTGCACGCGAACGTCACGCTCGCCACGACCACCGGGGTCGCCGGGCTGTCGATCGAGGACTCGACCGGGGACCCGGCACACCCACTCCATGACGCCGGGCTCGCCGTGGAGCGGATCCGGGCCGCCCGCGAGGCGATCGACGCCAGCGGCACCGGCATCGTCCTGACCGGCCGGTCCGAGGGCTTCGTCGTCGGACGGCCCGACCTCGACGAGACGATCCGCAGGCTGCGCGCCTACGCGGAGGCAGGCGCCGACTGCCTCTACGCCCCGCGGATCGGGACCGTCGAGCAGGTCACCGCGATCGTCGCCGCCGTGTCCCCCAGGCCGGTGAACCTGCTGATGAACGCGCCGTTCCTCACCGTCGCGCAGGCGGCCGCCCTCGGGGTCCGGCGGATCAGCGTGGGGGGAACGCTGGCTCGAACCGCGTGGGCGGGCGCCCTCCGGGCAGCGCAGGAGATCGCGGACGCCGGGACGTTCTCCCGGTTCGCGGGCCTGCCGGACGTCGACGCACTCATGGGCCAGGGCACGAGCGACCACCTCGGTCCTCGATCCGCGCCACCCGCAGGAGCGCGCTGAGCCCGTCGGCCGTCCCCGGCCCGTGCCGCACGACGCCCTCGACACCTGCCCGCCGGGCCACGGACCGCAGCACCAGGGCGCCGACGACGGGGTGCGGACCGAACCGGATCGAGCCCCCGCTCACTTCGCCTCGTCGTACCCCTGCACGACGGCGACCTGCAGCGCGAACTCCACCGGGAAGCCCCCGAACAGCAGTCGACCGGCCTCGGCCGCCGACTCCCGCACGGCCAGCGCGACCTCCTCGGCGACCTCGACCGGGCTGTGCACCATGACCTCGTCGTGCAGGAAGAACACCAGGTGCGGGCGGCCGTCGATCTCCGCGAGCCGCCGCCGCAGCGCCGCCATCCAGCACAGCGCCCACTCGGCGGCGGTGCCCTGGACGACGAAGTTCCGCGCGAAGCGCCCCCAGTCCCGCGCGCGCTGCCGGGCCGCCCGGACGTCGGCCGCATCGGCCCCCTCGGAGGCCGCCGCCTCGCGCGCCGCCTGCCACGCGGCGCTCGGCCGCGGCGAGGAACGGCCGAGCCAGGTCGAGACGACGTCGCCGCGTTCGCCGGCCCGCGCCGCCTCCTCCACCAGGGCGATGGCCTGCGGGAACGCTCGCGTGAGCCGCGGCATCAGCGCGGCGCTCACCCCCGTCGTCGCCCCGTAGATCGCGCCGAGCATCGCGTACTTGGCCTGCTGGCGTGTCTCGACCGTGCCCTGGTCGACGAGCCCCTGGTAGAGGTCGGCACGCCGACCGGCGGCGGCCATCGCGGAGTCCGCCGACATCGCGGCCAGCACCCGCGGCTCGAGCTGGGCGGCGTCGGCGACGACGAGCGCCCACCCCGGATCGGCGCGCACGGCCGAGCGGATCTGCGCCGGCAGCTGGAGCGCCCCGCCGCCGCTGGTCGCCCACCGCCCGGTCACCACCCCACCGACGACGTAGTCCGGGCGGAACCGGCCGTCGTGCACCCAGCGCTCCAGCCAGGCCCAGCCGTTGGCGGTCAGCAGCCGGGAGAGCTTCTTGTAGGCGAGCAGCGGGGCGACGACGGGGTGCTCGACCTCGCGCAGCTCGTACCGGGAGGTGGAGGCCACCGGCAGACCGGCCTGCTGGAGCGCGCGCAGCAGGTCCGGCGGGGAGTCGATCCGCAGGCCGGGCGCGTCGAGGGCGGCGCGCACCCCCGCGGCCAGCGTCTCCATCCGCGCGGGGCGCCCACCGGCGGGCGGGCGCGGGCCGAGCAGCTCGGACAGGAGGGCGTCGTGCACGGCGACGTCCCAGGGCATCCCGTCGTGGTGCATCTCGGCGGCGATCAGCGCCCCGGTGGACTCGGCGGCCAGCAGCAGCCGTAGCCGGCCCGGGGCGTCGGAGCCCGCCACGGCGGCGAGCTGCCGGGCGAGCTCGACGACGGGCTCGGCGGACCCACCGGTCACGCCGGTCGAGGCGGGCGCGTCGCCGTCGGCGGCCGACCGCAGCGCCCCCCGCTCCCCCGCGGTCCCCAGGTCGCCCGGGGCCCCGTCCGAGACAGCCCACTCCTCGTCGAAGGCGTCGAAGAGGCTCGGCCCGGACGGCTCCGTCGACCCCGCCTCGACCACGCGCTCGTCCCACTCCCCGGGCGCCGCGAGGGCCAGCTCCGAGCGCGCGGCGCGGGCACTGCCCCGCAGGATCCGGTGGCACAGCCGCAGGTCGTGGCAGCGCGCCACCCGGACCCCGGCCGCGAGCAGAGCCGGGTACCACCGTGCCGTGTCGTCCCACGCCCAGCGCGGTCGCGCCGCCTCCCGCTCCCGCACGGCGTCCGGCAGGTCGGCGAGCGCGACCTCGACGCCTGCGGTCGGCCGACCGTCCGCAGAGACGTCCGTCAGGGCGACGGCACCGTGCCCCACCGGGTGCACGACGACGAGGGCCACACCCCATTGTCGCGGGCCGCCGGCGAGCGCGGGACGACGCACCGGCTCGCCGCCGACCCGACAGGGCGGCTCAGAGCCGGTAGGTCACCACGAACGGGGCGTGGTCGCTGAACCGCGTGTCGTAGGACGGCGCCCGGTCGACCTCGGCGGCCGTCGCGAGCCCGGCGAGGCCCGGCGTCGCGATCTGGTAGTCGAGCCGCCACCCGGTGTCGGTGTCGAAGGCCTTCCCCCGGAAGCTCCACCAGGTGTACGGACCGGGGACGTCACCGGCCAGGGCCCTGCCCACGTCCACCCAGCCCGCATCGAACCACCGGTCCATCCACGCCCGCTCCTGCGGCAGGCAGCCGGCCTTCCCGCGGTTCCCCTTCCAGTTCTTCAGGTCCTCGTCGCGGTGGGCGATGTTGAGGTCACCCCCGACGACGGCGTGCCGTCCGGACGCCCTCAGCTCGGCCATCCGGTCGGTCGCCAGGGCGAGGAAGGCGTACTTCTCGTCCATCGACGGGGTGTTCTCGGTGCCGGAGTGTACGTAGGCCGACACGGCGGTGAGCAGGCTGCCGTCGGCGAGCTCGAGGTCCATCTCGACCCACCGCCCGGTGTTCGTCGGCGCCCCCTGGTCGAGCCCGAGCCGGACGGCCCGGACCGGCAGCCGGGAGGCGATCGCGACGCCGGCTCGCCCCTTGGCGGTGGCCTCGGCGTGGGCGACGTGCCAGGTGTCCCGAGGCAGGAAGTCGGTGAGCAGCTCGTCCGGTGCCCGCACCTCCTGGAGCAGCAGGACCTCCGGCGCACGGGTCTCGAGCCAGGCGCCCATCCCGCGTCGGAAGGCCGCCCGGATCCCGTTGACGTTCACGCTCGCGATCTGCACCGGAGCATCCTCGCCCACGCCGCTGCGACCCGGCACCCCGGTCCACGCCGGCTCGGTCCCGCCGGCGGCACCCCGGTCCACGCCGACGGCACCCCACGGCCCGGATGCACCGCGAGGCCCGACCCCGACAGGGTCGGGCCTCGCGATCGGTCGGGTCCGGCGGACGCCGGGCGTCAGCCGAGCTGGAGGCGCTGCCCGGGGACGGCTCCGAGCAGGCTGCGGATCTCGGCCTGGGAGAAGCGGCGGTGCCCACCGAGCGTGCGCACCGTGGTGATCTTGCCGGCGTTGGCCCACCGGGTGACCGTCTTGGGGTCGACACGGAAGAGGCTGGCCACCTCGGCGGGCGTCAGCAGCGCGTCGACGCCCAGGGCGTTCGCCGTACGGGAGCCGATCCCACGGGGGACGGGAGCGGAGGCGGCCGGCGCGCTGGGGGAGGCGCTCCGGATGCCGGAGGAGGTCTGCGGGGTCATGGGGGGATCCTCATCGTCGGTCGGTAGCTGGGCGGCCCTTGCGGGCCCCTGGCTTTGCGTCCCCGCCTCGCGGCGGGTTTGCCCTTTCGTGACGGGACCTCGTCCGGACAACCCGGGCGAAGCCTCCAGACCAGACATCGGGCGCAAACCGGACATCCTTGAACTCCGCCAGGGCCCGGGGCGTCGATTTCACTCATTCGGATGACTGGGGACGGCGCGTCGATCCGACGCCCCCCGACCCCGGTCCGCTCCCCACCCCCGGCCCCGGGACACCACGAAGGCCCCTCCCGGGACGTCCGGTGGGGCCTTCATGAAGTACATCGGTCAAACCAGGACAGACTTGAGCAATCCGGACTGTGATCTACGTCACATTCTCGCGCTCGCTCCCGCTCAGCGCCCGGCGAGGCGCTCCGCGCGGTCGACGACGTTCGCCAGCAGCATCGCGCGGGTCATCGGGCCGACCCCGCCGGGATTCGGCGAGAGCCAGCCGGCGACCGCCGCGACCCCGGGGTCGACGTCCCCGGCGAGCCGGGTCCTGCCCGTCTCCGGGTCGACCTGGCGCGAGACGCCGACGTCGAGCACCACCGCGCCCGCCGCGACGTCCTCGGCGCGCACCAGGCCGGGGACGCCCGCCGCGGCGACGATGACGTCCGCCGTGCGCAGGTGCGCGGCGAGGTCCCGGGTGCCGGTGTGCGTGAGGGTCACGGTCGCGTTGTGCTCCCGGCGGGTGAGCAGCAGGCCGATCGAGCGGCCCACCGTCGTCCCGCGCCCGAGCACGACGACGTGCTTGCCCGCCACCGTCAGCCCGTACCGCGCCATCAGCTCGAGGATGCCGCGCGGCGTGCACGGCAGCGGCGAGGTGAGCGGCTCGTTGACCCGCAGCACCAGGCGGCCGAGGTTGGTCGGGTGCAGCCCGTCCGCGTCCTTGTCCGGGTCGATCCGCTCGAGCACCAGGTTCGTGTCGATGCCCTTCGGGAGCGGCAGCTGGACGATGTAGCCCGTGCACGCCGGGTCCGCGTTGAGCCGGTCGACGGCGGCCAGGACGTCGGCCTGCGTCGCGTCCGCCGGCAGGTCCTCACGGATCGAGGCGATGCCGACCTCGGCGCAGTCGCGGTGCTTGCCGGCGACGTAGGCCTGCGAGCCCGGGTCCTCGCCGACGAGCACGGTGCCCAGGCCCGGGACGATGCCGTCCTCGCGCAGCGTGGCCACCCGCTCGGCCAGCTCGGCCTTGATCGCGGCCGCCGTCGCCTTGCCGTCGAGCAGCCGCGCGCCGCCCTCCGGCTGCTGCACGGCCGGGCTCACTGCTGCAGGCCGGGGTAGAGCGGGAACGCGTCGGTGAGCCGCTGCACGCGGGCGCGCAGCGCGTCGAGGTCCGCGCCGGAGCCCTGGACCAGGGCCGTGGCGATGAGGTCCGCGACCTCGGAGAACTCCGCGTCGCCGAAGCCGCGGGTGGCCAGGGCGGGCGTGCCGATCCGCAGGCCGGAGGTGACGCGGGGCGGGCGCGGGTCGAACGGCACCGCGTTGCGGTTGACGGTGATCCCCGCGGAGTGCAGGAGGTCCTCGGCCTGCTGGCCGTCCAGGTCGGAGCGGCGCAGGTCGACGAGCACGAGGTGCACGTCGGTGCCGCCGGTGAGCACCGAGACCCCGGCTGCGGCGACGTCGGGCGCGGCGAGCCGGTCGGCGATGATCCGGGCGCCGTCGATGGTGCGCTGCTGGCGCTCGCGGAACTCGGGCGTGCCGGCCACCTTGAACGCCACCGCCTTCGCGGCCACGACGTGCATGAGCGGGCCACCCTGCTGGCCGGGGAAGACCGCCGAGTCGATCTTCTTCGCCCACTCCTGGGTGCTGAGGATGATGCCCGAGCGCGGGCCGCCGATCGTCTTGTGCACCGTGGAGGAGACGACGTCGGCGTGCGGCACCGGGCTCGGGTGCAGCCCGGCGGCCACCAGGCCGGCGAAGTGCGCCATGTCCACCCAGAGCTTGGCGCCGACCTCGTCGGCGATCGAGCGGAACGCGGCGAAGTCGAGCTGGCGCGAGTACGCCGACCAGCCGGCGATGATCACCGTCGGGCGGGTCTCCAGCGCCTTGGCGCGGACGACGTCCATGTCCACGAGGAAGGTCTCCGGGTCGACGCCGTACGCGGCGACGTCGTAGAGCCGGCCGGAGAAGTTGAGCTTCATGCCGTGCGTGAGGTGACCGCCGTGGGCCAGCTCGAGGCCGAGGATCGTGTCCCCGGCCGAGGCCAGGGCGTGCAGCACCGCGGCGTTGGCCGTCGCGCCCGCGTGCGGCTGGACGTTGGCGTGCTCGGCGCCGAAGAGCTCCTTGGCCCGCGCGATCGCCAGGTTCTCGGCGATGTCGACCTGCTCGCAGCCGCCGTAGTAGCGCTTGCCCGGGTAGCCCTCGGCGTACTTGTTCGTCAGCACCGAGCCCTGCGCCTGCAGGACGGCGCGCGGCACGAAGTTCTCGCTCGCGATCATCTCGAGCGTCCCGCGCTGGCGGGCCAGCTCGCCGTCGAGGACGGCGGCGATCTCCGGGTCCAGCTCGGACAGGGACTGGTTCATGACGCTGTCGTTCATGACGCTCCTCGCCTCAGCGGTGTGCGCGGGGACCCCGGGGTCTGTCCGGGCACGCACATCCGAATGTGCTGACCCGTGGCCCAGGCGTACGACCCGACGTCTCTGCGGCGCGACGTCCGTCCGCAGTAGTGCCGCTCCCTGGTGGTTCCCCACCTTCGCCAGTCGCGACCGGAGCAGCGTAGCAAGGGGGCGGACCCCGGGCCCGGTGTCGCCACCAGGCGGTCGGGGGTCAGCGCGCGGCCCTCACTCCGCGGGCGTGGAGCTCTCGCCGGTGAGGATGGACGGGTCGGCGCCCTCGCCGAGGATCTTGCGCAGGTAGGCGTAGGTGAGATCACCGGCCGTCTGGTCGAACTCGTGCTCGTAGCCGTGCTTGGCGTACATCGCGAGGTTCTGCACCGAGTCCTTGCCGGTGAAGACCCACACCTCGGAGATGCCGTCGGGCAGGTGCCCGGGCACGGCGAGCATCATCTGGGTGCCGATCCCCTGGCCCTGCAGGTCCGGGACCACTGCCAGCCGCCCGAGCGTCGCCTTCGTTCCCTCGACGCCGACCCGGATCGAGCCCACGAGCCGCGGGCCGATCCAGGCGCCGACGGTCACGACGGTCGGGTCGGCGAGGTCCGCGCGCAGTTCCTCGAGGGTCTGCGTCAGCGGCGGGATGTGCGGGTCGTTGTAGATCTGGGCCTCGCGCACGAAGGCGGCGCGCCGCACGGTCAGCAGCTCTCCGGCGCTCGCGTCGTCGACGATGCCGATCCTCACCTCTGCGGTGCTCATACGCTCATGGTGGCACCCCCGGCCGTGACCCCGCGACCGGCGCCCGTCCCGTGGACGGACGCCGGCCCGCTCGGCGCAGCCACGACGAGTAGCCTCAGCGCTCGTGACCGAGACCCTCGTCGAGAGCCCGAGCCCGACCCACTGGGTGCTGACGCTGTCCTGCCCCGACCGCGCCGGCATCGTGCACGCCGTCGCCGGCCTGCTCGCGGCGCACGGCGGGAACATCACCGAGTCGCAGCAGTTCGGCGACCCGCTCTCCGGGCTGTTCTTCATGCGCGTGCAGGTCATGGCCACGGCCACGCGCGCCGAGCTGGCCGGCGCGGTCGCCGAGCTCGCGCAGGGGTTCGACATGACCTGGAACCTCGACGAGGTCGGGCGCCGGATGCGCACCCTGGTGATGGTCTCGACCGCGGCGCACTGCCTGCACGACCTGCTCTTCCGGCAGCAGTCCGAGGCCCTGCCGATCGACATCGTCGGCGTGGTGTCCAACCACACGGCGCTGTCCGGCCTCGCGGGCTTCTACGGCATCGACTTCCACCACGTCCCGGTCACCCGGGAGACCAAGGGCGAGGCCGAGCAGCGGCTGCTCGAGCTGGTCGACGAGCTGGACGTCGAGCTCGTCGTCCTCGCCCGCTACATGCAGATCCTCTCCGACGACCTGTGCCGCACGCTGAGCGGGCGGGTCGTCAACATCCACCACTCCTTCCTGCCGAGCTTCAAGGGCGCCCGACCCTACGCGCAGGCGCACGACCGCGGCGTCAAGCTCATCGGCGCCACCGCGCACTACGTCACCGGCGACCTCGACGAGGGTCCGATCATCGAGCAGGACGTCGAGCGGGTGGACCACTCGCGCACCGTCGACGACCTCGTCGCGCTCGGCCAGGACGTCGAGCGACGCGCCCTGGCCCGCGCCGTCCGGTGGCACGCTGAGCACCGGGTCCTGCTCGACGGCCGCCGCACCATCGTCTTCCGCTGACCCGGTCCCGCCGGCGACCCTGCCCCGCGCCCGCGTCGGCCCCTGACGATTCGGCGGTTCCGGCGCGCAGTCCGCACCGATCCCGGCGAAACGCCGGCGGGAAGCGGTCGACGCGTCAGCGGCCGGGCGCGGCCGCTCGACGGCGGCCGAGGGCGTCGATCGTCACCGCGAGGGCCAGCATGAGACCGGTGACGATGTACCGCGGGGACTCGTCGAGGTTGAGCAGCGTGAGTCCCGAGGAGATCGAGCCGATGACGAGCGCTCCGAGCAGCGCCGACCACGCCGAGCCCCGCCCGCCGAACAGGCTCGTCCCACCGATGAGGGCGGCCGCGATGACGGTGAGGTTGGTGTCCGACCCGCCGGTGCCCTGGTTCGCCGCGGCGAGCCGCCCGGCGGCGAGCACCCCGCCCAGCGCGGCGAGCGCGGCGCAGGCGACGAAGGTCGCCAGGTAGACCCGGCGGACCGCGAAGCCGGCCCGGTGGGCCGAGTCCACGTTCGAGCCGACCGCGCGCACCGAGCGCCCCCACCGGGTGCGCCGGAGCAGCACGTCGGTGGCGACCACCAGGCCGACGAACAGGGCGAACGAGGCCCCGACCCCGCGGTTGAGCCCGAGGTACCAGATCGCCCCGACCACGACGAGGCCGGACACCGTCCAGCGCAGCACGATCGGCCGGAGCGGATCGGCCGGCAGCTCGGCCAGGACGCGGCGCCGACGCTCCACCAGCCGGAGCGCGAGCCCGGTCCCGAGGCCGGCGGCGGCGAGGCCGTAGGCGAGCGCGGGCGGGAGGAACATCTGCTGGCTGAACCGCACCAGCGAGGAGTCCAGCGGCAGCGAGATCGAGCCCGTCGAGCCGAGCACCCGCTCCTGGAGCCCGAGGCAGACCAGGAGCCCGGCCAGGGTGAGCACGAAGGACGGCACCCCGAGACGGGTGAACACCCAGCCGTAGCCGGCGCCGATCGCCGCGCCGAGGGCGATGGCGACCCCCACCGCGACACCGATCGGCCAGCCCTGCTGCACCCCGCCGACCGCCACGACCGCCGCGGCGAGGCCGGCCACCGCGCCGACCGAGAGGTCGACCTGGCCGACGAGCAGGACGAGCACCATGCCGAGCGCCATCACGCCGATCGAGGAGATCTGCAGGCTGAGGTTCACCAGGTTGTCGGCGGTGAGGAAGTTCGGGTTGGCCGCCTGGAAGACCAGCGCCAGCACGAGCAGTGCGACCACCACGGGGACCGACCCGGAGTCGGCCCCGTGACCGAGCGCCGCCCGCCACGGCACCCTGGCCTGCCGCCAGCCGGGCGCACCCGTGCCCGGCCCCGCGCCGGTCCGCACGACCCGGCCGGGCGTCGTCGGTCCCCAGGTCACGAGCGTCCCTCCGCCGGCGGCGTCGCGGCCCCGGTGATGGCCGCGATGATCTCCTCGTAGCTCGCGACGTCGGCGGTGAACTCGCCGTTGAGGCGCCCCCGGCGGAGCACGACGACGCGGTCGGCGACGGCCTGCACGTCGGTCATGTTGTGGCTCACGACGACGACGCCGTAGCCCTGGTCGCGGACCCGCTCGATGAGGGTGAGCACCTCGGCGGTCTGGGTCACGCTGAGCGAGGCGGTCGGCTCGTCGAGCACCAGCACGCGCGGCTCGCCGAGCAGGGCGCGGGCGATCGCGACGGCCTGCCGCTGGCCGCTCGTCAGCGCGGCGACCGAGGCGCGCACCGACGGCAGCCGCACCGCGAGCTGACCGAGGAGGCGCCAGGCCTCGCGCTCCATCGCGACCTCGTCGAGGAACGGGCCGCGCCGGATCTCCTGGCCGAGGAAGAGGTTCTCCACGACGTCGAGGTGCTCGCACAGGGCAAGGTCCTGGAAGACGGTGGCGATGCCCAGCTGGCGGGCCATCCCCGGGGAGGTCAGCTGGGTCTCGCGGCCCTCGACGACCACCTCGCCGGCGTCCGGGACCAGGACACCGGCCAGCACTCCGACCAGCGTCGACTTGCCGGCGCCGTTGTCGCCGACGACCGCCACCACCTCGTGCGGCCGGACGTCCAGGTCGACGTCGACCAGCGCGCGCACCGCGCCGTAGCTGTGGCTCACCCCCCGCAGGGAGATCACCGTCGGGGGCGCCGTCACACCCGTCATCCTGCCTCCCCCGGGAGCAGACCGAGGTCGACGCAGTCCTGCCGGTACGGCTCGACGCAGATCTCGTCGGCCGTGTAGACGCCGCCGGCGACGAGCACGGCCTCGAGGTTCTCGCGGGTGACGACCACCGGGGCGAGCAGGATCGCCGGGATCCCCTCGACCTGAGCCGTCGCGGCGGGCTCCTCACCCCTGGCCAGCCGGACGGCGAGCTCGGCCGCCGTCCTGGCCTGCTGGTCGATCGCCTTGTACACGGTCATCATCTGGTCGCCGGCGACGATGCGCTGCACCGCGGCGAGCTCCGCGTCCTGCCCGGTGACCGGGGGCACCGGGTCGAGCCCGGCCGCCCGCAGCGCGGCGATCGCGCCGCCTGCCGTGCCGTCGTTCGCCGCGTACACCCCGACGACCCGTCCCGCGTACTGCGTGAGCTGACCCTGCACCCACTCGTGCGCCTTGTCCGGGCTCCAGTCGGGCGTCGAGTACCGCGCCAGGACGGCGACGCCCGAGCTCGCCAGCGCCCGGGTGAGCCCGGCGCGCAGCCGCGCGGAGTTCGGGTCGGTCGCCGCGCCGTCGACCTCGAGGATGCCGGTCCCGGCGCTGACCGGCCCGATCGCCTCGACCAGTGCCTCGCCCTGGAGCTGGCCGACTCGTTCGGCGTCGTGGCCGACCATGTAGTCCAGCGGGGCGTCGGCGATGAACCGGTCGTAGGCGACCACCCGGACGCCGCGCTCGGCGGCCGAGGTGACGATGCTGCGCGCGGCCGAGGTGTCCACGGCGCCGAGGACGAGCACGGTCGCCCCCTGCGCGAGCGCGGACTCGCTCTGCTGGAGCTGGCGCGCGGCGTCCTGCCCGGCGTTCGCGTAGACCACGCGGCAGGTCGGGCACCGCTCGGCCACCACCCGCTCGAAGGACGGCCGGTCGATGCTCTCGTACCGGCTGGTCTTCGCCTCGGGGAGCAGCAGGGCGATGATCGGGCCGCCGTCCGACGGCGCGCAGCCGCCGAGCGTCGCGAGAACCAGGGCCAGGACGAGGAGCGCGCGAGCGCCACGGCTCATGTCGGCACACCGAGCGAGGCGGGCACACCCACCTCGTGGGCGTCGAGCGCGAGCACCAGCGCCCCACGCAGCTGGGCGTCGCCGCCCAGGGCGGAGAGGGTGACCGGGACCCCGGCCGGCTCCGCCGGGAGCACCCGGGCGTCGAGCTCCTCGCGCAGCGGCGCCAGGAGCGCCTCGCCCGCGCCGACGAGCTCGCCGTCGAGGACCACCAGGTCCGGGTCGAGGACGGTGCACACCGAGGCGAGGGCACGACCGAGCCGGCGCCCGGCGTCGCCGACGACCCGCACGCAGGCGGCGTCGCCGGCCAGGGCGCGGCCGACGATGTCCCGCAGGGCGAGGTGGCCGTGCGTCGGGGCGAGGCGCGCGGCGAGCGCGGCCGCGCCGACGGACTCCTCCAGGCAGCCGGTGAGCCCGCACCGGCACCGCGTCCCGTCCTCGACGTCGCGCACGTGCCCGAGCTCACCCGCCGCGCCGCGGCGCCCGCGGTGCAGGACCCCGTCGATGACCAGGCCCATCCCGACCCCGTGGGCGAGCCGCACGTAGACGACGGAGCCGACGTCCCGCCCGGCGCCGAAGCGCGACTCGGCGAGCGCGCCGAGGTTCGTGTCGTTGTCGACCACCACCGGCACCCCGAGCCGCTCGCCGAGGACCTCCGGCACGACGACCCCGCCCCAGCCCGGCAGGATCCCCGGGGCCGAGACCCGCCCCGTGCGGCGGTCGACCGGCGCCGGCAGCCCGACCCCGAGCGCCAGCACCTCCGACATCGCCGCGCCGACGCTCTCGGCGAGCTCCTCGACGAGGACGACCACCCGGTCCAGCCCGGAGTCGGCCCGGTGCGCCGGGGGCAGCGGGAGCCGCTGGTCGGCGACGACCCGGTGGCTCGCGTCCGCGAGCGCCACCCGGAGGGACCGTTCGAGCACGTGCACCCCGGCCACCAGGCCCAGGTTGCGGGCGAGCGCCACCTCCTGGGCGCGGCGGCCCGATCGTGAGGTCGGCGTCGTCTGGAGCACCCCGGCCTGGGTGAGCTCCTTGACGATGTTGGAGACGGTCGCCGGCGAGAGCCCGGTGATCCCGGCGAGCTCGATCTGGGTCAGCGAGCCGCGCTGCTGGACGACGCCCACGATCCGGGCGCGGTTCGCCTCGCGCAGCGAGGTCTGCGATCCCGGTGTCGCACGCTCCCTGGCCACCTCGCGAGGATACCGCCCGGGGTCCGTCCCGACGTGGGATGCTCACCCGCGACCCCCGCACGACCGGGCCCGAGGAGGCGCCATGACCCGACGACTCGTCGCGGTCGCCGGCGCGCTCGCCGCGGTCGCCGCTCTCGCCGTCGGCTGTACCCCCGCGCAGCAGACCGGCCCCGCACCGGAGCCGCAGGTCGAGGTCGTCACCTGGTGGGCCAGCGGCTCGGAGAAGCTCGCGTTCGACGTCCTGTCGGCGGCCTTCCGCGAGGCCAACCCCGAGGTGCGCTACGTCGACGGCGGGATCGCCGGTGGCGCGGGGTCCACCGCGACCGACGTGCTGGCCTCGCGGATGGCGAACGGCGACCCGCCGGACGTCTTCCAGGTGCACGGCGGCGCCGAGCTCGCCGCGCACGTGGCCGCCGGCGACGTCGCCGACCTCAGCGCGCTCTACGCCGATCTCGGCCTCGACGCGGTGCTGCCGGACCTGGTCCGGGACCTGGTCAGCATCGACGGGATCCCCTACGCCGTCCCCACCAACATCCACCGGGCCAACCTGCTGTGGGCCAACCCCGACGTGCTGCGCTCCGCCGGGCTCGACCCGGCCGCCACCTTCGCCACGCTCGACGACTGGTTCGTCGCGCTGGAGAAGGTCCGGGCCAGCGGCCGCACCGCCCTCGTGCTCGGGGCGCCGTGGACCCAGGTGCACCTGCTCGAGCAGGTGCTGCTCTCCCGGCTCGGGGCCGCCGGCTACGCCGGGCTCTGGGACGGCACGACCGACCCCTCCTCGGCCCGGGTGGCCTCGGCGCTCGGCGACTTCGCGCGCCTGCTCGGCTTCGTCAACGCCGACCGCGACGCCCTCGACTGGCCCGACGCGGCCGAGCGCGTCATCGACGGAGACGCCGCGTTCATCGTCATGGGCGACTGGGCGCAGCAGACGCTCGGGGCGCCGGTCCTCTGGGCGCCGTTCCCCGGGACCGACGGGGTGGACGACATCGTCGTCGACGCGTTCGCCGTGCCCGTCGGCGCTCCCGACCCGGACACCGCCCTGCTGTGGCTGCGCACGGCGGCCGACCACGACGTGCAGGTCCGCTTCGCCAACGCCAAGGGCGCCATCCCGGCCCGCGACGACGTGTCGACCGCCGCGCTGTCCGCCTACCCCCGTGCCGCGCTCGCCGCGTTCCGGTCCGAGCAGATCGTGCTCTCCCTCGCCCACGGCGCGGTGGCCGACCCCGAGGCGCTCGCGGACCTCACCGCCGTCGTGGCCCGACTCGCCCGCGGCCAGGCCTCGACCGGCCAGGTCCAGGCGGCCCTGGCGGTCGCGGCCCGGTCGGCGGGCTCCTGAACGGTCAGACCCGGCGCGGCCAGCCGGGCCGCCGGCTCTGCTGGTCGTCGACGAGCACCGCCACCGTCCGTGCCGGCACCCTCACGGTCCCGGTCGTCCGGTCCCAGGTGGTCTGCCGGACGACGTCGTCGCTCCCCCGGGCCTGGACGGACGACAGCGTGTAGCACGCCCCGGCCAGGCCGTCGACCGCGATCGACACCTCCTCGTCGGAGGCGTTGAGCACGACGAGCACGCCGTCGAGCCGACGGTCGACGTCCCGGCCGACCGTGTCGTCGATCCGCAGGACCACGACGCCCGGCGCCGCGTCCGGCCCGCCGTTCGGGAACGAGACCTTCTGCTCGATGAGGGCTGCCGAGCCGAGCCGGAAGAGGTCGGTCGAGAACCGCAGACGCAGCAGGTCCTGGGCGGCTGCGCTTGCGTCGGCGATGTCCTCGGGCGCCGGGACCAGCGCCGGGTCGGCCAGCAGCGGCTGCTGGAACGGCCACTTCGCCTCGTTGTCCGCCGCCGGCGGCAGGCCACGGGCGAACCCGTTGACCTGACCGGTCGGGTCCAGCACGTTGAACCAGTCGCCGGAGTTGTAGGAGTTCCGGTCCAGCGACTTGCTGCGCAGCAGGTCGGCCCCGGCGTGCCAGAACGACGGCGTCTGGGCGAGGGCCGTCGTCGCCAGCGCGACGGTGTTCATCCGCACCCGGTCGGCCATCGAGGTGCCCTGCGGCAGCTTGAGGGTCAGCGCGTCGAAGATCGTCTCGTTGTCGTGCGCGTCGACGTAGGTGACGACCTCCTCCGGGGAGTCGGCGTAGCCGGCCGGCTGGCCGTTGTAGTCCAGCTGCTCGCCCGTCCGCACGGTCCCGTCGGAGGTCTCGAAGGAGAAGTCCCGCAGGTTGCCGGCCATGCCGAGCTTGACGAGGTCCTCCGCGTGCCGGAGCGTCGCCAGCTGCTGCGCGGGGTCACCGTTGACCACGGCACCGTTGGGGTCGGTGGACGCGCCGGAGCCGAAGCCCTGGATCCGCGGGTCCTCGTCGAACGGCCCGCCGCCGCGGACGGCGTCGCGCAGCCGGTCGCTGAACGTGCCGATCCCGGTCCCGCCGAGCTGCCCCTGTCTCGCCTGGGTGAACAGGGCGTCGTTCGCCACCTCCCCGAAGTTCCACCCCTCGCCGTAGAGGTAGACCGCCGACCCGTCCACGCCGTCACGGCGCGTCGTCAGGTCGTCGAGCGCGTCCCGGACGGCCTGCATCGTCTCGACGCTGTGGTGCCCCATGAGGTCGAAGCGGAAACCGTCGACCTTGTAGTCGCGCGCCCAGGTGACCACCGAGTCCACCATCAGCCGCTCGGCCATGGCGTGCTCGGTCGCGATGTTCTGGCAGCAGGTCGACGTCTCCACGGCCCCGACGGCGTTGAGCCGGTGGTAGTAGCCCGGGACCACCCGGTCGAGGACCGACTGGGGGTCCTGCCCGCTCGCGGCCGTGTGGTTGAAGACCTGGTCGAGCACGACCTGCAGCCCGTCCGAGTGCAGCGCACCGACCATGGTGCGGAACTCCGCGACGCGCGAGGCGCCGTCGGGGTGCAGGGCGTAGGAGCCCTCGGGCGCCGAGAAGTGCAGCGGGTCGTAGCCCCAGTTGAACCCGTCGGTGTCGGCGACCTGGGCGATGCAGGCCTGCTGCCCGGTCGAGTCGGGCGCGAAGGAGGCCAGGTCGCACGGCGGTGCGGCCTGGGCGGAACGGTCCTCCTCGATCGTGGCGATGTCGAAGGTGGGCAGCAGGTGGACCGTCGTCAGGCCCGCGTCGGCGAGCTCGCGCAGGTGCGAGCGGCCGGCACTGCGCGGCTGGGCGAAGGCGAGGTAGGTGCCGCGCAACGCCTGCGGCACCGTCGGGTCGCTGATCGAGAAGTCGCGGACGTGCAGCTCGTAGATGGTCTGGTCGACCGGGTCGACGACGGGCTGCCGGGCGACCCGCCAGAGCCGCGGTGCCAGGCGCGGGTCGTCGAGGTCGACGAGCACCGAGTGCGTCGAGTTGACCGTCAGGGCGACCGAGGCCGGGTCGGTGACCCGGTTGACCTCGACCGCGTCGGTGCTCGGCGCGTAGACCGTGACCTCGAACAGGTACGCGGCGTCCTTCCAGGTCCGTGCCCCGCGCACCGACCATGTGCCGTCCGCCGCGCGGGTCATCGCGACCCGCTCCGGCTCGCCGGCGGTGTCCCCGCCCCGCCACAGCAGGAGCGCGACGTCCTGGGCGGTCGGGGCCCAGACGGCGAGGGTCGGCCGCCCCGCGCGCCACGCGGCACCCAGGGTGCGCCCGGTGGCGTCGGCGTACAGGTCGTCGAGCACGCCGGGGATCTGCACCCCGGTGGCCGCGACGAGACCGGCGTCGTCGGCCGCGCCGACGAGGAGCTCACCGGCGAGCCACTGCTCGACCTCGGCCCGCGGCGCGTCCAGCCGCAGGGCGAGGTAGCCGGACAGCGCGGGGAACCGCAGACGCTGGGCGGCGCTGAGCCCGGCCGGGTCGTAGGTCAACGGCGCGGGCTGCGCACCGGTGACCGCGCCCTCGACGACCTCGAGGGAGGCGTCGGGGGCGTGCTGCAGCGACCAGGTGAGCGCGGCCGGGTCGGTGCCGGCGGGCAGCAGCGAGGTCGGCCAGGCGAGCGTCGACGCGTCGATCCAGTGCGCCTGCCACGTGCCCAGACCGGCCAACGGCGGGTCGGTGACCTCGATCGTCAGCAGGTGCGTGGCGAGCTCGTAGCGGAAGGTCACCGGCTTGCCGCCCGGCGCGGTGAACGGGATGTTCGCGCCGCCCGGCGCCCCGCCCGCGCCGTAGTTCTCGCCCCACGACAGGCCGTGCGCGACCTTCGCCTCGTACGAGCCGGCCGGGATCTGCGCGGTGGTGAAGGTGAAGACGCCGTCGCCGTCCACGTCGAGCAGCACCGTGGCCAGGCACTCCGGCTGCCAGTCGCCGGGGCAGCCGACCTCGGACTGGTAGCTGCCCGGCACGGTGAGCAGCGGCCCCTGCGCGCTCGAGGTGACGGCATGGCTGATCGCGTCGTAGACGAACGTCACCGGGCCGTCGGCGACGACGACGAGCGGGATGTTGTCCCCGCCCGGCACACCGCCGGCTCCGTAGTTCTCGGTCCAGCTGCCGCCGATGGCGACCTTGTACGCGTAGCTGCCGGCCGGGACGGTGAACGTCCCGGCATACAGCCCGTTGCCCCGGTAGGTCAGCTGGGTCGCGGTGCACTCGGGCTGCCAGTCGCCCGGGCAACCGGACTCGCTCTGGAAGTCCCCGGGGACGGTCACCTGCAGGTCGCCCGGGTCCGTCGGCGGCGGGGTGACCTCCACCTGGCCGTCGACGGCCATCCGGACCGAGCCGTAGGTCGACGCGGCGGCGCGCGCGCCGGTGGCGTCGACGCTCACGGCGCGGTACTCGAGCAGGGTGCCGTCGGCGAGCCCGGCCGGCACGTCGGCGAACACCCTCGGCCGGCTGGTCTCCGCGGTCCCCAGCGGGGTCCAGGTGGCATCGCCGACCACCCGCCAGGCGAAGGAGGTCTCCTGCCAGACGTCGGGCACCGTGGCCGCGACCGGAACCGAGCCGTCCACGGCCGCCCCGGCGGCGGGCAGGGCGAGGGCGAGCGTCGGACCGCCGTCCGACGTCGCGACGGTGCCGTCGGCGACGAGCACGAGCGCGGAGAGGGCCGGGACGGTGAGGCTCACCGTCCCGTCCGCGGCGGCCGTGACCGGCGCGGAGGTGCCGTGGAGCGGGGTGAAGGTCGCGCCGGGGGTGAGCGTCGTGACGTCGACCGACGCGGGCGCGGCCGCGTTGTTCACCGCGACGAGGTGCTCGACCTGCTCGGTCCGCTCGACCCGGGAGAAGGCGTAGACGGAGGCCTCGTCCGCGCCGGTGACGGGACGCTCGATCTGGGCGCCGTCGCGCAGCGCCGGGGTGCTCGAGCGCAGCGCCGCCAGGTCGGCGATGGCCTGGTAGAGCGGCGCGGTCGGGTCGAAGCGGTCGGTGGAGCCGGCCGTCTCCCCGGTGAGCAGCTGCTGGTTCGCGTACTCCTCGACCTGGGTGGCGAACATGTCCTGCCGGGCGTCCTTGTCGGTGCCGCCGAGCGAGCCTGCCCCCTCGAAGCCCTGCTCGTCGCCGTAGTACACGACGGGCTGACCGCGCGTGAGGTACATCAGGCTGTGGGCGAGGGCCGAGCGCTCCAGCCCGTCCGGGTCGTCCTTGAGCCGATAGCCGATCCGGCCCATGTCGTGGTTGCCGAGGAAGGTCGGCAGCGCGGAGGAGCTCGAGTGCGGGGTGGTGTACCAGTCGTCCGAGGCGAACACGGCGGACAGCGCCGACGGGGAGAAGCCCCGGGCGAAGGTCGAGGCCGCCGACTGGAACGAGAAGTCCAGCACGGAGTCCATGTCCGTGGTCCGCACGTAGGGCGCCGTCTTGGTGGCGTCGGCGTCGTAGACCTCGCCGAACATGAAGAAGTCCGGGTTGCCCTGCGCCACGGCGTGGTCGTGCACCGCCGTGGTGAACGTCTGCCAGAACGCGGCGTCGACGTGCTTGACGGTGTCGATCCGGAAGCCGTCGATGCCCAGGTCGACCCAGGCGTTGTAGATGTCGACGAAGCCCTGGACGACCGTCGGGTCCTCGGTCATCAGGTCGTCGAGGCCGGAGAAGTCGCCGAAGGTCGTCGACTCGCCGCTGTAGGTCGAGTTCCCGCGGTTGTGGTACCGCGTGACGTCGTTGAGCCAGGCCGGGACCTTGACGTCCGCCTCGGCCGGGTCGACCACCGGGACGTACGGGAACGACGTCGCCGCGTCGAGCGCCGGGAAGCTGCTCGTCCCCGCGTAGTCGCCGGGGTCGAAGGCGGTCCCGTCGGCGTCCGTGTACGGCCGGGACTCCTGGCTGACGTAGCCGTAGACCCCGCCCTGGTAGTCGATGACGTCGGCCGTGTGGTTGGTGATGATGTCGAAGTAGACGTCGATGCCGCGGGCGTGCGCGTCCGCGATGAGCCCTTCGAGCTCGGCATTGGTGCCCAGGTGCGGGTCGATCTGGGTGAAGTCGGTGATCCAGTAGCCGTGGTACCCGGCCGACACGTCGGCCCCCGAGCCCTGCACGGGCTTGTTGAGGAACGAGGGCGTCAACCAGATCGCCGTCGTACCCAGGCCCTCGATGTAGTCGAGCCCGGCGCGCAGCCCGGCCAGGTCGCCGCCGTGGTAGAAGCCCTTGTCGGTGGGGTCGAGTCCGGTGACCAGGCGATCGCCGACCAGGCCACCGGCGTCGTTGCTCGGGTCGCCGTTGGCGAACCGGTCCGTCATGACGAAGTAGAACTGCTGGCCGGCGCCGGCCTCGCGCACCGGAGCCGCGACCAGGGCGTCGTCGGCCGGCGTGTACCCGCCGCTGAGGTCGACCGGTGCCACGCCGATGAGGTGCGTGGCGTCGTCATAGGTGAACCGGAGCCGGGTGTCGCCCGCGATCGTCAGCGGTGCGTTCTCGCCGCCGCCCGCGCGCCCCCAGGACACGTCCCAGCTGTCGTCCAGGGCGACCTTGTACTCCCAGGTGCCCGCCGGGACGTCGAACTCGGCCGCGAACGCCCCGGGCGTCCCGGTCGGGGCGAGCTCGGTCGCCGCGCACTCCGGCTGCCAGTCGCCGGTGCACCCGAGCTCGCTCTGCAGGCTCCCGACCAGGGCGACGGTCGGCTCGGCGGCACGCGCGGGCGGTGCGAGCGGAACGGCGATCCCCAGGCCGGTCACCGCCAGGACGACTCCGGCGAGCAGTGCGGTGAGCGCGCGCGCGTTCCTGGACATCGAGACCCCCTCGTCACGACCCTGGACCGGGCGACCCCGGCGGTGGCCGGGCGACCCGGCTGGGTGCGACCTTAGTCCCGGCTGTGAGCCGTGGCCAGGCCCCGCGTCACAGCCACGTGACGGCCGGGGCCGTGTGCACGCTCACCCGTTCGGGTGAGCGGAGCGGCTCGCTGTCACAGCGGACGACACCCGGTCGGGCCTCACCGGGCGAGGAGCTCCGCGAGCCGCTCGGCGACCTCGGCCGCCGGCAGGTCGACCTCCACCACCTTGTCGCGACTCGTCGCCCCGCTCACCAGGCGTACCTGCCGCGGGCGGACGCCGAAGGCCGCGGCCACGGCCGCCAGGGCGGCCTCGGTCGCGGCGCCGTCGACGGCCCGGGCGCCCACCGCGACGACGAGCCGCTCGCCGTACGCCCCGCCGACCGCCGTCCGCGAGGCGCCGGGGCGCACCCGGAGCGCGACGCGGGCCGCGGGGCCGACCTCGGGCACCGTGCGTCCTGCCGGGTGCGCGCGGACCCGCGCCTCAGACCAGCCCGAGCCCGCGCACCGCCTCGCGCTCCTCGACGAGCTCGGCCACCGAGGCGTCGATCCTGGCCCGGGAGAGCTCGCCGACCTCGAGGTCCTGCACGATCTGCCACGAACCGCCGGACGAGGTGACCGGGAACGAGGCGATGAGGCCCTCGGGCACGCCGTAGGAACCGTCCGAGACAAGGCCGGCCGAGGTCCAGTCGCCCTCCGGGGTGCCGAGCACCCAGTCCCGGACGTGGTCGATCGCGGCGTTCGCGGCCGAGGCGGCAGAGGAGGCGCCGCGCGCCTCGATGATCGCCGCGCCGCGCTTGGCGACGGTGGGGATGAACGTCTCGGTCACCCAGCCCAGGTCCACCTGGTCCAGGGCCGGCCGCCCCGCGACCGTGGCGTGGAAGAGGTCGGGGTACTGGGTGGCCGAGTGGTTGCCCCAGATGGTCAGCCGGCGCAGCTCGCGCACCGAGGTGCCGGTCTTCGCGGCGAGCTGGGACAGCGCCCGGTTGTGGTCGAGCCGGGTCATCGCGGTGAACCGCTCCGCGGGCACGTCCGGCGCGTTGGCCTGCGCGATGAGCGCGTTGGTGTTGGCCGGGTTGCCGACCACGAGCACGCGCACGTCCTCGGCCGCGCCCGCGTTGATGGCCGCCCCCTGCGGCTTGAAGATCCCGCCGTTGGCCTCGAGCAGGTCGCCGCGCTCCATGCCCGGGCCGCGCGGGCGGGCGCCGACGAGCAGGGCGACGTTGACGCCGTCGAACGCCGCCGTCGGGTCGTCGTAGATCTCGACGGAGTCGAGCAGCGGGAAGGCGCAGTCGGCGAGCTCCATCGCGGTGCCCTCGGCGGCCTTGACCGCCTGCGGGATCTCCAGCAGGCGCAGCCGCACCGGGGTGCCCGTCCCGAGCATCGCGCCGGAGGCGATCCGGAAGAGCAGGGCGTAGCCGATCTGGCCGGCGGCGCCGGTGACGGTGACGGTGACGGGCGCGGACGCCGCCGCGGGGGTGGGGGTCATCGTGGAGCTCCTTCGGTCCAGGATCGGTCGGTGCTGCCCGTCGGCCTCAGCGGCCGGCGAGCAGCACCCGGGGTCAGCCGGTGTTCCGTGCCGACGGGTCAGCCGGCGAGCCGAGCGGCCAGGTTCTCGTCGAGCGCGGCGAGGAAGTCCTCGGTGGTGAGCCACGCCTGGTCCGGGCCGACGAGCAGGGCGAGGTCCTTGGTCATCTTGCCGCTCTCGACGGTCGTGATGACGACGTCCTCGAGGGTCTCGGCGAACGCCGTGACCTCGGGCGTGCCGTCCAGCTTGCCGCGGTGCTTGAGGCCGCCGGTCCAGGCGAAGATCGAGGCGATCGGGTTGGTCGAGGTGGGCTTGCCCGCCTGGTGCTGGCGGTAGTGCCGCGTCACGGTGCCGTGCGCGGCCTCGGCCTCGACGGTCTTGCCGTCCGGCGTCATGAGCACCGAGGTCATCAGGCCGAGCGAGCCGAAGCCCTGCGCGACGGTGTCGGACTGGACGTCGCCGTCGTAGTTCTTGCAGGCCCAGACGTAGCCGCCCTCCCACTTCATCGCCGCGGCGACCATGTCGTCGATCAGGCGGTGCTCGTAGGTGAGGCCGGCCGCGTCGAACTGGTCCGCGTACTCGGCCTCGAAGACCTCGGCGAAGATGTCCTTGAAGGCGCCGTCGTAGGCCTTGAGGATCGTGTTCTTCGTCGAGAGGTACACCGGGTAGCCGCGCTGCAGGCCGTAGGCGAACGAGGCCCGCGCGAAGTCGCGGATCGAGTCGTTGAAGTTGTACATGCCCATCGCCACGCCCCCGCCCGCGGGGTAGGTGACGACCTGCTGCTGGATCGGCTCGGAGCCGTCGGCCGGCGTGAAGGTCAGCGTCAGCGTGCCGGCGCCGGGGACCTTGAAGTTGGTCGCGCGGTACTGGTCGCCGAAGGCGTGCCGGCCGATGATGATCGGCTTGTTCCAGCCGGGCACCAGGCGCGGGATGTTGGAGATGATGATCGGCTCGCGGAAGACGACGCCGCCGAGGATGTTGCGGATCGTCCCGTTGGGCGAGAGCCACATCTTCTTCAGGCCGAACTCCTCGACCCGGGCCTCGTCCGGGGTGATGGTCGCGCACTTGACGCCGACGCCGTGCTCCTTGATCGCGTGCGCCGCGTCGACGGTGACCTGGTCGTCCGTGGCGTCGCGGTTCTCGATCGACAGGTCGTAGTAGCGCAGGTCGATGTCGAGGTACGGGTGGATGAGGCGGTCCTTGATGAACTGCCAGATGATCCGCGTCATCTCGTCACCGTCGAGCTCGACGACCGGACCGACGACTGTGATCTTGCCCATGCGGATGCTCCCGTGCGTGAGGGGGACGCGCTCGGCGTCGTGGCGGCGGTGCTCGCGGCCAGATTACTCGACATCGAGAGATCGTCCCGCGGCCTCAGGCGACGGTGGCATGATGCCGACGGCACGAGCCATCCCATGAAAGGACCCGCATGTCCACGTCTGAGCCCACCACGCCGTCCGCGGACGAGGTCCTCGCCGACCCGCAGGGTCCCGAGACCGTCACCGAGGTCGTCGCGACGGAGGTCGAGGTCGTCGACCTCGTCCCGGCCCCTGCCCACGGCTACCCGCTCCTCGCGCGGATCGCAGCCGAGGCCTTCGGCTCGTTCGCCCTCGTCCTGGTCGCGGTCGGCGCCCTGCTCTACACCCAGCTGAGCGGTGCGGGCACCCTCGGGGTGGCCCTGGCCACCGGTCTCGTGCTCACCGGGCTGACCCTCGCCTTCGGTCACGTCTCCGGCGCGCACCTCACCCCCGCCGTGAGCGTGGGTGCCGCGATCGCCGGGCGGGTGCCGACCGTCGACGCCATCCTCTACGTCGTCGCCCAGGTGCTCGGCGCGGTCGTCGCCGTCGTCGCCCTCGTCGTGACGATCCCCGCTGCCCTGCCCGCCGCGATCGGCGCCGACTCCGGCCTCGCCATGATCGCCGCCACGGCGAACGGATTCGACGCCGGCTCGCCGCTCTCGACGCTCTCCTCCGGCCAGGTCACCTTCGGGCTGACCTCGGCGCTGATCGTCGAGCTGCTCGGCACGGCGATCGTCGTGGCGGTCGTCCTGGCGAACCGGGCCCGGCGCAGCGGCGCCGTCGCCGTCGGCCTGACCTTCGCCGCCCTGCTCGTCGTCGCGGCGCCGGTCACCAACGGCGCGCTCAACCCGGCGCGCGCGATGGCCGTCGCCCTCGTCGCGATCGGCACGACGAGCACCCCGCTCGCGCAGGTCTGGCTGTTCTGGCTCACCGGCCTGCTCGGGGGTGCCGCGGCCGGGCTCGGGGTGCTGGCCTTCGGTCGCCGCGACGCCGCCGTCCTCGAGGAGTCCTACGCGCAGGACGCGGAGGAGGCGTTCGACGACGAGGAGACCGTCGACCTGCGCTGAGGGGCTCAGACGCCGGGGCTCAGGCTGAGCGCGCCGATCGCGACCGCCAGGACGACGAGCACGAGCACGTCGGTCAGGGCGGAGCGGACGGCGAGCCCGCGCGGACGGCGGCCCCGCAGGACGGCCCGCAGCACGGCCGCCACGGCGCAGGTCGCCGCGAGGAACGCAGCGCCGAGCCCCGGCTCCCCGGTGAGGGCCAGCACGCCCGTCACGACGAGCGCGGCGCTGACCAGCCAGAGCGTGCGGCTCTCTCGGCGTACCGCTGTCACCCTGCGGAGACTACCGTGAGGGCGTGAGCGCCCCGGACCTCCCCGGCACCGCCGGGAGGGTCCGGTCGCTCGTCGTCGTCGGCGCCGGGCTCGCCGGTTCCCAGGCCGTCGCCCAGGCCCGCGCCCTGGGCTGGGACGGGTACCTCACCGTCCTCGGCGCGGAGGGCCTAGCACCGTACGACCGGCCGCCGCTCTCCAAGCAGCTCTTCACGCGGACCTCGCCGGCGTGGTTGCGCGACGAGCTCGGCATCGACCTGGCGGCGGCCGACGACGTCCGGCTCGCCGAACCGGCGACCGGCCTCGCGGTGCACGAGGACGGGGTGCGGGTGCGCACCGCCCGCGGGGTGATCGACGCCGACGCGGCGGTGCTGGCGACCGGCTCCCAGCCGGTGCTGCCCTCCCGGTGGCGGGCCAGGACCCTGCGGACGGCCCCCGACGCCGCGGCGCTGCGGGCCGCCGTCGGGCCGGGGTGCCAGCTCGTCGTGCTGGGCGCCGGCTGGATCGGTGCGGAGGTGGCCGGCGTCGCCGCCGCGGCCGGCGCCGAGGTGACCGTCGTCGAGGCGGGCCCGTCCCCCCTGGTCGGGGCGATCGGCGCCGACGTCGGCGCGCGCACCCGGCCCTGGTACCCGGCGGCCGGGGTCCGGCTGCTCACCGGGGTGGCTGCGGCCGCCGTCGACGAGCCCGGTCGCCGGGTGCGGCTGGCCGACGGGTCCGTGCTGGAGGCCGACGTCGTGCTCGCCGCCGTCGGCTCCCGGCCGGACAGCGCGTGGCTGGCCCTCTCGCTGCCGGTCCGCCCGGACGGTTCCGTCGTCGTGGACGAGCGCTGGCAGGTCCCCGGGGCGCACGGTCGTCTCGCCGCGGTCGGGGACCTCGCGCGGCGGCCCTCGCCCCGGCACGGCTGGGTGGGCGGCGGCCACTGGGACGCCGCCCTGCGCGGACCGGGCCTCGCCGTCCGGACGCTGCTGCTCGGCGCGGAGGCGGGTCCGCCGGCGCCGACGGACGACCCGGTCCCGTACGTCTTCTCCACCCAGCTGGGGCACGACCTCGGCCTGCTCGGCTCACCCGGGGCGACGGACCGGGTAGTGCTGCGCACCGGTGCGACCGGCTGGACGGCCCTGTGGTTCCGCTCCGGCACGTCGACGCTCACCGCCGTGCTCGGCGTCGACATGCCCCACGACGTCGCCGCCGCGCGCAAGATGTTCGGCGGGCGCGAGCTCCCGCTCGTCGACCGCACCTCCGCCGCCGACGGGTCCGTCCCGCTGCGTTCGACCCTGCTGGCGTGAGCCGGGAGCGAGCCGGAGCGTCACGCGCACGGCCGCGGTGACCGGCACGGCCGCGACGAGCGACCGTGCCGGTCCTCGGCTCAGTGCGCGAAGTGTCGGGTGCCGGTGAGGTAGAGCGTGACGCCGGCCGCCGCGGCCGCCGCGACGACCTCCTCGTCGCGGACCGACCCGCCGGGCTGGACGACGGCGCGGACGCCCGCGTCGAGCAGGACCTGCAGGCCGTCGGCGAACGGGAAGAAGGCGTCGGAGGCGGCGACGGCGCCCCGGGCACGCTCGACGTCGCCCGTGTTGGCCCGCTCCACCGCGAGCCGGCAGGAGTCCACCCGGTTGACCTGGCCCATGCCCACGCCGACCGAGGCGCCCCCGGCGGCGAGCAGGATGGCGTTGGACTTCACCGCGCGCACGGCACGCCAGGCGAACTCCAGGTCCGCGAGCGTCTCGGCGTCGGCCGGCGCGCCGGCCGCGAGGGTCCAGCCGGCCGGGTCGTCGCCGGGGGCGTCGATCGAGTCGCGCACCTGCAGGAGCAGCCCGCCGGTGATCGGCCGGAGCTCGACGCCGCCGGTCGGCGGGGTCGGCACGCGCAGGACCCGCAGGTTCTTCTTCGCCGCGAGCACCTCGAGCGCGCCGGGCTCGAAGTCGGGCGCGAGGACGACCTCGGTGAACACCGGGGCGATCTGCCGGGCCGCGGCCACGCTCAGCGGGCGGTTGCTGGCGATCACCCCGCCGAAGGCCGAGACCGGGTCGCAGTCGTGGGCGCGTGCGTGCGCCTCGGCGACGTCGGCGCCGACCGCGATCCCGCACGGGTTCGCGTGCTTGATGATCGCGACGGCGGGGCGCTCGTGGTCGTGCGCCGCGCGCCAGGCGGCGTCGGCGTCGACGTAGTTGTTGTAGCTCATCTCCTTGCCGTGCAGCTGCTCGGCGGTCGCCAGGCCCTCGGGCCGGTGGCCGTTCGTGTACAGCGCGGCGCTCTGGTGCGGGTTCTCCCCGTAGCGCAGCACCGCCTGACGGTCCCAGGTGGCGCCGATCCAGGCCGGGAAGCCGGTCGGGACCGGGCCCGCCGCGGCCTCGACCTCGTCCGTCGGCGACAGGACGTTGCCCATCCAGGAGGCGACAGCGACGTCGTAGGTGGCGGTGTGCACGAAGGCTGCCGCGGCGAGCGCGCGGCGCTCGGCCAGGGTGAAGCCCCCGCGCGCGACGGCGGCGAGGACGTCGGCGTAGCGCGCCGGGTCGACGACGACGGCGACGCTCGGGTGGTTCTTGGCCGCGGCCCGGACCATCGAGGGCCCACCGATGTCGATCTGCTCGACCACCTCGTCCTGGCCGGCACCGGAGGCGACGGTCGCGGCGAACGGGTAGAGGTTGACGACGACGAGCTCGAAGGGCTCGATGCCGAGCTCGTCGAGCTGGGCGGCGTGGTCGGGCTTGCGCAGGTCGGCGAGGATCCCGGCGTGCACCCGCGGGTGCAGGGTCTTGACGCGCCCCTCGAGGCACTCGGGGAAGCCGGTGAGCTCCTCGACCGGGGTGACCGGGACGCCGGACGCCGCGATGGTCGCCGCCGTCGACCCGGTCGAGACGAGCTGCACGCCGGCCGCGTGCAGGGCCGCGGCGAGCTCGGTGAGGCCTGACTTGTCGTAGACGCTCAGCAGCGCCCGGCGCAGCGGGCGGCGGGTCGAGTCCGCGGTGGGGTCGGACGGGGATGCGGGGGCGGAGCTCGTGCTCATCGGTCCTCCTGGGTCGGCGCACCGCACGACGGTCGTCGGGCGGCTCGATCGGGACCCAGGCACCCAGGCGGACGGTGCACGGCAGGGAACTGCGGCCGCTCCCTGGTGGTCAGTCCCACCTCACGCCAGTCACGGCCGGGCCGAGTCTAGCCGAGGGCTCCGGGGCGCCTCCGGCGGCGCCGCGACAGCAGCCGTCAGCCGAGCCGCGCCCGGCGCCCGGCGACCGTGATCCCGGACCGCACCGCGCGGCCGACGGCGTCCACGAGGAGCTCGCGCTCGACCACCTTGATGCGCTCGTGCAGGCTCGCCTCGTCGTCGTCGTCCCGGACCTCGACGGCGCGCTGCGCGAGGATCGGGCCGGTGTCGATGCCCGCGTCGACCAGGTGCACCGTGCAGCCGGTCACCCTGGCCCCGTGCGCGAGCGCGTCCCGGACCGCGTGCGCGCCGGGGTAGGCCGGCAGCAGGGCCGGGTGCGTGTTGAGCACGCGACCCCCGAAGCGCGCGAGGAACGGTGTGCCGAGGATCCGCATGAACCCCGCGCACACCACCCACGCCGGGTCGAAGACGTCGACCGCCTGGGTGAGTGCGGCGTCCCAGGCCGGCCGGTCGGGGAAGTCCCGAGGGGCGACGACGGCCGTCGCCACCCCGGCGTCGCGGGCCAGGGTCAGCGCACCGGCCGTGGGCACGTCGCTGACCACCGCGACGACCCGCGCGCCGAAGCCGGGGTCGCCGTGCGCGGCGAGCAGCGCGCCGAGGTTCGAGCCCGCCCCGGAGGCGAGCACGACGAGACGCGCGGCTGCGGAGACGGTCCGCGGCGCGGGAGGGACGGGCGGCGCGGCGTCGGCGCCGGGCGGCGAGGGTGGAGCCGGAGGCACGGCCCGACCCTAGCCGCGCGCCGGACGGTGGGACACTGGGGTCTCAGGACGGCCGCGCCCCGAGGAGATCCGTGAGCAACCCCTACGCCCCGCCCCGCCCGGGCGGCCCGGTCGAGGACCCGCCGGACGGCCGACCCGCCGCCGGCGCGGACCTCCCGCGCGGCGACGGCGCCGGCCCGCGTCCCGCGGACGGGCACCCCCCGGTCGTTCCGCCGCAGGGCGCTCCGCCGCAGGGCGCTCCGCCGCAGGGCGCTCCGCCGCAGGGCGCTCCGCCGCAGGTCGGTCCGCCGCCCGGTGGGGCGCCGTGGCTGCGGGGCACGGCCCCTGTCCCGCCGGCGCCGAAGCCGCCGCCCGACCCGGAGGTGATCCGGGCCGCCGGGCGGACCACCCTCGACGTGACCGTCCTCATCCTCGCCACGCTGCTCACGGCGGGCCTGGCGCTGCCCTGGCAGCTCGGGGCGATCCCGATCGGGCTGGTCACGATCGTCCTCGGCATCCGGTCGCTGCGCCGGCTCATCCGGGCCGGCCTGGGCCGGAGCCCGCTCGTCCTGCTCCTGGCCCTCGGCCTGGGCTTCACCTCGCTGACGGTGTTCGGCACCGCCT
Source organism: uncultured Actinomycetota bacterium (assembly GCA_963724505.1). Lineage (GTDB taxonomy): Bacteria > Actinomycetota > Actinomycetes > Actinomycetales > Cellulomonadaceae > Actinotalea. The sequence goes on from CAVRUY010000005.1 coordinate 81,363, forward strand.
CGACGCTCACCATCTACTCGATCCAGATGGACCACCAGACCTGCCTGGCGAATGCGCTGACGATCTCCGCGACGCAGACCTGCGAGGAGACCTATCAGGCGGAGCTGGCGTCGCGCGTCTCGTCCTGGACGTCGCTGCTCACCCCGGCCACCGGGGGCTGAGCGCCGCCGCGCACCCGGCGCCACGTCGCTCGCGCACCCCGCGCGACGCCGGCCCGCACCGCGGGCTCGGCCGGCACGGCCACCAGCAGGGCGCCGACGAGGAGCAGCAGCGCAGCGGTCGCGGCGACCTCGAGGACCGGCGCGCCGACGACGGCAAGGCGACCCGGTCCGGCGGAGCCGCCCGCGAGCGCGCTGAGCGCCCCTGCCGCGGCCCCGCCGGTCAGCGCGAGCGTGAGGGCGGCGACGAAGGGCTGCCACGCGCCGCTGCTCTCGCGACGCCGGTGCCACCACCAGCCCGCCACCGCGCCCAGGAGCACGACGGCGAGCGGGGCGGCCCGGAGCCCTCCACCGGCGCCCGCGGGCAGCGCACCGAGCAGCGGCAGGGCCGGCATCGGACCGCCGACCACCACGTCCGGCGCGAAGGCGGTGCCCAGCCCGACGGCGAAGCCGGGGCCGACGAGCCAGGCGAGCGCCCAGAGCACGAGGTTGGGCAGGACGGCGAGCTGGGCGACGCCGAGCACCACCCCACCGACCGGGTCGAGCGCGAGGGCGGAGACGACGTCGTCGGTGGCCGCCCGCCCGAGCACGAGCCAGAGCACGGTCACCGCCGAGGCGAGGACGACGAGGGCTGCCGTGCAGGCCACGCCGGCACGCACCGCCAGCCGGGTCCACCGCGGGACCCGGTCCCGGCCGGACAGCGCCCGTCCGACGTCCCGGGGCGTGAGCACGGCCGCGCCGCCGCCGAGGGCGGCCACCAGGACGGCACCGAGCACGAGCCGGAGGACGGCGAGCGGCCCCGCGCCGAGCGGGCCGCCCTGCCCGGCGACCAGCAGCGCGAGCAGGGCCACCGCGAGGTAGCCGCCGATCGACGCGAGCCAGGCCGAGGGCGTGGGCCGGGCGGTGCGCCGGGCCGAGGCGTAGGCGCCGAAGACGGCGAGCGCGGTGAGGCCGAGCGGGATGAGGGTGATCGTGGCGTCGCTCGCCCGCAGCGCCCCGCCGTGGCCGAGCAGCCAGATCGCCGAGCCGACCGAGGCCGCGCGCGGCCAGCCGACCTGGGCGTTCGTCGGGTCGGCCGACGTCGCGACGTAGGCGGTCATCGCGGGAAGGACGACGACGAGGAAGGAGAGCACGGCGCCCTGCGCCCCGGCGAGCAGGCCGGAGACCCAGTGCGGAGACCCGTCGGAGGTGAGCGTCGTGCGGTAGTCGCCGACGGCCGCGCCCACCCGCTCACCGAGCCCGCCGAGGCCGGCGCGCACCCGGGCGGCGCCGGACGGCGCCCGCGGGTCGACGCGCCGCGCCGGACGGGCCGGTGCGCCGGTCGGCCGCCCGGTGGGCGCGGCGGGTCGACGCGCGGACGGGGCGGGCGGACGGCTCACCGCTCCATGGTCCCTGCTCGCCGCCGGTCCGCCCCGTCAGGCCGGCGGTGTGTCGGGACGGGGTCTGGTCGCGGCCGCTCAGGCCGAGAGGATCTCCCGCATGAGGTCGGCGGTCTCGCTCGGGGTGCGACCGACCTTGACGCCGGCGGCCTCGAGGGCCACCTTCTTCGCCTGGGCGGTGCCCGAGGAGCCCGAGACGATGGCACCGGCGTGGCCCATCGTCTTGCCCTCCGGCGCCGTGAAGCCCGCGACGTAGCCGATGACCGGCTTCGTCACGTGCTCGGCGATGTAGGCGGCGGCGCGCTCCTCGGCGTCGCCGCCGATCTCACCGATCATGACGATCGCGTGCGTCTCCGGGTCGGCCTCGAAGGCCTCGAGCGCGTCGATGTGCGTGGTCCCGATGATCGGGTCCCCGCCGATGCCGATCGCGGTGGAGAAGCCGAAGTCCCGCAGCTCGAACATCATCTGGTAGGTCAGCGTGCCCGACTTCGAGACGAGCCCGATGTGCCCGCCGCCGGAGATGTCGGCCGGGATGATCCCGACGTTCGACTTCCCGGGGCTGATGATGCCCGGGCAGTTCGGCCCGATGAGCCGGACGCCGGCCGCCTGCGCGGCGGTGAAGAACTCGGCGGTGTCGGCCACCGGGACGCCCTCGGTGATGATGACGACCAGCGGCATCGCGGCGTCGACGGCCTCGAGCACGGCGGCCTTGGTGAAGGCCGGCGGCACGAAGACCACCGAGACGTCGGCGCCGGTCGCCGCCATCGCCTCGGCGACGGTGCCGAACACCGGCACGTCGACGGTGCCCTCACCGAGCGGGAAGGTGACCGCGGTGCCCGCCTTGCGCGGGTTGACGCCGCCGACCACCTGGGTGCCCGAGGCGAGCATCCGGGTGGTGTGCTTCTGGCCCTCGGACCCGGTCATGCCCTGGACGATGACCTTCGAGGTCTGCGTCAGGAAGATCGCCATGTCTGTGCTCTCTCAATCTCGGGTGTCAGGCGCGGGCGTGGGCGAGGCCGGCGGCCGTGTCGGCCCCGCCGTCCATCGTGTCGGCGAGGGTGACCAGCGGGTGGGCCGCGGCGCGCAGGATCGCCCGGCCCTCGGCCACGTTGTTGCCGTCCAGGCGCACGACGAGCGGCTTCGTCGCGTGGTCGCCGAGCATCTTCAGGGCCGTGACGATGCCGTTCGCCACCGCGTCGCAGGCGGTGATCCCGCCGAAGACGTTGACGAAGACGGCGGTCACCTGCGGGTCGCCCAGGATGACGTCCAGGCCGGCGGCCATCACCTCGGCCGAGGCGCCGCCGCCGATGTCGAGGAAGTTCGCCGGCGTGACGCCCCCGTGCCGGACGCCCGCCTGGGCGACGACGTCCAGGGTGCTCATGACGAGACCGGCGCCGTTGCCGATGACGCCGACGGAGCCGTCGAGCTTGACGTAGTTGAGGTCGTGCTCCTTGGCCTTGGCCTCCAGCGGGTCGGTGGCCGCGGTGTCCTCGAGCTCGGCGTGGTCCGGGTGCCGGAAGTCGGCGTTGGCGTCGAGGGTGACCTTGCCGTCGAGGGCGACGATGCGGCCGTCCTCGGTGCGGACCAGCGGGTTCACCTCGACGAGCGTGGCGTCCTCCTCGCGGTAGACGGTCCACAGCTTCTGGATGGCGGCGGCGACGTCGCCGCGACGTCGTCGGCGAAGCCGGCCGCGGCGACGATCTCGGCGGCCTTGGCCGCGTCGATGCCGACGATCGGGTCGACGGCGACCTTGGCGAGCGCGTCGGGCCGCTCGACGGCGAGCTGCTCGATCTCCATGCCGCCCTCGACGCTGCACATCGCGAGGTAGCGGCGCTCGGAGCGGTCGAGCAGGACGGAGAAGTAGTACTCCTCGGCGATCTTCGCGCCCGCGGCGACCATCACGCGGTGGACGGTGTGGCCCTTGATGTCCATGCCGAGGATCTCGCCGGCCTTCTCGCCGGCCTCCTGCGGGGAGTGGGCGAGCTTGACGCCGCCGGCCTTGCCGCGGCCGCCCGTCTTGACCTGGGCCTTGACGACGACGGTCCCGCCGCCGAGGCGATCGGCCGCGGCCTCGGCCTCGTGCGGCCGTCGTGGCGACGATCCCGCCGAGCACGGGAACACCGTGCTTCTCGAACATGTCCCGTGCCTGGTACTCGAACAGGTCCACCCTGTCGCCCTTCGTTCGCCGCGTTGCGCCGGTGTACACCGCCGCAGCGATGGTAGCCGCCTTTGGCGACCAGATCTCTTCACGTCGAGAGACCTTGGTCCCCGGCGGTCCGCAGCCGTCGCGGGCCGCCGGTGCTTGGCCCCGACGACCGTCGTGGGCCGCCGGTGCAGGGCCCCGACGCCTCCGGCCCCGTCACGCCGTCGGTGCCGGGCCGACCGTCCACCGCCGGTAGACCGGCAGCCCCAGCAGCCGGACGTGGTCCCGACGCACCGCGCGATCGGGCATCGTGGCCGCGAGCGCGGCACGCAACGCCGGACCGGTCCCGCGCCGGTCGACGACCACGACGCGACCCTCGGGCCCCAGGATGCGGGCGATCTCGGCGAGCCCAGCCGTCAGGTCCGGCCAGTGGTGCGCGGCCATCGTCGCGGTGACCACGTCGGCGCATCGATCGGGCAGCGGAAGCGCGGCGACGTCGGCCGCGACCACCTCGACGCGTCGGGCCACTCCCGCACCCTCTGCCCTCGCGCGGGCGATCCGGACCATCTCCGCGGCGAGGTCCACGCCGGTGACCCGGGCGTCGGGCCGCAGCCGGGCGACCGCGAGCAGGAGGTGACCGGGCCCGGTCCCGACGTCGACCAGGTGGCCACGCTCGGGAAGGAGCGGCACGATCCGGCGCGCGACGGCCCGGTAGACCCAGCCGAAGCGACCGGTGCATGCCTCGTAGCGCCGAGCCGCGGCCCCGTCGAAGGACCCGGCGTGCGAGCCGTGATGACGGTGCAGCATTCCGTGCACTCTTGACCACACTCGAGCGTCGGCCACGGCTACAGCTTGGTGACCGGCGAGTAGCGCAGGAGCAGCCGCTTGACGCCGTCGGCGCCGAAGTCGATCTTCGCGACGGCGTTCGGGCCGGAGCCCTCCGTCGCGACGACGGTGCCCATGCCGTAGGCGTCGTGCGTGACGCGGTCGCCGACCTCCAGGGACGGCACCGATCCCGCCGGGCGCGGGGTCGCGGAGCCGAACCTCGCACCGCTCGAGCCGACGGTCCCGGCGTCGGCCGGCGCGGGCGCCGCGACCCGGCCCGTCGCGTCGTCACCGGCCCGGAGCGCGAGTCCTCGGACCGCCCGCCGCTCCGGCGCCGCCGCCGGAGCGGCCGCCCCACGCCGAGGCTCCCCCGCCCCAGCCCGAGCCGCCGGCGCGCAGGGTGGCCATGCTCGACTCGCGGCGCCGCCAGTCGACGAGCTCGTCCGGGACGTCGTCGAGGAACCGGCTGGCCGGGAACTCGTTGGGCACGCCCCAGGCGGTGCGGACCGCGGCGCGCGAGATGTAGAGGCGCTGGCGGGCGCGGGTCAGCGCCGACGTAGGCGAGCCGGCGCTCCTCGGCGAGCTGGTCGGTGTCCGCCAGCGAGCGCATGTGCGGGAAGGTGCCGTCCTCCCAGCCGGTGACGAAGACGACCGGGAACTCCAGGCCCTTGGCCGTGTGCAGCGTCATCAGGGTGACGACGCCCTGGTCGACCTTGGGCGCCGCCTCGGCGGCGCCGTCGGCGACGTCCTCGCTGGGGATCTGGTCGGAGTCGGCGACCAGGGAGACGCGCTCGAGGAAGTCGGCGAGGTCGCCCTCGGGCTCGGCGGCCTCGAACTCGGTGGCCACCGCGTGCAGCTCGGCGAGGTTCTCCACGCGGGAGGCGTCCTGCGGGTCGTCGCTGGCACGCAGCTCGGCGAGGTAGCCGGTGCGGTCGAGGACGGCGCCGAGCATCTCGCCCGGGCCGGCGCCGGACGCCGGCGAGCTCGCGCAGCCCGGCCATCAGCTCGGCGAAGGCACGCAGCCCGGTGACGGCGCGGCGTGCCGAGGCCGGGGGCCTCCTCGACCCGGTCGAGCGCCTCGCCGAAGGAGATCCGCTCGCGGTCGGCGAACGCGGCCAGCATCGCCTCGGAGCGGTCCCCCAGCCCGCGCTTGGGCACGTTGAGGATGCGGCGCAGGTTGACGTCGTCGTCCGGGTTGGCGATCGCACGCAGGTACGCGACGGCGTCCTTGACCTCACGGCGCTCGTAGAAGCGCGTGCCGCCGACGACCTTGTACGGCAGGCCGACCCGGATGAGCACCTCCTCCAGGGCGCGGGACTGGGCGTTGGCCCGGTAGAAGACGGCGACGTCGCCCGGCCGGACGCCCTCGGCGTCCCCGAGCCGGTCGATCTCCTCGGCGACGAACCGCGCCTCCTCGTGCTCGTTGTCCGCGACGTAGCCGACGATCTGCGGGCCGGCGCCGGCGTCCGTCCAGAGCCGCTTGGGCGTGCGCCCGGGGTTGCGCGAGATGACGGCGTTCGCGGCGGAGAGGATCGTCTGGGTCGAGCGGTAGTTCTGCTCGAGCTTGATGGTGCGGGCGTCCGGGTAGTCGGCCTCGAACTCCATGATGTTGCGGATCGTCGCGCCGCGGAACGCGTAGATGGACTGGTCGGCGTCGCCGACGACGGTGAGCTCGGCGGGGTTCGGGTCGCCGTGCGCGCCGGTGAGCTCGCGGACCAGCGTGTACTGCGCGTGGTTCGTGTCCTGGTACTCGTCGACGAGGACCTGCCGGAAGCGGCGCCGGTAGTGCTCGGCGACGGCGGGGAACGCCTGGAGCAGGTGGACCGTCGTGGTGATGAGGTCGTCGAAGTCGAGCGCGTGCGCCTGGCGCAGGCGGGCCTGGTAGCGCGTGTAGACGCTCGACAGGACCTCGTCGAAGGCGTTGGCCGCGCCGGAGGACGCACCGGACGTCCGCGCGTAGGTCTCGGGGTCGACCAGCTCGTCCTTGAGGTTCGAGATCTTCGAGGCGAGCACCTTCGGCGGGTACTTCTTGACGTCGAGGTCGAGCTCGCGGCAGACGAGCGTGAGCAGCCGCTGGGAGTCCGCCGAGTCGTAGATCGAGAACGAGGTGCGCAGCCCGAGGGTGGCGGCCTCCCGGCGCAGGATCCGCACGCACGCGGAGTGGAAGGTGGAGACCCACATCGCGCGCGCGGCCGGGCCGACGAGGCTCGCGACGCGCTCGCGCATCTCGGCCGCCGCCTTGTTGGTGAAGGTGATCGCCAGGACCTCGCCCGGGCGGACCCGTCCGGTGGCGAGCTGGTGGGCGATCCGGTGGGTCAGCACCCGGGTCTTGCCCGAGCCGGCGCCGGCGACGATGAGCAGCGGCGAGCCGGTGTGCAGCACCGCCTCGCGCTGCTCGGGGTTGAGCCCGACGAGCAGCTCGGCGGCGGCCGCCGCGCGGCGGCGGCGCGATCGGCGGCGCGATCGGCGGCATGGTCGGCGGCCCGGTCGGAACCGGCCGGGCGGGCGTCGTCGGCCTCGGCGGCCTCGTCGGCGGCGCGCGGGGGCACGGCGGGCAGGGGCGCGGGGTCGAAGCCGCGCAGCGGGAAGTCGTCGAAGAGGGTCGTCATCGCCCTGCAAGGGTAGGCCGTCGGTCGGACATCGAGGGCGCGCGGAGGGCCCGCGGGGCGCGGCCGACGCGGGCGGGCGGCGCGGGGTCGGGCGCGGCGGCCTTCACCGGCACAGCTCGACGCTCCGGAGACCGATAGCGCCCGACGACGGGAGTGAGGGAGCGCTCCGGTCCATTCTCGAAGGGCCCAGGATGTCGTCGTGCTGCGCGCGGTACGGCCCTCGCGATATTCACCATTCCCGTGATTCACCGCAATCCACAGGGATCTCGGACCAACGCGGCGACGTGGGGCCGAGGTCGGTACGAGCGCCGACGGCAGCACTCCCGGCACACCGGCACCCGCGGGCCGCCCTCGTCGGGGATCGTGCAAGCTCCCTGCTCGGGCACCGTCGGGTCGCCCGTCAGTCGGCGACCGCTCTCGTCACCACGTGCGCCCACGGCTGACGCCCCGCGCCGGACCCACCCCTCGGCGCACCCGAGCGCCATCGAGAACACGTGCGTCGACGCGCGACCTCTCGGCACGGGCAATACTCGCATTGGACCGAGGGCCGGCGGCCCCTCGAGAAGAATGTCGGTGGCCGGTGCGAGAATGGCAACGAGCGCGACGAACAATGGACGCCGACGGAGGGCGAGCGGAATGCGCACGGCGGGAGCAGTCCAGGACGGCGTGCAGCGCTCACGGCCGGGCACCGTCGGGGCACGCGTGCACCCGGGGGTCGCGCGGCAGCTGCGGCCGGAGACCTCCACGCTCGGCGCCGTTCTTCCCTCCGGCCTGAACGGCCCGGCCGCCGCGCTGCTGGCCGCCCTCGACGAGCTCCTCGCCGTCGCACCGCGGGATCTGGACGGGGCGCAGGCCGAGGCGCTCGCCGACCTGCTCGGCTCGGTCGCGGGCCGCGCCTCGGTAGGCCAGGCTCGCCTCCTCCCGGTGATCGAGGCCGACGGGCTCTGGGCGCTCGGCCCGCACCGGTCGCTCGTCCAGTGGGCCGCCGCGCGCTTCGGGTCGTCCATCGCCAGCGCTCGCGCCCAGGTCCGGCTCGGGCGTGCGCTGCGCGAGGACCTGCCCCTGACGAGCGACGCCGCAGTGGCGGGACGGATGAGCGCCGAGGCCGCCCGGGTGCTCGCCACCCTCGCCCCGACCACCCCGGCCCGGCGCACAGCCCTCGCCGACCCTGCCAACGACTGCGACGAGGCCTTCCTCGTCGACCAGGCCCGCCGCCTCCCGGTGGACGACCTGCGCACCGTGGTCCGTGCCTGGGCGGACCACGCCGATCCGGAGGCCGACGACCGCGGATACGTCGAGGCGTCCGCGCGCGAGCACCTGGAGATCGCCCGCGTCCCGTACGGCTTCCGCGTCGACGGCCAGCTCACCGTCGACCACGGCGAGCAGCTGCGGACAGCCCTGAGCGCCGTGATGGGGGTACCCGCGGCCGGCGACCCGCGCAGCACGAGCCAGCGGCGCGCCCAGGGCTTGGCCGACCTGGCTCGCGTGGTCCTCGACCACGGGCTGGTCGGGACGGGCACGGCGGTCCGGCCCCAGGTCACCGTGCACGTGGACCACGCCACGCTGATGACACTGCTCGACCGAGCGAGCGCAGCCGATGCCCCCGGCGGTGCGCCCGGACGCCTCGCGCCGCCCGTCGGCCCGATGAGCACGGAGGCCCTGCGGCGCGGTGCGAGCTTCGACGACGGCACCGGCGTCCCCCGCACCGTGCTCGCCCGCCTCGCCTGCGACAGCGCCTGGAACCGGGTCATCTTCGGTCCCGACTCCCAGGTCCTCGACGCCGGGCGCACGCAGCGCACCTACACCGGCCCCAAGCGAGCGGCCGTCATCGCCCGCGACCGCACCTGCCGCTACCCCGGCTGCTCGGCCCCACCGGCGATCAGCGAGGTGCACCACGTCCGCCACTGGGCCCGCGACCACGGCCGGACCGCCGTCGCCGAGGGGGTCCTGCTCTGCTGGCACCACCACGAGCTGGCCCATCGTCGGGGCCTCCAGATCACCCGGGAAGCGGGCGGATGGGCCTTCACCGACCGCAACGGGATCCCGCTTCGGACGTAGGAGTCCGCGCCGCGGCCGCCCCACACCGGCCGCCCGCACACCGACCGCCTCAGAGCGGCCGCCCCCACCGGCCGCCCGAAGCCGACCGCCTCAGAGCAGCCGACGCGCCGCCGCCCACCGGGTCAGCTCGTGCCTGCTCGAGAGCTGGAGCTTGCGCAGCACCGCCGAGACGTGCGACTCGACCGTCTTCACCGAGATGTAGAGCTCGCCCGCGACCTCGCGGTAGGTGAACCCCCGCGCGATGAGTCGCATGACCTCGCGCTCGCGCGCCGAGAGCCGGTCGAGCTCGTCGTCGCCGGTCGCGATGTCGCCGGCCGCGGTCCCGAAGGCGTCGAGCACGAAACCCGCCAGCCGCGGGGAGAACACCGCGTCGCCCCCGGCCACCCGGCGCACCGCGTCGGAGAGCTCCGGCCCGCTGATCGCCTTGGTCACGTATCCCCGGGCACCCGCCCGGATCACCTGGACCACGTCCTCGGCCGAGTCGGAGACCGACAGCGCGAGGAAGCGCACGTCGTGCAGGTCGGCACAGGAACGGATGACCTCCGCCCCTCCCCCGCCGTCGCCGCCCGGGAGGTGCACGTCCAGCAGCACGACCGGCGGCCGCAGGCGTCGGACCGCCTCGATCGCCGAGGACACGTCGTCCGCCTCGCCGACCACCCGCACCCGGTCGTCGAGGGCGGCGCGCACCCCGGTGCGGAAGATCAGGTGGTCGTCGACGAGGACCACGTCCACAGGTTCCGTCGCGGACCCGCTCTGGGGATCGGTCACTGGCGTGCCTCCTCGTTGCCGTCCACCGGAAGGCTCAGGTGGACCTCGGTGCCGCTCTCGCGGCACCGGACGACCGCCGACCCGCCGTGGCGGGACATCCGGCCGATGATCGACTCGCGGATCCCGAGGCGGTCTTCCGGCACGGCCGCCTGGTCGAACCCGTCCCCATGATCGCGCACGAACACCTCGACGACGTCGGGACGGCACTCGAGGTACACCGAGACCGGCGGGCGGCCGTGCCGCACCGCGTTGAGCAGCGCCTCGCGGCTCGCCCGCAGCAGCACCTCGGTCTGGGCATCCGGCACCCGGTCACCGACGACGACGACCTCGACCGGCACCGCGTTCAGGTCCTCGATCTCCCCGACGAGGCTCGCGAGCTCGGCCGCCAGCGAGGTCCCCGGCGTCGACCGGTCCTCGTACAGCCACGACCTCAGCTCGCGCTCCTGGGCGCGCGCGAGACGCGCGACGTCCTCCGGGTCGTCGGCGCGGGCGCGGATGAGGGCGAGCGTCTGGAGCACCGAGTCGTGCAGGTGAGCGGCGATGTCCGCCCGCTCGGCGTCGCGCGCCCGGGCAGCCCGCTCGTCGCCGAGCGCCCGCACGAGCCGGAGCCACCACGGGGCGAGGACCAGTCCGACACCGGCGAGCACCGCGAGCGCCGCGACCGCACTGCCCAGCAGGTCCATCGTCTGCGTCTCGCGACCGACGAAGAGGAAGACCCCGAGCCCGGCCAGGACCGTGCCGCCGACGAGCCGCAGGATGCTCATGCGCTGGCTGGACCGGGCGGCTCCGCCGTCCCCGGCACGCGACACCGCGTCGAGCTGGCTCCAGGCGAGCGCCGTCCCGCCCAGCACGATGAGCGCGGGGACGAGCCACGAGCCACCGAGCGCGATGCCCTGCCGGTTCGCGACCAGCACGGCCGCGGCGAGCACGAGCAGCAGCCCGACCCCGACCTCGGCGGCCGGGAAGGACCGCCCGCTCTGCCGCAGCCGCGGCGCGAGCCGGCTCATCGCCGCCGGGCGCTGGTCGGCCGCCGCCGCGCCCGGGTCGCCGGCCGGCACCGTGACCCACAGGAACACGTACAGCGCGAGGCCGACCCCGGCGACCAGGCCCGACCCGATGAACAGCGCGCGGACCAGCCCGACCCGCAGTCCCAGGTGGGCCGCGAGCCCCGCCGCGACGCCGCCCACCACGCGGCCGGCGGTCGGCCGGCGCAGCGGGACGCGAGGGATTACGGGCGCAGTGCTCACGCACAGCATCGTCACACGTCGCGGTGCCCGGCGGACCCCGGTCCGGTACAGGTCAGGGAAGGGTTCAGGGACCGGCCGCGCGAGCCCGGGGTGAGGATCAGGGTCCGATCAGGGGCGTTCCCCGATGCCGGGGCCCCGTCGGCCGCCGCACGATGGAGCCATGAGCACACCAGACCCCCGCACCCCGGCGCCGCCCACACCCAGCGGCACCGACGGCTTCTTCGACTCCGTCCGCCGCGCCGGCCTCCTGCGGACCCGTGAGCGGTGGATCGGCGGCGTCAGCGGCGGGATCGCCCTGCGCCTCGGGATCGACCCCCTCCTCGTGCGGGGGCTCTTCCTCGCCTCCGTCCTGCTCGGCGGGCTCGGCCTCGTCCTCTACGCGGTCGGCTGGCTGCTGCTCCCCGAGCAGGAGGACGGCCGGATCCACCTCCAGGAGCTCTTCCGTGGGCACGCGGACATCGCCGTGCTCGGCGCGGCGCTCCTGCTGGTCTCGGGCCTGACCACCACCGGCGGGTTCGTCCCCGGCTGGTACGGGGGCGACTCGGGCTGGTGGCGCGGCCTGGTCTGGCTGGGCGTGATCGTCACCGTCGTCGCCCTGCTCGCCTCACGCCGGAACCGGCGCCCTGGGCACGGCCCGACGACGAGCCTCCCTGGCAACCCGCCGCCGCCCGGATGGCGGGGCGGGCCGGTGCCCCCGGCCGGAGCCCCCACCGGCACCACCGCCGGCGCGACCGCCGCCGGCACCACCCCCGCCGCGGGCGGCTCCGGCCGTCCGTACGGGCCGACCCCCTGGACCTCAGCAGCACCCACGGAAGGACCTTCGATGTCTGCCACCCCGACAGCACCCGGCCACCCCTCGGCCCCGGCCCAGCCCGGTGCACCCGGCCAGGGCGCGGGCTACCCCGACGACGGCCGGCCCTCGGCCGGCTCCGGCCAGACCTGGACCGGCTCGGGCCAGACCTGGACCGGCTACGGCCAGACCTGGACCGCGCCCCGCGGCGTCCCGACCACCACGCTGCCGCCGGCCGCCCCCCGGGGACCCCGCGGAGCCGGCCGCGGAACCTTCGGCATCGTCGTGGCGCTGACCCTCCTGGTGCTCGCCGGGCTGCTGTACGCGGACCGCCTCGGCCGGCTCGCGGCGCCGGTCGGTCTCCTCACGATCGCCGCGGCCGTCGTCTTCCTCGGCGTCGCGATCGTCGTCGCCGGGCTGCGCGGGCGCACCGCCGGCGGCCTGGGGACCCTCGCCGTCGTGCTCATGCTCATCGCCGCGCCGCTGGCCGCCAGCGACCGCTACGACTGGCGCGGCGGGACCGGCCAGGTCGCCTTCGGCGACATCACCGAGCGCCCGCTGACGGTCGCCGAGGCCGAGCAGGGCTACGAGCTCGGCGCCGGCACCGCCCGGATCGACCTCACCGCGCTGCCCTCGACGTCGGGCGAGGTGTCCGTCCCGATCGACGTGGCGGCGGGGGACGTCACGGTGCTCGTCCCGCGCGGGGCCGACGTGACGGCGACGATCGACCTCGCCGCCGGGGAGCTCACCTGGTTCGGCGAGCGCACGGACCGCTTCGGCGCCGACGCCACCACCCTGGTGCGCCCGGGCAGCGACACCACCGGACCGGACCTCGAGCTCGACATCTCCATGGGCGTGGGCTCCCTGACCGTGCTGGAGGCAGGCCGATGAGCACCCCGACCACGCCCGAGCCGGGCGTCCCCGAGCCCGTTGCCGACACCCCGCACATCCCTCAGGAGGACCCGATGCCCACCACCGAGCCGACCACCCCGATCCCGGAGCCGGCCACCCCGATCCCCGGGTCGACCACCCCGATCCCGGAGCCGGCCACCCCGTTCACCGAGTCGGCGACCACGCCGACGTCGGCCCCGCCGACCTCGGCCCCGGCGCCCGGCGTGCGCGTCGGGTCGACGGTCTGGGGACTCGTCGTCCTCGCGATCGGCCTCGGCCTGATCGCGCTGGCCGCCGGCGCCGTCTTCGACGTCCAGCTCGCCGTGATCGGCCTGGTCGCCGCGGCAGGGGTCGCCCTGCTCGTCGGCTCGCTGCTCACCGCCGGCGGACGACGGCGGTGAGGCCGTCCCGGGTGGAGGGCCCGGGACGCGACGACGGCGGCCACCCCGCAGGGGGTGGCCGCCGTCGTCGTGCGTGCGGGTCAGACGCGTGCGGCGACCGCGGGTGCCACGACCTTCTTCGGCAGGATCGCCGTGAACGCGTAGCCCACGAGGATGAGCACGATGCCCATGCCGATCGCGAACGCGGCGACACCGAAGGCCACGACCGAGGTGAACAGCGACGCGCGGAGGAACGAGGCGTTCATCGCGGTGGCGCGCAGCGGGTCCTCACGGTCGAGCTGGGCGTAGGTCTTGCCACCGGTCGCGTCGAGCGCGTGCTGGTTGATGATGTCGGCCTCGTAGTAGGCCTGCAGCGGACCGGTGACGGCGGCGCCCGCGAAGGCGGCGGCGTCGTCGGCGACGGTGATGTTCTCCGCGGCCAGGTGGTTGCTCACGACGCCCCAGGTGACACCCCCGGCGACGACCATGAGGAGGCCCATGACCATGAGGACGTAACTGACGATCTTGACCGGCTTTGCGTTGACGACTGCGGTGCTCATGGAGCTCCCTTTCCCAGGACGGCAGGGCTCCTTCCGAACCCAGGAGCCCTTCGCCTGGGCTCATCACCGAATATTCCTTGCCTGCACCGTCCAAATGTGGGCCGATGGTCCGGGGTGCGCACAGATTCTTCACACCCCTCCCTGACGGCGGCAGAACCCGAGGTCAGCGAGCCGGAGCGTCAGCCCGCGATCCCCCGCAGGGCACGGGCGCGGGCGTAGAGCTCGTCCGCCGCGGCGAGGGTGTGCGACCAGCCGAAGACCGGCCGGACCTCCCGCGCGTGGGCCTGGAGCGCGGCGAGCGCGGCGGGCTCGTGCACCAGCCGGGCCAGGGCCCGCACCAGGCCGGCGTCGTCGTCGACCAGCAGCCCGTCGACCCCGCTCGTCACGAACTCCTCGACGCCGGTCCCGCGTCGGGCCAGGACGACGAGGCCCGCCGTGCGAGCCTCCAGCGCGGCGATGCCGAAGGCCTCGAGCGCAGCGGGGGCGAGGAAGACGTGCGCGCCGCCGTAGAGGTCGCGCAGCCGTTCCCGGGGCAGCCTGCCGTGCATCGTCACGACGTCGGCGAGCCCGCGCCGGTGCACCGCCCGCTCCATCGGCGCACGCATCGGCCCGTCACCGACGATCTCGACCCGCAGCGCGTCGTGGCCGACCTGGGCGACGGCGTCCTCGACCACCGCGACGAGGGCCGGCCCGCGCTTCCGGGGCGCCAGCCGCATCGTCGCGACGGCACGCAGCGGGGGGACCGGGACGGGGCCGGCCGGCGGCGCCCACCACGCCAGGTCCGTCCCGTTCGGCACCAGGTCCACCCGTTGCTCGAAGACCTCCCGGACCCGCTCGGCCGCCGCATGGCTCACCGCCGAGACCGCCACCGGCGCGTCGGCCCATCGGGAGTGCCGGACCGCCGCCCGCAGGACGGGGACCACACCGTCGAGCATGCAGTGCCAGGTCAGCGCGAGCGGGAGCCCGCGGGACAGCGCCGCCCGAGCACCGTCGAAGGCGAACGGCGAGAGCACCCCGGCGTGCACGTGGACGACGTCCGGGGGCAGCCGGTCGAGGAAGGCGCCCATCGCGGCGTGGCCCGCGGGGTCGACGGGCAGGTCGAACGGGAGCCGGGTCCCCAGCCGGTGGACCTGCACCCCGTCGTCGGGCGCCGTGTGCCGACCCGCGGTACGGGCGTCCGCGTCGGGACCCGCAGCGCGAGCACCGGCCTCCGCGCGTCCGTCGCCGAGCGGGGTCGCCGTCAGGACGTGGACCTCGTGGCCGGCCCCGACCTGTGCCCGGGCCAGGTCGCGCACCTGGGTCTCGATCCCGCCCGTCCGGGGCGGGTAGCAGTCGGAGACGTGGACGATGCGCACGCGCCCAGGCTAGTGCCGGGCACCCACCCTCACCCGTGGGCTCACTCCCACTCGATGGTGCCCGGCGGCTTGCTCGTCACGTCGAGCGTCACCCGGTTGACCTCGGGCACCTCGTTGGTGATCCGGGTCGAGATCGTGGCCAGCACGTCGTAGGGCACGCGCGTCCAGTCCGCCGTCATGGCGTCCTCCGAGCTCACCGGCCGGAGCACCACGGGGTGGCCGTAGGTCCGCCCGTCGCCCTGCACGCCCACCGAGCGCACGTCGGCGAGCAGCACCACCGGGCACTGCCAGATCTCCCGGTCGAGCCCCGCCCGGGTCAGCTCGGCACGGGCGATCGAGTCCGCGACCCGCAGCACCTCGAGCCGCTCGGCGGTGACCTCGCCGATGATCCGGATACCCAGGCCGGGGCCCGGGAAGGGCTGGCGCCAGACGATCTCCTCGGGCAGGCCGAGCTCGAGGCCGACCGCGCGCACCTCGTCCTTGAAGAGGGTCCGCAGCGGCTCGACGAGCTCGAACTGCAGGTCGTCGGGCAGCCCGCCGACGTTGTGGTGGGACTTGATGTTCGCCGCACCCTCGCCGCCGCCGGACTCCACGACGTCGGGGTAGAGCGTCCCCTGCACGAGGTAGCGGACCTCCTCGCCGTGCGCGCCGGACTCGGCCACGACGTCGCGCGCCGCCTGCTCGAAGACCCGGATGAACTCGCGACCGATGATCTTCCGCTTGGTCTCGGGGTCGGTGACCCCGGCGAGCGCGTCGAGGAACCGGGCCCGCGCGTCGGCCACCATGAGGCGCACCCCGGTCGCGGCGACGAAGTCCTCCTCGACCTGCTCGGCCTCCCCTGCCCGGAGCAGGCCGTGGTCGACGAACACGCAGGTCAGCTGGTCACCCACGGCCCGCTGGACGAGCGCCGCCGCGACCGCCGAGTCGACCCCGCCGGACAGCCCGCAGATCACCCGGCCGTCGCCCACCTGGGCGCGGATCCGCTCGACCTGCTCGGCGACGACGTTGCCGGCGGTCCAGGTGGGCTCGAGGCCGGCGCCGCGGTAGAGGAAGTTCTCCAGCGCGTCCTGGCCGAGCGGCGAGTGCTTGACCTCGGGGTGCCACTGCATGCCGTAGAGCCGGCGGGCCGGGTCCTCGAAGGCCGCGACCGGCGAGCCGGCCGAGGTGGCGAGCACGTCGAAGCCCTCGGGCGCCTCGTGCACCGCGTCGCCGTGGCTCATCCAGACCTGCTGCCCGACCGGGGACCCCGCGAGCAGCACGCCGGCGGCCGGGACGTCCACCGGGGTGCCGCCGTACTCGCGCACGCCGGTCTGCGCGACGGTGCCGCCGAGCGCCTGGGCCATCACCTGGAACCCGTAGCAGATGCCGAGCACCGGCACCCCGGCCTCGAACAGGGCGGCGTCCATCCCGGGGGCGCCCTCGGCGTACACGCTCGCCGGACCGCCGGAGAGGATCACCGCGGACGGGCGCCGGGCGAGCATCTGCTCGGCCGTCCAGGTGTGCGGGACGATCTCGGAGTAGACGTGCGCCTCGCGCACGCGCCGCGCGATGAGCTGCGCGTACTGCGCGCCGAAGTCGACGACGAGGACGGGGCCGTCGCCGGAGGGCGTGGAGGTCTCGGTCACGCGGGGAGTCTAGTGAGCGGCGCCCGGGGCCGACGCGGCCGTCCGCTCCGCGGGGCGGCCCACCGCGATCCGCGCGTCGGCGTCGCCGTGCACGCGGCGTTCCAGCACGAACGACATGACCGGCACGACGCCGGCCAGCACCATGGTGACCAGGCGACCGAAGCCCCATCGCATCGTCGACCAGAGGTCGAGCACGGTGACCAGGTAGAGCACGTAGATCCAGCCGTGCGCGAAGGGCACCCACTCGATCCAGCGCAGCACGCCCTCGTCCGGACGGATGCCGTACTTGACGAGCATCTCGACGCAGAGCACGAGCAGCATCGCGCCGGTGACGTAGGCCATCGCCCGGTACCGGGTCAGCGCACCGCGCGCCCGGTCCGTCCACTCTCTCGCCGCCACCGGTCCTCCTCCGTCGTCCGCGGCCGGTCCGGGCCGCGCGACCATCCTGCCTGACGCGGACGAGGTCGCCGACCCGTGGCTGGGACCGCCGTCACCGGGCCGGGTCGTCCGGCACGGCGAGGGCGAAGCGGACGGACGTGCGCGGCCGGGCCATCAGGCTCGCGACGGCGTCGCGCCAGGTCGCGTAGTGCGCGGTCTGCTTGTGCGCGGCGGCGGCGTCCTCGTCGCGGTACACCTCGACGAGCACGACGTGCGCCGGGTCCGCCCGGTCCGCCAGCACGTCGAACCGCAGGACGCCGGGTTCCCTGCGGCTGGCGAGCGCGTTCGCCTCCGTGGCGCGGAGGAAGTCCTCGACCCGGTCCGCGACGACGGCCACGTCCACGTGCACCACCAGCGGCCAGCCCTCCATGGGGCCGACCCTACGCCGTGGGCGGGCGGGGCGACCCGCCCTCGGCCGGGACCACCGGCGGGGCGAGCCGGTCCTGGGTCTCGTCCCGGACCATCCGTCCCCAGAGCAGCACCGCGAAGCCCCCGAAGATCCACCACTGCAGCGCGTAGGCGAGGTTCTGCAGGTTGAGCCCGCCGCCGCCGGGCGCGGTCGGCGGGGTGAGCAGCTCGATCGGCCCCGCCTGCGCGGGCGCGACGTCGGAGGCCACGAGGTAGCCCGAGTAGATGGGCCCGGTCCACACGTTCACGAGCTCGGCCGGGCTGATCGCGTCGATCTGCCCGTCGGGCATCCCGCCCTGTCCCGCGGCCTCGCCGAGCTGCAGGTAGCCGGCGACCTCCACCGAACCGCTCGGCGCCGCCAGGCCGGCGCCGGCCGCGAGGTCCGGCACCCAGCCCCGGACGACCGGCAGGACCGCTCCGGTCGCGCCGACCCGGAGCGGGGTCAGCACGAGGACGCCCTCGACCCCGTCGCGCACCCGGCCCGGCACGAGCAGCTGACCCGGCTCGAAGACGCCGGCGGCGGTCACGGTGTGCGCGACGAGGTCCGACGGGAAGGAGGTCTGGGGGGCGAGCACCTCGGTGAGCGGCTCGGGCTCGGCCCGGGCCGCCTCGACGGCGGCCTGCGCCGCCTCGGTCTCGCCGCGCTGCACGGCCCGGTCGAGCTGCCAGACCCCGAGCCGGGCGCAGACGGCGGCGGCGGAGAGCAGGATCACCAGGAGCACGAGCATCCGCGGGGACCTGCCCGTCCGCGCGAGCTCGCGCCACGGGGTCATGCGCTCACGGTACCCAGCGCCCGGTCGCTGCTGCGCGGAGGTGCCCGAGTGTGATGGCATGGCCTCGGGCGGTGTGAGAAGCATCACATCGAGTGAAACGTCCCATGTTTCGCCGCTCGATCCGGCATGCTAGGAACGCCCTACACCTCGTCGTCGAGACCGGTAGCACAGGAGATGGCTGATGAGCATCGCCCCCGACACCACCGACTCGGGCTGGGCGACCCGCGGCACCGCACCGGACGACACCACCCTGGAGAGCATCGACCGCTGGTGGCGGGCGGCGAACTACCTCTCGGTGGGGCAGATCTACCTCCTCGCCAACCCGCTGCTCCGCGAGCCGTTGCACCGCGACCACGTCAAGCCGCGGCTGCTGGGCCACTGGGGCACCACCCCCGGCCTGACCTTCCTCTACGCGCACCTCAACCGCGCGATCGCCGACCGCGCGCAGTCGACGATCTACCTCACCGGCCCGGGCCACGGCGGTCCGGGCCTCGTCGCAGGCGCCTACCTCGACGGCACGTACTCCAAGGTCTACTCGGACATCACCCAGGACACCGAGGGCCTGCGCCGGCTCTTCCGGCAGTTCTCCTTCCCCGGCGGCATCCCCAGCCACGTCGCGCCGGAGACCCCCGGGTCGATCCACGAGGGCGGCG
Source organism: uncultured Actinomycetota bacterium (assembly GCA_963724505.1). GTDB lineage: Bacteria > Actinomycetota > Actinomycetes > Actinomycetales > Cellulomonadaceae > Actinotalea. Next base: position 100,423 of record CAVRUY010000005.1, read on the forward strand.
AGCTCGGCTACGTGCTCTCGCACGCCTACGGCGCGGCCTTCGACAACCCCGACCTGCTCGTGGCAGCCGTCGTCGGTGACGGCGAGGCCGAGACCGGCCCGCTGGCCACCAGCTGGCACTCGAACAAGTTCGTCCACCCGGTCAACGACGGCGTCGTCCTGCCGATCCTGCACCTCAACGGGTTCAAGATCGCCAACCCGACGGTGCTCGCCCGGATCAGCGAGGAGGAGCTCACCTCGCTGATGGTCGGCTACGGCCACCGCCCGTACCTCTTCACCGCCGGGTACGACGACGAGCCCCCGATCGAGACGCACCGCCGCTTCGCCGCGCTCGTCGACGACGTGCTCGACGAGATCGCCGCCCTCAAGCGCGCCGCGGCCGAGGGCGATGAGACGCGCCCGATGTGGCCGATGATCGTCTTCCGCACCCCCAAGGGCTGGACCGGGCCGGCGTACATCGACGGCAAGAAGACCACGGGGTCGTGGCGCGCCCACCAGGTGCCGCTGGCCAACGCCCGGGACACCGAGGCGCACCTGAAGGTGCTCGAGGACTGGATGCGGTCCTACCGCCCGGAGGAGCTCTTCGACGCGGACGGCCGCGTCGCCGAGGACATCACCGCCCTGGCCCCCGCGGGTCACCTGCGGATGAGCGACAACCCGCACGCCAACGGCGGCCTGCTGCTGCACGACCTGCGCCTGCCCGACTTCCGCGAGTACGGGGTCGACGTGCCGACGCCGGGCGGCTCGGTCAGCGAGGCGCCCAAGGTGCTCGGCCAGTGGCTCGCCGACGTCATCCGGCTCAACCCGCACAACTTCCGGATCTTCGGCCCGGACGAGACGGCGTCCAACCGGCTCCAGTCCGTCTTCGAGGCGACCGACAAGCAGTGGAACGCCGCCTTCGAGGGCCCGGAGGTCGACGAGCACCTCGCCCGGGCGGGCCGGGTGCTCGAGATGCTCTCCGAGCACCAGATGCAGGGCTGGCTCGAGGGCTACCTGCTCACCGGCCGGCACGGCCTGTTCAACTGCTACGAGGCGTTCATCCACATCGTCGACTCGATGGTGAACCAGCACGCCAAGTGGCTGAAGGTCACCCACGACATCCCGTGGCGGCGGCCGATCGCCAGCCTCAACTACCTGCTCTCCAGCCACGTCTGGCGCCAGGACCACAACGGCTTCTCCCACCAGGACCCCGGCTTCATCGACCACGTGGTCAACAAGAAGGCCGAAGTCGTCCGGGTGTACCTGCCGCCGGACGCGAACACCCTGCTCTCGACGTACGACCACTGCCTGCGCAGCCGCAACTACGTCAACGTCGTCGTCGCCGGCAAGCAGCCGGGCCCCAACTTCCTCACGATGGAGCAGGCCGTCGCGCACTGCACCCGCGGCCTGGGGATCTGGGACTGGGCCGGGACCGAGATCCAGGGCAAGCAGCCCGACGTCGTCCTGGTCTGCGCGGGCGACGTGCCGACCCTCGAGGCCCTGGCCGCCGCGGAGATCCTGCGCCGCGAGCTGCCGGTCCTCATGGTCCGGGTGGTCAACGTCGTCGACCTCATGCGGCTGCAGGACGAGCGGGAGCACCCGCACGGGCTCTCGGACCGCGAGTTCGACAACATCTTCACCGCCGACCGGCCGATCGTCTTCGCCTACCACGGCTACCCCTGGCTCATCCACCGCCTCACCTACCGCCGCAACGGGCACGGCAACCTGCACGTGCGCGGCTACAAGGAGGAGGGCACGACGACGACGCCGTTCGACATGGTCATGCTCAACGACCTCGACCGGTTCAAGCTCGTCATCGACGTCATCGACCAGGTGCACTGGCTGCGGTCCGGCCAGGCCAACCTCCGCCAGAAGATGGTCGACGCCCGACTGGCCGCCCGCGAGTACACCCGCGCGCACGGTGAGGACATGCCCGGGATCCGGGACTGGGTGTGGCCGGGAGCCGAAGGCGTCGCGACCGGCGACACCTCGGCGACCGCCAGCACCGGCGGCGACAACGAGTAGTCCGACCCCCGCACGACCGACCCGCCCGACCGACCAAGAAGGAAGCAGCGCACCCGTGGCACGCAGCATCTACATCACGTCCGCCGAGGGCGACACCGGCAAGTCGACCATCGCCCTCGGACTCCTCGACCTGCTGACCCGCACGGTCGCGCGGGTCGGCGTCTTCCGGCCGGTCGCCCGGTCCACGACGTCGACCGACTACGTCCTGGAGCTCCTGCTCGCCCACGACGGGGTCGACATGGAGTACGAGTCCTGCATCGGGGTGAGCTACGAGGAGGTGCACGCCGACCCGGAGGCCGCCCTGTCCCGGATCGTCTCGCGGTACCACGACGTCGAGCGGCTGTGCGACGTCGTGGTCATCGTCGGGTCGGACTACACCGACGTGGCCGGCCCGACCGAGCTCGCGTTCAACGCGCGGGTCGCGGCGAACCTCGGCGCCCCGGTGCTCTTCGTCGTGCGCGGTCTCGGTCGCAAGCCGGACGAGGTGCGGTCGATGACCGAGGTCTGCCTCGCCGAGCTGCGGGCGCAGCACGCCGAGGTCCTCGGCGTCGTCGCCAACCGGTGCGGAGCGCAGAACCTCCTGGCGATGCGGTCGGCCCTGGGCTACGACCTGCCGGCGTGGGCCGTGCCCGACGACCGGCTGCTCAACGCCCCCACGGTGGGCGCGCTCATGGAGGCGGTCGAGGGCCGGCTCATGGTGGGCGACGCGGAGCTGCTGCAGCGCGAGGCGCTCGACGTGATGGTCGGTGCGATGTCCATCGAGCACCTGCTGGAGAAGCTCACCGACGGGGCGATCGTCATCACCCCGGGCGACCGCGCGGACATCCTGCTCGGGCTGCTCGTGGCGCACGCCGCCGACGGGTTCCCCTCGCTCGCCGGGATCATCCTCAACGGCGGCTTCTACCCGGCCCCGGTCGTCTCGCGGCTGGTGGACGGCCTGGGCACGCGGTTGCCGATCATGCGCACCGACCAGGGCACCTTCAAGACCGCGAGCGCGGCCGCCACGACCCGCGGCCGGCTCACCGCGGACTCCCAGCGCAAGGTCGACACGGCCCTGGCCCTGTTCGAGAAGCACGTGGACGGCTCCGCCATCCTCGACCGGATGGACGTCGCGCGGCCGACTGTGGTCACCCCGCTGATGTTCGAGTACGAGCTGCTGTCCCGCGCCCGCGGCGACCGCAAGCACATCGTGCTCCCCGAGGGCAGCGACGACCGGATCCTGCGCGCGGCGAGCACGCTGCTCCAGCGCGAGGTCGCCGCCCTCACGATCCTCGGCTCCGAGGCCGCGATCCGCTCCCGCGCGACCGAGCTCGGCCTGGACATCTCCGGGGCGAAGGTCATCGACCCCAAGGACGGCGAGCTGCACGAGCGCTTCGCCGCCGAGTACACCGAGATGCGCAAGCACAAGGGGATGACCGTCGAGCGGGCCCGCGAGATCGTCGGCTCGGTGTCCTACTTCGGCACGATGATGGTCCAGCTCGGCCTGGCCGACGGCATGGTCTCCGGTGCGATCCACACCACCGCGCACACCATCAAGCCGTCCTTCGAGATCATCAAGACGGTGCCGGGCACCTCGGTGGTCTCGAGCGTCTTCCTCATGTGCCTGGAGGACCGCGTCCTGGTCTACGGCGACTGCGCCGTCAACCCCGACCCGACCGCCGAGCAGCTGGCCGACATCGCGATCTCCTCGGCGGAGACCGCCGCGCAGTTCGGCATCGAGCCGCGGATCGCGATGCTCTCGTACTCGACCGGGGAGTCGGGGTCGGGTGCGGACGTCGACAAGGTGCGCGCCGCGACGGCGCTGGTCCGCGAGCGTCGTCCGGACCTCGACGTCGAGGGCCCGATCCAGTACGACGCGGCCGTCGACGCCTCGGTCGCCAAGACCAAGATGCCGGACTCGACCGTCGCCGGCCGGGCGACCGTCTTCATCTTCCCCGACCTCAACACGGGCAACAACACCTACAAGGCCGTGCAGCGCTCGGCCGGCGCCGTCGCCATCGGCCCGGTGCTCCAGGGCCTGCGCAAGCCCGTCAACGACCTGTCCCGCGGCGCACTCGTGCAGGACATCGTCAACACGGTCGCGATCACCGCGATCCAGGCCCAGGCCTTCTCCCCGGTCGGCGAGGGGCACCCGATCACCGCCACGGTCACCCCGTCCGGGACGGCCGTCCCCACCTCCACCGAAGGAGCCTCCCTGTGAGCACGCACGTCCTGGTCGTCAACTCCGGATCGTCGTCGATCAAGTACCAGCTGGTCGACGTCGAGAGCGGTGAGGCGCTGGCCACGGGACTGGTCGAGCGGATCGGCCAGGAGATGGGTGCCTTCAAGCACGAGGGACCGAACGGCGTCGTCACGCTCGAGCAGCCGGTCCCCGACCACGAGTCCGGGATGGCGACCGTCCTCGGCCTGTTCGCCCAGCACGGCCCGACGCTGGACGCCGCGACCCTGTCGGCCGTCGGCCACCGGGTCGTCCAGGGGGGCTCGGTCTTCGCCGGCCCCGCACTGGTCGACGACGCCGTGGAGGCGCAGATCGAGGACCTCGCGACGCTCGCCCCGCTGCACAACCCCGCGAACCTGCAGGGCATCCGGGCGGCCCGGCACGCCTTCCCGACGGTCCCGCACGTCGCGGTCTTCGACACCTCGTTCCACCAGACGCTCCCGGCCGCCGCGTACACCTACGCGATCGACCGCGACCTGGCCGAGCGGTGGGCGATCCGCCGGTACGGCGCGCACGGCACCTCGCACAAGTACGTCTCCCGCAAGACCGCCGAGATGCTCGGCAAGGACCCGTCCGAGGTCAACGTCATCGTGCTCCACCTGGGCAACGGCGCCTCGGCCTCGGCCGTGCGCGGCGGCGTCTCGGTGGAGATCTCCATGGGCCTGACCCCGCTCGAGGGCCTGGTGATGGGCACCCGGTCGGGGGACATCGACCCGGCCGTGCTCTTCCACCTCCAGCGGGTCGCCGGGCTGAGCACCGACGAGCTCGACGACCTGCTCAACCGCCGCTCCGGCATGCTCGGCCTGTCCGGCTCCTCCGACATGCGCGACGTGCACGCCGCCGTGGATGCCGGGGACGAGAACGCGCGGACGGCGCTGGAGGTCTACTACCACCGGATCAAGAACTACGTCGGTGCCTACTACGCCCAGCTCGGGCACGTCGACGCCATCGTCTTCACCGCCGGCATCGGCGAGAACGACGACCTCGTGCGGATCAACGCGTTGGCCGGGCTGGAGCGGCTGGGCATCGCGGTCGACCCCGAGCGCAACGCCGGGCGCAAGAAGACCGAGACGCTCATCTCCCCGGACGGCAGCGAGGTGACCGTCTGGGTGATCCCCACCAACGAGGAGCTGGAGATCGCCACCGAGGCCATCGAGCTGCTCGGCCGGGCCTGATTGTCGGGTCCCGACAACGCCCGGGAGCGAACCTGGGCGTTGTCGGGCTCGTCGGCCCCCTGGTCTCCTCACTAGCGTCGTCGACGCGCGACCACCGCGTGCACGGATGCGACAGGAGACCGAGATGACGTTGCTCGACGGCAAGACGGTGCTGGTGACGGGGGTGCTCACCGAGGGGTCGATCGCCTTCCACGTCGCGAGGCTCGCGCAGGAGCAGGGAGCACGTGTCGTGCTCACCTCGTTCGGTCGCCAGGCCCGGCTCACCGAGGCGATCGCGCGCCGGCTGCCGTCCCCGGCACCCGTGGTCCAGCTCGACGTGACCGCCGAGGAGGACCTCGCCGCCCTGGCCGAGCGGGTGGGCGAGCACACCGACCGGCTCGACGGCGTCGTGCACTCGATCGGCTTCGCGCCGCAGAGCGTGCTCGGCGGGCACTTCCTCGACGGTGCGTGGTCCGACGTCGCCACCGCGCTGGAGGTCTCGGCCTTCTCGCTCAAGTCGCTGGCCGTCGCGGCGCAGCCGCTGATGGCCCGCGGGAGCTCGGTGGTCGGCCTGACCTTCGACGGCAGCGTCGCCTGGCCGGTCTACGACTGGATGGGCGTCGCCAAGGCGGCGCTCGAGGCCACCTCGCGCTACCTCGCCCGCGACCTGGGCCCGGACGGGATCCGGGTCAACCTCGTCGCCGCCGGGCCGGTCAAGACGACCGCCGCCAAGGCGATCCCCGGCTTCCAGGACATCGAGAGCGGCTGGGACCGGCGGGCACCGCTGGGCTGGGACGTCGCCGACGCCGACCCGACCGCCCGCGCCGTGGTCGCGCTGCTCTCCGACTGGTTCCCCGCCACGACGGCCGAGATCGTGCACGTCGACGGAGGCGTGCACGCGATGGGCCTGTAGGCCCCCGACCTGCAGCCCTCCGGCCGACCAGGGACGATGGTCCCGACCGGACCACGGACGCCAGCCTACGGTTGCGTAACTTACGCCTCCGTAGGTAGTCGAGAGGTCCTCATGTCGCTGTCGCCTTCCCCGTCCGCCCGTCCGCTCAGCACCGGGCTGCCCACGATCATCCAGGGCGGCATGGGTGTCGCCGTGTCCTCGTGGCGCCTCGCCCGGGCCGTGGCCCGCCGGGGCCAGCTCGGTGTCGTCTCCGGCACTGCCCTCGACCTCGTCCTGGCCCGGCGGCTCGAGGACGGCGACCTCGACGGCTCCGTCCGCCGCGCGCTGGCCGCCTTCCCGGTGCCCGAGGTCGCCGAGCGCGTCCTGGACCGCTACCTCGTCCCCGGCGGCCGGGCACCGGGCGTGCCGTACCGGCCGGTCCCGAAGGTCGGGCTGCGCCCGAGCCGCGCCCTGCAGGAGCTCACCGTCCTCGGCAGCTTCGTCGAGGTGTGGCTCGCCAAGGAGGGCCACGACGGACCGGTCGGGATCAACTACCTGGAGAAGATCCAGCTCGCGACGCCGATGGCGGCCTACGGGGCGATGCTCGCCGGGGTCGACGCGGTCCTCGTCGGCGCCGGCATCCCCCGCCACCTGCCGCACCTGCTCGACGAGCTCGCCCAGCACCGCCCGGTCCGGCTGCCGATCGACGTCGTCGGCGACGCGGCCGGGGACCACGCGGTCGAGCTGCACCCGGAGCGCCTGCTCGGGTCCGGGCTCCCGCCGCTGCACCGCCCCTTCTTCCTCGCGATCGTCTCCAGCGAGGTCCTCGCCGCGTACCTCACCAAGGACGCCGCGATCCGCCCGGACGGCTTCGTCATCGAGGGCCCGCGGGCCGGGGGGCACAACGCGCCGCCGCGCGGCCGGATGGTGCTCGACGAGCTGGGGCAGCCGGTCTTCGGCCCCCGGGACGAGGCGAACGTCGCCAAGGTCGCGGCCGTCGGCCTGCCGTTCTGGCTGGCCGGGTCGGTCGGCACCCCCGAGGCCGTGCAGGCGGCGCTCGCCGCCGGCGCGCAGGGCGTCCAGGTCGGCACCCTCTTCGCGCTGAGCACCGACTCGGGCCTCACCGCGACGATCCGCCGGCGGCTGCTCGACCAGCTGCGCGCCGGGACCCTCGAGATCCGCACGGACGCCGCCGCCTCACCCACCGGCTTCCCGTTCAAGGTGGCCCAGCTCGCCGGCACGCTGTCCGACCCGGACGTCCGCGCCGCCCGGCCGCGGCTGTGCGACCTGGGCTACCTGCGCACCGTCTACCTCAAGGACGACGGCCGGGCGGGCTACCGCTGCCCGGCCGAACCCGTCGACGCCTTCGTCCGCAAGGGCGGGACGGTGGAGGAGACCGTCGGGCGCGCCTGCCTGTGCAACTCGCTGTCCGCGGACGTGGGGCTCGGCCAGACTCGTCCCGACGGCTACCAGGAGGAGCTCCTCGTCACCCTGGGCGCCGACCTCGGCGGGGCCGACCGCCTGATCGCCGAGCACCCCGAGGGCTGGTCGGCCGACGAGGCGCTCGACTGGCTGCTCGCCCCGGCCTGAGGACCCGCCCTCACGGGGCGGGGCGGACCCCCGCCGCACGACCCGCCGGCACGACGATGCCCGCCCCCCGGACCGGGGAGCGGGCATCGGTCGTCTGGTCACCCTCGCGGGCGGCGTCAGCCGAGCGCGAGCACCTCGCGCACCTGCGGGTCGACGAGCTCGAGCGCAGCCGCCCGTGCGGCCGCGGCCGTCGGGGCCTTCCGCGCCGCCTCACCGATCGCCCGGCAGGTCGCCAGGTCGTGCCGGCTCAGCGCGAAGCGCACGCCGGGCACCGCAGAGGGCGACATGGACAGGCTGGTGATGCCGAGACCGGCGAGCAGCAGCGCCATCACCGGGTCGGCCGCGGACTCGCCGCAGACGCCGACCGGCTTGCCCGCCTCGGCACCGGCCGCAGCCGTCAGCGCGACGAGGTCGATGACGGCCGGCTGCCAGGGGTCGAGCAGGTCCACCAGGGACCCGAGCAGCCGGTCGGTCGCCATCGTGTACTGGGCGAGGTCGTTCGTGCCCAGCGAGACGAAGTCGACCTCGGCGAGGATGTCCTTGGCGCGCAGCGCGACCGCCGGCACCTCGACCATCACGCCGATCGTCTCGATCCCGGCCTCGCGCGCCATGGTGGCGAACTGCCGGGCCTCCTCGACGGTGGCGATCATCGGGGCCATCACCCAGGGGGTGCCGCCGGACGCCTTGGCGGCCCGGGCGATCGCCGTGAGCTGCGTGCGCAGCAGGCCCTCGGCGTGCCGCACGAGGCGGAAGCCGCGGACGCCGAGCGCCGGGTTCTCCTCGCCGGCCTGGGTGACGAAGGCCAACGGCTTGTCGGCACCCGCGTCGAGCGTCCGCAGCACGACCTTGCGGCCGCCGAGCGCCGACAGGGCGCGGGCGTAGACCGCGGCCTGGTGGTCCTCGGTGGGCGCGGTGGCCGAGCCGAGGAACAGCACCTCGGTGCGGAACAGGCCGACACCCTCGACCGCCGCGTCGGTGAGCCGCTCGGCGTCCTCGGCGGTGCCGATGTTGGCGAGCAGCGCGATCCGGTGGCCGTCGGCCGTGGCGCCGTCCTCGGTGGCCTCGGCGAGCGCGGCGAGGCCGGCGCGGCGGGTCTCCACCGCAGCCTTGGTGGCCTCGTCGGGGTTGATGGTCACGGTGCCGTTGGCGGCGTCGACGGCGACGACGTCACCGTCGACGAGCGTCGAGGAGCCGGTCGCCCGGACCACGCACGGCAGGCCGAGCTGGCCGGCGATGATCGCGGTGTGCCCGGTGGGGCCACCCTCCTCGATGACGATCCCGAGCACCTTCTCCAGGTCGAGCGCCGCGGTGTCCGCCGGCGAGAGGTCCGGGGCGACGATCACCGACGGCCGCTCCAGCGGCGGGACGCCGGGCTCGGGGAGCCCCTGGTACCGCGCGATGACGCGGTCCCGGACGCTGTTGAGGTCGGTGACCCGCTCGGCGAGGTAGCCGCCCGCAGCGGTGAACATCGCGGCGAACGAGTCGACGACCTCGCCGAGGGCGTGCAGCGGGCGCTCGCCGTTGTCGATGCGCTGGCCGGTCTGGGAGCGCAGGGCCGGGTCGTCGGCCATCTGCGCGGTGGCCGTCAGGACGTCCGCCACAGTGGCGGTCGCGCCATCGGCCTGGGCCCGCAGGCCCGCGGCGACGGCGGTGAAGGCCTCGAGGACCTTCTCCTTCGCCGCAGCGGGGTCCCCGGGGACGGGCTCGTCGTTCGGGACGACGGGCGCGGGACGCACGGTCGCGACCGGCCCCCACACCGCTCCGCGTCCGACACCGACACCCTGCAAGATCGTGCTCTCGGTGCTCACAGGCCCGTCACTCCGCGTCGAGGTCGGTCTCGAGCAGCGTGGCCAGCTCGTCGAGCACGCCGTCGTTGTCGCACTCGAGGACGACCTCCTCGCCGTGCCCGATGCCCAGGGCCATCACCATGAGGATGCTCGAGGCATCCATCGCGGCTTCGCCGGGCTTGCCGATGGTGACCTTCGCCCCCGAGGACGAGACGGCCTGGGTGAAGATCGATGCCGGCCGCGCGTGGAGACCCACGGCGGAGGCGATGACGACGGTGCGCTGCGACATGTCGAGCCTTTCTGGTTGGTACAGGACGGTCAGTGGTGTCCCGAGCGAGCGGCGATGCCCACGGCGGCCTCCACTGCCGCCTCGTCGGGGTTGGGTCCGATGTACGCGGCCACGATCAACGAAACGGCTGGGACGACCATACCGAGGAGCGGGGCCGGCGGGAAAAGGAAGGACGTGCAAGGAGGCGGACCGGGGCGGCCGCCACCGGGCGAGAGCCTCAGGTGAAGACGACGTCCCGCTGGATGATGGCCGCCACGGCAGCGGCATCGGGGGCCTCCAGGACCGAGGTCCGGAAGGACTCGTGGACCAGGCGACGTGCCAGGGCCGCGAGGATCTTGAGGTGGTCCGCATCGCCGCCCGCGGGGGCGGCGATGAGGAACACCAGGGTGGCGGGGCCGTCCGGGGCGCCGAAGTCCACGCCGCCGGGCACCCGCCCGACCGCGAGGCTCGCCGCCGCGACGTGCTCCGATCGGGCGTGCGGCAGTCCGATCCCCCCGGGCATCCCGGTCGCCATCTGCGCCTCCCGGGCGCGGACGTCGGCGTGGAAGCCCTCCGCGTCGGTGACGCGGCCGGCCGCGGCCAGGAGATCGATGAGGTGCCGGGTGACGGTCTCGCGGTCGTCCGACGTCAGGTCGACGGCGACGAGCTCGGCGGTGATGAGCGGAGTGGCCATGACGGGCTCCTTCGGGTCGGTCGGGACGGGCGGACGGCCGGGCTGGTCAGTCGGTGCCGACGAGCTGCTCGCCGAGGAGCGCCTCGCGCTCGTCGTCGGGCAGGATCCGCGCGGCCGCCGGGTCGATGTCGCGCGGCCCGGGCATCTGGGTGCCCGGGAGCTGGACGGCGGCGGCGCCCCAGGAGAGCGCCGTGGCGAGCGCCGCGCCTCCGCCGGAGCCCTCGGCGGACAGGTAGCCCGCGAGGAAGGAGTCCCCGGCGCCGACGGTGCTGCGCGGTGTGAGGGCGACCGAGGTCCCCACCTGGACGCCGTCCTCGTCGACCAGGAGCGCGCCGGCGCCACCGAGGCTGACCAGGACACGGCGGGCGCCGGCCTGCTGCAGCTCGCGGGCGGCCTCGATGACGTCGCCGCGGGTCGGCAGCGGACGTCCGACGGCCTCGGCGAGCTCCTCCGCGTTCGGCTTGATGAGGTCGGGGCCGGCGGCGACGACGCGCGCGAGGGCCGGTCCGCTGGTGTCGACCGCGGCCCGGACGCCCTTCTCCCGGATCAGGCCGACCATCCGCGCGTACAGGTCGGGGTCGGCGCCCTGCGGGAGGCTGCCGCAGAGCACCACCCATCCGCCGGGGCGCGAGGCCTGGAGCGCGGCGTCGAGGACGGACGTGAGCTCGGCCTCCGAGAGGACGGGCCCGGGCTCGTTGAGCTTGGTCACCGTGCCGTCGGGCTCGGCGACCGCGATGTTCGAGCGGGTCTCCCCCGCGACCGAGACCGTGACCGCGTCGACGCCGTCGGCCCTGAGCATCTCGACGAGCTGGCTGCCGGTGGCCCCACCGACGGGCAGCACGGCCCGGCTGGGGGTGCCGTTGGCGAGCAGGGCACGGGTGACGTTGACGCCCTTGCCGCCGGGGTGCAGGTGCCCGCCGGAGGTCCGCAGGACGTGCCCGCGGACGAGCTCGTCGACCTCCACGGTCCGGTCGAGGCTCGGGTTGAGAGTGACTGTGATGATCATGCGCGTACCACCCTGGGTCCGGCCGACTCGATCTCGTCGGCGAGGTCGGTTGCAAGACCGGAGTCCGTCACGAGGGTGTCCACCGCGGACAGCGGCGCCACGTGGGCGAACTCCGAGCGGCCGATCTTGGTGTGATCGGCCAGGACAACGGTGCGGCGTGCACTGGCGACCAGTGCCCGCTTGATCCCGGCCTCGGCGAGGTCGGGCGTGGTGAGTCCCTGGGCGATCGTCAGACCGTTGGTGCCCAGGAAGGCGACGTCGGCGTAGACGTCGCGGATCTCGCGTTCTGCCCAGGAGCCGACGGCCGCGAGCGTACGCCCCCGGACGACGCCGCCGAGCAGGTGCAGCGTGAGGTTCGGCCGGAGGGCCAGCAGCGAGGCGATCGGCAGGCTGTGCGTGACGACCGTCAGCCGGCGGTCGGCCGGCAGGAGCTCGGCGAGCCGGATGGTCGTCGTGCCGGCGTCCAGCAGGATCGCGCCGCCCTCGGGGAGCTCGTCGAGGGCGGCGGAGGCGATCCGGTCCTTCTCGGCCGCCATCGTGCTCTCGCGCTCGGCGACGGCCGGCTCGATGCCGAGCCGCTCGACCGGGATGGCCCCGCCGTGCACGCGGTGCAGGATGCCCCGGCGCTCGAGGGCGGTGAGGTCGCGCCGGACGGTCTCGGGGGTGACGTCGAGGACCTCGGCGAGCTCGCGGACGTCGACCCGACCGGCGGCACGCGCACGAGAGACGATCTCGTCCTGCCGCAACGTCGCGTACACCGCGTCTCCTTCGACGATCTCGGCCCTACCTGCGCCCGGTTCTGTTTGTATGTCTTTGTATAGGCCCGTTTCGAGGTGATGTCAAGGGTTCTACGGACACAATCGGAGATTCCGGGGGGATCCGGCGTGGCTCCACGGGCCGCGGCCGCTGTCCAGGGACCGTGGACGCAGGGCAGGGCCGGCCGGGCTCAGAAGGGCTGGTAGGGCGAGACGACGACCTCGACCCGCTGGAACTCCTTGAGGTCGGAGTACCCGGTCGTCGCCATCGCGCGGCGCAGCGCGCCGACGAGGTTGAGCGTGCCGTCGGCCTGGCGGCCCGGGCCGAAGAGGATCTCCTGGAGCGTGCCCGCCGTGCCGACCTGGACCCGCTCGCCGCGCGGGAGCTCGGGGTGGTGCGCCTCGGGTCCCCAGTGCCAGCCACGACCCGGCGCCTCGGACGCCCGGGCGAGGGCGGCGCCGAGCATCACGGCATCCGCCCCGCAGGCGACGGCCTTGACCAGGTCGCCGGAACGGCCCACCCCGCCGTCGGCGATGACGTGCACGTACCGGCCGCCGGACTCGTCGAGGTAGTCGCGACGTGCCGCGGCGACGTCGGCCACCGCGGTGGCCATCGGGGCGTGGATGCCGAGCGAGACCCGCGTCGTGTGGGCTGCTCCCCCGCCGAAGCCGACGAGCACGCCGGCCGCGCCGGTGCGCATGAGGTGCAGGGCAGCGGTGTACGTCGACGCGCCGCCGACGATCACCGGCACGTCGAGCTCGTAGATGAAGCGCTTGAGGTTGAGCGGCTCGGCGCGGCTCGAGACGTGCTCGGCCGAGACCGTGGTGCCGCGGATGACGAAGAGGTCGACCCCGGCGTCGACGACGTGCTTCCACAGCTGCTGCGTCCGTTGCGGCGAGAGCGCGCCCGCCACGGTGACGCCGGCGTCGCGCACCTCCTTGAGCCGGGCGGTGATGAGCTCGGGGATGATCGGCGCCGCGTAGATCTCCTGCATCCGCGCCGTCGCCTGCTCGGGCGCCAGGCCGGCGATCTCCTCCAGGTGCGCCGTCGGGTCCTCGTACCGGGTCCAGACGCCTTCGAGGTCGAGGACGCCGATCCCGCCGAGCCGACCGAGCGCGACCGCCGTCCGGGGGCTCATCACCGAGTCCATCGGCGCCGCGAGGATCGGCAGCTCGACGTGGTAGGCGTCGATCTGCCAGCCGGTCGAGACCTCCTCCGGGTCCCGCGTCCGCCGCGAGGGGACGACGGCGACGTCGTCGAAGGAGTAGGCCCTGCGGCCCCGCTTGCCCCGGCCGATCTCGATCTCGTAGCTCACCGGACCAGGCTAGCGGTGCGAGGGGGGACGGGCCGGGGTCTTGTCGGTCCGTGGGCGCGGCCCGCCGCCGTCGGCGTGGTGCGGCCGGAGTGTCGGCCGCCGGTGCCACAGTGCGGGGAGCAGGCACCGGCCTGCCGGACGGCGGGAGGATCGCCATGGGATCGCGGAGCGGCTGGACCGACCGGCCGATGACGGGCTTCGACACCGAGACGACCGGGGTCGACGTCGACAACGACCGGATCGTCACGGCGGCGCTGGTGCGGCGCACCGCCGGCCCCGGGCCCGACCAGGTCTCCGCCTGGCTCCTCGACCCGGGGGTCGAGATCCCCGCGGCCGCCACGGCCGTGCACGGCATCGACACCGCCACGGCGCGCGCGCACGGCCGCCCCGCGGCGCAGGCGCTCGAGGAGATCGCCCGTGCGGTCGCCGAGACGCTGCTGCGCGGCGAGCCGCTGGTCGCCTACAACGCCGCCTACGACCTCAGCCTGCTCGACGTCGAGCTCGACCGGCACGGCCTGGCGAGCCTCGCCGAGCGGGTCGGCGGTGCCATCGCCCCGGTCGTCGACCCGCTCGTGCTGGACCGGGCGGTCGACCCCTACCGGCCGGGCAAGCGACGCCTGGGCGACCTCTGCGCGCACTACGGCGTGCGGACCGGCATCCTGCACAGCGCCGACGCCGACGTCCTGGCCACGCTCGACGTGCTCGCCGCGATCGTGCGGGCGCACCCCGAGCTCGCCGACCTCGACCCTGCGGCCGCGCACGCGCTGCAGGTCGACGGCCACCGTCGGTGGGCGGAGTCGTTCAACGCGTGGCGGGCCCGTCAGGGGCTGTCCGGGGCCGGGGCCTGCACGGACTGGCCGATGCGGGTCCGCGAGCCCGTGGCCGCGCGCTCGGCCGGCTGACGCCGGGCACCACCGTGGCCGCGCACGAACGGCTCCCTCAGACCGGGAGCACCTCGAGCACGGCACGTGCGACGGCCGGGCTCGCGCCGACGACCAGCCCGCCGGTCGGCGTGCCGGGCCGGTAGTCCGCTCCGTCGGTCCGGCGCACGACGCCGCCGAGCTCGCGCACGATCGCCGCCCCGGGGGCGTGGTCCCACGGTTGCGCCCGCGGGTAGAGCAGCGCGTCGATCGCCCCGTCGGCGACCTGGGAGTAGAAGTAGCCCGCCCACAGGCGCCGGTCCGCCGTGAAGCCCGCCGTGGCCCGAGCCCCGGCGATCGCCTCGCGCCAGTCGGCCGGGATGCCGAGGGTCGCCGCGCCGCGGAACGGCTCCGGCGGGCTCAGCGGCGCGAGCGGTCGGCCGTCGCAGGCGGCGCCGGAGCCCCGCTCCGCGACGTAGGTGCGCCCCAGCGCGGGCAGGCAGATCCAGCCCGCCACGGACCGGCCGTGCTCGAGCAGCGCGACCATGACCGCGTGCTCGGGCAGCCCCTCGACGAAGGCGCGCGTGCCGTCCAGCGGGTCGACCACCCAGGCCAGCGGAGCGGTCAGTGCACCGAGCACCGCGGGGTCGGCCGCGACGCCCTCCTCGCCGACGAACGGGACGCCCGGCAGGATCTGCTCGAGCCCCCGGGCGAGCGCCGCCTCCACCTCGGTGTCCACGACGTGACGACGTCGTCCAGGCCCTTGGACCCGATGTCGGCCGGGATCGAGGGACCGGAAGCGCGGGCTGACGATCTCCTGGGCGACCCGCTCGACGAGGTCCGTGACCGCGGTGACGTCCAGGCTCATCGCGAGGAGTAGTTCGGCGCCTCGCGGATCATCTGGACGTCGTGCGGGTGGGACTCCTTGAGCCCGGCCGGGGTGATCCGCACGAACCGGCCGCGCTGCTGCAGCTGCGGCACGGTGTGCGCGCCGACGTAGAACATCGACTGGTGCAGGCCACCGACGAGCTGGTGGGTGACCGCCGCGAGCGGTCCGCGGTAGGGCACCTGCCCCTCGATGCCCTCGGTGATGATCTCGTCGTCGGTGAGGTCGCCCTGGAAGTAGCGGTCCTTGGAGAAGGACCGGCGGTCGCCACGGGACTGCATCGCGCCGAGCGAGGCCATCCCGCGGTAGCGCTTGTACTGCTTGCCGTTGACGAAGACGAGGTCCCCGGGCGACTCGTCGCACCCGGCGAGCAGGCCGCCGAGCATCACCGAGTCGGCGCCGGCGACGAGGGCCTTGGCGATGTCCCCCGAGAACTGCAGCCCGCCGTCGCCGATGACCGGCACCCCGGCGGGCTTGCAGGCCTGCGCGGCGAGGTGGATCGCGGTCACCTGGGGAACGCCGACCCCGGCGACGACGCGGGTGGTGCAGATCGAGCCGGGGCCCACCCCGACCTTGACCGCGTCCACGCCGGCGTCGACCAGGGCCTGCGCCCCCTCGCGGGTCGCGATGTTGCCGCCGATGACCTGGACGCCCCGGGTGCGCCCGGTCGGCCTTGATCCGGCGCACCATGTCGAGCATGAGCCGGGCGTGGCCGTTCGCGGTGTCCACCACGAGCACGTCCGCCCCGGCCTCGACGAGCGCGGTCACCCGCTCCCAGGCGTCGCCGAAGAAGCCGACGGCGGCGCCGACGACGAGCCGACCCTCCCCGTCCTTCGTCGCCAAGCGGGTACTTCTCCGACTTGGTGAAGTCCTTGACGGTGATCAGACCGCGCAGCCGTCCGCCGTCGTCGACGAGCGGGAGCTTCTCGACCTTGTGCTTGGCGAGGATCGCCGCCGCGTCCTCCCGGCTGATCCCGACCGGCGCGGTGATCAGCGGCATCGGGGTCATCACGTCGCGGACCAGGAGGATCGACATGTCCGCGGGGTCGACGAACCGCAGGTCGCGGTTGGTGATGATGCCGACGCAGCCGCTGGTCCTCCTCGACGACCGGCAGCCCCGAGACGCGGTAGACGCCGCACAGCCGGTCGAGCTCGGCGAGGGTGGCCCCGGGGCCGATCGTCAGCGGGTCGGTGATCATGCCGGACTCCGAGCGCTTGACGAGGTCCACCTGGTGGGCCTGGTCGGCGATCGAGAGGTTGCGGTGCAGGATCCCGACGCCGCCCTGGCGCGCGAGGGCGATCGCCATCCGCGACTCGGTGACGGTGTCCATCGCCGCCGAGACGAGCGGGATGCGCATCGAGAGCTCGCGGGTCAGCCGGGAGGTCGTGTCGACCTCGCTCGGGATGACGTCCGTCTCGCCGGGCAGGAGCAGGACGTCGTCGTACGTCAGGCCGACCATCCCGAAGGGATCGGCTGGCGGGGCGGCGGGACCGGTGGCGTTCTGGCTCACCCGGAGATAGTACGCGGGCGGTCAGCGGATCAGACCCGAGCGCAGTCCGATCGCGACGGCCTGGGCCCGGTCGGCTGCGCCGAGCTTGCGGAACAGGCGGCGGGCGTGGGTCTTGACGGTGTCCTCGGAGAGGAAGAGCTCGGCGCCGATCTGCGCGTTCGACCGGCCGTGGCTCATGCCGGAGAGCACCTCGAGCTCGCGACGCGTGAGCTCGCCGGCGGGGACCCGGCGCGAGGTCACCGGCTCGGCGACGATGGTCGAGCGGGCGCTCTGCGCCGCGGCGGGGCGCGCGGCGGACGCCTCGAGACCGCCTCGGGGCCCGGACTGGGCGGGGACGAGCGAGGGGCTGAGCCCGTGGGTGGCGACCGCGGCCAGCTCGGAGCGCTCGACGTCGGGCGGCAGGTAGCCCCGCGCGCCGAGCGCGACGGCGCGGTCGAGAGTGGCCTCGTCGCCCGCGACGGCGAGCATGATCACCGTCGTCGGGTTCTCGAGCATGCGCAGCCGGCGCAGCGCCTCGATCGGGCCGACGCCCGGCAGGTGCGCGTCGAGGAGCACGAGGGTCGGGGCCGTGCGGCGGACGAGCGCGACGAGCTCCTCGGCGGTGCCGGCGGCCCGCGCGGGCGTCAGGCCAGGTACTCCGTGGGCTGCCGAGACGATGCGGTCGCGGACGCCGGCCGACCCGTGGCAGACGATGACGCCGGTCATCCGCTCCCCTTCCCGATCCCGGGGCGAGGTGCGACCCGGTGGCAACGGCGAGGTGCCGTGCGTTCAGTTCATCGGTCGTCCGGGGGTGCGACCTTAGGAAAGTGCGTGGGTGAACGCTCAGACCCGCGTCGAGACCACCGCCAGGAGCTCGTGGAAGGCCCCCGCGAGACTGCGCACCCGGTGCACGGCGGCGGCGGGCGCCAGCGGCACCGGGGACGACCCCTCACGGTGCACGAAGACCGGCAGCTCGGGCATCCTCGCCGCGAGGTCGTCGATGACGGCGACGGCCCGGGCCACGTCGGTCACCGAGCTCCCGACGTGCACGAGCACGGCCGCCGGCGCCACCCCGGCGACGACCTCCGCGAGGCGCTCGTCCGCGCAGCCGGCCAGCACCCGGGTCGGGACGGCCGCCTGCTGCAGGGCGAGGGCGACGACGTGGACGACGAGCTCGGGGCCCTCGCCGACCGGGAGGGCCAGGACTCGGGGCGCCGGGGCCAGGACCTCGCGACCGTTCCCGTGCGCGGGGCGGGGCTGGGCGGACCCGGCGGCCGCGGCGCCCGCGCGCACCGCCGACGCCGCCGCGCGGCTGCGCAGCTCGGCGAAGCAGGCGGCCTCGAGCAGCCGGACCGCGCTCTCGCCCGGGCTCTCGAGCACGGCGTTCGAGCGCAGGATCCGCAGTGCGGGCGCGAGCAGCTCGCCCCACCAGGCGATCGGCTCGCCGGGGTGCACGCGGGCGAGCATCCACCGGACCGCGCCGTTGTCGAGGTGGCGGGCCGCGGCCGCCAGGCCGTCGGGGTCCGGCGCCATCGGTGCGGCGGCGACGTAGGCGTCGAGCACGTCGAGGTCGGAAGGGCCGGCTGTGGCGCCGGCGAGGGCGCTGCGGGCCGCCTCGGACGGTGCGGCTCCCTCGAGGGTGAGCCGACGCATCGTCATGAGCCGGGCGACGTCGTCGGGGGTGTAGCGCCGGTGGGCGCCGGCCGAGTGCTCCGAGGGCCCGAGGCCGTAGCGCCGGTCCCAGGTGCGCAGCGTCGCCGGGGCCACACCGAGCCGCCGCGCGACGGCCGCCACGGTGAGCGACGGGTCGGTGCCCGCACCCGGCTCGGTCATCTCGCGCCCCGGGGCGCCGGGAGCGCGCGGCCGGAGACCGGGACGGCGCTGACGGCGCTGACGAACGGTCATGACGCGATTGTGCCGACGTTCTGACGCGGTTCGCCACTCGAACGGCCCGAAATCGCGCCAGATCATGCTCCGCCTGCTTGTTCACGGCGCCGGCGGCGCGGTACCCCCCAGGGCGGGCCCGACCGCCCGGCGGGCACGGCTAGACCGTGCGCCGCCGGAACATAACGATTCTGAACACCCTACGAACCAGTTCGCGTCAGACTCTTGACCAACTCCTGGCGCGGTTCTAGGTTGTTCTCAGCGCCGACGTACCGGCACCCCGCACAGCTCGCAACTGGAGGACGTCATGACGGAGATCTCTCGCCTTCCCGGCCCGGTGATGGACCTGTGGGAGTGGCAGTACGACGGCGCCTGCCGCGATGCCGAGCCCACGCTCTTCTTCCACCCCGAGGGTGAGCGCGGATCCGCCCGTCGGCGTCGCGCCGAGGCCGCGAAGGCGATCTGCGCGACCTGCCCCGTCCTGAAGCAGTGCCGGGAGCACGCCCTGACGGTCCGCGAGCCCTACGGCGTGTGGGGCGGGATGTCCGAGGACGAGCGCGCCCTGGTGCTCGCCGAGCGACTGCGCCGCGCCGGCTGACCGGCTGCTGCCCCACCTGCGAGCACGACGAAGCCCCCCTCCGCCGCGGCGGAGGGGGGCTTCGTCGTGCTCAGCGTCGGGTGACGCCTGTCGTCCGGGGGACGAGCAGGGTCACTTGGTGACGACGGCGAGGATGTCGCGCGCGGAGAGGATGAGGTACTCCTCGCCCGCGTACTTGACCTCGGTGCCGCCGTACTTGCTGTAGATCACGGTGTCGCCGACGGCGACGTCCAGCGGCACGCGCTGGCCCTTGTCGTCGATCCGGCCCGGGCCGACCGCGAGGATCTCGCCCTCCTGGGGCTTCTCCTTCGCGGTGTCCGGGATGACCAGACCGGAGGCCGTCGTCTGCTCTGCCTCGAGCGTGCGGACGACGACACGGTCCTCGAGCGGCTTGATGGAGACCGACACTGCGGACCTCCCCTTCACAGTCGTGGGAACGATACGTGGCCGCGGGGCCTGGCTGCCCGTCGTCGCGGGTGCCGGTCAACCCGACCGTGCGGCTGGCCCTGGAGGGCCGAGAGAAATCTATGCGTCCGTTAGCACTCGGTCAACACGAGTGCCAGCGGCCCGCACCTGGCAGGATCGAGGGATGGATCCCGCGGCGCTCTCCCTGCTCCTCAGCCCGGCCGGCTGGGCGCTGCTCGGGGCGCTGCCCCCCTACGACGAGAAGCTCGCGCTCGTGCTGTCCGAGCGGATGCGCCGCGAGGGGATCGACCCCGCGCTGGCCGCCGCCGCCCTCACCCAGTCGCGGCTCCGCGCCCGCGCAGCGGAGAAGTTCGGCGAGTTCGCCGACGGCATGCTCTTCACCCAGGCGGGGCTCGAGCAGGCGACCCGGTTCACCGTCGCCGCCCGGCACGCCGACCGGTACGCGCGGGCGGGATGCACCCGCGTGGCCGACCTCACCTGCGGGATCGGCGGGGACGCGATGGCGTTCGCCGCGCTCGGCCTGCCGGTGCTCGCCGCCGACCTCGACGAGCTGACCGCCGCGCTGGCGACCGTGAACCTGCGGCACTTCCCCGAGGCCGTCGTCCGGCACGCGGACGGCCTGACGCTCGATCTGGCGACGGAACGGGTGGACGGGGTCTTCGCCGACCCCGCCCGCCGCAGCGCCGGCGGACGCCGCACGCACGACCCCGCCGCGTACAGCCCGCCGCTGGACCAGGTGCTCGCGGTCCGCGACCGGGTGCCCGCCCTCGGGGTCAAGGTCGGCCCGGCCATCTCGCACACCGACCTGCCCGCCGAGGCGGAGGCCCAGTGGGTGAGCGTCGACGGCGACGTCGTCGAGGCCGGCCTGTGGTTCGGGCCGCTCGCCACCGACGGCCCGGGCCGGACGGCGCTCGTGCTGCACGGGGACACGGCCACGACGCTGCGGGCACCGGAGGCCGGGCCGCCCGAGGCCGAGGTCGGCCCGACCGGTGGCTACCTCTACGAGCCGGACGGCGCCGTGATCCGCGCCGGGCTGGTCAGCCTCGTCGCCGAGCGGGTGCAGGGCCGGCTGGTCGACCGCACGATTGCCTACGTGACGTCCGACCATCTCGTCGACGAGCCGGTCGCCCGGGCCTACCGTGTGCTGGACGTCATGCCGTTCGGGCTCAAGCGGCTCCGGACGGCCCTGCGGGAACGAGGGGTGGGACGCGTGACCATCAAGAAGCGCGGGACGGCCGTGGTGCCCGAGCAGCTGCGTGCGCAGCTGGACCTGCGCGGCGACGCGGAGGCGACGGTGGTGCTCACCCGGGTGGCCGGGTCCCAGCAGGTCCTCCTGGTGGAGCCGGTCTGATGGAGATCCCCTTCACGCCGTCCGAGCGCTCGACCGTCGGTGTCGAGTGGGAGCTCGCCCTGGTCGACAGCGACAGCGGCGACCTGCGCCAGGTCGCCCAGACCGTCCTGGACGCCGTCGCCCCGCCGGACGGCGGCGAGCACCCGACGATCAAGCAGGAGCTGCTGCTCAACACCGTCGAGATCATCACCGACGTCTGCCACACGGTCGCCGAGGCGGGGGCCGACCTGGAGCGGTCGATCGCCGCGCTCCGGGCGGTGACCGACCCGCTGCGGGTCGAGCTCATGTGCGCGGGGACCCATCCGTTCGCCCGGTGGACCAACCAGAAGGTCACCGACAAGCAGCGGTACGCGACCCTCATCGACCGGACCCAGTGGTGGGGCCGGCAGATGCTCATCTTCGGCGTGCACGTGCACGTCGGGATCGAGGACCGGGAGAAGGTGCTGCCCATCCTGCGGGCCGTGCTCACCTACTTCCCGCACATCCAGGCGCTGTCGGCCTCCTCGCCGTTCTGGGGCGGCAAGGACACCGGCTACGCGTCGAACCGGGCGTTGATGTTCCAGCAGCTGCCGACGGCCGGCCTGCCGTTCCAGTTCGACCGCTGGGGCGAGTTCGAGGCCTACGCCGCGGACATGATGCACGTCGGGGTGATCGACGAGATCAACGAGATCCGCTGGGACATCCGGCCCTCGCCGCGATTCGGCACCCTGGAGATGCGGATCTGCGACGGCTCGCCCAACCTCACCGAGGTGCTCGCGTTCGCCGCGCTCATCCACTGCCTGGTGGAGCACTTCTCGACGATGCTCGACGAGGGCCGCGACCTGCCGAGCCTGCCGGCGTGGTTCGTCCAGGAGAACAAGTGGCGCTCGGCGCGCTACGGGATGGACGCGATCGTCATCCTCGACCGGGCGGGCAACGAGCGGCTGGTCACCGAGGCGGTCGAGGAGCTCCTCCTCGAGCTCGCGCCGACCGCCGAGCGGCTGCAGTGCACCCAGGAGCTCGGCCAGATCCGGACCATCCTGCGCAAGGGCGCCTCCTACCAGCGCCAGCGCGCCATCGCCCGCCGCAACGACGGCGACCTCGGCGCGGTCGTCGCCTCCCTCGTCGCCGAGATGCGGGCGGGCCGACCGCTCTGAGCGACGGGAGCCCACGCTCCACGACGAGAACGGGGTGCACGGGATGAAGGTCGTCGTCACCGGCGGTACCGGCCTGATCGGGCGCCGCGTCGTCCAGCGCCTGCAGCACCGTGGGGACGAGCCCGTCGTCGCGGCACGGTCGACCGGCGTCGACCTCCTGACGGGCGTCGGCCTCGAGCAGGCTCTCGAGGGGGCCGAGGCGGTCGTCGACCTGGGAAACCTCGCCACGATCAGCCGGCGGCGCGCCGAGCGCTTCTTCGAGGCCGGCACCACCCACGTCCTGCGTGCTGCGCAACGGGCCGGGGTCGGGCACCTGCTCACGCTGTCCGTCGTCGGCGCCGACCGCATCGACTACGGCTACTACCTCGGCAAGCGCCGCCAGGAGGAGCTCGTCACCGCCGGACCCGTGCCGTGGACGCTGCTGCGTTCGACGCAGTTCCACGAGTTCGCGGGCCAGGTCGTCGCGATGGCACGCGGCCCGCTGGTGCCGTGCCCCGTGATGCTCTGCCGCTCGGTGAGCGCTGGTGAGGTCGCCGACCGGATCCTCGACCTGCTCGACGCCGGGCCCCAGGGCGTGGCGGCGCCGATCTCGGGCCCGGAGGAGATCGGCCTCGTCACGATGGTGCGGCGTCACCTCGCAGCGCAGCACCTGCGGCGCCTCGTCGTCCCGGTTCGCCTCCCCGGAGCGGTGGGCGCCGCGATGCGCTCGGGCGGGCTCGTCCCGAGCGGCGGCGACGTGCGGGGAGCGGTCACGTTCGAGCAGTACCTGGCGACCCTGCCGCGCCGCTGACCGGACACCCCGCCCGGCCGCCCCCGCGCCGACGGCGCCCCCTCGTCCCCCGGCCCCCGGGTCGCCCCCGCCGCCGGGGCGCGGCGCCCTCGCGCCGAGAACGCACATCTGTCGCGAGGGCGCACGTCCGAACCGGCGACCTCGCAACGGATGTGCGCCCTCGCGAGTGGGCAGCGTGGACTCCGGAACTCGACATCACCCGGTAGTTGCTATTGCCTACTACCGGGCATAGTCTTGCTCCATGACCACGCCAGATCGTGACCCGCAGCTCCTCAAGGAGGTGCTGCCGATGCTCGTCCTGCGACTCCTCGCCGACGAGGAGTCCTACGGGTGGGAGCTCGTGGGCCGGCTCCAGCAGGCCGGTCTCACCGACATCGCCACCGGCACCGTCTACCCGGTGCTGAGCAGGCTCGAGCGGGAGAAGCAGGTCTCCTCCCGCCTGGTCGCCTCGACCTGGGGCCGACCCGCAAGCACTACCGCCCCACGCCGGCCGGCGAGGCGGAGCTCGTGCGCGCCGCCGAGGGCTGGGACGCCCTGACCCGCACCGTCGCCGGCGTGCTCGGCGGCCCACCGACCCCCACCTGCGCCGCAGCGGTCGCGCACGAGGACCCCAGCGGCACCCACGCACCCCGAAGGAGCATGACGATGGCCGCCCTCGACCCCGCCTCGCCGCACCCCGCCCCGCCTCGCACGGCCGCCGCCGAGATCGGGATGCCGCAGGCCCTCGCAGCCCTCGGCAGCCCGGCCGTGCTGGCGCACGGGTACCTGGCCGAGCTGGGGCGGCCTCGCCCTCGGTTCACCACCGGGGCGATCGCTGCCGCCCTCGCGGTCGGCGCGATCTGGTACCTGCAGACCGCCTACGCGATCGGGGTGCTGGACACCCTGGAGGCGGTCGGTGGCGGGACCGTCACGCTGACCACCCTCGGCGCAGCGATGACCTACACGAGCACGGCGAGCACGATCTCGGTCGAGGGCACGTTGACCTGGCAGTGGCTCGTGCTGTGGCTCGGCGCAGGCCTCCTCGTCTTCGTGCCCGACTCCCGCCTCTGGCGGCTGTGGCGGTGACGCCGGTGGGAACGTCGGCGCGGATCCCGCTCCGATGTTCCCACCGGCTCAGACCAGCACCTGGGTCAGCGGCATCGAGGAGTCGACCGGCAGGTCGAGCGCCGACGGCGGCATCCCGCGGCGCAGCACGGCGGCGCCGAGCGCGGCGATCATCGCGCCGTTGTCGGTGCAGTAGCGGATCGGCGGGATGCGCAGCTCGATCCCGGCCTCCGCGCAGCGCGCTGCTGCCATGTCGCGCAGCTGGGAGTTCGCGGAGAAGCCGCCGCCGACGACGAGCGTCGCCACCCCGTGCGCGCGGCAGGCGGCGATCGTCTTGGCGGTGAGCACGTCGGCGACGGCCTCGGCGAAGGACGCCGAGACGTCGGTCAGCGGGATCTCCTCGCCGGCGTCCTGCCGCGCCTCGACCCAGCGGGCGACGGCCGTCTTGAGGCCCGAGAAGGAGAAGTCCGCGGCGTGGTCCGCCTGGTCCTTGGCAGCGGTCAGCCCGCGCGGGAAGCGGATGGCCCTCGGGTTGCCCTCGCGGGCGAGGCGGTCGATGTGCGGGCCGCCCGGGTAGGGCAGGCCGAGCAGGCGACCGACCTTGTCGAAGGCCTCCCCCGCAGCGTCGTCGAGCGTCGAGCCCAGCTCGGTCACCTGCACGGTGTCGTCGATGAGCAGCAGCGAGGAGTGACCGCCGGAGACGACGAGGGACATCACCCGCTCCGGGAAGGGCCCGTGCACCAGCTCGTCGACGACGGCGTGACCGATGACGTGGTTGACCCCGTACAGCGGCCGGTCGAGCCCGATCGCGAGCGCCTTGGCAGCGGCGGCACCCACGGTCAGCGGACCGACCAGGCCCGGGCCGGCGGTCACCGCCACCGCGTCGACGTCCGCCAGGGTCACGTCGGCCCGATCGAGGGCGGTGCTCAGGGTCGGGACCATCGCCTCGAGGTGGGCGCGTGAGGCGATCTCGGGGATGATCCCGCCGAACCGCGCGTGCTCGTCCATCGAGCTCGCGACGACGTCGACGAGCAGCTCGGAGCCGTCGTCGGTGAGGCGGACGAGAGCGACACCCGTCTCGTCGCAGGAGGTCTCGATCCCGAGGACGAGGCGGTCGGCAGGCATGGGACAAGCCTAGGCGGCGCCCGGAGTGACGAACGCCACACGAGACCCGGGATGTCTCGGAACTGCTTGAGCGTTCAACCGGCATGACCGACACCGCCTTCGCCACCGACTTCCAGATCGACGCGACGACCCAGGACACGCTGTTCCGCGGCGCCCGCTCCGTGCGGGCCTGGTCGGACGACGTCGTGCCCGACGAGACCGTCGAGGCCGTCTACGACCTCATCCGCTGGGGTCCGACGGGGATGAACACCTCGCCGCTGCGCCTCCTCCAGGTCCGCAGCACCGAGGCACGGGAGCGTCTGGCGTCCCACATGAGCGAGGGCAACCGGCAGCGTGTGCTCGAGGCCCCGCTCGCCCTCGTCGTGGCGGCCGACGTGGACTTCCACGAGAACCTCGACGACCTCTTGCCGCACCGACCGGGCGCCGCCGCGTTGTTCGCCGATCGCCTCCCGGCGCGCGAGCGGATGGCCCGCGACAACACCTACCTCCAGATCGGATACCTCGTGGTCGGCCTGCGCGCCGCCGGCCTCGACGTCGGGCCGATGAGCGGGATGGACACCGACGGCATCGATGCCGACCTGCTCGCCGGCACCTCGTGGCGCTCGATGGTGGTGCTGCTCGTCGGTCGCCCGGCGCAGGACAACAACGCGCACCCGCGCGCTCCCCGACTCTCCTTCGACGCGACCTCCCGGACCGTCTGAGGCCCGCCACCCGTCGGGCCTACAGCTCCTTGCGCATCGTCCAGGCGTCGACGTCCTCGGGCTGGTAGTACCGGTGGCGGCGGCCGAGCACGGTGAACCCGGCACGCTCGTACAGCGCGATCGCCGGGTCGTTGTCCACCCGCACCTCGAGCAGGACGGACTGCGCCCCGACGTCCCGCGCGTGCGCGAGGAGGCCGTCGAGCAGTACCGTCCCGAGGCCCCGCCGCTGCGCGTGCGGCGCGACGCCGATCGTCATCACCTGCACGACGTCGCCGTCGAACCACGCACCGACGTAGCCGAGCAGGTCCGGGACGGTGGAGCCGAGGAGCGCCGGAGCGGTGGAGCCGAGCAGGTCCGGGGCGGTGGAGCCGAGGAGCACCGGGGCGGCGTGCTCGGCGCTCGGCCCGTCGACGCCGACGTACCAGCGCCCGGGCGCGGCGAGCTCCTCGCGGATCATCGCCTCGGTCCACGCCGACGGGCCGAACAGCGCCCGCTCCAGGGCGACGAGCGCGCCGACGTCCGCCGCCGTCAGCGGCCGGAGGGCGGCACTCACCCGGTGGCGCGCTTGCGCGAGACCGACGGGGTGACGTCGGGCCGGCGAAGGTAGAGCGGTGCCGTCGGCTGCTCGAGGCCGCGGGCCGCGCGGGCGACGGCGAGCCGGCCGAGCACCGCGACGTCGAGCACGCTGGGCGCACCCGCGGCCGGCGCGAGCAGCTCGGGGTAGAGCAGCGCACCGGCACCGACCACGACGGCCTCACCGATCTGCTCGGCCAGCGCCGCCGGGTGGTCGACGAGCGGCCCGTCCACGCACACGACCTCCGCCGCGCGGGCCGCCCCCGCCGACCGGTACCGCGCGGCGTACACCTCACGCCGCCGCGCGTCGGTGACCACCAGCACCTCGCCGCCCGCCGGGAGACCCGCAGCGAAGGCCTGGGCGGCCAGCGCGTCGAGGCTGCACACCCCGAGCACGGGCACACCGAGCGCGAACGCGAGGGTCCGCGCGGTGACGAGCCCGGCGCGCAGCCCGGTGAACGGCGCGGGGCCGGTGCCGACGGCGACAGCGGTCACGGCCCGCCGGTCGACCCCCGCCTCGCCGAGCACCTCGGTGAGCATCGGGCCGAGCAGCTCGGCGTGCCGGCGCTGCTCGGCGACCTGACGGCGGGCGAGCACGGCGCCGTCGTCGGCGAGCAGGCAGACGGCGATCTCGGCGGAGGTGTCGAGGCTGAGGACGGGCACGGCGGCATTCTCGCACTGCGGAGCCCG
The DNA here is from genome assembly GCA_963724505.1 of uncultured Actinomycetota bacterium. Lineage (GTDB taxonomy): Bacteria > Actinomycetota > Actinomycetes > Actinomycetales > Cellulomonadaceae > Actinotalea. The sequence goes on from CAVRUY010000005.1 coordinate 127,660, forward strand.
GGTGCGAGCCGGGCAGCGCGTCGCTCGGCAGCCTCACCAGGGTCGGCGCGGAGCGGCGCGTCGCGCGGCAGCCTCACCAGGGTCGGAGCAGGGCGGCGCGGGGCAGCGCGGCCCCGCCTTGCCCCGCAGGGTCGAGCAGGGCTCAGCCGGGCAGCGTGACGTCAGCCCAGCGCGGGCCCACCCCGCGCACGGTGACGTGCCGGGTCCCGGACCCGTCGAGCAGGTCCCCCTCGCCGGTCGCCGCACCGCGCGGGCGGTCGATGAGGACCTCGAGCCGGTCCTCCGAGAGCACCTCGGCCAGACCCTCACCCCACTCCACGACGGTCACCGACTCCGCCAGCCCCGCGTCGAGGTCGAGGGCGTCGAGCTCCTCCAGCGACCCGAGACGGTAGGCGTCGACGTGGACCAGTGGCGGACCGCCACCGAGCGAGGGGTGCACCCGGGCGATGATGAAGGTGGGCGACGCGACCTGCCCGCGCACGCCCAGGCCGGCGCCCAGGCCTTGGGTGAGGGTCGTCTTGCCGGCCCCGAGCGGGCCGGTGAGCACGACGAGGTCCCCGGCGCGCAGCACGCCGGCGAGCGCCAGGCCGTAGGCACGGGTGGCCTCGGCGTCCCGCAGCACCACCTCGACCGTGATCACGCTCTCGTCCACCGCGTCCGTCCTCTCGCTCACCGGGTCTCTCCGTCGACGTACACCCGCGGCACCCGCGCGCCCAGGCGCGTGACGATCTCGTAGGAGATCGTGCCCGCCGCGCGCGCCCAGTCCTCCGCGGTGGGCTCGCCGTCCGCGCCACTGCCGAAGAGCACGACGCGGTCGCCGGCCACCTCCCGCGCCCCCGGCCCGAGATCGAGCACCACCTGGTCCATGCAGACCCTGCCGGCCACGCCCAGCCGCCGCCCGCCGACCTGCACCGGACCGCCCCAGGCGTCGGCGCTGCCCGACGCGTGCCGCGGCACCCCGTCGGCGTAGCCCAACGGCACCACCCCGAGCACGGTCCGCCGGCGCGTGACGTAGGCGTGCGCGTAGCTGACGCCCTGCCCGGCCTCGACGGTCTTGGTCAGGACGAGCTCGGCCTCCAGGCGCATCGCCGGGGTGAGGCCGAAGTGGGCGGGGTCGCCGAGCTGGGGCACCGGGGAGAGGCCCATGACCGCCAGTCCCGGCCGGACGAGGTCGTAGTGCATCGCCGGGTGGGTCAGCGTGGCGGCCGAGTTCGCCAGGTGCCGGACCTCGAGCCGCGCTCCGCGCCGCTCCGCGAGCGCGACGGCGGCGTCGAAGACCTCCGCCTGGGCCAGCACGGTCGGGTGGTCCGGGGCGTCGGCGAACGCCAGGTGCGACCACACCCCGACCACCGAGCACAGGCCCTCGGCCTGGGCCGCGAGGGCGGCGCCGAGCAGGTCGTCGAGGTCGCGCGGCATCGTCCCGCCGCGCCCCAGGCCGGTGTCGACCTTGAGATGGATCCGCGCCGTCCGCCCGGTGGCGCGCGCCGCGTCGAGCACCTCGGCCAGCGCCCACGGGGCCCCGACGGACAGGTCGACGTCCGCCTCCAGGGCGGCCCCGAGCGGGGCGCCGGGGGCGTAGAGCCAGGTGAGCAGGCGCGCGTCGACGCCAGTCGCCCGCAGGGTCAGCGCCTCGGCGAGCTGGGCGACGCCGAGCCAGGTCGCGCCGCCGGCCAGCGCCGCGCGGGCGGTCTGCTCCAGCCCGTGCCCGTAGCCGTCGGCCTTGACCACGGCCATCACCGCGGCCGACCCGGCGCGCTCGCCCAGGGCGCGGACGTTGCCGCGGATCGCCGCGAGGTCGATGACGGCACGGGCGGGGAAGTCGCTCACGGGCGTCAGTCTCCCATCGCCGGGACGACGCGGGTCGCGCGCCCCCGGCCGCGCGCCACGAGCCGCGCGTTCGCCTCGTCCGAGCGCAGCACCCATGCGCGGGCGTCCTCGGGGCTCCTGCCGTGCGCCACGTGCCGCGCGACGAGCCGCTCGACCCGCACGGCGTCGTCGAGGTCGACGTACCAGCAGGCGTCGAGCAGCGGCAGGACGCCGGCCCAGTCACCGTCGTCGTGCAGCAGGTAGTTGCCCTCGACGACCACGAGCCGCGCACCGGGCTCGACGGGCACCGCACCGGCGAGGGCCGCCTCCTGGGCGCGCTGGAACAGCGGGGCGTACACCGTGGGGTCCCCGGCGCGCTGCCGGCGGACCCGGTCGAGCAGCGCCACGAAGCCCGCGGCGTCGAAGGTGTCCGGGGCGCCCTTGCGGTCGGCGCGGCCGAGCCGGGCGAGCTCGGCGTTGGCCAGGTGGAAGCCGTCCATCGGGACGAGGACCGTCACGACCCCCGCCGCCTCGACCGCGCGCACGAGGGCGTCGGCCAGAGTGGACTTGCCGGCGCCCGGCGGGCCGGTGATGCCGAGCAGCGCTCGTCCGCCCCCGACGAGCGCGAGGGCCTCGCCGAGCAGGGCCGGGTCGAGCGTCCCAGCCGGCCGTCCCGGGGTCGCGGCGCCGGTCACGGCTGCAGCAGCCGCGCGACGACCCCCGGGACCGCCGCGGCCACGGCGGATGCGCTCACCGGCCCGCCCGGGTTGGCCGCGTGCGCCGCCCGGCCGTGCACCAGGGCCGCTGCCGCGGCGAGCCGTCCGGTCAGCGCGGGCTCCGCGGCGAGCCCCGCGGCGCTGCCCGCGAGCAGCGCGCCGAGCACGCCGGCGAGCACGTCGCCGGCCCCCGCGGTGGCGAGCCAGGTCGGGGCCTCGGCCTGCGTGTGCACCGCGTCGGGCCCGACGACGATCGTCGTGGCCCCCTTGAGCAGGACGGTCGCACCGGTCCGTCGCTGCGCCTCGCTCGCCCAGCGCAGCGGTTCGGCCTCGACCGACGCCCGATCGACCTCGACCCCGCGCGCCGAGAGCAGGACGGCGAGCTCGCCGGCGTGCGGCGTCAGGACGACGGCCGGCGAGACCCGGTCGGGCAGCAGGGCGATCGCCCCGGCGTCGACGACGGCGGGCAGGTCGCCGAGCCCGGCCAGCACGGCCCGGACCCGGGCCCGCTGCGTGTCACCGGACACCCCCGGCCCGAGCACCCAGGCCTGCACCCGGCCCTCGGCCGCGACCGCCTCGGGGTGGGCCGCGATCACCGCCTCGGTGGCCCGCCGCGGCCCGAGGTAGCGGACCATCCCGACGCCGGCGGCCAGCGCACCGGCGACGGCGAGCACTGCGGCGCCCGGGTAGCCGGTCGAGCCCGCGACGACGCCGAGCACACCCCGCCGGTACTTGTCGTCGCCGGCCCGGGGCACCGGCCAGAGCGCCGCGACGTCCACCTCCTCGAGGCGTCGCACGGCCGGGCCGCCGAGCGCGGCGAGCGGCTCGGCCAGACCCAGGTCCACCACCTCGAGCTCCCCGACGAGGGCGGCGGCGGGCGGCAGCAGCAGGCCGGCCTTGACGGCGCCGAAGGTGAGGGTGCGGTCGGCGGGGAGCACCGGGCCGGGCAGCGAGCCGTCGTCGACACCGATCCCGCTCGGCAGGTCGACCGCGACGACCCGCGGCAGGGCGGCGGGGTCCTCGACCGCGGCGAGCAGTCCGGTGAGCAGCTCGACCAGCCGGGCGGGTGTCCCGCGCAGCCCGCCGCGCGCGCCGATGCCGAGCAGGCCGTCCAGGACGAGGTCGGCGCCGAAGGCCTCGGCGACCGCGTCCCCCAGCCACACCGGCTCGCCGGGCGCGTCAGGACCGACCGCCAGGACCCGGCCCCCGGCGGCCCGCAGCGCCGCGAGCCCACCCTCGTGCACCGGGCCCGAGGCGACCGCGGTGGCCAGCACGCCGCGACCGGCGAGCAGGGCAAGCGCGTGCAGGGTGTCCCCGCCGTTGTTCCCCGCGCCGACCAGCCCGACGACGCTCGCCCCGGCGACCCGCACGCCGTCGGCCGCGAGCTCCCGGCGCACGGCCGCGGCCAGGGCCCAGGCCGCCCGCTGCATGAGGCCACCGGAGAAGCCCCGCTCCCGGGCCAGCAGCGGCAGCTCGGCGGATCGGACGTGGTCGGCGGTTCGGGCCTCGCGCATGGACTCCATCCTGGTGCGCGGCACCCGAGTCGTACACTCGGCGCGATCGCGCGGGCCCGGGATGCCGCCGATCGACGCGGACGGACGAGGTGGGGCAGTGACCGGCAGACCCGGCATCGAGCAGTGTGCGCGCGAGCGCATCCTGGTGCTCGACGGCGCCTGGGGGACGATGTTCCAGGCCGCGGAGCTCGACGAGTCCGACTTCCGCTTCGAGGGCCACGACCCGGCCCGCACCTACCAGGGCAACTTCGACCTGCTCCAGCTGACCCGGCCCGAGATCGTCGCCGGGATCCACCGCGCGTACTTCGACGCCGGGGCGGACATCTCCGAGACCAACACGTTCAACGCCAACGCGATCTCGCAGGCCGACTACGGCACCGAGCACCTGGTCGGCGAGATGAACCGGCAGGCCGCGCGGATCGCCCGCGCCGAGGCGGACGCGGCCCAGGCGCGCGACGGCAGGCCGCGCTGGGTGGCGGGGGCCGTCGGGCCGACGAACCGCACCGCGAGCCTGTCCCCCGACGTCGAGCGGCCCGGCTTCCGCAACATCACCTTCGAGGACCTCGCCACCGCGTACGGCGAGCAGGTCACCGCGCTCCTCGACGGCGGGGTGGACCTGCTCCTGCTGGAGACCGTCTTCGACACGCTCAACGCCAAGGCCGCGCTGTTCGCCTGCGAGGAGGTCTTCGAGGCCACCGGCACGCGCGTCCCGATCATCCTGTCCGGGACGATCACCGACGCCAGCGGCCGGACCCTCTCGGGGCAGACGCCCGAGGCCTTCGCGATCAGCACCGAGCACGCCGACCTGCTCGCCCTCGGCCTCAACTGCGCGCTCGGTCCCGAGCCGCTGCACCCGTACCTGCGCGAGATCGCCGCGAGCACCACGGCGCTCGTCTCCACCCACCCCAACGCGGGCCTGCCCAACGCGTTCGGGGAGTACGAGGAGACCCCGGAGCAGATGGCCGAGGTGCTCGGCCGGTTCGCGCGCGAAGGACTGCTCAACATCGTGGGCGGCTGCTGCGGCACCACCCCCGACCACATCCGCGCGTTCGCCGCCGCGGTCGAGGGCGTGGCCCCCCGCGTCCCGCCGCCACCGGCCGACCACCTGCGGCTGGCCGGCCTGGAACCGCTGACGCTGAGCGGGGAGATCCCGTTCGTCAACGTCGGCGAGCGCACCAACCTCACCGGCAGCCCGCGCTTCCGCAAGGAGATCCTCGCCGGGAACGACGCGGCCGCCGTCGCGATCGCCGCGCAGCAGGTGGCCGGCGGCGCGCAGCTGGTGGACGTCAACGTCGACGACGGCATGCTCGACGGCCCCGAGACGATGGCACGCTTCCTCAACCTCATCGCCGTCGAGCCGGACATCGCGCGCGTCCCGGTGATGATCGACTCCTCGGACTGGGCGGTCCTGGAGGCCGGGCTGCGGCGGGTGCAGGGCAAGGCCGTGGTCAACTCGCTGTCCCTCAAGGACGGCGAGGAGCGCTTCCTCGTCAGGGCCCGCCGGGTGCGCCGCTACGGCGCCGCCGTCGTCGTCATGGCCTTCGACGAGGCCGGCCAGGCGGACACCCTCGAGCGACGGACCGAGATCTGCGCCCGGGCGTACCGGCTGCTCACCCAGCAGGCCGGCTACCCACCGCACGACGTGATCTTCGACCCCAACGTGCTCACCGTCGCGACCGGGATGAGCGAGCACGACCGGTACGCGATCGACTTCATCGAGGCGGTCCGCTGGATCAAGACGCACCTGCCCGGGGCGCTGACCAGCGGCGGGATCTCCAACGTGTCGTTCTCCTTCCGCGGCAACAACCCGGTGCGCGAGGCGATGCACGCGGTGTTCCTCACCCACGCGGTGGCGGCCGGCCTGGACATGGGCATCGTCAACGCCGGGATGCTCACCGTCGACGCGGACCTGGACCCCGCCCTGCGCGGGGCCGTCGAGGACGTCGTCCTGGCCCGCCGGCCCGACGCGACCGAGCGCCTCATCGCCCTGGCCGAGTCCTACAAGGGCGTGACGCGGGAGGCCGCCGCCTCCGCCGCCTGGCGGGAGCTGCCGGTGCAGGAGCGCCTGCGCCACGGGCTCGTGCACGGCCTCGTCGAGCACGTCGCCGCCGACGCCGAGGAGGCGTTCGCGCTCCTCGGCTCGCCGCTCGCGGTCATCGAGGGCCCGCTGATGGACGGGATGAACGAGGTCGGCGACCTGTTCGGCGCGGGGAAGATGTTCCTGCCCCAGGTGGTGAAGTCGGCGCGCGTGATGAAGGCGGCCGTCGCGCAGCTCACCCCGCACCTGGAGGCGGAGAAGATCGCCCTGGAGGCGGCCGGGGAGGTCGGCCCGCGCGGCAAGGGCACCATCGTCATGGCGACGGTCAAGGGCGACGTGCACGACATCGGCAAGAACATCGTCGGCGTCGTCCTGGGCTGCAACGGCTACATCGTGCACGACCTCGGGGTGATGGTCCCCGCCGAGAAGCTCCTCGCGGCGGCCGCCGAGCTCGAGGCGGACGTCATCGGCGTCTCCGGCCTCATCACCCCGTCGCTGCACGAGATGGTCGCGATCGCCGCCGAGATGGACCGGCGCGGGCTGACCGTCCCGCTGATCGTCGGCGGCGCGACGACGAGCCGCGCGCACACGGCCGTGAAGATCGACCCGGCGTACCGCAACACCGTCGTCCACGTCGTCGACGCGAGCCGCGCCGTCGGCGTCGTCGCCGAGCTGCTCGCCCAGCCCGAGCGGATCGCCGAGCGGGTCCGCGCCGACCACGAGATCCTGCGCGGGCGGCACCGGGACCGCGACGAGGTGCTCGTCCCGCTGGCCGAGGCGCGCGAGCGAGCCACCGAGCTGACCCTGCCGCCGGCACCGGCGCCGGCGGTCCTCGGCCGACACCTGGTCAGCCCGGGCATCGCCGAGCTCGTCGAAGTCATCGACTGGACCCCGCTGTTCACCAGCTGGGAGCTGCGCGGCTCCTACCCGGGGATCCTGTCCGACCCGCGCCAGGGCGAGCAGGCGCGGCTGCTGCTGGCCGACGCACGAGCCCTGCTCACCCAGGTCGTCGACGAGGGCCTGCTCACCGCACGCGGCGTCTACGGCCTGTGGCCGGCCCGCCCGGTCGGCGACGACATCGAGGTCTGCGCGCCCGAACCCGGCTCGACCCGGCCGATCGCCGTCCTGCACACCCTGCGCCAGCAGCGCGAACGCGCCGGCGCGCTCACGGCGCTCGCGGACTTCGTCGCGCCTGCGGGCGACCACGTCGGCGCGTTCGCGGTCACCATCCACGGGGCCGACGAGCTCGCCGCCCGGCACGCGCAGGCCGGCGACGACTACACGGCGATCCTCGTCCAGGCGCTCGCCGACCGGCTCGCCGAGGCGTTCGCCGAGTGGTTGCACCGCGCCGTCCGGGTCGAGCACTGGGGCTACGCGCCCGAGGAGGACCTGTCGGTCACCGACCTCATCAAGGAGCGCTACCCCGGGATCCGGCCCGCGCCGGGCTACCCCGCCCAGCCGGACCACACCGAGAAGGGCACCCTGGCGCTGCTCCTCGGCACCGAGGAGATCGGGATGGCGCTGACCGAGTCCTTCGCGATGACCCCGACCTCGGCCGTCTCCGGGGTGTACCTCGGGCACCCGCAGTCGCGGTACTTCGCCCTGGGCCGGATCGCCCGCGACCAGGTCGCCGACTACGCCGAGCGCAAGGGCTGGACCCTCGAGCAGGCCGAGCGTTGGCTCGCCCCGAACCTGGGCTACGACCCCGCCGAGGGCTGAGCGGACGGCCCGCTCCAGGGGCCGCCGACCTCGCGACCGCGGGCATAGGTTGGCCCCATGCGCTTCGGACTCTTCATCCCCCAGGGCTGGCGGCTCGACCTCGTCGGCATCGACCCGGCTCGGCAGTGGGCGGCCATGCACGGCCTGGCCCGGCACGCCGACGCCGGCGACTGGGAGTCGATCTGGGTCTTCGACCACTTCCACACCGTCCCCGAGCCGACCACCGAGGCCACCCACGAGGCGTGGACCCTCATGGCGGCGTTCGCGGCGAGCACCTCGCGCGTGCGGCTCGGCCAGATGTGCACCTGCATGGCGTACCGCAACCCGGCGTACCTGGCGAAGGTCGCCGCGACGGTCGACGCGATCTCCGGCGGACGGGTGGAGATGGGCATCGGCGCGGGCTGGTACGAGCACGAGTGGCTCGCCTACGGCTACGGCTTCCCGACGGCGGGCAAGCGGATCGCCGCCCTCGACGAGGGCGTGCAGATCATGAAACAGGCATGGGAGACGGGCGAGGCGAGCCTCGACGGGGAGTACTACCAGGTCAGCGGCGCACGGGTGTACCCGCGACCCCTTCAGGTCGGCGGCATCCCGTTCTGGATCGCCGGCGGTGGTGAGCGCAAGACCCTGCGCATCGCGGCTCGGTACGCGCAGTACACGAACTTCGCGGGTGCGCCCGCCGACTTCGCGCACAAGTCCTCGGTCCTCGAGGGCCACTGCCGTGACGTCGGCCGCGACTTCGGCGCGATCACCCGCTCGGCCAACTACAACGTCATCATCGGGCGGACCCAGGCCGAGGTCGACGAGCGCATCGCCTGGATGCGCGAGCACTTCATGCGGACCGTCCCCGCGCGCGCGGCCGACCGCGTGGCCGACATGAGCAGCGGCCCGCTGGTCGGCACCCCGGAGCAGATCGTCGCCAAGCTCACCGAGCTCGAGGCGCTCGGGATGACGTACGCGATCACCTACTTCGCCGAGGCGGCCTACGACCGTTCGGGCATCGAGCTCTTCGAGCGCGAGGTCATCCCCGCGCTGCGCTGAGGTGCCGGGCTCGTCGGCGGGCCCGCCTCACACGTCCCGCTCGGCCACCACCATCGCCGAGGCGATCCCGGCGTCGTGCGAGATCGACAGGTGGAAGCGGTCGATCCCCAGCGCGGCAGCCCGCGCGGCGACGGTCCCGGAGATCTCGACCTCCGGCGGCCCGCCGATCACCCGGTGCACGGTGGCGTCCTGCCAGCTCATGTTCCCGGGCGCGCCGAGAGCCTTGGCCATCGCCTCCTTCGCCGCGAAGCGTGCGGCGAGCGACGACGCCGGCAGGTCGCGCTCGGCCGGGGTGAAGAGCTTCTCGCGGAGCGCGGGCGCGCGGTCGAGCGTCGCCATGAACCGCGCGACGTCCACGACGTCGATCCCCACCCCGACGATCACCGGGCCTCCTCCAGGTCACCCGTCCTGCGAGCGCGGACCACCCGCCCGGCCCCGGCTACTCGACCGTGACGGACTTGGCCAGGTTGCGCGGCTGGTCGACGTCGAGCCCCTTCGCGGTGGCGAGCTCCAGGGCGAAGATCTGCAACGGGACGACGGCGACCAGCGGCGCCAGCAGCGTCGCCGTCTGCGGGACGTAGAAGACCTCGTCGGCGAACGGCAGGACGTCCTCGTCGCCCTCCTCGGCGATGACGAGCGTCCGGGCGCCGCGGGCGCGGATCTCCTGGATGTTCGAGACGACCTTGCTGTGCAGGACGTCGCGACCGCGGGGGCTGGGCACGATCACGAAGACCGGCTGCCCGGGCTCGATCAGCGCGATCGGCCCGTGCTTGAGCTCGCCCGCCGCGAAGCCCTCGGCGTGGATGTACGCGATCTCCTTGAGCTTGAGCGCGCCCTCCATCGCCACCGGGTAGCCGACGTGCCGGCCGAGGAAGATGACCGACGGCACGTCGGCCATCGACCGGGCGACGTCCCGCACGTGGCCCGCGCCGTCGAGCACCGCCTGGATCTTCGCCGGGATCTCGCGCAGGTCCTCCAGGAGCTCGGCGATCTCGTCGGGGAACTTCGTGCCGCGCAGCTGGGCCAGGTACAGGCCGAGCAGGTAGGCCGCGGTGATCTGGGCGAGGAACGCCTTGGTCGAGGCGACCGCCACCTCGGGACCGGCGTGCGTGTAGAGCACGGCGTCGGACTCCCGCGGGATCGTCGAGCCGTGGGTGTTGACGACGGCCAGGACCATGGCGCCCTGCTCCCGCGCGTGCCGCACGGCCATCAGGGTGTCCATCGTCTCGCCGGACTGCGAGACGGCGACCACGAGGGTCTTGGAGTTGACCACCGGGTCGCGGTAGCGGAACTCGTGGGCGAGCTCGACCTCGACCGGGATCCGGCACCAGTGCTCGATCGCGTACTTGGCGACCTGACCCGCGTAGGCGGCGGTCCCGCAGGCGATGACGACGATCTTGTCGACCTGGCGCAGCACGGCCTCGTCGACCCGGATCTCGTCGAGCACGAGGTGCCCGGACAGGTCGGTGCGGCCCAGCAGGGTGTCGGCCACGGCCTGCGGCTGGTCGTGGATCTCCTTGTCCATGAAGGAGGCGAAGCCGCCCTTCTGCGCGGCCGAGGCGTCCCAGTCGACCGTGTACCGATGCGGCGTGACGGGGTTGCCCTCGAAGTCGACCACCGTGACGGAGTCGGGGGTGATCGTCACGACCTCGTCCTGGCCGAGCTCCATCGCCTCACGGGTGTAGGCGATGAACGCCGCGACGTCCGAGCCGAGGAAGTTCTCGCCGTCGCCGAGCCCGACGACCAGCGGCGAGTCGTGCCGCGTGCCGACGACGACGCCCGGCGCGTCGGCGTGCACGGCCAGCAGCGTGAACGTGCCCTGCAGCTTGCGCGCGACGGTCCGCAGCGCCGTGGTGAGGTTGCCCAGGTCGTCGTAGGCGGCACCGAGCAGGTGCGCGACGACCTCGGTGTCGGTCTCGCTGGTCAGGTGCACGCCGGCAGCGGTGAGCTCGGCGCGCAGCGCGATGAAGTTCTCGATGATCCCGTTGTGGATGACGGCGACCCGGCCGTCCTCCGACAGGTGCGGGTGGGCGTTGAGGTCGGTGGGCCCCCCGTGCGTCGCCCAGCGGGTGTGCCCGATGCCCGCCGTCGACGGCGGCAGCGGCGCCGTCTCCAGGAGTGCCGTGAGGTTCGCGAGCTTGCCCGCCTTCTTCGCCGTGGCCAGCCCGTGCGGTGTCACCAGGGCCACCCCCGCGGAGTCGTACCCCCGGTACTCCAGCCGGGCGAGACCGCCCATGACCACCTCGAGCGGGCGCGCTCCGGCGACCTGCTCCCCGACGTATCCCACGATGCCGCACATGGGCGGGAGTCTAACGTCGCCCCGGCCGGATCCGGGGGGTGCCGGGCTCCGTCCGGCACCCCGCACGCGGCGGTCGCCCCCGGGCCGGTGGTGATCGGGCAGACTGGCCCGATGGCAGTACCGACCCTCGCCCCGACGACTCCCTACGTGGACCTCGATCGGGAGGCCTGGAGCCGGCTGTCCCGGTCGACCCCGCTCCCGCTCACCGACGACGACGTCCGCCGCCTGCGCGGCCTGGGCGACCCCATCGACCTGGCCGAGGTGGACGTCGTCTTCCGCCCGGTCTCCCGCCTGCTCGCGCTGTACATCGAGGCGACCCGCGCCCTGCACTCGGCGTCCTCGACCTTCCTCGGCGAGCGCACCGCCCGCACCCCGTACGTCATCGGCGTCGCCGGCTCGGTCGCCGTCGGCAAGTCCACGACGGCCCGCGTGCTGCGCGAGCTCCTGGCCCGCTGGCCCGAGACCCCGCACGTCGAGCTCGTCACGACCGACGGCTTCCTGCTGTCGAACGGCGAGCTCGAACGCCGTGGCCTGATGGAGCGCAAGGGCTTCCCGGAGTCCTACGACCGGCGGGGCCTGCTGCGCTTCCTCGCCGCGGTCAAGGCCGGCCAGGCCGAGGTGCACGCCCCGGTCTACTCCCACCTGTCCTACGACGTCGTCCCGGACGCGAGCGTCGTCGTCCGGCGACCCGACGTCCTCATCGTCGAGGGGCTCAACGTCCTGCAGCCCGCCCGGGCCAGCGGGGCGGGCGGCTCGAGCCTGGCCGTGAGCGACTTCTTCGACTTCTCGATCTACGTCGACGCCCGGACGCGCGACGTGCGGCAGTGGTACGTCGACCGCTTCCTCAGCCTGCGCGCGACCGCCTTCGCCGACCCGGGGTCGTACTTCCACCGCTACGCCTCGCTGGACGACGACGCGGCGGTCCGCCGGGCGCAGGAGGTCTGGGACTCGATCAACGAGCCGAACCTCGTGGCCAACATCCTGCCGACGCGGGGCCGGGCCACCCTGGTCCTGCGCAAGGGCCCGAACCACGCCGTCGAACGGGTCCGGCTCCGCAAGCTCTGACCGGCACTGGCCCCTGTCGAGGCGTGTGCGCGATCCTTCCGTTGGCGGTGAGCCGAGCGGTCACCCGCACCTGCCGATGAGCGGGGACCTACGCTGCACCCCTCGGCGAAGCGCCCGCGATCTCGACGACGCGCCGTCCACTCACGGCGCCCCGAGATTCCGTTCGAGGAAGGAGTTCCAGAACTTCCCGTCCGGGTCGTAGTGCCGCCGTACGGCCTTGAAGTCGGTGAGGCGAGGGAACCGCCGCTCGATGACCTCAGCGCCGTAGTGGAAGAGCTTTCCCCAGTGCTGCCGCGGCGCGAACGGGGCGAGTGCCTCCTCGATGACGGGCAGCAGTGCCGCCACCTCAGCCGGGTGCTTGGCCCAGGTGAAGCCGATGCACAGGACGTCCCGCTCGTAGGCCGGGCTGAGCCACAACGAGTCGGCCGCGGCCGTGCGGATCTCGGAGATCAGCAGGTGCGGAGAGATCTGCGTCCCCAACGTCCGGAGCACCTCCAGCGCCTGCACTGCGTGCTCGCGGCCGACGTAGTACTCGCTCTGCAGCTCATCGCCGCCGCTCGAGGGCTCCCGGTCGAGCCGGAAGTGCGGCATCCGTTCCGACCACGGGCCGGGCACGCTGGCACGTTGGTTCACGTTGTCCGGTTCGAGCTCGTCCGAGTCGTCGTACCACGTCCCGCCGAACAGGGCGGGAGCCACCTCGGGCTCTTCACCCTCGCCCAGCCGGGTCTTCAGCCAGACCTGCATGACGGTGGGGCTCGCGAAGTCCGCGAGGAGGCTGACGCTGTACGCACTGGCCATCACCTCGTCCAGTCGCCCGAGAACGGTCTCCCACGGTGCGTAGCGGTAGACATCCTGGCGCACACGATAGGTCGGTTGGATGTCGACGGTGACACGGGTCATGATCCCGAACGCACCAAGGCCGACGGCGAGAGCAGACATGTGCTCGCTCGACCGATCGACCTCGACCAAGGAGCCGTCCGCCGTCACCAGCTCCACCGCTGAGATCGCGGTGGACAGGATTCCGTTGCCGTCACCGGAGCCATGCGTCCCCGTCGCGGTGGCGCCTGCGACCGAGATGTGTGGCAGGGAGCCGGTGTTCTGCAGGGCGAAACCCTGCTCCTGAAGTCCACTGATCAGAACCCCGAAACGGGTTCCGCCGGTGACGCTGGCGGTCATCGCCTCGGGGTCGATCCTGATGTCCGGATCCAGTCCGGCCAGCGAGATCATCGCGCCCGAGGTGTCCGCGATGTCGTTGAACGAGTGCCGGGTTCCGAGCGCCCGGACGCGAGGCGATCGCGCGACCAGGCGCTGCAGCTCCTCGACAGACGCCGGTTCGACGATCTCCGCGGCGCCGTAGGTCAGGTTGCCCGCCCAGTTGACGCGGTTGGTTGACACGACGATCCCCTCGGTTGACGGGTCGCACGCTGGATGCACGAGGTCGGCTTCGACTACCAGTGGCCCAAGAAGTGTAGCGACATCCGGTGAATCCCAGAGGTTCGCGACCACTGCTTCGACTACCTCGCTGGTAGCCGTCCGGACGCTGGTTTCACCGGACGAGGGCTGCTTCGACGAGAAGCTACGGCCATCGGTTGACGGCCTGGCCACTGTTGTGGGCTGGTGGATCGAGAGCCGTCGAGGACGTCGAGACCCCGCTGGCGTACGTCAGCGGGGCGACGAGTGGAGCGCTGATCGGCCACCCGACCGCGCCGGGTCTACCGGTCGATCACTTCGTCGTGGACCTGGCCGCACCGCTGGTCGGGTGGCGACCGGCCGACGCCACCACGACGACCCTGGTGCCGGCCGGGCAGGCGGGCGCCGCGAACGTTCTCCCGGTCGGAGGGCGTCATGCCGGCGCGTGGCTGAGCGTCCGCGACGACGGTGGGCTGGAGGCTCCGCTGGACTGAACACCGCTGAGTGAGGTGCAGCATGGCGTCCACCGCGGTGCGCACGTCCTCAGCGTGCTTGCGCCCCCTCCAGGCCCTAGCGCAGCTCGTCCTGCACCGGCGGGACGGGGTCGGCCGGCGGCCGCGCGCGGTCGGGATCGGTCTCGGCGGCCAGTGCCGGCGACGCGGGGACGATCCCCAGCACGCGACGCCCGAACCAGGTGATCAGCGGATCGATGGCCGCACCGATGAGCAGGCCACCGGTCACCCCGATGACGACGGCGAGCACCGGCTGCCCGTGCAGCCAGGAGCCGGCGCCGACACCGAGCAGCACGGAGTAGGCCGACCAGGACACCGCGGCGATCGCCGCGAGGCCCGAGAACCGCAACCGGGAGAAACGGACCGCGCCCGCGGTCATGTTCACCGCGACGCGGCCCACCGGGATGTACCGGGCGGCGACGATGTAGACACCGGCGCGGCGCTCCAGCGCCGCCTCCGCCCACGCGAGGGCCTTCTGCGCCCGCGCACCTCGCAGCAGCCGCCATCGTCGCAGCGGGATGTGGCGTCCGATCGAGTAGGCGATCTGGTCGCCGCTGAACGCGCCGGCCGCTGCCACGGCCCCGAGGATCGCGATGCTCGGCTCGCCGGTCGAGGCGCCCAGCGCGGCCAGCGCGATGACCACCGTCTCGCTGGGGACCGGCGGGAAGAAGCCGTCGATCGTCGCGAAGAGGTACAACGCCACGAAGACCCACGGCGAGCCGACGAGCGCCTCGATCCACTGCTCCACGCCCGCTGCTCCTGTCGATGGTCCGTGCCCGGGTCCCGCGCTGGGACCACGGTAGGCGGGCGCGTCCCACCGGGGATATAGGGGATGTCACCCAGGTGTCCCCCAGGGTGCTGACAGATCCACAGCCGCGGGGCCTGCCAGGGCGCCGTCCCTCACCCCAGCGGGAAGCCCAGCTCCGCGGCGGCGCGGTCCGGGGTGACGTCGCCGGCGTACCGCCACGCCTCCGCGGGAGCCACCAGGGACCGGCTCAGCGCCCCGTCGAGGTAGAGCTCGCCGGCGAGGTGGTCGGTCTCGTGCTGCACGATCCGTGCCGGCCAGCCGCAGACCACCTCGTCGACCGGGTTCCCGTGCTCGTCGCTCGCGGTCAGCCGGACGCACCGCCAGCGGGGCCGGACGGCCTGGAAGCCCTCGACGGACAGGCACCCCTCGTAGAAGGCGACCCGCTCGTCGCCGACAGGTGCGTAGCGCGGGTTGACGAGCACCCGGAACGGCACGACCGCCCGCTCCCGGGCCTCGGCGACCTCGCCGTCGAGCACCCAGGTGTCCTCGATCACGGCGAGCGCCAGGCCGAGGCCGACCTGCGGCGCCGCGAGGCCCACGCCGGGCGCCGCGTGCATGGTCACCCGCATGGCCTCGACGAGGAGCGCGAACGTCCCGCCGTCGAGCTGGCCCCGGTAGGGCGCCGCCGGCCTGCGCAGCACGGGGTGGCCCGCCTGCACGATCGGCAGCGGCACCGGCCCGGCGAGCAGCGCGGCGACGCCGGCGCGCAGGGCGTCGTCCTCGGCGGCAGCGCCAGCGGGCGGGCGCCCGCTCGTGGTCACAGCGCGAGGCGGGCGAGCACGACGTCCGCGAGCCGGCGCGCCACCCGGTCGGCCTGCTCGAGGTCGGCGGCCTCGACCATCACCCGGACCAGGGGCTCGGTGCCGGAGGGTCGCAGCAGCACCCGCCCGGTCTGCCCGAGCTCGGCCTCCGCCTCGGCGACGGCCACGGCCACGGCCTCGTCGGAGGCCGCACGGGCCCGGTCGACGCCGGAGACGTTGAGCAGCACCTGCGGCAGCCGCCGCACCGCGCTCGCCAGGTCGGCCAGCGAGCGCCCGGTCCGCGCCACCCGGGCGGCGAGGTGCAGGGCGGTCAGCGTCCCGTCGCCCGTCGTCGCGTGCTTGGACATGATGAGGTGCCCGGACTGCTCGCCACCGAGGGTGTAGCCGCCGGCGCGCATCTCCTCGAGCACGTAGCGGTCCCCCACGCCGGTCTGGACGGTGCGGATCCCGGCCGCGTCCATCGCGAGCTGGAGGCCGAGGTTGCTCATCACCGTGGTGACCAGGGTGTTCTCGACGAGGCCGTCGGACTCCTGGAGCGCGAGCGCGAGGATCCCCATGATCTGGTCGCCGTCGACGAGCTCGCCGGCCGCGTCCACCGCGAGGCAGCGGTCCGCGTCGCCGTCGAAGGCGACGCCCAGGTCGGCACCCGCGGCGCCCACCGTGGCCTGGAGCTGGCCCGGGTGCGTCGAGCCGCACTGCTCGTTGATGTTGCGCCCGTCCGGCGAGGCGTTGATGACGACCACGTCGGCTCCCGCGGCACGCAGCGCGGCGGGGCCGACCTCGCTCGCGGCACCGTTCGCGCAGTCCACGGCGATGCGCAGACCCTCGAGCGGCGCCGGCCCGTCACCGAGGCTGGCCACCAGGTGGTCGACGTACCGCTCGACGGCGGTGCCCGGATCGGTGGTGATCCGGCCCACGTCCGCCCCGGTGGGGCGCAGCCAGGTCTCGCCGAGCCGCTGCTCGATGGCGTTCTCGAGCTCGTCGGCGAGCTTCTGCCCGCCCCGGGCGAAGAACTTGATGCCGTTGTCCGGCATCGGGTTGTGCGAGGCGGAGAGCATCACGCCGAGGTCGACGTCGAGCACGGCGGTCAGGTGCGCGACGCCCGGCGTCGGCAGGACGCCGACGTTGAGGACGTCGACCCCGGCGCTGGCCAGACCTGCGGCGACGGCGGCGGAGAGGAACTCGCCGGAGGCCCGGGGGTCGCGGCCGACCACGGCGCGTGGCCGGTGCCCGGCGAAGACGCCCGTCGTCGCCAGGACGTGGGCCGCGGCGACCGAGAGGTCGAGGGCCAGCTCGGCGGTGACGTCGCGGTTGGCGAGACCGCGTACTCCGTCCGTTCCGAACAACCGAGCCATCGGACCTCCTCGTGCGACGCGGGGACTGGGACCACCCTGGCACAGCCCGCCGCCCTGGGTGCGGGAACGACGACGGCCCCGATGGTGTCCACCGGGGCCGTCGGAACGCTGGGTCAGCGCTTGGAGTACTGGGGCGCCTTGCGGGCCTTCTTGAGACCGGCCTTCTTGCGCTCGACCGCACGCGGGTCACGCGTGAGGTAGCCGGCCTTCTTCAGCGCCGGGCGGTTGTGCTCGGCGTCGATCTCGTTGAGGGCGCGGGCGATGCCCAGGCGCAGGGCACCGGCCTGGCCGGTGACGCCGCCACCGTGGATCCGCGCGATGACGTCGAAGCGACCCTCGACGTCGACCAGCGCGAACGGGCTGTTCACCAGCTGCTGGTGCACCTTGTTGGGGAAGTAGTCCTCGAGCGTGCGCCCGTTGATCTTCCAGGTGCCGGTGCCGGGGACGAGGCGCACGCGCGCCACGGCCTCCTTGCGGCGGCCGAGAGCCTGCGCCGGAGCCGTGAGGCTCTGGCCCCGCCCGGTGGGGGCGTTGGTCTCGGAGGTGTAGGTCGTGGGCGTCTCGCCCTCGAAGTCGTCGGTGGTCTCGGCCACTGGTGGTGTCCTCGCGTCCTGGTGGGTGATCGTCAGCAGGCGGGGCCTACTGCGCGACCTGGGTGATCTCGAAGGGCTTCGGCTGCTGTGCCGAGTGCGGGTGCTCGGGGCCGACGTAGACCTTGAGCTTGCCCAGCTGCGTGCGGGCGAGCGAGGTCTTGGGGAGCATGCCGCGGACGGCCTTCTCCACGACGCGCTCCGGGTGCGTGGCGAGCAGGTCGGCGTAGGCGACCGCGCGCAGACCGCCCGGGTAGCCCGAGTGGCGGTAGGCGAGCTTCTGCTCGCGCTTGTTGCCCGTCAGGGCGACCTTCTCGGCGTTGATGACGATGACGAAGTCACCGCCGTCGACGTGCGGGGCGAACGTCGCCTTGTGCTTGCCGCGCAGGAGCGTGGCGACCTGGGTCGCCAGACGGCCGAGGACAACGTCGGTCGCGTCGATGACGTGCCAGGTCCGCTCGACGTCGCCGGGCTTCGGGGTGTACGTGCGCACGGTCGTAGCCTTCGTCTCTATCGCTGATGAGGAGCATCGGGGCCCGGGCGGCCCCGGGCAGAGCCCGGCGCCGATGAGTCCCGATGAGGTCGGGGGGCGTCACCCACGGCTTCACGGCACGACGGGGACGCACAACGACATCCCACAGTACCTGCCCGGCGCCAGGGGGGTCAAAACGGGGTCGGGCCGGGCCGCGGCCGACGAGCCGTCGGCGCTCGCCCGCGCCGGCCCGGGAGACCGGGTCGCGGCCACCGACCACCGTCCCCTAGCGTGCGGCGGGTGCCCGCCCTCGATCTCGAACCCGCCCTCACCGGGCTGCTCACCGGCCTGTCGCTGATCGTGGCGATCGGCGCGCAGAACGCGTTCGTGCTGCGCCAGGGCATCCGGCGCGAGCACGTGGCCGCGGTGGTCGCGGTGTGCGCCCTCGCCGACGCCGCGCTCATCCTCGCCGGCGTGGCCGGGCTCGGTGCGCTCATCGGCGGCTCGGCCACGGCGCTGGAGGTGGTGCGGATCGCCGGGGCGGCCTTCCTCCTGGTGCTCGCGGCCGCCGCGCTGCGCCGGGCCACCCGCACCGAGCGCCTCGACCCGGCGGCCGAGGCGCCTGCCGGGCTCGGCGCGGTCGTCCTGACGACCTTCGGGCTGACCTTCCTCAACCCGCACGTCTACCTCGACACGGTGGTGCTGCTCGGCGGCCTGGCGAGTCGCCACGGCCCCGAGGGACGGTGGCTCTTCGCCGCCGGCGCGGTCGCCGGCAGCGTCCTGTGGTTCAGCGCGCTCGGTTTCGGGGCGCGCCGGCTCGCCCCGGTGTTCGCCCGGCCGCGGGCCTGGCAGGTGCTCGACCTGCTCGTCGCCGCCGTGATGGCGACGATCGCGGTGAGCCTGCTGCTCTGAGCACTCGCGCTCCCGGGACCCGCGGGCGGCGCCGCGGGTCTCAGCGGGCGCGCTCCACCCGGGCGACGTCCCAGACCGGCTCCGGCGTCTCGACGACGGCGCCGTCGGACCCGAAGAGCAGGAACCGGTCGAAGCCGCGCGCGAACCACCGGTCGTGCGTCACCGCCACGACCGTGCCCTCGAAGGCCGCGAGGCCTCGCTCGAGCGCCTCGGCCGAGTGCAGGTCGAGGTTGTCGGTCGGCTCGTCGAGGAGCAGCAGGGTCGCTCCGCCCAGCTCGAGCAGCAGGATCTGCATCCGCGCCTGCTGCCCGCCGGAGAGCGTCCCGTAGCGCTGCTCGGCGGCCGCGACCAGCTCGTAGCGGTCGAGCGCCTTGCTGGCCGGCTCGCGGCCCATCCCCTGCCTGCTGCCCTCCCCGCGGTGCAGGATCTCCAGCAGCGTGCGGTCGGCGAGCTCGGGGTGGGTGTCGTTCTGCGCGAACCAGCCCGGCCGCACGCGCGAGCCGAGCACGACCCGGCCGGTGTGGCGCACCGGCTCGGGCACGGGGGCGCCGTCCTCGACGACCGGGGCGTGCTCCCGCCCCGGGTCGCTGCCGCCGGCCGCCAGCAGCCGCAGGAAGTGCGACTTGCCCGAGCCGTTGGAGCCGAGCACCGCGACCCGCTCGCCGAACCAGACCTCGAGGTCGAAGGGGCGCATCAGCCCGGTCAGCTCGAGGTCCTCGGCGACCACCGCCCGCTTGGCGGTCCGGCCGCCGACGAGCCGCACCCGGACGTCCTGGTCGCGCGCCATCTCGGGCGGGGGGCCGGCCTCCTCGAACTTGCGCAGCCGGGTCTGTGCGGCCTGGTACCGCGAGGCGAGCCCGTCGTTGAAGGCCGACTTCGTCTTCAGCGTCAGGACGAGCTCACGCAGCTGGGCGCGCTCCTCCTCCCAGCGCCGGGTCAGCTCCGCGAGCCGCGCCCGCCGGTCGGCCCGCGCCCGCGCGAACGTCGCGAAGCCCTCGCCGTGCACCCAGAGGCTCGAGCCGGCCGCCGTCGGCTCGAGGCTCGCGACCTTCGTCGCGGTGCGCGCGAGCAGCTCGCGGTCGTGGCTGACGAAGAGCACCGTCTTGGGCGAGGCGGCGAGCTGCCCCTCGAGCCAGCGCTTGGTGGGGACGTCGAGGTAGTTGTCGGGCTCGTCGAGCAGCAGCACCTCGTCCGGCCCGCGGAGCAGGCACTCGAGGACCAGCCGCTTCTGCTCCCCGCCGGACAGCGTCCGGACCTCGCGGTCCTGGGCACGCTCGAAGGGGATCGACAGGACGGCGTCGGTCACCCGGTCCCAGCCGACCTCGGCGTCGTAGCCGCCGACGTCGGCCCAGTCCGCGAGCGCCTGGGCGTAGCGCATCTGCGCCGGCTCGTCGTCGACCGTCATCATGAGCAGCTCGGCCGCGGCGAGCTCGGCGGCGGCGGCCGAGACCGCCGGCGAGGCCAGCGAGGCGAGCAGGTCCCGGACCGAGCGGTCGTCGTCGATCCGGCCGACCATCTGCCGCATCACGCCGAGCCCGCCGCTGCGGGCGACCGTCCCGCTGTGCGGGCTCTCGTCTCCGGCGACGATCCTCAGCAGGGTCGTCTTGCCCGCGCCGTTCGGACCGACGAGCGCGACCTTCGCGCCGTCCGCGACGCGCAGGCCGATCCCGGCCAGGAGCGGCCGGCCGTCGGGGAGCACGTACCCCACGTCGCTGATGTCCAGATGTCCCACGGCGCCAGTCTCCCCCGCCCGGCGCTCCCCCGACGACCGGCGGGGAGATCCGGCCGGGCGGGCCACGGCGAGGAGCGGGTGCGCCCGGGGGCCATCGGTGCGAGCGTGGGTCCATGAGCGAGACACCTGGCACCACACCGGACCCGGAGACCGGCGCCGAGGGCGACAGCGACCAGCTCGACAGCGCGGACACCCTGGTGCCCGGCGGGCCCGACGACCCGCTGGACGAGGGCTGGAGCCCGCCGGACCACCCGACGCGCCATCGGCTCGAGACCGAGCGGGAGCAGTACGCAGGCGACAGCATCGACACCCGCCACGAGCAGGAGGAGCCCGAGGTCTGGGAGACCGACGAGGTCGGTGCGGGCGGGCGCGAGCCCGACCGGGCCGGCCGGCTGCGCTCCGGCCTGACGGACCTCACCGGCCGGAGCACGGCGAGCGTCTTCGCCGAGGACGCGGGGATCGCCGGGGGCGCGGCGAGCGCCGAGGAGGCGGCCGTGCACGTCATCGCGGAGGAGTGATCCCCCCGTCGGGCCCGGCGCCCGCCCCGGCGCCCGCCCCGGCGGCGGTCCCACCTGCGGGTCCCCGCCCGGCGACCTCGTCGGGCGTGCGCCGCGCCCGGGTCCGGGTGGCCCGCACCGCCAGCTCCTCGTCCGCCGGGTAGCCGACCTGCTCGAGCGTCAGCCCGTGCGCCGGCGCCACGACGGCACGGCGCTCGGCACCGGCCAGGAGCTCGGCCGGCCAGCCGAGGGGACGGCGCCCCGCGCCGACGGCGAGCAGCGCGCCCACCAGGGAGCGCACCATGCTGTGGCAGAACGCGTCGGCCCGCACGTGCACGAGGACGAGCCCGGCGTCCGGCCCGTCGACCGGTCGGTCGACGGCCAGCTCCTCCAGCGTGCGGATCGTCGTGGCGCCGACCCGCGGGCGGCAGAACGCGGCGAAGTCGTGCCGGCCGAGCAACGCGCGGGCGGCACGGTCCATCGCCCCGGCGTCGAGCCGGACCGGGTGGCGCACGACGTGCCGGCGGCGCAACGGGTCGACGAGGACAGGGTCGTCCGCGAGCCGGTAGGCGTACCGCCGGAAGAGCGCCCCGAACCTCGCGTCGAAGCCGGCCGGCGCGGGCTCGGCCCGGTGCACGACGACGTCCGGCGGCAGGATCCCGCCCAGCCGACGCACCAGGGCCGGGCCCGAGGCGTCCAGCCGGCCGCGCACGGCCGCCCACGCGACGGGCTCGAGGTCGAGGTGCGCGACCTGCCCCCGCGCGTGGACGCCGGCGTCCGTGCGCCCCGCGACGGTCAGCCGTGGTGGCGGGCACCGCAGGACGGTGCCGAGCGCCGCCTCCAGGGTCCCCTGGACGGTGCGCAGGGCGGGCTGGGTCGCCCAGCCGGCGAAGTCCGTGCCGTCGTAGGACAGGTCGAGCCGGATCCGCACCGGCGCTGCGTCGTCCACCCGCGCACGCTACCGCGTCGCCGGCGGAGCCTTCGTGCGGGCACACCCGGGTCCCGGCGGGGCCGCGGCGGGCGCGCCGTCCTGGGTAGGCTCGGGCGGTGAGCCCCCGTGAGCGCCCGGCACCCGTCGAGGGGCTCACGCTCGCCGTCGACTGCGGTGGCGGCGGCATCAAGGCCTCGGTGCTGGACTCCGCGGGCACCATGCACGCGCCGGCGGTCCGGGTCCCCACGCCGTACCCGCTGCCGCCCGAGCGTCTCGTCGAGACCATCACGGCGATCGCCGCCGGGCTCCCGCGCGCGGTCCGCGGGACGGTCGGCATGCCGGGGATGATCCGGCACGGCGTCGTGATCGCCACCCCGCACTACGTGACGGCCACCGGACCGCACTCCCGGGTCGAGCCGGCCCTGGTCGCGGCGTGGGCGGGCACCGACATGGCCTCGGCGCTCGGCGCCGCGCTCGGGTACCCCGTGATCGTGCTCAACGACGCCGAGGTGCACGGCGCGGGCGTCGTCTCGGGCAGCGGCCTCGAGCTCGTCCTCACGCTGGGGACGGGGCTGGGCTCCGCGCTCTTCGACGGCGGTGCCCTCGCGCCGCACCTCGAGCTCTCGCACGCACCCGTCCGCCGCGGCACCACCTACGACGCGTACCTCGGCGAGCACCAGCGCAGGTTGCTGGGAGACGCGAGCTGGTCCCGGCGGGTGCGGCGCGCCGTCGAGGGCCTGCGGCCCGTCGTGCACTGGGACCGGCTCTACATCGGCGGCGGCAACTCCCGGCGGATCCGGCCGGCGGTGCTCGAGCTCCTCGGCGACGAGGTCGTCATCGTGCCGAACTCGGCGGGGATCGTCGGCGGGGTGCGCGCCTGGGAGCTCGCGGTGTCGGGCCGGCGCGAGGCACGCCCCGGCGAGTGAGCCCCGCCGCGCGCGGCCGATCTCAGCTGACGGGCTCAGCGGCGCGGTCGCACTCCGCAAGGATCGTGAGCAGCACCCGGGTGAACGCGACCGGGCGGACGAGGCTGACCAGGTGGCTCGCGCCGGGCACCACGACCAGGCGGGCCGACGGCGCGCGGACCGCAGCGGCCAGGTACGCCCGCTCCTGCCGCCGGAAGTGGTCCCAGCGGCCGTTGACGACCCACAGCGGGCAGGTGATCCGCGGCAGGTCCCGCAGCGGTCGGAGGGTGCCGATCTCGTCGAGCAGGTCGCCCATCACGTCGAGCGCGAATCCCCCGGCGGCGAGGTCGGCGGCGCCGGCGGGCGGCAGCGCGAGCCGCACGAGGGTCGCGTTGAGCCACGCACCCCGGTCCGGCAGCCGCTCGATGAGACGGACGGCCTGACGCCACGCCCAGGTCAGCGGGCCGCCCGGGCTCGTGCTGCAGCCGGCGGCCACGACGCCGGCCACCCGGTCCGGGTCGCGGGCCGCGAGGGTCAGCGCCAGGTACCCCCCGAGGGACAGCCCGACCACGACGGCGCGCCCGCCGACCGCGTCGATCGCCTCACGCGCGACGGCGAGCGAGCCGTCGAGCGTGAACCGTTCCCCGCGCCGGGCGCCGTGGCCCGGCAGGTCGACCGCGACGACCTGCCGGCCGTCGGCCAGCGCCACCACCTGGGCGCGCCACATCGTCGCCGAGGTCCGCGCACCGTGCAGCAGGACGACCGGCAGCGGGGCCGCGGGCGCCGGTTCCCGGGCCGGGTCGCCGGGTCGGGACACCCCGGACGACGGCGAGCCCGGACCACCGTGGTGGTCCGGGCTCGCCGCCATCGCTGGAGTGGGCTCAGGCCTTGTCGGCCTCGGCGGTCTCCTCGGCAGCCGGCTCAGCGGCGGCCTCCTCGACCTCGGCGGACTCCTCGACCTCGACCTCGACGGTCTCCTCGGGGGCCGCCTCAGCCACCGGAGCTGCGGCCTTCGCGGGCGCGGCGGCGCGCTGCGCGGCCTTCTCGGCCTCCCGCACGGTCGCCTGCTTCGGGCTCAGCGGCTCGAGCACGAGCTCGATGACGGCCATCGGGGCGTTGTCGCCCTTGCGGGGGCCGATCTTGGTGATCCGCGTGTAGCCACCCTGCCGCTCGGCCATCGCCGGGGCGATCTCGGTGAAGAGCGTGTGGACGACGCCCTTGTCCCGCACGACGGTGAGCACGCGGCGACGCGCGTGCAGGTCGCCGCGCTTGGCGAACGTGATCATCCGCTCGGCCAGCGGACGCAGGCGCTTGGCCTTCGTCTCGGTGGTCGTGATGCGGCGGTGCTCGAAGAGGCTCGTCGCCAGGTTGGCGAGGATGCGTCGCTCGTGAGCCGGTCCACCGCCGAGCCGCGGACCCTTGGTGGGCGTAGGCATGTCGTACTCCTCAGTTCTCGAAGATCAGGGCCGGCCGGACGTGCCGTCGGCGGGGCAGCGTCAGGACAGCTCGTCCTCGACGAAGTCGCTGTCGTCGTAGTACGAGCTCGGGTCGAAGTCCAGCGGGCTGTCCTTGAGGGACAGGCCGAGGCCCACGAGCTTCTCCTTCACCTCGGTGATCGACTTCGCACCGAAGTTGCGGATGTCCAGGAGGTCGGCCTCACTGCGCCCGACGAGCTCACCCACGGTGTGGATGCCCTCGCGCTTGAGGCAGTTGTACGACCGGATGGTCAGCTGGAGCTCCTCGATCGGCAGGGCCAGGTCCGCCGCGAGGGCGGCGTCCGTCGGCGACGGGCCGATCTCGATGCCCTCGGCCTCGACGTTCAGCTCACGGGCCAGGCCGAAGAGCTCGACCAGGGTCTTGCCCGCCGAGGCGAGCGCGTCCCGCGGGGCCATGCCGGGCTTGGTCTCGACGTCGACGATCAGCCGGTCGAAGTCGGTGCGCTGCTCGACACGGGTCGCCTCGACCTTGTAGGTCACCTTGAGCACCGGCGAGTAGATCGAGTCGACCGGGATGCGGCCGATCTCGGTGTCGTAGGCCTTGTTCTGCTGGGCCGAGACGTAGCCGCGGCCACGCTCGACCGTGAGCTCGACCTCGAGCTTGCCCTTGCCGTTGAGGGTGGCCAGGTGCAGCTCGGGGTTGTGCACCTCGACACCGGCCGGCGGGCGTGATGTCGGCAGCCGTGACGGCGCCCGGGACCCTGCTTGCGCAGGTACATCACGACCGGCTCGTCGTTCTCCGAGGAGACGACGATCTCCTTGATGTTGAGGATGATCTCGGTGACGTCCTCCTTGACCCCGGGGACGGTGCTGAACTCGTGCAGCACGCCGTCGATCCGGATCGAGGTCACCGCTGCGCCCGGGATGGACGAGAGCAGGGTGCGACGCAGCGAGTTGCCGAGCGTGTAGCCGAAGCCCGGCTCCAGCGGCTCGATGGCGAACCGGGAACGGAACTCGGAGATGACCTCTTCGGTCAGGGCCGGGCGCTGTGCGATGAGCACGGTGAAGCTCCTCTCGGTGTGCGTCCGCTATTTGACGCATCACAGGACGTGCACCTGCCGGGCCTCGGTCTGCCCGGCAGGTCAGGGCGGTCAGACGCGGCGACGCTTCGGGGGCCGGCAGCCGTTGTGGGCCTGGGGCGTGACGTCCTGGATCGAGCCGACCTCGAGGCCGGTCGCCTGGAGCGAGCGGATCGCGGTCTCGCGGCCGGAGCCCGGGCCCTTGACGAGGACGTCGACCTTCTTCATGCCGTGCTCCTGGGCGCGGCGCGCAGCGGCCTCGGCCGCGAGCTGGGCGGCGAACGGGGTCGACTTGCGCGAGCCCTTGAAGCCGACCTGGCCGGAGGAGGCCCAGGCGATGACGGCACCCGACGGGTCGGTGATCGACACGATCGTGTTGTTGAAGGTGCTCTTGATGTGGGCGACGCCCACGGCGATGTTCTTCTTCTCCTTGCGGCGCGGCTTGCGCGCTGCGGAGGTGGAGCGGGTCTTCGGAGGCATGCTCTGTCCTTACGCTGGTCTGAGGATCGGGAGGGGCGCGCGCCGGGCGGCTGCAGCGCCCGAGGGGCTACTTGCGCCCGGCCTTCTTCTTGCCGGCAACGGTGCGCTTGGGGCCCTTGCGGGTGCGGGCGTTGGTCTTGGTCCGCTGACCGCGCACCGGCAGGCCGCGGCGGTGCCGGATGCCCTCGTAGCTGCCGATCTCGACCTTGCGTCGGATGTCCGCCGCCACCTCGCGGCGAAGGTCACCCTCGAGCTTGTAGTTCCCGTCCAGGTAGTCGCGCAGCGCGACCAGCTCGGCGTCGCCGAGGTCCTTGACCCGCAGGTCCGGGCTGATGCCGGTCGCCTCGAGGGTCTTCTGGGCGCGGGTACGGCCGACGCCGTAGATGTAGGTGAGCGCGATCTCGAGCCGCTTCTCGCGGGGGAGGTCGACGCCGACAAGACGTGCCATCTGGTTCTCCTGTACTGCTCGGAGGTCGTCCGCACGGCCGTCCCGCTGCTGCGGGCCCCGGCCTCCGACCGGGGGTTGCGCCTGGACCAGTGTCCTGATGCTGACCGTGCGCTGGTCCGGTGCCCGTGGGCACCGGAGGTCGATCTACGTGCTGCACCCGGCCCTCAGGACGGAACGCCGGGGCTCAGCCCTGGCGCTGCTTGTGCCGCAGGTTCTCGCAGATGACCATGACGCGACCGTGCCGGCGAATCACCTTGCACTTGTCGCAGACCTTCTTGACGCTGGGCTTGACCTTCATGCTCGTTCCTCCGCCGCCGCACGCGCACATGCATGCGACGGGCGACGGTTCGCTGGGTGCCGACAGGGCTTACTTGTAGCGGTAGACGATCCGGCCGCGGGACAGGTCGTACGGGCTCAGCTCGACCACCACACGGTCCTCGGGGAGGATCCGGATGTAGTGCTGTCGCATCTTGCCCGAGATGTGGGCGAGCACCCTGTGGCCGTTGGCGAGCTCCACGCGGAACATCGCGTTCGGCAGTGCCTCGACCACGCTGCCCTCGATCTCGATGACACCGTCCTTCTTTGCCATGTCCTCCGCTAACTCTGTAGTGACTGGACGTCCGGACAGGGGCACGGCGAGAGCCGAGCACCTGGTCCGGGACGGGGCGGTGCCTCGATGTCGCAGCCCGTCGACAGGATCGACAGCCGGTGACGACGAGAGAGCACGCACCCAACGGACCATCGTACGGCATCGGGCGCGGACTGCGAAATGTGGTCGCCGGCGACGGGAGGGCTCAGTCGCCGAGCGGGGCGATCCGCACGCCCCGTGCCGCGAGCGCCGCCTCGCCGCCGTCGGGGGCGGTGAGCACCCAGAGGCCCTCGGGCCCGATCGCGACCGTGTGCTCCCAGTGGGCGGCGCGGGAGCCGTCCTGGGTGACGACCGTCCAGTCGTCGGCCAGCACCCGCGTGGCGGGCGAGCCGCGCGTGAGCATCGGCTCCACCGCGACGCAGAGGCCCGGGCTTCAGTCGCGGGCCGCGCTCGCGCGTGCGGTAGTTGAGGACCTCCGGCGGCTGGTGCATGGCGCGGCCGATCCCGTGACCGACGTACTCCTGCACGATCCCGAGCGGGAGCTCGCTCGCCTCGACGACGTCCTCGACGGCATCGCCCACCGCACCGAGGTGCTCGGCCGTGCCGAGCGCGGCGAGACCGGCCCACATGGAGTCCTCGGTGGCCCTGCTCAGCGCGAGGTCGGCCGGGTCGGCCGGGCCGACGACCATCGTGAACGCCGCGTCGCCGTGCCAGCCGGCGACGATCGCCCCGGCGTCGACCGAGACGACGTCACCGGGCTCGACGACGCGCGGGCCCGGGGATCCCGTGCACGATCTCGTCGTTGATCGACACGCAGATCGTCGCGGGGTACCCGTGGTAGCCGAGGAAGGACGAGGTCGCCCCCCGCTCGGCGATGGTCGCGGCGGCGACCGCGTCGAGCTCCGCGGTGGTGATCCCTGGCCGCACCGCCTCACGGACGGCGGCGTGCACGGCGGCCACGACCAGCCCCGCACGGCGCATCGCGAGGATCTGGTCGACGGTCTTGTACTCGATCCGCTCGCGCCGGAACATCAGCTCGCGACACCGTCCACGGCGCGCGACGAGCCGCTCGGTGATCTCGTCGAGATCGCCCGAGCCGTCGATGCGGACCAGCAGCCCGCGGTCGGCGTAGGCGTGCGTCAGGGGCTCCGTCTGCTCGGCGTAGATGTCCAGCCGGCGGGCGATCGCGTCGGGGGTGTCGTCCTCCCGGCCCTCGATGGCCGCCCGGCGCGAGATGCGCTCGAGGAGGGCCTCACGCTCGACCACGAGCTCGACGACGGCGTCCAGGGCGACACCGTCGGCCTCGAGCATCGCGTCGAGCTCGCCGACCTGGGCCGCGTTGCGCGGGTACCCGTCGAGGATGAACCCGCCGTGCACGTCGTCGTCGTCGAGCCGCTCGCGCACCATGGCGTTCGTGACCTCGTCGGGCACGAGCTCGCCACGAGCCGTGTACGACTGCACGAGCTCGCCGAGGGCCGTGCCCCCGGAGATGTGGGCCCGGAACAGGTCGCCCGTCGAGATCGCGGGGACGCCGAGGCGCTCGGCCAGCCGCGCGGCCTGGGTCCCCTTGCCCGATCCCTGCGGGCCCATGATGACCAGCCGCCGGCTCACCTCAGGAACCCCTCGTAGTGGCGCTGCTCGAGCTGCGCCTCGATCTGCTTCACCGTCTCCATGCCGACGCCGACGATGATGAGGATCGACACGCCGCCGAAGGAGACCGTGCTGCCGAGGCCGAGCAGGATGAAGGCGATCAGCGGAACGAGAGCGACAGCGGCCAGGTACATCGACCCGGGTGCCGTGATGCGCGAGATGACGTACTCGAGGTACTCCGCCGTCGGCCTGCCCGGCCCGGATCCCCGGGATGAAGCCGCCGTACTTCTTCATGTCCTCGGCGACCTCCTCCGGGTTGAAGGTGATGGCCGTGTAGAAGTACGCGAAGAAGATGATCAGCACGAGGTAGAGCGCGATGTGCAGCGGAGCGGTCGACCTGGCCAGGTGGTTCGAGACCCAGATGACCCACGGCGTCGTCTGGTTGCCGAACTGCGCGGCGAGCGCGGGGATCTGCAGCAGGGACGAGGCGAAGATGACGGGGATGACGCCCGCCATGTTGATCTTGATCGGGATGTAGGTGCTCGTCCCGCCGTACATCTTGCGGCCCACCATGCGCTTGGCGTACTGCACGGGGATGCGGCGCTGGGACTGCTCGACGAAGACCACGAGGCCGATGACGAGGACCATCACGCCGAGCACGATGACGAACTTCGATGCGCCGTTGTCGCCACCGGCGATCGACCACATCGTCGTCGGGAAGCGCGCGATGATCTGCGTGAAGATCAGCAAGGACATGCCGTTGCCGATGCCGCGCTCGCTGATGAGCTCGCCGAGCCACATGATCAGCGTCGTACCGGCCGTCATCGTGATGATCATCAGCAGGACGGTGAAGACGTCCTGGTTCGGGATGACGTCGACGGAGCAGCCGCTGAACAGCGTGCCGTTGCGAGCCGTCGTGATGATCGTCGTCGACTGCAGGATCGCGAGGCCGATCGTCAGGTACCGCGTGTACTGCGTGAGCTTCGCGGTCCCGGTCTGGCCCTCCTTGTGCAGCTCCTCGAAGCGAGGGATGACCACCCGCAGCAGCTGCACGATGATGCTGGCCGTGATGTACGGCATGATCCCCAGCGCGAAGATCGCGAGCTGGAGCAGCGCACCACCGCTGAAGAGGTTCACGAGGCCGAGCAGGTCGTTCGAGCTCGACTGCGCGACACAGGTCTGCACGTTCGCGTAGTCGACCCCGGGGGTCGGGATGAACGAGCCGAGGCGGAAGACCGCCATGATCGCGATCGTGAACAGCAGCTTGCGCCGCAGGTCTGGCGTCCGGAAAGCCCGGGCGAATGCGCTGAGCACCTGTCCTCCTGCTCCGCTCGTGGCGGTTCGTGACAATCAACGGTGTCGACCGGTACCGGTGCACCTGCCGGGGGAACCCTAACGCGAATCAAGGACCACAGGGGCCGGGCCTCCGGCCCGGCCCCTGTGGTCCTCAGTACTGCACGATCCGCGTGATCTGAGATCAGTCCTGTGCGATGGTCCCGCCGGCGGCGACGATCTTCTCCGCAGCCGTGGCAGACACCTTCTGCACCGAGACCGTGAGCTTGACGCTCAGGTCGCCGTCGCCCAGGACCTTGACGGGCTGGCCCCGACGGACGGCACCCTTGGCCACGAGGTCCTCGACCGTGACCGAGCCACCCTTGGGGTAGAGCTCGGCCAGACGGCCCAGGTTCACGACCTGGTACTCCGTGCGGAACGGGTTCTTGAAGCCGCGAAGCTTCGGCAGGCGCATGTGCATGGGCATCTGCCCACCCTCGAAGCGCTCAGGGATCTGGTACCGAGCCTTCTGGCCCTTGGTACCGCGACCTGCCGTCTTGCCCTTCGACGCCTCACCACGGCCCACACGGGTCTTGGCGGTCTTGGCACCGGGGGCGGGGCGCAGGTGGTGGACCCGAAGGATCCCCCCGTTGCCCAGCTCGACGGGAGCCTTGGCGGCCTTGGCCGGAGCCTCGGCAGCAGCCTTGGCAGGCGCCTTCGCAGCCTTGGCCTTGGCAGGGGCAGCCGACTCGGTCGACTGCGCCGCCTTGGCCGGCTTCTTCTCAGCAGCGGCCTTGGCCGGCTTCTTCTCGGCTGCCGGGGCGTCGGCCGCGGCCTTCGCGCGCGAGGCGCGCGGGGCCTTGGCGACGGCCTCGACGGCCTCGTCCTTGTTCTCTGCCATGGTCACTCGACCTCCTCGACGGTGACGAGGTGCGTCACTGTCGCGACCATGCCGCGGATCTCCGGTCGGTCCTCCTTGACGACGACGTCGCCGATGCGCTTGAGGCCGAGCGTCCGCAGCGTCTCACGCTGATTGAACTTGCCGCCGATGGCGGACTTCTTCTGGGTGACCTTCAGGCGAGCCATCAGGCACCTGCCTTCGCGGCGATGCCGGCGGCCTGTGCACGGAGCAGGTAGGCCGGGACGACATGCTCGATCGGGAGGCCACGACGTGCGGCGACGGCGGCAGGCTCCTCGAGCCCACGCAGTGCCGCGACGGTGGCGTGCACGATGTTGATGGCGTTCGAGGAACCCATCGACTTCGACAGCACGTCGTGGATGCCGGCGCACTCCAGGACCGCGCGCACCGGACCACCGGCGATGACACCGGTACCCGGGGAGGCGGGACGGAGGAACACCACACCTGCGGCGGCCTCGCCACGGATGGCGTGAGGGACCGTGCCCTGGATGCGGGGGACGCGGAAGAAGCTCTTCTTCGCCTCCTCGACGCCCTTGGCGATCGCCGCGGGCACCTCCTTGGCCTTGCCGTAGCCGACGCCGACGGTGCCGTCACCGTCGCCGACGATCACGAGGGCGGTGAAGCTGAAGCGACGTCCACCCTTCACGACCTTCGACACGCGGTTGATCTTCACGACGCGCTCGATGAACTGGCTCTTCTCGGCCTCGCCGCGGCGGTTGTCGCGACGGTCGCCGCCGCCACGCTCCTTGCGCTCGCCGCCTCCGGCGGCGCCGGCCTGGCCGCCTGTGTTGCTGCGCTGCGGTGCAGCCATCAGTGCTTCCTCTGCTTCCGAACGGACTGGAGTCGGGGGGTCACAGGTCGAGCCCGCCCTCGCGTGCGCCATCTGCGACAGCCGCGACGCGACCGTGGTACTTGTTGCCGCCACGGTCGAACACGACGGCCTCGATGCCGGCCGCCTTCGCGCGCTCGGCGATGAGCTCGCCGATCTTGCGCGCCTTGGCGGTCTTGTCGCCGTCGAACGCGCGCAGGTCCGCCTCGAGGGTGGACGCGGACGCGAGGGTGCGGCCCACGGCGTCGTCGACGACCTGGGCGACCATGTGACGCGCCGAGCGGGTCACGACGAGGCGCGGACGAGCGGCAGAGCCGACGACCTTCTTGCGCAGGCGCAGGTGACGGCGCGCTCGCTGAACGGCCTTCCCCTTGCCACGGATGGTGAGTGCCACGTTACTTACCAGCCTTTCCGGCCTTGCGACGCACGACCTCGCCGGCGTAGCGCACACCCTTGCCCTTGTAGGGCTCGGGCTTGCGGATCTTGCGGATGTTCGCGGCGACCTCGCCGACCTGCTGCTTGTCGATCCCGCTGACCGAGAACTTGGTCGGGGACTCCACCTGGAACGAGATGCCGTCGGGTGCGGGCACGTGGACCGGGTGGCTGAACCCGAGCGCGAACTCGAGGTCGGAGCCCTTGGCCATCACGCGGTAACCGGTACCGACGATCTCGAGCTTCTTCGTGTAGCCGTCGGTGACACCGACGACCAGGTTCGACAGCAGGGTGCGGGTCAGGCCGTGCAGCGAGCGCGAGGCGCGCTCGTCGTCGGGACGGGTCACCACGAGGGTGCCCTCTTCCTGAGCGACCTGGATGGGCGCGGGGATCACGTGCTGCAGGGTCCCCTTGGGGCCCTTCACCGTGACCTCGGCGCCGACGATCGTGACGTCCACTCCGGCGGGAACCGGGACGGGGACCTTGCCGATTCGGGACATGGTTCTCTCCTCTCGGTTCTCGGGTTACCAGACGTAGGCGAGGACTTCCCCACCTACGCCCTTCTGGGAGGCCTGCCGGTCGGTCAGCAGGCCGGAGGACGTGGACAGGATCGCCACGCCGAGGCCGCCGAGGACGCGGGGCAGGTTGGTCGACTTCGCGTAGACGCGGAGCCCGGGCTTGGAGACACGGCGCACGCCGGCGAGCGAACGCTCGCGGCTCGGGCCGAACTTCAGGCTGATCGTCAGGGTCTTGCCGACGGTCGCGTCAGCGACCGTGAAGCCGGCGATGTAGCCCTCGGCCTGGAGGATCTCGGCGATGTTGCCCTTCAGCTTCGAATAGGGCATCGCCACGGTGTCGTGGTACGCGGAGTTCGCGTTGCGCAGACGTGTCAACATGTCTGCGATCGGATCGGTCATCGTCATTGGGCTCAAGCCCTTCCTCGCCGCGGTATCCGGTGGCTGTGCCACCGGACCAGCGACGTAGTTGTTACCAGCTGCTCTTGGTCACACCGGGAAGCTCGCCGCGGTGCGCCATCTCGCGCACGCAGATACGGCAGAGGCCGAACTTGCGGTACACCGCGTGCGGCCGTCCGCAGCGCTGGCAGCGGGTGTAGCCGCGGACAGCGAACTTGGGCTTGCGCAGCGCCTTCTGGACAAGCGCGGTCTTCGCCATGTCAGAGCTCCTTGAAGGGGAAGCCGAGACGACGGAGCAGCGAACGGCCCTCGTCGTCGGAGGTCGCGGTCGTCACGATGGTGATGTCCATGCCACGAACCCGGTCGGTGCGGTCGGGGTCGATCTCGTGGAACATCACCTGCTCGGTCAGACCGAAGGTGTAGTTGCCCTTGCCGTCGAACTGCTTGGGCGACAGGCCGCGGAAGTCGCGGATCCGGGGAAGGGCGAGCGAGATCAGCCGGTCGGCGAACTCCCACATGCGGTCGCCACGAAGCGTGACATGCGCGCCGATCGGCATGCCCTCACGCAGCTTGAACTGGGCGATCGACTTGCGGGCCTTGGTCACCTGGGGCTTCTGGCCGGTGATCGCGACGAGGTCCTTGATCGCACCGTCCATGAGCTTGGCGTCCTTGGCGGCCTCGCCCACGCCCATGTTCACGACGATCTTGACCAGGCGCGGGACCTGGTGGACGTTGGCGTGCCCGAACTCCTCGCGCAGGCCGGGGAGGATCTCCTCGGCGTAGCGCGCCTTCAGACGCGGGACCGAGGTCGTCTCGGTGGTGGTGGTCATCAGATGTCCTTACCGGAGCGCTTGGCGACGCGGACCCGAACGGTGCGGGTACGGCCGTCACGCTCGATCTGCTCGGAGCGGTAGCCGACCCGAGTGCCCTTCTTGGTCTCCGGGTCGACGACCATGACGTTGCTCACGTGGATCGGGGCCTCGACGGTCTCGATGCCCCCGGTCACGGTGCCGCGTGCGGTCGTGCCGGCCTTGGTGTGCTTGGTCACGCGCTGCACACCCTCGACGAGGAGGCGGTCGGAGTCCTTGAGGACCTCCAGCACGCGTCCCTGCTTGCCGCGGTCGCGGCCCGAGATGACGACGACGAGGTCGCCCTTCTTGATCTTGGCCATGGTCAGAGCACCTCCGGTGCCAGCGAGATGATCTTCATGAACTTCTTGTCGCGCAGCTCGCGCCCGACCGGGCCGAAGATGCGGGTGCCGCGAGGCTCACCGTCGTTCTTGAGAATCACCGCGGCGTTCTCGTCGAACTTGATGTAGGACCCGTCCGGGCGTCGGCGCTCCTTGGTGGTGCGCACGATGACGGCCTTGACGACGTCGCCCTTCTTGACGTTGCCGCCGGGGATGGCGTCCTTGACCGTCGCGACGATGATGTCGCCGATTCCGGCGTAGCGACGGCCAGAACCGCCGAGCACACGGATGCAGAGGATCTGCTTCGCACCCGTGTTGTCGGCGACCTTGAGTCGCGACTCCTGCTGGATCATTGTCTACCTACTCCTGTCGTCTGCTGGTTCTCGGGCAGAGGAACCGCCGAGCCTTGCCGAACGGATGTATGGGGGAACGGCCTGGGTGAAGGACTACCGGGCCTTCTCGAGGATCTCCACCACACGCCAGCGCTTGGTCGCCGACAGCGGACGGGTCTCCATGATCAGGACGAGGTCGCCAGCTCCGGCCGCATTGGCCTCGTCGTGCGCCTTGACCTTGCTGGTGCGGCGAAGGACCTTGCCGTAGAGCGGGTGCTTGACCCGGTCCTCGACCTCGACCACGACGGTCTTGTCCATCTTGTCGCTGACCACGTAGCCGCGCCGCGTCTTGCGGTACGGACGGGCCTCGGCAGTCGCCTCGGCGGCGTCGCCCTGTGCTTCGGTACTCATCGTTGACCTCTCGCTCACTGCGCGCTGGAGCCGGGTGCGGTGCGGATTCCGAGCTCGCGCTCACGCAGGATCGTGTAGATCCGCGCGATGTCCCGGCGCACGGCCTTGAGGCGGCCGTGGCTCTCCAGCTGGCCGGTGGCCGACTGGAAACGGAGGTTGAACAGCTCCTCCTTGGACTTCTTCAGCTCGGCGACGAGCGTGTCGTCGTCCATGGCGTCCAACTCGGTCGGAGCAAGCTCCGCAGACCCGATAGCCATCAGTTGCCACCACCCTCGCGTACCACGAACCGGCACTTCATCGGGAGCTTGTGCATCGCACGCCGCATGGCCTCACGGGCCAGGGGCTCATCGACACCGGCGAGCTCGAAGAGCATGCGTCCGGGCTTGATGTTCGCGATCCACCACTCAGGGGAACCCTTACCGGAACCCATGCGGGTCTCCGCCGGCTTCTTGGTGAGCGGGCGGTCCGGGAAGACGTTGATCCAGACCTTGCCACCACGCTTGATGTGGCGGGTCATGGCGATACGAGCAGCCTCGATCTGGCGGTTCGTCAGGTAGGCGGGCTCGAGGGCCTGGATACCGAAGTCGCCGAACGCGATCGTGGTGCCACCGCTCGCCGCGCCGGAGCGCGACGGGTGGTGCTGCTTGCGGTGCTTCAGCCTGCGCGGGACCAGCATGCTCAGGCCTCCGTTCCGGTGCTGGGTGCCTCGGCCGGAACGGCCTCGGCGGCGGGCGCCTCGGTCTGCTCACGACGCGGGCCACGGGGACGCTCGCCACCACGGTCGTTGCGGTCGCCACGGTCCGAACGAGGACCGCGCGGTCCGCGCGGAGCGGCCGTGGCCTGCTCGCGAGCGAACTCCTTCTCGGTCATGTCGCCCTTGTAGATCCAGACCTTGACGCCGATCTGACCGAAGGTCGTCTTGGCCTCGAAGAGGCCGAAGTCGATGTTCGCGCGGAGGGTGTGCAGCGGCACGCGACCCTCGCGGTAGAACTCCGAGCGGCTCATCTCCGCGCCGCCGAGACGACCGGAGCACTGCACCCGGATCCCCTTGGCGCCGGCACGCTGGGCGGACTGCATGCCCTTGCGCATCGCACGACGGAACGAGACACGGCTCGCGAGCTGCTCGGCGATGCCCTGAGCGACGAGCTGAGCCTCGATCTCGGCGTTCTTGACCTCGAGGATGTTCAGCTGCACCTGCTTGCCGGTGAGCTTCTCGAGCTCGCCGCGGATGCGGTCGGCCTCGGCGCCACGGCGACCGATGACGATGCCGGGACGGGCGGTGTGGATGTCGACACGGACGCGGTCACGCGTCCGCTCGATCTCCACCTTGGCGATACCGGCACGCTCGAGCCCGGAGCTCATGAGCTTGCGGATCTGCACGTCCTCACGGACGTAGTCGCGATACCGCTGCCCGGGCTTGGTGCTGTCGGCGAACCAGCGCGACCTGTGGTCGGTGGTGATGCCGAGGCGGTACCCGTGCGGGTTGACCTTCTGGCCCACTAGCGGGTCCTCTCCTTCTTCTGAACCGGCGCGACGACCACGGTGATGTGGCTCGTGCGCTTGAGGATCTGGCTCGCCCGCCCCTGGGCACGCGGCCGGAAACGCTTGAGGGTCGGGCCCTCGTCCACGTAGGCCGCGCTGACCACGAGCGTCGAGGCGTCGAACGCCTCGCCGGCCCGGTCAGCCTTGACCCGTGCGTTGGCGATGGCCGACTCGACCACCTTGAGGACCGTCTCGCCCGCGGCCTGCGGCGCGAACTTCAACGTCGCGACGGCCTGCTCGGCCTGCTTGCCACGGATGAGGTCCACGACGCGTCGGGCCTTCTGGGGCGTGACACGGACGAACCGTGCCTGCGCCTTGGCTTCCATCGCTGTCCTGCCTTCTTGTGTCGTCATGTCGGAGTGCTCCCGAGGGATCGCTGCTGACCGAGGTCAGCGGCGACGTCCCTTACGGTCGTCCTTCTCGTGGCCGCGGAAGGTCCGCGTCGGGGCGAACTCGCCGAGCTTGTGGCCGACCATCGGCTCGGTCACGAAGACCGGGACGTGCTTGCGGCCGTCGTGCACGGCAAAGGTGTGGCCGAGGAAGTCCGGAGTGATCATCGACCGGCGGGACCAGGTCTTGATGACCGTCTTCAGGCCCTTCTCGTTGTGGACATCGACCTTCTTCTGAAGGTGTCCGTCCACGAAGGGGCCCTTCTTCAGGCTGCGTGGCATCTGTCAGGCTCCTTCTCAGCGCTTCTTGTTCTTGCCGGAACGGCGACGGCGGACGATGAGCTTGTCGCTCGGCTTGTTCGGACGGCGGGTGCGGCCCTCCGGCTGGCCCCAGGGGCTCACCGGGTGACGACCACCGGACGTCTTGCCCTCGCCACCACCGTGCGGGTGGTCGACCGGGTTCATCGCGACACCACGGACGGAGGGGCGCTTGCCCTTCCAGCGCATGCGGCCGGCCTTGCCCCAGTTGATGTTCGACTGCTCGGCGTTGCCGACCTCGCCGACCGTCGCACGGCAGCGCGCGTCGACGTTGCGGATCTCGCCCGAGGGCAGCCGGAGCTGCGCGTACGGGCCGTCCTTGGCGACGAGCTGCACCGAGGAGCCGGCCGAGCGGGCGATCTTCGCGCCGCCGCCGGGCTTGAGCTCGATGGCGTGGATGACCGTACCGGTCGGGATGTTGCGCAGCGGCAGGCTGTTGCCCGGCTTGATGTCGGCCGAGGGGCCGTTCTCCACCACGTCGCCCTGCGAGAGCTTGTTCGGCGCGATGATGTAGCGCTTCTCGCCGTCGGCGTAGTGCAGGAGCGCGATGCGCGCCGTGCGGTTGGGGTCGTACTCGATGTGCGCGACCTTGGCCGGCACGCCGTCCTTGTCGTGACGACGGAAGTCGATCACCCGGTAGGCGCGCTTGTGCCCGCCACCCTGGTGCCGAACCGTCACGCGACCGGTGTTGTTACGCCCACCGTTCTTCGTGAGCGGACGGACGAGCGACTTCTCCGGAACGGAACGCGTGATCTCGACGAAGTCGGCGACGCTGGCGCCACGGCGCCCCGGCGTCGTCGGCTTGTACTTGCGGATACCCATTGCCTAGTCCTTGATCTGTGTCGTCGGTCCGGCGTCAGCCGACCGGCCCGCCGAAGATGTCGATGGTTCCCTCGCGCAGGGTGACGATCGCGCGCTTGGTGTCCTTGCGCCGGCCGAGCCCGAACTTCGTGCGACGGGCCTTGCCCTTGCGGTTCGCGGTGTTCACCGAGGCAACCTTGACGCCGAAGATCTGCTCCACGGCGATCTTGATCTCGGTCTTGTTCGCCGAGGGGAGCACGAGGAACGTGTACTTCCCCTCGTCGAGCAGGCCGTAGCTCTTCTCGGAGACGACCGGTGCGACGAGGATGTCGCGAGGGTCCTTGTTGAGCGTGGTCACTTCGTCTCCTCCGCATCGAGCGCGAGCGCCTCGGTCGAGGTGGCGACTGCCTTCGCACCGCGGCCCGTCGGACGGTCCAGGAAGGCCGTCAGAGCGCTGCGCGTGAAGACGACGTCGTCGGCGACGAGCACGTCGTAGGTGTTGAGCTGGTCGGCCTCGATGAGGTGAACCTGCTCGAGGTTGTTCAGCGACTTCCACGAGACTTCGTCGTTCCGGTCGAGGACGACCAGGACGTGACGACGACCCGAGAGCAGCGCCAGGACGGCGCTCGCGTCCTTGGTCGACGGCTTCTCGAGGGTCCCGAAGGACTCGACGACGTGGATGCGCCCGGCACGAGCCCGGTCCGAGAGGGCACCGCGCAGGGCGGCGGCCTTCATCTTCTTGGGCGTGCGCTGGGAGTAGTCACGCGGCTGCGGGCCGTGGACGATGCCACCGCCGGCGAACTGCGGGGCGCGGGTCGAGCCCTGACGGGCGCGGCCGGTGCCCTTCTGCTTGTACGGCTTCTTGCCGCCACCGGAGACCTCGCCGCGGGTCTTCGTCGAGTGCGTGCCCTGACGGGCGGCAGCCAGCTGGGCCACGACGACCTGGTGGATCAGCGGAATGTTGGCCTGGACGTCGAACACCTCGGAGGGAAGGTCGGCGGTGCCGGTCTTCTTGCCCTTGGTGTCGACGACGTCGACGGTCAGCGCGCTCATCTCACGCCCCCTTAGCAGCGGTACGCACCACGACGACGCCGCCCTTGGGGCCGGGAACTGCTCCCTTGAGAAGGATCAGGCCCTTCTCTGCGTCGACCGCGTGCACGGTCAGGTTCTGGGTGGTCTGCGTGTCGTGGCCCATCCGACCGGCCATCCGCAGGCCCTTGAAGACTCGCGACGGCGTCGAGGCGCCACCGATCGAGCCGGGCTTGCGGTGGTTGCGGTGAGCACCGTGCGAGGCGCTCTTGCCGGCGAAGCCGTGACGCTTCATGACACCGGCGAAGCCCTTGCCCTTGGTCGTGCCGGTCACGTCGACCACGCCGCCGGCGGCGAACACCTCGGCGGTGATCTCCTGACCGAGCGCGTACTCGGCGGCGTCGGAGGTGCGGATCTCGGCGACGTGACGACGCGGGGTGACCCCGGCCTTCTCGAAGTGACCCTTGAGCGGCTGGCTCACCTTGCGCGGGTCGATGGCACCGAAGGCCAGCTGGACCGCGGCGTAGCCGTCGGTCTGCACGCTGCGCACCTGGGTGACGACGTTGGTGCCGACCTGCACGACGGTGACCGGGACGAAGCGCCCGGCCTCGTCCCACAGCTGGGTCATGCCGAGCTTGACGCCCAGCAGGGCCGTGATCGGCTTTGCGTTCTGGGGAAGCGTTGTCATCGTGATCTCCTGCCCCAGCCTCAGAGCTTGATCTCGATGTTCACGTCCGCAGGCAGGTCGAGTCGCATGAGCGAGTCAACCGCCTTCGGCGTGGGATCGATGATGTCGATGAGGCGCTTGTGCGTGCGCATCTCGAAGTGCTCGCGGCTGTCCTTGTACTTGTGCGGCGACCGGATGACGCAGAAGACGTTCTTCTCCGTCGGCAGCGGCACCGGGCCCACGACCGTCGCACCAGCGCGGGTCACCGTGTCGACGATCTTGCGCGCCGAGCTGTCGATGACCTCGTGGTCGTAG
Source organism: uncultured Actinomycetota bacterium (assembly GCA_963724505.1). Classification (GTDB taxonomy): domain Bacteria; phylum Actinomycetota; class Actinomycetes; order Actinomycetales; family Cellulomonadaceae; genus Actinotalea. Next base: position 167,724 of record CAVRUY010000005.1, read on the forward strand.
GACTTGAGCCGGATGCGGATCTTCTGTCCCGCCATGGCGTCGTCTGACTCTCTCTCTCGTACCGCTGAACCTGTCCGACCCCCGCGCTCGGGCGTGTCGCGTGTCGCGACATACCTTCGCGCTGCGCACCGGCGGTGCGAGGTCGTTGGATGCTGTGTGAGCCGGTCCCACGCCGTCTGGCGCGAGCCCTGGGCCCTGCAGTCTGTCGGTGCCCAGCCGCGCTACGGCTCCGCAGACTCCCCCGAACGAGCGGGGGCTGTCCGCGGCGCGCATCGGCACCGGGCAACCTGAACAGTGTGCCAGAAGCGCGGCCGGATGGCCAATCGCCCTGGCGGACGCTTGCGGCCGCGCTCCTCCTCGCGCCATGAGCGCGAGGAGGAGCCGGCACGACGAGGGCCCGGGCGACGAACGCCCGGGCCCTCGGGTGTCACTTGAGGATCTTGGTGACCTTGCCCGAGCCGACGGTGCGGCCACCCTCACGGATGGCGAAGCCGAGGCCCTCCTCCATGGCGATCGGCTGGATCAGCTCGACCGATCATCTCGGTGTTGTCGCCGGGCATGACCATCTCGGTGCCCTCGGGCAGCGTGATGACGCCGGTGACGTCCGTGGTGCGGAAGTAGAACTGCGGGCGGTAGTTCGAGTAGAACGGGTTGTGACGGCCGCCCTCGTCCTTGGCCAGGATGTAGACCTGGGCCTCGAACTCGGTGTGCGGCGTGATCGAGCCCGGCTTCACGACGACCTGGCCGCGCTCGACGTCCTCGCGCTTGATGCCGCGGAGCAGGAGGCCACGTTCTCGCCGGCCCACGCCTCGTCCAGCTGCTTGTGGAACATCTCGATGCCGGTGACCGTGGTCTTCTGCGCCGGGCGGATGCCGACGATCTCGACCTCGGAGTTGATCGACAGCTTGCCGCGCTCGACTTGCCGGTGACGACGGTGCCACGACCGGTGATCGTGAAGACGTCCTCGATCGGCATGAGGAACGGCTTGTCGATGTCGCGGACCGGCGTCGGGACGGACTCGTCGACGGCGTCGAGCAGGTCCTGGACCGACTTGACCCACTCGGGGTCGCCCTCGAGGGCCTTGAGGCCGGAGACGCGGACGACGGGGGCGTTGTCGCCGTCGAAGCCCTGGGCGGAGAGCAGCTCGCGGACCTCCATCTCGACGAGCTCGAGGATCTCCTCGTCGTCGACCATGTCGGACTTGTTGAGCGCCACCAGCAGGTAGGGCACGCCGACCTGACGGGCGAGCAGCACGTGCTCACGCGTCTGGGCCATCGGGCCGTCGGTGGCGGCGACCACGAGGATCGCGCCGTCCATCTGCGCCGCACCGGTGATCATGTTCTTGATGTAGTCGGCGTGACCGGGGGCGTCGACGTGCGCGTAGTGACGCTTCTCGGTCTGGTACTCGACGTGCGCGATGTTGATCGTGATACCGCGCTGCTTCTCCTCGGGCGCCTTGTCGATCTCGTCGAACGGCGTGAACGGGTTCAGCGTCGGGTACTTGTCGTGCAGCACCTTCGTGATGGCTGCGGTCAGCGTCGTCTTGCCGTGGTCGACGTGACCGATGGTGCCGATGTTGACGTGCGGCTTGGTCCGCTCGAACTTGGCCTTCGCCACTGGTGTCCTCCTCGGACTGGGTAGTTGTGCCGAACGATGCAGGCTGCCGGTGACGCCTGCGGGGCGTGCGGGTCGCTACAGGTCGATGGATGATGATGGTGAACGACCGACCTGTGGGACTACTCGCCCCGGGTCTTCTTGATGATCTCCTCGGCGACGTTCCGAGGAACCTCGGCGTAGGTGTCGAACTGCATCGAGTACACCGCGCGACCCTGGGTCTTGGACCGCAGGTCGCCGACGTAGCCGAACATCTCCGACAGCGGCACCTGGGCACGCGACGACCTTGACGCCGGTGGCGTCCTCCATGGACTGGATCTGCCCGCGACGGGAGTTGAGGTCGCCGATGACGTCGCCCATGTAGTCCTCGGGCGTACGGACCTCGACGGCCATGATCGGCTCGAGGAGGACCGGGTCCGCCTTGCGGACGGCCTCCTTGAGGACCATCGAGCCGGCGATCTTGAACGCCATCTCCGAGGAGTCGACGTCGTGGTAGCGCGCCGTCGAGCAGCGTGGCCTTGATCGCCCACGAGCGGGAAGCCGGCGAGCACGCCGAGCTCCATGGCGTCCTGGACGCCCGCGTCGACGCTCGGGATGTACTCGCGCGGGATGCGACCACCGGTGACCTCGTTGACGAACTCGTAGAGCTCGCCCTCCGCGGACTCCAGCGGCTCGAAGGTCATCTGCACCTTGGCGAACTGGCCGGAGCCACCCGTCTGCTTCTTGTGGGTGTAGTCGATCTTCTCGACCGTGCGGCGGATGGTCTCGCGGTAGGCCACCTGCGGCTTGCCGACGTTGGCCTCGACCTTGAACTCGCGACGCATGCGGTCGACCAGGATGTCGAGGTGGAGCTCGCCCATGCCGCCGATGATGGTCTGGCCGGTCTCGTCGTCGAGGCGCACCTGGAAGGTCGGGTCCTCCTCGGCGAGCTTCTGGATCGCCAGGGAGAGCTTCTCCTGGTCGCCCTTGGTCTTCGGCTCGATGGCGACCTCGATGACCGGCTCCGGGAAGGTCATCGACTCGAGGACGACCTGGTTGCTGCGGGTCGCACAGGGTGTCACCGGTGGTCGTGTCCTTGAGGCCGATCACGGCGTAGATGTGGCCGGCCGCGGCCGTCGTCGACCGGGTTCTCCTTGTTGGAGTGCATCTGGAAGAGCTTCCCGATGCGCTCCTTCTTGCCCTTGGTCGAGTTGATGACCTGGCGCGCCGGAGGCGACCTTGCCGGAGTACACCCGGACGTAGGTCAGCTTGCCGAAGAACGGGTGCGTGGCGACCTTGAACGCCAGCGCCGAGAACGGCTCGCTCGTCTTCGGCTCGCGGCTGACCTCGACCTCCTCGTCGCCCGGCTCGTGACCGATGACGGCGGGCACGTCGAGCGGCGACGGGCAGGTAGTCGATGACGGCGTCGAGCATGGGCTGCACGCCCTTGTTCTTGAACGCCGAGCCGCACAGCACCGGGTAGGCCTGGCTCGTGATGGTCAGCTTGCGGATGCCCGGCCTTGATCTCGGCGATCGTGAACTCCTCGCCGCCGAGGTACTTCTCGAGGAGCTCCTCGTCGGTCTCGGCGACGGCCTCGATCAGGTCGGCGCGGTACTCCGCGGCCTTCTCGACCAGGTCGGCCGGGATCTCCTCGATCGCGTACGCCTCGCCGAGCTTGGTCTCGCCGTGCCAGACGAGCGCCTTCATGCTCGACCAGGTCGACGACGCCGACGAAGTCGCCCTCGGAGCCGATCGGCAGCTGGATGACCAGCGGCTTGGCCTTGAGGCGGTTCACGATGGTGTCGACCGTGTAGTAGAAGTCCGCGCCGAGCTTGTCCATCTTGTTGACGAAGCAGATGCGCGGGACGACGTACTTGTCGGCCTGGCGCCACACCGTCTCGGACTGGGGCTCGACGCCCTCCTTGCCGTCGAAGACGGCGACGGCACCGTCGAGCACGCGCAGCGAACGCTCCACCTCGACGGTGAAGTCGACGTGCCCGGGGGTGTCGATGATGTTGATCTGGTTGTCGTCCCAGAAGCAGGTCGTCGCGGCGGACGTGATGGTGATGCCGCGCTCCTGCTCCTGCTCCATCCAGTCCATCGTGGCGGCGCCGTCGTGGACCTCGCCGATCTTGTAGTTGATCCCCGTGTAGAAGAGGATCCGCTCGGTCGTCGTGGTCTTGCCGGCGTCGATGTGCGCCATGATGCCGATGTTGCGGACCTTGGTGAGGTCGGTCAGCACGTCGAGTGCCACTGTGAAAAGCCCTTCTCGTGGGTTCTGCGCCGGAACGCGGGGGTCACCAGCGGTAGTGCGCGAACGCCTTGTTCGACTCGGCCATCTTGTGCATGTCCTCGCGACGCTTGACCGCGGCACCCAGGCCGTTGGAGGCGTCGAGGATCTCGTTCATGAGGCGCTCGGTCATCGTCTTCTCGCGACGGGCGCGGGAGAAGTCGACGAGCCAGCGCAGCGCCAGCGTGGTCTGGCGGACGGGGCGGACCTCGACCGGGACCTGGTAGGTCGCGCCACCGACGCGGCGCGAGCGGACCTCGAGCGAGGGCCGGACGTTCTCCAGCGCGCGCTTGAGCAGCACGACGGGATCGGAACCGGTCTTCTCGTGGGCGCCCTCGAGGGCGCCGTAGACGATCGACTCGGCGACGGACTTCTTGCCGTCCAGCAGCACCTTGTTGATGAGCTGGGTGACGACGGGGGACCCGTAGACCGGGTCGATGATGAGCGGCCGCTTCGGGGCCGGACCCTTGCGAGGCATTAGCTCTTCTCCTTCTTGGCACCGTAACGGCTACGGGCCTGCTTGCGGTTCTTCACGCCCTGGGTGTCGAGCGCGCCACGGACGATCTTGTAGCGGACACCGGGGAGGTCCTTCACACGGCCGCCACGCACGAGCACGATGGAGTGCTCCTGGAGGTTGTGACCGACGCCGGGGATGTAGGCGGTGACCTCGACCTGGCTGGAGAGCTTCACGCGCGCAACCTTGCGCAGCGCGGAGTTCGGCTTCTTGGGGGTGGTGGTGTACACGCGGGTGCACACACCACGGCGCTGCGGGCTGCCCTTGAGGGCCGGCGTCTTGGAGTTGGACACCTTGCGGGTCCGCCCCTTGCGCACGAGCTGCTGAATCGTGGGCACTACGTCTCCGTTGTCTTGGCTCTGATCGACCGGCGGTTGACCGGTCATGAGGTCCGAGGACTTCCCCGGACCTGGGGTCTTGCGTCCCTCACCGACCCCCGCACTCGGGCGTGTCGGCCCACCTGGGCGCGGCACCGACCGTCCGAAAGCTCTGGACGGAGGGACCGCACGGCGGTGTGTCGACCACCCGGCACCCTCAGGGTCAGCACCCTGCGAAGGGAGCCACCGATCATGGTGCACGCGCGAGGGCCCGACGGCGCGGGCACGGGGACCTACGGTACCGCCCGCGCGCGGGACCGTCAAAGCGACCGACGCCGTGCCGCCGCCGGGCGCCGAGGCCCGGCGCGGGGCCGGCAGACGCGCAGGGCCCGCACCGGACGGATCCGGTGCGGGCCCCTGGGCGATCAGCGCGTCAGGCTCAGCGCAGGTCCCCGAAGTCGAGGTCCTCGAGCGGGATCGCCTCGCCGGAGCCCATGCCGAGCGGCGGGAAGTCGATCTCGTCGTAGCCGAAGCTCGGGTAGAGCTCGGCCTTGGCCTCCTCGGTCGGCTCGACCTCGACGTTGCGGTAGCGGGCCAGGCCCGTTCCGGCCGGGATGAGCTTGCCGATGATGACGTTCTCCTTGAGGCCGAGGAGCGGGTCGCTGCGACCGCTCATCGCCGCCTCGGTGAGCACCCGGGTGGTCTCCTGGAAGGAGGCCGCCGAGAGCCACGAGTCCGTCGCCAGCGAGGCCTTGGTGATGCCCATGAGCTCGGGACGACCCGAGGCCGGCTGGCCGCCCTCGGCGATCGCCCGGCGGTTCGCGTCCTCGAAGCGCCCACGCTCGGCGAGCTCGCCCGGCAGCAGGTCGGTGTCACCCGAGTCGAGCACGGTCACGCGACGCAGCATCTGCCGCACGATGACCTCGATGTGCTTGTCGTGGATGTCCACACCCTGCGAGCGGTAGGTCTCCTGGACCTCGTCCACCAGGTGCTTCTGGGTGGCACGCGGGCCGAGGATGCGCAGCACCTTCTTCGGGTCGACGGCACCCTGGATGAGCAGCTGCCCGACCTCGACGTGGTCGCCGTCGGAGATCAGGAGCCGCGACCGCTTCGTGAGCGGGTAGGCGACCTCCTCCGAGCCGTCGTCCGGCGTGAGCAGGATGCGACGCACCCGGTCGGTCTCGTCGATGACGACCCGGCCGGAGTACTCCGCGATGGTGCCCTCACCCTTGGGGGTGCGGGCCTCGAAGAGCTCCTGGACGCGGGGAAGACCCTGCGTGATGTCGTCGGCCGAGGCCACACCACCGGTGTGGAAGGTACGCATGGTCAGCTGCGTGCCCGGCTCACCGATCGACTGCGCCGAGATGATGCCGACGGCCTCGCCGATGTCGACGAGCTTGCCGGTGGCCAGCGAGCGGCCGTAGCACTTCGCGCAGGTGCCGACCCGGCTCTCGCAGGTGAGGACCGAGCGGACCTTGAGCTCGGTGACGCCGGCCGCGATGGCCGCGTCGATGAGCAGGTCGCCCGCGTCGTCGCCGGAGTGACCGAGCACCGTGCCGTCGGGCGCGACGACGTCCAGCGCGAGGGTCCGCGCGTAGATGCTCGTCTCGACCTTCTCGTGCCGGCGCAGCGTGCCGTCGGCGCCCGACCTCGGCGACCGGCAGCGTCAGGCCGCGCTCGGTGCCGCAGTCCTCCTCGCGGACGATGACGTCCTGGGAGACGTCCACCAGACGACGCGTGAGGTACCCCGAGTCGGCGGTCCGCAGAGCGGTGTCCGCCAGACCCTTGCGGGCACCGTGCGTCGCGATGAAGTACTCCAGGACCGACAGGCCCTCGCGGTAGTTGGACTTGATCGGGCGCGGGATGATCTCGCCCTTCGGGTTGGCCACCAGACCACGCATACCGGCGATCTGACGGACCTGCATCCAGTTGCCTCGGGCACCCGAGCCGACCATCCGGTTGAGGGTGTTGCGGGCCGGGAAGTTCTCCCGCATGGCCTCGGCGACCTTCTCGGTGGCCTGCGACCAGATCTCGATGAGCTCCTGGCGGCGCTCGTCGTCGGTGATCAGGCCCTTGTCGTACTGACCCTGGATCTTCGCGGCGCGGCCCTCGTACTCCTCGAGGATCGCGGCCTTGGCCTCCGGGATCGGCACGTCGGAGATCGCGATGGTCACGCCCGAGCGGGTGGCCCAGCGGTAGCCGGCGTCCTTGAGCGCGTCGAGGCTCGCGGCGACCTCCACCTTGGGGTAGCGCTCGGCGAGGTCGTTGACGATCGCCGAGAGGCGCTTCTTGTCGACCGGCCGGTTGACGTACGGGTAGTCCACCGGGAGCAGCTCGTTGAAGAGCGCCCGGCCCAGGGTCGTCGGCACGAGGGCCGGCTGGCCCGGCTCCCAGCCCTCGGGCAGGCCGAACTCGCCGTCGCCGGGCACCAGGTCCGCCATCCGGATCCGCACCTCGGCGTTGAGGTCGAGGGTCTTCTCGTCGAAGGCCATCATCGCCTCGGAGACCGTGCCGAAGGCGCGGCCGTTGCCCAGGGCGTCCTGCCGCTCCGCCGTGAGGTGGAACAGGCCGATGATCATGTCCTGCGAGGGCATGGTCACCGGACGGCCGTCGGACGGCTTGAGGATGTTGTTGCTCGAGAGCATGAGGATGCGGGCCTCGGCCTGCGCCTCGGTGCTCAGCGGCAGGTGGACGGCCATCTGGTCACCGTCGAAGTCGGCGTTGAAGGCGCCGCAGACGAGCGGGTGCAGGTGGATGGCCTTGCCCTCGACGAGCACCGGCTCGAACGCCTGGATGCCCAGACGGTGCAGCGTGGGTGCGCGGTTGAGCAGCACGGGGTGCTCGGTGATGACCTCTTCGAGCACGTCCCACACCTGGGGACGGGCCCGCTCGACCATGCGCTTGGCGCTCTTGATGTTCTGCGCGTGGTTGAGGTCGACCAGCCGCTTCATGACGAACGGCTTGAAGAGCTCCAGGGCCATCTGCTTGGGCAGGCCGCACTGGTGCAGCTTGAGCTCGGGGCCGACGACGATGACCGAACGGCCGGAGTAGTCGACGCGCTTGCCGAGCAGGTTCTGGCGGAAGCGCCCCTGCTTGCCCTTGAGCATGTCCGAGATCGACTTGAGCGGCCGGTTGCCCGGGCCGGTCACCGGGCGCCCGCGGCGGCCGTTGTCGAACAGCGAGTCGACGGCCTCCTGGAGCATCCGCTTCTCGTTGTTGACGATGATCTCCGGCGCGCCGAGGTCGAGCAGCCGCTTGAGGCGGTTGTTCCGGTTGATGACGCGGCGGTACAGGTCGTTGAGGTCCGAGGTGGCGAAGCGGCCACCGTCGAGCTGGACCATCGGACGCAGGTCCGGCGGGATGACCGGGACGGCGTCCAGGACCATGCCCATCGGCGAGTTGGTCGTGGTGAGGAACGCGTTGACGACCTTGAGCCGCTTGAGGGCACGCGTCTTGCGCTGGCCCTTGCCGTTCTTGATCGTGTCGCGCAGCGACTCGGCCTCGGCGACGAGGTCGAAGCTCTCCAGTCGCTTCTGGATCGCCGCGGCGCCCATCGAGCCCTGGAAGTACGAGCCGTACCGGTCCGTGAGGTTGCGGTAGAGCATCTCGTCGCCCTCGAGGTCGGCGACCTTGAGGTTCTTGAAGCGGTCCCAGACCGCGTCGAGCCGCTCGATCTCGGCGTCGGCGCGCTTGCGGATCTGCGCCATCTCGCGCTCGGCGGAGTCGCGGACCTTGCGGCGCGCGTCGGCCTTGGCACCCTCGGCCTCGAGCTCGGCGAGGTCGGTCTCGAGCATGCGGGCGCGCTTGTCGACGTCGGCGTCGCGACGGTTCGACGAGCTCCTTCTTCTCCAGGTCGATCTCGTTCTGGAGGTTGGGGAGGTCCTCGTGCCGGCGCTCGTCGTCGACCTCGGTGATCATGTAGGCGGCGAAGTAGATGACCTTCTCGAGGTCCTTCGGCGCGAGGTCGAGCAGGTAGCCCAGGCGCGAGGGGACACCCTTGAAGAACCAGATGTGGGTGACCGGCGCGGCGAGCTCGATGTGGCCCATCCGCTCACGGCGGACCTTCGAGCGGGTGACCTCGACGCCGCAGCGCTCGCAGATGATGCCCTTGAAGCGGACGCGCTTGTACTTGCCGCAGTAGCACTCCCAGTCCCGGGTCGGACCGAAGATCTTCTCGCAGAAGAGTCCGTCCTTCTCCGGCTTGAGGGTGCGGTAGTTGATGGTCTCGGGCTTCTTGACCTCGCCGTGCGACCAGGTACGGATGTCCTCCGCAGTGGCCAGGCCGATGCGCAGCTCGTCGAAGACGTTGACGTCGAGCAAGGTGTCCTACTTCCTTCGTCAGTCCAGTTCACGCAGTGTGTGGCCGGCGGTGCCCGTGCGGAGACGGCCGGTGGAGTGCCGGGGCCGAGGCCGGGCGCGGTGCGCGCCCGACCCCGGCTGGCTCAGATCTCCTCGATGTTCGACGCGTTCGGGCGGCGGGACAGGTCGATGCCCAGCTCCTCCGCAGCGCGGTACACCTCGTCGTCGTTCTCCCGCATGTCGATGGAGACGCCGTCCGAGGACAGCACCTCCACGTTCAGGCAGAGCGACTGCATCTCCTTGAGGAGGACCTTGAAGGACTCCGGGATGCCCGAGTCGGGGATGTTCTCCCCCTTGACGATCGCCTCGTAGACCTTGACGCGGCCGGGCACGTCGTCGGACTTGATCGTCAGCAGCTCCTGGAGGGTGTACGCGGCGCCGTATGCCTCGAGCGCCCACACCTCCATCTCGCCGAACCGCTGACCACCGAACTGCGCCTTACCGCCGAGCGGCTGCTGGGTGATCATCGAGTACGGGCCGGTCGAGCGGGCGTGGATCTTGTCGTCGACCAGGTGGTGGAGCTTGAGGATGTACATGTAGCCGACCGCGACCGGGTCCGGGAAGGGCTCGCCGGAGCGACCGTCGAAGAGCTGCGCCTTGCCGTTGCCGTCGACCATGCGCTCGCCGTCACGGTTCGGGTGCGTGACCTTGAGCAGGCCGGTGAGGACGTTCTCGGGGACACCGTCGAAGACCGGGGTGGCCACCGGGGTCCCCGGCGCGCTCTGCACCGCGGCCGGCGGGACGTCGGCCGGGCCACACGAGGTCGTCGCCGGCGAAGGTGATGTCCCAGCCCTGCTTGGCGATCCAGCCGAGGTGGACCTCGAGCACCTGACCGACGTTCATCCGGCCCGGCACGCCGAGCGGGTTGAGCACGACGTCGACGGCGGTGCCGTCGGCGAGGAACGGCATGTCCTCGACCGGCAGGATCTTGGAGATGACGCCCTTGTTGCCGTGCCGGCCGGCGAGCTTGTCGCCGTCGGTGATCTTGCGGCGCTGGGCGATGTAGACCCGGACCAGCTCGTTGACGCCGGCGGGGAGCTCGTCGCCGTCGTCGCGGCTGAAGGTGCGGACCTCGATGACCGTGCCGGACTCGCCGTGCGGCACCTTGAGCGAGGTGTCGCGCACCTCGCGGGCCTTCTCGCCGAAGATCGCCCGGAGCAGCCGCTCCTCCGGGGTCAGCTCGGTCTCGCCCTTGGGCGTGACCTTGCCGACGAGGATGTCGCCGGCCGAGACCTCGGCACCGATCCGGATGATGCCGCGCTCGTCGAGGTCGGCCAGGACGTCCTCGGAGACGTTCGGGATGTCCCGCGTGATCTCCTCGGGCCCGAGCTTGGTGTCGCGTGCGTCGACCTCGTGCTCCTCGATGTGGATCGAGGACAGGACGTCGTCCTGGACGAGGCGCTGCGACAGGATGATCGCGTCCTCGTAGTTGTAGCCCTCCCAGGACATGAACGCGACGAGCAGGTTGCGGCCGAGCGCGAGCTCGCCCTCGTCCGTCGCGGGTCCGTCGGCGAGGACCGAGCCGACCTCGACCCGGGCACCCTCGTCGACCAGCACGCGCTGGTTGTAGGACGTGCCCTGGTTGGACCGGCGGAACTTCGCGACGCGGTGCGTCGACGTCGTGGCGTCGTCGTTGGCGATCGTGATGAGGTCCGCGGAGACCTCGGTCACCACGCCCGCCTTCGCCGCGACGATCACGTCACCGGCGTCGATCGCGGCGCGCCGCTCCATGCCGGTCCCGACGAGCGGGGCCTCCGAGCGCACCAGCGGAACGGCCTGGCGCTGCATGTTCGCGCCCATCAGCGCGCGGTTGGCGTCGTCGTGCTCGAGGAACGGGATCATCGCCGTGGCGACGGAGACCATCTGGCGCGGCGAGACGTCCATGTAGTCGACCATGGTCGGCGGGACGATCTCGACCTCGCCGCCCTTGACGCGGACGAGCACGCGGTCCTCGGTGAAGTGGCCGTCGCTCCTCGAGCGGGGCGTTGGCCTGCGCGATGACGTAGCGGTCCTCGTCGTCGGCGGTGAGGTACTGGACCTCGTCCGTGACCCGGCCGTTGGTGACCTTGCGGTACGGGGTCTCGACGAAGCCGAAGGCGTTGATCCGACCGTAGGTCGCCAGCGAGCCGATGAGGCCGATGTTCGGGCCCTCAGGGGTCTCGATCGGGCACATCCGGCCGTAGTGCGAGGGGTGGACGTCGCGGACGTCCATGCCGGCGCGGTCACGGGACAGACCACCGGGGCCGAGCGCCGAGAGGCGGCGCTTGTGGGTCAGGCCCGCGAGCGGGTTGTTCTGGTCCATGAACTGCGAGAGCTGGGAGGTGCCGAAGAACTCCTTGATCGACGCCACCACGGGGCGGATGTTGATCAGGGTCTGCGGGGTGATCGCCTCGACGTCCTGGGTCGTCATGCGCTCCCGCACGACGCGCTCCATCCGGGACAGGCCGGTGCGGACCTGGTTCTGGATGAGCTCGCCGACGGCGCGGATGCGACGGTTGCCGAAGTGGTCGATGTCGTCGGTCTCGACGCGGACCTCGACGGCCTCGCCGTTGCGGACGCCCGCCAGGGTCGTCACGTCGGCGTGCAGCGCGGCCATGTACTTGATCGTCGCGACGACGTCGCTGACCGAGAGCACCGAGTCGCCCAGCGGGGCGTCCGTGCCGAGCTTCTTGTTCACCTTGTAGCGGCCGACCTTCGCCAGGTCGTAGCGCTTGGCGTTGAAGTAGAAGTTGTCGAGCAGCGCGCGGCCGGCCTCGATCGTGGGCGGCTCGCCCGGGCGGATCTTGCGGTAGATGTCGAGCAGGGCCTCGTCCTGGGTGTTGACGTGGTCCTTCTCGAGCGTCTCCAGGACGGCCGGGAACTGCGCGAACTCCTCGCGGATCTCCGACTCGGTCAGGCCGAGGGCCTTGAGGAAGACGGTGACCGACTGCTTGCGCTTGCGGTCGACGCGCACGCCGACGGCGTCCCGCTTGTCGATCTCGAACTCGAGCCAGGCACCACGGCTCGGGATGATCTTGGCCGTGAAGATGTCCTTGTCGGACGTCTTGTCGGCGGTGCGCTCGAAGTAGACGCCGGGCGAACGGACGAGCTGGGAGACGACCACGCGCTCGGTGCCGTTGATGATGAAGGTGCCGCGCTCGGTCATCAGCGGGAACTCGCCCATGAAGACCGTCTGGCTCTTGATCTCGCCGGTCGTGTAGTTGACGAACTCCGCGGTGACGAAGAGCGGCGCGGCGAAGGTGAAGTCCTTCTCCTTGCACTCCTCGGCCGTGTACTTCGGCGGCTCGAAGCGGTGGTCGCGGAACGAGAGCGACATGGTGCCGCCGAAGTCCTCGATCGGCGAGATCTCCTCGAAGATCTCCTCCAGGCCCGAGGTCTCGGGGACGTCCGTCCGACCGACCGCCAGGGCGGCCTCGACGCGGGCCTGCCACGCGGCGTTGCCGAGCAGCCAGTCGAAGTTCTCGGTCTGCAGCCCGAGCAGGTCGGGGACCTCGAGGGGCTCGTGAATCTTGGCGAAGGAGATGCGGCGCGATGCGGTGCGGTTCGCGATAGCGTCAGCGGTCGGAGCAGAAGGGGTGCGCGAGGCAGCCAAGAGGGGTCCTTCCCAGCGGTTCGAGTGCACTGCGCGGGTAGACGTCCTGCACCTGAACCCACGACGACGGACCGGCGACCGGGCACAACTCGGGGCCGATGGACGAGGTGAGGGGTGCAGGCACAAGCCAGCGCAAAGCGCTAGCATACTCACCCGCATAAGGTGTGTCCAATGCAGGCCGTGACGCGCCGAGCGCGGGCCTGCATCGGACGGGGACTACGGTGGACGCGGAGCCTGACCCCGGGAAACCGGAGCGACGGGCACCGCCGGTCGGACAGGCCGCGAGGCCCGCACCCTCGTCGGGTACGGGCCTCGCGGACCGTGTTCAGCGAGACGTCACTTGACGGTGACCGTGGCGCCGGCGCCCTCGAGAGCGGCCTTGGCCTTCTCGGCGGCCTCCTTGTTGACGCCCTCCAGGACGGGCTTGGGCGCCTCGTCGACGAGGTCCTTGGCCTCCTTGAGGCCCAGGCTCGTGAGCGCGCGCACCTCCTTGATGACCTGGATCTTCTTGTCGCCGGCGGCCTCGAGGACGACGTCGAACTCGGTCTTCTCCTCGACCTCCTCGGCGGCGGCGGCGGCAACCGGGGCGGCGGCGGCCGCGACGGGAGCAGCAGCGGTGACCTCGAACGTCTCCTCGAAGGCCTTCACGAACTCAGAGAGCTCGATGAGGGTGAGCTCCTTGAAAGCCTCGATGAGCTCGGCGGTGGTGAGCTTCGCCATGGTGGCGGGTCCTTCCTGGTCGATCCTGCCCGTGGGAGCAGGTGGGTGTGGTGGTGGACGGCCTCAGGCCGCCTGCTCCTGAGACGCCTGCTTCTCGCGCAGGGCGTCGATGGTGCGCACGGCCTGGGCCGTCGGCGCGGTGAAGAGATAGGCCGCCTGGTAGAGCTTGGCCTTGAACGCGCCGGCCGCCTTGGCCAGCAGGACCTCACGGGACTCGAGGTCCGCGAGCTTGGTGACGTCCGCTGCACTGAGCAGACGCCCGTCGAGCACGCCGCCCTTGACGACGAGCTGCGGGTTGGCCTTGGCGAAGTCACGCAGTCCCTTCGCCACCGCGACGGGGTCACCCGTGACGAAGGCGAGGGCGGACGGCCCGGCGAGGTTCTCGTCGAGGCCCTCGATCCCGGCCTCACGGGCCGCGATGGACGAGAGCGTGTTCTTCACCACGGCGTAGGTGGCATCGCCGCGCAGCGTGGTCCGCAGCGTCTTCAGCTGCTTGACGCTGAGCCCGCGGTACTCGGTCAGCACGACCGCGTTCGACTCACGGAACAGGTCCGCGAGCTCCGCGACCGCGGCTGCCTTGTCCGGCCTCGCCATGGCACTCCTTCCGGTGGTGATGCCGCAGGTGTCGTCCTGGCCCCGGAACGAGAAAGAGCCCCGCGCAGGCGCGGGGCTCGGAGGCGCACGGGCGAACCGTGTGCTGCGGAGTCACTCACCTGCGCCGGCCCCCGCTCGAGCGGGACTTCGGTCCGCCACCCGGAAGGGCGGCCGACAACCTGCGGTCTTGGGCGGGACAAGAGTACGTGCCACGGCGCCGGCGACCAAATCGTGCCCGCGGGGCTCAGTGCGCCGACCACGCCGGGCACCCCCGCGGCGAAGCACGCCAGGGGCACGTCGGAGGCGGCCGCGCAGGCGTCGGCGAGGGCGGCCTGCGGGCTGGCCCCCTCGCGCAGCGCGCGGTAGGCCAGCGGCATCACCGCCGCGGCCGCCTCGTCGCGGACCGGGGCGAGCGCGGCGACGACGGCGGCGGCACCGAGCCGGAGCAGCACGGCCGCCATCCCGAGCACCTCGCCGCCGGGACGCGGCGTGGCGCGGCCCACCTCGCAGGCCGAGAGGACCACCAGGGAACCCGGCAGGGTGATCCGGTCGAGCTCGTGGGCGAAGAGCGGCCCGTCGTCCAGGCGCACCCAGGAGAAGAGCGGGTTGTCGGCCTCGTGGTGCCCGTGCGCGGCCAGGTGCACCACGCCGGCGGTGGCGAGCGCCGGACCGGGCGGCAGCGCAGTGGGCCTGGCTGCCGGCGAGCGCCGTCCCGCTGCCCCAGGCGTCGACGACGGCCCGGGCCTCCGCCTCGGCCAGTGCGAGTCCCGGACCGGCGATCGCGACGAGTCCGTCCGCGCGCGCCGGCGCCCCGCCCAGTCGCACGCGGGTCGCGACCGTCGTCGGCCGGCCGCGTCGGGAGGGCAGCATCGCCCACGGCAGCGTGACCCACGACCCGCCGGCCACCACGTGCAACGGCCCGGAGCAGCCGAGCGGCGCCACCAGGAGGTCGTCGAGCCGGGCCAGGCCGCGGCGCAGCGATCCGAGCACCGTCTGCCGCACGGCCGAGGGCAGGACGGCCTGCGCGGCCGCCTGGAGGTCGACCCGGACGCGGTGCGCGAGCTCCTGCACCTCGTGGCTCTCGGCGAGCCGCAGCAGCCGGAGCTCGCTGCCGTCGGCGACCACGACGCTGACCCACCCGGCCAGGTCGACGTAGTCCGCGACGGTCGGCCGCGCCACCGGGGACACCGCGGCCAGGGCGGCCATCAGGCCCGCAGCGCTCGGGGCGGGCCGCGGGACCGCGCCGCCGCCGTGCTGCCAGGCGCGCTCGCGGGCCGCCGTCCGCAGCCGCTCGATCTCCCGGCCGAGCTCGGCGCGCTCGGTGGCGTCCGGGGGCGCGAGGCGCTCCCGCTCGACGAGCCCGCGCAGCTCGGTGAGCAGCGCGGCCTGGGCCGGGTCCTGCGGGGGCCGGACCCGGGCCGGGCCGGCGAAGGTGGCCCGGGCCCGCTCGAGCGCGTCGAGCACCGCGGCCGGGTCCCCGGAGGCGAGCGCGGCGCCCACGTCGACCGCGGCCAGCCGCTCCCCGTGGACGGCGGCGGCGGTGACCACCTCGACCGAGCCGAGCCGACGACGGTGGTCGGCCAGGACGGCCTGCGCCTCGGCCACCACCCGGGTCCCCGCCGGCCGGTCGCCCCGGCCGAACGCGACCGTCGCCCGCACGGCGGCGATCTGCAGGCCGAGCAGGAGGCCGTCGCGCCCCTGGCCGGCCAGGGCGGCGAGCGCGGCATCGGCCTCGCCGAGCCGGCCGGCGGCCGCCCACGCCTCGGCGGCCACCGCGAACGCCGCGCGCCAGGTGTCGGCGACCGGTCCGGGGTGCAGCCGGACCTCTCGCCCGAGCGCCTCCGCGTGCCGGGCGACCCGGACCAGCTCCGCCGCCGCGGGCTCGGGCCGCTCGAGCAGGACGGCGAGCCGGGCCCGCGCCACGACGAGGTCGGCCCGGGCCCGCCAGGCGCTCAGCCCGCGGCGCGCGAACCGGCGGCGGGCGTCGGCGGCCCAGCCGAGCGCTGCCTGCGGACGGCCCGCCAGGAGCGCGCACCGGGCCCGCAGCAGGTCGACCTCGGCGAGGTCGCGCCCGAGGCGCCGCTCCCGGAAGAGCGCGGCGGCCCGGCCGAGGGCGGCATCGGCCTCGGTGAGCAGGCCCGCCTCGAGGAGCACCTGGGCCCGGTCGAGGAGGGCGACGGCCGGCGAGGCGTCGTGCTCGAGGCGACCCGCGGCGGCCATCGACGCCAACGCCGCCGGCAGGTCGCCGCGCAGGAAGGCCAGGTAGCCGAGGTTGTGCTGCGCCTTGACGAGCAGGGTCGTGGAGCCGATCGTCCGGGCGCGCCGCGCGCACTCCTCGAGGTCGGCCAGCGCCGGGTCGAGGTGCCCGAGCTCGAGGTGCAGGGTGCCGCGGTTGAGCAGGAGGACGCAGGCGTCGAGCGGCTCCGCCCCGTCGATGAGGCGCACCGCGGTGTCCAGGGCCTCGACCGCAGCGGCGTGCGCGCCGGCGCGCAGCTCGAGGAGCCCGCGCTGGCCGTGCACGGCCACCTCGACCGCCGCCGCCCCGGCGACCCGTGCCCAGCGCGCCGCCGCGTCGAGGGTGGCCACCGCGACGTCGTGCTCGGCCCGCAGCTCGAAGTCGCTCATCACGAGCCCGAGCAGCGCCCTCGCGCGCAGGTACGCGCACTCAGCGGCGTCGGCGTCGGCCGACGATCCGGTCGCGGGGCTGCCCGACGGCCGGTCGTGAGGGTCCGGGCCGTCCGGGCCGTCCGGGCCGTCGAGCACGGCGAGGTGGCGCAGCGCGCGGCGGAACGCCGCCGAGGCCCGCACGGGCCGGCCGGTCGCGTTCTGGTCCACCCCGCTCTCGACGGCCTTGCGGGCGGCCACCAGCGCAGCGGGCCCGCGGGTGGACGACGCGCCGCGCGCCACGCTCCCCCGGCCGACGGCGCCGGGGCTCACGACGGCGTCAGGCCCGTGGTCGCGGTGATGGCGGCCCAGGCCGCGGCACGGCGGTCGGCCACGACGTCGACCCAGGAGCCGGTCGCGGTCGCCGTCCCCGCCGCGAGCGCCGCCGCGGCGACGTCGCCCGCGAGGACCGGGGCGGCGAACGAGGTCCCGCTCCACACGGCGAAGCCACCGCCGAAGCCGTCGAGGTCGATGGTCGCCCGCCGGTCGCCCGCGTGACCCGGCAGGGAGCGCGAGGCGGTCCAGGACCCGTCGGTCCGCACCGGCAGCGTGCTGACGAGGGCCGCGCCCGGTCGCAGGCACGTCACCCACGGCCCGTCGTTGCTGAACAGCGCGGTCGTCCCGTCCGGGTTGAGCGCCCCGGCCGTCAGCTGGGGCGGCTCGTCCTTCGGCAGCGGCACCAGCGGCACCGTCGGGCTGACCGACCGGTCCACCGGCGGCGCGAACGAGGCCGGGTAGGCGGGCCGCACCTCCGCGTCGTTCCCGGCCGAGGTCACCACGACGACGCCGTGCCGCCGCAGGGCGCCGAGGGCGGCACCGAGCGGGCCGTCGTAGTCGGCGTCGACCGGGCGCTCGTGGTAGTAGCCGAGCGAGAGGCTGAGCACGTCGACGGGCTGGTGGTCCGGCCGGCCGAGCAGCCCGAGGACGTGCCCCAGCAGCAGCCGGCGCAGCGAGCGCAGCAGGTCCCACTCCGGCACCGCGCCCGCCCCGCCGTAGACCCGGACCGCCAGGACGACGGCGTCCGGGCAGCGCTGGTGGACGAGCCCGGCGATGAAGGTGCCGTGACCGGCGGCGGGATCGAGACCGCCGGTGAGCGGGTCGGCGCTCATCCCGCCGATCTCGCTGTCCCGCAGCGGGGTGGTGGCGGGGTAGAGCCCGATCGGCAGGCCGAGCACACGGGGATCCCGGTCGACCACGTCGGCGCTCAGCCACGGGTGCTCGCCGGCCCCGGTGTCGAGCACGGCCACGACCGGTCGCCGCAGTCCGTTCGCGTCCAGCCAGCGGGTCCGGCCCGGCTTCCGGCGCTGCGGGGCGCGGCCCACCCAGGCGACCGGGCTGCGCCCGCCCGAGCCGGGCGCCCCGTACTCGGCGAGCCCGTCCACCGGGTGCGGCTGGGTGTAGGGGTGCGGCTGGGTGTAGGGGTGCGGCTGGGTGTACGGGTGCGGCTGGGTGTAGGGCGCGCCGCCGATCGACGGGCCGGCGAGCAGCAGGTGGTCGAGGCAGAGCACGGCACCGCCGGCGCTCCGGCCGCCGAGCTCCTCGACGACCGGCCAGGCGTCCGGCAGCGGCCCCGGCCGACCGGGCGCGGGCGCGAGCCGCACACCGACCCCGAAGGCCGGTGCGAGCGCCTCGACGAGGTCGGCGGACAGGTCGGCGCGGCGCAGGAGGCCCTGGTCCTCCAGGTCCCCGGGCTCAGGGGTCGCTGTCCAGCCGCGGGCCGCGGCCACCTTGGCGATCTCCGCGAGCGCCTCCTGCGCACCGGGTCCGCTGACCAGGATCCGGTCGGCGACGTAGGTCGTGGACCGCGGCGGCGGCGCGCCCGCCCGGCGGACCGCGACGACCGGGTCGAGCACCCGCAACCGGTCGGCCCACCCCAGCGGCGGCTCCTCGGGGGCACGTGGCGGGACCGGTGTCTGCTCGTTCATGGCTGTCCTCCGATGGGCAGGGGGCTCGACGGGACGCTGGCTACAGGCCGATCACCGGGGTGCTGACGACCGGGCCACCCCGGGCCAGGCGCAGCACGAGGCTCGCCGGCCCCGGCTGGAGGTCGGGGAAGACGAAGCAGCCGTCGTCGTCGGACTCGGTGCTCGTGAAGCCCTCCGGGCTGAAGACCTGGACGACGTACCGCTCGGCCGGGGCCGTCCAGCCGTCGATCCGCACGCCGGTCGGCCCGTCGGACAGGCTGATCATCACGGTCACCGGGTCCGAGCTGAAGGTGATCGTCCGCACCTCGACCCGGGTGGGCTCACCGCGCAGGGCGAGCGCCGGCTCCTCGTGGTGCAGCGACATCACCTCGGCCTGCAGGCCTTCGAGGGTCAGCGCGAACAGCGAGCGCTCGACGAGACCGGTCGGCACCGGGTCGAGGGTGCCCAGGACCCGCGCGAGGTCGCCCAGCACCTCCCGGTCCGTGGCGTCCATCGGCTGCTCGGCGCGCTCGTCGGCACCGTTCCCGGCTGTGTCGTCGACTCGTCCGCTCATGCGTCGGCCCACCTCTCGTCGTCGTCGAGCAACCGTCGGAGCTTGGCGAGGCAACGGCCCCGGGTCACCCCGACGGAGGTGACCGGCATGCCGGTGAGCGCGGCGATCGCGCGGTAGTCGGGGCGGTCGGCCAGCGCGACCATCCGCAGGATCTGGCGGCAGCGCGCCGGCAGCTCGGCGAACCGGCGCCAGAGCACCCGGTCACGCTCGGTCCGCAGCACCTGATCGTCCGGGGCGGGGTCGCGGGACGCCAGGACGGCCTGGCCCCCGAGGTCCTCCGGCAGGGTCTGGGCGCGGCGCTCCTCCTCCCGGCGCCGACGGACGACCTGCCACGCCGACCGGCGGGCGCTGACGACCAGCCAGCCGAGCAGGGCCTGGGGCTCGCGGATCGACTCCGCGTTGCGGACGAAGGCGAGCCAGACGGACTGGACGACGTCCTCGGCGTCCTCGCGGCTGGCGCCCTGCCCGCGCACCACGTGCCAGAGCAGCGGGGTCGCCTCGCGGACCAGCTCGGCGAGCGGGGCGCTGTCCCCGTCGCGGTGCGCCCGCAGCGCCAGGGCCGCGCGATCGCCCAGGGTGGTCGGGCCAGACCCCGGCACCTCGGTGGCAGGCCCCGGCGGAGCACACATCGACGTGAGCACCTCCCGGGCCGGAGACGTCGAGACTAGGCCGGGCCCCGCTCGCTCGACAACAGCACCGTCCACCGGACCCTCCAGCCTCTCGCGCGGGACGCGGCGGCGCGCGGGGCCCCCTGCGCCCCGCGGGCAGACCCGCGCCGAGGGCAGCCGCCCTCATCCACACAGAGCGGCGGGAGGCCGTCGTGTGACATCGGGCCGGGCACTTTCTCCCGACGCGCCCGCCCGGGACGGCAGGAGGGGCCCGGACCATGCGGTCCGGGCCCCTCCTGGGCGGTGCTGGGGTGCGCCCCGATCAGGCCTCGTCGTCCTCGACCAGCAGGTTGCGCGTCTTGTTCTGGTCGAGCGGGATGCTCGGGCCCATCGTCGTGGCGACGAAGGCCTTGGTGATGTAGCGGCCCTTGGAGGACGCCGGCTTGAGCCGCAGGATCTCGTCGAGGGCAGCCGCGTAGTTCTCCACCAGCGAGGTGTCGCTGAACGAGACCTTGCCGATGATGAAGTGCAGGTTGGCGTGCTTGTCGACGCGGAACTCGATCTTCCCGCCCTTGATCTCGGTGACCGCCTTGGCGACGTCCATCGTGACCGTGCCGGTCTTCGGGTTCGGCATCAGGCCGCGCGGACCGAGGACCTTGCCCAGGCGCCCGACCTTGCCCATGAGGTCGGGGGTCGCCACGGCGGCGTCGAAGTCGGTGTAGCCGGCCGCGACCTTCTCGATCAGCTCGTCGCCACCGACCTCGTCGGCTCCGGCCGCGCGGGCCTTCTCGGCACGCTCGCCGGTGGCGAAGACCAGGACCCGGGCCGTCTTGCCGGTGCCGTGCGGCAGCAGGACGGTGCCACGCACCATCTGGTCCGCCTTGCGGGGGTCGACCCCGAGGCGGAAGGCGACCTCGACGGTCGCGTCGTACGTGGTGGTCGAGGTCTTCTGCGCGAGCCGGATCGCCTCGAGCGGGGCGTAGGCCCGGGTCTTGTCGATCGTCTCGGCGGCGGCGCGGTAGGCCTTGCTGTGCTGTGCCATGCGGTCTTCTCCTTGAGGGAAGTCGTGGTCGACGGGCCGCACACGGCCCTGCCACACGTGCTGGTGGGGTGGAGCTCAGTTCTTGACGGTGATGCCCATGGAGCGGGCGGTGCCGGCGATGATCTTCGCGGCGGCGTCGATGTCGTTCGCGTTGAGGTCGACCATCTTGACGGTGGCGATCTCACGGACCTGCTCGGCGGTCAGCGAGGCGACCTTGACGGTGTGCGGGGTCGGCGAGCCCTTGCCCACGCCCGCAGCCTTCTTGATCATCTCGGCGGCCGGCGGCGTCTTGGTGACGAAGGTGAACGAGCGGTCCTCGTAGACCGTGATCTCGACCGGGATGACGTCGCCACGCTGCGCCTCGGTGGCCGCGTTGTAGGCCTTGCAGAACTCCATGATGTTGACGCCGTGCTGACCCAGGGCGGGGCCGATCGGCGGTGCCGGGGTGGCGGCGCCGGCCTTGATCTGGAGCTTGATCAGGCCGGAGACCTTCTTCTTCGGGGGCATGTGCCTTCCGTTCTTGTTCGTGGACCGACGCCGTGGGCGATGACCCGGTTGCAGTGCCGAGGTTCCCTCAGATCTTCGCGACCTGGTTGAACGACAGCTCGACCGGGGTCTCCCGGCCGAAGATCGAGACGAGCACCTTGAGCTTCTGCGCCTCGGCGTTGATCTCGGAGATCGTCGCCGGCAGCGTGTCGAAGGGGCCGTCGGTGACGGTGACGGACTCGCCGACGGTGAAGTCAACCTTGATGGCGGGGCCGGCCGCTGCCTTGGCGCCGGGCCGCTCGGGCGCCGGAGCCAGCGTCGGGGCGAGCATCGAGAAGACCTCGTCGAGGGTGAGCGGGACCGGCTGGTGGGTGTGCCCCACGAAGCCCGTCACGCCGGGGGTGTGCCGTACGGCGCCCCACGACTCGTCGGTGAGGTCCATCCGCACCAGCACGTAGCCGGGGATGCGCACCTTGCGCACCACCTTGCGCTGGGCGTTCTTGATCTCGACGACCTCCTCCATCGGCACCTCGGCCTGGAAGATGTAGTCCTCCATGTTGAGGGACTGGATGCGGTACTCGAGGTTCGTCTTGACGCGGTTCTCGTAGCCGGCGTAGGAGTGCACGACGTACCACTCACCGGGGAGGCGGCGGAGCTCGGCCTTGAAGGCCACGACCGGGTCCTCGGCGGCGGCGTCGTCCTCGGCCGGCTCAGCGACGGCGTCGTCCTCGGCCGGCTCGGCCTGCGCGTCGTCCTCGGCCGGCTCGGCCTGCGCGTCGTCCTCGGTCTCCTCGAGCGCCGGTGCCTCGAGCTCGGGCGCGACCACGGCCTCGTCGTCGACGAGGTCGATCTGCGGCTCCTGCGACTCCTGGGACACGGGGTGACCTGCTTTCTGCTGTCTGCGCTGCTACCTGCTGCTGCGTGGTGCTGGATCTGCCCGGCCGCCCGGGCGGGCGTCGCGGGGTCGTGACCGGCCGGTCAGCCGCCGAACACCCATCCGACGAGCGACCCGGCGCCGAAGTCGATGACGGTGACGAAGGCCATGACGATCGCGACGAAGACGACGACCACCACGCTGTACCGGACGAGGTCCTCACGGCTCGGCCGGACGACCTTCTTCAGCTCGGCGATGACCTGCCGGACGAAGCGGGCGATCCGCGCGAACAGACCGAGCTGCTCGGCCTTCTTGGCAGGGCGAGGCGTCTTGCGGGCAACGCCCTCCGTGCCCTCCGCCGGTGCGCTCTCGCTCACGGTCCGTCCCCACGTCTCGTCGTCTGCTGGCCGCCGTGCTGATCATGGCGGGTCGTGCCCGGCCCCGCCGGCGGCGATCGCCGTCCCCGCGGGTGACCGCGGCACGACCGTTCACGCAGGGCAGGCGGGACTCGAACCCACAACCGCCGGTTTTGGAGACCGGTGCGCTACCAATTGCGCCACTGCCCTTCACGGCACCCGACGTCCTGAGGGCGTGCCTCATCATGACGGACGTCAACCGCCAGCGGTCGAGTGTACGTGCTCGTACGCCCCAGGTCGAACGAGCACCGGACGAGGCGTCGACGAGGGCCGGACGGGGCCGGGGCGGGCCCCGGGCCGATACCGGGCGGGCCCGGACGGGGCCGGGGCGGGCCCCGGGCCGATACCGGGCGGGCGGGGATGGACGGGCTCCCTGCGCCCGGCGCGCTCTGCCACTATGGAGGTGTGAGCACGCCGAACGCCACCCCCGCCCCGCCCACCCCTGCACCCGCGCGCCGCGTCTCGCGCCGGATCGGCTCGATCGCCGAGTCCGCGACGCTGGCCGTCGACGCGAAGGCCAAGGCCCTCAAGGCCGCCGGCCGTCCGGTGATCGGCTTCGGGGCTGGTGAGCCCGACTTCCCGACGCCGTCGTACATCGTCGACGCGGCGATCGCGGCGTGCTCGGTGCCGGCGAACCACCGCTACACCCCCGCCGCCGGGCTCCCCGCCCTGCGCGAGGCGATCGCCGCCAAGACCCTCCGCGACTCCGGCTACGAGGTCGCCCCCGGCCAGGTGCTGGTGACCAACGGCGGCAAGCAGGCCGTCTACCAGGCGTTCGCGACCGTGGTGGACCCCGGCGACGAGGTGCTGCTGCCCGCGCCGTACTGGACCACCTACCCCGAGGCGATCCGGCTCGCCGGCGGCGTGCCGGTCGAGGTCTTCGCCGGGGAGGACCAGGGCTACCTGGTCACCGTCGAGCAGCTCGAGGCGGCGCGGACCGAGCGGACCAAGGTGCTGCTGTTCTGCTCGCCGTCCAACCCGACCGGGGCGGTGTACTCGGCCGAGCAGACCGAGCAGATCGGCCGCTGGGCCCTGGAGCACGGGATCTGGGTCCTCACCGACGAGATCTACGAGCACCTCGTGTACGACGAGGCGGTCTTCACCCCGATCGTGCGCGCCGTGCCCGAGCTCGCCGAGACCACCATCGTGCTCAACGGCGTCGCCAAGACCTACGCGATGACCGGCTGGCGGGTGGGCTGGATGATCGGCCCCGCCGACGTCATCAAGGCGGCCACCAACCTCCAGTCGCACCTGAGCTCGAACGTCGCCAACGTCTCCCAGCGGGCTGCGATCGCCGCGCTCACCGGGGACCTGTCGGCCGTCGAGGAGATGCGCACCGCCTTCGACCGGCGGCGCCGCACGATGGTCGAGATGCTCTCGGCGATCGACGGGGTGGTGTGCCCGACACCCCAGGGCGCCTTCTACGCCTACCCGAGCGTGCGGGGCCTGATGGGCAAGACGATCCGCGGCGTCACCGTGACGACGTCGGCCGAGCTCGCCGCGCTCATCCTCGACGAGGTCGAGGTCGCCGTCGTGCCCGGCGAGGCGTTCGGGCCGAGCGGGTACCTGCGGCTGAGCTACGCCCTGGGCGACGAGGACCTGGTCGAGGGCGTCGGGCGGATGGCGGCGCTGCTGGGCGAGGCGGTCTGAGCCGCACGACGCCGCCGAGGTCCACCGATCGGTTGACCCCGGCCCGGTCGGACGACTGACCGGCCACCCGTCCGAAGGATGCTGACGCCCGGCCGCCCCTCCCGGCGAGGCTGGGGTCATGAGCACACCAGCCGTGCAGGTCCGGGACCTGCGGAAGAGCTACGGACCGAAGCGGGCCGTCGACGGCCTCGACCTCATCGTCGAGCACGGCGAGATCTTCGCCGTCCTCGGCCCCAACGGGGCGGGCAAGACGACGACCGTCGAGATCCTCGAGGGCTACCGGCACCGCGACGGCGGCGAGGTCAGCGTCCTGGGCGTGGACCCGCGCGCCGGCGACCGCGCGTGGCGCAGCCGGATCGGCGTCGTCCTGCAGTCGGCCTCGGACCACTCCGAGCTGACCGTCCGCGAGATGGTCACCACCTTCGCCCGTTCCTACCCCTGCCCGCGCGACCCCGAGGAGGTCATCGGAGCCGTCGGGCTCACCGACAAGGCCACGGCCCGCACCGGGCAGCTCTCGGGTGGTCAGCGCCGCCGGCTCGACGTCGCGCTGGGCATCGTCGGGCGCCCGGAGATGCTCTTCCTCGACGAGCCGACCACCGGGTTCGACCCGGAGGCACGCCGGACGTTCTGGGACCTCATCGAGTCGCTGCGCGACGGCGGCACGACGATCCTGCTGACGACCCACTACATGGACGAGGCCGAGCGCCTTGCCGACCGCTGCGCCGTCGTGCGCGACGGCCGGGTCGTCGCCCTGGACAACCCCCGGTCGCTCGGCAGCCGCGCTCGGCAGCAGGCGCACGTGCGCTGGTCCGTCGACGGACGGCTGCATGAGCAGCACACCCCTACCCCCAGCGCCCTCGTGGCCGAGCTCGCCGCCCGGTTGGGTGGCGAGGTGCCCGGTCTCGAGGTGCTGCGCCCCACACTCGAGGACGTCTACCTCGAGCTCGTCGGAGAGGTCGCACGATGAGCACCACGACTGCCGCAGGACCGGCCGCCCGCCCCACCCCTCGCCTCGCCCTGCCCTCGCTCACCGCGATGGCCCTCGAGCGCACCCGGATCGAGCTGGTGCAGTTCTTCCGGATCCGCGACGCGGTGATCTTCATCTTCGCCTACCCGATCGTCATGC
Organism: uncultured Actinomycetota bacterium; assembly: GCA_963724505.1. Taxonomy (GTDB): domain Bacteria; phylum Actinomycetota; class Actinomycetes; order Actinomycetales; family Cellulomonadaceae; genus Actinotalea. Next base: position 193,048 of record CAVRUY010000005.1, read on the forward strand.
TCGCGATCTTCGCGACGGTCTTCGGCCAGGACGGCACGCGCGTCGGCCCCGAGCCCGGCATCCCGTTCGCGCAGTACTTCCTGCCCGGCATGGTCGCCACCGGCGTGCTGCTCTCCAGCTTCCAGAACCTGGCGATGGGGATCGCGACGAGCCGCGACGAGGGCGGGCTCAAGCGGCTGCGCGCGACGCCGATGCCGCCGACGGCGTTCTTCCTCGGCAAGATCGGCTCGGTGCTCGTCACGAGCCTGGTGCAAACCGCCCTGCTGCTCGCGTCGGCGGCGCTGCTGTTCGGCGTCGACCTGCCGACGGAGGCCGGCCGCTGGGTCACGTTCGCGTGGGTCTTCCTGCTCGGGACCGCGACAGGAGCGATCTGCGGCGTGGCCTTCTCCTCCGTCCCCAGCAACGGCAAGGCCGCCTCGGCCGTCGTCACGCCGGTCGTCCTGGTGCTCCAGTTCATCTCCGGGGTGTTCTTCCAGTTCGACCAGCTGCCCGGCTGGATGCAGGGCGTCGCCTCGCTCTTCCCGCTGAAGTGGTTGGCTCAGGGCATGCGTTCGGTGTTCCTGCCCGACTGGGCCCTGCAGATCGAGCCGTCGGGCTCCTGGCAGCACGGTGCCACGGCTGCCGTGCTGGGCGGGTACCTCGTCCTCGGTCTCGTGGCGGCCGTCCGGACCTTCCAGTGGCGGCGCCGCGATGACGGGTGAGCGGCCACACCCGGCGGGGTCACCGGCCCCCGCGGTCCCCCTGGACCGCTCCGTCCCGGGGGACCGCGGGCGCTTCTGGGAACGCTCGCAGCGCGGCTGGGACGTCGCGTTCTACGCGATGGCCGCCGTCGGCGGGCTGACGCTCTCCCTCGACGTCAGCGCCGGCGGCGAGCTCGCCCTGGCCCTCACCCTGCTCGGGGCCCTGGTGCTCGCGTACACCGTGCTGGGGCGCCGGATCGCACGGCGTGCGGCGCAGGGCCTGGTCACGCCGTACCTCGTCCTGCTCATCGCGCTCACCGCGGCGATCACCTCCGTGAGCACCAGCGGGACGATCCTGCTGTTCATCGCCTACAGCCAGATCTGGTACTTCTCGCTGACCCGCCGCAGCGGGATCGTGGCCTCGACCGCGCTCACCGTCGCCGTCTTCGGGGTGCTCGCCTGGTCGTCGGGCTTCTCGTCCGCGGCGTTGCCCTCCGTGCTCGCGCAGGCCACGCTGGCGCTCGCGTTCGCCGTGCTGCTCGGGCTGTGGGTGACGCAGGTGGCTGAGCAGAGCGAGCAGCGCGCGCTGCTCATCGACCGGCTCGAGTCGACCCAGGCCGAGCTCGCCGCCTCGCACCACGCCGCTGGGGTCACCGCCGAGCGGGAGCGGATGGCGCAGGAGATCCACGACACCCTCGCCCAGGGGTTCACCAGCGTCGTCATGCTCGCGCAGGCCGCCGAGGCCGATCTCGGCCGGGCCGACGTCGATCGGGCCGGCGAGCGGCTCGGCCTGATCGAGCGGACCGCGCGGGACAACCTCGCCGAGGCACGCGCGCTCGTCGCTGCGTTCGCGCCGGTCGGCCTGGCGGAGTCCGGCCTGGCCGCCGCGCTGGACCGGCTCGCCGTGCGGTTCGCCGAGGAGAGCGGGGTCCAGGTGGACCTCGCCGTCGACGACGACTGCAGTGCTGTCGGCCGGGAGCGTGAGGTGATCCTGCTGCGCTCCGCCCAGGAGGCACTGACCAACGTGCGGCGGCACGCCCAGGCCTCGCACGTCCGGCTCGCGCTGAGCTGCGCCGAGGGTGGCGAGGTGCGGCTCGAGATCGCCGACGACGGCCGCGGGATCGACGAGGCCGGGGCCGAGGGCTTCGGCCTGCGTGGGATGCGCGAACGGGTGGCGTCCGGGGGTGGGCGGCTGGCGGTGACCGGGCATCCGAGCGGCGGGACGCGGGTGCTCGTCTCGCTGCCCCGGGGCGCGGCCGGCGAGCCGACGACGGGCGACGACGCGGCGCGGGCGGCGCGAGAGGACGAGCGACGATGAGCGTGCGGGTCGTGGTGGTCGACGACCACCCGGTGGTCCGGGCGGGCCTGGTCGGCCTGCTCAGCGGGGAGGACGACCTCGACGTCGTCGGAGAGGCGGCCGACGGGGCCGCGGCGCTGGACCTCGTCGCGCAGGTGCAGCCCGACGTCGTGCTGATGGACCTGCGGATGCCGGGGACCGACGGCGCGACGGCGACCGGCCAGCTGACCGCCCGGCACCCCGAGGTGCGCGTGCTCGTGCTCACCACCTATGAGTCGGACACCGACATCCTGCGCGCCGTCGAGGCGGGCGCCGCGGGCTACCTGCTCAAGGACACGCCGCGCGAGGAACTGGTCGAGGCGGTCCGCGGGGTCGCCCGCGGCGAGACGGTGCTCGCGCCCTCGGTCGCGCGGAGGCTGGTCGCGCAGGTGCGGCAGGCCGACCAGCGCCTGACGCCGCGCGAGCTGGAGGTGCTGGCGGAGGTGGCGCGTGGCGGATCGAACGCGCAGATCGGCGCCGCGCTGTTCATCACCGAGGCCACCGTCAAGACGCACCTGCTCCGGGTCTTCGCCAAGCTCGGGGTCGACGACCGCACCCGCGCGGTCACCGTGGCCCTCGAGCGCGGCCTGCTCCCCTCCCCCTGACCCGTCGCGCCGCGCCGACACCCCGCTGCGCCGACGTTTCGTCGGGAAGTACGCGGAATCCGCACCGATCCCGACGAAACTGCGGGCGGGGCGGGGCGGGGCCGGGCGGGGCGGTCGGCTGGCAGACTGCCCGGGTGCGCGATCTGCTGGCCCTGCCGAAGGCGCACCTCCACCTGCACTTCACCGGGTCGATGCGCGCGTCCACGCTGGCCGAGATGGCCGACGCCCGTGGGCTCCGGCTGCCCGGCGCCCTGCTCGACGGCGAGCCCATCCGGCCGCCGGTCGACGAGCGGGGCTGGTTCCGGTTCCAGCGCCTGTACGACGCGGCACGGGCGCTGCGTGCGGTCCGAGGCCGAGATGCGCCGGATCGTCGCCGAGGCCGCGGCGGACGACGCGGCCGAGGGGTCGGGCCGGCTGGAGATCCAGGTGGACCCGACGAGCTACGCGCCCTTCGTCGGCGGGATCACCCCCGCGCTGGAGATCGTGCTGGACGAGGCACGGTCGGCGAGCGCGGACTGCGGCGTCGAGGTCGGCGTGATCGTCGCCTCCTCGCGCATCCGGCACCCGCTGGAGGCGCGGACCCTGGCCAGGCTGGCGGCCCGCTACGCCGGCGACGGACCCGGCCAGGTCGTCGGGTTCGGGCTGAGCAACGACGAGCGCCGCGGGACGACGGCGGACTGGGCACCGGCGTTCGCGATCGCGCGGCACGCGGGGCTGGCCTCCGTCCCGCACGGCGGCGAGCTGCTCGGGGCCGACCACGTGGCGCAGGTGGTCGAGCACCTCGTGCCCGACCGGCTCGGGCACGGCGTGCGGTCCTCCGAGGACCCGGCCGTCCTCGACTGGCTCGTCGACCGGGGCGTCGCGCTCGAGGTCTGCCCCGCGTCGAACGTCTCGCTCGGGGTGTACGCCGACGACCGGCAGGTCCCGCTCCGCACGCTCACGGCCGCCGGGGCGACGGTCGCCCTGGGTGCCGACGACCCGCTGCTCTTCGGCTCGCGCCTGGTGGCCCAGTACGAGTCGGCCCGGCGGGTGCACGGCTTCTCCGACCACGAGCTCGCCGACCTCGCCCGGGACTCGATCCGCGCGTCCCGCGCGGGCGTGGCGACGACGGCGCGCCTGCTGGCCGGGGTCGACGCGTGGCTCGACGCTCCGGCGCCGGGCGGCGACCGCCAGGACTGAGCGGGCGGGGCCGCGCGCCGACGGACCACCGGCACGATGGCGCGACGACGGCCGGTCGAGGGTCGAGCCCCCTGGCACTACCGGCTCACCCGCGCTATATTTGTACCAATTACTCAACACATTGGAGACGATCATGGCATTCTCGGTCTTCGTACTCGCCGGGTTCCTCCTCGTGCCTGCGGCGCTGGTCGTGCTCGTCGTCCTCCTCGTGATGACCTCGCGCGCGACCCCGGGGCCGCTTCCCGCGACCGCCGCCGCCGCCCGTCGGCACGCCGTCGTCACGACGGTGCTCGCGCTGACGGTCGGGGCGATCGCGCTGGTGGTGGGTCTGCGGATCGCGGCGCTCGCGTCCGGGCTGCGCGCCGGCCTGGTCACCGGTCTGGTCCCGGTGCTCGGCGGGCTCGGCTTCCTCGCGGTCCACGCGATCGGGGAGGCCACCTGGCCCCGCCCCGCGGGTGAGCTGCGCCGCGCGAGCCTCGAGCGCCGGACCGTCCGGGACGTCTCCCCTCGTCTCATGCTGCGGGCCGTCGTGGTCTGGACGGCGTCGCTCGCGGTGACCCTGCTCGCCTTCGGCCTCGTGGCGGCCGACACCGGCCGGGCGGTCACCGTGACCTTCGCCGAGAGCACGAGCACCGCGGGCCCCTTCCCCGGCTGGTTCTACGGTCTCCCCCTGTTCGCCGCGGCCGCCGTCGTCCTGGCCGGGACGTGGGGGGTGCTGCGCCAGATCGCGACGCGGCCCGCCGTCGCCGACGCCGCGCCGCGATGGGACCTGGCCCTGCGCCGGCTCTCCGCCCACCGCGTGCTGCGCGGCACCCAGGCCGTGCTCGGCCTGACCCTGGTCGGAGTGCTCTGGTTCGCCGGGACGGCCCTGCGCTCGGCCGGGTCGGGATCGACGGTCAACGGTGTTGCCCAGGTGGACGCCCTCGCCTCCGGTACCGGGACCGGGCTCATGGTCGCGGGCGGGATCGCGCTCCTCACCTCGCTCCTGCTCGCCCTGGTGCCCGGTGCGCCTGCCTCGCTCGGCGCCGAGGCGCCCGACGCTCCCCCGACGGCCGTGGGGCCCGTCCCCTCGACCCGTCCGGCCGACCCGGCCGGTCCGCCCGGACCGGCGCCCGCCGGGGGCCCGGCCGGTTCGTCGGGCTCGGCGGTGCGGGGCGTGTCGGCATGAGCCTGCAGATCCTCGTCGACCTCACCTCAGGGGTGCCGCCGTACGAGCAGATCCGGCTCCAGATCGGCGGCCACGTCGCCGCCGGGCGGCTGCGGTCCGGCGACCGGCTGCCGACCATCCGCGCCCTCGCCGCCGACCTCGGCGTCGCCGCCGGCACCGTCGCCCGGGCCTACCGCGAGCTCGAGACGAACGGGGTGGTCGTCACCCGCCGACGCACCGGGACCCTCGTGGCCTCCGGCACGGCACCGGCGGACGACACGCTCCAGCGCGCCGCCTCGACCTTCGTCGGCACGGCCCGCGCCGCAGGGCTCGACGACGAGTCCGTCCTCGAGCTCGTCCGCGGGGTGCTGCTGCGCAGCTCGGCGCCCGTGCCCCGCTGAGGCCGGTCACACCGAGGACCCGCCCGCCGCCGTCGGACCGCTCAGAGTCTGACGCCCACCAGGACGGGCTCGGGCTCCAGGGTCACGCCGAAGGCGTCCCGGACGCCGTCGCGCACCACGCGCGCCAGGTCGAGCAGCTCGGCCGTGCTGCCGCCGCCCCGATGGGTCAGCGCGAGGGAGTGCTTGGTCGACAGGCCGACGTGACCGGGCAGCCCGTAGCCCTTGCCGAATCCGGCGTGCTCGATGAGCCAGGCCGCGCTGGTCTTGACCAGACCCGGGTCGATCGCACCGAGGCTCGGACCGGTGCTGGTCTCCGGCATCGCGGTCCGCACCGGGTAGCGCGGGGCCCCCTCGGGAAGCCCGCCCGCGACGTCGACCGGGACGACGGGGTTGGTGAAGAAGGAGCCCGCGCTCCAGGTGTCGTGGTCGGCCGCGTCGAGCACCATCCCCTTGCTCGCCCGCAGGGCCAGCACCGCAGCGCGGACCTCGACCGAGGGCGCCCGCTCGCCGAGCGCGACGCCGAGCGCCTGCGCGAGCTGTCCGTAGCCGATCGGCGCGGAGAGCGTGCCGAGCCGGAACTGGAAGGACACCTCGAGCACCACGAAGCGTGGCGAGGGCGCCCACCGGGACGGGCCGCCGTCGGCTCCGCGCAGGGAGCGCTTGAGCACCGAGGACCGGTAGCCGAACTCCAGCTCGGTCAGCGCGAAGAGGCGGATCCTGGCCTCGGCCCGGTCCCAGACCCGGACCGTCGAGACGACACCGGCGACCTCCTGCCCGTAGGCGCCGACGTTCTGCACGGGTGTGGCCCCGGTGGACCCGGGGATGCCGGCGAGGGACTCGACGCCGACCCAGCCCTCGTCGACGGCACGGTCGACCACGGAGCCCCACGGGGTGCCCGCCACGACGGTGACCGCCGCGCCGCCGCAGCCGTCGGAGCCCTCGAAGCGGATCTCGGAGCGCCCGTCCTGCACCACCAGACCGGGGAAGCCGGCGTCGGCGACGACGAGGTTGGACCCGCCGCCCACGACGAGCACCGGCTCGCCTGCGGCGTCCGCGGCACGGACCGCCTCGACGAGCTCGGCCTCGGTCCCGGCGACCACCCGCCGTGCGGCGGGGCCCCCCAGTCGGAGGGTCGTCAGGTCGGCGAGAGTGGGCTCGGGCACGGGCCTCACCCTACGGTGGCGACCCGCTCAGCGCGCCCCACCGGCGGCCGTCGGCAGCGGCTTGGCCGCCTGCATGACGAAGAGCCCGACGACGACGGGGATCGCGACCGCGAGCAGGGCGTGCCGGTAGCCGACGTACCCGGCCAGCAGGCCGAGCAGCGGTGGTCCGGCGAGGAAGGCGCTGTAGCCGATGGTCGAGACGACGGCGACGCGGGCCGGTGCGCGGCGCGGGTCGTCCGAGGCCGCACTCATCCCCACCGGGAAGCCCAGCGCGGCCCCGGCGCCCCACAGGACGACGCCGACCATGGCCAGCCACAGCCACGGCGCCAGCCCGAAGACCAGCAGACCGACCAGGCTGAGCGCCGCGACCAGACGCAGCACGACCACCCGGCCGAACCGGTCGAGCAGCCCGGTGCCGAGCAGCCGCATGCCCGTCATCGCGGTGACGAAGACGGCGAAGCCGATCGCCCCGACGGCCGGCGAGGTGTCGAAGCCGTCGACGACGGCCAGGCTCACCCAGTCGTTCGCGGCGCCCTCGGTGAGCGCTGCCGCCAGGACGACCAGGCCGACGAGCAGCGTGCGGGACTCGGTCCAGGCCCGCACCACCGGCACCCGGTCGGCCTCGGGCTCGTCGAAGCCGTGCACCTCGGCGGGCAGGAACCAGCGCGCCACGACGAGCAGCAGGACGTACCCGGCCGGCAGGGCGATCCCCAGGTGCACCAGCAGGGGCGCGTCCAGGTGCGCGGCGAGCGCCCCGAGGCCGGCACCGAGCATCGTGCCGAGGGAGAACCCGGCGTGGAAGCGCGGCATGATCGCCCGGCCGAGCGCCTGCTCGACGGCGGCGCCCTCGATGTTCATGGCGGCGTCCCAGACCCCGGTGCCCATCCCGAACGCCACCAGCGCGACGGCGACGAGCCACAGCTGCCCGATCCCGACCCCGACGGCGGCGACCAGCAGGCCGACGGTGTTGACCGCCGCGAAGGTGAGGATGGTGCGCCGGGTCCCGAGGCGCTGGACGGCGAGCCCGGACAGCGGCATCGCGACCAGGGCGCCGCCCGCGCCGATGAGCAGCAGGACACCGAGCTGCTCCGGGCGCAGGTCGAGGGCGTCCCGGACCCGGGGCAGCCGCGCGGCCCACCCGGCGAACGCGAAGCCGTTGAGGACGAAGGTGATCACGACCGCGACGACGGCCCGCCGGACGGTCTGCGGCGAGAGCCCGGTCGGCGCGTCGACGGTGCCGGGCTGCGGGGCGGTGGCGTCCAGCGGCGCGCTCATGCGGGACCTCCGGCGGTCGGCAGGGCGGCGTCGGGCACCGGGCGGACCGGCGCGGCGGCGAGCCCCACCCGCCGCGTCCGGGTCAGGACGATGCCGACGACGAGCATGACGGCGATGAGGAGCATCGCGTGCCGCAGACCCATGGACTCCGCGGCGACCCCGATGACCGGGGGCGCGGCCAGGCTGGAGACCGAGGCGAAGGCCGACACGACGGCGAGCCGGCCCGCCGCGCCGCGGCCCTCCCCGGCCACCGCCGCCATCGCGATCGGGATGATCAGCCCGGAGCCGAGACCCCAGGCGACCACCCCGAGGATGGCGACGGCGAATCCGGGCGCGAACCCGAAGAGGAGCAGGCCGGCCAGGGCGAGGCAGGCGGAGAGGGTCAGGACCGGCCCCCGGCCGGCGCGGTCGATGAGGGCGGTCCCGGCGATCCGGGCGACGGTCATCGAGGCGACGAACACCCCGAAGACGAGGGCCGCGAGCGCCTCGCTCCGGGCGAAGCCGTCGACCACCGCGATCGCCAGCCAGCCGTTCGCGGTGCCCTCGGAGAGCGCGCCCGCCATGACGACGACGCCGAGCAGGAGGGTCCGCGGGTCGCGCCACGCGGCCAGCGCCTCGCGAGCGGCTCCCCCGGCCCGCGCCGACGAGGCACCGGGCACGGGCTCCGGCGTCACCGTGGGGAGCACGGAGAGCGGCACGCTGTGCCAGCGCCACACGAGGCTGAGCACGCCGATGGCCGAGAAGTGCACGAGGAGGGGCAGGTGCCCCCAGGCGGCCAGCGCGCCCAGACCCGAGCCGAGCACGCTGCCGACCGAGAACGCCGCATGGAAGTGCGGGACGACGGTCCGTCCCATCGCACGCTCGATGACGACGCTCTCGAGGTTGAGCGGGACGTTGCCCAGTGCGAAGGACGCGCTCATCAGCACGATGCCCACCAGCAGCAGCGGGACGCTGCCGAGCGTCGGGCCCAGACCGAGCAGCAGCGACGCCACGGTGAAGGCGACGGCGGCGACCATCATCGTCCGGCGGCTACCCCAGCGGGAGGTCAGCGCGCCCGCCGCGAGCACGGTGGCCAGGGAGCCGAGAGAGCCGACCAGCAGGACGACGCCGAGGGCGCCGGTGGTCAGCCCGAGCTCGGTCCGCACCGTCGGCAGCCGGGAGAGCCACGTCGCGATCGTGAGCCCGAGCAGGCCGTAGAGCCCGAGGAGGGCACCGCGGGCCCGCAGGGCCTCGACGGGCGCCACGGGCTTGGGGTTCGGGCGCGCGCCGTCGTTCCGGCGGCCCGACGGGGTGCGGACGGCGCCGTGCCCGCGGGGCCCGCCAGGCCGGCGGGCGCCGCGCCGCCAGGACGACCCGTCGCTGACGGAGGTGCGGGCGGGAAAGGGGCGCGCAAGGCGGGGCACGGCGGGTCCAGACGGATCGGGTGGAAGGTGGACGAGGGGCCGTCTCGAGTCGGGTTTCGAATCGATTCGATCGTCGACCATTCTGCCGATAGGCTGGCCGCCTCGTCAACCTCCACGGACAGGTGCCATGACCACGAGGACCACGCTCGCCGACGTCGCGGCGGCTGCCGGCGTGTCGGTCTCGACGGCGTCCCTGGCCTTCTCCGGCGCCGGCCCGATCGCCGAGGCGACGAGGTCGCGCGTGCTGGCCGCCGCCGAGGACCTCGGCTACGCGGGGCCCAGCGCCCTGGGACGCTCGCTCCGGTCCGGACGCTCCGGGATCGTCGGCGTCGTCATCGGTGACCAGCTGCGCCGCAGCTTCCGGGACCCCGTCTCCATCCAGGTGCTCGACGGGCTGGTGGGCTCCCTCGGCCAGCAGGGCCTGGGCGTCCTGCTCATCCCCGCCGGCCAGGACGACGTGCTCGACCCGCTGCTGCAGACCGCCCCGATGGACGTCGCCGTCCTGCTCTGGGGCGCGCGCACGGCCGACCCCGTCCTGGCAGCGCTCGCGCGGCGCGGGGTGCCGACGGTGCTCAGCGAGGGTCCGCGGGCCAGCGGCCTGCCGGTGGTCGGCATCGACGACCGGGCCGGCACGGCCGAGCTGGTGGCCCACCTGCAGGGCCTGGGCCACACCCGGTTCGGGTGCGTGACGCTGCCGTTCGACGGCGCCCGCCGGTGCGGGCCGGTCGACGAGGAGCGGATGCACGCCCTCGACTGGCCGCCGACCCGGCACCGCCTGGCCGGCGTGCTCGACCGTGGGGTCACGCCGGTGGCCGTCGTCGAGGCGTCGGCGAGCCTGGTGGAGTCCGGGCGCGAGGCCGGGCATCTGGTGCTCGACGTCGACGAGCCGCCCACCGCCGTCGTCGCGCAGTCGGACCTGCTCGCGGCCGGGGTGCTGCTGGCAGCGCGCGAGCGCGGTCTGCGCGTCCCGGAGGACGTCTCGGTGGCCGGGTTCGACGGGCTGGACCTGCCGTGGCTCGCGCCCGATGTGCTCACGACGGTCCGCCAGCCGTTGGCCGCCAAGGGTCTGGCGCTCGGCGAGGCCGTGCGCCAGACCATCGCCGGGCAGACCCCGGCCGACGTCGTCCTGCCGGTCGAGCTGAGCCTCGGCACGACCACGGCGCCGCCGCGCTCCTGACCGGCCCGCCTCGACGGGCGGGGTGCTCCGCGTCGCCCGCCCAGCCGGCGGGCCCGGTGCTCAGAGGCGGACGAGGACCTGGGCGCGACCCAGGACGCGGGTGCCGTCGGTGCTCACGGTGAGGTCGATCCGGGCGGTGCCGGCCTCGGCGTCGACCGCGCCGACCGTCGCGGTGATCTCGACCAGGGCCTCGCCCGGGTCGGGGACCGGGACCGGCCGGGTGAACCGCACGCCGTAGTCGAGCACGGCGCCCGGGTCGCCGAGCCAGTCGACGACGACGTCGACCGCGGTGCCCATGGTGAACATGCCGTGCGCGATGACGCCGGGCAGCCCGACCTCGCGCGCGAAACGCTCGTTCCAGTGGATCGGGTTCCGGTCGCCGCTGGCCCCGGCGTAGTGGACCAGCTGGGCGCGGGTCACGGCGAGGGTGCGGGTGCCGACGACCTCGCCGACCTCGACGGTGCGGCTCATGCGTCAGCCCCCCGGACGGCGAGCGTGGACAGGACGGTCGCCACCGCGTCGCCGGCCGTGCCGGCCAGCTCGCAGCGAGTGGTGACCATGGCGAGGCCCGCACGCTCGACGATCGCGTCCACGTGCAGGACGGTGACGATCTCGTCGCCGGCGACGATCGGCCGGTGGTGCGTGAACCGCTCGTCGGCGTGCACGACGCGGCTGAAGTCGATCCCGGCCGCGGGGTCCTCGATCAGCTGCGCCTCGGCACGCTGGGCGATGACGACCGCGAAGGTCGGCGTGGCGACGACGTCGGCGTACCCGGCCGCCCGGGCCGCCTCGACGTCGTGGTGGACAGGATGCGTCGCGCCGACGGCACGCGCGAAGTCACGCAGGTGCTCGCGGCCCACGGCGTAGGGCGCCGTGGGCGGGTAGACGCGGCCGACGTAGCCGGTGTCCATCGCCGACCCGATCAGCGGGTCTCGCGGTGCGGGGTGTGCTTGCCGCAGCGCGGGCAGAACTTCGCCAGCTCGATCCGGTCCGGGTCGTTGCGGCGGTTCTTCTTCGTGATGTAGTTGCGCTCCTTGCACTCCGTGCACGCGAGCGTGATCTTGGGACGGACGTCCTGGGACTTGCTGGCCACAGTTCACCTCTCCGCTGACGTCTCAGCGATGTGCGTGCGCGGCCACGGAAGGCCGTCGCTGTATGAATGGTGGTAGCGGGGGCGGGATTCGAACCCGCGACACCACGATTATGAGCCGTGTGCTCTAACCACCTGAGCTACCCCGCCATATCGGCGTCCGCAGGCGCAAGCCTGCGGGCACCAACAGAGCCCCGAAAGGGAATCGAACCCTTGACCTTCTCCTTACCATGGAGACGCTCTGCCGACTGAGCTATCGGGGCAGCGCGTGCCAGGGTACACGCCCCGGCGGGTCCCTGCGAAATCGGTCCGCACGGCCTCTCGGCACTCCCTGGAACGCCCGACGCCCCGCGCCGGAGGACCGGTCGGGGCGCCGATGGTGGCAGGTGAGGGATTCGAACCCCCGTAGCATGACGCGGCTGATTTACAGTCAGCTCCCTTTGGCCGCTCGGGCAACCTGCCGTGCGCACCGACGCGAGCGCGGTGCGGATGGAAGGATAGCAAGCCTGCGACCCCACTCGTGACCCGCACCACCAGGAGGACCCCATGGCAGCCGACTCGTCGTTCGACGTGGTGAGCAAGGTCGACCGTCAGGAGGTCGACAACGCCCTCAACCAGGCGGTCAAGGAGATCGCGCAGCGCTACGACTTCAAGAACGTCGGCGCCTCGATCGCCTGGAGCGGCGAGACGATCCTCATGATCGCCAACTCCGAGGATCGGGTGAAGGCCGTCCTCGACGTGTTCCAGACCAAGCTCGTCAAGCGCCAGATCTCGCTGAAGTCCCTCGAGACGGGCGACCCCAAGCCCTCCGGCAAGGAGTACCGGCTCGAGGCGAGCCTCAAGCAGGGGCTGAGCAGCGAGGACGCGAAGAAGATCGCGAAGATCGTGCGGGACGGGGGCCCGAAGGGCGTCAAGACCCAGATCACCGGCGACGAGCTGCGGGTCTCGGCCAAGAGCCGCGACGACCTCCAGTCGGTCATCGCTTTGCTCAAGGGCTCCGACCTCGACGTGGCGCTGCAGTTCGTCAACTACCGCTGAGGGACCCCGGCCCCGCCACCACGCCGGAGCCGGGCGCTCCCCGCTGCCGTCGCCGGGCCGGGACGTCGGGGCCGCTGCCTAGGATGAGGCCGTGCCCTCGTCTCCCGGCGGCGCCCCCTCGGCGCCGCCCGTTCCGCGCCGCGTCGAGAGCGTGCTGGCACGCCTCGGGACCTGGTTGCGGCCGGTGCTGCCTCGTCTGGTGCTCGGCGGCCTCGGCTCGCTCGGCGCGAGCCTGCTCGCACTCGCGGTCCCGCAGGTGCTGCGCTGGGTGGTCAACGGCCCGTTGGCCGGCGCGGGCAGTGCGACCTCCGTGGTCGCCGCGGCCGGCCTGGTCGCGCTGCTGGGCGCTCTCGAGGCCTTCCTGGTGTGGTCGCGGCGCGCGCTGATCGCCTCGCCGGGCACCACCGCCGAGCGCCAGATGCGCACCGACCTGTTCGACCACCTGCTCGACCTGCCGGGGGCCTTCCACGACCGCTGGGCCGGCGGGCAGCTCCTCTCCCGGTCGATGTCCGACCTGTCGATGCTGCGCCGCTGGATGGTCTTCGGCCTCATCGGGCTGGTGGTCAGCGCGACCACCATCGTGGTCGGCACCGCGCTGATGCTGGCCACCAGCTGGCAGCTCGGCCTGGTCTACCTCGCCGGCGCCGCGCCGATGGTCTGGCTCGGCTTCCGGTTCCGTCGGGACTACCGCGTGATCGCCCGGCGGGCCCGTGACCAGCTGGGCGACCTGGCGACCACGGTCGAGGAGTCGGTGCACGGCATCCGGGTCCTCAAGGCGTTCGGCCGCGGGCAGGACGCCCTGGAGGAGTTCGCCCAGCAGGCCGAGGAGCTGCGCGGCATCGAGATCACCAAGGCGCGCACGCTCTCGCGGGTCACGTTCGCCCTCAGCACGCTCCCCGAGGTGGTCCTCGCGGCATGCCTCGGTCTGAGCGTGTGGCTCGCCGCTCGCGACGTGCTGAACGTCGGCGACCTGGTGGCCTTCTTCGCGACGGCGGCCGTGGTCAACGCGCCGGTGGAGCGACTCGGTCAGCTGCTCGCCATGACGATGGACGCCCGGGCCGCGGCGGACCGGTTCTTCGAGGTGATGGACACCCCCGCGGCTCTGACCGACCCGATCGACCCGCTGCCCGGGCCGCCCCGACCGAGCGGCGGGAGCCGGGTGGAGCTCGACGGTGTCCACCTGCGGTTCGACGCCCAGGCGCCGGGCACCCGGGACGTGCTGGACGGTGTCGACCTGGTGGTCGAGCCCGGGGAGACCCTCGCCCTGGTCGGGCTGACCGGCAGCGGCAAGTCCGTCCTGCTCGGCCTGGTGCCGCGGCTCGCCGACGTCACGGCCGGCGCGGTGCGGATCGACGGGGTGGACGTCCGCGACCTGCGCCGGTCCGACGTGCGGGCGATGGTCGGGATCGCCTTCGAGGACCCGGTGCTGTTCTCGGCGTCGGTGGCGGAGAACGTGCTGCTCGGCGTGCGCGGGCTGGACGAGCAGGCGTCCCTCGCGCGAGCCCGCGAGGCGTTGGAGGTGGCCAGCGCGGACTTCGTCGCGGACCTGCCGGACGGCATCGAGACGGTGATCGGCGAGGAGGGGCTCTCGTTGTCCGGTGGGCAGCGGCAGCGGGTGGCGCTCGCCCGGGCGATCGCCGCGCGGCCGCGCGTGCTGGTGCTGGACGACCCGCTGTCCGCGCTCGACGTGGCCACCGAGGCCGTCGTCACCGAGCGACTCCGCCGCACGCTCGCCGGCACCACCACGCTCGTGGTCGCCCACCGGCCCTCGACCGTCGCGCTGGCGGACCGGGTGGCCGTGCTCCAGGACGGCCGGATCACCGGGGTGGGGCGGCACTCCGAGCTGCTCGCGAGCCACCCGCACTACCGGTACGTGCTCACGGCCCTGGCGGCCGAGCACCCGGAGCCGGCCCGGTGAGCGGCGCGGTGGGCCGGGACTCCGAGGAGCTCGCCGCCGGCCACGCGACCGCCTCCCGCGAGGAGGCGCGCCGGGCCCGGCGGCTGTCGCTGGCCCTGCTGGGCTCGTTGCTGCGGCCGGTGCGCCGCGCCGCGTGGGCCACGGTGCTCCTCGTGGTGGTCGCGCAGGCCGCCCAGGTCGCCGGCCCGGCACTGGTCGCCTTCGGCCTGGACCGTGGACTGCCGGCACTGCGGGGTGGGGACGCCGGCCCGATCTCGCTGGCCACCGTCGCCTACCTGGTGACCGCACTGCTCGGCGGCGTGCTCACCGCAGCAGTGGTGCGGGTCTCGGCGAAGGTCAGCCAGGCGGTGCTGCTGGACCTGCGGCGACGGGTGTTCCGGCACACCCAGCTGCTCTCGCTGGAGTTCCACGAGCGCTACACCTCGGGCCGGATCATCTCCCGGCAGACCTCCGACCTCGACGCGTTCCGCGAGCTGCTCGACGGCGGCGTCACCACGCTCGCCACCAGCGTGCTCACCATGGTGTTCACCGCGGTCTCGCTCACCCTGCTCGACGGGCCCAGCGGCCTGGTGCTGCTCGTCGCCGTGGTGCCCGGAGTCGTGCTCACCCGGCACTTCCAGGTCCGCAGCCAGGAGCAGTACCGTCGCAGCCGCACCGCGTCCGCCCGGCTGATCGTCCGGTTCGTCGAGACCATGACCGGGATCCGCGCGGTGCACGGCTTCCGGCGCGAGCCGCAGGAGGCACGCCGCTACGGGGCGCTCGCCGAGGACTACCGAGCGACCAGCAACCGCGCGATCCGGCTGCACGGCCGGTTCGACACCGGCCTCACCCTGGTCGGCAACCTCACCGTGGCGGCGGTGCTGCTGATCGGCGGGCTGCGCGTGCTCGACGGGGACCTCACCGTGGGCACCCTCGCGGCGGCGGTGCTCTACGCCCGGCGCTTCTTCACCCCGCTGTCCCAGATCGGGATGTTCTACAACTCCTTCCAGGCCGCGGTCGCGGCCCTGGAGAAGCTCTCCGGCCTGCTCGCCGAGGAGCCGACCGTGCCCGCGCCGATCCAGCCGGTCCCGCTCGCGGCCGCCCAGGGCGACGTGCGGTTCGAGGGCGTGGAGTTCGGCTACGGCGCCGGGCCCTGCGTCCTGCCCGGGCTCGACCTGCACCTGCCCGCGGGCCGCACCGTCGCGCTGGTCGGCGAGACCGGCGCCGGCAAGTCGACGGTCGCGAAGCTGCTCGCGCGGTTCTACGACGTCCGCGAGGGCCGGGTGCTCCTGGACGGGGTGGACCTGCGCGACCTCGACCCGGTGGACCTGCGGCGAGCCGTCGTGATGGTGACCCAGGAGTCCTACCTGTTCTCGGGCTCGGTCGCGGCGAACATGGCGCTGGGCAGGCCGGGGGCGACCCGCGCCGAGATCGAGGCCGCCGCACGGGCCGTCGGCGTGCACGACCTGGTCACCTCCCTGCCGCAGGGCTACGACACGCTGGTCGACAAGCGCGGGGTGCGGCTCTCGGCAGGTCAACGCCAGCTGGTGTCCTTCGCGCGGGCCTTCCTGGCCGACCCCGCGCTGCTCGTGCTCGACGAGGCGACGAGCTCGCTCGACGTGCCGGGCGAGCGGCTGGTCCAGGGGGGTCTGCGCACCCTGCTCGCGGGCCGCAGCGCGGTGGTCATCGCCCACCGGCTCTCCACGGTGATGGGCGCGGACCGGGTGCTCGTGATCGACGGCGGGCAGGTGGTCGAGGACGGCAGCCCTGCGGACCTCGTCGCGGCCGGCGGACGGTTCGCGACCCTGTACGCGGAGTGGCAGGCGTCGCTGCGCTGAGGCGCGGGAGACCGACCACCGGGGCGCCGGGCCCACGGACCCGGACCGGTACCCGCGGGCTCCGCGCGGCTAGCCTGCCCGCATGAGCGAGACCGCACCCGGCCGGCAGGTGCCCACCGACCGCGAGGTGCTGACCTGGGAGGAGATGGGTGACGCATGCCGCACCCTGGCCCAGCAGGTCGTCGACTCCGGCTACCTGCCGGACCTCGTCGTGGCGGTCGCCCGCGGCGGCCTGCCGGCCGGGGGCGCGATCGCCTACGCGCTGGGCACCAAGGCTGTCGGCACGCTCAACGTGGAGTTCTACACCGGCATCGACCAGCGCCTGGCCGAGCCCGCGGTGCTCCCGCCACTGCTGGACACCGCGGCGCTCACCGGGCTCCGGGCGCTGCTGGTCGACGACGTCGCGGACAGCGGCGAGACCCTCGCGCTCGTGCAACGGCACCTGGGCGAGTACTGCGGCGAGGTCCGCACGGCCGTGCTCTACGCCAAGCCGCGCTCGGTGGTCGACCCGGACTTCGTGTGGCGGCGTACCGACCGGTGGATCACGTTCCCGTGGTCCGCCCTGCCGCCCGTGCGGCCCACGCCGTGACCCGCCCGCAGCCCGGGGCGACCTCCACCGCCGCGCAGGTTCGCGGGGACGTGCTCGCGCTCGCCGACCCGGATCGGGCCGCCTGCCTCGCGCGGTACTTCCAGACCGGACCGGGCCAGTACGGCGAGGGCGACACCTTCGTCGGGGTCACCGTGCCGGCCGTCCGCGCCCTGGTCCGCGCGCACCGCGGACTGGCGCCGGACGAGGTCGACGCCCTGCTGGACGACCCGGTGCACGAGGTCCGCCTGGCAGCGGTGCTGCTGCTCGTCGAGCACTCCCGACGGGATCCGCTGACGACCCTGGAGCGCTACCTCGCCGCCCTGCATCGGGGACGAGTGAACAGCTGGGACCTGGTCGACCTCAGCGCGAAGCACGTGATCGGCGGGCCGCTGCGCCACGGCGACCGCTCGCTGCTGGACCGGCTGGCCGGATCGGGAATGGTGTGGGAGCGGCGCGCGGCGGTCCTGGCGAGCTTCGCGTTCCTCGTCGACGGCGACGCGTCGACGTCGCTGGTCCTGGCCGAACGGCTGCTCGACGACCCGCACCCGCTCATGCACAAGGCAGTCGGCTGGATGCTCCGCGAGACGGGCGTCCGGGTCGGCCGCAACGTGCTGCTCGGATTCCTCGACGCCCACGCCGCCGCGATGCCCCGGACGATGCTGAGCTACGCGACCGAGCACCTGGACCCCGAGACGCGGGCGCGCTACCGAGCGCTGCGCTGAGCCGCGGCGCGGGCTCACGAGGGGACCGGGTCCGCCGACGCGGTCGTCGCACCGAGGGGTGAGCCGACCTCGCCGGCAGGTTCAGGCCTCCGGCACGCCGGCCATCCGGCGCAGCCGCGCGATCCGGTCCGCCATCGGCGGGTGGGTGGCGAAGAGCTGGGCCATCCCCTCGCTGCGGAACGGGTTGGCGATCATCAGGTGGGAGACGTCGACCAGGTCGCGGTTGGCCGGCAGCGGCGCCGCGGCGGTGCCTCGCTCCAGCTTGGCCAGCGCCGAGGCGAGGGCGAGCGGGTCCCCGGTGAGCCGGGCGCCGTCCTCGTCCGCGTCGTACTCCCGGGTCCGGCTGATCGCCAGCTGGATGAGCATGGCCGCCACCGGCCCGAGGACGGCCATCGCGATCATCGCGAGCGGGTTGCTGTTCCGGTCCCGCCCGCCGCCGAAGAACAGCATGAGCTGCGCGACCGAGGTGACCATCCCGGCGAGGGCGGCCGCGACCGACGAGGTGAGGATGTCGCGGTTGTAGACGTGCATGAGCTCGTGACCGAGCACCCCGCGCAGCTCGCGCTCGTCGAGGATCCGCAGGATGCCCTCGGTGCAGCAGACCGCGGCGTGCTTCGGGTCACGTCCGGTCGCGAAGGCGTTCGGCGCGGCGGTGGGCGAGATGTAGAGCGCCGGCATCGGCTGGCGGGCGGTCGTGGAGAGCTCGCGCACGATCCGGTACAGCTGCGGGGCCTCGAGCTCGCTGACCGGGTAGGCGTGCATCGCCTTGATCGCGATGGACGCCGAGTTCCAGTAGCCGTAGGCGGTCATCGCCAGTCCCGCGACGGCGAACCAGAGGATGTAGCGCCCCCCGCCGACGACGGACCCGACGGCGAGGACCACGACCCACAGCGCGGCGAAGAGCGCGGCCGTCTTGAGCCCGTTGAAGTGCCGACGTCCCACGGCAGACCTCCTGGTGTCTGAGGGTGCAACGCGCGGCGCGGGGCGGCGGTTCCCCCGGGGCGCGTGGTGCCCGCCGGGGCCTCAGGCCGTGCCGCGAGCGATCGCGAGCATCTCCTCGCGGGGCACGACCTTGATCCGGGTGCGCCCGTGCGGCTCGCCGAGCGCCTGCTCGTAGGCGTCGAGCAGCATCCAGCCGGCCCACTCCACGTGACCGACGCCCCGCTCGGTCAGCAGCGCGGTGACGTCCTCGGGATCGCGCGACGGCGCCCGCTCGAGGGAGTCGGCGTCCTCGACGAGGTGCCGGATCGTCTCGGTCGCGTCGGACTTGGTGTGCCCGATGAGCCCGACCGGGCCGCGCTTGATCCACCCGGTGGCGTACATCCCCGGGATCGGCGCGCCGTCGTCGCCCAGGACGCGACCCTCGTTGTTCGGGATGACGCCCGCGCCGTCGTCGAAGGGCAGGTCGGGCAGCGGCGAGCCGAAGTAGCCGACGGCCCGGTAGACCGCCTCGACCGGCCAGTCGTGCAGCTGTCCGGTCCCGGCGACCGAGCCGTCCCCGGCCAGCGCGGTCCGCTCGGTGCGCAGGCCGGTGACCCGGTCCTCCCCGAGCACGGCCACCGGCCGGTGCAGGAAGTGCAGGTGGATCCGGCGGCTCGCGCTGAGCTCCTCCGGGTCCTTCAACGTCCAGTCCGTCAGGGTCTTGACGACCTGCTTGGTCTGGTTCGAGGAGTGGATGGCGGCCATCGAGCCCTCGTCGAAGTCGAAGTCCTCGGGGTAGACCAGGACGTCGACGTCCGGGACGTGCCCGAGCTCACGGAGCTCGAGCGGCGAGAACTTCACCTGGGCCGGACCGCGCCGGGCGAACAGGTGGACGTCGGTGACCGGGTTGGCCAGCAGCCCCTGGTGGACGTTCTCCGGGATCTCCGTCGGCAGCAGGTCCGTCGGGTGCTTGGCGAGCATCCGCGCGACGTCGAGGGCCACGTTCCCCGCACCGATCACCGCGACGTGCCGGGCCTCCAGCGGCCAGGTCCGCGGCACGTCCGGGTGACCGTCGTACCAGGAGACGAAGTCGGCGGCGCCGTAGGAGCCGGGCAGGTCGATGCCGGGGATGCCCAGCGCGGCGTCCCGGATCGCGCCGGTGGCGATGATCACGGCGTCGTAGTACCGGCGCAGGTCGTCCAGCCCGAGATCCGTGCCGACCTCGACGTTGGCGAGCAGCCGGATGTCCCCGCGCTCGAGGATCTTCTCCAGCGCGACGATGATCTGCTTGATCCGGGGGTGGTCCGGCGCGACCCCGTAGCGGACCAGCCCGAACGGCGCGGGCAGCCGTTCGAGGAGGTCGATGCTCACGTCGACGGCGGACTTGGACAGGATGTCGGCGGCGTAGATGCCGGCCGGCCCGGCGCCGACCACGGCGACGCGCAGAGTGCTGCTCACGGCAGTAGGGGACCTTCCGGGTGCAGGGACGGCGCGGACGCCTCGTTCGCTGCGCCCAGTGTAGGTGCGGCCCGGACCGGTGAGCCCGTCCGTCCCACGGTTCGACGGTCGGCGGTACCCCGGGGCGGGAGTAGTTTCGGCGCGTGACCCCAGCGCCCACCCCCGCGGCGGCCCCGGCCACGGGGCCGACGGACCGCGGCCTGCCGGACCGGACCGGACTGCTCCTCGGCGCCGGGGCGTACGGGTTGTGGGGCTTCCTGCCGCTCTACTTCCCGCTGCTGTCCCCCGCCGGGCCGGTCGAGATCATCGCCCACCGGGTGGTCTGGTCCGCGCTCTTCTGCGCCCTGGTGCTCGTGGCCACCGGGACCTGGCGGACCGCCGTGGCCGCCGTCCGCCGCGGCCGGGTGCTCGCCACTCTCGCGCTGGCCGGCGTGCTGGTGACGACGAACTGGCTCGTCTTCGTCATCGGGGTGCTCAGCGGGCACACGGTCGACGCCGCGCTCGGCTACTACATCAACCCGCTGGTGACCGTCGGCCTCGCCGTCCTCGTGCTCGGCGAGCGCCTGCGGCCGGCGCAGTGGGTCGCTCTGGGGATCGGCGCCCTCGCGGTGGTCGTGCTCACCGTGGGCGTCGGACGGTTGCCGTGGATCGCCCTCACGCTCGCGGCGACCTTCGGGATGTACGGGCTCATCAAGCACCGGGTCGGTCGGACCGTCCCTGCCCTCGCGTCCCTCGCGGTGGAGACCACCGTCGTCACCCCGGTCGCGCTCGGCTACCTGGTGCTCCTGGGTGGGTCCGGCGGCTTCGGGACGCACGGCACATGGCACGCGCTCGCGCTCGCGGGGACCGGGATCGTGACCGCGGTGCCGCTGCTGCTTTTCGGCGGCGCGGCCCGCCGCCTCCCGCTGAGCGTCGTGGGCATGCTCCAGTACCTGACGCCGAGCCTGCAGTTCGGCGTCGGCCTGCTGGTCTTCCACGAGCCCATGCCCGCGATCCGCTGGTGGGGCTTCGCCCTCGTCTGGGTGGCGCTGGCCGTGCTCACCCTCGACACGCTGCGCGCCGGGCGCCCGTCGCTGCGCCCGCCTCAGCCCGCGACGGTCAGCCAGTAGTCGCCGAAGGCCACCGACGCGCCCACCGGCACCCGGACGGTCTGCTCCGGCGCGCACAGGATCTGCTGCCCGTCGGTGAGCGTGACGACGGTGCCGTTGGTCGAGCTGCGGTCCTTGAGCCAGACCCCATCGGCGTCGACGCCCATCGCCAGGTGCGTCTTGGAGACCGACCGGCCGCGATCGAGTACCGCGATGACCTGCACCGGGAGCGACTCGCCCTCGCGGGGAGCGGGGTTGCGGCCGACCAGCACGGTGCCGTCGAGCACGACGACCCGGTTGTCCCAGAGCAGCAGGGTCGCGCGCGGGCGCGTCTGGGCGCGGGTCGGGGCGTAGGCGACCTTGCTCCGCGCCTCACGGAGCTGGGTCTGCTCGACCTCGTCCTCCAGTGCCCGGTAGGGCGCGCTGGAGACCCGCTCGTACGGCGCGTCGGGGACGATCCTGCCCTGCGTCGAGACCATGTCGCCCTCCCCTCGCTGCGCCGGGCCCCGCCGCTGCGGTGCCCGCCGTTCCTGACCGCTACCAGAGTACGCACGCTCGGGCCGGTCGCCCGGGGACCACGCCTCGCGGTCGCCCGTCGGGGCGGGGTCGCGGCCGGTGGGGCGGGCCGCCCCGGCAGGCACCCGCGGAGGATCGGCCACGGCAGGGACCGACGAGAGCGGGGCCTCGGCCGGCTCGGCCGACTCGGCCACCGCGGGCGGAGGTGCCGACGGAGCGGGGCCGATCGTCGCCCGGGCCGGCCGCAGCCGGCGGCGCTCGTCCCGCCCGCCGAGCAGCCCGTCGAGCCGCTCGGCCGCCTGGCTCGGGCTCGGCGCGGCGGTGCGGGGGTCGACCCCGATGACCAGGTCGACCACGACGGCCCGCACGAGCCGGTCGTGCCAGCCGCGCCGGCGACCCTCCGGGTCCCAGGCGCCCGAGCCGACGAGGAGGACCGGCCCGAAGACCGGCAGCACCCACGAGAGGGTGAGCAGTGCGCACCGCACGGCGGACCGACCCAGGCCGATCGAACCTCCGGTGTCCTGGTCGACCACCCGCTGGCCCGCGAGCAGGCCACCGATGCTGCGGCCCGACGTGCCGATCATCGCCCACTGCATGATCGAGGAGGCGACCAGCACGACGGCGCCGACGAGGGTCACCACGGCGGGACCGCCGCCGGAGCGCGCCTGGCCGGCCAGGCCGCCGAGCAGGAGTCCCCCGCCCAGGACGAGCGCGGCGACGCCGTCGATGACGAGCGCGACGAGCCGCCGCCGGACGGCGGCGGGGACGGAGCCGGGGACGACCATCGGCACCACCCCTCGACTCGTCGACGTCCGCCGATGACGGCGGTCAGGGTGTCATCGGCACGACGGCAGCCCCGCATGAGGAGGCGCCCACCAGTTTCTCAGGGCGACGGTGCTCCCACCGCACGACGGCCCCGACGGCGACCGGTGCGCGCCCGCTCGCCGTCCTCGGCGGCGGCCGACGATCCGCCCTCGGCGCCTGCGGGCCGGCGCCGGGCGATCCGCAGGCGCGAGGCCCACCGGTCGCGGCGGCGCACGGTGGACCGGAGCGTGGCCACGGTCGCGTCGACGGTCGTCCAGTAGGCCTCGACCTGATCGGGGCTGGGGTCACGCGGCCCGAAGACGAACGCGTCGGCCCGGGTGGCGAGGCCGGCGATCGGACCGCCGACGGCGGCCGCCCGCCGGGTGCCCGCGGCCTCGCCCGGCCCGAGCTGCCCCGCGAGCGCCACCGCGATCTCGCGCCGGGTGGCGTGGGTCGGCACGGGGCGCCGGAGCTCGGTGGCCCGGTCGCACAGCTCCTGCCAGCCGCCGACGACCTGGAGCACCGGGTCCGGCCGGCGGCGCCGGGCGAGGCGCCGACGCCGCTTGAGCGCGGCGACGACGAGCGGCGGGCCGAGCACGAGGAGGAGCGGGACGCCCACGACGGTGGCGAGGCGGGCGACGACCTCCCAGGACCGGCCGTCCGGCCGCTGGTCCTGGTTGTCGTCCGTCCGGGGCTGCTCGGTGTCGTCGTCGGGCGCCGTCACGGGCTTGGCCGGCGGGGGCGGGGGCTGGCGCACCTGGGGCTGGGCCGCCGACTCCTCCTGCGGGGTGTCGTCGTTCGGGGTGCGGCTCGGGTCGGGCGTCGGGTCGAAGGCCACCCAGCCGTAGCCGGCGAACTCGACCTCGACCCATGCCTGCACGTCGCTCCCGGTGATCGTCAGGGCGGAGCCGGCCGCACCGGCCGTCGCCTCGGAGGCGGCCGGGGGGACGAAGCCGAGCACCACGCGGGAGGGCAGGCCCATCTCCCGGGCCATCAGCGCCATCGCCGAGGCGTACTGCTCCCCGTCGCCGACCATCAGCGACCCGGTCAGCAGGGTGGTCATCCGGTCGGCGCCGTGGCCGGAGAGCGAGGGGTAGTCGCCCAGCGCGACCAGGCCGTGGCTGAACCAGCCGCGCTGGCTGAGCCCCTCGGCGAGGCTCCGGGCGATCAGCCCGGGTGACGTCGCCGTGCCGGCGACCTGTGCCGCGTACTGGGTCACCGCGTCCGGGACGCCCTCGGGTCGGGGCAGCACGACCCGGCCGATCGCGGCGACGTCGAGCTGGTCGTCCGACGGACGGTCCAGGATCGCGACCTCGGCGGTGTAGCCGGTGCCGGCAGGGACCCCGTCGACCAGCGCGGCGGCCCCGGTCGCGTCGTTGTAGCGCAGCCGGGCCCGCAGGCTGACGTCGTCCTCGTCGAACGTGATCTGCTCGGTGTAGCCGACCGTCGGCAGCCAGTCGGACGGCAGGTCGAGGATCTCGAGGTGGACGGTGGCCTGCTCGCCGCGCGCCGCCGGGTCCACCTCCTCGCCGACCCGCCGGAAGCGACCGGAGCCCTCGGCGGCGTCGACCGAGGCGACGTTCCAGACCACACCGTCGTAGGTGTCCATCGTCGCGAGCCGGATCCGGGCCCCGGCGGGCAGCCCGCTGACCGTGAGGAGCTCGGTGTCCGGCTGGTCCTTGACGAAGGCGCGGAAGGCGGAGAGCGGGCTCTTCTGGGTGCTCGGGTCGTAGGGCGGCACGAGCTCGTCGCGCAGCACGAGCCGGGGTCGCAGCTCGCCGACCCACGGACCGGTGGCCAGACCGCAGCCGCTCACCACGGCGACCAGCGCGAGGAAGGAGACGGCCCGGCGCGGCGCGAAGGTCCCGGCGCGCAGGCTCGCCCAGCTGCCCAGGAGGAGGACGAGCACCACCCCTGCCGCCGCGGGACGCACCGTCTCCTTGGTCCCCAGCAGGACGCTGAGCAGCAGCACGCCGAACGGCACGAGCGCGGCCCAGGGCGCGGTGCGCCGCCCGCGCGAGGTGGTGAGGCGCACGGCTGCGAACGAGCCGATCAGGGCGAGGAGCAGGGGCGCCACGAGGACCGAGCCGCTCGCCCCGAGCGGCGGCTCGAGGGTCAGCACGTCCTTCCACGTCGTGACCGCGCCGCCCAGGAGCCCGCGGAGCGAGGCGAGCGTCGGCAGCACCCCCGCCACGCCGAGGTCGGGGACGGCCGCGGCCGTCCCGACGAGGAGGTAGGCGCCGAGCGCGACCGAGACCGTCAGCGCGGTCCCCCACGCGAGCCGGCGGCCGAGCAGCACGACCAGGGCACCGGAGGCGAGCCCGACGAGGACCGGTGTGAGGAGGCCGGCCAGGCCGTAGACCGGCACCAGCGGGAGCATCGCCAGGGCGAGCGCGCCGAGCAGCACCGCGACGTCGACCGCGACGCGACGCCGGCTCACCCGGTCACCGCCTGCCGCAGCACCTGCGCGAGGGCGGGCAGCGAGCCGACCGTGGCGAGCGAGAGCGAGCCGTGCGAGCGGACGGCGCTCCGCGCCCCCAGCCGGCAGGTGAGCACCACGGTCCGCACCCCCGGCCGCAGGTGCTTGACCTGGGCACGGAGCAGCCCGTCGGCGGCCGTCGAGCCGGTCACCAGGACCGCCACCGAGGCCTCGGCGGCGTTCGCCGTGACCCAGGCAGCCAGCTCGGCCGCGGTGTGGCCCTCCGGCGAGCGCTCCAGGCGCGCGGTCTCGTCGAGCAGCCGGGTCGGGTTCTCGGCGTGCAGCCGGCGGGACCCGGCCAGGAAGGTGAGGTCGCTCTCGTCGCGCAGGGCCTGCACGCCGATCGAGGCGGCGACGGACACGGCGAGCTCGAACTCCTCCTCGTCGAGGTGGTCGCGGGGCCCGGTGGCGAGGGCCACGGCCGTGTGGGTCCGCCGGGTGTCCTCGAACTGGCGCACCATGAGCGTCCCGGTGCGGGCCGTGGTCTTCCAGTGGATGTGCCGGCGGTCGTCGCCGGGGATGTAGTCCCGCAGGGCGTGGAAGGACATGTCGGCGTCCGAGACGACCGAGGTCGACTGACCCTCCAGGTCGCGGAGCACGCCGACCGCGGTGCCCTCCAAGCGCGCGAGGCTCGGGTGCACGTAGACCTCGACCGCGTCGGTCCAGGCGACCCTCCGCCGCAGCAGGCCCCACGGATCGCCGCGGACGGACAGCACCGGGCCGATCCGGATCACGCCGCGGCGCGCCGTCGGCACCGCGAAGACCTCCTCGTGCTCCGCGCCGCGGGCGAGCGAGGCCAGCGGGAAGGCCGCCAGGGTCCGCCCGACCGGGAGCTCGAGCCGCGCGGGCAGCAGCCGCCGGGAGCCGATGTTGCGCACGAGCAGCCGGCCCGCCACCCGCTGGCCCACGCCGACCCGCCGGTCGGAGACGTCGAGGTCGACCGAGTAGGTCGAGCGCCCGACGGTGAGGACGAGCGCGACCGCGACCGCCCCGAGCAGGCCGGTGCCGACCGCCGCCGCCTCGACCCAGCCCAGCCGCCATCCCGCTGCCGTCATCAGCGCGCCCACGACGAACACCGCCCAGCCGAGCCCGGAGACCGGGCGCAGCGGGCGGGCGAGTGCGGCGAGCAGACGGCGCGGGACCCTCATCTCACTGCCTCGTGGCGGGAGGCTCGGTCTCGGCGAGGATCCGCGCGATCACCTCGCGCGAGCGGACCCCGGCGAACTCCGCCTCGGTGTCCAGGATGAGCCGGTGCGAGAGCACCGGCTCGGCGAGCAGCTTGATGTCGTCGGGCAGCACGTAGCCGCGCCCCTGGGACGCCGCCCACACCTTGCCGCAGCGGACCAGGGCGAGCGAGCCGCGCACGCTCGCGCCCACGACGGTGTGCGCGTCCTCGCGGGTCGCCTCCGTGAGCCGCGCGACGTAGTCCAGGACGGAGTCCTCCACGTGGGTCGAGGCGGCCAGGACCGCCATCTCGCCGACCGCCTGGGTGGTGATCCGCGGCAGCAGGTTGGCCGTGCGGTCGCGCTCGGCCGAGCCGGCGAGGATCCGGACCGTCGACGCGCGGTCGGGGTAGCCGAGCGAGGTCTTGATGAGGAAGCGGTCGAGCTGGGCCTCGGGCAGCCGGTAGGTGCCCGCCTGCTCGATCGGGTTCTGGGTGGCGATGACCATGAACGGCCGCCCCACCGGGTGCGCGACGTTGTCGACGGTGACCCGGGACTCCTCCATCACCTCCAGCAGCGCGGACTGCGTCTTCGGCGAGGCGCGGTTGATCTCGTCCGCCAGCACGACGGACGCGAACACGGGCCCGCGGTGGAACTCGAACTGGCGCGAGGTCTGGTCGTAGATCGTCACGCCGGTGACGTCGGAGGGCAGCAGGTCCGGGGTGAACTGGATCCGGCTGTGGGTGCCCTGGACCGTCGCGGCCAACGCCTTGGCCAGCGAGGTCTTGCCCGTGCCGGGGGCGTCCTCGAGCAGCAGGTGGCCCTCGGCGAGCATGCAGGTCAGGGCAAGGCGCACGGCGTGCTCCTTGCCCAGCAGCGCGACGCCGACGTTGGCGACGAGGGCGTCGAACGTCTGCGCGAACCACTCGGTCTGCTCGGTGGTCATGTTCACGGCTCGGTACTCCTCAACGGGGCGGACGGGTCGGTGGGGGCCACGGGTGCGGGCGGCACGGTGCTCACCCCGAAGGCTCGGGGACGACGACGCTCGAGGTCGCGTCCGGGCCGGTCCCCACGGCGGTGACGGCGGCGAGGGTGAGGGTCACGGTGTCCCCGACGGCCGCGGGGACGGTCGCCAGCGGCGTCGTCGTCGTGCTCTGGAGCTCCGTGGTGACGCCGAGGGCGGTGGTGATCGACACGATCACCCGGTACCGGATGATCGGCGAGCCGCCGTCGCCGCCCGGCACCCAGCCGAAGGTGACCAGGTTCGCCGGGCTGATCGTCGTCGGCTGGATCGTGACGACCTGGGGCAGGGTGCGGGTCAGCCCGGAGGTGGCGACCGCGGCGCTCACCGCTCCCCGGTCGTTGACCACGACGACGGAGACCGTATGGGTGCCGCCGGTGAGCGGCGAGATCTTCAGGGAGGTCTTCGTCACGGTCACCGCCGGAGCACCGTCGACGCTCACCTGGTACCCCGTGATGCCGACGCCGCCCGTGTCGGTCGGGGCGGTCCACGAGGCCGTGAGCCCGCCCTCCGTGAAGGCCGCATCCGACTTGGCGGTGTCGGCCAGCTCCAGGTCCGTCACCGGGCCCGGGACGGTCCAGATCTCCCCCGTCGTCGAGGCCCAGGAGGAGTTGCCCGCCTTGTTCCGCGCGCGCACGTCGATCGCGTAGGTGCGTCCGGGCTCCGCGGGGAAGACGTAGCTGAGCTGGGTGCCGGGCACGGTGGCCAGCACCCCGTCGACCTGCACGTCGTAGGCGCTCACGGCGTCGCCGCGCGGAGCCGACGGCGTCCAGGTGACGGTGATCTGCCGGTCGCCGGAGCCGACCGTCGTCCGGGTCGCCTGGACGGCGCCGGGCGGCTCGGGCACGTCGGCCGGGACCTGCCCCGCGGACCACGAGCTCCAGTCCCCGGGGTCCGGCGCCGCGTTGAGCGCACGGACCCGCACCCGGTACTCGGTCGCGTTGAGCAGGCCGGTGAAGGCGACCGACGTGCTCGTCGCGGTGACCGTCGCCGGCCCGCTCGGCGGGGCCGGGCTGAGCTCGACCTGGTACTCGGTGATCGGCGAACCCGTGCTCACCGGGGCCGTCCAGGTCGCGGTGACCGAGGCGTTGCCCCAGGCGAGCCCGGGCACCGCCGGGGCCTGCGGCCGCACGTCCGGCCGCGCCGGCGCGGACGACGGGCTGGCGTCGGAGTCCCCGACGGCGTTGCTCGCGACGACCGTGAACCTCACCTCGACGTCGTTCGTCAGGCCGGTGATCGTGCAGGTCGTCGCGGGGCAGTCGGTGACCGTGCCGCCCGGGGAGGCGGTGACCCGGTAGCCGGTGATCGGCTCGCCGTTGGCCGTCGGGGCGTCCCAGGCCAGGACGACCGTCTGGTCCCTGACCTCGGAGATCCGCGGGGCGGTCGGCGTGCCGGGGCGACCGCGGACGACGACGGTGATCCGGCCGTCGACCTCGCGGTCCGGGTCGTCGGTGACGTCCCGGACCTGGTACCGGACGACCATCGTGCCGATGAACCCGAGCTCCGGCCGCACCGAGACCGTCCCGCCGCTCACCGTCGCCGTGCCCGCCCCGGGGGTCTCCACCCGCGCGCCGATGACCGACAGCGCCCGGCTCGGGAACGGGTTGAAGGCGCCGGCGAGCACGTCGACGGCACTGACCCGGCCCTCGACGCCGTCCGGGACGGTGTGGTCGACGACCCGGGCGAGGGGTCGCGAGCTGGCCACCACGCGGAAGTCCACCTGGCCGGCGACGGCGGTCAGGCCGCCGTAGTCGATCGTCAGGCCGACCCCACCCGCGGTGCCGCGCGGCACGGTGGCGTCGGCGGTGAGCGTGAGCACCGTGCCGGCGAGCTTCACCTCGATGCCGGCGGGCGGCTCGGTGGTCAGCGCGTAGGAGTAGGCCTCCTCGCCGCCCGGGGTCGTGACTTGGTTGGAGGTGAAGGCGGTCAGGTCGACCCGGACCGACTCTCCGGGCCCGACGTCGAGCACGGACGGCGTGAACTTGGGCGGGTGGTCCTCGGCGGCGAGCACGGTGATCGGCAGGGTGAGCACCGCGGTCCGTGCGGTCGCGTCGCCCACCGGACCGTCGCTGACCTCGACGGTGACCGAGGCCGGGCCGGCGTAGCTCCGGGTGGCGGTGTACCGCAGGGTGCGCTCGTCCACGACGAGGTCCGCGCCGTTCGCCTTGGTGGCGCTCACCCGGGCGGGGTCGGCGATCCGCACGGTCCGGCCGGGCGCGACCTGGATCTGCTCGTCCAGGGAGATGACGAGCGGGGCGCCGGCGAGCGCGGTGAGGGCCGGCGCGCCCGGCCGCAGGGTGGGCGGGAAGTCGCCGAGCGCCGGCACCGTGATGAAGGCGTAGGAGAACACCCCGTTCGCCTCGGGGCTGGTGTTCGTCAGCCGGTAGGGGAACGTGCGTGCGCTGGCCCCGAGGGTCACCAGGACCGTGCCGTCCGCGGCGACGGTGGCGATGCCGTCGGGCGACTCGCCGACCGAGACGGCGAGGTCCGACATCGGCCCGCTCGGGTTCTCCGCGATCTCCAGGACGTCGACCCGGACGGAGACCGCGTTGAGCGTCTCGGTCGCCGGGACGACGACGTCCTTGGCGATCGGCGCGAGGATCGGCGCCTCCGGGTCGATGGTCACGGTGAGCACTGCGGAGTCCTTGCCGCCCCGGGCGTTGGAGACGGTGTAGGAGATCTGCAGGACGCCGGGCGTCTCGGGCGCGTCGACCACGATGCGACGTCCCTCGGTGCGGGCCGAGATCCCGTCGGCCATCTCCAGGTTCTCCTCCAGGGTGAGCTCGCCGCCCGACATGTCGACGTCGTTGGCCAGGACGCGGACCGAGACCGAGCGGCCGGGCCGGACCACGACGTCGTCGTTGCGGGCGACGATCTGCGCGGAGGAGGCCGGGCGGGCGGCGATGCCCACCCGGATCTCGGCGACGGCCCGCTGACCCACCCAGTCCTCGACGGCGTAGGTGAAGGTGTCGGTGCCGAGCTCGCCGGGCAGCGCCTGGTACTCGAACCAGTCGGCCCCCTGGCCGACGATGCGCCCCTTCGTCGGCGCCCGGTCCTGCCCGAGCAGCTGGACCCCGTCCCCGTCGGCGTCGATCCCGGTGAGCGGAACCGGGATCCGGATCGTCTCGCCCTCGAAGACCCGCGCCGTGAGGTCCTGCGGACGCGGCGGCGACTTCGAGGTCGCGTCGGCGGCGTGCACGTCGACGGTGAGCGAGGCGGCGGTGGTGCCGAAGCCGTCGGTCACCTCGAACGTCGCGTGCACGGACATCGGGGTGGACGGGGCCTGGTACCGCAGCACGTCGCCGGAGACGAAGAGCAGGCCCTGGCCGTCGGCGAGCGGCTCGGCGAGCGTCGGCACGAGGGTGAGCTGGTCGCCGTCGGGGTCGTAGGCGCGGTCGAGCACGGCGATCGTCACGACACCGTCGGTGCGCACCGTCGCGGTCACGTCCGGCACCACCGGGGCCTGCTGGCCGGCGGAGGCGGCGATCGGCTTGACCCGCAGCTCACCGGTGGCGGACTTCACGCCGTTGGAGATCGTGTAGCGCACCGACACCGCGGACTCGAGCACCCGGGTCGAGGTGATCCGGGCGAACCGGTGGCCGAGGACGGCGACCTCGACCCCGCTGCCCTCGGGGATGTCGACCGACTGGAGCACGAGGACGCCGCCGCTGGGGTCGACGTCGTTGGCCAGCGGGTCGACGGTCACCTCGCCACCGGGCGGCAGCAGGGCGACGTCGAGCACGGCCGTCGGCGCGGGCGGGCTCTCGGGCATCTCCGCGACGTCGATCCGCGCGATCCCGGTGGCCTGCTGCGGCGCGGCGGCCACGACGAAGGTCACGTAGTAGGTCCCGGCCCGGCCGGCGAGGAAGGTGAAGGTCCCGGCGGTGAGGTCGCGCTCGATGGTCGTCCCGGCGAGGTCGTCGACGCCGGCGAGGCGGACCGGCTCCCGGGACGCGGACCGGACGCTCTCCAGCGGGCGGACGACGACCGTCTGGCCCACGTACGTCACGGCGTGCACGGGGTCGATCACCGGGACGAGCGACCCGGCCGTGCGGACGTCGACGAACAACGTCCCCTCGATCGTGACGACGCCGTCCGAGACCGTCAGGCGCACCGTCAGCCGGCCGAGGGTGGCGCCGTCCGACTGGAACGTCAGCTCGCCGTCCTGCCGGGTGCGGACGGTACCGCCCTCGTCCGCGGTGGCGCCGAGGAGGACGAGCTGGTCGCCGTCGGGGTCCCGGAAGTCGGGCAGGACGTCGTAGGAGCCGTACGCACCGACCTCCACCGCGAGCTGTCCGGTGTGCAGCTGGACCGGCGCGCTGTTCTCGCCCGGCGACCGGACGGTCAGCCGGACGGTCGCCGTGGACGGCGCGCTCGAGCCGCGCCCGTCCAGCACGGTGTAGGTGAAGGAGACCGTCCCGCTGGCCCCCGGGGTGGTGACCAGCTGGATCGCGCGGCCGCCGTAGATGGGCACGACGGTGCCGAAGGCCTCGGGCAGGTCGTCCAGCTCCGAGATCGCGAGGATCCCGCAGTCGGAGGAGACGTCGTTGTCGATCACGGAGAGGATCGTGGTCCGGCCGGCCCGCACGCCGAAGTCGTCGTCGACCGCGGCCGGCGGCGAGGACTGCGCGGTGCACTCGGTCTGCAGGGTCTGGGTGCTCGGCTGCTCGGCGGTGGCGTCGCCGGTCTGCTCCTGGTCCTGGGGCTGGATGTCCTGCCAGTTCGGCTCCCGGACGCCCTGGTCCTGCGTCGGCGACCACACGCGACCCTCGGCGACGCTGTTGAGCACGAGCACGTCGCGGTTGACCCGGAAGACCAGCCGGTCCGCGGGGGTCATCTGCTCGAGGTCGTCGACGGACGAGCCGCGGGGGCAGGTCTGGAGGTAGTTGCGGGCGGACGAGGCCCACGCCCCGTACCCGCAGGTGTCCAGGCGCACGGGCGCCGCCGGTGTGCCGGCGCCGCCGGTCGGGTGCTCGGTGACCGCCCCGGTGCCGAGGGTGATCTCCAGCAGGGCGGTGGTCGAGGCGACCAGCACGCTCTCGGCGTCCGGTCCGGTCTGCTGCAGGACGAGGTCGGTGCCGTACCGCGCCAGGTCGACGGTCGTCGCGAGGGTGCGCAGCCTCGTGCCGCTGAGGACGACCGGGGTGTCGCCGACCGCGGCCAGCTGGTCGATCGTCCCGCTGCCCCGGAGGGTGCCCAGCTCCCTGCTCTGCACGCCCTCCGCGTCCCGGTGTGCCTGCTGGACCGACCCGTCGGCCGCGACGGCGAGCACGACGCCCGAGTCCGCGGTCACCGCGGTGCCGCCGGTGCCCAGGTCGAGGTCCGGCGTGGCGCTCGTCGCGTCGAGGGTGCTCAGCTCGCCGATCGACCGCACCCAGACCCGGCCCGTGCTGGCGACGGACACGATGCCGTTGCCGAGACCGACCTCCGCCCCGGCCGGGACCGAGGCGGCACCGGTGAGGGTGACCGCTGCCGGGTCGACGACGCCCACCTGCCCGGCGTCGAGCAGCAGCACGTCGCCACCGTCCTGCAGGACGTCGAAGCCGCGTTGGCCGGGCGCGAGGCCGGCGTTGAGCTCGTCGACCTGCGCGTTGTACCGGCCGAGGCGCAGCGCCGCGTCGTTCGTCAGCCAGACGGCCCCGTCGTTGAGCTCGACCTGCGAGACGGTGGCGCCCGGGTAGACGACCGCCAGGGTCGCGAGGGCGACCGGCACGACGAGCGCCGCGACGGTCGAGGGCCAGCGACGCTCGCGCAGGGACTCCAGCAGGGTGCTCATGGCCGCACGCACCCCACGGCCGGCGCGGTGGAGTAGCGACCGTCGGCACGGACCACCGAGACCTCGATGCAGAGCTCCACCGAGCCGTCGAGCGGGAAGGACACCGCCGGCTCGTCGACGGAGGCCACGACCGTCTGCTCGCCGACGCGGGCCACGCCCCACAGGTACCGGTCGCCGGGCTCGGGCTCGGGGTTGGTCCAGGTGAAGACGGCCGCGCCGGCCTCGACGGTGCCCACGAGATCGGTGGGGCTCGGGACGGCCCGGGTCACGGCCGTGGGAGCGCCGGTGGGCGTCGCCGTGGCCGGCGCCGGTTGCCGGCCGCCGCCGAGCGCGACGCCGGCCGCGACGACCACCGCCGCGAGGATGACGACGCCGGCCACGAGGGTGCCGAGCGACCGGCGGGGACGCTGCGGGGCCGGCTCGGCGGCGCGCGCCGCGAGGAGCTGCTCGAGGTCCCGTCGCCAGCGCTCGGGGACGTCCTCGGGGTCGGGCGTCGCGGCGTCGCCGGCGGGCGCGGTGCCGGCCCCGGGGACGGCCGCGGGGCCCGCCGGGTCGGCCCCGGGGCCGGCCGCGCCGGGCTCGGCCGACCCGTCCGGCGAGATCGAGCGCACCGGGCGCACCCGGGTCGTCTGGCCGGCCTCACCCTCGACCACCTCGGACGTCGGGGCGCCGAGCTCGTCGGGCAGGTCGAGCGGGGTCAGCGGCAGCATGAGCTCGGCCTCGACCTGCTGCAGGGCCCTGGCCAGCGCGATCGCCGAGCCGTAGCGCCGCTCGGGTGCCCGCGACATCGCCCGGGTCAGCACGTCGTGCAGCGACTCGGGCACGTCCCCGCGCCCGGTGCGGGCGATGGGTGCGCGCTCGATCCGGACGATGAGGTCGGCGGCGGTGTTCGAGCCGTCCGGGACCTCGAAGGGCGAGCGCCGGGCGAGCAGCGAGTAGATGGTCGCCGCGAGCGAGTAGACGTCCGACCGCTCGTCGCTCATGGGCTCGTCGGCGAGCATCTCCGGCGGTGCCCACGGGATCGACATGCCGAGCGCAGCGCCTGCGGCGAGGCCGGCCGTCGCGGCGATGCCGAAGTCCGTCAGCGCCGGCCAGCCGAAGTCGGTGGTCAGGACGTTCGCCGGCTTGATGTCGCGGTGCAGGATGCCCGCCCGGTGCGCCGTCTCGACGGCCGAGGCCAGCCGGATGCCGATCCGCAGGATCTCGGCGACCCCCATCCGCTCGGCGCGGTAGCGCTCGGCCAGCCCGGGCCGCGAGCAGTACTCCATGACGAGGAAGGGGCGGCCGTCGGCGGCCACGTCGGCCTGGAAGACGGTGACGATCGAGGGGTGGTGCGAGAGCGTCGCCATGAGGTCGGCCTCGGTGCGGAACCGGGAGCGCGTCGTGTCGTCCAGCGAGCTCGCGAGCAGCACCTTGACCGCCACCGGCCGGCGCGGCATCAGTTGGCGGTAGAGGAAGACGTCGGCGAAGCCGCCCATCCCCAGGAGTCGCACGTACTCGTACCCGGGGATCTGCGGCGGCGTCGACGGCTCACGGCGCACGCTCACCCACCTGCCTCCACGAGGAAGGTGGCGCCCTCCCCGAGGTCGACGACGACCCCGGGCTCGACGACGGTGGGCTCGCCCGGGTGCAGCCGCTGGGGTCCGGCGCCCTGGCGCAGCAGGAGCACGCCGTTGGTGGACCGGAGGTCGGTCACCACCACGTCC
Organism: uncultured Actinomycetota bacterium; assembly: GCA_963724505.1. Taxonomy (GTDB): domain Bacteria; phylum Actinomycetota; class Actinomycetes; order Actinomycetales; family Cellulomonadaceae; genus Actinotalea. The sequence continues at coordinate 227,520 of CAVRUY010000005.1, forward strand.
TCCCCGTCCATCCGCACCTCGGCGTGGGTGCGGGAGATGTCCTGGTTGGGGCTGGCGAGCGTCACCAGGCGCGGGATCTCGTTGTTCGCCACCCGGGTGACCTGCGGCGCGCGGCCGAGCAGGACCGGCCGGTTGAGCGAGACCACGAGGCCGGTGGACAGGACGAGCTTGGCCGGCGCGGGGTTCCGCGGGGTCGGCACGGCGAGCGAGGGGACGGCGTCGCCCGCCCACTCCGGCAGCTGGCGGCGCAGCGCGACCACGTCGGAGCTGAGCACGGTCAACCCGTCGTGGTCCTCGCCGTGCCCGCCGTCCTCGGCGTCGTCCGGCCCGTGGTCGGCCGGGGAGACCGGGTGGGCGTCCGCCGGACGGTCCGGGGCGGGCGCCACGAGACGCTGCGGCGCCGTGGCGGCCGACAGGTGCTCGCCGGTGAGCAGGTCGCCGGACGACTCCTCGAACCAGGACCCGCCCGACGGGCCGCCGAGGGGCTCGGCCGGGACCGGGTGCACGGGGGCCCAGCTGGGCCGCGTGTCGTGCTGCTCGTCGTCCTGCGGCGGCGCGGCGGGCGCCACCGCGCCGGCGGGCACCGCTGGAACGGGGGAACAGGGGTCGCCGGAGGCGCAGGCGTCGCGGCGCGCGGGGGGGCCGACGACCGGCGCGGGCTCGGCGAGCGGCGTGGGTTCGGCGGCGCGCGGGGCGGGCCGGTCGGCCCGGAGCTCCACGACCAGGCTCCCGGCGCGCACCACGCCGGAGAGCACCGGGACGGCGAGGCGCGGGTCGGGGTCCGCGGCGCCCGGGGTGCGGACGACGACCCGTCGCGCGTCGGCGAGGACGGACTCGGTCCACGTGGTCATCTGCGCACCGGAGACCGTCCGCGGCCCGGCGGCGGTGTCCACCGCGACGACGACGTCCCCGCGGACCACCGCGTGCACGGTGCCGCCCTCGACGTCGACCAGGGCGAACGGCGGCACGGCGGACAGGCCGGGGCGCAGCAGCCCGGTGAGCAGGTCGGTCAGCCCGGCGCCCTCGCGCAGGGCCGACCAGATCTCGGTGAGGGTGGCGGCCTCGACGTCACCCGGCAGGGCGACGAAGCCACCGTCGGCCACGGCGAACCACCAGCTGCCGGGGGTGTAGGCGGGGACGATCATCGGTCCTCCTCGGGCCGGACGGGCGGGCGCAGCACGGTACCCCGTGTGGCCTCGATCGGGGTCTCGTGGGTGTCCTCGACGGCGCCGAGGCCCCGGGGGGCGGGCTCGAGCGTGTCACCGTGCACGGTCCTCGCGGTGCGCTGGGCGTCGTCGGCCCGGGGGCCGACGGCGATGTCGACGACCACGGCGCTGACGTTGTCGCGCCCGCCGCGCCGGACCGCCGCGTCGACGAGGGCAGCGGCGGCCGCCTGCGGGTCGTGCACGGCGGAGAGGATCTCCTGGAGGTCGTCGTCGCCCAGCTCGCTGGTCAGCCCGTCGGAGCACACCAGGATGCGGTCGGCGGGGCCGGCCGGCAGCAGCCAGTAGTCGGGCTCGGGCTCGAGGTCGGTGCCCAGGGCCCGGGTGATCACATGCCGGTCGGGGTGGGTCTCCATCGCGGACGGGGCGAGCTCGCCGCGGTCGACCAGCTCCTGCACGACGGAGTGGTCGACACTGATCTGCTCGAGGACCCCGGCCGCCCACCGGTAGACCCGCGAGTCGCCGATGTTGAAGACGAGCCAGTACGAGCCGTCGGAGGTGCTCGCGTCCGCGACGCCCGCGACGGTGGTGCCCGCGCTCCGCTCCCCGACCGAGCCACGGATCCGTTGCGAGATCCGGCCGACGCACTCGTGGACGTCGTCGGCGCTCAGCGCGGGCCGTCCGGCGAGCCCGGCGAACTCCTCCACCGCGATCCTGCTGGCCACGTCACCGGCCGCATGGCCGCCCATCCCGTCGGCGACCACGAAGATCGGCGGGTGGGCCAGCAGGGAGTCCTCGTTGAGACGGCGCACCCTGCCACGGTCGGTCGCCGAACCCCAGGTCGTGCGCACAGCTCACCCCCTCGGTGTGACGACTCCGACCTTCGACATCGGCACGTTCGTGCCCGGACATGAGCCCAAACGGGTGAACGTTCAGGCGGCCCGCTCGACGAGCGACCGCGCGAAGGACTCCAGCGAGTCGCGCACCGGACCGGCCGGGAGCGTGGCGAGGGCCGCCACCGCCTCGGCCGCCCGATCGGCCGCGAGCACGCGGGTCTGCTCGACCACCGGGTGGCTGCTCAGCGCGGCCACCGCCCGGGCGAGGACCGCGTCGTCGGACAGGTCGGCGTCCAGCAGGGCGACCAGGGCACGGTCCTCGTCCGTCGCCTCCGGGCCCGCCACCCGTCGGCGCAGCAGCAGCACCGGCATCGTCGGTACCTTCTCGCGCAGGTCCGTCCCGGGCGTCTTGCCCGTCTCCCCGCCGGTGGAGGTGAGGTCGATGACGTCGTCGGCGAGCTGGAACGCCAGTCCGATCTTCTCGCCGTACGTCGCCATGAGGTGCACGGTCGCCTCGTCGCAGCCGGAGAACATCGCACCGTAGCGGGCCGACGTCGCGATGAGCGAGCCCGTCTTGTCGGCGAGCACCTGCAGGTAGTGCGCCACCGGGTCGCCGTCCCCCGGACCGACGGTCTCGTGCAGCTGGCCGAGGCAGAGCCGCTCGAAGGTCCTGGCGTGGATGAGCACCGCCTCGGCGCCCAGCGCCGCGACGGTCGAGGAGGCGCGGGCGAAGAGCAGGTCGCCGGTGAGGATCGCGACGTGGTTGCCCCACACCTCGTGCGCCGCCGGCGCCCCGCGTCGCATCGGCGCGGAGTCCATCACGTCGTCGTGGTAGAGCGTCGCCAGGTGGGTGAGCTCGACCGAGACGGCCGCGTGCAGCAGCTCGGTCCGGCTCCCGTCGCCCAGCTCGCCCGCGAGCAGGGTGAGCAGCGGGCGCAGCCGCTTGCCCCCGGCGTTCACCAGGTGTCGCGAGGCGGTGTCCGCGAGCACGTCGGCATGGGCCACCGCGTTCCGCAGGCGCTCCTCGACCAGCGCCAGCCGCTCCGCCAGGCGGTCGGCCAGCGCGTCGTCCACGACGGGGAGGCTCACCGGACCAGGACCGCCGCGTCGGCGAGCAGCTGGAGCAGCGGCGAGGGGACCACGCCGAGCAGGACGGTGCCGACGGCGGCGACGCCGATCGTCACCGCGGTCATCCCCTCCGAGCGCACCACGGTGGTCCGTTCGCCCGCGGTGCCCGCGGCGTCCGTGAAGAACATCAGCACGACGAGGCGGACGTAGAAGAACACGGCGGCGGCCGAGGCGACCACGCCGGCGACCGCGAGCCACGCCTGGCCGCCGTCGACGGCGGCCGTGAACACCTCGAACTTGCCGATGAAGCCCGCGGTCAGCGGGATGCCGGCGAAGGAGAGCAGGAACAGCGTGAAGGCCAGGGCGAGGCCGGGGTGCCGGCGACCGAGACCCGTCCACTGGGTCAGGGCCGTGGCCTCGGCCATCACCGGCCCGCCCGGGCCCTCGTTGACCTCCCGCACCAGCGTGACGATCGCGAAGGCCCCGACGGTCGCCAGGCCGTAGGCGACGAGGTAGAAGAGGACGGACGAGATCCCCGACGAGGTCAGCGAGGAGACCCCGACGAGCAGGAAGCCCGCGTGCGCGATCGAGGAGTAGGCCAGCATCCGCTTGACGTCGGTCTGGACGATCGCGACGACGGTGCCGACCGCCATCGTCAGCACGGCGACGCCCCACAGCAGCGGGAGGATGTCCCACTGCAGCGGCGGCACGACGACGTAGACGAACCGGATCAGCACGCCGACGGAGGCGATCTTGGTGCACGCGGCCATGAACCCGGTGATCGGCGTCGGGGCGCCCTGGTAGACGTCGGGGGTCCAGGCGTGGAACGGCACGGCCCCGATCTTGAAGAGCAGGCCGACCAGCACGAGCACGACGCCGGCGAGCAGCAGCGGGTCGAGGCCGACGACGGTGCCGACGGCGTCGGCGATCTCGGCCAGCCGCAGCGAGCCGGAGAACCCGTAGAGCAGCGCGATGCCGAAGAGCAGGAACGCCGAGGCGAAGGCCCCGAGCAGGAAGTACTTGAGGGAGGCCTCCTGGGACAGCAGCCGACGCCGCCGGGCAAGGCCCGAGAGCAGGTACAGCGGCAGCGAGAGCACCTCGAGCGCGACGAACAGGGTGAGCAGGTCGCCCGCCGCGGGGAACACCATCATCCCGCCGAGCGCGAACAGCGTGAGCGGGAAGACCTCGGTCTGCACGAGCCCGCGACGGGTGGCCAGCGCCTCGTAGTCCGAGCCGGGCACCGCGGCGCCGGACGGAGCGAAGGCGTCCTCCCCGGTCTCGGAGCGGTCGGCGATGACGAGCAGCGCGAGGAAGCCCAGCACGGCCAGGACGCCCTGGAGGAGGACGGCGGGGGCGTCGAGGATCATCGCGCCGCCCAGGACGACGGTGCCGCCCGTGGCGCGCACGTCCGACCACACCAGCGCGAGCAGCAGGACCGCGCCGGCGGTGGCGACCAGGGCGAGCGGGAGCTGGACGGCGCGGCGCGCGCGGGCCGGCACGAAGGCCTCGACGAGGACTCCCACCACCCCGGCGACGAGCACCAGGGCGACCGGCGCGAGGTAGGACCACGCGATCTCGGGAGACACGAAGCTCACTGGTCGCTCCCGTCGTTCGTCGTAGCGAGGGCGGGAGCGACGTCGTCGACCCCCACCTGGGTGAGCGTCACGGTGGCCGGGTCGCGCACGAGGTCGAGCGCCGGTGCCGGGTAGAAGCCGAGCACGAGCATGAGCGCGAGGAGCGGTCCGACCACCCAGCGCTCCCGCGCCGACAGGTCGGGCAACGCGGTCAGGCCCTCCCGGGTCGGCCCGGTGAAGACCCGCTGGTAGGTGAGCAGCACGTACAGGGCGGCGAGCACGACGCCCGTGGACGCGACGACCGCGGCACCCCGGTGCGCGCCGAACGTCCCCACCAGGACGAGGAACTCGCTGACGAAGGTCGACAGGCCGGGCAGCGAGAGCGCCGAGAGGCCGGCCACGAGGAAGGTCCCGGCGAGCACCGGCACGACCTTCTGCAGGCCGCCGTGGTCGGCGATCCGCGCCGTGCCGGTCCGCGCGATGAGGAAGCCGGCCACGAGGAACAGCGCCCCGGTCGAGAGCCCGTGGTTGACCATGTAGAGCGAGGCGCCCTGCACGCTCACCGAGGTGAAGGCGAAGATCCCCAGCACGATGAAGCCGAAGTGGCTGACCGAGGTGTAGGCGATGAGCCGGAGCAGGTCCTGCTGACCGATCGCCAGCAGCGCCCCGTAGAGGATCGAGACCACCGCGAGCACGATGATCACCGGTGCGGCCCACCGGGAGGCGGCCGGGAAGAGCGGGAGGCACAGCGTGAGCATCCCGAACGTGCCGACCTTGTCCAGCACGCCGACCAGCAGCACCGAGGTGCCCACCGGGGCCTGCTCGGCGGTGTCCGGCAGCCAGGTGTGCACCGGCCACATGGGTGCCTTGATCGCGAACGCGAGGAAGAAGGCGAGGAAGAGCAGCCGCTCGGTGGTCACCGGCAGGTCGAGCCCGACGAGGTTCGCGGTGAGGAAGCCCTGCTCGCCGCGCGGCCCCTGGAGGTAGAGCGCGATGACGCCGACGAGCATGACCAGCCCGCCCGCGAGCGAGAAGAGCAGGAACTTCACCGCGGCGTAGCGGCGCTGGAGCCCGCCGAACATGCCGACCATGAAGTAGACCGGGATGAGCATCGCCTCGAAGAGGACGTAGAAGAAGAAGACGTCGCGGGCGGCGAAGACGGCGACCATGAACGCCTCGAGCACCAGGACCAGGGCGACGTAGGTGCGGATCCGCGCACCGCCCTCCACCGCCTCGCCCTGCCCGTCCGCCGGCGCGTCCGGCTGCTCGCGCCAGGCGGCGAGCAGGACCAGCGGGGTGAGCACGACGGAGAGCAGGACCAGGGCGAGGCCGACGCCGTCGACCCCGACCGCGTAGCTGGCGCCGATGGCCGGGATCCAGGCGTGCGTCTCGAGGAGCTGGTGGGTTCCGGCGTCTCCCGTCTCGAAGGCGAGGGCGGCGAGCACCGCCAGGAGGAGCACGAGGAGGGACGCCGCGACCGCGACGAGGCGGGCGTGGCGTCGGGCGGCTCCGGGCAGCGCCCAGACCACCGCGGCACCCAGGAGCGGAACCACGATGAGCGTGGTCAGCCAGGGGAACTGTTCGGGCATGGTCACTTCCCTCAGATCCGGAACGCGAGGACGATCGCGACGAGCACGACGATGCCCGCGAGCATGGTGGCCGCGTAGGAGCGGACGAAGCCGTTCTGTCCACGGCGGACGACCTCACCGGTGGCCGCGACGAGGTGCGCGACACCGCTGAAGAAGCCGTCGACGAGCTGGCGGTCCCCGAAGACGAGCGAGCGGGTGAGCACCTGGCCGGGCAGCACGAGCACGGCGTCGTTGACGTCGTCCTGGTACAGGTCGCGCCGGGCGGCCCGGGTCAGCGGGGAGCCGCGCGGCGGCACGACGGCGACCGGGGAGGCGCCGTACTGCCGCCAGGCCAGCAGCGCGCCGGCCGCGACGAGCACCAGGGTGGTGATCGTGATGACCGGGACCGAGAGCACCGGCTCAGCGTGCTCGTGCACCCCGGTGACCGGCTCGAGCCAGGTGGTGAAGGTGGAGCCGACCGCGAGCACCCCACCGAGGGCGGCGGAGCCGACGGCAAGGACGACCATCGGCCAGACCATCAGGGCCGGTGACTCGTGCGGGTGGCGCACCGGGGCCGCCGGGTCCGCCGCGCCGCCGCCGTGCCCGTCGGTCCAGCGCGCCGTGCCGTGGAAGGTCATGAAGAAGAGCCGTGACATGTAGAAGGCGGTGATGCCGGCGCCGACCATCGCCACCGTGCCGAAGACCCAGGGCTGCCAGCCCTGACCGTCCGCGGTGGCGAAGGCAGCCTCGATGATCTTGTCCTTGCTCCAGAAGCCGGAGAACGGCGGGACCCCGAGGATCGCCAGCCAGCCGAGCCCGAAGGTCACCCAGGTCGCCTTCATCAGCGTCGAGATCCCGCCGAAGCGCCGCATGTCCACGGTGTCGTTCATCCCGTGCATGACCGACCCGGCGCCGAGGAACATCCCCGCCTTGAAGAAGCCGTGGGTCAGCAGGTGGAAGATCGCGAAGGCGTAGCCGATCGGGCCCAGGCCCGCGCCGAGCATCATGTAGCCGATCTGGGACATCGTCGAAGCGGCCAGGGCCTTCTTGATGTCGTCCTTCGCGCTACCGACGATCGCCCCGAACAGCAGGGTGACCGCACCGACGATCGCCACGACGAGCAGCGCGGTCGGCGCGCCGTCGTAGACCGGGCCGGACCGGACCACGAGGTAGACGCCGGCGGTGACCATCGTCGCCGCGTGGATGAGCGCGGAGACCGGGGTCGGGCCGGCCATCGCGTCGCCGAGCCAGGACTGCAGCGGGAACTGCGCGGACTTTCCGGTCGCGCCCAGGAGCAGCAGCAGCCCGATCGCCGTGAGGGTGCCGGTGTCGGCGGCAGAGGCCTGCCCGAACACCGTCGAGAAGTCCGTGGCGCCGAACGTCGCGAACATCAGCGCGATCGCCAGCAGCAGGCCCAGGTCGCCGATCCGGTTCGCGATGAACGCCTTCTTCGCCGCGACCGCGTTGGGCAGCTCGTGGTTCCAGAAGCCGATGAGCAGGTAGGAGGCCAGGCCGACGCCCTCCCAGCCGACGAAGAGCAGCACGTAGCTGTCGGCCAGGACGAGCAGCAGCATCGCCGCGACGAAGAGGTTGAGGTAGGCGAAGAACCGCCGCCGCGCCTCGTCGTGCTCCATGTAGGCGACGGAGTAGACGTGGATGAGGGTGCCGACGAACGTCACGAGCAGCACGAAGCTCAGCGAGAGCGGGTCGATCCGCAGGCCGGCGTCCAGCGAGAACGCCCCGGCGGTGAGCCAGGAGAACAGGTGCAGGTCGACGACGCGCTCGGCGGCCGGGGCGCCCACCATCGCGGCCCACAGCACGGCCGCGACGACGAAGGACGAGCCGGAGGCGACGACGCCGAACCAGTGGCCCCAGCCGTCGGCCCGGCGGCCGGCCAGCAGGAGCACGGCGGCACCGAGCAGCGGGAGCGCGATGAGCAGCCAGCCGGCGCTCATCGCGCCGGTCGCGGCCGTGGCGGCGGCGACGATCGGCTCCTCGGTGGGGAGCAGGTCGAGCAGGTTCACGGGGCGCCCCTCAGCTCTTCAACAGGTTGACGTCGTCGACCGAGGCCGAGCGGCGGGTGCGGAAGATCGCCACGATGATCGCGAGCCCGACGACGACCTCCGCGGCCGCGACGACCATCGTGAAGAAGGCCATCACCTGGCCGTCGAGGTTCCCGTGCACGCGCGAGAAGGTGACGAACGCGAGGTTGGTCGCGTTGAGCATGAGCTCGATGCCGAGGAAGACGATGATCGCGTTGCGCCGCAGCAGGGCCGTGGTCGCTCCGATCGAGAACAGCAGCGCCGCCAGGACCAGGTAGTGGGTGAGGCTCATGCCTGCTCCTCCTCGGTCAGGGCCTTCGGCGCGGGCGGCGCCGCGAGGGCGCCACCGGTGTCCGCGTGCACCTCGTCGATCGAGCGCTCCTGGCCCCGCACCCGCAGCACCCGGGGGATCGACCGCTCGAGCGGCCGTCCGTCGGGACCGAGGGCGGCGACGTCCAGGGCGTTGGAGTGGGCGTAGACACCCGGCGCGGGCAGCGGGGTGAGGATCTCCCCGTCGGCGATCCGGGCGACCCGCGCCGCGGCGCGCTCACGCTGGCCGACCAGCGGGGTCAGCCGCTGCCGGTGCGTCATGACGATCGCGCCGACCGCCGCGGTCACCAGCAGGGTGCCGACGACCTCGAGCGCGAAGACGTAGTCGCCGAAGATCACCTGGGCGACCCGGGCCGGGTTGCCGCCCTCGTTCGCGGCCTCCAGCCCGGCCGGTGAGAGGCCGGACGCGGTGAGGACGACCCCCACGAGCACGGCGGCCAGGCCGATCCCCAGCAGCAGGCCGATCCAGCGCTGGCCGGTGAGGGTCTCGACGAACGAGTCGGAGGAGTCGACGCCGACGAGCATGAGGACGAAGAGGAAGAGCATCATCACGGCGCCGGTGTAGACGATCACCTGGACCACGCCGAGGAAGGGCGCGTCCTGGGCGATGTAGAGGATCGCCAGCGAGATCATCACGACGACGACGCTCATCGCCGCGTGCACCGTGCGGCGGGCGAAGAGCAGGCCGAGGGCGGAGAGCACCATCACCGGTGCGAGGAACCAGAAGAGGACCGCCTCGCCGGTCGGCGTCTGGCCCGTCTCGGTCAGGGTCGTCGCGAGTCGGCCGGCGAGCCCGCCCAGGGCGATCGTCGAGGCGCTCATCGGCCGGCCGCCTGGCTCGCGGCGGGCAGCGAGGTGTCCTCGGGGCGCCAGCGGGCGACCCAGTCGATCTGCTCCGGCACGGGCCCGGTCACCTCACCGCGGTAGTAGTCGGTGTCCTCGGTCCCCGGCACCATCGGGTGCGGGGCGGCGAGCATGCCGTCCTCGAGCGGGGCGAGCAGGTCCTGCTTCTCGTAGATCATCCCGGCGCGGCTCGGGCCGGCGAGCTCGAAGTCGTTGGTCATGGTCAGCGCGCGCGTGGGGCAGGCCTCGATGCAGAGCCCGCAGAAGATGCAGCGCAGGTAGTTGATCTGGTAGACGCGGCCGTAGCGCTCCCCCGGCGAGAACTGCGCGTCCGGGGCGTTGTCCGCGCCCTCGACGAGGATCGCGTCGGCCGGGCAGGCCCAGGCGCACAGCTCGCAGCCGATGCACTTCTCCAGGCCGTCGGGGTACCGGTTGAGCTGGTGGCGGCCGTGGAACCGCGGCTTCGGCGGCACCTTCTCGAACGGGTACTGCTCGGTGACCGTCGGCTTGAACATCGAGGAGAACGTCACGCCGAAGCCCGCGACGGGCGCGAGCAGCTCGCCGATGCCCTTCTTCGCCGGACGCAGCGGCGTGTAGGGCTCCGGGGTGGCCGGCCGGCCGACCTCCCCCGCGCCCTGGCTGCGGATGATCTCGTCAGCCACGAGGCATCTCCTCCTCGCCGGCGGGGCCGGCCTCGAGAACGGCGGTGGGCACGTCCGCCGCCGCGCGCGCCGCGGCACGCTGCCGCCGCGGGGACTCGGGCAGGCTCTGCCCGGGCAGCGGCGGGACGGGGTACCCGTCGGCGAAGGCGTCGAACGGCGCGGGGTCCCCCTCGGGCTCCGGCTTCTTCTCCGGCACGAGGAACGAGACGATCACACCGACCACCGCGATCCCGGCCAGGACGAAGAGCATCGTCCGCAGGTCCACGTCGGTGAAGCGGCGGATCCCCTGGACCCCGGCGACCGCGACGATCCAGACCAGCGCGGCGGGGATGAGGATCTTCCAGCCGAACCGCATGAACTGGTCGTAGCGGAGCCGCAGCAGCGTGCCGCGGACCCAGACGAACAGGAACATGAACATCCAGACCTTGGCCAGGAACCACAGCAGCGGCCACCAGCCGGTGTTGAGCACGCCGTCGCCGACCAGGGACAGCGGCCACGGCGCCCGCCAGCCGCCGAAGAACAGCGTGGTGGCGACCGCGGAGACGTTGATCATGTTGATGTACTCGGCGAGGAAGAACCAGGCGAACTTCATCGAGGAGTACTCGGTCATGTACCCGCCGACCAGCTCGCCCTCGGCCTCGGGCAGGTCGAACGGCAGCCGGTTGACCTCGCCGAACATCGAGATGATGTAGATGACGAAGGCCGGCAGCAGCGGCAGGAACCACCAGACGGGGGTCTGCGCGGTGACGATCTGCGAGGTGGACATCGAGCCGGAGAGCACGAAGACGCTGACCAGCGACATGCCCATCGCGAGCTCGTAGGAGATCACCTGGGCGGTCGAGCGGACCGAGCCGAGCAGCGGGTAGGTGGACCCGGACGCCCAGCCGCCGAGGACGATGCCGTACACGCCGATCGAGGCGGCCGCCAGGATGTAGAGCACGGACACCGGGAAGTCGGTCAGCTGGAGCGGCGTGACGATCCCGAAGATCGAGACCTCCGGCCCCATCGGGATGACCGCGAAGACGAGCAGCGAGGCGAAGACGGAGATCATCGGCGCGAGGAGGTAGATCACCTTGTCCGCCGCCCGGACGGTGAGGTCCTCCTTGAGCAGGAGCTTCATCGCGTCCGCCAGGGACTGCAGCAGGCCGAACGGGCCGTGCACGTTCGGCCCCGGCCGGATCTGCATCCTGGCCACGACCTTGCGCTCGAACCAGATCGCCAGCAGGACGCTGACCAGCAGGAACACGATGAGGCCGACGGCCTTGAGCAGCACGATCCAGGCGTTGTCGTTGCCGAAGTCGGCACCGGCGGGGGCCTGGGTCAGCAGGCCGGCAGCGATGGTCCTCACGGGGTCCCTCCCTCGTCGAGTGCAGCCGCGCGCACGGTCACGACGGCGCCGGCGCCGGCCCGCAGGCTCGAGCGCACGTGCGATCCGGGTGACCGGGTGGGCAGCCAGACCACGCCGTCGGGCATCGTGGTGAGCACCACGGGCAGCGTGATCGTCCCGTGCCGGGTGGCCACGGTGACGGCGTCACCGGTGCGCACGCCGATCCGGGCGGCGAGCGCGGCGCAGACCCGGGCGACCGGGCGCTGGGCCGTGCCGGCCAGGAATCGCTCGCCGTCCTGCCCTCGCCCGTCGTCGAGCAGCAGGTGCCAGGTCGCCAGGACCGCCTGGCCCTCGTGCAGGGCCGGCGGCTCCGGGTAGGCGACCTGCGGCGCCGCGGGGCGCTTGCCGTCCCAGGCGCCGAGCTGGGTGAGCTCGGCGTGCACGTCGGCCAGGGTGCGCAGCCCGATCGGGGTGCCGAGCGCGTCGGCCAGGGCGTCCAGCACGCGGTGGTCGGGCATCGCGGTCGAGGTCAGCGCCTGCGGGAAGGGCCGCGGACGACCCTCCCAGCCGAGGTACGTGCCGGGCCGCTCGACCGGCGGCGCGACCGGCAGCACCACGTCGGCGAGCGCGGTGACGGCCGAGGCGCGGACCTCGAGGGAGAGCACGAACGGCACGGTCTCCAGCGCCGTGAGCGCCAGCGCCGGGTCCGCGAGGTCGCCCGGGTCCACCCCACCGACGACGAGCGCGCCCAGGCGGCCCTTGGCGGCGGCGGCGAGCAGACGGTCGGTGTCCCGCCCCGCCGTGGCCGGCAGACGGTCGACGTTCCAGGCGGCGGCCAGGTCGACCCGCGCGGCGGCGTCGGTGACCGGCCGCCCGCCGGGGAGCAGACCCGGCAGCGTCCCCGCCTCGACCCCGGCACGCTCGCCGATCCGGCGGGGCACCCAGGCGAGCCGGGCGCCGAGCCGCTCGGCGAGGCGCAGCGCGGCGGACAGCCCGCCGGCGACGGACCCGAGTCGCTCCCCCACCAGGACGATCCCGCCCGAGAGCGCCGCGGCAGCGACCCCGAGGTCGCCCGCTGCACCCACCGTGAGGGCGTCCAGCACCTCCGGCTCGGTGCCGGGAGCGGCGGCCAGGACGGTGGCGTCGAGCCGGGACAGGCCGCGCGAGGCGAACGGCGCGACGGAGAAGACGCGCGACCGACCCGCCAGCACGCCCTTGCGGAGCCGGAGGTAGGCGACGCCGCCCTCGTCCTCCGGCTCGTAGCCCACCAGGAGGACGGCCGGGCCGGCCTCGAGGTCGGCGAAGGTGACGTCGAGCGGCCGGCCGGCCACGGCGTGGGCGAGGAAGGCCTCCTCCTCGGGCGAGTGCGGCCGGGCGCGGTGGTCGACGTCGTTGGTGCCGAGCACGACGCGGGCGAACTTGGCGTACGCGTAGGCGTCCTCGAGCGTCAGCCGCCCGCCCGGCAGCACCCCGACACCGGCCGGGGCGGCCTCGGTGAGGCCCTCGACGGCGCGGCTCAGCGCCTCGGACCAGCTGGCCGGCCGCAGCACGCCGTCGGCCGCGTCGCGGACCAACGGGGTGCTGAGCCGGTCGCCGGCGCTCTGCCAGGTGAAGGCGAAGCGGTCCTTGTCGCTGATCCACTCCTCGTTGACGGCCGGGTCGTCGCCGGCGAGGCGGCGCAGCACGACGCCTCGGCGGTGGTCGACCCGGATCGCCGCACCGTTGCTGTCGTGCTCGGCGATGCCCGGGGTGGAGACGAGGTCGAACGGGCGGGAACGGAACCGGTAGGCCGCGCCGGTCAGGGCACCGACCGGGCAGATCTGCACGGTGTTGCCGGAGAAGTACGAGGAGAACGGGCGGCCGGAGGTGTCGGTGGTCGCCTCGCCGACCGGGCCGAGCGGCGTGCTCGACTCGGGGGCCTGCGAGCCGTCGGGCTGCGCGCCGTGGAAGACCTCGACGCTGCCGCCGCCCGCGAAGCCGAGCACGGCGGGGTCGAAGGTGCCGATCTGCTGCCGAGCGCCACGCTGCTGGAGGTCGATGAACGGGTCGCCGGCGATCTCGTCGGAGAACCGCGTGCAGCGCTGGCAGAGGATGCAGCGCTCCCGGTCGAGCAGGATCTCGGTGGAGATCCGCAGCGGCTTGGGGAAGGTGCGCTTGACGTCGTGGAACCGGGAGGTGCCCCGGCCGTTGCTCATCGCCTGGTTCTGCAGCGGGCACTCGCCGCCCTTGTCGCAGGTGGGGCAGTCGAGCGGGTGGTTGATGAGCAGCAGCTCCATCACCCCGTGCTGGGCCTTGTCGGCCACCGCCGAGGTGAGCTGGGTCCGCACCACCATGCCCGGCGTCGCCTCGAGCGTGCAGGAGGCCTGCGGCTTGGGCATCGGGCGGACGTTGCCCTCCCGGTCCGGGACGGCCACCTCGACCAGGCACTGCCGGCAGGCGCCGGCGGGCGCCAGCAGCGGGTGGTCGCAGAACCGCGGGATCTGGATGCCGATCTGCTCGGCGGCCCGGATCACCAGGGTGCCCTTCGGCACGCTCACCTCGACGTCGTCGAGGAAGAACGTGACGGACGGCGGCGCGTCCTGCTGCGCCGCCTTCGGCGTGGTCGTCGTCATGCTCCCACCGTTCTGGCCGCGGCCCCGGTCAGCGCCGGGCCGGTCCGTGGCGTGTACTCGAAGAGGGCGGAGGCCGCCGGGTCGAACGGGCAGGCGTGATCGGTGATGTGCGCCTCGAACTCCTCGCGGAACAGCGCGATGCCCGAGGTGACCGTCGACGTCGCGCCGTCGCCCAGCGCGCAGAACGCCCGGCCGAGGATGTTGTCGCAGACGTCGAGCAGGGTGTCGAGGTCCTCCATGGTCCCGCGGCCCGCCTCGATCCGCTGGAGCATCTGGGTGAGCCAGAAGGTGCCCTCCCGGCAGGGCGTGCACTTGCCGCAGGACTCGTGCTTGTAGAACTCGGCCCAGCGCGTGATCGCGCGGACCACGCAGGTGCTGTCGTCGAAGATCTGCAGGGCGCGGGTGCCGAGCATCGAGCCCGCCGTGGCCACCGACTCGTAGTCGAGCGGCACGTCGAGGTGCTCGGCGGTGAACAGCGGGGTCGACGACCCGCCCGGGGTCCAGAACTTCAGCTCCCGGCCCTCCCGGATGCCACCGGCGAGCTCGAGGAGCTGGCGCAGGGTGATCCCCAGCGGGGCCTCGTACTGGCCGGGGCGCTGCACGTGGCCGGAGAGCGAGAACAGCCCGAAGCCGGTCGACCGCTCCGTGCCCATGCCGGCGAACCAGTCGGCGCCGTGCTGGACGATCGCCGGGACGGAGGCGATGGACTCGACGTTGTTGACCACCGTCGGGCGGGCGTAGAGGCCGGCGACCGCGGGGAACGGGGGCTTGAGCCGGGGCTGGCCGCGGCGGCCCTCGAGGGAGTCGAGGAGTGCGGTCTCCTCCCCGCAGATGTACGCCCCGGCGCCGGCGTGCACGGTGACCTCGAGGTCGTAGCCGGTGCCGAGCACGTCCTTGCCGAGGTAGCCGGCCGCGTAGGCCTCCTCGACGGCGTGCAGCAGCCGGCGGTAGACGTGCAGGATCTCGCCACGCACGTAGATGAAGGCGTGGTGGCAGCCGATCGCGAAGGACGTGATCGCCACGCCCTCGATCAGCCGCTGCGGGCTGGCGAGCATGAGCGGGGTGTCCTTGCAGGTCCCCGGCTCCGACTCGTCGGCGTTGACGACGAGGTAGCGCGGACCGCCGTCCGGCGCCGGCAGGAAGCTCCACTTGAGGCCGGTGGGGAAGCCGGCCCCGCCGCGGCCGCGCAGGCCGGAGCCCTTGACGGCTGCGACCAGCTCGGCCGGGTCCGTCGCGACGGCGGTGCGCAGCGCGGCGTACCCGCCGTTGGCCTCGTACGTCGCCAGGCTCCAGGACCGCTCGGCGTCCCAGTCGTCCGAGAGGACCGGGGTCAGCAGTGCGGGCTGCTCGGTGCCCATCACGCCTCCTTGTCGGTGCCGGACGCGGCCGGGCTGGGGGTCGTGCCGGGGGCCGTCCACCCGCGCTCGCGGGCGATCCGCCGTCCGACGAGGGTGGCCGGGCCGGCGCCGACGCCCTCGTCGGCGCGCCCGTCGGGGAAGCCGGCCAGGACGCGGGACATCTCGCGGAAGGTGACGACCCGGTCGGCCCCACGGGTCGGCGCGACGGGATCGCCGGCGCGCAGCGCATCGACGACCGCCGTGGCGCGCTGCGGGGTCTGGTTGTCGAAGAACTCCCAGTTGACCATCATCACCGGCGCGTAGTCGCAGGCCGCGTTGCACTCGACGCGCTCGAGGGTGATCGCGCCGTCCTCGGTCGTCTCGTCGTGCCCGATGCCCAGGTGCTCGGAGAGCTCGGCGAAGATCGCGTCGCCCCCCATCACGGCGCACAGCGTGTTGGTGCAGACACCGACGGTGTACTCCCCATTGGGGTGCCGCTTGTACTGGGTGTAGAAGGTCGCGACGGCGGAGACCTCGGCGGTGCTCAGGCCGAGCGTGCGAGCGCAGAAGGCGATCCCGTCGGGCGTGATGTACCCGTCGGCGGCCTGCACGAGGTGCAGCAGCGGCAGCAGCGCCGAGCGGGCCTCCGGGTAGCGGGCGATGGCGGTCGCGGCGTCCGCCTCGAGGCGGGCGAGCTTCGCGCCCTCGTAGGGCTCGTGGGTCGCCATCAGCGGTCCACCCCTCCCAGCACGGGGTCGAGGGCCGCGACCGCGACGACGACGTCGGCCAGCTGGCCGCCCTCGCACATCAGGGAGACGGCCTGCAGGTTGTTGAACGACGGGTCGCGGAAGTGTGCGCGGTACGGCTTGGTGCCGCCGTCCGAGACGAGGTGGACCCCGAGCTCGCCGCGCGGCGCCTCGATCGTCTGCCACACCTGGCCGGCCGGGACCCGGAAGCCCTCGGTGACCAGCTTGAAGTGGTGGATGAGCGCCTCCATGGAGGTGTCCATGATCTCGCGGATGTGCGCGAGGGAGTTGCCCATGCCGTCCGAGCCGATCGCGAGCTGCGCCGGCCAGGCGATCTTCTTGTCGGCCACCATGACGGGCTGACCCGCGGTCGCCTGGAGCCGGTCGAGCGTCTGCTCGACGATCCGCATCGACTGGTAGCACTCCTCGATCCGCAGGATCACCCGGGAGAAGGCGTCGGCCTCGGTCGCGGTGGGCACCTCGAAGTCGTAGGTCTCGTAGCCGCAGTACGGGTCGGACTTGCGCACGTCGTAGGGCAGGCCGGCCGAGCGCAGCACCGGCCCGGTGATCCCCAGCGCCATCGCACCGGCGAGGTTGAGGTTGCCGACCCCGACGAGCCGCCCCTTGAAGATGGGGTTGGCGAGCATCAGGTCGCCGAGCTGGGCGAGGTAGTCCCGGATGTTGACGAGGGCGTCCCGGACGGTGTCCAGCGCGCCGGGCGGGATGTCCTGCGCCACGCCCCCGGGCCGGACGTACGCGTGGTTCATCCGCAGCCCGGTGATGAGCTCGAAGACCCGCAGGATCTCCTCCCGGGCGGTGAAGCCGAGCGTCATGATCGTCGTGGCGCCGAGCTCGTTGCCCCCGGTGCCCAGGCAGACCAGGTGGGAGGAGATCCGGTTGAGCTCCATCATGAGGACGCGGATCACCGAGGCGCGCTCGGGCACGTCCTGGGTGATCCCCAGCAGCTTCTCCACGGCGAGGCAGTAGGCCGTCTCCTGGAACAGCGGGGCGAGGTAGTCCATCCGGGTGCAGAACGTGGTGCCCTGGGTCCAGGACCGGTACTCCATGTTCTTCTCGATGCCGGTGTGCAGGTAGCCGATGCCGCAGCGGGCCTCGGTCACCGTCTCGCCCTCGATCTCCAGCATGAGCCGGAGCACGCCGTGGGTGGAGGGGTGCTGCGGGCCCATGTTGACGACGATGCGCTCCTCGCCGAGGCGAGCGGCCTCCTCGGCGATGTCGGACCAGTCGCCGCCGGAGGCCTCGAGGATCGTCACGCCCTCGTCGTCGACGATCGGGGCCCCGGCGCGGGGGGTGCGGGAGTCAGCCATCAGTTGTACGACCTCCGCTCGTCGGGCGGCGGGATGCTCGCCCCCTTGTACTCGACCGGCACCCCGCCCAGGGGGTAGTCCTTGCGCTGGGGATGACCCTGCCAGTCGTCGGGCATCTCGATCCGGGCCAGGCCGGGGTGGTCGTCGAAGACGATCCCGAAGAAGTCCCAGGTCTCGCGCTCGTGCCAGTCGTGGCCGGGGTAGACCGGCACGCTCGACGGGATGTGCGGGTGCGCGTCGGGGACGGCGACCTCGAGCCGGAGCCGGCGGCCGTGGGTCACCGAGCACAGGTGGTAGACGGCGTGCAGCTCGCGGCCCGTCTCGTGCGGGAAGTGCACGCCGGAGACCCCGAGCCCGAGCTCGAAGCGCAGGTCCTGGTCGTCGCGCAGGGCGCGGCAGACGGTGAGCAGGTGCTCGGCCCGCACGTCGAGGGTGAGCTCCTCACGGTCGACGACGACCGCCTCGATGGCGTCGTCGAAGGCCGTGCCACCCTCCTCGAGGACCTCGGCGAGGATGTCGACGACCTCGTCGAACCAACCGCCGTAGGGGCGCTCGGAGGCGCCGGGCATCGCGACCGTGCGGACGAGGCCGCCGAAGCCCGAGGTGTCCCCGGTGCCCTCGATCCCGAACAGGCCGGTCCGCACGTCGACGACCTCGGGGGCGGTGCCCTCGTGGGCCACCGGCAGGTTCTGCTCGTCGCTCACGCCAGCAGCCCCTTCATCTGGGAGGTCGGGGTGGCGGCCAGCGCGGCGGCCTCGGCGGCGCGGGCGGCCGCCTCGCGGTTGGCCCCGAGCGGCTCGGCCTGGATCTGCTGGTGCAGCTCGAGGATCGCGTTGATGAGCATCTCCGGGCGGGGCGGACAGCCGGGCAGGTAGATGTCCACCGGGACGATGTGGTCGACGCCCTGGACGATCGCGTAGTTGTTGAACATGCCGCCGGAGGAGGCGCAGACACCCATCGAGAGCACCCACTTGGGCTCCGCCATCTGGTCGTAGACCTGGCGGACGATCGGGGCCATCTTCTGGCTCACCCGGCCGGCGACGATCATGAGGTCGGCCTGGCGCGGCGAGGCGCGGAAGACCTCCATGCCGAAGCGGGACAGGTCGAAGCGCGGGGTGCCGGCCGCCATCATCTCGATCGCGCAGCAGGCGAGCCCGAAGGTCACCGGCCAGAGCGACGCCTTGCGGAAGTACCCCGCGAGGTCCTCGATGCTGGCGAGCAGGAAGCCCGACGGTGCGTCCTCGATACCCATGGCGATCCTCCTTCCTGGTGCGTCACCGGCCGCGGCGGGGCCGTGGGTCCGGTGCTGTCGATCCGATCGGTGCGGTCAGTCCCACTCGAGCCCGCCGCGGCGCCACTCGTAGACGAACGGCACCGTGATGAGCGTGATGAAGGTGAAGATCGCGACGACACCGAACATCGCGAGCTCGGTGAACGCCACGGCCCACGGGTACATGAAGACGACCTCGATGTCGAAGACGATGAAGGTCATCGCCACGAGGTAGTACTTGATCGGGAACCGGCCGCCGTCGATGGCGTGCGGGGTGGGGTCGATCCCGCACTCGTAGGCCTCGAGCTTGGCCCGGTTGTAGCGCTTGGGCCCGATGATCGCGCTCGCGCCGACCCCGCCGAGGGCGAGCACGGCCCCGACGCCCATGAGCACGAGGATCGGCACGTACGGGTTCATCGGATCCTCCAGGACCGGCTCGCGGGGGCGGACGGACGACAGCGGGCAGCGGACCGGGTCGCGCAGGCGGCGGCCCGTGCCGAGTGTTCTCGGATCATGCCGCCGGCGCAATCCGCGACAGCGCCGCGATGAACCGGTCGGACATGTCGCCGCCCTTCGGGTCCCAGACGTCCGACAGGAGCTTGAGGGTCAGCCGCATGAGCGCGGGGCGGGGCAGCCCGTACCGCGTGCAGATCCGCATCACCTCGGGATGCTCGATCAGCCGGACGAAGACCCGCCCCAGCGTGTAGTAGCCGCCGAGCTCGTCCGCCATCACCCGGGGGTAGCTCTCCAGGACCCGCTCGCGGCCGGCGTCGCTGGTGCGCGCCTGGCTCTGGGCGATGACGTCGGCGGCGCGCCGGCCGGCCTGCATGGCGTAGGCGATGCCCTCGCCGTTGAACGGGTTGACCATGCCGCCGGCGTCGCCGACCAGCAGCAGCCCGCGGGTGTAGAGCGGCTTGCGGTTGAAGCCCATCGGCAGGGCGGCGCTGCGCACCGGTCCGACCTGGTTCTCCGGTGTGAAGCCCCACTCCGCGGGGACGTGGGCCACCCAGCGCTGCAGGAGGTCCTTGTAGTCGATCCTCGAGGGGGTCGCGGTGGAGCTCACGCTGCCCAGCCCGACGTTCGCGGTGCCGTCGCCGAGGCCGAAGATCCAGCCGTAGCCGGGCAGCAGCGCCGACCGTCCGGGCTCCCCGTCCCACAGCTCGAGGTGGCTCTCCATCCACGGGTCGTCGTGCCGCGGGGTGCGGAAGTAGGTCCGCACGGCGACGCCCATCGGGCGGTTGACGTTCTTCTCGAGGCCCATGGCGAGCGCGAGCCGGGCCGAGACGCCGTCGGCGGCGACGACCGTGCGGGCGCGGTAGGTGACCTCGTCCCCGGCCCGGCGCCCGTCGTCGTCGACCGGTCGGGCCCGCACACCGACGATCCGTCCGGTCCGCTCGTCGATCACCGGTCCGGTGACGTTCGTGCGCTCGAGGATCTTGGCGCCCGCCGACCGCGCGTGGCGGGCCAGGGCGTCGTCGAAGTCACGACGGGTGCGGCTGACGCCGTACTCCGGGAAGGTCTCCGTCTGCGGCCAGGGGATCTCGATCCGGTGCCCGCCGCCGAAGACCCGCAGGCCCTTGTTGCGGATCCAGCCGTCCTCCTCGCGCATGGGGACGCCCATCGCGACGAGCTCACGGACCGAGCGGGGCGTGAAGCCGTCCCCGCAGACCTTCTCCCGGGGGAAGGCCGTCTTCTCCAGGACGAGGACGTCGAGGCCTGCCAGGGCGAGGTAGTAGGCGGTGGTGGACCCGGCCGGACCGGCACCCACGACGATGACGTCAGCATCGTCCTGTCGCACAGCGTCCACGCCCACCCGTTCACGTCCTTGTCGTTACCGATCCGCCCGGGCGAGTCTAGCCCCGCGACAGGTTCCTGCCCGCCGGTGCAGCGGCGCGCCGGAGCGGGCGCCGCCTGCCGGCGGGGCCGGGCCCCGGCTCAGCCGAGCGCGTCGAGCGGCCGGGTCGCCCGGTGCAGCGCGACGATCCCGCCGCTGAGGTTGCGGTAGCCCACCCGGCCCCAGCCGGCCTCCTGGAGCAGTCTCGCGAGCGCCTCCTGGTCCGGCCACTGGCGGATCGACTCGGCGAGGTAGACGTAGGCGTCCGAGTCCTTCGAGACGGCGCGGGCCACCGGCGGCAGCGCGCGCATGAGGTACTCGGTGTAGAGGGTGCGGAACGGGCGCCAGGTGGGGGTGGAGAACTCGCAGACCACCACCCGCCCGCCCGGGCGGGTGACCCGCAGCATCTCGGCGAGCGCGGTCGCGGTGCTCGCGACGTTGCGCAGGCCGAAGGAGATCGTCACCGCGTCGAACGAGGCGTCGGCGAACGGCAGCCGCATGGCGTCGCCCGCGGTGAACGGCAGGTCGGGGCGACGGGCCTTGCCCACCGCGAGCATGCCGACCGAGAAGTCGCACGGCACCACGCGGACCCCCGCTGCCGCGAACGGCTCGCTCGAGGTGCCGGTGCCGGCCGCGAGGTCGAGGACCGTCTCCCCCGCCGTGGCGCCGACCGCGGCGACGGTCGCCGAACGCCAGCGCCGGTCCTGGCCGAGCGAGATGACGTCGTTCGTCAGGTCGTAACGGCGGGCGATCGCGTCGAACATCGCCGCGACCTCGTGGGGCTTCTTCTCCAGGCTCGCTCGCATGGCGGCAAGTCTGACAGGCCCGGACGGGCCCGCTCGTCCACCGCCGCGACCGCGCGGGGGCCCAGGGTGCGCCGACCCGGGCGGCCGGTCCTACGCTGTACGGCGATGAACACCGCGGCCACCTCCCCGTCGAGCGCCGGCGCCCCGCAGGGTGCCGCGCTGCCCGTCCCCCTCGTCGCCCGGACGGTCGCCGTGGACCCCGCCGACCTCCCCGAGGACCTGCTCCGGCTGCTGCCGGCGAGCGGCGGCGCCTCCTGGGTGCGCCGCGGCGACGGGATCGTCGCCTGGGGCGAGGTGGCCCGGGTGCGCACGCACGGGGCGCACCGGTTCCGGGACGCCGAGCGGGCCTGGCGCGAGGCCGCGGCGCACGCCGTCGTCCGGGACGAGGTGCGGCAGCCCGGGTCCGGGCTCGTGGCGTTCGGCTCGTTCGCCTTCGCGGCGGGCTCGCCGACCGGGGGCACGCTGCTGGTCCCGGCGGTGGTCGTCGGCCGGCGCGGCGGGACGGCGTGGATGACGACGATCACCTCCGGCGCGGTGACCGCACCCGCCGCCGCGCTGCTGCGCGTCGCACCCGAGCCGGCCTCGCCCGGCGAGGTCGCCGAGACGACCGGCGCGCTCGACGAGGCCGGGTGGCGCGCCGCGGTGTCCTCCTCCGTCCGCGCGATCCGCGCCGGGCGGGTCGACAAGGTCGTCCTGGCGCGCGACGTCGTCGCCCGGACCGCCGCGCCGCTCGACGCCCGCTGGGTGCTGCGTCGGCTGAGCGCCGACTACCCCTCCTGCTGGACGTTCAGCGTCGACGGACTGGTCGGCGCCACCCCCGAGCTGCTGGTCCGCAGCGAGAAGGGCCTGGTCACCTCCAGGGTCCTGGCCGGCACCATCCGCAGGACCGGGGACGACGACGCCGACCTCGCGCGCGCCGCGATCCTCGCGCACTCCTCGAAGGACCTCGAGGAGCACGAGTACGCCGTCGCCTCGCTCACCCGTGCCCTCGAGCCGTTCTGCTCCTCGACGAACGTGCCGGAGACGCCGTTCGTCCTGCACCTGCCCAACGTGCTGCACCTGGCGACCGACGTCACCGCGGTGCTCGCCGACCCCGGGCAGCACCCCACCAGCCTCGCCCTCGCGGCCGCCCTGCACCCGACGGCAGCGGTCGCCGGCACGCCGACCGAGGCCGCGGTGGCCCTGATCGACGAGCTCGAGCAGATGGACCGGGGGCGCTACGCCGGGCCGGTCGGCTGGCTCGGGGCCGACGGCGACGGGGAGTGGGGCATCGGGCTGCGCTCGGCCGAGCTCGACCCGGCGGACCCGCACCGGGTCCGGCTGTTCGCCGGCTGCGGGATCGTCGCGGCGTCCTCGCCCGACGCCGAGCTCGCCGAGTCCGAGGCCAAGCTCGAGCCGATGCGGCACGCCCTGCGCTCCTGACCGGGACGGCCGAACGCCCCGCCACCCGGGGGGGTGGGTGGCGGGGCGCTCGGTGGGGTCGCAGTCAGCCCTGCTGGCCCCAGGGGAACGGCAGGCTCGGCACGCCGTTCTGGTCCGAGCTCCCGTCCTGGCCGGAGCCGGTGTCGCCCTGCCCCGAGCTGCTCGCGGTCTGCGCCTCGCTGAGCGCGGCGAAGGTCACGTCGACGGACAGCGCCGAGCCGTCCCGGACGATCGTCAGGGTGGCCGCGGCCCCGGGCGCCTGCTCGCGGACGAAGGCGGTGAGCGACTCGGCGCCGTTCACCGGGTCCTTGCCGATCGCGACGACCACGTCACCCGCCTGCAGGCCGGCCGTGGCGGCCGGGGTGCCCGCGCTGAGGGACTCGACCTTCGCGCCCAGGCGCGTGGTCCCCTCGACGGTCGCCGTCCCGTCCGAGACCGACACCCCGAGGTAGGCGTGCTCCGCCGTCCCGCTCGCGATGAGCTCGGCGGCGATGCGGTCGACGAGGTCCGACGGGATCGCGAAGCCCAGGCCGATCGAGCCGGAGCTCGACCCGGACGAGAGCGTGGCGATCGAGGAGGTGATCCCGATGACCTGACCGGAGGCGTCGAAGAGCGGGCCGCCGGAGTTGCCGGGGTTGATCGCCGCGTCGATCTGGATCGCGTTGGTCACCGCGGTGTCGCTGCCGTCGGAGGTCGAGACGGGCCGGTCGAGGGCCGAGACGATCCCGGTCGTGACCGTGCTGTCCAGGCCGAGCGGGTTGCCGACCGCCATCACCGGGGCGCCGACCTGGACGGACGCGGAGTCCGCGAGGACCGCCGGGGTCAGGTCGGACGGCGGGTCCGTGATCGCGATGACCGCCAGGTCGGTGGTCGCGTCGGTGCCGACGACCGTCGCCGGGTAGACCCGGCCGTCGGACAGGGTGACCGTGATGCCGTCGGCGGTGGCGCCGGCCACCACGTGGTTGTTCGTCACGATGTTCCCGGCGGCGTCGACGATCACGCCGGAACCCTTGGCCGAGCCGCTCTGCAGCTGGACGTCGATCGCGACGACCGAGGGACGCACCGCCGCGGCGACCGCCTCCCAGTCCGGGTTGTCGGAGGTCGAGCCGCTCACCGGGACCGTGGTCGAGGCGGTCGAGCCGAGGCTCGCGAGGGACACCGGGGTGCCGGTGGCCGTCGTCGTCTGGCCGGTGGCGTACAGCAGGCCCGCGGTGCCGAAGCTCGCCAGGAGCGCCGCGGCCGCGGCGGTCCCCACCAGCGGCATCCACCGTCGCGTGCGGGTGGGCTGCGACGGGACGACGACGTCGGCCGACGCCCAGGAGGTGCCCGACGGCTGAGCCGGGTCGGTCCACCCGGCTTGCGGCGCACCGGCGGGGGTGCCCGCCGGGACGGTCGCGAAGGGCTGCGGGGGTGCGTACGGCGGGCGCGGCGGGTAGCCGGCGGGGCTCGGGTACGCGGCCGTGGGGAAGCCGTGCTCGCGCGGCGGGACCGGCGGCTCCGGGGTCTCTGCGGCCTGCGCCTCGGCGGCGGACGGCGCGGCCGGGGTCTGCGGGACGGACGGCGCGGCCGCCGACTGCTCGGGGGCCAGGGGCTGCTCGGTGGACCCGGGGGCAGTCGGCTCCTGCGGTGCGTTGCCCTGCGGGTTCTCGGGCGAGGTGTTCATGGGTGGACCTCCTTCACCGAGAAGGAGACACCCCCGCGCTGGGCGCACCCTGGGGCTTGGCTGGGAGAGACCTGAGAGCCTCGACAGCGCGCGGCTCACCGGCCGCGGGCCCTCGACCGTTCAGCCGGTCGCGCGCGGACCCGCCGGGAGGGCGCCGAGCGCCGCGCGGACCGCCTCGGTGAGCCGCGCGTCGAGCGCGCGCCGCCCGGCTCGGTCGACGAGGACCTCCACGACGCTCGTCCCGGCCACCGGCTCGGCGAGCACCTCGTCGAGGTCCGCCCGGCCCGCGCGGCGGTGCGGCACGCCGTACCCGGCGCACAGGCCCGCGAGGTCGACGCCGTGCGGCGTGGCGAAGACGCGCTCCGCGAGCGGTGCGAGGTGCTCCTGCCCGTGCTCGAGCGTCGCGAAGATCGACCCGCCGTCGTCGTGGGCGACGACGACCTGCAGGTCGGCGCGCCGCTCCAGCGGCCCGACGAGGAGCCCGCCGATCCCGTGCAGCGCGGTGAGGTCCCCCAGGTAGGCGCGCACCGGCCGCCCGGCGCCCAGGGCGATCCCGGTGGCCGTGGAGATCGCGCCGTCGATCCCGGCCAGCCCGCGGTTGGCCACGATCGTCCGGGGCCCGTCCCAACCGCCGACGAGGTCGAGGTCCCGGACCGGGTTGCTCGCCCCGACGAAGAGCACGTCCTGGGGTCCGGTCGCGCGGGCGATCGCGGCGGCGAGGAGCTGGCCGGGCAGCCGCGCCCCGGCGGCCTGGGCGTCCGCGGTCTCGGCGAGCACCCGGCGCACGACCGCCGCGGCGGCCGTCCCCGCGGTGAGCCAGTCCTGCAGCCACCCGTCCGCGACCGGCGGCCGGTCGGGCGGCCCCGGGACGGCTGCCAGCACGCGGTCGGCCCGCCGCGTCGCGTCCGGCCACGGTCCGCCACCGGGCGCGACGACGACGACCTCTCCTGCCGAGGCGAGCAGCGCCTGGACCGGGCGCGAGAGCGTCGGCCGGCCGAGCACGACGACCCGCTCGGTCCGGGCGGTCAGGCCGGAGGTGGCCAGCACCAGGCGGTGCGCCCGCACGAGCGACGGACCGTGGCAGGCGCCCGAGGTGGGTTCGGCGAGCAGCGGCCACCCGTGGGCCTCGGCGAGCAGCGCCGCCTGCGGACCGGCCCCGTCGCCGGCGACCACGACGGTCCGCCGGCCGGCGGCCAGCGACGGTCCCGCGGCGGCGGCGTGGCCCTCGACGCGGGTCAGGCCGGTCCGGTCCGGAGCGGGCCAGCCCTCGGCGCCCGGGACGAGCGGCTCGCGGTAGGCCAGGTCGAGGTGCACCGGACCCGGCTGCAGCGTGCGGGTGCCGAGCGCCGCAGCCACGGCCCGCGCGGCGAGGTTGCGCAGGTCGCGACCCTCGTCCGCCCGGCCGTCCGGCGCGGGCACGTCGACGGCCAGGCGCACCGGGGCGAGCATCCCCGGCTGCTCGGTGGTCTGGTTGGCGCCGGTGCCCCGCAGCTCGTGCGGACGGTCGGCGGTGAGCAGCAGCAGGGGCAGCCCGCTGTGGTGGGCCTCGAGCACCGCCGGCAGCAGGTGCGCCACCGCCGTGCCGGACGTCGTGACGACGGCCACCGGGCGGTCGGCGCCGCCCAGCCGCGCCCCGCGCGCCAGGCCGAGGGCGAGGAAGGCGGCCTCCCGCTCGTCGACCCGCACGTGCAGGTCGAGGCTCGGCGCGTGCGGGTCGCGGCCCGGGACGCCGACGGGGGTCGCAGCCTCGGCGAGGGCATAGGCCAGCGGGGCGCTGCGGCTGCCCGGCGCCAGGACGACCTCCCGCAGGCCGAGGTCCGCCAGGGCGGTCAGCAGCGTCCGGGCGGCCGCCGCAGCGGGCGGGGTCCCGGGGGACGGGGCCGCGGGGCCGGAGCCGCTCACCGGAGCCGCCCCTCGACGGCGGCGAGCCGGGCGCGCCACCGCTCGGCCAGCTCGTGCGGCGGCTCGGCCGCACGCAGCAGCTCCTCGTCCACCTCGACCGGCCGCACCTCGATCCGCCCGTCGTGCGGCAGCAGCGGTGCCCGGGTCAGATCGGCGGCCAGGAGCTGGGCCGTGGCCAGACCGCAGGCGAACGGCAGCTCGGGCAGCGCGGCCGCGAGCGCGACCCCGGCGGCGAGGCCGACGGAGGTCTCCAGCGCCGAGGAGACGACGACCGGCAGCCCGGCCTGCTCCGCCAGCGCCAGGCAGGCCCGGACCCCGCCGAGCGGGGCGACCTTGAGCACCAGCACGTCGGCGGCGCCCGCGCGCGCGACGGCCAGCGGGTCCTGCGCTCGGCGCACCGACTCGTCGGCGGCCACCCGGACGTTCGTCGCGCGGCGGACGAGGGCGAGGTCCTCGACGCTCGCGCACGGCTGCTCGACGTACTCCAGGCCACCCGCGGCGCGGTCGAGCACGGGCAGCCGGGCCATCGCGGTCTCGGCGTCCCAGGCCCCGTTCGCGTCGATCCGGATCGCGCCGCCCGGACCGAGGGCCGCGCGCACCGCCTCGAGCCGCTCGACCTCGGCGCCGAGGCTGTCGCCGGGCTCGGCGACCTTCACCTTGGCGGTCCGGCAGCCGCCGGACTCCACGACGAGCCGACGGGCGGTGGCGGCGTCCACCGCAGGGACGGTGACGTTCACCGGGACGCTGGTGCGGACGGGCGCCGGCCAGCCGAGGTCGGCCGCCTCCCGCGCCGAGCGCCACCAGGCCAGCGCGGCGTCGTCGTCGTAGTCCCAGAACGGCGCGAACTCGCCCCAGCCGGCGTCGCCGCGCAGCACGGTCCCGTCGCGCTCGGTCAGCCCACGGAACCGCTGCCGCAGGGCGACGCGGTAGACCCGCAGGTCAGGCTCGGTGGGCACGAGGCCACCGTAGTGCTCCACGCCCCGCACTACCCTGGCGGCCATGAGCGACCTGCCCGCGCCGGTGTCCGACACCTTCGACCCGCAGCACTGGCGGGACGTGGAGGGCTTCGCCCTCACCGACCTCACCTACCACCGCGGCGTCGACCGCACCGGCGGGACCGAGCGCGACCTGCCGGTCGTCCGGATCGCCTTCGACCGGCCGGAGGTGCGCAACGCCTTCCGCCCGCACACCGTCGACGAGCTGTACCGCGCCCTGGACCACGCGCGGCTCACGCCGGACGTGGGCGTGGTGCTGCTCGCGGGCAACGGGCCCAGCCCGAAGGACGGCGGCCGCGCGTTCTGCTCCGGGGGGACCAGCGGATCCGGGCGCGCGACGGCTACCGGTACACCACGGACGTCGCCGCCCACGGTGCCGACGCGATCGACCCGGCGCGCGCCGGGCGGCTGCACATCCTCGAGGTGCAGCGCCTCATCCGGACCATGCCGAAGGTGGTCCTCGCGGTGGTCGACGGCTGGGCCGCGGGCGGCGGTCACTCGCTGCACGTCGTCGCGGACCTCTCGATCGCCTGCCGCGAGCACGCGCGGTTCAAGCAGACCGACGCCGACGTCGGCTCCTTCGACGGCGGCTACGGCTCGGCGTACCTCGCGCGGCAGGTCGGCCAGAAGCGGGCCCGGGAGATCTTCTTCCTCGCCCGGGAGTACTCGGCGGCCGACGCCGAGCGCTGGGGCGCCGTCAACGAGGTCGCCGCGCACGACGACCTGGAGGACCTCGCCCTGCAGTACGCGCGGACCATCGCCGGCAAGTCCCCGCAGGCGATCCGGATGCTGAAGTTCGCGTTCAACCTCGCCGACGACGGCCTGGCCGGTCAGCAGGTCTTCGCCGGGGAGGCGACGCGCCTGGCCTACCTGACCGACGAGGCGGTCGAGGGCCGGGACGCCTTCCTCGAGCGCCGCGACCCCGACTGGTCGGCCTTCCCGTACCACGCCTGAGCCGCCGCACCCGCACCGACGGCGGGGTGAACAACCGGCCCGCTCAGCCGACCGTCAGGGAGCCCGTCGAGGCGGGGACCAGCTCGACCCAGGTGGTGCCCGGCGCCAGGAGCAGCGGGGACCCGTCGGCGGCGAAGAGCTGCATCGGCTGGTCGACGGCGGCCTTGCGCCAGGTCGCCGCGACGGTGCGCCCGCCGGTGGCCACCGTCGCCGAGCCCTCGCCGACCAGGGTGTAGGTGGGCACGGCGGCGTTGTTCTGCGCCCCGAAACCGCTGTTCGGGTGGGCCGCCGTGATCGCCACGACGTTGGTGGCCGTCAGGCGGTCGCCGCTCGCGGACAGCGCCGCCGCGGTGCCCTCCGAGCGCAGCCAGAGCCCGCTCCCGGCGTCCCAGGTCCAGCTGGGCCGTGACTGGGAGGAGAGCCGGAAGTCGAGGGTGGCCGCCGGCGTGCCGGAGACCACCGCGCCGGCGAGCTCGGCCGTCCGCGCGAAGGCGAACTGCTGCGGGGGCGGGGCGTTGTGCGAGGAGTCAGCGCTCTCCATGAAGGTCTGGACGTTGCCGTAGACGTTGTGCGGGGCGGCGCGGGAGGAGATCCGCGCCAGGCCGGCGGCGCCCGCGTCGTGGCTGATCGACTGGATCCCCGCCTGCGGGACGAGCGCGAGGATGCCCGGCTGACCGCCGGAGAAGACCAGCGAGCCGTGCAGCGGGGCGACGACCAGCGGGTCCACCGGACGCACCGAGCGGACCGGTCCGACCTGGGTGGGGACCTGCGACTGGTAGACGGCGATGAGCCGCGAGACGTCGAACTCGACGATCGTCTCCCACACGACGTCGGCCTGCTCGAGGCCGGACTGCGGCCGCGCCAGGCTGGTGTTCTCGATCTTCACGGCGACGGCCGGCCGGTTCGCGACCTCCTCGGTCGGCACGCCGGTCAGCGGCCAGGTGATCGGCACCTCGGGGGCCGGCGGGGCGACGCGGACCGCCTCGATGGGCGGCGTGACGGTCACCGCGGCCGGCGGCTGGGGCGCGGGGGCGCTGCACGCCGCGAGCAGGGTCGTGGCCAGCGCTGCGGCCACGAGCGCCCCGGCACGGCGGGTGGCCGGTCGCCGGTCGGCTGACCGGGTGGGGTGGGCGGGCGGGGCGAACGGCATGCGCACGACGGCTCCTTGCACCAGGTCAGGTGGGGGCACCACGGACGGCGCCCGTGTCACTGTACGGCGAGCCTAGGCTGAGCAGGTGCACCGTCGACTCGAAGCGTGGCCGGTGGGTCGGAGCCGGACGGGCCCCGCGAGCGACCTGGTCGCGGCCGTCGGTGCCGCCCTCGCGGGCACCGGACCCGCGCTCGCGCCGGTCACCGGGCCGGTCGACCCCACCGAGATCCCCGCCGAGGTCCCCGCCGAGGTGGCGCTCGCCGTGCGGACCTCCGGCTCGACGGGCCGCCCGCGCCGGGTCCTGCTCGGGTCCACCGCGCTGCGCGCCTCGGCCGAGCGGACGCACGAGCGCCTCGGCGGGCCGGGCCGCTGGCTCCTGTCGCTGCCGCTCGACCACGTCGCCGGCCTGCAGGTCCTGGTCCGGTCGGTCGTCGCCGGGACCACGCCCGAGCCGACCGGCCCCGCCCCCGAGGCGATCGCGTCCGCGGTCCGCCCGGCGCGCGACCGTGGCACGAGCGGGGCCCCGCCGGCCGGCGGGCGCCTCTACGCCGCCGTCGTGCCCACCCAGCTGCACCGGGCGGTCCAGGCGGCCCGCGGCGGACGGCTGCCGCCGGAGCTCCGGGCGCTGACCGAGCTCGACGCGATCCTCGTCGGCGGGGCGGGCGCCGCACCCGCGCTGCTCGCCGCGGCCGCCGACCTCGGCCTGCGGGTCGTCACCACCTACGGGATGACCGAGACCTGCGGCGGCTGCGTCTACGACGGGGTGCCGCTGGCCGACGTCCGGATCGAGCTGGCGGCGGGCGTGGTGCGGCTGGCCGGCCCGGTCCTGGCCGAGGGCTACCTCCTCGACGGCGAGCTCGTCGAGGAGGGTTTCGAGCGCGACGCCGCGGGCACCCGGTGGTTCCGCACCGCCGACCTCGGCCGCCTGGACGGGGGGCGGCTCACCGTCCTCGGCCGTCGGGACGAGGTGATCGTCACCGGCGGCCTCAACGTCGTGCCGGCCGCCGTCGAGGCGGCGCTGGCCGGGGACGAGGGCGTCGACGAGGTCTGCGTCGTCGGTGTCCCCGACCCCGAGTGGGGCCATCGGGTCGTCGCCGTGGTCGTCCCGCGACCCGGCGGCACGCCCGACCTCGTCGGACTGCGCGAGCGCGTGGGCCGTACCCTGGGCACCGCCTCGGCACCCCGCGGCCTCGTCCTGGTGGACTCGCTGCCCGTCCGCGGTCCGGGCAAGGTGGACCGCGCCGCCGTGGCGCGGCTCGCACTGCGCGCCGCTCCGGGGGACGCGCCGAGGCCCTGACCCCGCACGCCGCACCACGACCCGGGCCCGCCCGGCACCGAAGGAGGACCGATGGCGACCGCTGCCGAGTGGCTCGAGGGCGCTCGCCCGCGCACCCTTCCCGCCGCGGTGGCGCCCGTGCTGGTGGGGACGGGCGCGGCGGCACAGCTCGGCGCGGCGTCCGCGGGGCGGGCGGCCCTGGCGGCCGGCGTGGCGCTGGCCCTCCAGGTCGGCGTGAACTACGCCAACGACTACTCCGACGGCGTGCGCGGCACGGACCTCGACCGCGTCGGGCCGCTCCGCCTCACCGGCTCCGGTGCTGCGTCCCCCGGCCACGTCCGGCTGGCCGCCTTCGCGGCCTTCGGGGTCGGCGGGCTGCTCGGGCTCGCCCTGGTCGCGATCACCGGCCAGTGGTGGCTGCTCGCCGTCGGCGCGGTCGCCGTCCTCGCCGCGTGGACGTACACCGGGGGGCGGCACCCGTACGGCTACCTCGGCCTGGGCGAGCTCGGCGTCTTCGTCTTCTTCGGGCTCGTCGCCGTCCTCGGCACCACGTACACCCAGGCCGGGACGGTGTCCTGGCCCGCGTGGGCCGGGGCGGTCGGCGTCGGCCTGCTCGCCTGCGCCCTGCTCATGGTCAACAACATCCGCGACGTGCCCACGGACGTCGTGGCGGGCAAGCGCACCCTCGCGGTGCGGATCGGTGAGCACCGGGCCCGCCGCCTCTACGCGGCGTTCGTCGTCCTTCCCGTCCTGCTCGCGCTCAGCTGTGCGCCGATCGCCCCCTGGTCACTCCTCGTGCTGCTGCTCACGCTGCCGGTCGGCCTGCTCGCCACGACCGTCCTCGCCGGGGCGCGCGGTGTGCTGCTCCGGCCCGTCCTGGCCGGGACCGGGGCGCTCGAGCTCGGCTACGGGATCCTGCTGGGCCTCGGCCTGGCCCTCTGAGCGGCGCCGCCCTCCCGGCGGGTCGGCGGCCCGGCCGATCGCGTCCGCCTCGGCGTCCTCGACGAGCGCGTCCTCGTCGACCGCCTCGCTGAACCGCGGGCCGGTCCGTCGTCGCTCGACGCGCTCGGCGACCCACAGTGCCGCGCGGTCCCGCGACCGGGTCAGTGCGAGGTAGGAGACGGCCCAGGCGAGGAACGCCGCGAGCACGACGAGGAGCCAGCCGCCCAGGCGCAGCGACCACAGCGCGAGAAGGGCCGCGGCGAAGAGCCCGAGGCGCTGGAATGAGTAGACGACGAACGGCACCGCGCCAGCCTAGGCGTCGTTACGTACCCTGGAGGGGTGCTCCGGATCCTGCTCTACGTCCTGCCCGTCGCGTTCCTGCTCTTCGGGCTGCTCGACCTGCGCCGCAGCGAGGCCTTCGAACGCGAGGGCCTGCCGCGCTGGGGCTGGGTGGCGCTCATCGTGCTGCTGCCCGTGCTCGGCACGGTGGTGTGGGTGGTCGTGAGCCGTTCGCGGCGCCGGGACGCGCGTCCGGGCGGGCCGGGCGCCGGGCGGGGACGGCCCAGCGGTCCCTCGGCGCCGGACGACGACCCGGACTTCCTCTGGCGCCTGGAGCAGGAGCGCCGACGGCACGGCGGGGACACGCCCGAGCAGAGCTGACGCCCCTCCGGCCCGCCGGCTCGGCCGACCCCGCCGAGGCCAGGTCGAGCCGTCGCAGCAGGTTGCGGCTCTGTTACGAGTCCCGGATTTGTTCAGGTCGTGGGACGAACGTGTGCTACCTATGGACACCACACGAACTCTCCCCCTCCGGGGCGATCCGACGGCTCGTGGACACCCTCACGGAAGAGGTCTTCTCATGGCATCCCTGATCAGGCACCACCGGCGCGCCGCACTGGCGATCTCGGGGGTGGCCGCGACCGCGCTGGTCCTGACCGCCTGCTCCGGCGGGACGACGTCCGAGTCCACCTCGACGGGCGGCACCTCGGGCGGCTCGCTCATCATCGGGACCACCGACAAGATCACCACCATCGACCCGGCCGGCTCGTACGACAACGGGTCGTTCGCCGTGATGAACCAGGTCTTCCCGTTCCTGCTCAACACGCCGCTCGGCAGCCCCGACGTCGAGCCCGACATCGCCGAGTCCGCCGAGTTCACCTCGCCGACCGAGTACACCGTCACCCTCAAGCCGGGCCTCACCTTCGCCAACGGCAACGACCTGACGGCCTCGGACGTGAAGTTCACCTTCGACCGCCAGCTCGCGATCTTCGCCAGCGGCGCGGACGGCGGCAACGGCCCCGCCTCGCTGCTCTACAACCTGGAGACGACGGAGGCGGTCGACGACACCACGGTGGTCTTCACCCTGAAGACCGCGGACGACCAGGTCTTCCCGCAGATCCTCTCGAGCCCGGCGGGCCCGATCGTCGACGAGGACGTCTTCGCGGCCGACGCGCTGACGCCGGACGCCGACATCGTCGCCGGCAACGCCTTCGCCGGCCCGTACGTCATCACGAGCTACGACCAGAACAACCTGGTCTCCTACCAGGCGAACCCGGACTACCAGGGCCTGCTCGGCGCGCCGAAGACCGAGACGGTCAACGTCAAGTACTACGCCGAGGCGTCGAACCTCAAGCTGGACATCCAGGAGGGCAACATCGACGTCGCGTACCGCAGCCTGTCCGCGACCGACATCGCCGACCTGCGCGCGAACGACGCGGTCGAGGTCGTCGACGGACCCGGCGGCGAGATCCGCTACATCGTCTTCAACTTCAACACCCAGCCGTTCGGCGCGACGACCGCCGAGGCCGACCCTGCCAAGGCGCTCGCCGTCCGGCAGGCGGTGGCGGACCTCATCGACCGCCAGGAGATCTCCGACCAGGTCTACAAGGGCACCTACACCCCGCTGTACTCCTACGTCCCGGCCGGCCTGACCGGCGCCACCGAGGCGCTCAAGGACCTCTACGGCGACGGCGACGGCGGCCCGGACGTGGACAAGGCCACCGCGACCCTCGCCGACGCCGGCGTGAGCACCCCGGTGGTCCTCAACCTCCAGTACTCCAACGACCACTACGGCCCGTCCTCGGGCGACGAGTACGCGCTGATCAAGGACCAGCTGGAGTCCAGCGGCCTGTTCACGGTCAACCTGCAGACCACCGAGTGGGTGCAGTACGCCAAGGACCGCACCCAGGACGCCTACCCCGTGTACCAGCTCGGCTGGTTCCCGGACTACTCGGACGCGGACAACTACCTGACGCCGTTCTTCCTCAAGGACAACTTCGTCGGGAACCACTACGACAACCCGACGGTCAACGACCTCATCCTCGAGCAGGCGGTCACGCCCGACCCGGCAGCCCGGACGGCGATCCTCGAGCAGATCCAGGCCGACGTCGCGGCCGACCTGTCCACCGTGCCCTACCTCCAGGGCGCCCAGGTGGCCGTCGTCGGCTCGACGGTCACCGGTGCCGACGAGACGCTCGACGCCTCGTTCAAGTTCCGCTACGGGGCGCTCGCCAAGGGCTGAGCCGGACACGGCACACCCGGCAGCGCAGTACCGCCGTACGGACTGCGGCCCTCGGGCCACCCGCCTCACGCGGGCGGCCCGGGGGTCGCGCTCCGTCGGCGGCCCGAGGACCAGGAAGCAGGAACGATGACGGCCACGATCGAAGCGACGGTCGACCCTGCCCCGACCACGACACGGGATCGGGGCGGCAGCCTCGGGCGCTACATCGCCGTCCGGGCGCTGCTCATCATCCCGACGGTGTTCATCCTCGTGACGACCGTCTTCGTGCTCATGCGGGCCACCGGTGACCCGATCACCGCCGCCCAGGGCGGGCGGCTGCCGGCCGAGCAGCTCGCCGAGCGGATCGCCCAGGCGGGCTACGACCGGCCGCTGCTCACCCAGTACCTGGAGTACCTCGGCGGGATCGTCCGGGGGGACTTCGGCACCACCCTGAGCGATCGGCGGCCGGTGACCGAGGTCCTGACGACCTTCGGCTCGGCCACCCTCGAGCTGGCGGTGTACGCCCTGCTGGTGGCGCTGCTGCTCGGCATCCCGCTCGGCCGGCTGGCCGCGTACCACCGGGACAAGGCGCCCGACGCGGTGCTGCGGGTGCTGGCGATCCTCGCCTACGCGACCCCGGTCTTCTTCGCCGGGATGCTCCTCAAGCTCGTCTTCGCGGTCTGGTTGGACGTGCTCCCGGTCGCCGGGCGTGCCTCGACCGGCGCGGAGATCGACATGCAGGTGCTGGCGAACCCCACCGGCATCTACCTCGTCGACGCCCTGCAGACCGGCGACCCGGGCGTGATCGGCGACGTGCTGCAGCACGCGGTGCTGCCGGCGCTCACCCTCGGCCTGCTCACCGCCGGGGTCTTCCTGCGGCTGGTGCGGACCAACGTCATCGGCACCCTCGGCAGCGGTTACGTCGACGCGGCGCGGTCGCGGGGCGTCGGGGAACGGCGCCTGCTGAGCAAGCACGCCTACCGGCCGGCACTCATCCCGATCATCACCGTGATGGGGCTGCAGATCGCCCTGCTGCTCGGCGGCGCGGTGCTCACCGAGACGACGTTCGAGTGGAAGGGCCTGGGCTTCCAGCTGGCCGCCTACCTCCAGGCCCGCGACTTCGTCGCCGTCCAGGGCATCGTCGCCGTCCTCGCCGTCATCGTCGCGGTGACGAACTTCCTGGTGGACGTCCTCGCCGCGCTCATCGACCCGAGGGTGAGGTACTGATGTCGGGCACCCCGAACGACCTGCCCCGCAGGACGACCTCCCGGACCGCGCCGCAGGACGACCTCCCGCCGACCGCGCCGCAGGCCGGCGCACCCCGCCGACCGCGCTGGCAGCGTCTGCCGGTCGTCGCCCAGCTCCGGCAGAGCGTCGGCCTCCAGCGCGGCATGCTCGTCGCCGGCCTCGTGCTGAGCGCGCTCTTCCTGCTCACCGCCGCCTTCGCCCCCCAGCTCGCCCCGTACGGCTACGCCCAGCTCCGGGACGCCGGCGGCATCTTCGGCGCCCAGCAGCCGCCGTCCGCCGAGCACCTGCTCGGCACCACCGTCGGCGGCTACGACGTGCTCTCCCGGGTGATCTGGGGCTCCCGGACGGCGTTCCTCGTCATCGTCGTGTCCATCGCGCTCTCCATCGTCGCGGGGGTGCTCCTCGGCCTGGTCTCCGGCTACTTCGGCGGCTGGCTCGACCGGGTGCTGGTCGTCCTGGCCGACGCGATCTACGCCTTCCCGTCCCTGCTGCTCGCCATCGTCATGGCGATCGTCATCAGCGGCGGCCGGTCGGGCCTGTGGGGCGGCATCCTCGCCGCGGCGATCTCGATCACGGTGATCTTCATCCCGCAGTACTTCCGGGTCATCCGCTCGGAGGTCGTCCGGATCAAGGCGGAGGCCTTCGTCGAGTCCGCCCGGGTGATCGGCGCCTCGCACCTGCGGATCATGGGCCGGCACGTGCTGCGCAACGCGACCCGCACCCTGCCGCTCATCCTCACCCTCAACGCCTCCGAGGCGATCCTCACGCTCGCCGGGCTCGGCTTCCTCGGCTTCGGCATCGAGCCCTCGGCCGCCGCCGAGTGGGGCTACGACCTCAACAAGGCACTGTCCGACGTCACCAGCGGGATCTGGTGGACCTCGCTGTTCCCCGGCCTGGCGATCGTCCTGGTCGTCCTCGGCCTCACGCTCGTCGGGGAGAGCCTCAACGACCTCGCCGACCCGCGGCTGCGCACCCGGCGCGCCGCGGAGCAGAGCCCTCCGGAGGACCTCGGCCTCGACCTGACGACGACGGACGAGGGGACGCAGCGATGACCGACGTCGTCGACATCACCGACCTGGGCATCTCCTTCGCCACCGACGCCGGGACGGTGGTCGCGGTGGACGGCGTCACGCTCGCCGTCCACCCGCGCGAGGTGCTCGCCATCGTCGGCGAGTCCGGCAGCGGCAAGACGGTCACCGCCAAGACGATCCTCGGCCTGCTCCCGGAGACCGCGACCACCCGCGGCGCCGTCGTGCTGCGGCACAAGGACGGCTCGGGCGGCAACGACGTCCTGCAGGTCTCCGGGGCGCGGCTGCACGAGCTGCGCGGCCGCGACGCGGCGATGGTCTTCCAGGAGCCGTCCACCGCGCTCAACCCGGTCTACCCGGTGGGCTGGCAGATCATCGAGGGCCTGCGGGCGCACGGCACGTACACCCGCGCCGAGGCCCGGGCCAGGGCGATCGACATCCTGCGCCGGGTCGGCATCCCCGACCCCGAGGAACGGGTCGACCACTACCCGCACCAGTTCTCCGGCGGGCAGAAGCAGCGGATCGTCATCGCCCAGGCGCTCGTGCTCGACCCGGGCGTGATCGTCGCCGACGAGCCGACGACGGCGCTCGACGTCACCGTGCAGGCCGAGATCCTCGACCTGCTGCGCCGGTGCCGCGACGAGTTCGGCACGGCGATCGTCCTCATCACCCACAACATGGGCGTGGTGGCCGACCTCGCCGACCGGGTCGCCGTGATGTACCAGGGCCGCATCGTCGAGCAGGCCGACGTGCGGACCCTGTTCGCCCACCCCCGTGAGCCGTACACCCGCCAGCTCCTGGCCGCCGTCCCGCGCATCGGCGAGGGCCTGGCCAGGGCCCACGTGCGGGCCGCGCGGCGACCGGAGGGCTGGGCGGACCTCGCCCCGGTGGTCGAGGCGAGGGGCCTGCGGATCGTCTACCCCGGGCGCTTCCGGCAGCCGGACTTCGTGGCGGTGGACGGCGTGGACCTCTCCATCCGGCCGCGCGAGGTCGTGGGCCTCGTCGGGGAGTCCGGCAGCGGCAAGACGACGATCGGCCGGGCCATCGCCGGTCTCACCAAGGTCAGCGGCGGTTCGCTCCTGGTGCACGGCGTGGAGATGAACGGGGTGCGCGAGCGGCAGTTCCGCCCGGTGCGCAGCCGGATCGGCTTCGTCTTCCAGGACCCGGCGACGAGCTTCAACCCGCTGCTGACCATCGCCGACTGCGTCGCCGAGCCGCTCGTGGTGCACGGCAGGGCCGCCTCTCCGCACGAGGCCCGCGCCCGGGTGGACGAGCTCCTCGAGGCGGTCCAGCTGCCCAGGGCCTTCGGCGACCGCTTCCCGCACGAGCTCTCCGGCGGCCAGCGGCAACGCGCGAGCCTCGCCCGGGCGCTCGCCCTGGAGCCCGAGCTCCTCATCGCCGACGAGCCGACCTCGGCGCTCGACGTCTCGGTCCAGGCCAAGGTCCTCGACCTGTTCGACGAGCTCCAGCGCGAGCTGGGCTTCGCCGCCCTCTTCATCAGCCACGACCTCGCGGTGGTCGACATGCTCGCCGACCGGATCGTCGTGCTCTACCGCGGCAAGGTGGTCGAGGAGGGCACCGGCGACGAGGTGCTCGGTGCGCCCCGCGACCCCTACACCCGCCGCCTGCTCGCCTCGCTGCCGGTGCCGGACCCGGTCGAGCAGGCGAGGCGCCGGGCCCAGTGGGAGGCGCTGCGGGCGGCGGACGAGGCCTGAGCGGGGTCGACGCGACCCCGGCCGGGGGCCTGTCCACGCGGGACCACCGGTCCCCCGCGCGCCGCCGCGAGTCCCTACGATCGGGGCCATGAGCGATCACGGACTGAAGCTGGCCCAGGACAAGATGGCCGCCGCGGGTGTGGCCCCGACCGCGATCGAGGTCTTCTCGCACTACTACCGGTCCCTGGAGGCCGGCGCCACCGGCCTCATCCTCGAGGACTCGATCGAGCCCCTGCTCGACGCGGCGCGGCTGGACGAGCTCGAGGTCGACGAGGCCGCCGCGCGCGAGGCCCTGGGCCGGACGGCCGTGATCAAGCTCAACGGCGGCCTGGGCACGTCGATGGGGATGGACAAGGCCAAGTCCCTGCTTCCCGTGCGGGACGGCCGCACCTTCCTCGACCTCATCGTCGAGCAGGTGCTGCACGCCCGCGAGGCGTACGGGGTCCGGCTGCCGCTGGTGCTGATGAACAGCTTCCGCACCCAGGCCGACTCCCTCGCCGCCCTCGAGGCCCACCCCGGGCTCGCCGTCGAGGGCCTGCCGCTGGACTTCCTGCAGAACCAGGAGCCGAAGCTCCTCGCCGAGGACCTCACACCGGTCTCCTGGCCGGCCGACCCGACCCTCGAGTGGTGCCCGCCGGGGCACGGCGACCTCTACACCGCGCTGCTCGCCTCCGGCGTGCTCCAGCAGCTCCTCGACGCGGGCTTCCGGTACGCGAGCGTGTCCAACTCCGACAACCTCGGCGCCGCACCGGACCCCCGGATCGCCGGCTGGTTCGCGGCCTCCGGCGCGCCCTACGCCGCCGAGCTCTGCCGGCGCACCGCGGCGGACCGCAAGGGCGGGCACCTGGCCGTGCGGAAGGCCGACGGCCGGCTCATCCTGCGCGACACCGCGCAGACCGCGGCCGAGGAGATGGACTACTTCACCGACGAGCACCGGCACCCCTTCTTCCACACGAACAACCTGTGGTTCGACCTGGAGCAGATCGCGGCGGCGCTCGCCGCGCGGGGCGCGGTGCTCGGGCTCCCGTTGATCAAGAACACCAAGACCGTCGACCCGACCGACTCCTCCTCGCCGACCGTCGTGCAGATCGAGACAGCGATGGGCGCGGCCATCGAGGTCTTCGAGGGCGCCACCGCGATCGTGGTCGGCCGGGAGCGGTTCCTGCCGGTCAAGACGACGAACGACCTGCTCCTGGTCCGCTCGGACGCCTACGACCTCACCCCGGCCCGCACCCTCGACCTCCGGGTCGAGACCGCGCCGCTGGTCGACCTCGACCCGGCGGTCTACAAGACCGTGCAGGCCTTCGAGGCGCGGTTCCCGGTCGGCGCGCCGTCCCTGCGCGGGGCGACGAGCCTCACCGTGCGCGGCGACTGGACCTTCGAGGCCGGTGTGGTGGCCGTCGGCTCCGCGAGCCTCGAGGCCGGCGAGGCCCCGGGCACCGTCGAGGAGGACGCGACGATCGGGTCCTGAGCTCAGGCCGTGTGGTCGAAGGCCGGCAGGACCACCACGGCGCCGTCCCAGACGGCCGCGCGGTTCCGACCCGCGGCCTTGGCGGCGTAGAGGGCCTCGTCGGCGCCCCGGAGCAGGCTCTCGACGCTGGCCTCCGGCCCGATGCCGCAGACCCCGGCGCTCGTCGTCAGCACGAGGCCGTCGTGCACGGTCGTCGTGGCCAGGGCCGCAGCCACCCGGGTGGCGTAGGCGAGCGCGTCCTCGGTCGTGGCCCCGGGCAGGCCGACGGCGAACTCCTCGCCACCGAAGCGGCACAGCACGTCGCCGCCGCGCGACTGGGCGCGCATGACCCGCGCGACCTCGACGAGGACCTCGTCGCCGCCCAGGTGCCCGATCCCGTCGTTGATCGACTTGAAGTGGTCGAGGTCGAGCATGACGACGCTGAACGGCTCGTGCCCGGCGCGGGAGTGCTCGATCGCGACCGCGAGCCACGGCAGGAAGGCCCGCCGGTTGAGCAGGCTGGTGAGCGGGTCCGTGCGGGCCGCGATCTCGAGCTCGAGCCGCAGCCGGGTCTGGCGCTGGGTGACCACCCAGACGATCCCCGACATGACGGCGAGCGTCGCCCCCATCCCGATGAGCACGTCGGAGAGCCCGAAGCTCGGCGGGTTGATCGTCACGGCCACCACCAGGACCGCCATCGACCAGACGTACGTCGCGACGAGCACGCGCAGGGAGGCGATGTAGGCGACCAGGACGATCGGCCACAGCAGGTAGAC
The DNA here is from genome assembly GCA_963724505.1 of uncultured Actinomycetota bacterium. Classification (GTDB taxonomy): domain Bacteria; phylum Actinomycetota; class Actinomycetes; order Actinomycetales; family Cellulomonadaceae; genus Actinotalea. The sequence goes on from CAVRUY010000005.1 coordinate 267,884, forward strand.
CGGCATGATGCCGACGGTCGGCATGAGGGCGATGTTCCCGCCGATGAGCAGCGTCCCCCACTGGGCGAGGACCTCGTAGAGCCACCGTCGCGGCCGCACCACCCAGACCATCACCGCGGTGAGCGCCATGGCGCCGGCGAGGATGCTGAAGCCGAGGGTGTGCGCCGGGGAGGTCGGCTCGAAGGCGAGCGTGAGCACGGGGATGACCGCGCCTGCCACGCACATGACGATGACGAAGTACCGCACGTTACGGACGTCGTCCGAGCGCGCGGCGATCACCGCGTCGGCGCCCGGGTACGTGTCCACCGTAGGGTCATCGGCATTCGAGGCCACCGGATGAACGTACCGGGCCGGTCCACTCGCGATTCACCCGCAGGTGCCCGGCGGAAACGACCGGACACGGCCCGCAGCCCGACGGGTGAGAGGATGAGGATCCGGGCGACACCGACCGGTCGCTGCCGGCCGGCCCCGAGAACGAGCGCTTTCGCGAGGGCCGGCACGGGGGGAGGTGGCCATCACGAGGCAGCACCAGGAGCGTCCGGCCGACGTGACGCAGGACACCGACGCCCTCCCGACCCTGCCCGCGCCCACGCCCCGCGACATCACCCGGCTGAGCGACGACGAGCTGGTCGGGCTCGCAGCCGCCCTGCCGCACCTGCTGTGGTCGGCGACGAGGGCGGACGGCATCGAGTACCTCGGCCCGCAGTGGTCCCAGCTCGCCGGGACGGACCTGCGGCGGTCCTGGCACGAGGGCGGCCCCGGCTTCGTGCACCCCGAGGACCGCGCGAGCGTCCGGGACGCCTGGCTGGCCGCCACGGGGAGCGGGCTCGTCCAGGTCCGGGCCCGGCTGCTGGGCCATGACGGCGTCCACCGCTGGTTCGATATCCGTGGCAGCCGCGTGGGCGAGGGCCCGTCGGCGCGCTGGTTCGGCTCGTGCACCGATGTCAGTGCGGAGCACGAGGCCATCGAGCGCCTGCGCCTCGAGCACGCCCGGTGGGAGCTGCTCGCCGAGTCCTCCCCCGGCGTGACGATCGCCTTCGAGCCCATGCACCCCGACCGGGACGGCACGTTGCGGCTCGCCTTCCTCAGCGGGCAGTGCCAGTCGGTGCTCGGCTGCACGCCGGAGGAGATCGTCAAGGACCCGGAGGGCTTCTACCAGCGCTTCGCCGCCGAGGACGTCGACGACATGCGTCTCCAGATGCACACGATCGCCTCGACGCTGCCGATGTCCCCGCGCACCCTGGAGCACGACGCCCGTTTCGAGCACCCGACGCTCGGTCCGCGGGTCCTGGAGACCCGTGCCGCGGGGGCACCGATGCCCGACGGCAGCTATCGATGGCAGGCGAACGTCACGGACGTCACCGATCGCCGGGCCGCGGAGGCGACCCTGCACGCCGAGCGGGAACGGGCCCTGGTGACACTGGCGAGCATCGGCGACGCCGTCATCACGACCGATGCGGACGGCCTGGTCACCTACCTCAACCCGGTGGCCGAGGACCTCACCGGCTGGACGGCCGCCGAGGCGCGGGGCCTGGCGGTCGACGACGTCCTGCAGATCTACTCGGAGGCCACCGGCGCACCGGTGGAGAGCCCGGCGAGGAGGTGCCTGCGCGAGGGCCGGCCCGTCGGCCTGAGCCACCACACCGCCCTGCGCGACCGCACCGGGCGGAGCCTGTCCATCGAGGACTCGAGCGCGCCGATCCGCGACGCGCAGGGCGAGGTGCTCGGCGCCGTCCTCGTCTTCCACGACGTGTCCGACACGAAGGCGATGACCCTGGCCCTGGCCCACCAGGCGAGCCACGACGCCCTGACCGGCCTGGTCAACCGCACGGAGTTCGAACGCCGGCTCAACGCGGCCCTCGCCGACGCCCGGGACGGGGCACCGGCCGCCGTCCTCTACCTCGACCTCGACCAGTTCAAGGTGGTCAACGACACCGACGGGCACATCGCCGGGGACGCCCTGCTGTGCGCGCTCGCCGGGGTGCTCCAGGCGGAGGTCCGCTCGACGGACTCCGTCGCGCGCCTCGGCGGCGACGAGTTCGGGATCATCCTGGTCGACTGCCCCGAGGACCACGCGCTCGACATCGCCGAGGGCCTGTGCACGACCGTCGCCTCGGAGCGGTTCGAGTGGGAGCACCGCCAGCACCGGATCGGGGTGAGCATCGGGCTCGTCTCCCTCGACCCGGACAGCGGCACGGCCGCGGACGTGCTGCGGATCGCCGACGGCGCCTGCTACCTCGCCAAGGAGGCCGGCCGCGGCCGGGTGCACGTGGCCCACGGCGGCGACGAGCGTGCGCGCCGGCGGCACGGGGAGATCTCGTGGGTGCGCCGGCTGCGGGAGGTCATCGAGCACGGGGACCTCGTGCTCTGGGCCCAGGCGATCCTCCCGGCCCGGCCGGGCGAGGAGGCGCCCAGCGTGGAGATCCTGCTCCGGCTGACCGACGAGTCCGGCCGACTGGCCGCGCCCGGGGAGTTCCTTCCCGCCGCCGAGCGCTACCAGCTCGCGGGGGCGCTCGACCGCGCGGTCGTCGGGGCGGCACTGCGCTGGTTCGCGGAGCGACCCGCCGTGCTCGACCGGATCGATTGCTGCTCGATCAACCTCTCCGCGGAGAGCATCGGCGACGGCGAGACGATCCCCGTCATCGTCGGGCTGCTCGACGAGCTCGGGCTGGACGGGAAGCACTTCTGCTTCGAGGTCACCGAGACGACCGCGATCGCCGACCTCGAGGACACCGGCCACTTCCTGGGTCTGCTCCGGGCCCGCGGCTGCACGGTGGCCCTCGACGACTTCGGGGTGGGTCTCTCCTCGTTCGGCTACCTGCGCACCCTGCCGGTGGACCTCCTGAAGATCGACGGCTCGTTCGTCCGGCGGGTCCTGCAGGACCCCGTCGACGAGGTGATGGTCCGCTCGATCCACGAGGTCGGTCACCTGCTGGGCAAGCGGACCGTCGCGGAGTACGTCGAGGACGACGCGATCCGCACCGCAGTCACCGCCATCGGGGTGGACCTCGTCCAGGGCTTCGGCGTCGGACGCCCGGCACCGCTCGACGAGGTCCTGCGCGGGCTGCTCGGGCCGGACGTGCCCGGGCTGGGCTAGCCGTTGAAGAGGCCGCCGAGCCCACCGCCCGAGCTGCTCGTGCTGCCCTTGTGCTCGCCCTCGGTCACCGACTCGCTCGGCTGGACGAGCACGTAGCCCTGACCGCCGAAGGCCATCTGGAACATCTCGCCCGTCCCGCCGCGGATCAGCGAGGAGAGGCCGCCGGTGTCCATCCGGAGGTCCATCGAGACCCCGGCGGTCCAGAGCACGACCGCCTGGGCGTCGGCGAAGGTGGGCGCCGTGGCGACGTCGAGGGCGACCGGTTCGCCCCGGGTGGTCACGGCGACGTACCCGGTGCCCCGCAGCGAGACGTTGTAGAGCCCCCCGGTCATCGCGGCGCCGCGCGCGGCGATGCGGTGGATGTCCCACGCGATCGAGGCCGAGAAGGCCAGCACGTTGTTGCCGTTGACCGAGATCGCGTCGTTCTCCAGGTACAGGACCTGGATCTCGCTCGCCCGGTCGGCGAGGAACATCTCGCCCTGACCGGTGCACTGCATCATGTCGACGCCCTCACCCGTCACGGCCGACTTGAGCATCTTGCCCAGCCCGCCCGAGCCCTTGTTCTGGAAGGTCACGGCGCCCTGGTAGGCCACCATCGAGCCGGTGCGCGCCCACACCGGCCCGTAGCCCATCTGCACCTTGAGCAGCTTCTTGTTCTGCAGCGCGAACGGGTCGGCCGAGGTGTTCTCCTGGAAGTCGTGGAAGAGGGAACCGTGGATCGCCATGCGGGGCTCCTGGTAGCTCGTCGACGGGGCGGTACGCCGAATCTACCCACCTCGGAGCGCCCCTTGGCATGGATCCCCCAGCACGAATCCGCCGTGTGTGCGACCGTGGTGCCGTGGGATCCTCCCGGGTCGAGATCCGTCGAGAAGGGCGCCGCCTGACGGCCTTCGACGAGGCGTCCGCGCACCCCGAGGAAGCCGTCGAGACGACGCACGACTGGTTCCTCACCGCGGCCCAGCGGGGCAACCGGAGCACCCGGATCGAGCCGTGGTCCGAGCAGAACACCGCCGTGCCGCTGGTGCACGGGCGCACCTACTTCGCCGCGCTCGCGGACGCGGTCGACCGCCTCGGCCCGGGCGACCTCGTCCTGCTGGCCGGCTGGCGGGTCGACCCGGACGAGCTGGTCCGGGACGACGGCACGACCATCACGGCGCTGCTGTCCGACGCCGCGCGGCGGGGCGCGCTGGTGCGCGGGCTCGTCTGGCGCTCCCAGATGGACCGGATGCGCTTCTCCCGCCGGCAGAACCGTCGCTTCGCCGAGGCGGTCAACGCCGCGGGCGGCGAGATCCTGCTCGACCAGCGGGTGCGACCCTTCGGCAGCCACCACCAGAAGTTCGTCGTGCTGCGCCACCTCGACCGACCGGAGGACGACGTCGCGTTCCTCGGCGGGATCGACGTCGCCCACAGCCGTCGGGACGACGCGCGTCACCGGGGCGACCACCAGCGGCTGCCGTTCGCCCGGTGGTACGGCGGCGAGCCGGCGTGGCACGACGTCCAGGTCGAGCTGCGCGGACCGGTGGTCCGGCAGGTCGAGGAGGTCTTCCGGGAGCGCTGGCAGGACCCGGCCGCGCTGTCCCGGCGGCCGACCCAGCTGGTGCCGTTCCTGCTCGACCGGCCGCAGCGGCGCCCGAGCGTCCTGCCGGAGCCGCTGCCCCCGCCGCCGGCCGCGGGGACCTGCGCGATCCAGCTGCTGCGCACCTACCCGCACCGGCGCCCCGGCTACCCGTTCGCGCCGCACGGCGAGCGCAGCGTGGCGCGCGGCTACGCCAAGGCCCTCCGGCGCGCCCGGCGGCTCGTGTACCTCGAGGACCAGTACCTGTGGTCCTCCTCGGTGGCGAGCCTGTTCGCCGACGCGCTGCGCCGCGAGCCCGACCTGCACCTGGTCGTCGTCGTGCCGCGGTTCCCCGACCAGGACGCCGAGCTCGCCGTGCCGGTCGCGCTGCACGGGCACACCCAGGCGCTGGACCTGGTCCGCGAGGCGGGAGGCGACCGGGTGCTCATCCTCGACCTGGAGAACCCGATCGGCCGACCGGTGTACGTCCACTCCAAGGTCTGCATCATCGACGACGTCTGGGCGACCGTCGGCAGCGACAACCTCAACCGGCGCTCGTGGACGCACGACTCCGAGCTCACCGCCGCGATCGTCGACGAGCAGCGTGACGGGCGGGCACCGCTCGACCCGGGCGGGCGCGGCGACGGCGCCCGACGGTTCGCGCGCTCACTGCGGCTCGAGCTCTGGCGCGAGCACCTCGAGCTGGCGGACGACGCCGCCCTGCTCGACCCCGACGAGGCGATCGCGCGGCTGCGCGAGCGGGTCGCCGGCCTGGACGAGTGGTATGCCGGGGGCTGCGTCGGCCCGCGGCCGGCCGGCCGGCTGCGCACGCACGTGATGGCCATCCCCACGCCGTGGCAGCGTGTCGTGGCCTCGCCCGCCTACCGGGCGGTCGTCGACCCCGACGGGCGCCCCCCGCAGATGAAGGTGCGCGGGCACCACTGAGCGGGGCCTGCCCCTCTCAGGTCGACATCGGACTGAACGCTCGTATAGCGTGATGAACGTGCGTTCAACACTGCCATCCGGCGGCGCTCGCTCGCCGGCCGACGACCGGACCGCGCGCGCCCGGATCCGGGACGCCGCGATCGCGCTGGTCGCCGCGCGCGGCACCGGGGCGCTCTCCGCGCGGGCGGTGGCCACGGCGGCCGGGGTGTCGCCCGGTCTGGTCATCCACCACTTCGGCTCGATGGAGGCCCTGCGGTCCGCCTGCGACGAGCACGTGGTCGCGGTGATCCGGGAGCGCAAGGTCGCCGCGTTCGAGGCGGGCGCGACGTTCGACGTCACCGCGGCACTGCGCGAGGACGGGCTCGAGTCGCTGGCGGCCTACCTCGCCGAGGCGCTCACCGAGCACTCCCCCGCGGTCGACCGGCTGGTCGACGAGATGGTCGCCGACGCCGAGGTCTACCTCGAGACGGGCGTCGCGAACGGGATGGTCCAGCCGAGCAGCGACCCGCGCGGACGCGCCGTCCTGCTCACCCTGTGGAGCCTCGGCTCGCTGGTCATGCACCCGCACCTCAGGCGGCTGCTCGGCGTCGACCTGACGTCGCCGGAGGTCGGCACGCAGGCCCGGACGACCGCCTACCTGGCGCCGATCCTGGAGATCTACGGCCACGGCCTGTTCACCCCGGCGTTCACCACCACGCTCTCGGCGTCGCTGAGCAGCCCGCAGACCCCGCCGACGGCACCGCCGCCGCGCGCACCCACCGAAGGAGACCCGGAATGACCCCCACGAGCGCCCTGCGCACCGAGGGCCTGACCAAGCACTACGGCGACTTCCCGGCCCTCGTCGACCTCGACCTCGACGTCCGCCCCGGCGAGGTCTTCGGCTTCCTCGGTCCCAACGGGGCGGGCAAGACGACGATGATCCGCACGGTGATGGACGAGATCCGGGCCACCAGCGGGCGGGCCACCGTCCTGGGCCTGGACAGCCACCGCGACAGCGTGGAGATCCGCCGGCACATCGGGTACCTGCCGAGCGACCTGGCGCTCTACCCCAACCTCACCGGTCGGGACACCCTGACCTACTTCGCCAACCTGCGCGGCGGGGTCGAGCCGGACCTCGTCGCCGCCCTCGCCGACCGGCTGGACGCGGACCTGGACAAGAAGGTGGGCGACCTCTCCTCGGGCAACCGGCAGAAGGTCGGGATCATCCAGGCCTTCATGAGTCGTCCCGAGCTCATCCTCATGGACGAGCCGAGCACGGGCCTGGACCCGCTGGTCCAGCGCGAGCTCCAGGCGATGATGCGCGAGCTGGTCGACGCGGGGCACTCGATCTTCCTCTCCAGCCACACGCTGTCCGAGGTCCAGCGGGTCGCCGACCGGGTGGGGATCATCCGCTCCGGGCGGCTCATCGCCCTGGAGACGGTGTCCGGCCTGCGCGCCAAGGCGACCCGCCGGGTCGAGCTCGACCTGGACGCCGTCGCCGACCCGGGCGTGCTGCTCGCCGTCCCGGGCACGGCCGACGTGCGCGTCGACGGACGTCGCGTCGCACTGTCCTACGCCGGCCGGATGGACACCCTGCTCGCCGCGGTGGCCGCGCACTACCAGCTGCTCGACCTCAGCACCCAGGAGGCCGACCTGGAGGAGATCTTCCTGCGGTTCTACCGGGACGAGACCGTGGACGAGGCGGTGACGGCATGAGTGCCGCAGCCGTCGCGACGATGACGGTGCGCGACCGGTGGCGCGGCGCGACGATCGCGACCGTGAGCCTCGCCCTCCTGCTGCTCCTCGCGATGGCCGCCTACCGGTCGATCGACATCGGCATCTACGACACGCTGCCCGAGGCGATGCGCGCCATCATCGGCATCCCGAAGGGCGCCGACTTCGCGAGCCTGTCCTACACGGTGGTCTTCAGCTCCTACGGGGCCATCACCCTCGGCGCGGTGGCGATCGCCCTCGGGACCTCGCTCGTGGCCGGCGAGGAGAGCAAGGGGACCCTCGGCGTGCTGCTCGCCAACCCGATCAGCCGGCAGGGCATGCTCGCGGCGAAGGCGGCCGGCCTCGTCGTCGTGGTCGCCGCCTCGTCGGTCGCGTTGTGGGGTGCGGCGCTGGCGGCCCCCGCGATCCTCGGCGTCGACGTCACCGGGATGCGCCTCGGCGCGTTCAGCCTGCACTTCGCGGCGAGCGCCCTGTTCTACGGCGCGCTCGCCCTGGCGATCGGCGCGTGGACCGGCAGCCGCGGCGCGGCGTCCGGCGGGGCGACCGCCGTCCTGCTCCTCGGCTTCTTCGGGACCGGGCTGCTCCCCCTGATCTCGGGCGCGGCCGACCTCGCGAAGATCCTCCCCTGGTACTACCTGGCCGGCAGCGAACCCCTGCTCAACGGCGTCGACTGGGCCCACGTCGCCGTCCTGGTCGGCGGCTCGGCGGTGCTCTACGGGCTGGCGAGCGTCGGGCTGGCGCGGCGTGACCTGCGCAACCGGACCGTGGGGACCAGCCTGCTCGACCGGCTGCGCGCCCACCCGATGACCCGGAAGGTCGCCGACCGGATCGCCGGGTCGGCGCGGGTCTCGCGGATCTGGGTCAAGACCTCCTCGGAGCACCAGGCCACCCTGGTCATCGTCGTCACGGCGATGTTCTGGATGATGGGCGTGATGATGGGCCCGATCTTCGCCGGCGTCCGGGCCCTGCCGATCGACGTCGCGAACGTCCTGCCGGAGAGCATGCTGACGTTCTTCGGCGGCGGGAACCTCTCGACGCCCGAGGGCTTCTACCAGGTGGAGACCTTCGGGATGATGACGCCGTTGGCGATCATCCTCGTCGCGGTCGCCGTCGGCGCGAAGGCCCTGGCGGGCGAGGAGGAGAACCGCACGATCGGCCTGCTCCTGGCCAACCCCGTCCCGCGCAGCCGCGTGGTGCTGGAGAAGATGCTGACGATGGTCCTCTACGCCGTCGTGGTCGGCGTCGCCACGTTCGCCGGGGTGAGCGCCGGCTCCTTCCTCGGCGGCCTCGGCATCGACGTGGCGAACATCGCGGCCACCTGCCTGCTCGCCACGCTCGTGAGCCTGGTGTTCGGGGCGCTCGCCCTGCTGCTCAGCGCGGCGACCGGGCTCGTGCGGATCGCGACCGGCGTCCCGGCCGGCGCCGCCGTGGGCCTCCACGTCCTGAACTCGCTCGGCGAGCTGAACGGCGCGTGGTGGGGCCGCCTGTCGCCGTTCCACTACTACCTGGGCAGCGACCCGCTGCTGACCGGGATGGACTGGGGCGACGCCCTCGTGCTCGCCACGATCACGGTGGTGCTGCTCGCGCTCGCGGTGCCGGCGTTCGCCCGGCGAGACCTTCGGCAGCGTTCGTAGGACATGAGCGCAGCCCCGGTGACCGTGACCTCCGACCCGTCGGTGCTGGACGCCGACGTGGTCGTGGCCGCCCTGGAGAGCGACGCCGAGGCCGGGCTCGGCACGGCGGAGGCGGCCGCTCGCCTGGCCTCGCTCGGGCCGAACGAGCTCGCCACGACACCGCCGACGCCACGGTGGCGGCGCTTCCTCGCGCAGTTCGCCGACCCGCTCATCTACCTGCTGCTCGGCGCGATCGCCATCTCGGTGCTCGCCTGGGTCGTCGAGGGCCGGGACGGGCTGCCGGTCGACGCGATCGCCATCGCGGCGATCGTGCTGCTCAACGCGGTGCTCGGCGACGCCCAGGAGGCGCGCGCCGAGCGGGCGGTCGAGGCCCTGCAGCGGATGAGCGCCACGACGGCGACCGTCGTGCGCGACGGCAGGCCGCAGCGGGTGCCGACGCGGGAGCTCGTGCCGGGCGACCTGCTGCTCCTCGCCGAGGGGGACACCGTCGCGGCCGACGCGCGGCTGATCTCCGCCGCGGCCCTCGCCGTCGCCGAGGCGTCCCTGACCGGCGAGAGCGAGCCCGTGCACAAGGACGCGCGCACGCTGCCGTCGGCCGCGCCCCTGGGGGACCGCCTCGACATGGTCTTCAACGGGACGGCGGTGGTCCGGGGCTCGGGCAGCGCCGTCGTCACCCGCACCGGGATGGCCACCGAGATGGGGGTGATCGCCGGGCTCCTGCACACGACGCCGGACGACCCCACGCCGCTGCAGCGCGAGATCGCGCACCTCGGCCGGGCACTCGGGTGGGCCGTGGTCGCCATCGCCGCCGTGGTGATCGGGACGGTCGTCCTCGTCTCCGGGCTGGACTCGGTCGACGACGTGGTCACGGCGCTGCTCCTGGGCGTCTCCCTGGCCGTGGCCGCCGTGCCCGAGGGGCTGCCGACGATCCTCTCGGTGGTGCTGGCCCTGGGCGTGCAGCGGATGGCGACCCACCGCGCGATCGTCAAGGACCTGTCCTCGGTCGAGACGCTGGGCTCCGCCTCGGTGGTGTGCTCGGACAAGACCGGGACCCTCACGCAGGGCGAGATGACCGTCCGCCGCGTCGTCGGCTCGTCCGGCGAGGTCCTGTTCACCGGGGTGGGCTACCGGCCGGACGGCACGGCGCAGGCGGGCGGCGCACCGCTGGCCCCGCAGAGCGCGTCGTGGACCGAGGCCGCCCTCGTCCTGGGCGGCGGGAGCCTCGCCAGCGACGCGGACCTCACCGAGACCGAGGACGGGTGGGCCGTCCAGGGCGACCCGACCGAGGCCGCCCTCCTGGTCGCCGAGGTCAAGCTCGGCACCCGGGCGACGCGCGCGGGCCGGTTCCGCCGGGTCGGGGTGGTCCCCTTCACCTCCGAGCGCCGCAGGATGACGAGCGTCGAGAGCGACGCCGAGCGGCAGGGCCGGCTGACCGTCGTCACCAAGGGAGCGCCGGAGGTCGTCCTCGCGCGGTGCAGCCAGGTGCAGGTCGGCGACCGCGTCGAGCCGCTGGACGCCGAGCACCGCGCGCGGGCGCTAGCCGACGTCGAGCGCCTCACCTCTCTGGCCCTGCGCGCGCTGGCGGTCGCCTACCGGCCGCTCGAGGTGACCGAGGTGCCGGTGGTCGACGAGAGCCTGGAGGTCGACCTCGTCTACGCGGGCGTCGTCGGCATCCTCGACCCGGCCCGCCCGGAGGCCGCCGACGCGATCGCCCAGGCGCACCGGGCCGGCATCCGGGTCGTGATGATCACCGGCGACCACCCGGTCACCGCCGGTCGGATCGCCCGCGACCTGCACATCCCGGACGCCGCGCCGACCGCCGTGACCGGCGCGGAGCTCGACGCGCTCGACGAGGAGGCGTTCCGCGCGATCGTCCGCGAGCGGTCCGTCTACGCCCGCGTCTCGCCCGCGCACAAGCTGCGGATCGTCGACGCCCTCCAGGCCGACGGTCAGGTCGTGGCGATGACCGGCGACGGCGTCAACGACGCCCCGGCGCTGAAGTCCGCCGACATCGGCGTGGCCATGGGGCTGACCGGCACGGAGGTGACGAAGGAGGCGGCGAACATGATCCTCGCCGACGACAACTTCGCCACGATCATCCGGGCCGTGCACGAGGGCCGCGGCATCTTCCTCAACATCAAGAAGTTCCTGCGGTACCTGCTTTCCTCGAACCTCGGCGAGGTGCTCACGGTGTTCCTCGGGGTCGTGCTCGCCGGGGTGATCGGCCTCACCCAGGCGGACGGGTCCTTCGTGCTGCCGCTGCTGGCCACCCAGATCCTGTGGATCAACCTGCTCACCGACAGCGCCCCAGCGCTCGCGATGGGGATCGACGCGGAGACGGACGACGTGATGAGCCGCCCGCCCCGGGCGATGTCGGACCGGGTCATCGACGCCCGGATGTGGGGCGGGGTGGCTGTGGGCGGGATCGTCATGGCGGTGGTCACCCTGACGACGATCGACCTGTACCTGCCCGGCGGGCTGATCGAGGGCAGCGAGGACATCACGACGGCGCGGACCGCCGGGTTCACGGTGCTCGTGCTCGCCCAGCTCTTCAACGCCTTCGCCGCGCGCTCGGAGACCGGCTCGGCCGTGCACCGGCTCGGCGCCAACCGGTGGCTGTGGGGCGCGGTCACGCTGTCGGCGCTGCTGCAGGTCGCCGTCGTGCACCTGCCCGTCCTGGCCGCCGCGTTCCGGACCGCACCGCTCTCCGGGACGCAGTGGCTCACCTGCTGGGCGATGGCCAGCGCGGTGCTGTGGGCCAGCGAGGTCCGCAAGGCCGTGCTGCGGTGGTCGGACGGGCGGCGGTCGGCGGCGTAGCCGGCGGGGCGGGCGGGGGCGTGGTCGGCGGGCGGCGGCGTGGCCGGCGGCGCGGCCTGCGGGCGCGCCCGGGGCGACGGTCCCAGCAGCACCCCGTCGTTGGTCCCTAGGGTGGCCTCACGGCACGGCACGAGCGACCACGACGAGGTGCGGAATGACCCAGACCAGCACGCGCGAGAGCTTCCGGCGCGCGACCGTCCCCGACGACAAGGGCTTCTTCGGGGCGTACGGCGGGCAGTTCCTGCCGCCCCAGCTGGAGGGGCCGTTCGCCGAGATCACGAAGGCTTACCACGAGATCGAGAACGACGCGGCGTTCATCAACGAGCTGCGCTACATCCGCACGCACTTCCAGGGCCGCCCGACGCCGGTCTACCACGCGCGCACGCTCTCGCTGGAGAACGGCGGGGCGCAGATCTACCTCAAGCGCGAGGATCTCAACCACACCGGGGCGCACAAGCTCAACCACTGCATGGGCGAGGGGCTGCTCGCCCGGTACATGGGCAAGAAGAAGCTCATCGCGGAGACCGGCGCCGGCCAGCACGGGGTCGCCCTGGCGACGGCGGCCGCTCACTTCGGGCTCGAGTGCGAGATCCACATGGGCCAGGTCGACATCGAGAAGCAGGCGCCGAACGTCAGCCGGATGCAGCTGCTCGGGGCGACGGTCGTCCCGGTGACGCATGGGCTGCGGACCCTCAAGGAGGCCGTCGACTCGGCGTTCGAGGCCTACCTGGCCGACTACGAGAACTCGATCTACTGCATCGGCTCCGTCGTCGGACCGCACCCCTTCCCGATGATGGTCCGCGACTTCCAGAAGGTCGTCGGCATCGAGGCGCGTGAGCAGTTCCAGGCGATGACGGGGAACCTGCCCGACGTGGTCGAGGCCTGCGTGGGCGGCGGGTCCAACGCGATCGGGATCTTCTCGGCCTTCCTCGACGACCCGGTCGAGCTCATCGGGGTCGAGCCCCTCGGGCGCGGGACGACGACCGGCGAGCACGCCGCGACCATGACCTACGGCACCGCCGGCGTCATCCACGGCTTCGCCTGCTACCTGCTCCAGGACGAGGAGGGGCAGCCGTCGCCGGTGTACTCCTGCGCCAGCGGCCTGGACTACCCGGGCGTCGGCCCCGAGCACAGCCACCTCAAGGACACCGGGCGGGTGCGGTACGTCACCGCGTCCGACGACGAGTGCCGCGACGCCTTTTTCGCGCTCAGCCGCAAGGAGGGGATCATCCCCGCGCTGGAGAGCTCGCACGCGCTGGCGCACGCACTGGTCACCGCACGGGAGATGGGCACCGGCACCGTGCTGGTGAACCTCAGCGGTCGCGGCGACAAGGACATGGACTACGTCATCGAGAACTGGGGCATCGGCGGGGAGGCCTGAGTGACCGCGGGTCGCACCGGCGGGCAGGCCGGCGACCCGGCGGACGTCGCGGGGACCGGTGAGGCCGACCCTGGGGACCTCGTCCTGGCGCGTGGCCGGCTGGAGGTGACCCTGCGGCCCGGTCACGGTGGCCGGCTCGCGCGGGTCCGGTACGACGGCGTCGACCTGGTGCTGCCCCCGGGGCAGCCGCACGGCATCTACGGCGACACGTTCTGGCCGAGCCCGCAGTCGCGCTTCGACTGGCCGCCGCCGCCGGCGCTCGACGACGAGGCGTACGAGCTGGTGAGCGCGTCGGCGCACGAGGTCGTCCTGCGCAGCGCCCCGGACCCGACGGTCGGGCTGCGGGTCGCCAAGCGGTTCACGCTCTCCCGGGACACGCTGGACTTCGCGTTCACGCTCACCAACGTGTGGCCGCAGGAGCAGTCGGTCGCTCCGTGGCAGGTCACCCGGGCCGCGCGGGACGGCCTGCTGGTCTGGGCGCAGGGCGAGCCGTTCACCGACGCCGACCGTGTGGTCAAGCACCGTGAGGACCCGCCGTGCTGGTACCACCACACCGACCTGCCCGAGCGGTTCGAGGGGTTCGCCGCGAGCGGTGAGCACGCGAGCATCGCCGTGCGGGCGGTCACCTGGACCTCGAAGTACCACACCGATGCCCGGGGCTGGCTCGCCCACCTGCACCGCGGCACCCTCGTGCTGCGCCAGTTCCCCGACCTGCGCGTCGACCAGGCCGCGCCGCGGCAGGGCGAGCTCGAGCTGTACTTCGACCTCGAGCGCGACTACATCGAGATGGAGAACCAGGGCGTCTTCCAGACCCTCGCGCCCGGCGCGAGCCTGGAGTACGCCACCCGGTGGCGCATCGGTGCGGCCGACCCGGCGATCGCGACGGACCGGGTCACGCCGGAGCTCCTCGCGGCGATCGACACGTTGCGGGGCGGCGGGGGCTGACGGGGGCGGCGGGGTCGGTCGCGGGGTCGGTCGCGGGGTCGGTCGCGGGGTCGGTCGGCGGACGGGCGGCGGTCAGGCCGAGATCTCGAAGCCGGCCCGGAGCAGGTCGGCCGCGCGCGAGCTCGGGCCGACGAGCAGGTCGAAGCGGCCGGGCTCGACCACCCGACGGCCGTCCGCGGTGACCAGGGTGCAGGCCGACGCGGGGACGGCGAGGTCGACGACGACCCGCTCACCGGGCTCCACGTGGACCTGCCGCCAGGCCTTGAGCTCCTTCTCGGCCCAGGTCACGCTGGTGACGAGGTCGCTGAGGTAGACCTGCACGGTCCTGGGCGCGGGGTGGACGGGTCCGGGCGGCTACGGTGACGCCACGGGGGGACCGTACGGCTGTCCTGCCATTCAACCAGTCCGATGGGCCCGCCGACCGGCCAGCGGTTCCCGGTAGCTGTTGATAACCCGAAGGACTGCCCTCTGGGGACAAAGCCGCAGGTCAGCGGCTTGCGGCGGTCGGCGGCTGCGGATAGAATCGAACACATGTTCGATGTGACGAGGCTGCAGCCGGCCTCCAGGGTGGTGTCCGTCGACGGCGCGGGCGGGGACGTTCCCGGCGTGGCGGCGGGCGGCGGGTCGGCCGCTGCTCGGCAGCAGGCCGGGACCCCGGCGGACGAGGTGCTCGCCGTCCTGGGCCGCGCCGGCGGGGAGCTCGCCGCGGCCGTCACCGACTGCCGCGCGTGGAGCGGGCCGCAACGCTCCGCCGTCCTGCGGGCACTCGACCTCCTGGGTGGTTCGCTCGCCGCGACGCGGGCACGTCTCCTCGTCGCCGAGCAGCAGGCGGGGACGACGGTCCGGCCCGGCGACCGCGACTTCACCGCCGCGCGCGCCCGGGTCACCCGCACCGGGTACGGCCAGGCGGCGCGGGAGGTGGCGCAAGCCACCACGCTCGTCTCGCTGCCCGCGGTGGCCGACGCGGTCCAGGCCGGGCGGGTGCCGCTCGCCCACGTGGACGCGCTCGCCCGGGTGAGTGCCGGCGCGTCGGCGCAGGGCGCTGCGGCCCTGGCGTCCGCCGAGGGTCAGGCAGCCGTCGTCGGCCTGGCGGAGCGGCTGCCGGTCAAGGACTTCGCGTCCCGGGTCGCCCAGCTGGTCGCCGCACAGGATCCGGCCGGCCTCGAGCGCGACGCCGCGCACCAGCGGGCCGAGCGCTTCCTGCACCTGTCCCACCAACCCGATGGGACCTACCTGCGGGGACGGCTCGACCGCGTCGCGGGCGAGATCCTGCGCGGTGCCCTCGCGTCCACCGGCCATGCGCCGGACGAGACCCGCGACAAGGCCCAGGCCGACGCGGATGCCCTCGTCGCGCTGGCCCAGCGAGCGGCGTCCGGGATGGCGGGGGTACGGGCCCGCCGCACCGACTCGACCGGCACCCGCGTCCTCGCGGACCCGGAGCAGGACGAGGCCGACACGCGCGTCTCGGGCGCCGCGGCCCGGCCGCACCTCACGCTGCTCGTCCCCGCCGAGACCTTCGCCGAGGTCCGGGCTCATGTGCAGGCGCAGGCGGCTTCCGGCGACGGCCCGCAGGTCAGCCCCGCGACGGTTGAGCACGCCGCCCCCGCCCCCGCCCCCGCCCCCGCCGCCGCCACGGTGCAACACGGCACCCCCGCCCCCGCCACGGTGCAGCACGGCACCTCAGTGGCCCCCGCCACGCTCGAGGACGGCACCCCCGTGGCGCTCTCGCAGCTGGCTCGGGCGCTGTGCGACTGCGAGATCAGCCGCGTCGTCCTGACCTCCGGGTCCGTGCCCGTGGACCTCGGCCGGACCCAGCGGCTCTACCCGGCCACGCACCGACGCGCGGTCATCGTCCGCGACCGGCACTGCGCCTGGAACGGCTGCGAGGTGCCCGCGGCGTTCTGCGAGGTCCACCACATCCGGTGGTGGGGTCGCGACCGCGGTGCGACCAGCCTCGACAACGCCGTGCTGTTGTGCGACCACCATCACCAGACGGTGCACAGCCTTGACCTCACGGTCGAACGCCATGTCCCCTCGGTCCCGTCCGACGGACCTCGCCGACCAGAACGACCACGGCTCGCCGTGCCCGACGACCCGGTGCGGTACACCTTCCGGCATCGCGACGGACGGCTCGCCAGCGCGCCGCGCGCGGCCGCGAGCCGGAGACGCCGCTGCGGATGAGGAGGACTCCGGGATGCTGGCCTGGGGTGCTGGCTGAGCGCGACAGCGACGGGACTCGACCCGGCGGTGCGCAGCCCCGGGGGAGCGCGGCCCCGGCGGGCTCGACGCTGATCGCGCTCGACACGGGCGGGACTCGACTCCGGCTGAGCGCGGCTCCGGCGGGCTCATTGTGCCCGCGGGGGCGGCGGCGGTCAGTGCCTGGGGTCGACGGTGGCCGCCGGACTCCCGAGCGCCGTGGCGATGGCCGCGCGGCCCTCGGGCGTCGGCGGGCCGGTCACGTGAGCGAGGACACTGCCGTCGCGACGCACGACCATGGCCGCCACGGCTTCGGTGGTCACGATCCCGGCTGCGCGGCAGAAGGCTGCGACGTCGGTGTAGGCCGTGAAGGTGCGGGCGAGGACCACGGGATCGCCGATACCGGTAGCCATGCCGCCGTCGATGAAGCCGCGGAACGAGCGGTAGCGACGACCCAGGACGGGAACCTCGATGGCAACGGACGGGGCGGACGGGTCCAGACCACTCGGCGACGGCGCGACGCCCGCCTCGGCGACGGCCCATGCGATCCACTCGTCGACCGTGCCCTGATGCCGTTGCCGGAAGGCGCAGATCACCACGGTCAACGGGGCGGGCAGGTCCGCGGGCAGCACGAAGGCGCGACCCGCCAGGGAACGGACCTCGAGCGTCGGGAAGGGCGCGTGCCGAGCGTCACCTGCTCGCTGCGCCGCGGGTGTGTCCACCCGTCGAGTCTCTCCTGATGCGGGCCGGGCCGCCCGGCGTCGTGCGGGGGCGCGCAGCAGGCCGGTCGGGCCAGGCCGCCCGGCGTCGTGCGGGGGCGCGCAGCAGGCCGGTCGGGCCAGGCCGCCCGGCGTCGTGCTTGGGCGCGCGGCAGGCGGGTCGGGCCAGGCCGCCCGTGCGGGAGCGCGCGGTCAGCCGGTCGGGCCAGGCCGCCCGTGGGACGCGCGTCCTCAGTCGGTCGACCGACGCCCGGCGCCGACGCGCGCGGGCAGGGCCGTGCGGGTGGACGCCAGGGCACCGGGGGTGAAGCCAGGGTGGGGAGCGGCGGCCGGCTGCGCGCTGCCGCCGACGGGGAGCGCGGCGGGGGCATGCGGCGACGGCACGCGATCCGTCACCCTCGCGCCGCCCTCACGCTCCGTGTGGGCGTCACGCAGGAGGACGAAGCGGGAGACGGCCTCGGTGAGCTCGGCCGACATCCGGGTGACCTCGTCGCTCGAGGCGAGGGTCTCGGTCACGCCGTCGTTCGCTGCGGCCGTCGAGGTCGCGACCCCCGCGATCCCGAAGGCGATCTCGTCAGCACCCCGTGCAGCCTCTGCCACGTTCCTGCTCATCTCACTCGTTGTCGCCGTCTGCTCCTCGACCGCGGACGCGATCGTGGTCTGGGTCTCGTTGATCTGCGCGATGATCGCCGAGATCTCCGCGATGGCAGCAGCTGCCGCCTGGGAGTCGGCCTGGATCGCGTCGATCCGACGACCGATGTCCTCCGTGGCCCGCGAGGTCTCGCGGGCGAGCTCCTTGACCTCGCTGGCCACCACGGCGAAGCCCTTGCCCGCATCCCCGGCGCGCGCCGCCTCGATGGTCGCGTTGAGCGCCAGGAGGTTGGTCTGCTCGGCGATCGAGGTGATGACTTTGACCACGGAGCCGATCTCCGCGGAGGAGGTCCCGAGCTGCGTCACCGTGGACTGCGCCGTCTGGACGGCCTCGACGGCATCCGAGGCGACACCGGCCGCAGTGGTCGTGTTGTGCGCGATCTCGCGGATCGACGCGGTCATCTCCTCGGTGGCGGCCGCGAAGGTCCGGACGTTGCTGGAGACCTGTTCCGCGGCTGCTGCCACGACTCCCGCCCGTGTCGCGGACTCGGCGGTGCTCGCGCTGATGCCCGCGGAGGACACGACGAGCGCCTCGGCGGCGCGGGTGAGCCCGTCGGCCTCGACCGTGACCGCCGAGAGGACGCCGGAGAGGGAGTCGGCCATCGCGTTGTAGCGGCGCACGAGCTCGCCGAACTCGTCGGGCGTGGCCCAGCGGCCGCGCTGCGTGAGGTCCCCGGTCGCGGCGGCCTCGAAGAGCAGGTGCAGCTCGCGCAGCGGGACACTGGCCTGGCGGACCAGCCACCACGCGCAGCCCACGGCGATGACCCCGCCGATCGCGAGCAGCAGGACGAGGTCCTGCCCCGCCCCCGCTGCGGCGGCGGTGGCCGCCGCCTCGTCACCGGACACGGCGAGGACGGATCGCGCCCCGGCGTAGCCGACCGCCGCGACCGTCACGAGGAAGGCCATGCACAGCACATAGCTCGAGACGAGCCGTGCGCGGAACCCCACCATGTCGATGCCCTTTCGTCGGCGGCCGCGAGACGCGGACACCCGGACCATCGGCCGGAACCGCGGAACGATGAGCGTCTCGGGCGAACGTCTCTCGGCGTCGGCGTCGGCGTCGGCGCGCCGCGCTACGACCGCTCGGACATCGCCTGACCCGCGCGGGCACGCTTGGTCGCGTACATCGCGGCGTCGGCCGCCGCGAGCACGTCGGACGGACCATCGCCCGGCCGGACCATCGCCACGCCGATGCTCGCGGAGAGCCGGATGCCGTCGGCGAGCTCGCCGTCGAGGGAGGCGATCAGGCGCGCGGACAGGGCGTCGGTCCAGCGCGTGGTCACCCCGGTGTGCACGAGGACGCAGAACTCGTCGCCGCCGAGCCGGGCGAGCAGGTCCCCGGCGCGGACCGTCGAGGCGAAGCGCGTGGCGGCAGCCTGGAGGATCCGGTCGCCGGCGGCGTGACCGAGGGTGTCGTTGACCTGCTTGAACCCGTCCAGGTCGATGAAGAGCAACGCCGCGTCCGGCAGGCTCGGCTCGCAGGCCGCGGCGAGGCCCCCCAGCAGCGCCGTGCGGTTGGGCAGGCCGGTCAGGGCGTCGGTGGTGGCGTCGGCGGCGAGCTGGTCCCGCACCGCGACCAGGCCCTGGAGCATCCGCGCGTGGCCCAGGGCGGCTGCGGCCTGCGCGCCCAGCAGCGCGAGCGCCTCGGTGAAGCCGTCGTCGTCCTGGCGCTCGGCGGAGGGCACGACCCGCAGGGCGAGGCCGGGGTGGTCGACCTCGCCCGGGACCCGGAAGACGCGTTCGAGCGGGTCGTCATGGTCGGCGCTCGCACCGACCGGCGGCCCGACCTCCCCCACCGGCGGGACGGACCAGACCGGGCGCCCCGGGCACATCGGGGCGCCGGCCTGCTGCGTGCGGGTCCAGTCCTGGGACTCGTCGCCGCGCCAGACCTCGATCGCCGCGGCCCCGAGCCGGACCGCGGCCTCGACGACCGCCAGCTCGACGTCGCGCTGCTCCGGGCGCATGATCCGAGCTGCCTCGCGCGCCACGAGCTCGAGATCTGCGGCCCGGCGTGCAGCGACCTCGCGATGCGCCGCAGCATCCGCGGTCGCCACGAGCAGCGCCCGGCCGAGGAAGCCCAGCGGTGCGGCGATGACGAGCAGCACCGCGACGCGGGTGTCGATCTGGGCGGCGTCGAGCGGGATGAGGGAGCGCTCGGTGAGGAACCACAGAGCCCCGGCGAGCCCCGTCCACGCCAGGGCGGAAGCGCCCACGCCCGCGGCCAGGCCCGCCTCGACGACCGGGACCACCAGCAGCGGCCACAGGATCTCGGCGCGCCCGGGCATGCTCGCCAGGGCGAGGAACAGGGCCACCGCGTCGAGCAGGACCTGGAGACCGACGACGGTTCGATCGACCCGGTGCGACCACGGCCGCCCGGGCTCCACGTCCGGGCCGGTCGTCGCCACGGGCCCGGGGCCACGGCCGCGACCCCGGCCCACGTCCGGGCGCGGCGGCTCGTCGGCGAACTCCTCCGTGGCCGTCCGGGCCTGGGCTCGCCGTCGGCTCGAGAGCACGGTGGCCAGCACGAGCGCCGGGACGGCCAGCAGGATCGTCGGGCGGCTCGCCGCGTCCTCGACCGCGTCGAGCCCACGCGAGCCGACCACGACCAGGACGGTGAGCGCGGCCGCCAGGAGCAGGCGCACCCGGATCATCACCGTCTCGCCGAGGACGACGGCGACGTCGAAGGGCTGACTCGGCGGCCTCATGGGCACGCCACCGCCGTCGTCAGCGACCCGGCCGCCGACCGCCAGGTGCCGGCGGTCGAGGTCACCGTGTAGGTCCGGGTCCCGCCCGCGCCGGAGTCCGCCAGGCTCGTCACCAGCCGCCCGGCGACGGAGCCGAGGAGCACCCCGTCCCGGCGGACCTCATACCCCGTCGCGTAGGCATCGGGCGACGCGCCCCAGGTGAGGGTGACCACGCCGGCCGCGCGCGGGGCGACGACGAGGCTCTGGCCGATCGCCTCGGCGGCGGTCGTCAGGGTGCTCGTGCGGGTCCCCGTGGTCCCGGCGGTCGCCCATGCCTCCCGCATCACCCCGACGGCGCCCTCGAACGCGCTCGCCCGCGTGACGACGGCGGTCATCCCGGTGGGCGTGGTGAAGGTCTGGGGCGTCTTCGTCGTGGCGAAGAGGGAGAGCAGCAGGGACCCCGACGTCGCGACGGTGGTCGACGGCGCGCTGACGGTGGTGCCCTGGGGCCCGTACCCGCCCACCGCGCCGGCAGGGTCGATCACGGCCGCGCCGCGCAGCACCAGGAGTGCGGCCGCCGCCTTCTTCCCCGGGGTCTGCCACTGGTGCACGGCACCCGACTCGGAGGCGCCGGCCTCACGCTGCCAGACCTGCGCGACCGCCTTGCCGGGGAAGATCGTCTCGATCACCAGCGACCACCCCGCCGGCGGGGTCACCGGCGAGCTCGTGCCCTTGTCCTCGTCGGTGACGTGCACCACGAGCACGTCCCCGGCCACGACGCCCGAGGGGACCGTGAGCGACAGCGCGGTCGTACCGGCGCTGTCGGCGGTGGTCGTCGCGACGACGGACGGTGTGGTCGCGGCTCGGACGACGATGCTCTGGCCGGTCCAGGAGCCCTGCTGCGAGGCGGTCGCGGTGCGCGCCCCGGTCGGGCCGGTCGCCGCCAGGAGCATTGTGGCCGAGGCCACCGAGATGCTCGACTGCGCGAGACCGTACCGAGCGGTCATGCCGGTGGGCGGGGTGAACGTGGCGTCCGTCTTGATGGCGCTCAGGGTGAGGAGCAGGTCGCCGGCCGACCCGGCGACCGACGGCGAGACGACCGCCGTGCTGTTCGGCTGGGCGCCCTGGCTGGCGGTGTCGGTCACGACGGGGAGCCCGGCCGCGCCGCGGATCACCACGACGCCGGCGGCGGCCTGGCCGGAGGTCTGCCAGGTGAGGGTCGCGCCGGCGTCACCGGAGGTGGCGAACCGGACGTAGAGGTGGGAGGTGTACTTGGTCGACGACGGGTCCGCCTGCAGCTCGGTGAGCCCCGGCGGGACCGTTGTGAGCGAGTTGTCGCCGGAGACCGTCACGACGAGCAGGTCGCCGGCCTGGGTCGCCACGGGAACGGTGAGCGGGAGGCTGCCACCGCCGAGCAGCGGCGCGCTCGCCGAGCCGACCACCACCGGACCGGTCCCGGCGGCGCAGGTGCCGACCGCGAGCGCGGACGGCGCGTCCAGGGTGTCGGTCGCGACGGCGTTCGCCCCGCTGGCCGTCGACGCGCCGAACGCCGCCCACGCGGCCTGGCCGCCGCCCCAGCCGGTGAGCAGCACCGCGAGGGCTGCGACGGCGAGGGGGGCCGGCACCCGGCGCCATCCGCGCCAGGAGGTGCGCCGGCCGCCCGGGGGTCGGCCTCGGCGTGGTGCGCCGTGCCCGCCGGAACCGCGCGGGTCGAGCGCCGACAGGCCGCTGCGCCACGGGTCGTGCGCGTCGGTCCCGGGCGCGAAAAGTTATCTCTCATGCCGCGACCGGGAGGGGATAGGTTCCGGCACGGTATCTCACGGGTGCGCGAGGTCGGGCGCGCAATCCATGAGTGGTATTATCGCAACGTAAGATGAGAAACGTCAATCGGGATTCGCACAGAAGATTGCCTGTTGCGAATGTGTCACGATTCTTAACGGCGCGTCGGCGGCTGCGGGAAGGGCGCGTGGAACAGGCCTGGATCGAGGTCGCCGACCCGGACCAGACTGGTCAGACGGACCTGGGTCTCGGCGTTGCGGGCGTCGGTGATCTTCCAGCCGAGCAGCTGCATGGGCGCATCGCTGAACGTCAGGACGATCTGGCCGCGGGTCTTGCCGACCCGGTCCTGGGCCGTCAGCTCGAAACCGTCGGCCAGGCGGTTCACGCGGGTGACCGTCACGCCACGATCCAGCCGGATCTCGTCGGCGAGGAACAGCTTCAGCGGTGTCTGTTCGAGGAAGTAGCGGTTGACCGTCTTGAGCCGCTTGTCGGCCACCGAAACCACCTTGCCGTCGGAGACGACCAGCAGGCTCGAGGGGGCGTCGTATTCGAAGCGGGCGCGTCCCGGGCGCTGCAGATAGATGGCGCCCTGGGTCACCGAGCCGCGCGGGTCGGTCTGCACGAAACGGCCGCGCGCCGAGGGCAGGCCCTGGAGATAGGCCACGGCCTTGTCGACCAGCGCCTGGTCGGCGGCGGGCAGGGCGAGCGCGGGGCCCGCCAGCATCAGGGCGGGGGCGGCAAGCAGAAGGGCGCGGCGGGTGGTGTCCATTGGATCTCGTCTAACAGCTCCCCGCGGCGAATCTAGGGCGGAGGCCCGACAAGGATCTCGCGCTTGCCGGCATGGTTGGCGGCGCCGACGACGCCCTCCTGTTCCATACGTTCCATCAGCGAGGCGGCGCGATTGTAGCCGATCTGCAGCCGGCGCTGGATGTAGCTGGTCGAGGCCTTGCCGTCGCGGGTGACCACGGCCACGGCGCGATCATAGAGGCCGCCGTCGCCGCCGCCGTTCTCGTCGCCGAAGGCCAGGCCGCCCTGGCCCTCGTCCTCGTCATCGGCGCCGGCGGTGACTTCATCGAGATACTGCGGGCTGCCCTGCTCGCGCAGGAACCTGGCCACCGCCGCCACCTCCTCGTCGGCCACGAACGGGCCGTGCAGGCGCGTCAGGCGGCCGCCCGAACCGCCGGCCATGTAGAGCATGTCGCCGTGGCCCAGCAGCTGCTCGGCGCCCTGTTCGCCGAGGATCGTGCGGCTGTCGATGCGCGAGGTGACCTGGAAGCTGATGCGGGTCGGGAAGTTGGCCTTGATCGTGCCGGTGATCACGTCGACCGACGGGCGCTGGGTGGCCATGATCAGGTGGATGCCGGCGGCCCGGGCCATCTGGGCCAGCCGCTGCACGGCGCCTTCGATGTCCTTGCCGGCGACCATCATCAGGTCGGCGACCTCGTCGATGACCACCACCAGATAGGGCATGTGCTCGGGGCGGATCTTCTCGCTCTCGAAGATCGGCCGGCCGTTGTCGTCGAAGCCGGTCTGGACCGTGCGCTCGAAGTGCTCACCCTTGTCGATCGCCTCCTTGGCCCGCTCGTTGTAGGCCGCGATGCCGCGCACGCCGATCTTGGCCATGCGGCGATAGCGGTCCTCCATCTCGCGCACCGTCCACTTGAGGGCGACGATGGCCTTCTTGGAGTCGGTCACCACCGGCGCCAGCAGGTGCGGGATGCCGTCGTAGACGCTGAGCTCCAGCATCTTCGGGTCGATCATGATGAACCGGCACTGCTCGGGCGGCAGGCGGTAGAGGATCGACAGGATCATGGCGTTGAGGCCGACCGACTTGCCCGAGCCGGTGGTCCCGGCGATCAGCAGGTGGGGCATCTTGGCCAGGTCGGCGATGTAGGGCTCGCCGCCGATCGACTCGCCCAGCGCCATCGGCAGGGTCTGGGACCGCTTCTCGTAGTCGGCGCTGGCCAGCAGGTCGCGCAGATAGACCGTCTCGCGCTTGGTGTTGGGCAATTCGAGCGCGATGGCGTTGCGGCCCTGGACCACCGAGACGCGGCAGGCGGCCACGCCCATCGAGCGCGAGATGTCGTCAGCCAGGGCGACCACGCGGGCGTGTTTCACGCCGGGCGCGGGGACCAGCTCATAGAGGGTGACGACCGGACCCGGGCGGATCTGGTCGATGGCGCCGCGCACGCCGAACTCGGCCAGCACGCTTTCCAGCAGCCGGGCGTTCTGGCGCAGGCCTTCCTCGTCGAAGTTGCCGGCGCGGGGCTTGGGCTTGGCCAGCATGGCCAGTTCCGGCAGCGCGAAGCCGCCGGGCTGGACGAAGTCGAAGGTCTTCTGCTGCTCGCGCACTTCGCGGGTGCTGGCGCGAGGCGCGGCCTTGGGCGGCTTGATCGAGGGTTCGCCGTCGGCATTGCGCGCGACCGGGGCCTGGATGGGGGTCGGCGTATCCGCGCCGGCGTCCTCGCCGAAGGTCAGGGGTTTGGCCGCCCGCTCCGCGCGACGGCGCACGGCCGGGGCCTTGGCCGGTGTCGGCAGGGGCGCGGGGGCCGGGGCGCGGCGGGCGTGGTCCACAAGGCGCTCCAGGGCCCCGCCGGCGGCGTCGGCCATGCTTTCGCGGCTGGCGCCCAGCGCAACGGCCAGACCGGTTCCGCCGAGCGCCAGGAGGATCAGGTCGGCGAAGATGCCCGCGCCCGGAATATGGGCGAAGGCCAGCAGGCTGGAGAGGCCGCCCAGCAGGGCGTCGCCCCAGAAGCCGCCGAGGCCGCCGGCCAGCGCCCAGCTTTTCGGCGGGGTCGGGCCTGACAGGGCGCCGGCCAGGGCGAACACCGCCAGCACACCGATCATCGCCCGGATACGCATCGGGCCGCGACCCGCGCCGGGATCGGGCTCCATGACGCGGCTCAGACCGAACACGATCATCAGCAGGGCCAGGCCCCAGGCGGCCAGACCCAGCGACTGCAGGCAGACATCGGCGATCAGCGCGCCCGCCGCGCCGAGCAGATTGGTCGCCGGCAGGTCCGAGGCGGCGTTGAGACTGGGGTCGGCCGAATTCCAGCTGGCGAAGGCCGCGATCAGCGCCGCGCCGAAGGCCGCGATGACGCCGCCGCGCAGCCGCGTGGTCAGCGGACGCGCCCAGGCCCAGGCGATGAGCTCCATCGCCATCTCCAGCCCCGATCGCCGCATCGCCCGCGCCATCTACAATCCCCGATCCCGTGACCGCCTGTTGTCGCGCGAGAGGGTTAAGGGGCGTTTACTTTGCGCACTGGTCAGAGACGGGTTCGCGAAGTGTAGCGGTCGCCGAAATCAGCGCACAGCTTCGCGGCCTCGCGTGTTTCCAGCGAGGGTGAGGAGGGCGCGGCGCGCTGCGGCCTCAGCGGATGCTGAGGTGAGGGTAGCGGGCTGAGAAGGCCGAGGCCGTCACGCGCCGCGAAGTCCGTTATCCGATGGCCGCCGGTGGGCAGCGCTCTTCGCGCTTAGCCGGCAGAAGCCTCCGGCGGGCGGGCGGCGGCGAAGCCGTCCCCGGACCGTGAGCGTAACCCCCGCTCACCTGCCGCCCCTTCGGCCAGAGGCCGTTCCGCTTGCCCGCCCCGCCCTGCTCCACCGCCGGCCTGGGCGGGACCTGAACGACTGACGCCGTCAGAGCTTCCCGCTCGAACTCCACCCCGCCGCCGCCTCGGATCGCCTGGCCTTGGCGCCCTCCCCGTGCAGCGGGATGGGGAGAGTTTGAGGGCGGGTTGAGGGGGTGAGGGAAAGATTGTTTTGCGCGGTCGGATAGCGCGGGTGGAGGTGAGGGATTTCAGGGGGTTGGGCGCGGGGATTTGAAATCTAGGTGCGCCCTCGGAGCTTTGCACCGCCGGCTCGCGGAGAGGAGGAGTGACCGTCGTCTGGAAACCCATGCACGCCCGGCGATTCATCCCGGCATCGGGGCTTTCCCTGCGAGAGGAAGTAAATCGCAGCTGCCACTGCGGGCAAACCCGCTCATCCCCGCGAAGGCGGGGACGCGCAGGTTTTTTCAAATCAGGTCCTCGAAGGATCCCGCCAGCCGAGATTGGACCGCTCAATCAGACACTGATTTTCGCCACATGGCGGTGCCGTTTGTTCGCATCTGAGCGCTCGCGGCGGCACTTCTGGCGCCTTCGCTTGGGTAGTCGCCGACCTGATACCAGTCACCTTGAGAATCGATTCGGACCGCCGTACTTGATCGGTGAAGCCCGGGCGAACGCTATCGCGCTGCTGTCTCCGCATCAGTCCGCAGTTGGTCAGGCTGTCCGTGGACCCAATGTAGAGCGTGCCGTTGCGCTTGCTGGCGAGGATGTAGACGTAGAAGGCCATCGCAAAAAACCTGGGTCCCCGCCTTCGCGGGGATGAGCGGACTTTATGCAATTTATCCGGGCGTTTTTATCCAACGCAAGAAAAAGGGCGGCCCCGTCACCGAAGCCGCCCTGATCTCACAGCGATAACCGCCCGGCTTACGCCTCGGCGGTTTCCGCTTTGGCCGACAGGTCTTCGCCGGTTTCCTGGTCGACGACCTTCATCGACAGCTTGGTCTTGCCGCGATCGTCGAAGCCGAGGAGCTTGACCTTGACCATCTGGCCTTCGGTCAGCACGTCGCTGGGCTTGGAGACCCGCTCGTTGCTGATCTGGCTGACGTGGACCAGGCCGTCCTTGGCGCCGAAGAAGTTCACGAAGGCGCCGAAGTCGACGACCTTGACGACCTTGCCGTTGTAGATGGCGCCCAGTTCGGGCTCCGAGGCGATCGACTTGATCCACTCCTTGGCGGCGTCGATCTTGACCTGGTCGGAGGCGGCGATCTTGATCGTGCCGTCTTCGCCGATGTCGATCTTGGCGCCGGTTTCGGCGGTGATCTCGCGGATCACCTTGCCGCCCGTGCCGATCACTTCACGGATCTTGTCGACCGGGATCTTGATCGTCTCGATCTTCGGGGCGAACTCGCCCAGTTCCGCGCGCGGCGCTTCCATGGCCTTGGCCATTTCGCCGAGGATGTGGTGACGGCCGGCCTTCGCCTGCTCGAGGGCCTGTTTCATGATCGCTTCGGTGATGCCGGCGATCTTGATGTCCATCTGCAGGCTGGTGATGCCGTCTTCGGTGCCGGCGACCTTGAAGTCCATGTCGCCCAGGTGATCTTCGTCACCCAGGATGTCCGACAGGACCGCGAAGCCGTCCTTTTCGAGGATCAGGCCCATGGCGATGCCGGAGACCGGCTTCTTCAGGGGCACGCCCGCGTCCATCAGGGCCAGCGAGGAGCCGCAGACCGTGGCCATCGAGGACGAGCCGTTGGACTCGGTGATCTCGGAGACCAGACGGATGGTGTAGGGGAACTCTTCCGCGCTCGGCAGCATCGGACGGATCGCCCGCCAGGCCAGCTTGCCGTGGCCGACGTCGCGGCGGCTCGGCGCGCCCATGCGGCCCGTTTCCCCGACCGAGTAGGGCGGGAAGTTATAGTGCAGCATGAACTTCTCGTAGTACTTGCCTTCCAGCGCGTCGATCATCTGCTCGTCGTCGCCGGTGCCCAGGGTGGCCACGACCAGGGCCTGGGTTTCGCCGCGGGTGAACAGAGCCGAGCCGTGGGCGCGGGGCAGGATGCCCACTTCGCCGATGATCTGGCGGACCTTGTCGACCGTGCGGCCGTCGATGCGGATGCCGGTGTCGAGGATGCCGCGACGGACGACGTCCGCTTCCAGCTCCTTGAACACGCCGCCCAGCTTGTTGCTGTCGTACCCGTCCGGGTTGGCGTCGGACTTGGCGAAGGCCGCGGTGGCCTTGGACCGGGCGGCGCCGATGGCGTCGACCCGCTCACCCTTCTTGGTGATCTTGTAGCCGGCGGCGATGTCGGCCCCGACGAGGTCCTTCATCTTGGCCTTCAGCGCGTCGGTGTCTTCGGTTTCGAAGTCGAACGCGTCCTTGGCGGCGTGTTCGGCCAGTTCGATGATCGCGTCGATCACCGGCTGCATGCCCTTGTGGGCGAAGGAGACGCCGCCGAGGACGACCTCTTCCGACAGTTCCTTGATTTCCGATTCAACCATCATCACGGCGTCGGCGGTGCCGGCCACGACGACATAAGCGTAAAGTGTAAGTTCAAAGGAAACAAGTGATTGCTGCATTGCAACAAGAGTGCGCTGACGAAAAAAGGGCGCCTTAGCGCCCTTTTTCATCCTAACTCCAAGGCACACTGGCCCCGTCGCAGGTCAACAGAGAACCTGTTTCAAAATTCAATCAAGCGGCGCTGACAGCAGATGCTGCCGGTGCCTTGCGAACTGCCGAACGCTTAGCGGCAGGCTTGGCCGTCTTGACCGCTTTCTTCGGCGCTGCCTTAACTACCGGCTTCGCGACGGCCTTGGGTGCAGCACCTTTGGCGGACAATTTGTGGACGCTCTTGTTCAACTCGTCAATGCGGGCGATCAGGACATTGACATCCTTGGCCGAGGGCACGCCAAGCTTGTTCAAGACCTTGGCAACGCGATCTTCAAAAATGGTTTCCAGTTTGTCCCATTGTCCAGACGCCTTGGACGAGATGCCCGTGGCCATATTGGACATTTTGGCAGTTGCTTCAGAAATCTTTTCCTCAGCAGCGGATTGGGTCTTGCGCTGAAAGCTCACGCCTTCCTTGACCAGCGCCTCGAACGCCCTCGTTCCCTCGGCCTGCGCCTTGCTGAAGGCACCGAGACCGGCTTGCCAGATTTGTTGAGCAGAGTCTTTGACAGCGTCTGTCAGCGGCACGTTGGGTTTCGTGGATGATTTGGTTTTTTGCAATTTCTTGACCATGGGAACCTCCAATTGAGTTGGGTGATGCATACGTCATCGGCCAGGATAGCCAATGTATGGGCTCTACTTTAGTTAACGATTGCGCTACCGTGTAGGTGCTGGGTTCTAATGGGCTAGGGTGAATTCCCTAGGGAAGGTCTGCACAACCCCCGCCGCGGCGGGGATTGAACGCTAAAAGCTCACTCGATGAAACAGGAATCGTGTTTTCACCTAATTGCCAGACATTTTTGTCCGGATTTGGAGCCTTATGAGGCTCCCGGTGGGCACTTGCCCCGTTTGCAGGCGCACTCATCCCTGCACCTTCATCAAATGTCTACGCGCCATCCACAAATTGGACAGCGCAAACAGCGTCATCAGTTGGGCCGTGTTCTTGGCCAGCCCTTTGTAGCGAACCTTGGTAAATCCAAACTGACACTTGATGACTCGAAACGGGTGCTCGACCTTGGCCCGCACACTGGCCTTCATCTGCTCTGCCTTGTCCACCAAGTTGCCCCAAGGCGAATGTTTGTCCAGTGCCCGGCGCTTGCCAGGGCGCATCGCCACATGCCAATCCACACCCGTCGCCTCTGGGCGTTTGGTTGCGCCTTGATACCCCGCATCGGCAAACACCACACGCTCATCTCCGTGCAGCAGGCCATGGCCTTGGGTGACGTCGTTGACATTGGCAGCCGTTCCGACGACGGTGTGTACCAGTCCCGAATCCGCATCGACACCAATGTGCGCTTTCATGCCAAAGTGCCACTGGTTGCCCTTCTTGGTCTGGTGCATCTCGGGGTCACGCTCGCCCGAG
Organism: uncultured Actinomycetota bacterium; assembly: GCA_963724505.1. GTDB lineage: Bacteria > Actinomycetota > Actinomycetes > Actinomycetales > Cellulomonadaceae > Actinotalea. The sequence goes on from CAVRUY010000005.1 coordinate 297,576, forward strand.
CTGTTCTTGGTGGAACTGGGCGCTGCAATCAACGTGGCATCCACGACAGTACCGGTTTTGAGCATGAGGCCTTTAGTGGCCAAGGTGGCGTTGATGGTGGCGAGCAATTGGATGCTCAGGTTGTGCTCTTCGAGCAGGTGGCGGAACCGCAAAATAGTCGATTCATCGGGAAGGCGGGACATGCCAGCGTCCAGGCCAGCAAATTCCCGGTACAAGGGCACATCGTGCAGCGCCTCTTCCATGGCCGGGTCGCTCAATCCAAACCACTGTTGCAGAAAGTGAATGCGTAGCATGGTCGCTACTGCAAAGGGCGGGCGTCCGGTCTTACCTGCTGGCGCATAGGGCGCAATCAAGCCAATGAGTTCAGTCCACGGCACGACCAAGCTCATCTCATCGAGAAACTCGCGCTTGCGAGTTCGCTTGGTGACAAGTTCAAATCCGCTGGTGGCGAGGCTTGCTTGTTTCATCGATACTTAACGTTTGACCACCCTGGTCGGCTGACTTATGCAGACCTTCCCTAGCATGCCCCGGGTTAATGCTAAATAGGAATCGCAGGGGTTTGAGTAAAAATGTGGCATTCGACTGGAGGAACTTCATGCAGTATTTTGTAACTGGCGCAACTGGATTTATTGGCAAACGGCTTGTCAAAAAACTACTGGCACGCAAGGGATCTGTTGTATATTTTTTGATTCGAAGGGGAAGTGAAGACAAGGTTCCCGCACTTCGGGAGTACTGGGGCGCGGGCGTGGCGCGGGTTATCCCTGTGTTTGGCGATATCACCGAGAAAAAACTGGGTATTGCCCCCGACGAGGTTAAGAAACTCAAGGGCCAAATTGATCATTTCTACCATCTGGCTGCGGTATATGACCTCGGTGCGGACGAAGCGACCCAGATCACGGTCAATATTGAGGGCACCCGAAATACGGTGAGCCTGGCCAAGGCCATCGATGCCGGGCATTTGCACCACGTCTCGTCCATCGCGGCGGCCGGCCTTTATGAGGGCGTGTTCCGGGAAGACATGTTCGACGAGGCCGAGAACTACGATCATCCCTACTACATGACCAAGCACGAAAGCGAAAAAATCGTGCGCCAGGAATGCAAGGTTCCATGGTCGGTGTACCGACCCGCCGCTGTCGTGGGTGACAGCAATACCGGCGAGATGGACAAGATTGATGGCCCGTACTATTTCTTCAAATTGATTCAGCGCATGCGTCAATTGCTGCCACCCTGGATGCCCTCTGTGGGTCTGGAAGGCGGTCGCGTTAATCTGGTACCGGTTGATTTTGTGGTGAATGCGCTCGATTTCATCAGCCATCAGGGAGATATTCACAAAAAGTGCTACCACCTTGTGGATCCGGTGGGGTACCGGGTGGGTGACGTGCTCGATATTTTCAGTCGCGCCGCGCATGCGCCCAAGATGAATCTGTTCATCAACGCGGCCTTGCTGGGTTTTATTCCCCGCAGCATCACCAAGGGACTGATGGCACTGGCACCCGTGCGCCGGGTGCGCAATGCAATCATGAAGGACCTGGGTCTGCCCGAAGACATGCTGACCTTTATCAACTACCCCACGCGATTCGATTGTCGCGACACCCTGGCCAAACTCAAGGGCTCGGGAATCGAGTGCCCCAACCTGAAAGACTACGCCTGGCGCCTGTGGGACTATTGGGAACGTCACCTGGACCCCGATCTGCACATCGACCGCTCCCTGCGCGGCACTGTTGCGGGCAAAGTGGTTCTGATCACCGGTGGCTCATCGGGCATCGGTCTGGCGGCAGCCCACAAGTTTGCCGAAGCGGGCGCAACCACCGTGATTTGTGGACGTGACCAGGATCGCTTGAATGAGGCCTGCAAGGAAGCCAGCGCCAAGGGATACGTCTTCGTTCCCTATCAGGCCGACGTTGCCGACATGGCCGATTGCGACCGGTTCATCAAGCAATTGATCGAGGACCACGGCGGCGTGGACTTTCTCATCAACAATGCGGGTCGCTCCATTCGCCGCGCCATTGAGTCGAGCTACGACCGATTCCACGATTTCGAGCGCACCATGCAGCTCAACTATTTCGGCTGCCTGCGTGTCACCATGGGCGTACTGCCCGGCATGGTGGCCAAGAAAAAGGGACATGTGGTCAATGTCAGCTCGATTGGCGTGCTCACCAATGCACCTCGCTTCAGTGCCTACGTAGCCTCCAAAGCGGCGCTGGAGTCATGGGCGCGTTGCGCGGCCAGTGAATTTGCCGACCAGGGGGTCTCGTTTACGACCATTAACATGCCTCTGGTGCGCACGCCCATGATTGCGCCCACCGGGCTCTATAACAATGTCCCAACGCTCGCCCCAGAAGAGGCAGCCGACATGATCGCTCAGGCCTGCATATTCAAACCGGTGCGCATTGCAACCCGGCTGGGTATCACCGGACAGCTACTGCATGCGGTGTTGCCACGGGTGGCACAAATTGCCATGAACACGAGTTTCCGGATGTTCCCGGACTCCAGTGCGGCCAAAGGGGCAAAGCCTGGCGATAAACTGCCCAGTCAGAAATTGACGCCCGAGGCGATTGCCTTGCAGCAAATGATGCGCGGCATCCATTTCTGAAACACCAGGGCGTGTGTCTCTGGTTTGCATTTTTGGTTTGCAAACCAGTCCTTTCTACTTTCGTCAGATATCTATCCGACGCCCGAATATTCGATTCAGAATACTCTAGGCATTTGACGCGAGCATACTAAATTGAAAACTATTTGAATTAATATATACTCCGACCTGTTATTAATTTTTGTTTCAATCTCGGAGTAATTGATATGAGTAATTTGATTGAGATTCAAGGCCAAATCGAAAAACTGCAAAAGCAGGCCAGTGACATCAGGACGCGGGAATTTGACAAAACCGTTCAAGAGATTCTTGCGAAAATGCAGGCATTCGGAATCACGCTGAAGGATTTGCAGCCCCGCAAAGGCCGAAAAGGTTCCGGCGCTGCCCCGGCCAAACAGGGCGCGGGGAAAGCAAAGAAGAAGAGTGCGGGCTCCGTCGTGGCGCCCAAATATCGCGGTCCCAATGGTGAAACCTGGACCGGTCGCGGTTTGATGCCGCGCTGGCTGTCGGCCCTGGTGGCGCAGGGGCAGACCAAAGAGTCTTTCGCCATCAAGGCGTAGGTTTTCCGCCCGCAGTTTGGTATTGACGCGGGCACACACTCCCCGTCAGTCCAACCACCCCCCCGGAGTCGCCATCAGTTCAGGGTAAGCATGTGCCCTTGGCGCGGGTGGCCGCGCCCGCGCAGTGTCTCGCGGTAGGCGGCCTCGGCGGCAACTGCACCTTGATGGTGTTGCACGGTCAACCAAGGCGCCTCCACGTTGTTGACTTTGCCAACAAAGTTTCGCCACCCTGCCAACAGGCGTTGCTCCAAACCCGGAGCGCCCCACTCTCTGCTGCGCTTCTTGATTTGTGCCGGCGCAAAGAACAGGGTCGGTTTCGGGCCGGGCAGGTCTTTGGCGCCACCCAGCTGATCGACATGGGTGCCCCCAATGGAGCTGCTGTATCGCAAGTTGTCAAACCGGCTGTGCACGGCCCGGCGCAGCTCTGCATTACCCGCAAAGTCAATGTAAATGCCGACCCTTGATGCGTCCAGCTGTGCGAGCTGTTCGTAGCCCAGGACCCGGTCATAGCAGCCCAGACTCTCGCAAAACTCCTTGTTCGCCACCGACGTCAACCCCACGACCTCGACGCCGCTTCGTCGTGCCAACTGAAATGCCGTGCCATAGGCTGTCTTGCTCGAGGCACTGGACAACACCAGAAGGGCGGGCTGCCCGCCAGCCGTGCCACCAAAGAAATCATTGTCCGCAAGAAAATCATCGATCAGCCAGGAGGTGACAAACAGGGGGCGCAGCAGGGCTTGCAGATCTTCAGTCTCGTGGGTGTAGAACGGGTCGGCCTCGCACCGCAGGTACTGGTTGTATACGGAGTGCAAGCTGGCGCGATGGGGCGAGACATCCATGAAGCCGCTTGGGCGCAGGTTTCCAGGGCGCAGCACCACGCCGCTGGACATGGGGAAATAGCCGTAGAACCTATCACCTTCGGTCACGTCCGGGTGCAGGGACTGCAACACAGTGGCAAATCCCAGACCGGGATACGCCCGATCAAGACCATCATCGGGGTCGTTCACGGGGAAAAAGGCCCAGTAGTTCATGGCCTCGCCAAATGCGGCATAGGTGATGTTGTTGGACGTCAACGCGAATTTGTCGATTCGCACCCGAATATCACCGGCGCTCAAAACCGGGTCCGGGGTGGAGCGGACAAAAGTGGCGGCAAGTTGGTTCTTTTGAACCAGGAAATCAAGAGTCGTCATCGCAACGACCATAGAGGAAAACTCGGATTCTGACAATTGGGGCAAATCGCCGTGCTTGGGGCCGTTTGAAGCAATTCTGATGTGACAACTAGCTGATGCGCCGCTCTAAACAAGACCCTCGGTTTGCGGTAACGTAAGTCCAGCGTGTAATGCGTCCAATTGACAAGATGTTCAGGAGACCCATATGTTTGATTACCTCATCGTCGGCGGCGGTTCGGCCGGTTGCGTACTGGCCGCTCGTTTAACCGAAAACCCGGACATCACCGTCGCCTTGCTTGAAGCCGGACCGGCCGACAGCAGCGTCTTCATTCAATGTCCGGCCGGCATTGCCCTCATGGCCCAGACTGGCCAGGCAGCCTGGGGCATCGACGCTGTGCCACAACCCGGTCTCAACGGCCGCAGCGGCTACCAGCCACGGGGCAAGGTACTGGGAGGCTCGAGTTCCATCAACGCCATGATCTACATTCGTGGCCATCGCAGCGATTACGACCAGTGGGCGGCCCAGGGCAATCCGGGCTGGTCCTACGATGATCTGCTGCCCTATTTCAAGCGGGCGGAGAACAACGAAAGAGGCGCTGATGATTTTCATGGCGTGGGAGGGCCACTCAACGTGATGGATCTGCGCAATCCAAACCAGTTTGGGCCGGTGTTTGTGCGGGCCGCGGAACAAGCCGGCTTCTCCTTCAACCCGGACTTCAACGGTGCCAAGCTTGAAGGGGTCGGGATGTACCAGGTCACGCAAAAGGACGGCGAGCGTTGCAGCGCTGCGAAGGCCTACCTGACACCGCACCTGGCGCGGGCCCTAACCTGCATGTCTTTACCGGCGCCCACGCCCAGCGCGCATCCGATGACCGAGCGCAAGCGTGCCGTGGGGGTCCGAATTCGAACAGGACAGTCAGATCAAGCAGCTGCGCGCCACGCGGGAAGTGCTGGTATGCGCCGGCTCCTTGCAATCGCCCCATCTGCTGATGCTCTCGGGCATTGGCGAGCACGCCCATTTGCTGGAAAACGGAATTGCCACCGTGCATGATTTGCCCGGCGTGGGGCAGAACCTGCACGACCACGTTGACGTGGTGCAAGTGTTTGACGCGCCCAAAGCCAAGGAACTTGTTCGGTCTCTCGCTCAGCGCCCTTATGCGCGGAATCAAGGGTATTTTTGAATGGCGGCGACACCGCACAGGCCTCCTGACCACGAATTTCGCCGAAGCGGGCGGTTTCCTCAAAAGCCAACCGAGCGAGACTGTTCCGGATATCCAGTTGCACTTTGTCATTGGCAAGCTGCTTGACCACGGGCGCAAGCCCGTTCTCGGACACGGCTTTTCAGTTCACATGTGCGTACTTCGTCCACGCAGCCGGGGCAGCGTCAGGCTTGCCAGCAAAAATCCGCGCGAGTTTCCCCTGATCGATCCCAATTTTCTGGGCGACCGCGATGATATGGATCGGATGGTGCGCGGCTTCAAGGAGACGCGCCGCATTTTGTCGCAACCGGCCATGGCGGCAATTGGCGGCAAGGAACTGTCAACCTCAGCCACCGCGCAAACCGACTCCCAGATTGAACAATTCATTCGCGACTATGCCGACACCATCTATCACCCGGTAGGCAGTTGCCGCATGGGTAACGGGCCACTGGACGTGGTCGATGCCCAGTTGCGGGTGCATGGGATGCAAGGCCTGCGCGTAGTGGATGCCTCCATCATGCCCAGCGTCGTCAGTGGCAACACCAATGCGCCAGTCATCGCGATCGCAGAAAAGGCAGCAGACATGATCAAGGCCGCCCAGGTCAGCTGATAATTTATAGAAAATCGGCCTCTAGCCCTCGTTCAATAACAATAGTTCACTATTAATTAAGTAGTAAACTGGAGCCAGTAACCTAGGCGCGAAAGCGCTTTCGCGTCAGTGCCAGGGCAACCCAGAAGCCCCCAACGGCATAGGCCATCAACACCAAAAGATGCCGAGCCGGGTGGGCTGGCCATTGGTCCATGAACATCGGGCGAACCAGTTCGACGGCGTTCGTCAGCGGCAACCAGTCCGAAATAGTGCGCACGATTTGCGGCAACTGATCTAGCGGAAAGAAAATGCCGCTTAAAAACATCATGGGCGTGAGAAATAGCGTGAAGTAGTAGGTGAAGAAGTCGTAGCCCTGGGCTAGGGCATTGAAGATGAGCGCGATGCAACTGAAGGTAATGCCAACCCCCAGCAGCACCGGCCAGGCCATCAACAGTTTGGGTGAGTAACTGATGCCCAGCGCCAGCATCACCCCAAGAATGGCGGTCACCGTGAACAGCGCCTTGAAGGCTGCCCGCCAGCATCTCTCCCAACACAATGTCGTCCAGATTGACTGGCGCATTCATGATGCCGTCCCAGGTCTTTTGCACATGCATGCGAGAAAACGCGGAGTACAGCGCCTCAAAACTGGCGGCGTTCATGGCGCTCATGCAGATCGAGCCGCTGGCCAGGAACAGGATATAAGGCACTTTCACTTCGCCCTGTGCGCCGCTCAGGCTGACCGTCCCGACAAGCGCCCCCATGCCGTAGCCAAACGCCACCAACCACATCAGCGGCTCGGCGATATTTCCCACCAGACTGGGGACGGCCAGCTTGCGCCAGACCAGCAGGTTGCGCAGAAACACCGGCCAAAACCGCCAGGTTAACTGGGGTGCTCGCCAAACACTTTGGCCCTGCTGAGTTGTGGTCAACGGGCGCATGCAACCATTCTCCCGAATCTGTCGGCCGGTCAGTTTGAGAAACAGGTCCTCAAGGTTGGCGGGCCAATGCAGTGTGCGCAATTGCGGGTAAGCGGCAAGTTCGCGCAGCAGTGGCTCCGCGTTCTGGGTGTAGAAGAACACGGTCTCGCCACTGACCTCGACTCGCGCCGCCATGGCACTCATGGGCGAATTCACAAGGGCCGGCGCGCCCGCTCCCATAGACCTCAACCACGTCCGGCTCAAGGTGCTCCCCGATCAGATGGCGTCGAGGTCCTTCGGCGATCTTGCGGCCATGATCGAGAACCAAAAGACGCGAGCACAAGCGTTCGGCTTCATCCATGAAATGCGTCGTGAGCAGAATGGACTTTCCCTCCTGCAGCAGCAGTTGCAAACGCTCCCACATCAGGTGGCGTGCTTCGGGTCCAGACCCGTGGTGGGTTCATCGAGCAGCAGCAACCAGATGCCGACCAGGGCGCGCGCCAGGCTCAGGCGCCGCTTCATGCCACCCGAGAGTTCACCTGGCTTGACGTTGGCCTTGTGCAGAACGAGGCAAACTCCAGTAGCGAGGGAATGCGCTCCTTGATCTGCGCGTCCTTCATGCCGAAGTAGCGGCCATAGACCAGCAGGTTCTCGGCACAGCTGAAATCAGGGTCCAGCGTATCCATCTGACTCACCACCCCAAGTTGCGCCTTGACGGCCAACGCGTCAACCGGCATTTGCAAGCCCATGGCCGTGATGCTGCCGCTATCGGGCAGCGTCAAACCCAAACACATGCGGATGGTGGTGGTCTTTCCCGCGCCATTGGGGCCGATCACGCCCAGACACTCACCCGCTTCAATACCAAAAGACAGATTGTCAACAACGGTGCTGTCACCGTAGCGTTTGGACAGGTTCGCCGCAGTGAAAAGAAGGTCGGGCATAGATTGGCGTTCGGCGCTTTTACTGAAACGCCACCTCGGCAAAACTGCGCAGCTTTCGGCTGTGGAGTTGGTCCACGCCCTGCTGACGCAGCAACTCGATGGCTCGCATACCGATACGCAGGTGCTGGTCGACCCGTTCACGGTAAAAGTGGTCCGCCATGCCAGGCAGCTTGATTTCCCCATGCAAGGGCTTGTCGCTCACGCACAAAGCGTTCCGTAGGGAACACGGAACCGAAACCCGTTGGCTGCAATCGTGGCGCTTTCCATGTCCAGCGCTACCGCCCGACTCTGGCTGAAACGCCGCTGCGGGCCGTTATCGGGGAGCAGTTCCCAGTTGCGGTTGTCGGTACTGGCTACGGTGCCCGTGCGCATTAGGCGCTTGAGTTCTGGACCTTTCGAGCTGCGTTACATCGGACACGGCCGCCTCCAGCGCCAACTGGATCTCCGCCAGCGCGGGCACCGGCACCCACAGTGGCAACTCTTCGTCGAGCACATGGTCCTCGCGCACATAGCCGTGGGCCAACACATAGTCGCCCAGACGCTGAGTGTTGCGCAGACCCGCGCAGTGGCCCAGCATGATCCAGGCATAGGGGCGCAAGACGGCGATGTGGTCCGTGATGGTCTTGGCGTTGGCTGGGCCGACACCAATATTACCAACCATGCTGATGCCGCTGCCGTCACCCCGTACCAGGTGGTAACCGGGCATTTGCGGCAGACGTGGTGGCACACTGCCCAACTCATCGCCTGGCAATGCAAGGCTTCCAACGTGCCGGGTCACCACATTACCCGGCTCCACAAAAGCGATGTATTCGCTGTTGGGGTTGTGCATTTGGGCGTGGCCCAGGCTCACGAACTCGTCGATATAAAACTGGTAATTGGTAAACAGCACGAAATTTTGAAAATGCTCGGGTGCTGTTCCGGTGTAGTGGCGCAGTCGGTGTAGCGAATAGTCCACCCTCGGGGCGGTGAACAATGAAAGCGGCTCGGGCTCGCCAGGCTTGGCGACAAACGTACCGTTGGCAATGCCATCGTCCATTGCTGCGAGGTCCGGCAAATCAAACAAGTCGCGCATCAACTCCCGGCGCGCCTGATTTAGGCTGCCTTCGATATGGTCGTGCTCGGCGAACGAAAAGTGCACTGGAATCGGCTGGGTGCTGGTACCCACCTCCAACTCCACCTTGTGGTTTTGCAGTAGCAGGGTGAACTGCTCCAAATAGTAGGCGGCGTATAGATCGGGGCGGGTCAAGGTGGTTTCAAACCGTCCCGGTCCCGCGACGAAGCCATAGCTCAGGTGAGAGGTGTCGCCCGTCGTGCGCCGCGACACGGTGCGCGGTTTGAACCCTCACAAACGGATAACAGGCTCGGGCATGACCAGGCAAGGTTTCCCCTGCCACGAAACGCTGCATGGCTTCACGTAGATGAGCAATGCTGGCATCGTAGATTTCACGCGCTTTAGCCAGTGCCGCAGCAGGGTCCGTGAAACGCGAAGGTGCAATAAAGGTGGGCATGTAGGACATGGCCTTATTGTCCATGTTCTGGGCAGACACCGCTGCCACGACCTCAGGCGGGTCAGGCGTCGGGTGGCACCGGCTCACGCATGGTCACAAACTCCTCTGCGGCAGTGGGGTGAATGCCAATGGTGCTGTCAAAGATGGCTTTGGTCGCGCCAGCCTTCATGGCCACCGCAAATCCCTGCACGATTTCTCCCGCCTCGGGCCCGACCATATGCAGTCCCACCACGCGGTCCGTGGCACTGTCTACAACCAGCTTCATCAGGGTTCGCTCGGAGCTGCCGCTGAGCGTGTGCTTGAGCGCCTTGAACTCGCTGCGGTACACGACCACCTCCCGATACAGCTTGCGGGCAGCGGCTTCCGAATAGCCCACGGTTCCGATATTGGGATGAGTGAAGACGGCCGTGGGGATGAACTCATAACTCATGCTGCGCGGGGCCTTGCCTGCCTGTGGGCCTAACAGATGATCCACCAGAACCATGGCCTCGCCCAGGGCGACTGGGGTGAGTTGCACGCGCGAGGTCACATCTCCCAGCGCGTAAATTGATGGCACGCTGCTCTGGTAGCACTCGGTGACCAACACAGCGCCGCTGGCACCCTGCGCAACACCGACTGTCTCAAGCCCCAGACCCGTTACATTTGGAACACGCCCGGTGGCGTACAACACGGCATCGACCGTGACCGAGCCTCCCGTTTCAAGCCCCACCTCCAGACCCTGCGCCGTGCGATGGACCGACTGAACGCCCGAATTCAGACGCAAATCCACCCCGGTCTTGACCATCTCCTGGGCGATGAAATGTCGAACCTCATCATCAAAACCCCTTCAGAACCTGCTCACCGCGATACAACTCGGTAGCCCGGGAACCCAGTTCATTAAAGATGAGGCGAATTCGCAAGCGATGTATCCACCCCCGACCACCAGAAGGCGATTTGGGAACGGATCAATGTCAAACATGTCATTTGAAGTGAGCACATGCTCATGCCCCGCGATATGTGGAACAAATGGTGTTCCGCCGGTGGCAACCAGGATATTCTTGGCACTGAATCGCTGCGGCCGCGCCAGCCCACCCTCAACGACCTGCGCCTCAACGGTGTGAGCGTCCATCAACCGCGCATGCCCGTTGATGACCTTCACACCCGAATCAACCAGCAGTTTGAGGTAAATTCCGTTGAGCCGAGCGATCTCGCGTCGGCGGTTCTCTTTGAGCGTCGCCCAGTTCAGCGTGCAGAGTGCGTCGCCTTCCCAGCCAAACCCACGCGACTCCTCCACACTCTCGGCAAAGTGAGCGGCATAGCTGTAAAGCTTTTTGGGGATGCACCCGACGTTGACACAGGTCCCGCCCAGACCCTGAGCGCCCCCGTTTTCGCCGTGCAGACACCAACTGGCAGCGGCCATGCGTGCGGCGCGAACACCACCGCTACCGCCCCCAATGACAAACAGGTCAAATTCAAAAGCAGCCATTGAAACCTCACTTATACGAACCACATGCTACCTCTACCCAGAAGGCGACATATGCCAATCAAGACACGCCGGTAGAGAGTAACCCGGAAACCGGCCCTTGCAAAAGCGAACGGTGGCGAATCCGGAAAAACTGCCATACTGCCAGCAACAAATTTGAGGACACGCCCAATCATGTTGAAATTTACCTGCTGCGACGAAGTGCGGCAATTCTCCCAGCAGAGCACAGCGCAGGTCTTGCGAGGCATCACCCGAGGACTGAGCGAGAATGTCTGCGTGTCGATGTCCACGGACACCTGGCGCGCACGCCTCACCCCACAGCGCTGGGCTCCAAATTGACGCACCCCTGGATTACCACCGACTACGCCGAGGCGCTGCTGGAGTTCATCACCCCACCCTCGCAGGACCCTGAGTTTCCACTGGCTTTCCTGCAGGACATTCACCGATTTACCGCGCGCCAGTTACAGGGAGAGATCATGTGGGCAGGCTCCATGCCCTGCGTGGTCGGAGAAGACAAGGACATCGCCATCGCGGACTACGGCACCAGCAACTCTGCCAGAATGAAGGCCGCTTACCGCGAAGGTCTGGGGCTGCGCTATGGCCGTCACATGCAAACCATTGCCGGCGCGCACTACAACTGGTCCCCTGCCTGACGAGTTCTGGTCTGCTCTCAAACAGTGCTGCTCGCCCAACACCAGCATGCAAGACTTCAAGAGCGAGCGCTATTTCGGCCTGATTCGGAATTTTCTGCGCTACTGCTGGTTGATTCCCTACCTGTTTGGCGCTTCGCCCGCAATCTGTCAGTCCTTCTTGCAGGGCCGCAATTCGGATTTGCTGGAACTCGTACCCGGTACCCTGTACCGCCCCTATGCGACCAGTCTGCGCATGAGCGACCTTGGTTACCAGAACCGGGCTCAGGACCAATTGCATGTCAGCTTCAGTTCCTTGACCGAGTACACGCGAGCACTGGAAACCGC
>CAVRUY010000006.1:0-128951 GCA_963724505.1 uncultured Actinomycetota bacterium
CCTGGACGACTCCAGCCCGCTGGACCGTCGGCCCGACCTGCCGGCCGCCGTGCCCGCCGCGGGCCTCGAGACCGTCGTGCGCCGCGCGACCGAGCAGGCCAACGTCATCCTCGGCGGCGTCGGCCTCACCGGCACCGACGAGCGTCGCTACCCGCTGCTCGTCCTCAACGCCGTGCTCGGCGGCGGGATGTCCTCCCGGCTCTTCCAGGAGATCCGCGAGAAGCGCGGGCTGGCGTACTCGGTGTACTCCTTCGCGAGCGGGCACTCCGACACCGGCCTCTTCGGCCTCTACGCCGGCTGCGCTCCGGAGAGCGTCGACCAGGTCCTCGCGCTCCTTGCCGAGGGCTGGGACCGGATGGCGCAGGAACCGATCAGCCCGGCCGAGCTCGCCCGCAGCATCGGCCAGCTCTCCGGCGGGCTCGTGCTCGGGCTGGAGGACTCCGGCTCGCGGATGAACCGCCTCGGCAAGGCCGAGCTGGTGCACGGCGAGCTGCTCAGCCAGTCCGAGACGCTCGAGCGGGTGCGCGCCGTCACCGCGCAGCAGGTGCAGGAGCTCGCGATCGAGCTCGCGGCCCGCCCGCGCTCGGTCGTCAAGGTCGGGCCGTTCGGCGGCTAGGCTCGACGATCGTGACCGAGCAGACCTCCCCGACCGACCCGCCCCCGACCTTGCGGGTCGCCGTGCTGGGCGCCGCCGGGCGCATGGGCACCACCGTGTGCGCCGCCGTGGGTGCCGCCGCCGGGATGGAGCTCGTGGCCCGGCTCGACGCCGGCGACGACCTCGCGGCGCTCGAGGGATCCGGTGCCTCCGTCGCCGTCGACTTCACGGTGCCCTCCGCGACCGAGGCGAACGTGCACGCCCTCATCGACGCCGGGATCCACGCGGTCGTCGGCACGACGGGCTGGGACGAGGCGTCCCTCGGCCGCGTGCGGGAGCACCTGCGCGACGCGCCGACGGTCGGCGTCCTCATCGCCCCCAACTTCGCCATCGGCGCCGTCCTGGCGATGGCGTTCGCCGCCAAGGCGGCACCGTGGTTCGAGTCGGCCGAGGTGATCGAGCTGCACCACCCCGACAAGGTCGACGCGCCCAGCGGCACCGCTCGCCACACGGCGACCGGGATCGCCGCGGCCCGGCGGGCCGCAGGTCTCGGTGCGGTCCCTGACGCGACGAGCGCCCAGGTGGACGGCGCGCGCGGCGCCGAGATCGACGGGATCCGCGTGCACGCGGTCCGGCTGCGCGGGCTCGTGGCGCATGAGGAGATCCTGCTCGGCAACCCCGGCGAGCAGCTGACGATCCGGCACGACTCCTTCGACCGCGTCTCCTTCATGCCCGGGGTCGTGCACGCGGTGCGCACGGTCGGCTCCCGCCCCGGGCTGACCGTCGGGCTCGACGGCTACCTGGACCTGTGATGCGCAAGGGGCTGCTCTTCGCGCTCGCCATCTCCGCGCTCACGCTGCTCTACGTCGTGGCCGTCGCCGGCCGGGCGATCAGCCTCATCGCCACCGGTGAGGTGGTCGCGATCGTGCTCGGGCTCGGCGTGCTGCTCGTCCCGTTCCTCGGGGCGGCGCTGCTGGCCCGCGAGTGGTGGACCGCGGTGCAGGTCCAGCGGATGGCCGACGAGCTCGCCGCGCGGGGCGCGCTGGCGCCCGACACGCTCCCGCGCACCCCCGGCGGCCGGATCGACCGCGGCGCGGCCGACGCCGCGTTCGCCCAGGCGCAGGCCGACGTCGAGCAGTCCCCCGAGGACTGGGCGGCCTGGTTCCGGCTCGGCTTCGCCTACGACGCCGCCCGCGACCGGAGCCGCGCCCGGTCCGCGCTGCGCACTGCCCTGCGGCTCCGCCGGCAGGCCGGCAGCACGTCCTGACCCGGCGTCGCCGACCCCGGCGGCGATGCGCCGCGGCTCAGATCGCGGCGACCCAGCGGCGCTCGACGAGGCTCTCCGCCTCGGTCGCGCCCTCGGCGAGGACCCGCGCGGCCCCGTCCCGGCCGAGCCCCGCCGCGGCGAGGAACTGCTCGCGCGCCGCGTCGTGGTCCAGGCCCCAGGTGAGCACGTGGTCGGCGCCGTCCAGCCGGCCCAGGTCGACGCAGGCCGCGAGCAGCCGCGAGCCGTGCCCGCCGCGGCGGTGGTCCGGGTCGACCTCGAGGGTGACCACCTCGACCCCTTGCGGCACCGGCACGACGGCGGCCACGCCGACCACGCGCGCACCGTCCAGCGCGACCAGCACCCGGTGGCCGGGCGTCGGAGGAGCGGTGATCGCCTCGGCCCACCGGGTCGTCATGGCCAGGGCGTCGACCCGCTCGAGCAGGTCGGGCACGGCGGCGGCCAGGCCCGACTGCCAGGCACGGAGCTGGACGGCGACCACCGCGACCTCGTCGCCGGGCAGGGCGGGGCGCACGGAGACGTCGGCGTGGTCGTGGAAGAGGGCCATCGCGGCAGGCTACCCGCCGAGCGCGCGCAGGCCGGCGGCGGTGAGCGCGGCCAGCACGACGACGACGATGAACGGCGCGCGCAGCCACAGCGCGACGGCGGCCACCCCGAGCGCCGCCAGTCTGGCGTCGACCACGACGCGACCGCCGGCGGTCGCCGCCTGCACGGCCACCAGGGCGGCCAGGAGCGTGACGGTGAGCAGCCCGGAGATCCGGGCGGCGCGGGGGCGGGTCAGCCAGTGGGTCGGCACGTGGTGACCGAGCAGCTTGATCGCGAAGCAGAGCGCGCAGGCGGCCAGCACGGCGAGCCAGGTCATCGGGCCGCCGGGTGGTCAGTGGCCATCAGCCCACCACCCCCGGCCCGGGGCCGGTCGCCGGGGCGCGCCAGCCGGCGGCCACGGCCACGACGGCGGCCGCCAGCACCGGGATCCCCGCGGGGACGAGCGGGGTGAGGGCGAGCGCCACGACGACGGCCACGAGGGCCACCCCCTGCGCGCGGCGGCCGGCGAGCCGGGGCCAGAGCAGGCCGAGGAATGCCGCGGCCGCCGCGGCGTCCAGGCCCCACCGCGTCGGGTCGCCCAGCAGCGACCCGGCGAGCGCGCCGAGCACCGTGGTCGCGTTCCACAGCACGAAGACCCCGAGCCCGGTGGCCCAGAAGCCGATCCGGGCGAGCGCGGGGGAGCGTTGGGCCACGGCCACCGCGGTCGACTCGTCGATCGTCAGCTGCGCGGCCGCCCAGCGCCGCGGCCCGCTGACCTGGAGCAGCGGGGCGACGACGGCGCCGTACAGGGCGTTGCGGGCGCCGAGCAGGCCGGCCGTCGCCACGGCCGCGACCGGGGAGCCGGCGGCGCCGAGCACCCCGATGAAGGCGAACTGCGACCCGCCGGTGAACATCAGGACGCTCAGTGCGACGGTCTGCGGCACGTCGAGGCCCGAGACGACGGCGAGCGCCCCGAACGAGATGCCGTACAGCCCCGTCGCGATCGAGACGCCCGCGGCCTGGCGCAGCACGGCCCGGCGGGCCGAGGCCGGCCGCCCGTCCTCCTCGCCCGGCGTCACAGGGCGACGTAGATGCTCTCGAGGTACTCCTCGATGCCGGCCTCGCCGCCCTCCCGGCCCAACCCCGACCTCTTCACGCCGCCGAACGGGGCGCTCGCGTCGGAGACCATGCCGCGGTTGATCCCGAGCATCCCGGCCTCGACCTGCTCGGCCAGGCGGAAGGTCCGGTCCACGTCCCGGGTGTAGGCGTAGGCGACGAGCCCGAACTCGGTGCTGTTCGCCAGGGCGAGCGCCTCCTGCTCCGAGCCGAAGGTCACCACGGGGGCGACCGGTCCGAAGATCTCCTCCCGGACGGCCCGGGCGTCCGGCGAGACCCCGGTGAGCACCGTCGGGTTGTAGAAGTACCCGGCGTGCGTCGAGCGGTCCGGCCGGTCACCGCCGACCAGGACCGTCGCGCCGCCGTCCACCGCCTCGGCGACCATCGCCTCGACGCTGTCGACCGCGGCCGCCTCGATGAGCGGGCCCACCGTCGTCCCGGGGGCCGAGCCGGCGCCGACGACGAGGCCGGCGAACGCCTCGGCCAGGCCGGCCGAGAACTCCTCGGCGACGGACTCGTGCACGAGGAAGCGGTTGGCCGCGACGCAGGTCTGGCCGGCGTTGCGCATCTTCGCCGCGAGCGCGCCCTGCACGGCCGCCGGGATGTCGGCGTCCTCGAAGACGAGGAACGGTGCGTTGCCGCCGAGCTCCATCGAGGTGCGCAGCACACCGTCGGCGGCGCCCCGCAGGAGCACCTGGCCCACCTCGGTCGAGCCGGTGAAGGAGAGCTTGCGCAGCCGCGGGTCGGCCAGCAGCGGGCCGACGAGCGCGCCCGAGGACGCCGTCGGGACGACGTTGATCACGCCGGTGGGCAGTCCGCGGGACTCGAGCTCGGCCCGGACGACCTCGGCGAAGAGCATCGTCGTCAGGGGCGTGAACCCGGCCGGCTTGATCACCACGGTGCAGCCGGCGGCCAGCGCCGGGGCGATCTTCCGGGTGGCCATCGCCAGCGGGAAGTTCCACGGCGTGATGAGCAGCGCCGGGCCGACCGGACGGTGCAGGACGATCTGCCGGTTCGTCCCGCTCGGCGCGGTGCGCACCATGCCGTTGATCCGCACGGCCTGCTCGGAGTACCAGCGGACGAACTCCGCGCCGTAGGTGGTCTCCGCCCTGGCCTCGGCCAGCGGCTTGCCGCCCTCGGCGGTGATCAGCGCGGCGAAGTCCTCGATCCGGCTCGTCACCGTCTCGAAGACCGACCGGAGCACCTCGGCCCGGACCCGGGGCGCCACGGCGCGCCAGGCCGGCCAGGCCTCGTGCGCCGCGGCGAGGGCGTCGGCGCCGTCCTGCGGGGTCGCCGAGGCCACGTCGAAGAGCTCGGACCCGGTGGCCGGGTCGTGGACGGCGAACGTCCCGCCGCCGCTCGCGGCGCGCCAGTGGCCGCCGATCAGCAGACCCGTCGGCAGGTGGGCCGCCAAGGTGGGGGGAACGGGGGAGTGCGTCGTCGCCATGCGCGTCAGTATGTCTCTCGCCGACCCCCGTGCGCACCGGTTCGCGGCGGTGCCTACGATGGCCCGCATGGCCGTCCCCACCCCGTACGAGGACCTGCTCCGCCACGTGCTCGAGCACGGCGCACCGAAGGCGGACCGCACCGGCACCGGCACCCGCTCGGTCTTCGGCCACCAGATGCGGTTCGACCTCTCGGCGGGCTTCCCGCTCGTCACCACGAAGCACGTGCCGCTCCGGCTCGTCGCCGAGGAGCTGCTTCTGGTTCCTGCGCGGGGAGTCCAACGTGCGCAGCCTGGTCGAGAAGAACGTGCACATCTGGGACGAGTGGGCCGGGCCGGACGGCGAGCTCGGCCCGGTCTACGGCGTGCAGTGGCGCTCGTGGCCGACGCCCGAGGGCCACGTCGACCAGATCGCCCGGCTGGTCGACGGCATCCGACGCGACCCGTCCTCGCGGCGGCACATCGTCTCGGCCTGGAACGTCGCCGACCTGCCGCGGATGGCGCTGGCCCCGTGCCACGCGTTCTTCCAGTTCGACGTCACCGGCGGCCGGCTCTCCTGCCAGCTCTACCAGCGCTCCGCCGACCTCTTCCTCGGGGTGCCGTTCAACATCGCCTCGTACGCCCTGCTCACCCACATGGTCGCCCAGCAGACCGATCTCGAGGTCGGCGACTTCGTCTGGACCGGCGGCGACTGCCACATCTACGACAACCACGTCGAGCAGGTGCGTGAGCAGCTCTCCCGCGAGCCGTTCGCCCCGCCACGCCTCGAGCTGCGCCGGGCCGCCTCGCTCGACGCGTACACGATGGACGACGTCGACCTGGTCGACTACCGCCACCACCCGGCGATCAAGGCGCCGGTGGCGGTGTGAGCCTGGCGCTGGTCTGGGCGCAGTCCGCCGACGGCGTCATCGGCGTCGACGGTGCCCTCCCGTGGCACCTGCCGGAGGACCTGGCCCACTTCCGAGCGCTCACCGCGGGCGGCGTGGTGCTCATGGGCCACGCCACCTGGCGGTCGCTGCCCGAGCGGTTCCGCCCGCTGCCCGGTCGGGTCAACGTGGTGCTCAGCCGACGGGTGGACCTGGACCTCGAGGGCGCGAGAGTCGTCGCCGGGGTCGACGCGGCGCTCGCCCTCCTCGCCGGTCGGGACGCCTGGGTGATCGGTGGCGGGCAGGTCTACGCGGCGTTCCTCGACCACGCCGACCGCGCCGAGGTGACCGAGATCGACGTCACCGTCGGCGCCGGGACGCGCGCGCCCCTGCTCGACGAGACGTGGAGCACCGGCGCGGTCGATCCGGCCACCGGCTGGGCCGTCTCGTCGACCGGGCTGCGTTACCGGTTCGTCAGTCGGCGCCGCGCCGGGCGACCGGGGCAGCACGCCGACGGTCGGCGGTAGGTTGTCGCCCATGGTGGACGACCCGCGGCGCCCCTTCGGCGCCCTGCTCACGGCCATGGTCACCCCGATGAGCCCGGACGGGGAGGTCGATCTCGAGGCCGCGGTCCGGCTGGCGACCCACCTCGTCGACCACGGCCACGACGGCGTGGTGCTCAACGGCACCACCGGTGAGGCCCCGACCACGCACGCCCCGGAGAAGGCCGACCTCGTCCGCGCCGTCGTCGAGGCGGTGGGCGACCGTGCGCTGGTGGTCGCGGGCGCCGGGTCCAACGACACCGTGCACGCCGTGCGGATGGCCGAGCAGGCCGCCGAGGCCGGCGCCCACGGCCTGCTCGTCGTGACGCCCTACTACTCCCGGCCGTCCCAGGAGGGCGTCTACCGGCACACCGTCGCGGTGGCGGACGCGACCGGGCTGCCCGTCATGCTCTACGACGTCCCCGGCCGCACCGCCGTGCGCTACGCCCCGGAGACCCTCGACCGGCTGGCGGCGCACGATCGCGTCGTGGCCGTCAAGGACGCGACCGGCGACGTGCAGGGGGCGATGCGGTCCATCGCCCGGACCGGCCTGGCCTGGTACAGCGGGGACGACGGGCTCCTGCTCCCGTTCCTCTCGGTCGGTGCGGTCGGACTGGTGAGCATGACCGCGCACCTGGTCGGCGACCAGCTCGCGGCGATCATCGCGGCCTTCGCCGCCGGTGACACCGATCGCGCGCTCGCCGGCTTCGTCGAGATCCAGCCCGTCGTCGACCTCATCTGCGGCAGCGGCAACGGTGCGCTGCGCAGCAAGCTCACGCTCCATCTGCTCGGCCACCTGCCGAGCCCCGCCATGCGGCTGCCTCACGTCGAGGCCGACGCCACCGAGACCGCGCAGGTGCGCGCCGCCCTGGTCGCGGCCGGCCTGCTTCAGGGAGACCACTGATGTCCCATCCGCACCCCGAGCTCACCACCCCGCCGGCCCTGGAGCCGGGGACCCTGCGGGTCGTCCCGCTCGGCGGCCTCGGCGAGATCGGCCGCAACATGAGCGTGCTGGAGATCGACGGCCGGCTGCTCATCGTCGACTGCGGGGTGCTCTTCCCCGAGGACCACCAGCCCGGCGTCGACCTCATCCTGCCGGACTTCGACCACATCCGGGACCGGCTCGACGACGTCGAGGCGCTCGTCCTGACGCACGGTCACGAGGACCACATCGGCGCCGTGCCCTACCTGCTCCGGCTGCGCCCGGACATCCCCGTCGTCGGCTCCCAGCTCACGCTCGCGTTCGTCGAGGCGAAGCTCAAGGAGCACCGGATCAAGCCGTTCACGCTCACCGTCGCCGAGGGGCAGGTCGAGCGGTTCGGCGCCTTCGAGTGCGAGTTCGTCTCGGTCACCCACTCGATCCCGGACGCGCTCGCGGTCGCGGTGCGCACCGCCGCCGGCATGGTGCTCACACCGGCGACTTCAAGATGGACCAGCTCCCGCTCGACGGCCGGATCACCGACCTGCGGGCCTTCGCGCGGCTCGGCGAGGAGGGCGTCGACCTCTTCATGGTCGACTCCACCAACGCCGAGGTGCCCGGCTTCGTGACGCCCGAGCGCGAGATCGGCCCGGTGCTCGACTCGGTGTTCGCCGGGGCGAGCCAGCGGATCATCGTCGCCTCGTTCGCCTCGCACGTGCACCGCGTCCAGCAGGTCCTCGACGCCGCCGAGCTGCACGGCCGCAAGGTCGCCCTGGTCGGCCGGTCGATGGTCCGCAACATGGGGATCGCGGCCGAGCTCGGCTACCTCAACGTGCCCGAGGGGATCCTGGTCGACGCCCGCAAGGTCGACGACCTGCCGGCGGACGAGGTCGTGCTCATGTCGACCGGCTCCCAGGGCGAGCCGATGGCCGCCCTCGCCCGGATGGCGAACGGCACCCACCCGGTCAAGGTCGGCCACGGGGACACCGTCGTGCTCGCCTCCTCGCTCATCCCCGGCAACGAGAACGCGGTCTTCCGGGTGATCAACGGCCTCATGCGGCTCGGCGCCGCGGTGGTCCACCAGGGCAACGCCCGGGTGCACGTCTCGGGCCACGCGGCCGCCGGCGAGCTCACCTACTGCTACAACATCATCCGGCCGCGCAACGTCATGCCGATCCACGGCGAGGTGCGTCACCTGGTGGCGAACGGCGCCGTCGCGGTGCGCACCGGCGTCCCCGCGGAGCGGGTGATCCTCGCCGAGGACGGCGTGGTCGTCGACCTCAAGGACGGCGTGGCGTCCATCGTCGGCGCGGTGCCCTGCGGCTACGTCTACGTCGACGGCTCGAGCGTCGGCGAGCTCACCGACGCCGAGCTCAAGGACCGCCGGATCCTCGGCGAGGAGGGTTTCGTCTCGGTCTTCGCCGTGGTCGACTCCGCCACCGGCAAGGTGATCGCCGGCCCGCAGATCCACGCCCGCGGCGTCGCCGAGGACGACGCGGTGTTCGACGACGATCATCCCGGAGATCACCAAGGCCCTGGAGGATGCCGCGGCCGGCGGCGCCTTCGACACCCAGCAGCTCCAGCAGATCATGCGCCGGGTCGTCGGCCGCTGGGCCTCGAACCGGTTGCGCCGCCGGCCGATGATCATCCCGGTGGTCGTGGAGGCCTGAGCGGCGCCGACGACCCGCCAGCCTCCGAGGTCTTCAGCGGGGCGGCCGGTACCTTGGCAGCATGGCTACCCGTACGCCCTCGCGCGGCTCGTCCCGCAGCGCGCACCGGCGCCGGCGCGACCCACCGAGCCGCGCCCGACCGGTTCCGGCAAGGCGCCGGCCCGGCGCGAACGCTCGCTGCCCGTACGGATGGTGCGCGGCACCTGGATGGGCGCCGCGCACGTCGTCGGCGGCGCCGGGCGGCGGATCGGTCGCGGCGCGCGGGACCTCGACCCGGCCCACCGGCGCGACGGGGCGGCCTTCGCGCTGCTCGCGCTCGCGTTCGTCGTCGCGGCGCGGGAGTGGTGGGGCCTGTCCGGGACGGCCGGGAACGTCATCCACGACGTCGTCGCCGGCACCTTCGGGGTGGTCGGTGTCGTCGTCCCCGTCCTGCTGCTCGCCGTCGCCGTCCGCCTCATGCGTCACCCCGACCGGGTCCAGGCCAACGGCCGGATGGGCGTCGGCCTCTCGGCGCTGCTGGTCAGCGTCTGCGGCATCGCGCACGTCGCGGCGGACGCCCCGTGCTGGACCTGCCGGTGCTGCGCGAGGCGGGTGGGGTGGTCGGCTACCTCGTCGGGGCGCCGCTGACGAGCCTGCTCACGGTCTGGGTCGCCACCCCCGTCCTCGTGCTGCTCGGGGTCTTCGGGCTGCTGGTGATCACCGCGACGCCGGTGCACATGATCGTGCCGCGGCTGCGCGCGGGCTACCGACGGCTCACCGGGGCCGACGGGGCCGAGCGCGAGGAGGAGAGCCTCGCCGACCTCCCGACCCTCGCCGAGCAGCAGGTCCAGCCGCGCCGTCGCGGGTGGCGGCGCCGGGCCGAGGGCAGCGACGCCGTCACCACCGTCGTCCCGACGACGGCCGGCGACGAGGCCTTCGAGGCAGTGGCGCTCACCGAGCCCGCCCCGGCGGCGGCCGGCGACGAGGCAGCGGCGCACGTCGATGCGGTCGACCCGGACGCCGTCGACCAGGACGCGGTGCTGACGACGCTCGTGCCGACCGAGGGCGGGTCCCTGCGCCCGCCGGCCCCGACCGGCGTGCCGCGCGGCGAGCAGCCGATGCTCGACGGCGACGTCATCTACACGCTGCCGCCCGAGGAGGTCCTCGCCAAGGGGATGCCGCACAAGGTGCGCTCGGCCGCGAACGACCGCGTGGTCGAGGCGCTGACGACCGTGCTCGAGCAGTTCGACGTCGACGCCCAGGTCACCGGCTTCAGCCGCGGGCCGACGGTCACCCGCTACGAGCTCGAGCTCGGGCCCGGCGTCAAGGTCGAGCGGGTCACCGCCCTGAGCCGCAACATCTCCTACGCGGTCGCCAGCGCCGACGTGCGGATCCTCTCGCCGATCCCTGGCAAGTCCGCGATCGGCGTCGAGATCCCCAACACCGACCGCGAGACCGTCTCGCTCGGCGACGTGCTGCGCTCCTCGGTCGCCCGGCGCAGCGAGCACCCCATGGTGATCGGCGTCGGCAAGGACGTCGAGGGCGGCTACGTCGTGGCCAACCTCGCGAAGATGCCGCACCTGCTCGTCGCCGGAGCCACCGGCGCCGGCAAGTCGAGCTTCGTCAACTCGATGATCACCTCGCTGCTCATGCGGGCGACCCCGGACGAGGTCCGGATGGTGCTGGTCGACCCCAAGCGCGTCGAGCTGACCCTCTACGAGGGGATCCCGCACCTCATCACCCCGATCATCACCAACCCGAAGAAGGCCGCCGAGGCCCTCGAGTGGGTGGTCCGGGAGATGGAGCAGCGCTACGACGACCTGGCGATGTTCGGCTACAAGCACATCGACGACTTCAACGCCGGGGTGCGGGCCGGGAAGGTCACTCCGCTGCCCGGCAGCGAGCGGAAGATCGCCCCGTACCCGTACCTGCTGGTGATCGTCGACGAGCTCGCCGACCTCATGATGGTCGCCCCGCGGGACGTCGAGGCCTCGATCCAGCGGATCACCCAGCTCGCCCGCGCGGCCGGCATCCACCTCGTCCTGGCGACCCAGCGGCCGAGCGTCGACGTCGTCACCGGGCTGATCAAGGCGAACGTGCCCTCGCGGCTCGCCTTCGCGACGTCCTCGCTCACCGACTCCCGCGTGGTGCTCGACCAGCCCGGGGCGGAGAAGCTCATCGGCCAGGGTGATGCGCTCTTCCTGCCGATGGGCGCGCCCAAGCCGATGCGGGTCCAGGGCGCCTGGGTCACCGAGAGCGAGATCCACGCGGTCGTCGCGCACGTCAAGACCCAGCTCCAGCCGACCTACCGCCCGGACATCCTGG
Source organism: uncultured Actinomycetota bacterium (assembly GCA_963724505.1). Classification (GTDB taxonomy): domain Bacteria; phylum Actinomycetota; class Actinomycetes; order Actinomycetales; family Cellulomonadaceae; genus Actinotalea. Next base: position 11,267 of record CAVRUY010000006.1, read on the forward strand.
CCCCGGCGGTCCGCAAGCAGGTGGATGACGACATCGGCGACGACCTCGACCTGCTGCTGCAGGCCGCCGAGCTCGTCGTGACGACCCAGTTCGGCTCGACGTCGATGCTCCAGCGCAAGCTGCGCGTCGGTTTCGCCAAGGCCGGACGTCTCATGGACCTGCTCGAGTCGCGTGAGATCGTGGGCCCATCGGAGGGGTCGAAGGCCAGGGACGTGCTCGTCCAGCCCGACGACCTCGCCGCGACGCTGGCTGTCCTGCGCGGCGAGGCCGTGGTGGACGACGACGAGGGGGACTGGGAATCGACGCCTTGACGATCGCGGCCCTGGGGGGTGCCGCGGTGGCAGCGAGCAGTGCCGCCGTCCTGGGCCTGTCCCGCGCCCGCCTGGCCAGGACCACCGACGACGACCGATCGCGCGTGTCGGCGGTCCGCGCCCAGCTCGCCGGCGTGCTCGGCGCCTCGCGCGACGGCATCGTCCTGCACAGTCCCGCGGGGGTCGTGCTCGAGGTGAACGAGGCCGCGCTGCGGCTGCTCGACGCGTCCCGTGGCGATCTCGTCGGCGCCCAGGTCGGCGCCCTGCCGGTCCGGTGGGTCGCCGAGGACGGCCGGGACGTCAGCCCGGCGGCGGTCTTCGCCCCACGGACCGGGGAACCGGCCGCCGAGCCGCTGACGGTGGGCATCGACCCGCCGGCGGGCGGCGGGGTGCGCTGGGTGACGGCCGCCACGAGCGTCGTCCCCGGGCGGGCAGGCAGCCAGGAGCTGCTCACCACGCTCGCCGACGTCACCGGTCCGCGCCAGGTGCGCGCGGCCCTCGCCCGGTCCGAGACCCGGTTCCGGCTCGCGATGGAGAACGCGCCCATCGGCATGGTGCTCACGGACCGGCAGTGGCGCCTGCTGGAGGTCAACACGGCCTTCGCCGACATGCTCGGGCGGGAGGCCGCGAGCCTCGTCGGTCGCGACCTGTCGACCGTCGGCCACCCGGGCGAGCGGGCGGCCGAGCGCGCGCACGTGCAGCAGGTCCTGGCCGGGGTCGGCGAGCGGTTCACCATCGAACGGCGCTACCAGCGGTCCGACGGCCAGACGATCTGGGCGGTGCTCGACGCCGTGCTGGTCCGTTCCCCCAGCGGGGAGCCGGACGTCTTCGTCGCCCAGATCCGGGACAGCACCGAGGCGCGGATGCAGTCCGAGGTGCTCGCCCACCGCGCGGCGCACGACCCGCTCACCGGCCTGCCCAACCGCGCCGTGATGACCGAGACGCTCCAGTCGGCGCTCGCCGAGCCGGACGTCGCCGGCCGCTGCGCGGTGCTCGTCATCGACCTCGACGGCTTCAAGGAGATCAACGACCAGTTCGGCCACGCCGCCGGGGACGAGGTGCTCGTGCACGTCGCCGGCGTGCTCCGGGCGGCGTCCGGCGGTCGGGGGACACCAGCGCGCCTCGGCGGCGACGAGTTCGTCGTGGTGGTGCAGGACGGGGACGCGGCCCGGGCGGCGTTCGAGATCGCCGCGGCGGTGCACTACGGGCTGGCCAACCCGGTCCGTACCCAGCGTCGCCGCTTCCCGGTGCGGGCGAGCATCGGCGTCGCGGTGGTCGACGACGCCCTGCGGGCGACCACGTCGATGGGGGTGCTGGCCGCCGCCGACGCCGCGCTGTACCGGGCGAAGGCCGGCGGGCGCAACCGCACCGAGGTCTTCCAGGCGGAGACCGACGTGGTCGGCTCCACCCGGCACGGCGCCCAGGCCGAGCTCGCCGCCGCGATCCAGCGGGGCCAGCTCGTGCTGCACTTCCAGCCGATCGTCGACCTGCGCACCGCCCGGGTCGTGGGGCACGAGGCGCTGGTCCGCTGGCAGCACCCCGAACGCGGACTGCTGCTTCCCGGCTCCTTCCTGGGGACGGCGGCGGAGGCCGGGCTGGGCGTCGCGCTCGGCGCGGCCGTGGTGCGGATGGCCGCGGACCGTCTGCTCCGGACGTCCGACGCGGGCAGCTGGGTGTCGGTCAACGTCGGCGCCGACCAGCTCGGCGACGGCGAGCTCGTCGCAGCGGTGCGTGCCGAGCTCGCCCGCACGCGGCTCCCAGCGGGCAGGCTCGTCGTCGAGCTCACCGAGACCAGCCTCGACGTCTCGCCCGCCGTGCGGCGGGACCTCGGCGACCTCTACGCGGCGCGGGTCCCGGTGCTCATCGACGCCTTCGGCACCGGTGTCCCCCCGCTGTCCTACCTGCGTGACCTCCCGGTGAGCGGCCTCAAGCTCGACATGGGGTTCACTGCGGGGATCCCGGACGACAAGGCCTCGACGCGGGTGGCCAGGGGCCTGGCGGCGATGGCCTCGGAGATGGGGCTGCTCTCGATCGCCGAGGGCGTGGAGAACGAGTCCCAGGCGACGTTCCTGCGGGACGCCGGCTGGGGCCTGGGGCAGGGCTGGTACTTCGGGGTCGCCCGCTCGGCGGACGAGCCGCCCGCCGGCTGAGACGGCACGGCTCGTCGCGACCCGCGACGTCCTGCCCGGGGGCCAGGCGCGGGCGAGGGGATCAGCCCGTGGCGACCCGCTCGAGGCCGGGCGGCGGACCGGTCGACGTCGGGGGGGTGGTCGCCTGGGGCGCCTGCGTCCCGACTGCCTCGGTCACCCGGCCCAGGCGGGTCGCGAGCTCCTCGGCGCTGAGCACGCCGACACCCGTCCCGGCCGCCACGAGCTGGCTGAGCGGCTGCACGGTGTGCCCGTCCGCCAGGTCCATCGTCACGGCCGTCCACTGCACGCCGGTGACCCGGGCCGGCTCGTCGACGACCTGCAGGATCGAGGCCTCGAGCAGCAGCCCGGAGTCCGTCCGCGCGGTGCAGCAGTGCGCGCCCTGGTTGCTGAGGAAGTTGCCGAGCCCGTAGGCCACCCACATCCCCTCGCCGCGCGGCCCGCCCTCGAGGCGGGCGATCGGCTGCGGCACGTGCGCGTGGTGGCCGATCACCAGGTCGACCTGACCGGACGCGGCGAGCTCGGCCGCGACCTGGACCTGCCGCTCGGTCGGCTGGGTCACGTACTCCTCGCAGCAGTGGATCGACGCGACGACGAGGTCGGCCCCCGCGGCGCGAGCCGCGACGGCCTTCCGCACGATCTCCGCGGTGTCGATGAGGGAGACGCTCCAGAGCCGGTCCTCGGGGACCGGGAGCCCGTTGGTGCCGTAGGTCGCGGCGATCTGCGCGACGCGCACCGTCCGGCCCGCCCGCTCCAGCACGTACACCTGGGTGGTGGCCGCCTCCTCGGCGGTCCGCGCGGTGCCGGCGTGCCCGAGCCCCGCGGCGTCGAGGGCGTCCAGGGTGGCGGCGAGACCGTCCTGACCGCGGTCGACGCTGTGGTTCGAGGCGGTCGAGCAGCCGTCCCAGCCGTTGGCCGCCAGGGAGGCGGCGATCTGCGCGGGTGCCCCGAAGAGCGGGTAGCCCGACGGAGCGACCCCCGCCGGGGCGACGGGGACCTCCAGGTGGCACAGCGCGAGGTCGGCGCCCGAGACCCACGCCTGGACCGGCGAGAGCTCCGGCGAGAAGTCGTAGCCGCCGTCGGCGGTCCGCGCGCTGGTCAGGACCGGGGAGTGCGTCAGGACGTCGCCCGCCGCGACCAGGGTGAGCTCGATGTCGGGCTCGGGGGTGGGCGTCGGCGTGGGCGTCGGCGTCGCGGACGGGGCGTCGGGCGTCGGTGCGGCGGACACCTCGGTGGACGCGCCGAGCGCGGACGGCCACCACTCCGTGGCGATGGCCCCGGAGGCCGCGCCGACCACGAGCATGCCCCCGACGAGCAGGACAGGCCACGGCCGTGCGGCGCGCGGGGCCCTGCGGGCATGTCGGGTCACGCCGCAAGAGTCTACGTGGCACCTCTAGGCTGGGGGGGTGGCGACGACGAAGCCGGTCTGGAACCTGCCGAACGCGGTGACCACGGCGCGGGTGCTGATGGTGCCGTTGGTGCTCGTCGTGCTCGTCGTCGGGGAGGGCGACGCCGCACGGTGGGTCGCGGCGGCGCTGTTCACCGTCGCCGCGGCGACGGACCGGCTCGACGGGTACCTGGCGCGCAAGCGGGGCCAGGTGACCGACTGGGGAAAGCTCCTCGACCCGATCGCCGACAAGGCCCTCATCGGCGGGACGCTCCTGACGCTCTCGGTCCTCGGCGAGGTGCCGTGGTGGATCACCGTCGTCGTGCTCGTCCGTGAGCTCGGGATCACCGCGATGCGGCTGGCGATCCTGCGCTACGTCGTCATCGCCGCCTCGCCGGGCGGCAAGCTCAAGACAGTCCTGCAGTCGGTGGGCATCGGGCTCTTCCTCCTCCCGCTCGACTCGCTCCCCGGGTTCGTCGCGGTGCTTGCGTGGATCGTCCTCATCGCCGCGGTGGTCGTCACGGTGGTGACCGGGGTCGACTACCTGCGGCGCGGCCTTGCCGTGCGCGCCGCGTCGCGCGAGTGACCCGCGTCGCGTGAGGGACCTGTCCGGCGACGACGACGGCGGCCGGCCGGAGCCGGTCGGCCCGGCCGACGACCTGGCGCGTGCCGTCGTCGCCCGCCTGAGCGCCAGCGGCCGGACGATCGCCGTGGCGGAGTCGCTCACGGGTGGCGCCCTCACCGACGCGCTGGTCGGTGTCCCGGGAGCCTCGACCTGCTTGCGCGGTGGGGTCGTCGCCTACGCGACGGACCTCAAGCAGACGCTGCTCGACGTCCCTGCCGCGCTGCTCGCCCGGGAGGGCGCCGTGCATCCGGAGGTCGTGCGCGCGATGGCCGCCGGGGTGCGGCGGCGGCTGGGCGCTGACCTGGGTGTCGCGACCACCGGGGTGGCCGGCCCCGACGCCCAGGGCGGGCGGCCGGTCGGCGAGGTGCACCTGGCCGTGTGCGACGCCGAGGGGTGCGTCGTGCGGACCCTGCAGGTCGGCCCCGGCGCCGGCCGGGCCGGGGTTCGCCGGGCCGCCGTGGCTGCGGCGCTCGACCTCGTGCTGCGGCGGATCGGCCCCGGCGACCCGCCGCACGGGTGAGGGTGCCTGTCCACGTCCCGGACGGGGACCGCGACCGCTCGGCCGGCCAGGGGGTCGGTCCGCGACGACATCCGTGCAGGTCAGCACCCTGAACCAAGGGTCGGGGAACATCGGCCGAGGTCCCTGCGTTGGAGAGGGCGTGACGAGAACGGGGCGCGACGGGCGGCTTGGCCGCGAAGGTGGGCGCCCTGCACGGTACGGTAGGTCAACCTCAGCGGGATCGAGGCCGGAAGCGGCCCGTCCCCTGGCACCGGGAGCGAAGGGAGGTCGTCCGATGGTCGTCCTGCGACGTGAGATCGGCGACGTCCTGCGTGGCGCCCGCCAGGGCCAGGGGCGCACCCTGCGCGAGGTCTCGTCGGCGGCACGGGTGTCCCTGGGCTACCTCAGCGAGATCGAGCGGGGTCAGAAGGAGGCCTCGTCCGAGCTCCTCGGTTCCATCTGCGAGGCGCTCGACGTGCCGCTGTCCCTGGTGCTCCGTGAGGTGAGCGACCGCGTCGCCGTGGCCGAGGGCCTGTCGATCCCGGACACCCCGGCCGAGCTGGAGCGTTCGCTGGGTCGCGGCACCGGGGGTTGGACCCCGCGCGGCGAGCTCGTCCGCGCCGGCTGACCTCCCGCACCGCACAGCCCCGGCCTCCCGGCCCCGGTCCACCGGCTCCGTCCCCATGCGTACCCCGTCGCGGGGACGTGCCCCGCGGCGACCTCAGCCCGTCGGCTGACACACCTCGCACCAGAACACCGGCCGATCGAACGGTGCGACGCCGACCCGGCCCGTGCGCACCGGTGCGCCGCACCGCACACAGGGGCGTGCCGTACGGCCGTACATCCGGAGCTCCGGACGCCCGTCGCCGCCGACCGACCGGAGCATCAGCTCGCGTGCCGTCATGAGCAGCGAGGCGGGGTCCTCGACCGCCCGGGCCGGCGTCCAGGGGGAGATCCGCCGGGTGAAGAGCGACTCGGCGGTCCAGATCGTGCCGAGCCCGGCCTGCACCGTCTGGTCGAGCAGGACCGCGGCGATCGGCTCCGCACGGGCGCGGATCCCGGCCGTCGCGGTGCTGAGCCCGGTCACCGGGAAGTCGGCGGCGAGGACGTCGGGCCCCAGGTGTCCGAGCAGGGCGTCCTCCTCGCTGGTCCGCACGAGGTCGAGGGCGCCGAGCCGGTCCCCGATCGCGGTGTGCCGGACGGCGCCCAGCACCGCGCGGACCCACGGGGACCGTGCCGGTGCGCCGGCCGGCGCCACCCGCCACGAGCCGTCCATCCGCAGGTGGCTGTGCAGCGTCCGGCCGTCGTCGAGCCGGGTGAGCAGGTGCTTGCCGCGGGTCGCGGTCCCCAGCACGACCCGCCCCACGAGATCGGCCGTCGCGATCGTCGGCCAGCGGAGCTCGGCGCGCAGGAGGCGCTCGCCGGCGAGCGCGGCGTCGAGCCGCCGGGCCGTGCGCAGCACCGCGTCGCCCTCCGGCATCAGCGCCCGGTCCGCAGCCCGCGCGGGGTGACGGCGAACCCGGCCGCCACCAGCGCACGCCCCGCGGGGGTGGCCAGCGTGTCCCGGTCGAGGAGCTCGGCGCCGTCGAGCCGTTGCAGCGTCAGGCGCCCCAGGGTGCCCGACCGGCTGAGCGTCGCCAGGGCCGCGGCCGCGCCGCGCAGCAGCCGCGGGTCGGACGGGAAGGTGAGGACCGTCCGGCCACCTCGCTCGACGTAGAGCGCCAGGAGGCCGTCGGCGAGCACGACGACGGCCCCGGCGCCGCGGCCGGGGCGGTGTCCGGAGTCGTGCGCCGGCCAGGGCAGTGCCGCGCCGTAGGGGTTGGCAGGGTCCGTGGCCGCCAGGACGACGGTGCGCACCGGCCCGTCCGCCGCGCCGTCACGCCCCTCGGTGCCGCGTTCCCGGAGCAGGTCGACCGCGCCCGGCAGCGCGAACTGGGAGCCGCCGAGGTGCTCGACGAAGTAGCCGCGGCGCACCGTCCCGGCGCCCTCCAGGCCGGCCAGGACCCGGTACACCGGTCCGAACTGCCCGCTGATCCCCTCGACCCGCGCGACCGCGCGGGTCAGGACGCCGTGCCGGTCGAGGAGCTGTGCGGCCGTGGCGTGCGCCCGCAGCGTCGGCTCGCCCTCCCGGGCGGGGAGCAGTGACCATCGTCCGGCCCCGTCGCGTCGGTCGGCCGGATCGACGCCCGGGCGCCGGGCGAGGGCAGCGGGCCGCAGCCCGAGCCCGTGCCGCAGCGGCCGTCCGCGTGCCGCCGCGCGTGCGACCGGGTGCGCGGTCCCCGAGCGGCGGCCCGGCCCGCCGGAGAGCCTGGCCCGCAGCGGGCCGACGCCGTCGTTCGTCACGATCCCTGCCCAGACCAGGTCCCACAGCGCGTCGACGACCACCCCGGCCGGGACCGCCTCGGCCTGCGCCTCGCCGACCCGGGCGACGAGCGGCCCGAGGAACCACGCACCGCCCCCGTCGAGCGCCTCGCGCACCGCCGCGTGCACGCCCGCCTGCGGCCACGGCGCCTCGCCGGGCAGGGTGAGGTCGGCCGTCGCGGCGGGGTGCAGGCTGACCAGCCCGTCCCGGGCCGCGAGCGCGGCATGCCCGGCCCAGAGCACCTCGCCGGCCGCGGTGAGCTCGTCGAGCATCGCCGGACCGTAGTCGGTGACCCGGGCGGGCAGCACGAGGGTCTCCAGGGCCGAGGCGGGAACCGGGAAGCCGGCGAGCTGCTCGATCACGCGCGCCAGCCCGTCGACGCCGCGCAGCCCGCGCCGGGCCGGACCGACCCGCGGGGGCTGCTCCCCGGCGGCCTCGCCGGCGGTCGGGGTCTCGGGGGTCTCCCACGGGTCGACGAGCCGCTCGGTGACCTGCTGCCACTCCGGGAGGAAGGAGCCCAGGACCTCCTGGGCGACCGGCTCGGCCTCGGCGCGCAGCACGGCGAGCGAGCGTCGCCGGAGCATCCGCAGGACGCCGGCGTCGCAGTGGTCGGCACCCGTGCCGCCGAGGACCTCCGGCCGGATCCGTCCCGCCGCGAGGCTGCCCTCCGCCACGAGGCGTCGCAGCACCTCCGCGCTCACCGCCGGCGGCAGCGCGAACCGCTCGGCGACCTCGGCCGCGGTGAACGGGCCGTGGGTGCGTGCGTGGCGGCGCAGCAGGTCGCCGAGCGGGTCGGGAAGGATCTCGGTGAACTCCTCCGGCACCCCGACCGGCAGGGCGACACCCAGGGCGTCCCGCAGCCGGCCCGCGTCCTCGACGGCGGCCCAGTGCTCGGTCTGCGACCAGCGGACCCGGATCACCCGCCGCTGCCTCTCGAGGTCGGCGAGCCATCCGCCGACCTCGTCCGGGGACGTCGCCGTGCTCCGCACCAGCGCCTCGGCCGTGGTCAGCGGGCCGTGCCGGCGCACGACGTCGGCGAGCGCCTCGGGCCCCCGGGCACGCCGTCCCTCGGCGGTGCCGGTGACCTCGGCCTCGACCGCGAGCACCGCCTCCGGGTCGAGGAGGTCGGCGAGGGGGGTCGCCTGCCCGGCGAGGATCTCGGCGAGCAGGTCGGGGTCGAGCGCGAGCGCCGCGGCCCGACGCTCGGCGAGCGGGGCGTCGCCGTCGTAGAGGAACTGGGCGGTGTAGCCGAAGAGCAGGGACTGCGCGAACGGGGACGGCGAGGCGGTCGTGACCTCGACGACCCGGACGGTGCGGGTCGCGACCTCGCGCATGAGGGTGGTCAGCGCCTCGACGTCGAAGTCGTCCTGGAGGCACTCGCGGGCGGCCTCGAGGAGGACCGGGAAGTCCGCGTGCCGGGCGGCCACGGCGAGCAGCTGGGCGGAGCGCTGGCGCTGCTGCCACAGGGGCTGGCGGCGGTCGGGCCGACGGCGGGGCAGCAGCAGCGAGCGCGCGGCGGCCTCCCGGAACCGGGCGGCGAAGAGCGCCGATCCACCGACCTCGGCCCGGACCGCCGCGGCCACCTCCTCGGGGTCGAGCAGGAGGTCGGTGAGCTCGACGGCGGGCGCGTCGGCGACGGACCACGCTCCTTGCGCGGCGTCCCAGGTCCCCTCACCGGAGTCGACGACGCCGGGCAGCCGCAGCACGATGCCGTCGTCGGAGTGCAGGACCGCGGCGTCGAGCCCGTACCGCTCGCGCAGCCGCGCACCAAGGACCAGCGCCCACGGGGCGTGCACGCGCGCACCGTGCGGGGAGTGCACGACGACCCGCCAGTCGCCGATCTCGTCCCGGAACCGCTCGACGACGATCGTCGTGTCGTCGGGCACCTGGCCGGTCGCCGTGCGCTGCTCGGCGAGGTAGGACACGAGGTTGTCGGCCGCCCACGGGTCGAGCCCGGCGGCGGCGGCGCGCTCCCTGGCCCGCTCGGCCGGCAGGGCGGCCGTCTCCCGCACCCAGGCGCCGATCGCCCGGCCCAGCTCGGCCGGCCGGCCGGGCGAGTCGCCCTTCCAGAACGGCAGCCGGCCCGGCAGCCCGGGGGCGGGGGAGACCCGGACCTGGTCGGGGGTGATCTCCTCGATCCGCCAGGTGCTCGAGCCCAGCGTGAAGGTGTCGCCGACCCGGGACTCGTAGACCATCTCCTCGTCGAGCTCCCCGACGCGCTTGCCGCCGCGGGCGCCCCCGGCGTCGCTGCCGACGAGGAAGACGCCGTAGAGGCCCCGGTCGGGGATCGTTCCACCGCTCGTCACGGCGAGGCGCTGGGCCCCCGGCCTCGCCCGCAGCAGCCCGGTGGTTCGGTCCCAGACCAGGCGGGGGCGCAGCTCGGCGAAGTCCTCGCTCGGGTAGCGACCGGCGAGCATGTCCAGGACGGCCCGGAGGGTCGCCTCGCCGAGCGAGGCGAACGGCGCCGCGCGGCGGACCACGGCCGCGAGGTCCTCGACGGCCCAGTCCTGCATCGCGACCATCGCCACGACCTGCTGGGCCAGCACGTCGAGCGGGTTCGCCGGGACGTCGAGGCGTTCGATCTGCCCGGCTCGCATCCGTTCGGCGACGACGGCCGCCGGGACGAGCTCGCCGCGGAAGGTCGGGAACATCACGCCGTGCGAGACGGCCCCGACCTGGTGCCCGGCGCGACCGATCCGCTGCAGGCCGGAGGCCACCGATGGCGGGGCGCCCACCTGGACGACGAGGTCGACGGCGCCCATGTCGATGCCCAGCTCCAGCGAGGACGTCGCCACCACGGCCGGCAGGTTCCCCGCCTTGAGCTCGGCCTCGGTGTGCGTGCGCTCGGCACGGCTCATCGACCCGTGGTGCGCCCGGGCCAGGACGGTGCCCCGGTCCGTGCCGACGCCCACCGCCACCCCGGACTGGCCGGGGAGCTGTGCGGCCTGCACGGTGGCCGGGTCCGCGACCTCGAGGCCGAGCCGGGCCGCCCACGCCTCGTTCATCCGGGCCGTGAGCCGCTCCGCGCCGCGGCGGGAGTTGGTGAACACGAGGGTCGAGCGGTGCCCGGCGACGAGGTCGACGACGCGCTCCTCGACGTGCGGCCAGACCGAGGCGCGTCGCCGCGGGCCGTCGAGCTCGGACGTCGCGCCGAGGGGCGCGGCCGGGGGTGCCGGGACCTGCTGTGCGGGGGCCCCCGGCAGGTCCGCGAGGTCGGGGACCGGGACGACGACGTCGACCCGGATCTCCTTGGTCGACGTCGGCTGCACGATCCGCACCTCGCGGCCGCCCTCGTCCCGGCGGCGGGTGCCGGCGAGGAAGGCCGCGACCGCCTCGACCGGTCGTACGGTGGCCGACAGCCCGACCCGCTGCGCCGGGCCGCCGTGCTCGGCGAGCAGGGCGTCCAGCCGCTCCAGGCTGACCGCCAGGTGCGAGCCGCGCTTCGTCCCGGCCACCGCGTGGATCTCGTCGACGATCACGGTGCGGATCCCGGCGAGACCCGCGCGCGCGCCCGAGGTGAGCACGAGGAAGAGCGACTCGGGCGTCGTGATGAGGATGTCGGGCGGCTGGGTGGCGAACGTCCGGCGCTCGCTGGGCGGCGTGTCGCCGGTCCGCACCCCCACCCGGACGTCGGGCACCGTGCGCCCGGCGCGGAGCGCGGCCTGCCGGATGCCGACCAGCGGCGAGCGCAGGTTCCGCTCGACGTCCGAGGCGAGCGCCTTGAGCGGCGAGACGTAGAGCACCCGACAGCGGGCGGCCGGGTCCTCGACCGGAGGTCCGGACAGCAGGCCGTCGAGCGACCAGAGGAAGGCCGCGAGGGTCTTGCCCGACCCGGTCGGTGCGACGACGAGGGCGTGCGCCCCGGAGCGGACCGCGTCCCACGCCCCGGCCTGGGCCGACGTCGGAGCCGCGAACGCACCGCGGAACCACGCCTGGGTCGGCGCGGAGAACCCGTCCAGCGGGTCCGACGACGGTGTGCTCACCGGGGCATTCTTGCCGCAGCGTCCGACATCCGCCCGTCCCGGTCCGGCGGGGGCGCTCGGGCGTGGCAGGCTGTCGCGATGCGCTACAGCGACTTCCGGGAGGCCGTCGTCGACGTCTTCGGTGCGCGCCTCGGTCCCGTCCTGGTCGACGAGCAGGTGCTCGAGCGTCTCGGCGACCGGACCGCCGCACAGGCGCTGGCCGACGGCGACGAGCCCCGCGACGTGTGGTGGGCCCTGTGCGACGCCCTCGAGGTCCCGGTCGCCCGTCGCTGGGGGCCGGACCGCCCGTCGAGCTGAGAGCGGGCCGTTGCGGCGTGTCGCAGCCCCGGACTGGTGCACTCGAACAGGTGTTCGGCTAATCTCTCCTCAGACGAGACGTGCGACCCGGTCTCCACAGCACACCCGGTGCCAACGCCGGATGTCGGTGCCAGGACGTAGCGTCATCGGACGAGACAGGAACACCCGTGGACGTCGTCCACGCAGACACCGGTGGGCACGCCCCGCCCCGCGACACCGAGGTGAGACATGGCAGCTCCCGCAGACCGCGCCAAGGCCCTGGAGGCCGCGCTCGTCCAGATCGACCGGCAGTTCGGCAAGGGCTCGATCATGCGCCTGGGGGACGAGGGCCGTGCTCCCGTCGAGGTCATCCCCACCGGCTCGATCGCGCTCGACATCGCGCTCGGCATCGGCGGGCTGCCGCGCGGGCGCGTGGTGGAGATCTACGGCCCGGAGTCCAGCGGAAAGACGACCGTCGCCCTGCACGCCGTGGCCAACGCCCAGCGGGCCGGCGGGATCGCCGCGTTCATCGACGCCGAGCACGCTCTCGACCCGGAGTACGCCAAGAAGCTCGGCGTCGACACCGACGCCCTGCTGGTCTCCCAGCCCGACACCGGGGAGCAGGCGCTGGAGATCATGGACATGCTCATCCGCTCCGGGGCGATCGACCTCGTCGTCATCGACTCCGTCGCGGCTCTCGTGCCCAAGGCCGAGATCGAGGGCGAGATGGGTGACAGCCACGTCGGTCTGCAGGCGCGTCTGATGTCCCAGGCGCTGCGCAAGATCGCCGGTGCCCTCAGCCAGTCCAACACGACGGCGATCTTCATCAACCAGCTCCGCGAGAAGATCGGTGTCTTCTTCGGTACGCCGGAGACCACCACCGGTGGCAAGGCCCTGAAGTTCTACGCCTCGGTGCGCCTGGACATCCGTCGCATCGAGACCCTCAAGGAGGGCACCGACGCGGTCGGGAACCGCACCCGCGTCAAGGTCGTCAAGAACAAGATGGCCCCGCCGTTCAAGCAGGCCGAGTTCGACATCATCTACGGGGTCGGCATCTCCCGTGAGGGCGGGCTGATCGACCTGGGGGTCGAGCACGGGTTCATCCGCAAGTCCGGCGCCTGGTACACCTACGAGGGCGACCAGCTCGGCCAGGGCAAGGAGAACGCCCGCGGCTTCCTGCGCGACAACCCCGACCTGGCGGACGAGATCGAGAAGAAGATCAAGGAGAAGCTCGGTGTCGGCGCCCGGATCGACGCGCCGGCCGACCCGACGGCCGGCGTCGACTTCTGAGGCACCGGCGTCGACGTCTGAGGTGACCGGCCAGGGCGGCCGGATCCGGACCGGGTGGGGGAGCAGCGTGGCACGTGGACGGCGGGTCGAGGAGCCTCCGACGACCGGAGCGGCCGCCGAGGATCCTGACCCCGACCCGGAGACGGTCGCTCGCACCATCCTGCTGCGGATGCTCACCGGAGCCCCCCGGAGCCGCGCGCAGCTGTCGGCGAAGCTCGCCCAGCGGGACGTTCCCGACGAGGTCGCCGAGCGGGTGCTCGACCGGTTCGCCGAGGTCGGGCTCATCGACGACGCGGCCTACGCCGAGGTCGTCGTCCACTCCGCGCGGGCCTCGCGCGGGCTCGGGCGGCGGGCCGTGGCCCAGGAGCTCCGGCGGCGGGGCGTCGGCCCGGAGGACGCCGAGCAGGCCCTCGGGGAGGTCGACGACGCCGCCGATGAGGAGACCGCGCGGGCCCTCGTCGCGCGCAGGTGGCAGGGCTGGGCCGGGCTGAGCCCGGAGGTGCGGGCCCGTCGGGCCTTCGGGATGCTCGCACGCAAGGGGTTCTCGGGTGCTGTCGCGTCCCGAGTGATCCGTGAGATGGGGGACGATAGGGGCACGCCCTCCTGGAACGAGCCGGAGAGCGACCTGGACTGACGGAGGCTGCTCGATGGGTTGGGGCGACGGGGCGACCGTTCTGGTGCTGCTCCTGGCGTGCCTCGTGGCACTCGTGCTGGTCTTCCTCGCGCGGCGTGAGGCGGATGCGGCCCGCACCCACGCGGAGCGGGACGTCGAGGCGATGCGAGAGGAGCTGCGCACGCAGGTCGCGGACGTCCAGCGCCGCGAGCAGCGCGCGGGCGAACGGGAGGCCGAGACGAAGGCCGAGCGGAGCGAGGTCCGCTCCCTGCAGGCCGAGGCCGAGCGGCGGCTCGCCGCGGCCCTCGAGCAGGAGCGGGCCGCCGCGCAGGAGGTCGTGGCGGCACGGGGTCGCGCCCAGGAGATCCTCGCCCAGGTCACCGGCCTGAGCACCGAGGAGGCGACCGCCCGGCAGGTCAGCCTGATCGAGGAGGACGCCGCGCACGCCGCGGCCGCGCACGTGCGCCGCGTCGAGGCGAAGGCGCGGCAGACCGCCGAGGCGCGCGCCCGGCAGGTCGTCGCGACCTCGCTCCAGCGCCTTGCCGGTCCGTCCAGCGCCCAGACCGTCGTCACGCTGGTCCCACTGCCGGCCGAGGAGCTCAAGGGGCGGATCATCGGCAAGGAGGGGCGCAACATCCGTACCTTCGAAGCGCTCACCGGCGTCAACCTCGTCGTCGACGAGACGCCGGACTCGGTGATGCTCTCCTGCTTCGACGCGGAGCGGCGCGAGGTCGCGACGGTCGCGCTGGAGGCCCTGATCGCCGACGGGAGGATCCACCCGCAGCGCATCGAGATCGCCTACGCCGAGGCCCTCGCCGGAGCGCGCGAGCGGACGCTCGCCGCGGGTCACGACGCGGCGGAGCGGGCCGGGGTCGCGGGGCTGCATCCCGAGATCGTCGAGACCCTCGGACGGCTCCGCCTGCGGACCAGCTATGGCCAGACGGTGCTCGGGCACCTCGTCGAGGCCGCCCAGATCGCCGGGCTGATGGCAGCCGAGATCGGCGCGGACGTGGACGTCGCCCGGCGCGCCGCCTTCCTGCACGACCTCGGCAAGGCGCTGACGGCCGAGCTCGGCGGGACGCACGCCGCGGTGGGCGCCGACCTCGCCCGCCGGTGCGGGGAGTCCGAGATCGTGGTCAACGCGATCGCCGCGCACCATGACGAGGTGCCGATGACCTCGGTCGAGGCGGTGCTCGTGCAGGCAGCCGACGCGGCCTCCGCGGCCCGGCCCGGTGCGCGCCGTGAGGAGCTCGACCAGTACTTCGAGCGGATGGACACCCTGGAGTCGCTCGTCGCCGCCCACGAGGGCGTGCGCCGGGCCGTCGCGATGTCGGCCGGGCGCGAGGTGCGCGTCGTGGTCGAGCCCGACCTCGTGGACGACGCCGCGCTGCCGGGCCTCGCGCAGGCGATCGCGCGACACATCGAGAAGGACCTGTCCTACCCGGGGGAGATCGCGGTCACCGTCGTGCGCGAGCTCAGGGCCCGGGCCACCGCCGGCTGATCCCCGGGCGAGCGCAGGGTCCCCGGGGCTCGCCCGGGTCCGCGCCGGATCGGGAGCGCCGGGAGCTCAGGGCTCGACGGGTACCGCGATCGGCGCCGCGGCGGTGCGCACCCGGGTCCGGCGCTCGACCCAGCGGGCGAGGTTCGACAGCGAGATGTTGACCGCCAGGTAGATCGCCGCGCCGACCACGAAGAGCGCGACGAAGTAGTCGGTGCCGAAGTATTGGGCGTTGTTCTGGATCGACTTGAGCAGCTCGGGGTATCCGACGATGAACCCCAGCGAGGAGTCCTTGAGCAGGACGACGAGCTGGGCGACCAGGCTGGGCAGCATGGTCCGGATCGCCTGCGGCAGCAGGACGTGGAAGAGGGTCTGCGGCGCGGTCAGGCCGACGGCGCTGGACGCCTCGGCCTGCCCCTTGGGCAGCGACGCGAGCCCGGCCCGCACGATCTCGGCGATGATCGCCATGTTGTAGACCGTGAGGCCGAAGGCCACCGCCGCGAAGGCGGACCAGCCGAATCCCAGCAGCCCGAAGAACATCATGAGCAGCACGGGCAGGCCGCGGAACAGCTCGATCACCACGATGGCAGGCACCCGGAGCCAGCGTCGACGGCTGGTGCGCCAGACCGCGAGCCCGACGCCGAGCACCAGCGCCAGCGGCGCGGCCACGACCGCTGCACGCAGCGTGGCGCCCAGCCCGCGGATCACCATCGACGACCACACGTCGCCGGCGGTCTGCCCCTTCGGTGGGTCGTACAGGACGTCCCAGCGATCGGTCGCCAGCAGCCCCTGGCCGTTGGCATACCAGAGCGCGAGGCCGGCCACACCGATGAGGACGAGCGAGCCGACGATCGACCCGATGTTCTCGCGGCGGCGGGCCCGTGGGCCGGGCGCGTCGTAGAGGACTGAGCTCATCGGCTGAACGCCACCCTTCGCTCGAGATACCCGGCGAGCACCCCCGAGGGGACGGTGATCGCGAGGTAGAACAGGGCGACCCCGACGAGCACCCACAAGCCGTTGTCGGCGTTGGCGGTGCCGAGCCGACGTCCGGTGCCCATGAGGTCGACGACGGCGAACCCGGCCGCCACCGAGGTGTTCTTCGCCAGCGCGATGAACACGTTGATGAGGGGCGGGATCACCGACCGGACGGCCTGCGGCAGCACCACCGTCGTCAGGGTCTGCCCGAAGGTCAGGCCGATGGCCCGCGCCGCCTCGGCCTGGCCGATCCCGACGCTGTTGATCCCTGAGCGGACCGCCTCGCTGACGAAGGCGGCGGTGTACGCGGTGAGGCAGATGACGGCGGTCCAGAACCCGAGCGGGCTGATCACGCCGAAGACCGGCGCGACGAAGACCATGGCGAAGAAGACGAGCGTCAGCGGGGTGTTGCGCAGCAGCTCGACGTACCCACCCGCGACCGCGCGCAGCGAGCGGATGGGGGAGACGCGCAACGCCGCCAGCAGCAGGCCGAGCAGCAGGGCCAGGGCGGCCGAGAACACCGTCAGTCGCAGGGTCACCGCGAAGCCGGTCAGGTAGCTCGGGAAGTTGTCCCAGATGACGCTCATCGCCGTCCTTCCTCGTCAGGTCCGGTGCCGGGCCGCGAACGCGCCCGGCACCGGACCCATGACGTCGAGGCGGCTGACTCGCCGGTCAGCCGCCGGGTGGTCGCTCAGTAGCGGTCGACCGCGGGCGGCTCCGGCGTCGGCAGGACGGTCCCGGCGGTGTTCTCCCAGGCGGTGGTCCAGCTGCCGTCGGCCTCGATCTTCTCGAGCACGTCGTTGATCCACGTCCGGAACTCGGTGTCGTCCTTCGCCAGGCCGATGCCGTACGGCTCCTCGGTGAACGGCTCACCGCGCACCTCGAGCTCGGCGTCGTCGGCGGCGAAGCCGGCGAGGATGACGTTGTCCGTGCTCACCGCGTCCACCTGGCCGTTCTTCAGCGGCGGGATGCACTCGGCGTAGGTACCGAACGGGACCACTTCGGTGTCCGGGAAGTTGTCCAGCAGGTTCTGCTCCGGGGTCGACCCGGAGACGGTGCAGACCTTCTTGCCGGCGAGGTCGTCCGGACCCTGGATGTCGGTGTTCGAGGCCAGGGTGAGGATCGACTGGCCCGCCTCGTAGTACGGGCCGGCGAAGGAGATGACTTCCTTGCGCTTGTCGTTGATCGTGTAGGTCGCGACGACGTAGTCGACCTGACCGGTCTCGATGAAGCTCTCCCGGTTGGCGGAGATCGTCTCGATCCAGTTGATGTCCTCCGGCGCGATGCCGAGCTCGCCGGCGATCAGTGTCGCGATCTCGACGTCGAAGCCCTCCGGGACGCCGTTCGGCCCCACGAGGCCGAAGAGCGGCTGGTCGAACTTCGTGCCGATGTTGACCGTGCCGGCGTCCGCGAGGCGGGCCATGGTGGAGCCCTCAGCGAACTCCATCATGCCGTCGGTGGTCTCCGAGGCGGTGGGTGAGGCGGTCTCCCCGCCGTCCGTCGAGCTGCTGCAGGCCGCCAGCGTGAGTGCGGCCGCGGTGAGAGCGACGATCGCTCCTCGTCTCGTGCGCATGTTGGGTCCCCTTCGGTGGTGATCGCCGCCGGGTGGCGGCGTGGGTCAGTGGGTGAGGATCTTGGAGAGGAAGTCCTGGGCGCGCTCGCTGCGCGGCGCGGTGAAGAACGTCTCCGGATCGGCCTCCTCGACGATCTGCCCGCCGTCCATGAAGACCACCCGATGGGCGGCCTTGCGGGCGAAGCCCATCTCGTGGGTGACGACGACCATGGTCATGCCCTCGCTCGCGAGCGCCACCATGACGTCGAGCACCTCGTTGATCATCTCCGGGTCCAGGGCGGAGGTCGGCTCGTCGAAGAGCATGACCTTCGGCTTCATCGCCAGTGCGCGGGCGATGGCCACGCGCTGCTGCTGCCCGCCGGAGAGCTGCGCCGGCAGCTTGTCGGCCTGGTCGGCGACACCCACCCGCTCGAGCAGGCGCATCGCGTCGGCCCGCGCCTCGGCCTTGCCGGTCCGGTTGGCGACGATCGGGCCCAGGGTGACGTTCTCCAGGACCGTCTTGTGGGCGAAGAGGTTGAAGGACTGGAAGACCATGCCGACGTCGGCGCGCAGCCGCGCCAGCTCCTTGCCCTCGGCGGGCAGCGGGACGCCGTCGATCGTGATGAGACCGTCGTCGATGGTCTCCAGGCGGTTGATCGTCCGGCACAGCGTGGACTTGCCCGATCCGGACGGACCGATGACGACGACCACCTCGCCGCGGCGGACCGTCAGCTCGATGTCCTGCAGCACGTGGAGCGCGCCGAAACGCTTGTTGACGTGGGAGAGCACCACCAAGGGCTCGCCCGTGACGTCACTGGGCGACGTCGGCGTGGCAGGGCTTCGATGATCGTCCATTTTCCCGACGGTATTCCTGCCAGGACACCGGCGCGCGTCGAGCACGTTGCGGGTGGGTAACGGAGACCGCGTCCCGGCGGGCACCACGGAACGGTCGCACGGCTCGCCGTGGGGGCTGACGACGTACCCTTTCCGGAATGTCCACGACCTCCGACCGGGCGGCGCGCACCTACGCGGTGCGCACGCTCGGCTGCCAGATGAACGTCCACGACTCCGAGCACATGGCCGGGCTCCTGGAGTCCTCGGGCTACGTCCCCGCGCCGCTCGACGAGGCCGCGCGCTGGGAGGCCGACGTCGTCGTCATCAACACCTGCGCGGTCCGCGAGAACGCCGCGACGCGGCTCTACGGCAACCTCGGCCAGCTCGCCGCGATCAAGGCCGCACGGCCCGGGATGCAGATCGCCGTCGGTGGCTGCCTGGCGCAGAAGGACCGCGGCCAGATCGTCGAGCGCGCCCCGTGGGTCGACGTCGTCTTCGGCACGCACAACCTCGACGTGCTGCCAGCCCTGCTGGACCGGGCGCGGCACAACGCCTCGGCCCAGGTGGAGATCGCCGAGTCGCTGCAGGTCTTCCCCTCGACGCTGCCCACCCGGCGCGAGTCGGTCTACGCCGGCTGGGTCTCGATCAGCGTCGGCTGCAACAACACCTGCACCTTCTGCATCGTGCCGTCGCTGCGCGGCAAGGAGCGCGACCGGCGCCCGGGGGAGATCCTCGCCGAGGTCGAGGCCCTGGTCGCCGCGGGGGCCGTGGAGGTCACGCTGCTCGGCCAGAACGTCAACACCTACGGCGTCGGCTTCGGCGACCGGGGCGCCTTCGCCGCGCTGCTGCGCGCCGTCGGCGCCGTCGACGGGATCGAGCGGGTCCGGTTCACCTCCCCGCACCCGGCCGCGTTCACCTCCGACGTCATCGCGGCGATGGCCGAGACCCCGACGGTCATGCCGCAGCTGCACATGCCGCTGCAGTCCGGGTCGGACCGGGTGCTGCGGGCGATGCGGCGCTCCTACCGCTCGGCGCGGTTCCTCGGCATCCTCGACGAGGTGCGCGCGGCCATCCCCGAGGCCGCGATCACCACCGACATCATCGTCGGCTTCCCGGGGGAGACCGAGGACGACTTCGCCCAGACCCTGCGGGTGGTGCACGAGTCGCGATTCAGCTCGGCGTTCACCTTCCAGTACTCCCCGCGGCCCGGGACGCCCGCCGTCGACCTGCCCGACCCGGTGCCTGCGAGCGTCGTCACCGAGCGGTACGACCGGCTCGTCGCGCTCCAGGAGCGGATCTCCGAGGAGGAGAACGCCCGGCAGGTCGGGCGGACGGTCGAGGTGCTCGTCTCGGAGGGCGAGGGCCGCAAGGACGGCGCCACCCACCGCCTGAGCGGCCGCGCCGCCGACAACCGGCTCGTCCACCTCTCGCTGCCGGCGCACGCCCGGGGCGGCCGGCCCGGCGACGGGGACGTCCCGCGGCCCGGAGACGTCGTGACGGTCGAGGTCACCCACTCCGCGCCGCACCACCTCGTCGCGGACTCCGCGCTCACCGGGGGCAGCTACGCGGTCCGGCGGACCCGGTCCGGGGACGCGTGGCAGCGGCGCCGGGACGGCGGCGAGGAGCACGCGCACGACACGCCGCCGGCCGGCGCCGTTCTGCTGGGCGTGCCGACCGTGCGGGCCTGACGCCCCGGCCTGCCACGCCGGGAGCCGAGACCGACGGCAGGCTCAGGACGGCAGGACCGGGAGCAGGGTCTCCAGGCTGCCGAAGAACTGCACCCCGGTGCCCAGCCCGCAGTCCACGAGCTCGGCCAGCTGAGCGTCGGTCACCCCGTGCTCCAGGTCGGCCGAGACCTCCCCGTAGATCGCGAGGCCGCCGTCCTCGACGCGCAGGTAGGCCTTGGGCCAGATCCGGTCGCGGTTCCAGTCGTTGAGGGTCAGCAGGGCCTGGCCGCGGTCGCCGACCGGGACGAGCCGGTTCCAGCGCCCGCGGACCTGGAGGATCTCCTCGCTCTCGCCCATGACGAGGAACCAGAACCGGTGGCCGTTCCACACCCCGGTGAGGTCACCGTCGTCGTCGCGGACCGACTCGTAGCCGCAGGACCGCAGGTAGTCGGCGATCCGCGCGACGCTCAGCGGGCTCGGCGGGACCGCGGTGCGGGCGCTCACGGTGCCATCCCGGCCGGGTCGGGGTAGAGCTCGTCGAGGGTGTCGAAGAAGGCGGCGGCCGAGGCGAGCCCGCTGTGCAGGAACTGGCTGAGCTGGGCGTCGTTGACCCCGTGCTCGAGGTCCGTCGCCGACTCGCACACCGCGTGCACCCGGCCGTCGTCGCGCACCCGCAGGTAGGCCTTGGGCCAGACCCGGTCGGTGTTCCACTCGTTGCAGACCTCCAGCACGTCGCCGAGGCGCTCGATCGCGAAGGTGCGGTTCCACTGGCCCCGCACCTGGAGGATCTCGTGGTGCTCACCGAGGGTGAAGAAGTAGAAGAGTCGACCGCGCCAGAGCCCGCCGGTGTCACCGTCGACGTCGATGAAGTAGCCGTAGTCCGAGCTCGCGAGCCAGCGCCGGACCCGTTCGGCGGTGAGCGGCGCGACGCTGTCGGGTCGGTCGGCCTCCGCCGGGCTCGGACGCGTCCCGGCGTCGGGGTGCGGATCGCGTCGTGCGCGCCTCCAGGAGAAGATCCCCACCGACCCGAGACTACCGGCCCGGGCCGGTACCGTCGTGGCGTGCTCCGCGCGGCTGCCCTCGTCCCCCCGACCGCCCTCCTCGTGCTCCCCGAGGCGGACCCGGCGCTCGACGACGCCCGGGCCGAGGCCAGGGCGGCGGTCGCGACGCTCGTCGGTGCGGCGGCCCGGCGTGTCGTCGTCGTCTCACCGGGACGGTTCGCCGGGGTCGCCGGAGTGCTCCACCCGACCCTGCGCGCCGCCGGGATCCCCGACGAGCGGTCCGGGCTCGGGTCGGTGGTCCTCGGCGTGCCCCGCGCGGAGCCGACGGCGCCGACCGGTCGCCCGCCGGCCGCGGGCAGCGCACCGGTGCCGGTCGACGACGTCGCCGCGGCGGTCGGGCTCGCCCTGCTGGCGGCGGCGGGCTGGACCGGGCAGGTCGAGGTGCTGGGGTCCGGCGGGACGGAGGCCACCGCGCTGCGCGAGACCGGGCGCCGGCTCGCCGAGGACGACGTCGCCCTGCTCCTGGTCGGCGGGCTCAGTGCTCGGCGCGGCCCGGATGCGCCCCTGGCGGAGGACCCGCGGGCCGCGCAGGTGGACTCGGCGATCGCGGCCGACCTGCGGCGGCTCGGCGGGCCGGTCGACCCGGTCGCGCGGGGGCGCCTGGCCGACCTCGACCCGGCCCTCGCGCGGGACCTCGCCATCAGCGCGTTCGCGCCCTGGCAGGTGCTGCTCGGAGCCCTCGACGCCGGGGCCGCGGACCTGCGCGCGGACCTGCGGGTGAGCGTCCCCGCCGGGGCGACGTACGCGATCGCCACCTGGGCTCGACCGTGAGCCCGCGGGTGGTCGCCGTCGTCGGGCCGACGGCGACCGGCAAGTCCGACCTCGCGCTCGAGCTGGCCGAGCGGCTCGGAGGTGAGGTGCTCAACGCCGACGCGATGCAGCTCTACCGCGGGATGGACATCGGCACGGCGAAGCTCACCGCCGGGGAACGGCGCGGCATCCCGCACCACCAGATCGACGTCCTCGACGTCGGCCAGGACGCCTCCGTCGCGGCCTACCAGCGGGACGCGCGCGCCGACGTCGCGGACGCGCACGCGCGCGGTCACCGGATGGTCGCGGTCGGCGGCTCGGGGCTCTACGTCCGGGCACTGCTCGACCACCTGAGCATGGCCCCGGTCGACCCGGCGACCCGCGCCGCCCTGGAGGCGAGGGCCGAGCGGGAGGGGCCGGGGGTGCTGCACGACGAGCTCGCCCGGCTCGACCCGCCGGCGGCCCGGACCATCCCGCGCACCAACACCCGGCGGATCGTCCGGGCGCTCGAGGTCATCACCCTCACCGGGCGACCGTGGACGGCCGAGCTGCCCGAGCACGTCTACGAGGTCCCCGCGGTGCAGATCGGCCTGGACTGCGACCGGGCGGTGCTCGACGCGCGCATCGCCGAGCGGGTCGACCGGATGTGGCGGCTCGGCCTCGTCGAGGAGGTCGCCGGGCTCGCCGGGCGACTCGGGCGGACCGCGGCCCGCGCCGTCGGGTACGCCCAGGTCCTGGCGATGCTCGCGGGCCAGAGCAGCGAGGAGCAGGCGCGGGACGCGGTCGCGGCCGCCACGCGCCGACTCGCGCGCAAGCAGATGGGCTGGTTCGGGCGCGATCCACGGGTGCACTGGCTCGACGCGCGGCGACCGGACCTCGTCGAGGCCGCCCTGGCGATCGTCGCGTCCGCCGACGCGGACACCCTGCTCGACCCGGGGACCCGCCGTCGTACCCTCGGCTCATGACGCGCCCGCTCGCCGTGACCAAGGGCCACGGCACCCGGAACGACTTCGTGCTCCTCGACGACCGGGACGGCGCGCTCGACCTGGACGCCGATCTCGTGCGCGCGCTCGCGGACCGTCGGGCCGGTCTGGGCGGCGACGGCGTCATCCGCCTCGTCGGCACGCACCGGCTGCCCGAGGGTGCCGAGAGCCTCACCGAGGACCCGCGGGCGCGGTGGTTCATGGACTACCGCAACGCCGACGGGTCTCTCGCCCAGATGTGCGGGAACGGCGTGCGGGTCGTCGCGCGGTTCGCCGAGCGGCTCGGGCTGTGGGACGGGACGGGGGTCTTCGCCCTGGGCACCCGCGCCGGGGTGCGGTACGTCCGCCGGGCGACCGACCCGACGGGCGCCGACGAGGACTGGTACGCGGTCGACATGGGCCCGTGGCACCTGCCGGGCGGCGATGCGGCCGCCGGGGCCGGGGCCGATGCGGAGGTCGTCGTCGCCGGTCTCGAGCCCGCGCGCCCGGCCCTGCGGGTCGACGTCGGCAACCCGCACACCGTGCTCGCGCTGGCCGACCTGGCCGAGCTCGCCGCCGCCGACCTCACCGGCGCGCCCCGGGTGAGCCCCGTGCCGCCGGACGGCACGAACGTCGAGCTGGTCGTGGCCCTCGGCGAGGAGTCCACCCCGGACGGCCTGGTCGGGGTGGTCCGGATGCGGGTGCACGAGCGCGGAGTCGGCGAGACCCTGTCCTGCGGCACCGGGGCGTGCGCCGCCGCGATGGCCGTGCGGACGTGGGCCGGCGCCGGGGCGCCGGACGCCTGGCTCGTGCACGTGCCCGGTGGCATCGTCCGGGTGCGGGTCCTGCCCGAGGGCCGGGTCGAGCTCGCCGGCCCCGCCGCGCTCGTCGCGACGGCGACCGTCGACCTCGACGCCCTGCCCGCGGCGGTCTGAGGCGGGGCGGACTCAGCGCCGGGTGACCCGGAGCACCCGGAAGCCCTTCGAGCTGGCGACCCGCTCGGCCGGCAGGTGCAGCTCCTCACCGATCCACGCCTGCAGGGAGTCGGCGCCGAGCGACCTCTGGATGACGAGCCACGCCTCGCCGTCCGGCGCCAGGCGCGGCAGCCAGGTGGCCAGCAGGGCGTGCAGGGCGGGCTTGCCCACCCGGATCGGCGGGTTGGACCACAGGGCAGCGAGGCCGAGGTCGGCGGGGACCTGCGCCGGCTCCACGGCCCGGACCCCGGTGAGCCCGAGCGCCGACGCGTTCCGGGTGACCAGGTCCAGGGCGCGACGGTTGACGTCGACGGCCCAGACCCTGGCTTCGGGCGCCAGCATCGCGAGGCTCAGCGCGATCGGACCCCAGCCGCACCCGAGGTCGAGCAGCTCGCCGGTGGGCGGCGGCGCGGGAACGGTCCGCAGCAGGACCTGCGTCCCGGGGTCCAGCCGGCTCCCGGAGAAGACGCCGGCAGCCGTCTGGACCTGCACGTCGCGGCCGGCCAGCCGGACGGCCAGCTGTCGGCGTTCGTCGGGGGAGGCCGGCTCGGCGGTGAAGTAGTGGTCGTCGGCGCCGGGCACGCACGCACCCTACCGACTGCCGCGGCGGCCCCATGACCGTGGTGCGCCGTCCGCGAAATGGCTCGCCGTGCTCCACGGCGCATGTCACGCTGACAGTCGACCGAGAGGGACCGATGACCGACAGCACCTCCTCCGAGAACCACGACCTGGCCGACGCCGTCGTCGCGCGGGTCCTCGCCCGTGCCGGGACCGTCCTGCACGACGGCGAGACGCAGACCAGCGACGCGGACGGCGACCAGCTGGACCGCGCGGACCGCGCCGCCCTGCGCCGGGTCGCCGGCCTGTCCACCGAGCTCGAGGACGTCACCGAGGTCGAGTACCGGCGGCTGCGGCTCGAGCGGGTCGTGCTCGCCGGGCTGTGGTCGCAGGGCGACGGGACCGAGGCGGAGGTCTCGCTGCGGGAGCTCGCGGCGCTCGCCGAGACGGCCGGCTCGGAGGTCCTCGACGGTCTGCTCCAGCGACGCCAGCACCCTGACCCCGGCACCTTCCTCGGCTCGGGCAAGGCCGCCGAGCTGGCTGACGTCGTCGCCGCGAACGGCGCGGACACCGTCATCGTCGACGCCGACCTCGCGCCCTCCCAGCGCCGCGCCCTGGAGGACGTCGTCAAGGTCAAGGTGATCGACCGGACCGCGCTGATCCTCGACATCTTCGCCCAGCACGCGAAGTCGAAGGAGGGCAAGGCCCAGGTCGAGCTGGCGCAGCTGGAGTACCTGCTCCCGCGCCTGCGCGGGTGGGGCGAGTCGATGTCCCGCCAGGCGGGCGGCCGGGTGGCCGGCGGTGCCGGGATCGGCTCCCGCGGCCCCGGTGAGACGAAGATCGAGCTCGACCGTCGCCGGATCCGCACCCGGATGGCCAAGCTCCGGCGGGAGATCGCCGCGATGCGCCCGGCGCGCACCACCCGGCGCGCCGACCGCAAGCGGCACCACGTGCCGGGGGTCGCCATCGCGGGCTACACGAACGCCGGCAAGTCGAGCCTGCTCAACCGGCTGACCGGCGCCGGCGTCCTGGTGGAGAACGCGCTCTTCGCGACCCTCGACCCGACGGTGCGGCGCGCGCAGACCCCCGACGGGCGGACGTACACCCTCACCGACACCGTCGGCTTCGTCCGGTCGCTGCCCACCCAGCTCGTCGAGGCCTTCCGGTCCACCCTGGAGGAGGTCGGCGACGCCGACGTCCTGCTGCACGTCGTCGACGTCTCGCACGCCGACCCGGAGGGTCAGGTCGCGGCGGTGCGCTCGGTGCTCGCGGACATCGAGGGCATCGACCGGGTCGTCGAGCTGGTCGTCCTCAACAAGGCCGACCTCGCCGACCCGGACGTCGTCGCCCGGATGCAGCGGCGTGAGCCGGGCGCGGTCCTCGTCTCGGCGCGCACCGGGGCCGGGATGGACCTGCTGCGTGAGCGGATCGCCGAGCTGCTGCCGCGGCCGCGGGTCCAGGTCGACGTCGTCGTGCCGTACCAGCGCGGCGACCTCGTCTCCCGTGCGCACGACGAGGGCGAGGTCGAGGTCGAGCACGTCGAGGCGGGCACCGTGCTGCGCGGGCTGGTCGACCCCGCCCTGGCCGCCCAGCTCGTGGCCGTGAGCGCCGGGGACCCCGAGCGCGCCTAGGCTGCCGGGGTGAGCGCGACGGTCGAGGAGCTGCTCGACCGGGCGGTCGAGGCGCTCGGTGGTCGACGGCGCGAGGGCCAGCACCGGATGGCGGTCGCCGTGGGGCGCGCCATGGAGCGCACCGAGCACCTGCTCGTGCAGGCCGGGACGGGGACCGGGAAGTCGCTGGCCTACCTGGTGCCGGCGGTCCGGCACGCCGTGCTCGCCGACGACCGGGTCGTCGTCTCGACGGCGACCCTGGCGCTGCAGCGCCAGGTGATGACTCGCGACCTCCCGCTGGTGGCCACCGAGCTCGCCCCGCTGCTGCCCCGGGCACCGCGGGTCGCGCTGCTCAAGGGCTGGCACAACTACGTCTGCGCGCACAAGGTCGCCGGTGGCTACCCGGCCGACGAGCCGGCTGCCCTCTTCGGGGTCGGCGAGGCGACCGGGGCGGCCGAGCACCCGAGCCCCACGAGCGACCTCGGGTCGCAGGTCGTGGCCGTCCGGGCGTGGGCGGCGCAGACCGAGACCGGCGACCGTGACGACCTGGTGCCGGGGGTCGGTGACCGGGCCTGGCGGCAGGTCTCGGTGACCGCGATGGAGTGCCTGGGCAAGCGCTGCCCGGCGCTCGAGGACTGCTTCGCCGCGGCCGCGCGGACGCGTGCGCACGAGGCGGACGTCGTCGTGACGAACCACGCGATGCTCGGGATCGCCGCCGGGGGCGCTCCCGGCGTGCTGCCCGAGCACGGGGTGCTCGTGGTCGACGAGGCGCACGAGCTGGCCGACCGGGTCACCGCGCAGGCCACGGCCGAGGTCTCGCCGATCGGCGTCCAGCAGGTGGCGGGACTGGCCAGACGGCACGGCGGGGTGCCCGTCGACCGCCTCGAGGCGGCCGGGCAGCAGCTCGCCGTGGCGCTCGGGCAGACGCCCGACGGGCGGTTCGGGCAGGGCCTGCCGCCGGTCCTGGCCGAGGCCGTCTCGGCCGTGCGGGACGCGGCGCGCCCCCTGGTCACCGCGTTGCGCCCCGAGTCCGCCGGTCAGCCCGACACCGGTCGGGCGGTCGCCTCCTCGGCCGTGCTCGCGCTGCTGGAGGTCGCCGAGCGGCTCGCGGTCGGTGGGGACGGCGACGTGCGTCTGGTGCAGCCGGGAGGACGAGCGCCGCGGCCCGAGGTTGCTCGCCGCGCCCCTCGACGTCGCGTCGCTGGTCCGGGGGCGCCTGCTGGCGGGGCGCGCCGCCGTGCTCACCTCCGCCACGCTCACCCTCGGCGGCAGCTTCGTCCCGCTCGCGGTGCAGGTCGGCCTGGCTCCGCGGGACGAGCGACCGATCGACGACGAGGTCGACCTGCCGGAGGGGGCGAGCGGGGCCGCGGCCCCGGTGCCCGTGGCGACGCACGACGGTGAGCGGGCCGAGGCGGACGAGAGCGCCGACCTGCGCGGCGACGGGGTCCCGTGGCGCGGGGTCGACGTCGGCAGCCCCTTCGACCACGCGCGCAGCGGCATCCTCTACGTCGCCCGCCGGCTGCCGCCACCGGGGCGTGAGCCGACGACCCACGCCCAGCTCGACGAGATCGAGGCGCTGGTGCGCGCCGCCGGGGGAGCGACCCTCGGCCTCTTCTCCTCCCGCCGCGCGGCGGTGGCCGCGGCGGAGGCGATGCGGGAGCGGCTCGACGTGCCCGTCCTGTGCCAGGGGGACGACCAGCTGCCCACGCTCGTGCGGCGCTTCGCCGAGGACGAGCCGACGTGCCTCTTCGGCACCTTGTCGCTGTGGCAGGGCGTCGACGTCCCGGGCCCGGCCTGCCGCCTCGTGCTGATCGACCGGATCCCCTTCCCCCGACCGGACGACCCGGTGCGCGCGGCCCGGGCGGAGGCCGTCGAGCGGGCGGGCGGCAACGGCTTCATGGCGGTCTCGGCGACGCAGGCCGCCCTGCTGCTGGCGCAGGGAGCCGGCCGCCTGCTGCGCCGGGACGAGGACCGCGGCGTGGTCGCCGTGCTCGACCCGCGCCTGGCCACGGCCCGGTACGGCACGTTCCTGCTGCGCTCGCTCCCGCCGTTCTGGCGCAGCGACGACCGCGACGTCGTGCTCGCGGCCCTCGCCCGGCTCGCGGGGTCGGCGGACCGGTCGCGCGGCGCGGGGGATGCTGCCGTCGAGGGTCGGCCCGCCTAGGCTGGCCGCAGTCGGCGAGAGCCGGATCCGATCGGGACGAGGAGAGCGTGATGACCGAGGGTGTCGACGGGGGTCTTCGGCCGGGGGTGGACCGCAGGACCACCAAGGTCGCGATCGTCGGAGCCGGCAGCGTCGGGGCGACGATGGCCTACGCGGCGCTCATGCGGGGTGTGGCGCGGACGGTCGCGCTGTACGACATCAACGCCGCCAAGGTCGAGGCCGAGGTGCAGGACCTGGGGCACGGCATCCAGTTCATGCCGATGGCGAACGTCATCGGCTCGGACGACCTCGCCGTCTGCGCGGGCTCCGACGTCGTCGTCGTGACCGCCGGCGCCAAGCAGAAGCCGGGACAGAGCAGGCTCGACCTCGCCGAGGCGACGATCTCCCTGGTCAAGGGCCTGCTGCCGACCCTCGTCGAGGTCGCGCCCGACGCGGTCTTCATCATGGTGACCAACCCGGTCGACATCGTCACCTACGCCGCCCAGCGGGTCTCGGGCCTGCCGGCCGGGCGTCTGTTCGGCTCCGGCACGGTGCTCGACTCCTCGAGGCTGCGCTACCTCATCGGTCAGCACTGCAACGTGGCGGTGCAGAACGTGCACGCCTACATCGCGGGCGAGCACGGCGACTCGGAGATCCCGTTGTGGAGCTCCGCCTCGGTCGGCGGGGTGCCCTTGATGGAGTGGCGGGGCATCAAGAGCGGCAACGGCCCGTTCGACGCCGCGACGCGGCAGCGGATCACCGACGAGGTGATCACCTCGGCCTACCGGATCATCGCCGGCAAGGGGGCGACGAACTACGCCATCGGCCTGGCCGGGACGCGGATCATCGAGGCGGTCCTCAAGGACGAGAAGCGGGTCCTGCCGGTCTCCTCCCTGCTGCACGACTACCACGGCATCTCCGACGTGTGCCTCTCGGTGCCGTCCGTCGTCGGTCGGCTCGGGGTCGAGTCCCAGCTCGAGGTGCCGATGTCCGGCGAGGAGCTCTCCGGGATCCAGCGCTCCGCCGAGGCGATGCGTCAGGTGGCCCGGCAGTTCGGGCTCTGAGACCGGCGCCTCAGAGGCTGCGCAGCACGCTGACGACGCGACCGAGGACGACGGCGTCCGTGCCGTCGATCGGCGCGTAGGCGGCGTTCTGCGGGAGCAGCCAGACCGTGCCGTCACCGCGCTTGAAGGTCTTGACCGTCGCCTCGCCGTCGATCATCGCGGCGACGATCTCGCCGTTCTCGGCGACCGGCTGGCGCCGCACCACCACCCAGTCCCCGTCGCAGATCGCGGCCTCGATCATCGAGTCGCCGACCACCTTGAGCAGGAACAGCTCGCCGTCCCCGACGAGCTGGCGCGGCAGCGGGAAGACGTCCTCGACGACCTGGTCGGCGAGGATCGGGCCGCCGGCGGCGATCCGGCCGACGACGGGGACGTAGGACGGCACCGGCCGCTCGGCGACCTCCGACTCCGAGGGCGCGGCCTCGGCGTCGGCCGGCTCGGCGAACGGAGCGATCACCCGGGCGTCGTCGGGGTGCACGACCTCGATCGCGCGCGGACGGTTCGGGTCGCGTCGCACGTACC
This sequence comes from uncultured Actinomycetota bacterium, assembly GCA_963724505.1. Classification (GTDB taxonomy): domain Bacteria; phylum Actinomycetota; class Actinomycetes; order Actinomycetales; family Cellulomonadaceae; genus Actinotalea. Next base: position 40,930 of record CAVRUY010000006.1, read on the forward strand.
CCTTGCGCTCGAGCACCGTGAGCTGGTGCTTGACCGAGGACGGGCTCGTCAGGCCGACGGCGTCGCCGATCTCGCGCATGCTCGGCGGGTAGCCCCGCTGCTCGACGCTCGAGCGGATCGTCTCGAGCACCATCCGCTGGCGCGTGGTCAGGCCGTCGCCGTCCGACGGGCCGTCCGGCAGCGCGTGCACCGAGGCGAGCGTCTCGTCCGGCGGGGTCGGGCTCGGTGCCACGGTGCTCTCCTGGTCTGCTCGGTCGGTCCTGCGGCTCGTCGGGGGTCCGGCGGCGGTCGTGTCAGTGGTGCGTGGTGCTCTTCTCCTGTCACTTCACCCTAGGGGTCGAGGGGCACCGAATCAAACACCTGTTCGATCGTGTCTCGACAGCGTGTCGCCGGCATGGTAGACATCGTACAGACGTTCGACGAACACCTGTTCGACCGAAGGAGATCGCGATGAGCACGCTGACCTGGGACCACGCGGCCACGCCCGTCCGGCCGCCCGCCGGGATGCGACTGACCGCCCGTGGCCGCGCCGTCCTCGGTGCCGTCGCCCTCGTCGTGGCGGGCGCCGCGATCCTCGGGACCGGAAGTGCCGCTGCCCAGGGCCCGGCAGCGCCGGTCGCGGTCGAGTCCGTGACGGTGCAGGCGGGCCAGACGCTGTGGCAGCTCGCCGGCACGGTCGTGCGCCCGGGCGAGGACATCCGCGACGTGGTGGACCGCCTGGTGGAGCTCAACGGGCTCGACGGGGCGGCCCTCGCGGTCGGCCAGCGGATCCTGCTCCCGGTGCAGGACTGAGCGTCCTTGCCGGGGTCATCGGGCGCCCGTACGGTGGCCGATGGCGCGCCACGCGGGCGCGAGGCTCTGGAGGCTCAGCGGTGCACTGTCCGTTCTGTCGGCACGCCGACTCCCGGGTCGTCGACTCCCGCACCTCGGACGACGGCTCGACGATCCGTCGCCGTCGTCAGTGCCCCGCCTGCCTGCGGCGGTTCACCACGATCGAGACGGCCAGCCTCTCGGTCGTGAAGCGGTCGGGGATCACCGAGCCCTTCTCGCGCGAGAAGATCGTCTCCGGCGTGCGCAAGGCCTGCCAGGGTCGTCCGGTCAGCGAGGACGACCTCGCGGTGCTCGCGCAGCGGGTCGAGGAGACGCTGCGGGCCACCGGGAGCGCCGAGCTCGACGCGCACGAGATCGGGCTGTCGATCCTCGGACCGCTGCGCGAGCTCGACGAGGTCGCCTACCTGCGGTTCGCCAGCGTCTACCAGGCCTTCGAGTCGCTGGACGACTTCGAGGCCGCGATCGCGGCGCTGCGGACCGAACGAGGGCCGGTCACGACCGATCGATGATCTGCTGCCGCACGACGCGGCGCAGCACCTTGCCGATCTGGGACCGCGGGAGCTCGGGCAGCACGACGAGGTCGCGGGGGTGGGCGTACCGGGCCAGGGCGCTCTCGCTCCACGCCCGGACCGCCGACAGCTCGATCCGCGTGGCGCCCTCGGCCAGGACGATCGCGGCCACGACCTTCTCGCCCAGGTCGCCGCCCGGGATCCCGACGACGGCGACGTCCTGGACGCCCGGCATCCGGCGCAGGTGCTCCTCGACCTGGGACGGGTAGACGTTGAATCCGCCGGTGATGATGACCTCCTTGATCCGGTCGACCAGCCGGACGAAGCCGTCGTCCTCGACCACGACCACGTCGCCGGTGCGGAGCCAGGTGGTCCCGTCGTGCTCGAGCAGGACCTCCGCGCTCTCCTCGGGACGGCGCCAGTACCCGGCGAAGATCTGGGGGCCGGCGAGCAGGAGCTCGCCGCGCTCGCCGCGCGGGACGTCCCGGCTCGGCTCGTCCGGGTCGACCACCCGCATCCGGGTGGACGGGAACGGGATGCCGAGCATGCCGGGTCGGCGCGCGGCGGACAGCGGGCTGCCGAGCGCGACCGGGGAGGTCTCGGTCATCCCGTAGCCCTCGACGAGCAGGCCTCCGGTGGCCTCCTCCCAGCGTCGGGCGGTCTCCGGCGGCAACGCCATCGCCCCGGAGATCGAGTAGGCGATCGACGAGAGGTCGACCTCCTGCGCCACGGCCGCGGCCGCCAGCCGGTCGAACATCGGAGGCACGCCCGGGATGAACGTCAGGGGGCGGCGGGCGTGCGCCGCGAGCACCATGTCGACGTCGAACCGAGGCACGATCACGAGCGTCGCGGCGATCCGGATCGCGTAGGTCAGGCAGAGCGTCATCCCGAAGGCGTGGAAGAACGGCAGGGCCGCCAGCACCGTCTCGGTGCCGCCCTCGCGCTGGGTCCAGGCCTGGCCCTGGGCGGCGTTGACCGCGACGTTGTGGTGGGTGAGGACGGCCCCCTTGGGGGTGCCGGTGGTGCCGCCGGTGTACTGCAGCAGCGCGACGTCCTCGAGCCCGGGCTGCGGGTGGGCGGCGGGCAGCGGGCGCGCCCGGCGCACGAGACGGTCCCAGCGCAGCACCCCGGAGCCGGCCGGGACGCGGGAGCGCATCGAGGCGCGGGTGGCCCGTGCGGCGGGGACCGGCAGGTGCAGCGCGAGGCGCTTGATGCCGGGCAGGTCACCGGCCAGGTTCACGGCGACGATCGTGCGGACGGAGGTGCGCGGCGCGGCCTCGAGGGTGCGCGCCACGGCCTTCTCCCAGACGATCGCCACGGTCGACTCGCTGTCCGCGAGCTGGTGGGCGAGCTCGTCGGTCGTGTACGTCGGGTTGTGCTCGACGACCACGGCGCCGATCCGCAGCGCGGCGTAGAACGCCACGACGTGCGTGGCGCAGTTCGGCAGCACCAGCGCGACGCGGTCGCCGGCCCGGACGCCGAGCTCGTGCAGGGCGCCGGCGGCGCGGTCGACCCGCCGGGCGAGCGTGTCGTAGGTGGTCACGGCGCCGAAGAAGTCGGTCGCGATGTGGCTGGGGAACTGCTCGGCGCTGCGCTGCAGGGTGACGGTCACCGGGACGTCCTCATCGACGTCCGACGGCACTCCGGGAGCGTAGGAGTCGAGCCACGGCCGGTCTGTGGTCATGCCACCAGCCTAACCTACGCAACCGTAGGTTCGCTGCCCGGGCGACCCCTCAGAGGTCGCTGGAGCGCGTGGCCCAGAGGTTGATCCCGGTGTCCACGGCGTGCGGCTCGATCGCGGCGACCTCGGCGGCGCTGAGGTCGGGCCCGTCCAGCGCGGCGAGGTTCTCGGTGAGCTGCCGGACGCTGCTCGCGCCGAGCAGGACGGAGGTCACCCGCGGGTCCCGCAGCGCCCAGCGGATCGCGAGCTGGGCCAGGGTCTGCCCGCGCCCGGCGGCGATCTCGCGCAGCGCCCGGATGCGCTCGGCGGCCTGCGCCGAGAGGTACTCCGCGTGCAGCGACCCGCCGCGGGCGGCCCGGGAGTCCGGCGGGACGCCGTCGAGGTACTTGCCGGTGAGCATCCCCTGGGCGAGCGGCGAGAAGGCGACGACGCCGAGGCCGGCGTCCCCGGCCACGTCCAGCAGGCTCGCGCCGTCGGCGTGCGGGTCCGGGTGCTCGATCCAGCGGTTGAGCATCGAGTACGAGGGCTGGTGCACGGTGATCGGGACGCCGAGCCCGGCGGCGACCTCGAGCGCCTCGCGGGTCCGTCGCGCCGAGTACGAGGAGATGCCCACGTAGCGCGCCCGGCCGGACCGCAGCGCCGTGGCCAGCGCGCCGATCGTCTCCTCGAGCGGGGTGTCGGCGTCGAAGCGGTGGCTGTAGAAGAGGTCGACGTGGTCGATGCCCAGGCGCCGCAGCGACTGGTCGAGCGAGGCCAGCAGGTACTTGCGGGACCCGAACTCGCCGTACGGTCCCGGCCACATCCGGTAGCCGGCCTTCGTCGTCAGGACGAGCTCGTCCCGCCGTCCGCGCAGGTCCGTGCGCAGGATCCGGCCGAGGTTCTCCTCGGCCGAGCCGGGCGGCGGTCCGTAGTTGTTCGCCAGGTCGAGCTGGACCACGCCGCGCTCGACGGCGGCCCGCACGATCGCCCGCTGGTTCTCCAGGGGCGCGTCGTGGCCGAAGTTCTGCCACAGGCCGAGCGAGATCGCGGGGAGCAGCAGGCCGGACCGGCCGGCCCGGCGGACAGGGATCGTGGAGGTCGACACGGGACGACGGTAGCCCGTCCGGCGCCCGGTGCGGTGCGTCCCGGAAAGGAGTGGCGCCGCGGGTCGCCAGGGGCCAGGGTGGGAGGGACGCGAGGAGCCCCGATGACCGAGCACACCAGCACCGGCCCCGCCGGTGACGAGTCCACGAACGACCCGGCACCACCGACCGACCCGAAGGAGCGGTTCCGGCAGGCCCTCGAGGCCAAGAACAAGGCGGCGCACCGGACCTCCGACGGGGTCCGCGCCGACGGCTCGGTGCACGGTTCGGAGGTCACCGGTGGTGGCAAGCGGACCTTCCGGCGCAAGACCGGGTAGGGCTCAGGACAGCGTGCGCAGGCGGATCGTCTGCGGCATCGTCCGCAGCGCCGCGCAGACGTCGACGCCGAGCGGGGCGGCGACGTCGGTGACCACGTAGCCGAGGTCGCCGCGGGTCGCGAGCAGCTGGCCCTCGATGTTGACGTCGTGCTCGGCGAACACCTGGTTGATGCCGGCCAGCACACCGGGGGTGTTGCGGTGCAGGTGGGTGAGCCGGTGCGAGCCCGACGTCGGGTCGAGGGCGAGCGGCGGCAGGTTCGGGCTGAGCATCGTCGCGCCGTGCAGGAGGTAGTCGCGCAGCTTGGTGGCGACGAACTGGCCGATCGCCTCCTGCGCCTCCTCGGTCGAGCCGCCGATGTGCGGGGTGAGGATGACGTTCGGCAGCCCGCGCAGCTCGGACTCGAAGGAGTCGCCCGCGGCGCTTGGGCTCGACCGGGAAGACGTCGACGGCGGCACCGGCCAGGTGCCCGCTGAGGACGTGGTCGCGCAGCGCGGCGTAGTCGACGACGAAGCCCGCGCGAGAGGTTGAGGAAGATCGAGCCGGGCCGCATCCGGGCGAACTGCGCGGGGCCGAAGAGGCCGGCGTTGCCGCTCCGGCCGTCGACGTGCAGCGTGACGACGTCGGCGACGTCGAGGAGCTCGTCGAGGCTGGTCGAGCCGTCGGGCGTTGCCCAGCGAGAGCTTCTCCGCCGAGTCGTAGAAGACGACCGACATGCCCGAGCGCCTCGGCGAGGACGGAGAGCTGCGTGCCGATGTTGCCGTAGCCGACGATGCCGAGCGTGCGGCCGCGCACCTCGTGGGCGCCGTCGGCCGACTTGTCCCAGACGCCGGCGTGCAGGGCGTCGTCGAGCACGGTCATCCGACGGGTCAGCGAGAGGATCTCCGCGATCGCCAGCTCGACGACGGAGCGGGTGTTGGAGAACGGCGCGTTGAAGACGGCGATCCCGCGCTCGGCGGCCGCGTGCAGGTCGATCTGGTTGGTGCCGATGCAGAACGCGCCGATCGCCAGGAGGTCGGGTGCCTGGTCGAGCACCTCGGCGGTGACCTGGGTCTTGGAGCGGATCCCGAGCATCTGCGACCCCGGCGAGCGCCGCCGCGAGCTCGCCCTCGTCGAGCGCGCCCGTGCGGGAGGTGACGTCGATCCCGTCCGCCCGGAGCATCGTCGTGGCCAGGGGGTGCAGGTTCTCCAGGAGCAGGGCGCGCATGCCCTCATCCTCGTCTCGTCTCACGGGCTCGGGAGAATCGGACCGACAGGCGGACGGCCGGCGACCCGAACGGCCGTGCCCTGCCCGACCACCCGCTGACACAATGGCCCGGTGACCTGGGCCGATCGACGCGCGGAACGACGATCCCGGCGCGTCCTGCGCGCGATGGACCGCGCAGCCGCACGCCGGTCCCGCGGGAGCGGCAGGTCGCACCTCGCGGTGCTCACCGTGCTCGGCCTCGTCGCGATCGCCGGGACCGGCGCACTGGCGCACTCCCGCGGTCTCGACCTCACCGACCCGGCGTCGTGGTGGCAGGTGCGGGCGTACGTGGACATCGACGGGCGAGCGGTCGCGGTGCCCCGGCCTGCGGCCGCCGAGGGTCGGGTGCTGCCGGCCGTCCCGGTGACGACGAACGGGCCCTACGCCTTCGTGCACGTCACCGACGAGGGCGAACCGGTCGGGTACGACCCCTGCCGACCGGTGCGCTACGTCGTGCGACCCGACGGCGCGCCGGCGGCCGGCGCCGACCTCGTGCGCGACGCCCTCGCGCAGGTCTCGGCGGCGACCGGCCTGGCCTTCGTCGACGCCGGGACCACCGACGAGGCGCCCGCCGTGAGTCGGACGCTCATCCAGCCCGACCGCTACGGCGAGGCCTGGGCGCCGGTGCTCATCGCCTGGGCGACCGAGGACGAGGTCTCGGCCCTGGCGGGCGACGTCGCCGGCGTCGGCGGGTCCGCCATGGTGCCGGGCGCCTCGGGGGAGGGCGACTGGCTCGCCGCGGGTCGGCTGGTGCTCGACGGCGAGGACCTGGCGGACCTGCTCGGGCGGCCGGACGGCTACGCCGCGGGCCCGGGCGATCGTCGTCCACGAGCTCGCCCACGTCGTCGGGCTCGACCACGTCGACGACCCCGCCGAGCTGATGAACCCGCTGACCACCGGCCGGGTCGCGGCTCGGTCCGGGGGACCGGAGGGCCTCGCCCTGGTCGGCGCGGTCGGCTGCGAGCCCTGAGCGGTCACCCCGCCCGGACGGGGGCGGGGACGAGGAGGCCGGGGGGCAGCGGCCCCGAGGTCACCACGTGCAGGGCCTGCGTCGGGCGGGTCATCGCCACGTAGAGGTCGGCCGCCGCCATCCGCGTCGGCTCGACGAGCACGACGACGTCGAACTCCAGCCCCTTGGCCGCCCGCGCACCGCTGACGGCGAGGCGGGCGTCGAGCGCGGCGGCCGCCCTCGCCCAGGGCCGAGCCGATCGCGGAGGACCGCAGCGCGGCGGCGAGCTCCCCGACCAGTTCGTCGTGGGCCAGGACGGCGACCCGCCCGACCGTGGCGTCGCTGCCCAGCGTCGCCAGCGCCGCCCGCGCCGCCTCGACCGCTGCGGGCACGACGTCCCCGGCGCGGTGCACCTGCAGCGAGCCCGGCACGGCGCGCGCCGAGGTGAGCGTGCCCAGCGGCAGGCCGGCCCGCCGCGCGACCTCCAGGGCGGTGTCCGCGACCTCGGCCGGCGTGCGGTAGTTCACCGTCAGCTCGGTGAGCGTCCACGAGTCCCGGAGCACGGGGTCGAGCGCCTGCGCCCAGGCGTGGGCACCGGCGGTGGTCGCGGTCTGGGCCACGTCACCGACGATGGTCAACGAGCGTGTCGGGCAGCGCCGCAGCACCATCCGCCATGCCATCGCCGAGAGCTCCTGCGCCTCGTCGATCACGACGTGGCCGTAGGTCCAGGTGCGGTCGGCCGCGGCCCGCTCCGCCGTCGTCAGGCGGGGCCCGGACTCGGCGAACCGGCTGGCGAGCATCTCGGCGTTGACCAGGCCCGCGCCGGCTCCGCTCGAGGAGAGGACCTGGCGGGCGTAGGCGAGCTCCTCGGCGCGGCGCTGCGCCTCCAGGCCCTCCTGCGCGCGGGCCGCCTGGTCGTCCTCGCCGAGCAGCTCGGCGGCCTCGTCCAGCAGCGGGACGTCGGCGGTCGTCCACGGCGCGCCGGCCGCGCGGTGCAGCGAGCCGCCGGTCCGCGGCCGACAGCGAGGGCGCCGCCTGCGCGAGGCGGGCGGGCTTGGACCACAGGTCCTCGATGAGCTTCTGCGGGGTCAGCGGCATCCAGGCCAGGTTGAGCGCGATCCGGATCTCCCGGGTCGTGCGCAGCTCCTCGACGATCTCGGCGCGGTCCTCGGGGGCGATCGCGTGGCCGAGGGTGGCGATGTACTGCTGGGCGAGGCGCGAGAGCATCTCGCGCACGAAGACGACCCGGGCGAGGTTGTGCGGGCGTCCGCTCCGCCTCGCCTTGGCGATGGCGTCGGCGACGTCCGTCCGCCGGATCGTCAGCAGGCGGCCCTCGACGCGGACGTCCTGGTCGTCGCCGGGGACTCGCTGGCGTGCCCGGACCGCCGCGGCGACGACGGCGGCCATCCGGCGGTCGCCCTTGACGCGCGCGACCCCGTCCGCCTCGACCCCCGTGGCGCTGACGCCGGGGAGGAGCTCGGCGACGGTGGCCGTGACGACGCCGGTCTCACCGAGCGAGGGCAGGACCTGGTCGATGTAGCGCAGGAACGTGCGGCTCGGACCGAGGAGCAGGACGCCCGAACGCTCCAGGACCCGGCGGTGGGCGTACAGCAGGAAGGCGGCCCGGTGCAGGGCGACGGCCGTCTTGCCGGTGCCCGGTCCGCCCTGGACGACGAGCGCACCGCTCAGGGGGGCGCGGATGATGGCGTCCTGCTCGGCCTGGATGGTCGCGACGATGTCGCCCATCCGCCCGGTCCGCCCGGCGGACAGCGCAGCCAGCAGCGCGCCCTCGCCGGAGAGCGTCCGGGTGTCGGCCTCGTCGATCCGGTCGAGGTCGAGCACCTCGTCCTCCACCCCGGTCACCCGGCGACCGCGGGTGATGAGGTGACGACGTCGCACGACGTCGTCCGGGCGGGCGGCGGTGGCCCGGTAGAAGGCCTGCGCCGCGGGGGCGCGCCAGTCGGTGAGCAGCGAGGTGTGCTCGTCGTCGGTCAGGCCGATCCGGCCGACGTAGCGGCGGCTGCCGTCGCTGAGGTCGAGCCGGCCGAAGGTGAGGCGGGCCTCGACGCCCTCGAGCTGGGCGAGCCGGTCCTCGTAGAGGGTCGCGAAGGCGTCCCGCTCGGAGCGGTTCTGCGGCGAGCCGGAGGGCCCCGCCCGGCGCACGGAGGCGAGCCGCTCCGCCGTCTGGGCACGCAGGGCGTCGAGGCGCCGGTACCTCAGGTCCACGGCGGCCTGCTCGGCCTGCACCTCGCCACTGCCTGTCACGGGCCCCCACCTCTCGATCGACCGGCCGTCCATTATCCGCCTCGCGGAGAGCCCTCGCGCACCACCGTCCGGCTCGCGGCGCCCCGCTGGCCCTAGGATCGGCGCGAGACGAGGAGAGGTGGCCGATGGCACCCGCGGGTCCCACGCTCCGTCCGATCAGCGTCCTGCTGGTCGAGGCGGACGACGCCGACGCGCGCCGGGTCGTCGAGATGCTGGAGTCCGACGGCGGCACCCCGGTCCGGCTGACCCGGGCGCACTCGGCAGCCGACGCGCTCGGGATGCTCGACGTCGACTGCGTCCTGCTCGACCTCGAGCTGCCCGACGTCCAGGGGCCCGCCGCGCTCGCGCGGATCCTGCGGGCCCCGCACGCGCCGGCCGTCGTCGTGCTCACCGGGCTGCGCGAGCCCGGTCTCGACCTCCGGCTGGTCGGCGCCGGTGCGCAGGACCACCTCGACAAGGCCGACGTCGACCCGCGGTCCCTACGGCGTGCGCTGCGGCTGGCCGTGCAGCGGCGCCGGGCGGAGATCGAGGAGCGCGAGATCTACCGCACCCAGGTCCGCGACTACGAGTCCTCCCGTCTCGAGCGCGCCCTGCTGCCGACGCCCCTGGTCGGCGACGGCTCGCTCGAGGTGCTGGTCGGCTACCGGTCCGGGCGCGACGGGCTGCTCGGCGGGGACTTCTACGACGTCGTCGAGTGCGCGGACGGGTCGCTCGCCGCGATCGTCGGCGACGTCGCGGGGCACGGGCCCGACGAGGCCGCGCTGGGCGCCACCCTGCGCACGGCGTGGCGGACCTCGGTCCTCGCCGACCTGCCGGCCTCGCGCGTGCTGGACGTGGTGGAGCAGATCCTCACCGCCGAGCGCGGCCGGCCGGAGATCTTCGCGACCGCCGTGATGGCCGTCGTCCAGCCGGACCGGCGGTCGCTCGACCTGTACCTGTGCGGGCACCCCGCGCCCTTCCTGCTCGGCCGCCCGACGGTCCCGCTGCCCTCGGACCATCGCGGTCGGGCGCTCGGGATCCCGGCGCCCGGCGGCTGGCGGGCCCAGCGGATCAGCCTGCCCGACCGGTGGCGCGTCGCGCTCTTCACCGACGGGATGCTCGAGACGACGATCGACGGGTCCACCGAGCGCCTCGGCGAGGAGGGCCTGGCCGAGCTCATGGCCGACCAGCTCCGCCGGGAGGAGAGCCGGCACCGTGCCCTGGACGACGACGCCACGATCGTCGACCGCATCATGGAGGCCGTCACGCTGCGGCACGGCGGGAACCTCGTCGACGACACCGCCCTGGTCGTGCTGGGCTGGTCCGCCCCGGAGTGAGCGCCCGGGCCGGCCGCCCGGGATGCGCCCGCCCGTCGGGCAGGACGGGGGAATGCCCGCGGTGCGCGGGGCGTTGGCGAAGGACGAGGTGACCGGCACGGAGCCGGTCCTGACCGAGGGAGGGACGAGATGCGCGACCCCGAGCTGCTCTACACGATCGACGAGGACGTGGCGGCGGACCTGCGCGGCGGGACCGAGCCGACCCTGGTCCACCTGATCCGCGGCTTCGTCGACGCGGGCGCGGCCGGCCAGCTCGCCTCGGAGCACCTCACCGGCTCCTTCGCGCCCCGACGCCTGGTGACCTTCGACGTCGACGAGCTCCTCGACTACCGCTCCCGGCGCCCGACGATGACCTTCGACGCGACACGCTGGGCGGACTACGAGGAGCCGTATCTGGCGATCGACGTCCTGCGCGACCTGGAGGGCGTGCCCTTCCTGCTGCTGCACGGCTCGGAGCCGGACATCCGCTGGGAGTCGTGGGTCGCCGCCATGCGCCAGGTCGTCGAGCGCTTCGGCGTGCCGCTCACCGTGGGCGCGCACGGCATCCCGATGGGCGTGCCGCACACCCGGCCGATCGCCACCACGGCGCACGGGACCCGGCCCGAGCTCGTCTCGGCCCACCCGGCCTGGTTCGGCACCGTGCAGGTGCCCGCGAGCGCCAGCGCCCTGCTCGAGTACCGGCTCGGTCGCTGGGGGCACGACGCCCTCGGCTTCGCCGTGCACGTGCCGCACTACATCGCCCAGTCCGCCTACCCGCGGGCCGCCATCGCAGCGCTCGAGCAGGTCGAGCGGGCCACCGGGCTCGAGCTCGCCTCCGGCCGGCTGGAGTCCACGGCGACCGAGACGACGGCGGAGATCGACGAGCAGGTCGCCGCCTCACCGGAGATCGGCGCCGTCGTGCACGCCCTCGAGGAGCAGTACGACGCGTACACGGGCACGATCGCGCGGCCCAACCTGCTCTCCGCCGACATCCCGACCGCCGACGAGCTGGGTGCCGAGTTCGAGCGGTTCCTCGCCCAGCAGGACGGTGACGGCACCGGGAGCTGACGGCCCCGGCTCGGTCCCGGTCGCCCCGCCTCGGACGCTGCGCCGACGTCCCGGTGCGACGCCCTAGGCTCCTGCGGGTGAGCACGCGCGTCGAGCCCAGAGCCTGGTGGGTCTGGGGAGCGGCGCTCGCCGCCTACGTGGTGGCCGTGCTCAACCGGAGCTCGTTCGGGATCGCCGGGGTCGAGGCGACCGAGCGCTTCGGCGTGGGCACGACCGTGCTCTCCACCTTCGTCGTCGTCCAGCTCTCCGTGTACGCGCTCATGCAGGTGCCGGTCGGCGTGCTGCTCGACCGGTTCGGGTCGCGGACCCTCATCGCGACGGGCGCCCTGCTCATGGCCGCCGGGCAGCTGCTGCTCAGCCTCGTGGCGAGCCTGCCGGCCGCCTACCTGGCCCGGGTCCTCATCGGGGCGGGGGACGCGGCGACCTTCATCTCCGTCGTCCGGCTGGTCGCGCTCTGGTTCCCGCCGCGCCGGGTCCCCGTGCTCACCCAGCTCTCCGGCATCCTCGGCTCGCTCGGCCAGATCGTCGCCGCCGTCCCGCTGGTGGCGGTGCTGCACCGCGCCGGATGGACGACGGCGTTCGCCGGGCTCGCCGCGGTCGGCGTGCTCGCGGCCGCGTTGACCCTGCTGGCGGTGCGTGACGTCCCGGGGTCCCGCGCGGGCGGGCCGCTGGGCGGTGTGCTGGGTCCGTTGCGCGAGGTCCTCAAGGTCCCCGGCACCCGGCTCGGGTTCTGGAGCCATGCGCTGACCCAGTTCCCGGTGCACGTCTTCCTGCTGCTCTGGGGCTTCCCCTTCCTCACCCGGGGCCAGGGCCTGCAGCCGGGAACGGCCAGCATGCTGTTCACCGTCTGCATCGTCGCCTCGGTCGTCGCCGGGCCGCTGATCGGGGTGTTCACCGGCCGCCACCCGTTGCGCCGGTCGTGGATCGTGCTGGGGGCGGGGGTGAGCATCGCGCTCGCCTGGGCCGCCGTGCTCCTGCAACCGGGGCGCAGCCCGCTCTGGCTGCTCGTCGTGCTGGTCGTGGTCGTCGGCGCCGGCGCGCCGGGCTCGATGATCGGCTTCGACTACGCGCGGACCTTCAACGAGCGCGGCCGGATCGGTGCCGCCACCGGGCTGGTCAACGTCGGGGGCTTCGCGGCGGCGGTGGTCACCATCCTCGCCATCGGGGTCGTGCTCGACCTCTACCCGGGGCAGGCCCTCTCGCTCGACGCCTTCCGGGTGGCCTTCTCGGTGATGATCGTGCCGTGGGGGGTCTCCATGGCCGGCGTGATCGTCGAGCGCCGGCGGACCCGCGCGGAGATGTCGGCGCACGGCGTCGTCGTGCCGACCGTCCGTGCCGCGCTCGCGCGGCGGCGACGCGCCCGCGAGGGGTAGCCGGGGTCCGCGCGGTCCGGGTGGGGATCTGCCCACCCGGGCCGGAAACCCTGGCGTCGCCCCGGAGGCTCGTGCCAGACTTTCCGACGTTGCAGTGACGACTTACGGATGACCCCAGGGTGGTGCGAGCACCGCCCCGTCATGGCCTGTTCGCAGGACGTGGGACACGCATTGCGGCACGAAGCCGGGCAGACCGCCCGGTGACCACCGTCCCCGGATGGACAAGAAGGACAGGATCAGCATGGCGCAGGGATCAGTGAAGTGGTTCAACGCGGAGAAGGGCTACGGGTTCATCGCCCAGGACGGCGGCGGTGCCGACGTCTTCGTCCACTACTCCGCGATCGAGACGCAGGGCTACCGGACGCTCGAGGAGGCCCAGCGGGTCGAGTTCGAGATCACCCAGGGCCCGAAGGGCCCGCAGGCCGAGAAGGTTCGCCCGGCCTGACCGGACCAGGACCTCGCGCGAAGGCCGCACCCCGTGGGGTGCGGCCTTCGTCGTCCCACCGATGGTCGTCCCGGAGCGCGGCCCGCCCGCCCACGACGAGCGGGTGGGGCGCCGTCGGGCTCAGGCGGGGACCGGCGCCGTCGGGTCGCGCAGGACCTGGGCGCCGCGGCTGAAGTCGGCGAGCTCGGCGCCGCGGAGCAGCCGCGTGGGCACGACGAGCGAGCGCAGGTCCCGCAGCGCACCCTCGAGCTCGAGCGGGACGGCGCTCGCGGCGAGGACGAGGTTGCCGTACCGCCGGCCGCGGAGCACGCCGGTCTCGGTGACCAGGGCCAGGTGCGGCCAGACGGACCCGAGGGTGGCGACCTCCGCGCGGGCCGAGGTCAGCGGAGGCCGGGCCGCGCAGTTGGCCAGGTACAGCCCGCCGGGGCGGAGCACCCGCGCGACCTCGGCGGCGAACTCCGCCGTCGTGACGGCGTCCGGCGTGCGGTCGCCGGCGAAGACGTCCCGCACCACGAGGTCGGCGCTCGCGGTCGGCAGCCCGGCGAGAGCCGCCCTGGCGTCGGCGGTGCGCAGCCGCAGGTGCGGGGAGCGGGGCAGGGCGAACCAGGCGCGCACGAGCTCGAGGAGCCGCCCGTCGATGTCGACCGCGAGCTGCCGCGACCCGGGGCGGACGGCGTGCAGCCACCGGGGCAGTGCGCAGCCGCCGGCGCCCAGGTGGACGACGTCGAGCGGGCCGTCCGGGCAGTGCCCGGTGAGCGCGGCCATCTGCTGCATGTACTCGAAGTCGAGCCGCTCGGCGTCCTCGAGGTCGAGGCACGAGCTGGGGACGCCGTTGACGAGGAGGGTGACCAGGCTCGGCGTCGAGGCGTCCCGCACCAGCTCGGCGGTGCCGGTGTCGATCGGCACGGGTCCGACGGGCAGGTCGGCCGGGGCGGGACGTCGGCCGTTGCCGGAGGTGCCCCGGCCGCCAGGACGACGTTCTCGGCGGGGGCGGTCGGGCACGGCACCACGGTACGTCTTGACGAGATCGAACAGGTGTTCGATACTGGGCGCAGGAGGTGGTGAGCATGGCACGGAGCACGGCGCAGGCGGTGGCTGGTCGGCCGTTCGGTGGGGCCCGCCACCTCGCGGCGGTGGAGCGCCTGCTGGCGAGGAGCGACGCGGAGCTCGTGGCCGCGACCTTCTCGGGGGAGCCGGCCGAGCGCTTCCTGCATGCGCACCTCGCGGCGCTGCGAGCGGGTGCCGCCCTCGTCGAGGCGCACGCGGCGGCCGCCGGCAGCCGGTCGGCCCGGCGCGGCCGGCCACGACCCGTCTGGGAGCTGGTCGCGACGATCGCCCCCGAGCTCCGGCGGTGGACGGCGGTCTTCGCGGCGGCGGCCCCGCTGCGGGCGGCGGTGGAGAACGGCAGGTCCGAGGTCGGCGACGAACGGGCGGAGGTCGCGCTGAGTGCAGCGGAGGAGTTCCAGGACGCGGTCCGCGAGCTCCTCGGTGCCGCGGGCGAGGTCGGCCCCGGGTCCGTGCTGCGCGCCTCGTGACCCGCCGATGAGCAGGACGAGCGTCCCCGCGGACGTCCGACGGTCCTGGGGCGAGGACGACACGGGCTGCGGGATCATGCACGTCGACATGGATGCGTTCTTCGCCTCGGTCGAGGTGGCGCGCCGGCCGCACCTGGCAGGTCGGCCGGTCATCGTCGGCGGGGGCGAGCGCTCGGTGGTCCTCGCCGCCACCTACGAGGCGCGCGCCTTCGGGGTGCACTCGGCGATGCCGATGAGCCGGGCGCGGCGCCGGTGCCCGCAGGCCGTCGTCGTCCCACCGGACCACGCTGCCTACCAGGCGACCTCCCGCCAGGTGATGGCGCTGCTGCGGGACGTGACCGCGGTGGTGGAGCAGGTGAGCATCGACGAGGCCTTCCTCGACGTCTCGGGCGCGCGCCGGCGGGTCGGCCCGCCGGCGCAGATCGCCGCGCAGATCCGCGATCGGGTCCGCCGGGAGGTCGGGGTCACCTGCTCCGTCGGGATCGCTGCGACCAAGTCCGTCGCCAAGCTGGCCTCCGGGATGGCCAAGCCCGACGGCGTCGTGCTCGTGCCGCGCGCGGCGACCCTCGACCTCCTGCGGGCCCTGCCCGCCGGCGCGCTGTGGGGGGTGGGCGAGCGCACCGCCGAGGTCCTGGCACGGTGGGGGATCACCACGGTGGCCCAGCTCGCCGACACCGACCTCCGGACCCTTCAGCGGGCCCTCGGCATCGCGTCCGGGCGTCACCTGCACGACCTGGCCTGGGGGCGTGACCCGCGGCCGGTCGTGCCGGACCACGTCGAGAAGAGCGTGGGCGCCGAGACCACGTTCCCGAGCGACCTGCGCGGGACGGCCGAGATCGAGGCCCACCTGCTGAGCCTGGCCGACCGCTGCGCCGGGCAGCTGCGGGCCAACGGTCGGTTCGCGCGGACGCTGAGCATCAAGGTCCGGACCGCCGACTGGCGCACCGTGACGCGCTCGCGGACGCTCGTGGCGCCGACCGACGTCGCGCGAGAGGTCTTCCTCGTGGCGCGTGAGCTGTTCGCCGGGGTGGACCTGCGCGGTCGAGGCGGTCCGGCTCGTCGGGGTGCGCGCCGAGGGCCTGGTGGACGCCGTCGACCGTCAGCCGACGCTCGAGGAGGCGGTCGGCGGGGACCCGGCCCAGCGGCGCGCCGAGCAGGCCATGGACGAGGTCAGAGCCCGCTTCGGACGCGCCGCCGTGCGGCCCGCGACCACCCTTCGGGCGTCCGGCTCGCGTTCAACTACCGCACTTCCGTCCGGGGACCTATCCTGAGGTGGTCCCGTCCCATCGGCAGCGCGGAGGTAGCGATGCCTCTGTCCGAGTACGAGCAGCGCGTCCTGGAACAGATGGAGCAGCAGCTCTCGTCCGACGACCCGAAGCTTGCGAGCGCGATGCACGGGAGGTCGTCCAGCCCGATCGGCCGGTGGCTGATCTCCGGCACCGCCGTCCTCGCCGGGCTCGGCATGCTCGTGGCCGGTGCTGCCACCAGCCAGGCCTGGCTCGGTGTGGTGGGCTTCGTCCTCATGTTCGGCGCCGTCCTGTGGGCGTTCTCCAAGCCACGACGGTCCGGTCCGCGCGGCGTCGTCGCCGCCGATGGGTCCGTGCGTCGGCCGCCGCCGGCTGCCGGCCACCGGGAGGGCTTCTTCAAGCGCCTCGAAGGCCGCTGGGAGAAGCGGCGCGACCAGCGCGGCTGATCTCCGCGAGGACGGTGACGACGCAGGCGTCGAGCTCGGCTGCGTCCCACTCCGGGGGGCGCGGGGCGTAGCGATCGTCCTGCACGCAGGACACCAGGCGTCGCAACGCGGACGCTGCCTCCGCGGAGCCGGTCTCGCTGCCCCAGTTCGCGAGCAGCAACGCTTCGGCCTGCCGCGGCGTCGTCGAGCTCGACCACCCCACCGACCCCGCTGCGGCCGCGCGGACCTGTGACCACGCCCGCTCCGGGGTGGTCGGCGGCCGGCGTCGCCGGACCAGGACGGCGGCGAGCCCGAGCACGGCCAGGGCGATGCCGCCGGCGACGAGCGGCGCGATGGAACCGCCGGAGCTCTGCACGGTCCCGCCTGCGGTCGGGGTCACCGGCGCGGCGCTCACCGTCGGCCTGGGCGTCGCGGTCGTGGTCGGCACGTCATCCGTCGGGGCCGCCGGCGTGCCGAGGTCGGGGTTCGTGTACGCGGGGGCGGCGAGGGTCTGCACGGCGGGCGTGGGCTCGAAGCGGACCCAGCCGGACTCCGCGAACCACAGCTCCGGCCAGGCATGGGCCTTGCGGGCCGAGACCCGCCACACCCCGTCCGTCCCCCGTTCGCCGGGCAGGAAGCCCACGCCCACCCGCGCCGGGATCCCGAGCGTCCGGGCCATGATGGCCATCGAGGTGGCGAACTGGACGCAGTAGCCGCGTCGGTCCTGCAGGAAGTCCCAGACCGCGTCGTCCGTCCGGGCCGGCGCCACGTCCGTGGAGTAGGTGAAGAGCCTGACGTCGCGGAACCAGGTCTGCAGCGCGACGGCCTGGTCGTAGGGCGTCTCGGCCTCGCCGACCACGGTGCCGGCCAGGTCCGCGATCCGGTCGGCGAACGGGCTCAGGACCTCCAGCTCCCAGGCGCTCGGGCCGATCTCGTGGACCTGGTCGGCGCGCAGGCTCTCCGCGCTGAGGTCGCGGGGCGCGACGAGCACCGAGTACGCGAGCCCGGCGCTCCGGGCGCCCCGGCCGCGCACGACGTCGTTGACCTGGTCGTACGCCCACTGCGCCCCGGCCTCGACGGTGCGCGGGTCGAGCGGGATCGGCAGCGTCGTCTGGTCGAGGTCGGTCACCTGGATGGCGACCGGCACGCTAGGGACGGCGTCGGTCTGCTCGGGCCACAGCACGTCGGTGGTCGGTTGCAGCCGGCCGGAGGGCGAGCTCTCCCAGCGGGTCCCGGTGAAGCGGACCAGGGTCGAGGTGCGCAGCGGGCCGAGGTCGGCGAGGTCGGTGCGGTAGGTCATGACCGTCCGGTCCGGCCGGTTGCCGAGGTCGGCGCGCAGGTCGAGATCCGTCGAGAGGGACAGCAAACCGCTGCTGGGCACCGATCCCCATCGGGCGGGCAGGCTCGTGCCCGCCCAGCCGGGGGCCGAGGCGGCCAGCGGGGTGAGCACGAGCGCGAGGACGGCGACCGTCGCCGCCACGCCGACGGCACGCGCCGTCTCCCGTGCCGTCGGCGCGGGTGGCCCGGAGGGTCGTACGGCCCAGAGGAGCAGGACGAGCGTGCCGCCGCCGGCCAGCACCACGGCGCTCGTCGGGGGACGCTCGAAGACCAGCGGCACCGACCACAGCCCCGCCAGGGCGAGGGCGGCGAGCGCCGGGACGACGCAGCGTGAGCGCGACGGCGTCGACCAGCAGGGCCAGGACGACGGCACCGAGCACGAGGCCGACCTCTAGCCCCGGGGTCGCGGCGATCGGGGCGACGCCGTCGGCGACGGCCACCCGGGCATCGTCGAGCAGGTCGGTCAGCTGTTCGGTCGGCGAGCCGTCGGCGTCGCCCCGCACCGCCAGGGCCGTGAGCCCCCCGACGAGGGCGGACCCGGCGAGGGCACCGGCGAGGGTCGAGCCGAGCCGGCGCCCTCGTCGGCGGGCCAGCGCGGCGGCGAGCAGGACGAGGGTCACGGCGAGAGCGGCGAGGGCGAGCCAGCGACCCGACCGGACGACACCGGTGAGCGCGAGGAGGGCGGCGAGGATCGCGAGGCCGGCGGCGATCGGCGGCGCGGCCGTGAGGGTTCCGGCGGCCCGCCGGACGGTGCTCCCGGGCGCGCGGCTGCTCATCGCGCCGCCGCGGCCGCGTCGTGCAGGTCGAGCAGGGCGGCCCATGCCTCGGTCGGCTCGTTGCGGGTGTCCGCGTGCACGGCGGACCACCCGCCGCGACGCAGCGTCTCGACCGTGGTGGTCTCGACCGGCGTCGGTGCGCCGAGGGAGCGGACCAGGGCCCAGCTCTCGTGCACCGCGCCGAGGCGGGCGAGGTCCGCCAGGGTCCGTCGGTCGACCGCGCCCAGCACGGCGACGACCAGCTCGTGCCCGGCGCCGAACAGCGCGAGCGTCTCGAGCCCGGCCAGCAGCCAGGTCCGGCCGGTCACCCGGTCGGGCGGCGCCGCGAGGTCGACGGCGGCATCGAGGATCTCCTCCACGGCAGCGGTTCCCGGCGCCCGGTGCGGGTCGCTGCTCCCGGCCGCGACGACCCGGACGGGGTGACCCGCGGCCAGCAGGGCGGCGGCGACCGAGACGCCCGTGGAGATGGTCCACTCGAGCGGGCCGTCGTCCACCGGGAGGTCGAGCAGCACCGTGGCCGGACGCCGGCCCGACTGCTCGTCCTGCCGCACGAGCAGGTCCCCGAGCCGTGCCGAGCTGGCCCAGTGCACCCGGCGCAGGTCGTCACCGGGTCGGTACTCGCGCAGGGCGGCGTCGTCCGGCGCGGCACTGCGGCTCCCGGCCGCCGCAGGCGCGTCGAGCGCGGTCCGGCTGCGCGGCGCGGGCAGCGGGACCACCCGCGGCCGCACGGCGACCAAGGACTCGGCTCCCGCCGGCCCGCGCCACCGCACCGTTGCGAACAGATCCGTGCGGCGCACCTCGAGCGGCCCCGTCCGCCACCGCCCACGCCGCGTGCCGGTGATCGAGTAGCCGAGCTCGAGCCGGCGCGGTGACCGGGTCACCCGGGCGCGCGGGGCGGTGCCGGTCGACAGCTCGCGGGCCGCCCGTTCGGAGATCTCCATCCGGTCGAGCCCGGCCCCGGCCGCGGACGCGACGTCCACCTGCACCCGCGCCTCGTCGCCGACGCTCAGCGGGTGCGGCCGGATCGTCCGGGTGATCCGCAGCCGGCCGTGCCGCAGCCGGCCCAGCTCCGCGACGAGCACCACAAGACCCGCGAGGACCGTGAGCAGGAGGACGAGCCCGAGGGTCACCATGGTCTGGACGCCGAGGGCGATCCCGCTCGCCGTCGCCAGGGCCCCGGTCGCCAGCAGGCCGATGCCGCGGCGGGTCGGGCGCAGGCCGGCGAGGAGGCCGCTCACGCCGTGCGACGACCGGTCGGAGCCGACCTCACGATCGGCAGCGGCGTCCGGGCGACCACGTCCGCGATCGTCGCGGCGATGGTCCGCCCGGCGAGCCGCGCCTCGGTGCTGGGCAGCAGTCGGTGGGCGAGCACGGGCTCGGCCAGCTCCTGGACGTCGTCGGGCAGGACGTGGTCCCTGCCCTCGAGGGCTGCCAGCGCCTTGGCGGCCCGCAGCAGCTGGATGGCAGCCCGTGGCGAGGCCCCGAGCCGCAGCATCGGGTCGATCCGGGTGGCGCCGACGAGGTCGACCACGTAGCGGGTGACGTCGGGCGAGGCGTGCAGCCGGCGCGCCGTGTCGATGGCCGCCCGCAGCTGGTCGACGTCGGTGACGGCCGCGAGGTGCCCGAGCGGGTCGGCGTCCTCGTGACGTTCGAGCATCTCGACCTCCGCCTCGGGGGAGGGGTAGCCCACGTGGAGGCGCGCCATGAACCGGTCGCGCTGCGCCTCGGGCAGGGCGTAGGTGCCCTCCATCTCGATCGGGTTCTGCGTGGCGATGACGAGGAAGGGCTGCGGCAGCCGGTGCGTGGTCCCGTCGATCGTCGCCTGAGCCTCCTGCATGCACTCGAGCAGGGCCGACTGCGTCTTGGGCGAGGCACGGTTGATCTCGTCGCCGATGACGATGTTCGCGAACACCGGACCGGGCCGGAACTCGAACTCGTGCAGCGCCTGGCGGTAGATGGTCACGCCGGTCAGGTCGCTGGGCAGCAGGTCGGGCGTGAACTGGATCCGGCCGACGGAGCCGCCGACGGCAGCGGCGAGCGCCTTGGCCAGGGTCGTCTTGCCGACACCGGGGACGTCCTCGATGAGCAGGTGCCCCTCGGCGAGGAGGACCGCGACGGTGTACCGCACGAGATCGGGTCGCCCGGAGATGACGCTCTCCATCGCGCCGCGGATCCGCGTCGCCGTGTCCGTCAGGGTGTCGACCTCGGCCGAGGTCGGCAGGGCGTGGGTCATGGTCCACCTCTTCGTCGTGGCACGAGCGTAGGCGACCCGTGGCGAGCGAGCAGGACGAGTGGTCCGCGGGCCCCCCACACCCCTCCACCGGGAGTCCCTCTCCACGCCGGCCGTGCCCGGCCGCCGTCCGCCGGTGGCCCTCCCGTGCGTACCGGACGGGCTAGGGCCCCCGGGTGACGTCCGCGGCCACCCCGGCGGTGCGCGGACCGACGTTCCGGGCCGAGATCTCCCTCCACTTCGCTCCCCGTGCGATGACCTGCAGATTCATCGAGATTCACCCGAACAGAAGCGGCCGGGAGCCTTGATAGTGGAGGGTTGTGGAGTACGGTGGTGCCACTGGGAGGGACGTGGCGCGACCGGGCGTCGAAAGGGGGCGGGGGAATGGGGTACTTCCTCGGCACCTACACCCCCCGTCTGGACGAGAAGGGCCGGCTGATCCTGCCCGCCAAGTTCCGTCCCCAGCTGGCCGACGGCCTCGTGATGACCCGTGGCCAGGAGCGCTGCCTCTACGTGTTCCCCGCCGAGGAGTTCGCCCGGGTGCACGAGCGCGCGAGCTCGGCACCGGTGAGCGACAAGCGCGCCCGGGACTACCTGCGTGTCCTGCTCTCCGGGGCGCACGACGACGTCCCCGACCGGCAGGGCCGCCTCTCCATCCCGGCGAACCTGCGCGCGTACGCGGGCCTCGACCGCGACGTCGCGGTCATCGGGACCGGGCGCCGGGCCGAGATCTGGGACTCCGCGGCCTGGGAGGCCTACCTGGCCGACCGCGTCGACGCCTACGCAGACACCACCGAGGAGGTGTTCCCCGGTGCGCTCTGACTGAGCCGACGGACCCGCCCCCGCACGGCGAGGTCTCTCCCCGACCACTCTGGCGCCCTTCCCCGCGCCAGAGCGGGAGCGGAGGGAGACCTGGTCGGGTGGCTGGAGGGACACCCGACCGCCAACCAGGCGGGACGCACGACCAGCAGCACGACGCACCAGCGACGAGAACCGGGAGGTGAGATGCAGGCGCAGCGGCACGTCCCCGTTCTCCTCGACCGCTGCGTCGAGCTCCTGGCGCCGGCCCTCGCGGCGCCGGACGCCGTCCTGGTGGACGTGACCCTCGGCATGGGGGGCCACTGCGAGGCGCTGCTCACCCGGATCCCGCACCTGCGGGTGGTCGGCCTGGACCGCGACCCGCAGGCCATCGCCCTGGCGGGGGCCCGGCTGGCGCCGTTCGGCGAGCGGTTCACCGCGGTGCACGCGATCTACGACGACGTGCTGACGGTGGTGCAGGACGTCGTCGGGCACCCCGTCCAGGGGCTGCTCGCCGACCTCGGCGTCTCCTCCCTCCAGCTGGACGAGGTCGAGCGGGGCTTCTCCTACGCCCACGACGCGCCCCTCGACATGCGGATGGACGCGACGACCGGCATCACGGCGGCCGAGGTCCTCAACACCTACGCGGAGGCCGAGCTCGTGCGGATCCTGCGGGAGTACGGCGAGGAGCGGTTCGCCCAGCGGATCGCGCGGGGTGTGCTCGCGGCTCGCGGTCGGGCGCCGCTCGCCCGCACCGCCGAGCTCGTCTCGATCGTCCGCGCAGCCATCCCGGCCGCGGCGCGGCAGACCGGCGGGAACCCCGCCAAGCGCACCTTCCAGGCACTGCGGATCGAGGTCAACGGTGAGCTGGCCACGCTCGAGCGGTTCCTCCCGGACGCCCTGGAGACGCTCGCCGTCGGCGGACGGGTGGTCGTGATGTCCTACCAGTCCCTCGAGGACCGCCTGGTCAAGCAGGCACTGGCCAGGGGCGCCCGCTCCAGCGCCCCTGAGGGTCTGCCCGTCGAGCCGGCGACCCACCGCCCGTACCTCGAGCTGCTGACCCGTGGCGCCGAGCAGGCCGACGGTGCCGAGCTCGAGGCCAACCCTCGGTCCGCGTCCGTGCGGCTGCGTGCCGCCGAGCGACTGCGCCCGACCCCCGACCACCTGCGCGCCCGCACGGCGCGGTGGGCCGCATGAGCGCCGCCGCACCCGGTCCGCGCCACGGCGCCGCTCGCCGCACCCGTCCGGACCACCGGCGCCCGGCCGGCCGCGCCCCGGCTGCGGGTCGTCCAGGCGCCGCGGCAGGCCAGGACCCGGGTCCCGTTCGTGGCGACCTGCATGGCCGTCCTCGTGGTCTCGCTGCTCACCGTGCTGCTGCTCAACACGCACATGGCGCAGGGCGAGTACAGCCGGTACGCGCTGCAGACCCGGCTGGCTCAGTCCGCCCAGAACCAGCAGCGGATCGCCACCGACCTCGACGGGGCCGCGGCACCGGCCCGGCTCGCGGCCGCGGCCCAGGCGCTGGGCATGGTCCCGTCGCCGGGTGGGGCCTACCTGCGGCTGGCCGACGGTGCCGTGCTCGGGGACGCGGTTCCCGCGGGAGCCGGCCGGTGACGGCCGAGCGCCGCGGCGGGGGGACCGGCGCGAGGACGGTGCGGGCAGCCGGCGCCACGGCCACGCGGAGCGCGGCGACACGCGCCGCCGCGCGGAGCGGGACCACGCGCGCCGCGAGGACGCCGGACGGGACCGGTCGGGCAGCGGCTCCGGCGCCGGGCGCGGGAGCCTCCACCCCACCGCTCGGTCCCGCGGCCGGCGCACGACGCCGGGCGGGCGCCGCCGGCGCCGTCGTGCCGCCGGCGGGCGGTGGACGACCGCCCGCGCGCCCGCTCCCGCCCCGTCAGGTGGGACCGGCGCCGCGCACCCACCGCCGGCCCGCCTGGGCGCTCGCCGGGGTGCTCGTCATCCTCGCCGTCTTCGTCGGGCGCCTCGTCTACATCCAGGGGCTCGACGGCGGCGGACTGGCCGAGTCCGCCCTGGTGGCCCGCACGGTGACCCTCGAGCTGCCGGGCGACCGCGGGGAGATCCTCGACGCGGCCGGCGTCGTCATGGCCACGACGGTCGAGCGGTACAACATCGTCGCCAACCAGCCGCAGGTGGCCGCCTGGAACGGCGCCGACTCGGCCGCGCAGGCGGCCGCGCTGCTCGCACCGCTGCTCGGCCTGCCCGCCGAGCAGCTCGGTGCCGACCTGCTCGGCGACCGAGGCTTCGTCTACGTGGCCAAGGGCGTGGCGCCGGACGTCTACAAGGAGGTCATGGCGCTGCGGATCGACGGGATCTCCGGGGAGCGCACGACCGAGCGCGTCTACCCCTCGGGCACGACGGCCGGCAACGTCCTGGGCTTCACCGGGACCGACGGCTACGGGCTCGCCGGGATCGAGCAGACCTACGAGGACGTCCTGTCCGGCACGCCCGGCACGGAGACCTACGAGCAGGGGGCCCGCGGCCAGCGCATCCCGACCGGCAAGGACACCCTCGTCCCGGCGGTCGCGGGGCGGGACGTGCAGCTGACGCTCGACCGCGACGTGCAGTACATCGCCCAGCAGGCGATCGACGCCCAGGTCTCCACGACCGGTGCCCAGTGGGGGACCGTCGAGGTGATCGACGTGCGGACCGGGGAGATCCTCGCGCTCGCCGACTCCGGGACGACCGATCCCAACGCCCCGACGAACGCCGACCCGAGCCGGGCCGCCGCAGTCGTCTTCGAGCCCGGCTCCACCGCCAAGGTCATCACCATGGCAGCGATCCTCGAGCAGGGTGTCGCCACGCCGGCCAGCCGGTACACGGTGCCCTACACCTACGCGGTCCCCAACGGTCAGGTCTTCAAGGACTCGCACGAGCACGCCGACCTCCCGCTCACCCTCGCCGGGATCCTCGCCGAGTCCTCGAACACCGGGACCGTCATGGTCGGCCAGAACGTGCCCAAGCAGGTCCGGCACGACTACCTCGCCAAGTTCGGCCTGGGATCGACCACCGGCGTCGGCCTGCCCGGCGAGACGGCCGGCCTGCTGCGCCCGGCGGACGAGTGGGACGGCCGGTCCGAGTACGCGGTGCTCTTCGGCCAGGCCGTCGCGGTGACCACGCTCCAGGCGACGCAGGTCTTCGCGACCCTCGCCAACCGCGGCGAGCGGGTCGCCCCGCACATCGTCAAGGCCGTCGAGGACGAGACCGGCGTGCTGCAGCCCGTCGAGCAGCCCGAGCCGACCCGCGTGGTGAGCCAGGAGACGGCCGACACGATCGTGCGGATGCTCGAGAGCGCCGTCTCCGAGGGCACCGGCGGCAACGCCGCGGTCCCCGGGTACCGGATCGCCGGCAAGACCGGGACCTCGCAGGCCTTCGAGGGCAACGGGGTCGTGAAGAACGTCGCCTCGTTCATCGGGATCGCCCCGGCCGACGATCCGCGGATCGTGGTGAACGTCACGGTCTACGACCCCAAGTCCTCGATCTACGGCGGCACCGTCGCCGCTCCGGTGTTCAGCGCGATCACCGCGCACACGCTGCAGTACCTGGGCGTCCCGCCCAGCGGGACGACCCCCGATCTCTTCCCCATCACGTGGGAGTGACCCGGCGCGTCGCAGCCCGACCGGTAGATTCGGCGCCGTGACGTCCCCCCAAGGCCGCATGCGGCCCGAGCATCGTCCGGTCCGTGCGTTGGCCGACCTCGCCGCCGTCGTCGACGCGCCGGCCCCCGGGATCGGCGCGATCTCGGTCACCGGGATCGCCGTCGGTTCGGCCGACGTGCTCCCGGGTGACCTGTTCGTCGGCGTCCCCGGCCTGCGCTCCCACGGCGCGCGCTATGCCGAGGCGGCCGTCGCCGCCGGCGCCGTCGCCGTGCTCACCGACGCCGAGGGCGCCGCGATCCTGGGCTCGGGCCTGCCGGTGCCGGTACTCGTCACGGCGCGCCCGATGCGCAGTGCCCTCGGCGAGGCCTCGGCCTGGCTGTACGGGCACCCGGCCCGGGACCTGACGGTCGTCGGGATCACCGGGACCAACGGCAAGACCACCACGACCTACTTCGTCGACGCCGCGATGCGCACCGCGCACACCACCACCGCCGTCGTCGGCACGGTCGAGCTGCGCGTGGGGGAGGAGTCGATCGAGAGCCCGCGGACGACGGTCGAGGCGCCCGTGCTGCACGGGCTCTTCGCGCTGATGGGCGAGCGGGGTGCGACCGCCTGCACGATGGAGGTCTCCTCGCACGCCCTCGCGCTGGAGCGGGTCGCCGGGCTGCGCGTCGACGTGGCCGCCTTCACCAACCTCCAGCGCGACCACCTGGACTTCCACGGGGACATGGAGGGCTACTTCCGGGACAAGGCGCGGCTGTTCGCGCCGGACCACGCCGTCCAGGGCGTGGTCTGCGTCGACGACGAGTGGGGGTTGCGGCTCGCCGCCGAGGCCCGGATCCCGGTGCAACGGCTCGCCACCCGGGTCGACTCGATCGGGCGGCCGGGAGCCGACTGGTGGGTCGAGGAGGCGACCGTCGGCCTCGACGGCGTCGGCTCGACCTTCACGCTGGTCGGAGCCGACGGCGTCCGGGTCGAGGCCGTCAGCCCGCTGCCCGGACTGGTCAACGTGTCCAACGCCGCCCTTGCGATCGTCGTGGCCCACGCGGCAGGCATCCCGCTCGCCGACGCGGTGGCCGGGGTGGCTGCCGCGCACGCCATCCCGGGGCGGATGGAGCGGGTCGTCGAGCGCGGCGGGGGCTGGCCGCTGTGCCTCGTGGACTACGCCCACACGCCGGACGCGCTCGTGCTCGCGCTGCAGGCCGTGCGGCCGATCACGCCCGGTCGACTCGTCCTCGTCCTGGGCTCCGACGGGGACCGCGACCAGGGCAAGCGGCCGATCATGGGGGAGATCGCCGCGCGCCTGGCCGACGTCGTCGTGGTGACCGACGAGAACCCCCGGTCCGAGCCGCCGGAGACCATCCGGGCCGCGATCCTCGACGGGGCGCGGGCGGAGCGCCCCGACCTGCACGACGTCCTCGAGGTGGCGCCCCGCGCCGACGCGGTGCGCCTGGGGATGCTCCTGGCCGGCAGCCAGGACACCGTCATCGTCACCGGCAAGGGGCACGAGCCGACCCAGGAGATCGCCGGGGTCTTCCACCGGTACAACGACCGTGACGTCTACCTCGCGACACGGGCGGCCGGCCGGCCGGGGACCGTGCTGCGCGCACCCGCACCGGACCTCGACGCCCAGCGGGCCGCGCTGCACGCCCTGCGACGGGGAGCGGAGGGACGGCGTACCGTCGCCGTCGTGGCAGCCCCCGAGAGCTCGACCGCGGTGACCGACCTCGACGCGCTCGGCCGGCTCGCCGTCCGGCTCGACGTCCGGCGACTGCTCGTGGTGGGCAGCGCGGCGCGCGCGGTGCACACCGGCGCCTACCAGGAGGGCTCCTGGGACGCCGAGACGGCCTGGGTGCCGGACGCGGCCGCGGCGCGCTCGTGGCTCGCCCGTGAGCTCGAGCCCGACGACCTCGTCCTGGTCTCCGGCGCCGGCCTCGAGGACCTCGCGGACGACCTCGCGGGCGGCGTGGCGGGGGAGGCGGGCGCATGAGAGCCGTCCTCATCTCCGGTGGCCTGTCGATGGTGCTCGCCCTGTTCGGCACCCCGCTGTTCATCCGGTACCTGATCCGCAAGCAGTACGGGCAGTTCATCCGGCAGGACGGACCGACGGCGCACTTCACCAAGCGCGGCACGCCGACGATGGGCGGCGTCGTCATCATCCTGGCGACCCTGCTCGGCTGGGGCGGCGGACTCCTCGCGACCGGCCGCTGGCCCTCGGTGTCCGCACTGCTCGTGCTCTTCCTGATGACCGGGCTGGGCGTGGTCGGGTTCCTCGACGACTTCGTCAAGATCTCCCGCCAGCGCAGCCTCGGGCTGAAGGCGCGCTGGAAGATCGTCGGCCAGGGGGTCGTCGGCGTGACCTTCGCGATCCTGGCCCTGCAGTTCCCGCGCGCCGGGTCCGGGACCCCCGCCTCGACCTCGATCAGCTTCATCCGCGACACGGACATCGACCTGGCCTGGCGGGGCACCGTGCTCGGCCTCATCCTCTTCGTGCTCTGGGCGAACTTCCTCATCACCGCGTGGTCGAACGCGGTGAACCTCACCGACGGGCTCGACGGGCTCGCGACCGGCGTCTCGCTCATCGTCTTCGGCGCCTACGTGCTGGTCAGCGTCTGGCAGAACAACCAGTCCTGCCAGACCCTGCCCGGACCGCGCTGCTACGACGCGCGCGACCCGCTCGAGCTGGCCGTCGTCGCGGCCGCGATCACCGGCGCCTGCTTCGGCTTCCTGTGGTGGAACGCCTCGCCGGCGAAGATCTTCATGGGGGACACCGGCTCGCTCGCCCTGGGCGGCGCGCTGGCCGGGCTCTCGATCCTGTCGCGGACCGAGGTGCTCGCCGCGATCATCGGCGGGATGTTCGTGCTCATCGTGCTCTCCGACGTCATCCAGATCGGCTTCTTCAAGCTGACCGGCAAACGGGTGTTCAAGATGGCACCGCTGCACCACCACTTCGAGCTCTCCGGCTGGGGTGAGGTGACGATCGTCATCCGGTTCTGGATCATCGCCGGGCTGTTCGTCGCGCTCGGTGTCGGGATCTTCTACGCCGAGTGGGTGGCGGGCTAGTGCCCACCGACGCGCGGGCGCTCGCCGGCCGACGCGTGCTGGTCGCCGGTCTCGGCATCTCCGGACGGGCCGCGGCCACCGTGCTGCGCGACCTGGACGCCCGGGTCACCACCCTCGACGACGCCGCGCCCGACGCCGACCTGCACGAGGCGCGCGCCGTCGACGCCTCGGCGTTCGACCTGGTCCTCGCCTCGCCGGGCTGGCGACCCTCCTCGCCGGTCCTGGTGGCCGCGCGGGGTGCCGGCGTCCCCGTCTGGAGCGAGGTCGAGCTGGCCTGGCGCGTCCGCGCGGACCGGGCCGACCGGGCCTCGGGCGCGCCCGGCGCCGTGGTCGGGCCGGCGCCCTGGCTGGTCATCACGGGCACCAACGGCAAGACGACGACGGTCGGGATGGTCGCGGCGATCGGCGCGGCGGCCGGCCTCGACCTGCCGGCGGTCGGCAACGTCGGCGACCCCGTCGTGCTCGCCGCCCGCGAGGCGGCCCACGACGCCCTCGCCGTCGAGCTGTCGAGCTTCCAGCTGCACCACACGCACTCGATGGCCGCGCACGCGGCCGTCGTGCTCAACGTCGCGGCCGACCACCTCGACTGGCACGGGTCCTTCGAGGAGTACGCGGCCGCCAAGGCCCGGATCTACCGCGGGACGACCGTCGCCTGCGTCTACCCGGCGCAGGACGCGCTGGTCGAGGGCCTCGTCCGGGACGCCGACGTGGCCGACGGGGCACGGGCCGTGGGTACCACGCTCGGCGCCCCCGGGCCGGGACAGCTGGGGATCGTCGACGGCGTCCTGGTCGACCGCGCATTCCACACCGAGTCCGACGCGCCCGATCGGCTCAGCACGGCGGCCGAGCTGGGCACCCTGGACGACCTCGTGCACCTCGCCGGGCCCGGCGGGCGGCTCGCCCCGCACCTGGTCGCCGACGCCCTCGCCGCCGCGGCGCTCGCCCGATCGCTCGGCGTGCCGGCCCACGCCGTCCGGGACGGTCTACGGTCCTACCGGCCGGGGGCGCACCGGGTGGAGCTCGTGGCCACGCAGGACGGCGTGGCGTACGTCGACGACTCCAAGGCGACCAACGCGCACGCCGCCTCGGCCTCGCTGGCGTCGATGGATCCGGGCCGGGTCGTGTGGATCGCCGGCGGCCTGGCCAAGGGCGCCCGGTTCGACGAGCTCGTCGCCGCGCGGGCGGACCGGCTGCGCGCCGTCGTGCTCATCGGGGTCGACGACGAGCCGATCCGGACCGCGCTCGCCCGACACGCGCCCTCAATCCCGCTGCATCGCGTCGATCCGGCCGACACTGGGACGGTGATGACCCGCGCCGTCCGGGCGGCCCGCAGCCTCGCGCTGCCGGGCGACACGGTGCTGCTCGCGCCGGCGTGCGCCTCGATGGACCAGTTCGACTCCTACGCCCAGCGCGGCGCGGCGTTCGCGCGCGCGGTCGTCGGGGCGCCCACGGACGCGTGAGCGCGCCGATGGCCGCCGACGTCGAGGTCACCCCCGGCGGTCGACGTTCGGTGCTCGGGCACTGGGACAGCGCGGTGACGAGCTACTACCTCGTGCTGGGCGCCACCGGTCTGCTCCTCGCCATCGGCCTGGTCATGGTGCTCTCGAGCTCGACGGTCGACTCGCTCTCGGCCACCGGGGGCCGGTCGCCGTACCTCTACTTCGTCAACCAGACGCGCTACGCGCTCGTCGGGCTCCCGCTGGCGTGGATCGCGAGCAGGCTGCCGGTCCGGGCCTACCGGGTGGCGGCCTGGCCCGTCCTGGTCGGCGCCCTGGCGGTCCAGTCCCTCGTGCCGTTCCTCGGCAAGACCATCGGCGGCAACAAGAACTGGATCGTGGTCGGCGGGCTGTCCATCCAGCCCTCGGAGATGGTCAAGCTCGCGCTGGCCGTCTGGCTCGGCGTGGTGCTCGCCCGCAAGCGCGCCCTGCTCCACGAGTGGCTGCACGTCCTGGTCCCCGCGGTGCTGGTCGCGGTGCTGGCCATCGGGCTCGTGCTGCTCGGCGGGGACCTCGGGACGGCGCTCATCATGATGGTGCTGGTCGCCGGGGCCCTGTTCGTCGCCGGCGTGCCGATGCGGATGTTCGCCGTCGCCGGCGTGGTCGGCGGGCTGGTCGTCGTCCAGCTCGCGCAGATGTCGAGCAGCCGGGTGCGGCGCATCGAGGCGTTCTTCAGCAGCGACTGCGACGTCCAGGGCGCCTGCTACCAGACCAACCGGGGGCTCATCGCGCTCGCCTCGGGGAGCTGGACGGGGCAGGGCCTTGGCCAGAGCCGTGAGAAGTGGTCCTACCTGCCCGAGCGCCACAACGACTTCATCTTCGCGATCCTCGGCGAGGAGCTCGGGCTGCTCGGCACGCTCCTGGTGCTGCTCCTCTTCGGCGTGCTGGCGGTCGCGATGACGCGGATCATCCGGCGGCACGCCGACCCGGCCGCCAAGATCACGACCGCGGCGATCGCCGCCTGGGTGCTCGGCCAGGCGCTCATCAACATCGCCGTCGTCATCGGCCTGCTGCCGGTCCTCGGCGTCCCGCTGCCGCTCGTCTCGGCCGGCGGGTCGGCGCTCATCACCACGATGATCGCGCTCGGCGTGGTCGTCTCGTTCGCCCGGACCGAACCGGGCGCCGCGGCGGCGCTGTCGGCACGGCCGAGCGTCGTGCGACGCTCGCTCGCGGTCGTCGGACGGTCGGCCGGACGGATGCGGGGGCGACGTGGTTGAGGTCCTGCTGGCGGGCGGCGGCACGGCCGGCCACGTCAACCCGTTGCTCGCGGTCGCCGACGAGCTGCGTCGTCGCGACCCGGAGACCGGCATCACCGTCCTGGGCACTGCGACCGGCCTGGAGGCGCGACTCGTGCCCGAGCGCGGGTACCCGCTGGTCGAGATCCCGCGGGTGCCGCTGCCCCGGCGCCCGAGCCTCGACTGGTTCCGGCTCCCCGGACGCCTGCGGACGGCCGTCGCCGTCGCCGAACGGACCCTGCAGGAGCGGCGCGTCGACGTCGTCGTGGGGTTCGGCGGCTACGTGTCCACCCCGGCCTACCTCGCGGCGCGCCGGCGTCACGTCCCGATCGTCATGCACGAGCAGAACGCGCGTCCGGGCCTGGCCAACCGGCTCGGCGCGCGCTGGGCGAGCGCCGTCGGGGTGACCTTCCCCGGGACCGCGCTGCCGCACGCCCAGCTCACCGGGCTGCCGCTGCGGCCGGCGATCGCCTCCCTGGTGGCCGCGCGGGCCGAGGGGCCCGGTGCGCGCGCCGCGGCCGCGCAGGCCCTCGGCCTGGACCCGGAGCGCACCACGCTGCTCGTCACCGGGGGCTCGCTGGGGGCGCTGAGCCTCAACCGGACCGTCTCCCGCAGCGCGGCCGACGTCCTCGCCTCCGGCGCGCAGGTGCTCCACCTCACCGGTGCCGGCAAGTCCGCGGCCGTGCGCGAGGCCCTCGCGGGGGTCCCCGGCGCGGAGCGCTACCAGGTCAGGGAGTACCTCGACACGATGCAGGACGCTCTCGCGGTCGCCGACCTCGTGCTGTGCCGGGCCGGCGCGGGCACGGTGAGCGAGCTCGCCGCCCTGGGCATCCCGGCGGTCTACGTCCCGCTCCCGGTGGGCAACGGGGAGCAACGGCTCAACGCCGCACCGGTGGTGGCGGCCGGCGGCGGCGTGCTCGTCGCGGACGCCGACCTCGGCCCGGACTGGGTGCGGGCCGTCCTCGTCCCGCTGCTCGCCGACACCGCCGGCCTGGCGGGCATGGCGGCCGACGCGGCGCGGGTCGGCGTGGTCGACGGGGCCGCGCGCGTCGTCGACCTCGTGCTCGCCGCCCGTGGAGGGACCCGATGACGCCCGCGTCGCCCGTCCCCGGCGGGCCGGAGCAGTCGCTGGCCGACCTCGCCGCGCGGGGGCGGGTGCACCTGGTCGGCGTCGGCGGGGCAGGCATGTCGGCGGTCGCGGCCCTGCTCGCCGCCCGGGGTCTGGAGGTGTCCGGCTCCGACGCCTCGGCCCGCGCCCTGGCTGCGGTCGAGGCCGCCGGGGTCCGGGTCGTCGCCGGGCACGCACCCGAGCACGTCGAGGGTGCCGGGACGCTCGTGGTGTCCACCGCGATCCGCGCCACCAACCCCGAGCTGGTGCGCGCACGGGAGCTGGGCATCCCGGTGCTGCACCGCTCGCAGGCGCTCGCGGCGCTGCTGGCCGAGCACCGCTCGGTCGCCGTGGCCGGGGCGCACGGCAAGACGACGACCTCGGCGATGGTCGCGGTGACGCTGGCCGCGGCCGGCCTCGACCCGAGCTGGGCCATCGGTGGCACGGTCCGCACCGAGCCGGCTCCCGCGGGGGCCGGGTCGGCAGGTGGCGCGCGCCCCGACCCGGTCGGCGGCGCCCACCGCGGCGACGGCTCGGTGATGGTGGTGGAGGCCGACGAGTCCGACGGCTCGTTCCTCGCCTACCACCCGCAGATCGCCGTCGTCACGAACGTCGAGCCCGACCACCTGGACCACTACGGCTCCCGCGAGGCCTTCGAGCAGGCCTTCGTCGACTTCGCGGCCACCGTGCGCGAGGCGCTCGTCGTCTGCGCCGACGACCCCGGGGCCAGGCGGCTGGCCGAGCGCGCGCGCGGCGAGGGCCAGCGCGTGCTCACCTACGGGACCGATCCGGGCGCCGACGTCGTCCTCGGCACCTTCGAGCCCCGCGGATCGGGCGGGTCGACGACCCTGCACGAACGGGGCGCCGCCCCGGTCGCCCTGCATCTCGCGGTGCCCGGCAGCCACAACGCCCTCAACGCCGCGGCCGCCTGGACGGTGGCCCGCCTGCTCGGCGTCGCCGGCGAGGACGCCGCGGCCGGGCTCGCCCGGTTCGTGGGTACCGGACGGCGCTTCGAGGACCGGGGCACGGTGGCCGGCGTGCGGGTGGTCGACGACTACGCGCACCACCCGACGGAGGTGGCAGCCCTGCTGCGCGCGGCCCGCACCGCGACCGACGGCCGCGTGCTCGTGCTCTTCCAGCCGCACCTGTACTCGCGGACCCGGACCTTCGCCGGGCCGTTCGCCGAGGCGCTCGAGCTCGCCGACGTCGTCGTCGTCACGGACGTCTACGCGGCCCGGGAGGACCCGGAGCCCGGCGTCACCGGTGCCCTGCTCACCGAGCGCATGCACGAGGCACGGTTCGTCGCCGACCGGCACGAGGCCGCGCGCGTCCTGGCCGACCTCGCCCGGCCGGGAGACCTCCTGCTCACCGTCGGGGCCGGCGACGTCACCGAGCTCGGCCCGCAGATCCTCGCCCGGCTGGCCGAGCGGTGAGGCCGCCGGCACGCCCGCGGGTCGCGCCCGTCGCGCGGCCGCAGGCCCCCGCGCGGCCCGCCGCGCCACCGGCGGCTCGCTCCGCCGTGTCCCCGCCGGCCGCGGCGGACCTCGACCGCGCGGCGGAGCGCACCGAGCTCGCGGCGTGGACGACGCCGGGCCGCTGGAGCCCACGCCGACCCCCCGTCGTCTCCACCGGCTCCGTCGCCCGGTTCGCCGAGCGCACCGCGATGCACCGGCGCCTGCTGCGGGACCGCGCCCTGCTCGTCGGCGGCGGGCTGGTGGTCGTCCTGGCCCTCGCGTGGCTGCTGCTGCTCTCCCCGGTCCTCGCGCTGCACCCGGACGCCATCGAGGTCGACGTCCAGGGCACCGGCACGACGGTCGACGCGTCGGCCGTCCTGGCCGTCGTGCAGGCCGAGGCGGGCACACCGCTGCCGCGACTCGACACCGTCGGGCTGCGGCGCGCCGTGCTCGACGTGCCCGGTGTCCGGGCCGCGACCCTCACCCGAGCGTGGCCGCACGGGGTGCGGGTCCGGGTGATCGCCCGGGACCCGGTGGCCGCGGTGCCGGCCGACGGCGGTGGGCTCGTCCTGGTCGACCAGGACGGCGTCCAGGTCGGGCGGACCGAGGCGGCGCCCGAGGGGCTCCCGGTGATCTCGGTGCCCCTGGACGGTGACCCACGGGCGATGACGGCCGTGCTCGTCGTCCTCCAGCAGCTCCCGGACGACCTCGCGGCGCAGGTGGCCGGGGTGGCGGCGAGCAACCGGGACGCGGTGACGCTCACCCTGCGGGACGGCGCCGTCGTCGAGTGGGGGAGCGCCGAGGAGTCGGCGCTCAAGGCGGCCGTGCTGGGCACGCTGCGCGCGGCACCGTCCTCGGCCGGCGTGAGGGTCTACGACGTCTCGGCACCGACCCTGCCGATCACCCGCTCCTGACGTCCCGACGAGGCGTGGGGGACCGGGCCGCAGCGGGAGCGGTCCGAAGGAGGCTCGGCTCGCGCCGGAATCCGCGACACGCAGCCGATGTCGTTGCCCGCGCAGGCCTGGCGACCTAGCGTCAGCGGCAGACGACATCTGACATAACTCTAACGTTCAACCTGAACCTGAGACTTCGACGAGAGGCAGCACCGCCGTGGCAGCTCCCCAGAACTACCTGGCCGTCATCAAGGTGGTCGGCATCGGTGGCGGTGGCGTCAACGCTGTCAACCGCATGATCGAGGTCGGCCTCAAGGGCGTCGAGTTCATCGCGATCAACACCGACGCCCAGGCGCTCCTCATGTCCGACGCCGACGTCAAGCTCGACGTCGGCCGCGAGCTCACCCGGGGCCTGGGCGCCGGGGCGGACCCGGAGGTCGGCAAGAAGGCGGCGGACGACCACGCCGAGGAGATCGAGGACGTCCTGCGCGGCGCCGACATGGTCTTCGTCACGGCCGGCGAGGGTGGCGGCACGGGCACCGGCGGCGCGCCCGTCGTCGCCCGGATCGCCCGCTCGCTCGGTGCGCTGACGATCGGTGTCGTCACCCGTCCGTTCACCTTCGAGGGCCGCCGCCGGTCGGTGCAGGCCGACTCCGGCATCGACGCCCTGCGCTCCGAGGTCGACACCCTCATCGTCATCCCGAACGACCGCCTGCTCTCGATCTCCGACCGCTCGGTCTCGGTGCTCGACGCCTTCCACTCCGCCGACCAGGTGCTGCTCTCCGGCGTCCAGGGGATCACCGACCTCATCACGACGCCCGGCCTCATCAACCTCGACTTCGCCGACGTCAAGTCCGTCATGCAGGGCGCGGGAAGCGCGCTGATGGGCATCGGCTCGGCCCGGGGCGAGGACCGCGCGGTCCAGGCGGCGGAGCTGGCGATCTCCTCCCCGCTCCTCGAGGCGAGCATCGACGGCGCGCACGGCGTCCTGCTGTCCATCCAGGGCGGCTCCGACCTCGGCCTCTTCGAGATCAACGAGGCGGCCCGACTGGTCCAGGAGGCGGCGCACGCCGAGGCCAACATCATCTTCGGTGCGGTCATCGACGACGCCCTCGGCGACGAGGTGCGCGTCACGGTCATCGCCGCCGGCTTCGACAGCGGCTCGCCGACGGTGCGCCGGGACAGCCGGGCGCTCGGTCAGGTGAGCAGCGCCCCCCGGCCGGCCGTCCTCGAGGCCCCGCCGGTCCCGGCCCCGCACCCGCCGGTGCCCAGCGTGCCCCCGGCCCCGCCGGTCGTCGAGCAGATCCCGGTCCCGGTCGCGGCCGACGGGCCCGAGCCCCCGGTCTCCACCGGCGCCGTCGAGGTCCCGCGGGTCTTCGAGGAGCGTCCGGCGCGGCGCGGGACCGACGACCTCGACCTGCCCGACTTCCTCAAGAACCCTCAGTGAGGTGACCGCCTGGGTCGAGGTCGACCTCGGTCCGGGCGTCCGGGCGGTCTTCACGACCGTCGAAGCCGGGAACCTCAGCCTGGTGGTCGGCGACCCCGCGGCGGCCGGCAGCGCCCGCGAGCGGCTCTCGGCGGCTCTCGGTGCGCCGATCGCCTGGCCGGTCCAGGTGCACGGAGCCGTCGTCCACGCGGCCAGGACCCCGGGTGACGCGGTGGCCGAGGCCGACGCCCTGGTCACGGGCGAGGACGTGGGGATCGCGGTGCTCGTCGCCGACTGCGTCCCCGTGCTGCTCGCCACGCCGACCGGCTCGCTCGTCGGCGCCGTCCATGCGGGTCGCCGGGGCGTGCTCGGCGACGTCGTCGGCGCGACGGTCGGCGCCATGGCCGCGCGCGGCGCGGACCCGGGCACCCTCCGCGCGGTGGTCGGTCCGGCCATCTGCGGCGCGTGCTACGAGGTCCCGGCCGAGCTCGCCGCCGAGGTCGAGGCGCAGGTCCCCGGCACGCGGTCGCGAACCAGCTGGGGGACCGACTCGCTCGACCTGCCTCGGGCCGTGGTCGGCCAGCTGCGCGCGGCCGGGGTGCGCGACGTCGTCGACCTGCACCTGTGCACCCGGACGGACCCGCGGTTCTTCTCGCACCGCGCCCACCTCGCCGGGAACCGTGCGGTCGGGCGGGTTGCCGGTGCCGTGCGGCGCGTCCCTGGCGTGTCGGCAGGGCACGGAGGGCCCGCTGGGTTAGCGTGAACGTGACCGGATCGCCGCCTCGGCAGCGGTCCACCCAGGACCGTACGGAAGGTGGAGGCCCCTCATGGCCGGAGCGCTGCGCAAGACGATGCTGTACCTCGGGTTGGCCGAGGACGACCGCGGCCCCGCCGACGACTACGTCGAGTACGAGGACGAGTACGAGCCCGAGCCCACGCACCAGGCCGAGGTCACCGCGCTGCGCCCGGTGGCGCGCGCGCCGCGCCCGGCCACCGAGCTGCGGCGGATCTCGACGGTCCACCCGCGCTCGTACAACGACGCGCGCATCATCGGTGAGGCCTTCCGGTCGGGCACTCCGGTGATCATGAACCTCTCCGAGATGACGGACGCGGACGCCAAGCGCCTCGTCGACTTCTCCGCCGGGCTCATCTTCGGTCTGCACGGTGCCATCGAACGGGTGACGAGCAAGGTCTTCCTGCTCTCGCCGGAGAACATCGAGATCGCCGGCGAGGAGCAGGCGGCCGCGCCCGGCGAGCGTGCGGGCTTCTACAACCAGAGCTGAGCCGATGATCCTGCTGAGGGTCCTCTACCTCGTCGTCTTCCTGTTCTTCATCCTGCTCTTCATCCGCCTGGTGCTCGACTGGGTGCAGGTCTTCGTGCGGGACTGGCGCCCGCGCGGCGCGATGCTGGTCGTCGCGGAGGCGACGTACACCGTCACCGACCCGCCGCTCAAGGCCGTCCGCCGGGTGATCCCGCCGTTGTCGTTGGGGTCGATCCGGCTGGACCTGGCCTTCCTCGTGGTCATGCTCGCCTGCTCACTGCTGCTCAGCATCCTGGGCTCGCTGTGAGACACGCCGCCGATGCAGGACTGCAGGTCGGCACGCGGGTCGGAATCTCCGCTACCGTGGCCCCGGGGGTCGGCGGACGGCCCGGGCCACATCAGCACGAACAAGTGAGGTGACACCATGGCGCTGCTGACCGCAGACGACGTCCTGAACAAGAAGTTCCAGGCGACGAAGTTCCGTGAGGGCTACGACCAGGACGAGGTCGACGACTTCCTCGACGAGGTCGTCACGACCCTCAAGGCCGTCGCCGCAGAGAACGACGACCTCAAGAGCAAGCTCGCTGCCGCTGAGCGTCGGGTCGCCGAGCTGAGCCGCGGCGAGGGCGCCCCGGCGTTCGGTGCCTTCGAGGCCCCGGTGGCCGCGCCGGAGCCGGTCGTGGTGGCCGAGCCGGAGCCCGAGCCGCCGAGCCCGAGCCCGAGCCCGAGCCGGCACCCGTCCCGGCGCCGGCCTTCGCCGCCGCGCCGGCCGCCGCTCGCGTGAGCGAGCCCGAGTCCGCCACGGGGATGCTCCAGCTGGCTCAGAAGCTGCACGACGACTACGTCCGCTCCGGCCAGGAGGAGGGCGACCGGATCATCACGGACGCCAAGACCCAGGCGACGCGGATCGTGCGGGAGGCCGAGGAGACGTCGAACCGGACGCTCTCCCAGCTCGAGCAGGAGCGTGGCCTCCTGGAGCGCAAGATCGACGAGCTCCGGGTCTTCGAGCGCGACTACCGCACGCGCCTGAAGAGCTACCTGGAGAACCTGCTCGGCGACCTCGACGCCCGGGGCGCCTCGGTGGCGCCGCGCGCGAGCGGCGACCAGGGCATCCCGTTCAACGACTGAGCACTCCCCACGACGCACCACACCGGTCCGACCGGTGTGGTGCGTTGTGCGTGGGGGCCGTGCGGTCTAGTCTCGCGTGACTTCATCACTGACAGGGGAGCAGCATGCCCATCGAGAACACGACCGGCGCCGTGACCAGCAGCGCCGCCGACCCCGGCGGCCGGTCCGCGCTCGTCGCGGGCCTCGCCGTCCGCGAGGGCGAGGACGCCTGGACCGTGGCCGAGGTCGACGAGCTCCGGGAGGAGCTCGTCACGGAGATCGCGCGGTTGCGCGTCGAGCTCTCCGAGGCCGATGCCGAGCTCTCGGACCTCCTGCGCAACTCCGGCGACGGGGCCGGTGACGACCAGGCCGACTCGGGCTCGAGCGCGCTGGAGCGTGAGCAGGAGCTCACCATGGTCAACAACACCCGCGACCTGCTCGAGCAGAGCGAGAACGCGCTCGAGCGGATCGACCTGGCCGCGTTCGGCACCTGCGAGTCCTGCGGCCTGGCGATCGGCAAGGCGCGGCTGCAGGCCTTCCCCCGGGCCACCCTCTGCGTCACGTGCAAGGCCCGCCAGGAGCGTCGCTGACCGTGCCGCGGTCCCGCCGCCCCCGGGTGGTCGTCCTGGTCGTCGTCACGCTCGTGGTCCTCGCGGTCGACCAGCTGAGCAAGGCCTGGGCGCTCGCCTCCCTCGTCGAGGGGGAGCGGACCCCGCTGCTCGGTGACCTCTTCGGGCTGGAGCTCATCTTCAACCCCGGCGCGGCGCTCAGCTTCGCCAGCGGGATGACCTGGGTCTTCACGGTGGCTGCCGTCGGGGTCACCGTGGTGATCGTGCGGATCGCCCCCCGGCTCGGCTCGACCACCTGGGCCGTCGGACTGGGTCTGCTGCTCGGCGGCGCCCTGGGCAATCTCGTCGACCGGCTCCTGCGTCCGCCCAGCTTCGGCAGCGGTCACGTGGTCGACTTCCTCGCCTACGGGCAGCTCTTCATCGGGAACGTCGCGGACATCGCGATCGTGGCGGCCGCGGTCCTCATCGTCCTGCTCAGCGCCCGGGGCGTCACCGTCGAGGGGACCCGCGCCACGGCTCCGGAGGCCCCCGACGCGGACCCGGACCTCGTCGAGGACGTCGGCGCGGCCGACCGCGGCGCCGAGGCGCCGACCGCCCCGGTCGAGCCCCGTCCGGCCGGCGAGCCGGCGCGCGACACCCGGCCCTCGACCGAGGTGCCGTGAGCACGCGGTCGCTGCCGGTCCCCGACGGGCTGGCCGGCGAGCGCGTCGACGCGGCCCTCTCCCGGCTGCTGGGCGTCTCGCGCACCCGTGCGGCCGACCTCGCGCAGTCCGGAGCGGTGCAGGTCGACGGGCGTCCGGTCGGCAAGTCCGACCGCCTCGTCAGCGGGAGCTGGCTCGAGGTCGACCTGCGCGAGGTCGACCCGGACACCGTCGAGGCGGCGCCCGAGCCCGTCCCCGGGATGCGCATCGTGCACGAGGACGACGACCTCGTCGTGGTCGACAAGCCCGTCGGGGTCGCCGCGCACCCCTCCCCGGGGTGGACCGGTCCGACGGTCGTCGGGGCGCTCGCGGCGACCGGGCGGCGGATCTCCACCTCGGGCGCGGCCGAGCGCCAGGGGGTGGTGCACCGGCTCGACGTGGGCACCTCCGGCCTCATGGTCGTCGCCAAGAGCGAGCGTGCCTACACCGCGCTCAAGCGGGCGTTCAAGGAGCGCACCGTCGAGAAGGTGTACCACGCGGTCGTCCAGGGGCACCCCGAGCCGACCACGGGCACGATCGACGCGCCGATCGGGCGTCATCCCGGTGCGGACTACCGGTTCGCGGTGACCGCGGCCGGCAAGCCGTCGATCACCCACTACGAGGTGCTGGAGATGGTGCCGGCCGCCTCGCTCGTCGAGGTGCACCTGGAGACGGGGCGCACGCACCAGATCCGGGTGCACATGGCGGCCGTGCGCCACCCGTGCGTCGGCGACCTCGCCTACGGCGGCGACCCGGCCCTCGCCGCGCGCGTCGGGCTGCACCGGCAGTGGCTGCACGCGGTCCGGCTCGGCTTCGAGCACCCGGGCTCCGGCCGATGGCTCGAGGTCTCGAGCAGCTACCCCGACGACCTCGCCGCGGCCTGGGCCGTGCTGCGCGACGGGGCGTGAGGACCGCCACGTCGGCGGGTGACGGCGCCGTCGGTGGGGCGACCTAGGATGGCCCCCATGGCCGCTGCGGGAGATTTCGTCCACCTCCACGCGCACACCGAGTACTCGATGCTCGACGGCGCGGCGCGGATCGAGGAGCTGCTCGCCGAGGCGGAGCGGCTCGGTCAGTCGGCCCTGGCGATCACCGACCACGGCTACCTGTTCGGGGCGTTCGACTTCTGGCAGCGGGCCACCCGGCGCGGGATCAAGCCGATCATCGGCGTCGAGGCGTACGTCACCCCCGGCACGAGCCGCTTCGACCAGACCAGGGTGCGGTTCGGCGACGGGGACCAGGCCGGCGACGACGTCTCGGCGCGCGGCGCCTACACCCACATGACGCTCGTCTCGGAGACCACCGCCGGGATGCACAACCTGTTCCGGATGGGCTCGCTCGCCTCGCTCGAGGGCCAGATGGGCAAGTGGCCGCGGATGGACCGCGAGCTCATGACCACCTACCACGACGGCCTCATCGCCTTCACCGGGTGCCCCTCCAGCGAGGTGCAGACCCGGCTGCGGCTCGGCCAGTGGGACGAGGCCGTGCGGACCGCCGGGGAGCTCCAGGACATCTTCGGCAGGGAGAACCTGTTCGTCGAGCTGATGGACCACGGGCTCGAGATCGAGCGGCGGGTGATCCCCGACCTGCTGCGGCTCGCGCGGACCATCGGTGCGCCGCTCATCGCCACCAACGACCTGCACTACACGCGCAAGGAGGACGCGCACGCCCACGAGGCGCTGCTCGCGGTCCAGTCCGGGTCGACGCTCGCCGAGCCGACGTACGACCAGGGCGGCAGCCGGTTCGCGTTCGGCGCCGACAACTTCTACCTCTGGTCCGCCGCGGAGATGCGCGCGCTGTGGTCGGAGGTG
Source organism: uncultured Actinomycetota bacterium (assembly GCA_963724505.1). Classification (GTDB taxonomy): domain Bacteria; phylum Actinomycetota; class Actinomycetes; order Actinomycetales; family Cellulomonadaceae; genus Actinotalea. Next base: position 82,062 of record CAVRUY010000006.1, read on the forward strand.
CCGGAGGCCTGTGACAACACCCTGCTCGTCGCCGAGCGCTGCCACGTCGACTTCGACACCGAGGCGAACTACATGCCGCGGTTCGAGGTCCCGGCGGGGGAGGACGAGCGCTCCTGGTTCATCAAGGAGATCGAGCTCGGCCTGCGCCGGCGCTACCCCGGGGGCATCCCGGACGACGGTCCGCGCCCAGTCCGACTACGAGACGGACGTCATCACCCAGCTCGGCTTCGCCGGCTACTTCCTCGTCGTCGCCGACTTCATCAACTGGGCCAAGGCCCAGGGCATCCGGGTCGGCCCCGGCCGCGGGTCGGCGGCGGGCTCGATGGTCTCCTACGCGATGGGCATCACCGAGCTGGACCCCCTGCAGCACGGCCTGATCTTCGAGCGCTTCCTCAACCCCGAGCGCATCTCCTGGCCCGACGTCGACGTCGACTTCGACGAGCGCCGGCGCGGCGAGGTCATCCGGTACGTCACCGACAAGTACGGCGACGACCGCGTCGCGCAGATCGTCACCTACGGCACCATCAAGGCCAAGCAGGCGCTCAAGGACTCCTCGCGCGTGCTCGGCTACCCCTTCGCGATGGGGGACAAGCTCACCAAGGCGATGCCGCCCGCCGTGATGGGCAAGGACATCCCGCTGTCCGGGATGTACGACCCGACCCACCCCCGCTACGCCGAGGCCGAGGAGTTCCGGCAGGTCGTCGCGGCGGACCCGGACGCCCAGCGGGTGCTGGAGACCGCGCGCGGGCTGGAGAACCTCAAGCGGCAGTGGGGCGTGCACGCGGCCGGCGTCATCATGTCGAGCGAGCCGCTCATCGACATCCTGCCGATCATGAAGCGTCCGCAGGACGGCGCGATCATCACCCAGTTCGACCAGCCGGGTGCCGAGGCGCTCGGGCTGATCAAGATGGACTTCCTCGGGCTGCGCAACCTCACGATCCTCGACGACGCGCTGGCGAACATCGAGGCGAACGGCAAGCCGCCGATCCTCATCGAGGACGTGCCGCTCGACGACCGGGCGACCTACGAGCTGCTCGGCCGGGGCGACACCCTCGGCGTCTTCCAGCTCGACGGCGGCCCGATGCGCGCCCTGCTCCGGCAGATGCGACCGGACAACTTCGAGGACATCTCCGCCGTCATCGCGCTGTACCGCCCGGGCCCGATGGGCGTGAACTCGCACACCAACTACGCGCTGCGCAAGAACGGCCTGCAGGCCGTCGAGCCGATCCACCCCGAGCTCGTCGAGCCGCTCGAGGAGGTCGTCGGGGTCACCCACGGCCTGATCGTCTACCAGGAGCAGGTCCAGAAGGCCGCCCAGATCCTGGCCGGCTACACGCTCGGCCAGGCCGACCTGCTGCGTCGCGCGATGGGCAAGAAGAAGAAGGAGATCCTCGACAAGGAGTTCATCCCCTTCCAGGCGGGCTGCCGGGAGCGCGGGTACTCCGACGGGGCGATCCAGGCGGTCTGGGACGTGCTCGTGCCCTTCGCCGGCTACGCGTTCAACAAGGCGCACTCCGCGGCCTACGGCGTGGTCTCCTACTGGACGGCCTACCTCAAGGCCAACTACCCGACCGAGTACATGTCCGGGCTGCTCACCTCGGTGCGCGACGACAAGGACAAGTCGGCCCTCTACCTGGGCGAGTGCCGCCGGATGCACATCACCGTCCTGCCCCCGGACGTGAACTCCTCCTCGGCGAACTTCACCGCCGTCGGCCTCGACATCCGGTTCGGGCTGACCGCGGTGCGCAACGTCGGCGCGAACGTCGTCGAGGAGATCGTCCGGGCCCGCGAGACCCGGGGCGCCTTCACCTCGTTCACCGACTTCCTCGACAAGGTGCCGGCGGTCGTCTGCAACAAGCGGACCATCGAGTCGCTCATCAAGGCCGGCGCCTTCGACTCGCTCGGGCACGGGCGCCGGGCGCTCCTGCTGGTGCACGAGCAGGCCGTCGACGCGGTGATCGGCGTCAAGCGCAAGGAGGCCGAGGGGCAGTTCGACCTGTTCGCCGACCTCGGCGGGGCGGGCGACGACGGTCAGGGCTTCCAGGTCGTCGTGCCGGACGTGCCCGACTGGGACAAGAAGCAGCGGCTCGCCTTCGAGCGGGAGATGCTCGGCCTCTACGTCTCCGACCACCCGCTCGCCGGGCTCGAGCACGTGCTGGCCGCCGCCGCCGACTGCTCGATCGCCACGCTGATGGCCGACGAGACCCGGGCGGACGGCTCGATGGTGACCGTCTGCGGGCTGGTGACCTCGCTGCAGCGGCGGATGTCCAAGAACGGCAACCCCTGGGCCGCGGTGAGCCTGGAGGACATCGACGGGTCGATCGAGGTGATGTTCTTCGGCGAGACCTACGTGGCCTACTCCACGGTGCTGGCCGAGGACGCCGTCCTGACGGTCCGCGGACGCGCCCGCCGCCGGGACGAGACCATGCAGCTCCAGGCCGTCGAGGTCTCCCTGCCGGACGTCTCGGCCGCCGACGGCCAGCCGGTGACGATCACGATGCCGGTGCACCGCTGCACGCCACCGGTCGTCGAGCGGCTGCGCGAGATCCTCGCCACCCACCCCGGGGTGAGCGACGTCCACCTGCGGCTCACCCAGCCGGGCCGGTCCACGGTGATGCGGCTCGAGGAGGGCCTGCGGATCGAGCGGTCCCCGGCGCTGTTCGGGGACCTCAAGGCGCTGCTCGGCCCGGGCTGCCTGGTCTGACGCACCTCGCCGCGCACCGCGGCGGGCCGGTGCCTACACTCGCGCGGTGATCCGACTCAGCCCCGAGCAGACCGTCTTCGTCACCGAGCGTCACCTGGCCACCCTCTCGACGCTGCGGCCGGACGGCTCTCCGCACGTCGTCCCGGTCGGTTTCACCTGGGACGCGGACCTCGGCGTCGCCCGGATCACCACCCGGGACGGGTCGCAGAAGGTCCGCAACCTCGAGGCGGGCGGTCCGGGGGCGCGCGCCGCGATCTGCCAGGTCGACGGCGGCCGGTGGCTCACCTTCGAGGGGACGATGAGCGTCGCCCGGGACGCCGAGGAGGTCGCGGAGGCGATGCGGCGCTACGCGCGGCGCTACCGCGTCCTCACGCCGGACCCGCGGCGGATCGTCCTGCGGCTGGTCGTGGACAAGGTGATGGGGTCGGACTACATGGTGCGGTGAGGCCACCGACCCGGAGGCCGGCGACGGGGCCTCTCGACGCCTCCGGCAGCGGGCGTCCGGCGGTCACTCGAGCTGGTAGTGCTCGGCGCCCAGCGGCTTCTCCACGACGACGACGTCGCCGGCGACCAGCCGGCGACCCCGCCGGGCCTCGGGCTCGCCGTTGACCTCGACCTCGCCCTCCTCGAGCAGGCGACGCGCGTCGGCCCCCGACTCGGCGGCACCGCAGAGCTTGAGGAACTGACCGAGCCGGATCTCGCCGTCGACGGGCACCGGGTTGGGTGAGGTCTGCACCGCACCATTCTCGCAGGTGACGGCGGGCGACCGCCGGGCGGCGTCGCCCGGCCCCTCGACCTAGACTCGTCCCCGTGATCTCCCGCCTCGACCTGCGCGGCCGGACCCTGTCCGCTCGCGAGCTCACCGACGTCCTTCCCCGCCCTGAGCTCGACGTGGCCGGCGCGGCCGACGTCGTCGCCCCGATCCTCGCGGAGGTGCGAGCCCGCGGCGCGGCCGCCCTGCGCGACCTCGCGGAGCGCTTCGACGGCGTGCGGCCGGAGCACCTGCGCGTCCCGCAGCAGGCGATGGCCGACGCCCTGGCCGCCCTCGACCCTGCGGTGCGGGCGGCCCTCGAGGAGGCCATCCGACGGACCCGCATCGTGCACGCCGCGCAGCGGCCCGCCGACTTCACCGTCGACCTCGCGCCCGGCGCGCAGGTGCGCCAGCGTTGGCTCCCGGTCCGGCGCGTCGGCCTGTACGTGCCCGGTGGTCTGGCCGTCTACCCGTCCTCGGTCGTGATGAACGTCGTCCCCGCCCAGGAGGCCGGCGTCCCGTCGCTCGTGGTCACCAGCCCGCCCCAGCGCGAGAACGGCGGCCTGCCGCACCCGACGATCCTCGCCGCCTGCGCCCTGCTCGGGGTGGACGAGGTCTACGCCGTCGGCGGCGCCCAGGCGGTCGCGATGCTCGCCTACGGGGCGGGCGGCGAGACGGCGGCGGACGGCGCGTGGCTGTGCGAGCCGGTCGACGTGGTCACCGGCCCGGGCAACCAGTTCGTCACCGCGGCCAAGCGGCTGGTGCGCGGCGTGGTGGGCATCGACTCCGAGGCCGGCCCGACCGAGATCGCAGTGCTCGCCGATGGCGGCGCCGACCCGGGGCACGTCGCGGCGGACCTCGTCTCGCAGGCCGAGCACGGCCCGACCTCGGCGTCGGTGCTCGTGACCGACTCGATCGCCCTGGCCGACGCGGTCGAGGCGCTGCTCCCGACGGTGGTCGCGGCCACCAAGCACAGCGAGCGGGTCGCGACGGCGCTGGCCGGCCCGCAGTCGGCGATCGTGCTCGTGGACGACCTCGACCAGGGTCTGGCCGTGGTCAACTCCTACGGCGCGGAGCACCTGGAGATCCAGACCGCCGACGCCGCGGCGGTGGCCGACCGGGTGACCAGCGCGGGTGCGGTCTTCGTCGGCCCGTACTCGCCGGTCTCCCTCGGTGACTACATGGCCGGCTCGAACCACGTGCTGCCCACCGGTGGCTGCTCGCACTACGCCAGCGGCCTCGGGGTGCACAGCTTCCTGCGCCCGGTCCAGGTCATCGAGTACGACCGTGCGGCGCTCGCCGAGCTCTCCGACCGGATCGTCGCGATCGCCGTCGACGAGGACCTGCCGGCCCACGGCGAGGCAGTGGTCGTGCGTTTCCCCCGGTGACGCGGAAGCTGCGGGACCCCCTGGACCCGGTGCGGTGGCGCAAGCCGCTGGCCCTGGCCGTGGCCGGTCTCGCCGTCGTCCTCGGGCTCTCGCTCGGTGTGCCGGCGGTGCTCCAGGCGCGCGCGGCGGCGGACCGAGCCGCCGTGTCGGCCCTGGTCGACGGCTTCACGGTCCCGGGTGGCGTCGACGAGCCGTGCACGCACGGCGCCAGCCGGTGCTGGACCACCACGGCCACCTCGCAGGAGGTGCGGAGCGCTGCCGAGGCCCGGCTGCGGTCAGCCGGGGTGAGGATCGTGGATGCCGGTTGTCTCGCGTCGACCCGTGAGGGCCTCGACGACACCTGCTCGGTCAGCGGGACGCTGAACGGGCGCGTCGTCGTCCTGAGCGCCGGCCCGCGCCTCGCGAAGGATCCCCCGATCCAGCAGATCGCCCTCGACGTCGCGCTCATCGCCGACAGCCTCGACTGACGCTCCGGGCCGGGCGTCGGAACGCCGCGGACCGTCCGCTCGCGGGGCCGTGCCGGGCGGGCCTCAGCCGGTCGCGAGCACGAACGGGTACACCGCATCCGCACCCGCCTGGCGGAGCAGGCGTGCGCCGACCGTGAGGGTCCATCCCGAGTCGGACCTGTCGTCCACGAGGAGGACGGCGCGGCCCGCGAGGCCGGCAGCGGCGGCCTCGGACAGGTCGAGCGCGAGCCGGCGCTGGACGCCGGCGAGCCGTTGGGCCGAGTTCACGTCGTGGCGGCCGGGCCCGGTGCCCGCGGCCGGCGCGATCGCTCCGACGAGCGGGACGGACAGGTGCCGGGAGATCCCCGCGGCGAGGTGCTCCACGAGCTGCGGCCTCGTGGCCGAGCGGACCATGACGACCCCGTCGACCTGTGGCCCCCAGGCGTCGAGCACCGTGAGCACGGCAGACCGCAGCCCCTGAGGCAGCGTCCCGTCGGCGTCGGCGGCGAAGAGGTCCCGCAGCGCCCCGCCCCACCCCAGGGAGTCGAGACGCCCGACGGCCCGTCCGACGCCGGCCTGCTGATCGGCGGCGATCCGCCCCGTGAGCTCGACGCCGAGGGACGCCATGCCGGTGGGCCACTGACGACGCGCGACCAGCTCGACACCGGGGACCGCGAGCGCCGTCCGCGCCCGTTGCACCGCCTCGGCATCGGGTGCCGTGCCCGTGCTCGCCCCGCCGCAGCGATCGCAGCGGCCGCAGCGCCAGTCGGGGTCGGTGAGGTCGGGGTCGTCGAGGGCGGCGCGCAGGAATGCCATCCGGCAGCCGGCGGTCTGCTCGTAGTCGAGCATCGCCTGCTGCTCGGCCTCGCGGGTGGCGGCGACCCGCGCGTAGCGCTCCGCGTCGTACTCCCAGGGCTGCCCCGTCGACACCCAGCCGCCCTGCACCCGGCGCACCGCGCCGTCGACGTCGAGGACCTTGAGCATCAGCTCCAGGCGGCCGCGTCGGAGGCCGACCCTCGGCTCGAGCGCCGCGGTCGACAGCGGCCTCGCGTCGGCGTCGAGCGCGGCGAGCGCAGCGCGCACCTCCGACTCGGGCGGAAAGGCCATCGAGGCGAACCAGTCCCAGATGGCGCGGTCGTCCCGCCCGGGGAGCAGCACGACCTCCGCCCGGCGGGTGGCACGCCCGGCGCGTCCGACCTGCTGGTAGTACGCGATCGGCGAGGCGGGTGCACCCAGGTGGACGACGAACCCGAGGTCGGGCTTGTCGAAGCCCATCCCGAGCGCCGAGGTCGCCACGAGCGCCTTGACCCGGTTCGCCAGCAGGTCCTGCTCGCACTCGAGCCGCTCGGCCGGGTCCGTCTGGCCGCTGTAGGACCGGACCGGCAGACCGGCCGAGCGCAGGTGGGCGGCGACCTGCTCGGCGGCCGCGACGGTGAGGCAGTAGACGATCCCCGAGCCCTCGATCCGCGGCAGGTTCTCGGTCAGCCAGGCCAGCTGGGCGGAGTGGTCGGGGAGCCGCGCGACCGACAGGTGCAGGCTCTGGCGGTCCAGCTGCCCCCGCAGCACCAGGACCTCCTGCTCGCTGCCGCCGCCGAGCTGCTCGGCGACGTCGGCGGTCACCCGGGCGTTCGCCGTGGCGGTGGTCGCCAGGACGGGAGTGCGGGGCGGCAGGTCCTCCAGCAGCGTGCGGATCCGGCGGTAGTCGGGCCGGAAGTCGTGGCCCCAGTCCGAGATGCAGTGCGCCTCGTCGACCACGATGAGCCCGGCGTCGGCGGCGAGCCGCGGCAGGACCTCGTCGCGGAAGGCGGGGTTGTTGAGCCGCTCGGGCGAGACGAGCAGGACGTCCGCCTCGCCGGCGGCGACCCGGGCGCGTACCTCGTCCCACTCCTCGGTGTTCGCCGAGTGGATCGTCTCGGCCCGGATCCCGGCCCGGCGGGCGGCCTCGACCTGGTTGCGCATGAGCGCGAGGAGCGGGGAGACGATGACCGTCGGGCCCGCGCCGGCGCTGCGCATGAGGGCCGAGGCGACGAAGTAGACCGCCGACTTGCCCCAGCCGGTGCGCTGCACCACCAGGGCCCGGCGGCGGTCGACGACGAGGGCCTCGACGGCCGACCACTGGTCCTCGCGGAGCGCGGCGTCCTCGCGACCGACCAGGGCGCGCAGGATCGTCTCGGCCCGGCCGCGCAGCGCGATCCGGTCGGACCCGAGCGCGGCCGGGCCTGCGGTCGGGCCTGCGGTCGGGGGCGTGGGCACCCGGGCAGTGTGACATCCGGCCCCGACACGCGCCGGGCCGGCCCGTGGTCCGGCCGGGCGAGGCACGGGCCGCGACCGCCGACGGAGCGCGCCCCCGTAGGATCGTCGCCGGTGCCCGCACCGCGGCGGGCACCGCCACCAAGGAGCTGCCCGTGTCCCTGCTCGAAGCACTCGGCTGGATCGGGTCGGCCGTCCTGGTCTTCTCGCTGCTGCAGACCCGGGTGATGCGGTTCCGCGTCCTCAACCTCGCCTCGTGCGTGGTCCTCATCGGCTACAACGCCGCGCTCGCCGTGTGGCCGATGGCCGCGATGAACGTCGTCCTGGTCGGCATCAACATCTGGGCGATCAGCCGACTGCTGCGCGAGCGGCACGACGAGCGCGTCTACGACGCCGTCGCGATCGGCACGGACGAGCCGTTCCTGCACCACCTGCTCGCCCGCCACGCCGCCGACGTCGCCGCCTTCAACCCGGACCTGCCGGCCGACGTCGTCGCGTCGGCCGACCACGCCTTCCTCGTCTCGAGCGCCGACCAGGTGGTCGGGGTCGTCCTGTCCCGGGACGGGGCGGAGGAGGGCGAGCAGCTCGTCGTCCTCGACTACGTGCTGCCCGCATTCCGTGACTTCACCCCCGGCGAGTTCGTGTTCCGTCCCGGCGGCCCGTTCGCCGACCTCGGTACCCGCCGGGTCGTCGCGAGCCCGGGGATGGCCTCCTCCGAGCGCTACCTGCGCGCCGTCGGATTCGTCGAGCGGGACGGCCGCCGGGTGCTGGACCTCGCCCCGAAGCCCGCCGCCGCCTGACTACGATCGGCGCGTGACCGCTGAGCCCCCGCCGACCCGCGTGCTCCCGCTGCGCCCCGAGCTGGCGGACCTCGCGCCGTACGGCGCACCCCAGCTCGACGTCCCCGTGCTGCTCAACGTCAACGAGAACCCCTACCCGCCGTCGCCCGGGGTCGTAGCGGACATCGCCGCCGCGGTCACGGCGGCCGCGAGCGGGCTCAACCGCTACCCCGACCGCGACTTCGCGGCGCTGCGCGCCGACCTCGCGGACTACCTCGCGCGGGAGTCGGGGGTCCGGCTGGCCCCCGCGCAGGTCTGGGCGGCCAACGGCTCGAACGAGGTCATGCTGCACCTGCTCCAGGCGTTCGGCGGACCGGGCCGCACCGCGCTGTCGTTCGCGCCGACCTACTCGATGTACCCCGAGTACGCCCGCGACACCATGACCGGCTGGGTGAGCGGCCGCCGTCGGGACGACTTCGGCCTCGACGTGGCGCACGTGACCGCGACGATCGCCGAGCACCGGCCGACCGTCGTGCTGCTGGCCAGCCCGAACAACCCCACCGGCACCGCGTTGCCGCTCGACGTGGTCCGGGAGGTCCTCGCCGCGGCGGGTGACGTGCCCGGCGGCTGCGTCGTCGTCGTCGACGAGGCGTACGCGGAGTTCCGCCGGGCGGGCACGCCCTCGGCGCTCGAGCTCCTGGCCGGGAACCCGCACCTGGCGGTGAGCCGGACGATGTCCAAGGCGTTCGGGATGGCCGGCGCCCGGGTGGGCTACCTCGCCGCGAGCACCGCCCTGGTCGATGCGCTGCGGGTCGTCCGGCTGCCCTACCACCTGTCGGCGGTGACCCAGGCCGTCGCGCGGGCCGCGCTCGCGCACGCCGACGAGCTGATGGCCCAGGTCGGTGGCCTGCGGGCCGAGCGCGACCGGCTGGTCGACTGGCTGCGCGGCCACGGGCTGACCGTGGCGGACTCCGACGCGAACTTCGTGCTCTTCGGCCTGTTCGACGACCGGCACGCGATCTGGCAGGGTCTGCTCGACCGGGGTGTGCTCATCCGCGAGGTGGGCCCCCCCGGCTGGCTGAGGGTGTCGGTCGGCACCCCGGGTGAGACGACGGCGTTCCAGGACGCCCTGGTGGAGGTGGCAGGACTGTGAGCGAGACCACGAGCCCGGTGACGGGCGGCCGGCGCACCGGCCGCGTCGAGCGCACCACGTCCGAGTCCAGCGTGCTCGTCGAGCTCGACCTCGACGGCACCGGCCGGACCGAGATCTCCACGACGGTCCCCTTCTACGACCACATGCTCACCGCGTTGGGCAAGCACGCGCTGATCGACCTCACCGTCCGGGCGACGGGTGACATCGACATCGACGTGCACCACACGGTCGAGGACACGGCCATCGCGATCGGGGAGGCGCTGCGGCAGGCCCTCGGCGACAAGTCGGGGATCTCGCGCTTCGGCGACGCGCTCGTGCCGCTCGACGAGGCGCTCGCGCAGGCCGTCGTCGACGTGTCCGGTCGGCCGTACCTCGTGCACTCCGGCGAGCCCGCCGGGCAGGAGTACCACCTCATCGGCGGTCACTTCACCGGCTCGCTGACCCGGCACGTCCTGGAGTCGATCGCGCACCACGCGGGGATCTGCCTGCACGTGCGGGTGCTCGCGGGCCGCGACCCGCACCACATCGTCGAGGCGCAGTTCAAGGCGCTCGCGCGCGCCCTGCGTGCGGCCGTCGCGCTCGACCCGCGGGTGGTCGGGGTGCCGTCGACCAAGGGCACCCTGTGACCGGTCCGGTCCCGTCGGCCCTCGTCCTCACCCAGGTCGGCGACGCGAGCCTGCTCGCGGCGGCCTGCGCCCTGGGTGGCGTGCCGGTGGACGCGCTCGACTCCCCGGTCGGTGCCGTCGCCCTGTGCCGCACGCTCGACCCCGGCGAGCCCGAGCGGGCGGCCGAGGCGATCTCCCGGCTGCTGGCGAACACCCCGGTGGTGCTCGTGGTCCAGCGGGACGGCCAGATCACGGCGAGCCGGTGGTCGGCGGGGCAGGTGGGCGACGTGGTCGCTCCCGGGCTGCTGCTCGACGGCGCTCCGCCGGAGGTCGAGGGTCTCCTGCTCGGCACGCTGAGCCGCGAGGACATCCCCGGCACGGTCAGCTCGGTGGGGATGTCCCGGTGGCGGGCGACCCGCACGCTGGCCTCCGCGGCCCGCCGGGCGCGTCGTGCGCGGCGCTGAGCGGGGGGCGCGCCGCCGCCGCCTCGCTAGGATCGCCCGGTGAGTGCAGCAACGGTCGTCGTCCTGGACTACGGCTTCGGGAACGTCCGGTCGGCCGTACGAGCCCTCGAACGGGTCGGTGCGAGCGTCGAGCTGACCGCTGACCCGGTCGCAGCGCTGGCTGCCGACGGGCTCGTCGTCCCCGGCGTGGGCGCGTTCGCCGCCGTCATGGCCGGCCTGCGGGCGGTGCGCGGGGACCAGATCGTCGACCGGCGCCTGGCCGGTGGTCGGCCGGTGCTCGGCATCTGCGTCGGGATGCAGATCATGTTCGAGGCCGGCGACGAGCACGGCGTGCGGACCGAGGGCCTGGGCGAGTGGCCCGGCCTGGTCGACCGGCTCGACGCCCCCGTCGTCCCGCACATGGGCTGGTCACCGGTCCGCCCGCCGGAGGGCTCGGTCCTCTTCGACGGGGTCGCCGGCGAGCGGTTCTACTTCGTGCACTCCTACGCCGCGCAGTCCTTCGCGCCGCTCGGCGGTGGTCGGTTCGCCGCTCCGCAGGTCACCTGGGCCGAGCACGGGGTGCCCTTCGTCGCGGCGGTCGAGAACGGTCCGCTGGCCGCCACGCAGTTCCACCCGGAGAAGTCCGGGGACGCCGGCGCCCACCTCCTGGCCAACTGGGTCACCCATCTGAAGGGTCTGTGATGCACCGCCTCGAGCTCCTGCCTGCCGTCGACGTCGCCGGGGGGCAGGCCGTCCGCCTCGTCCAGGGGGAGGCCGGGTCGGAGACCTCCTACGGCGATCCCCTTGCCGCGGCCCTCGACTGGGCGCGCGGCGGGGCGGAGTGGATCCACCTCGTCGACCTCGACGCCGCGTTCGGCCGCGGGTCCAACGCGGCGCTGCTGGCCTCCGTGGTCGCGGCCCTCGACGTCAAGGTGGAGATGTCCGGCGGGATCCGCGACGACGCCTCGCTCGAGCGGGCGCTCGCCACCGGCTGCGCGCGGGTCAACCTCGGCACGGCCGCGCTGGAGGACCCCGCGTGGACCGCGCGCGCGATCGCCCGGCACGGCGAGGCGATCGCCGTCGGGCTGGACGTCCGCGGGACGACCCTGGCGGCACGCGGCTGGACGAAGGAGGGTGGGGACCTCTGGGAGGTCCTGGCACGGCTCGAGGACGCCGGCTGCAGCCGCTACGTGGTCACGGACGTCACGAAGGACGGCACCCTGCGCGGGCCGAACCTCGACCTGCTGCGCGAGGTGTGCGCCCGGACCGAGGCGCCCGTGGTCGCCTCCGGCGGCATCTCCAGCCTCGCCGACCTCGAGGACCTGCGGGCCCTGGTGCCGCTCGGTGTCGAGGGCGCGATCGTCGGCAAGGCGCTGTACGCGGGCGCCTTCACCCTGCCGCAGGCGCTCGACGTGGCGGGTCGCCCGGAGTGAGCTGCGGGACCGGCGGCAAGAGCCTGCCGCCCACCTCGGCGTTCGCCGGCGACGACGGACGGGCGGACCCGTCGCTGGTCGCCGCCGTCGAGGAGTGGGTGGCCGGTCGGGTCGAGCTCGACCACGTCGTGGCCGCCCTCGCCGGCACCCGCCTGCTCGTCCCGGTGCTCGCCCACGAGGCCCCCGACGGCGCGGTGGGGCCAGACGGCGAGCGTGCTGCCGACACCGGCGTCGTCGCGCTCCGCACACCGGACGGCCGGACCGCCCTCCCGGTCTTCTCCGGGGTGGCTGCCCTGGCCGCGTGGCGGCCGGACGCCCGACCGGTCCCCGCGGAGGCCGCGCGCGCGGCCGCCTCCGCCCTGGCGGAGGGCTGGTCGCTGCTCGTGCTCGACCCCGCCGGGCCGCACACCGTGCTCGTCCCGCGGCCGGCCGTTCAGGCGCTCGCCGCCGGTCTCGAGTGGGTGCCCGCGGTGCGCGCCGGTGTGGTGCGCCCGGACGTCGCCGACGCCATCGCCCAGGTGGTGCGGTCCGCCCCCCAGGTGCGGTCGGTGCACGTGGAGCCCGGCCGGCGCAGCGAGGTGGCCGTCGTCGTCGGGCTCGCCGCCGGCCTCGACCGGGCGGGGCTCACCGCCGTGCTGGACGACGTCAACGCCCGGCTCGCCGCGGACCCGCTGGTGGCCCAGGCCGACTCCCTCGAGCTGCGCCCGGTCGTCGCGGGCTGACACCCGCGGCCGTGAACCGCGGTTCCCGGCTGCCGGGTGAAAGCGCTGGGCCGGGTGGATGAACCTCGGTGCGAGCGCCTGTGCCGCGTCCGATTCGCCTGGTCTACTCCGAAGAGGCGCAGATGTCCGATCTGCCCGGAGTGGAAGGGAAGGTACTCGCATGAGCAAGTGGGTGTCCCGTAAGGCAGTCCTCACGTCGGCCTCCTCGGCGATGGTTCTCGCCGCGCTCGCGGCCGTCGCCGGTGCCGGCTCCAAGTGGTGGTGAGTCGCTCATGACCCCCGGGGGCGGTGTCCTGGGGCGCCGCCCTCGGTCGGGTCGGCGCGGGGGACGCGCGCGGTCCGGCGCAGCCCACCCGCGCTGGGCGCTTCCCGTCTACGCCACGTCCGTCGGCCTGCTCGGCAGCCTTGCCGCGCTCGTGGTGGTCGTCCTCGCACCGCCATGGTCCGGCGCCACGGCGCCGCTGGCCCAGCTGGCCGTGCTCTGCGTCTTCCTCCTCGTCGGTGAGCTCACCTCGGTCCCGGTGATGCGCGGCGACCGGGCGGTCGAACCGGTGACGACCTCGACGACGTTCGCCGTGGCGCTGGTCGCGCTCGGCCCGCTGTCCCTGCTGCTGCTCGTGCACACGCTCGCCGTCGCCATCGACGACCTGCGGGCGCACCGCCGCCCGATCCAGATCCTGTTCAACGCCGGCCAGTACGCGATCAGCATCCTGGCTGCCCGTGCCGTGCTGACCCTGACCTCGAGCGTGACCTTCACCGGCGGGCTCCCGGCGTTCACCGCCGACCTGCTGCTGCCCACCCTCGCCGCGGGCGCCACGTTCGCGATCGTCAACGACGGCCTGGTCTCCGTGGTGGCCGCCCTGGCGACCGGGCAGCCCGTGACCGCCATGGTCCGGGACGACATCAAGTTCAAGCTGGAGACCTCCGGCGTCCTCGTCGCGCTCGGCCCGGTCGCCGCGCTCGCCGTGGGCACCTCGGTGCTCATGCTGCCGCTGCTCGTCCTGCCGGTCCTGGCGGTGCGCCGCACCTCCCAGGTCGCCGCTCTCCGTGAGCACCAGTCGCTGCACGACCCGCTGACGGGTCTGGCCAACCGCGCGCTCTTCCGGCGCCGGCTCGAGCGCGCCATCGAGACGCACGGCGACCGAGACCTGGCCGTGCTGATGATCGATCTCGACCACTTCAAGGACGTGAACGACACCCTGGGGCACGACATCGGTGACGACCTGCTCCGGGAGATCGGCCGACGCACGCAGGCCGCGGCTGCGCCGTACGGGCGCGAGGTCGAGGTCGCACGGCTCGGTGGCGACGAGTTCGCCGTGCTGCTGGTCACCGAGAGCCCCGAGCTCAGGGCCCTGCAGCTGGCAGCCGACCTGCTCGACCACCTCGCACGTCCGATCGACGCCGGCACGACCCGGGTCTCCGTGCAGGCCTCCGTCGGCATCACCACGAGCGACGGTGCGCCGTTGAGCGACGTCCGCACGACCCTGCGGCAGGCCGACATCGCCCTGTACGAGGCCAAGGACGAGCGTGCCCGGGCCGTCGTCTTCCGACCCGGCTCGTCGACCGAGTCGGTGGACCGGCTGCTGCTGCTCCCCGACCTGCGCGAGGCGATCATCGCCGGCCGGATCGTCCCGGCCTTCCAGCCGCAGGTGGACGCCCTGACCGGGCAGGTCGTCATGCTCGAGGCGCTGGCGCGGTGGGACCACCCGACCAAGGGCCGGCTCCTGCCGAAGTCGTTCATCGACATCGCGGAGAGCTCCGGCCTCATCTCCCCCCTGACGACGACCGTGCTGCGCCTCTCCCTCGAGGCGGTGGCGGTCTGGCGTGCGGACGGCTTCGAGGTCGGAGTGGCCGTCAACCTCTCCGCCCGCCTGCTCTCCGACCTCGACCTGCCCGTCCGGGTCGCGGCGCTGCTGGCCGAGACGGGCGTGCCGGCCGAGGCGCTCACGGTCGAGGTCACCGAGAACTCCCTGATGTCCGACGTCCGAGCCGCGCGCACGATCCTCCTGGCGCTGCGGGACATGGGCGTCCGCCTGTCGATCGACGACTTCGGCACCGGCTACTCCTCGCTCGTGCTGCTGCACCAGCTCGACGTCGACGAGCTGAAGATCGACCGCAGCTTCGTCGAGGACCTCACCCCGGGCTCGCACGCCGAGTACCTCGTCCGGTCGATCATCGAGCTCGGGCACAACCTCGGGCTGAGCGTCGTCGCCGAGGGCGTGGAGAACGAGCGGACGGCCGCGCGGCTGCGTCAGCTGGGCTGCGACCGCCTCCAGGGGTACCTGTACGGTCCAGCGGTCGACCGTCGGCACGCCGACGCGCTGCTCACCTCCGCGCCGGTGGTCGTGCCCTGGCCCGCGGGCGCGGCGCTCTCGGCATGAGGCGGCGACCGTGCTGATCCTTGCGTGCGTCCTCCTCGCCGTCGCCGCCGTCCCGCTCACCGGGGGCAGCCTCCGCCGGCTCGCCGACCTGCGCTGGCGCGCCCCGTGGCTCGTCCTCGGCGCCCTGCTGGTCCAGCTGGTCGTGCTCGAGCTGTCCGGGCTGCCCGAGGCGCTCGCCGCGACGGCCCACGTGGCCACCTACGGCCTGGCGGGGTGGTTCGTCTGGCTCAACCGTGCGGTGCGTGGTCTCGGTGTCCTCGCGCTCGGCGCCGCCGCGAACGGGGTGACGATCGTCCTCAACGGCGGCACCCTGCCCTCGAGCGCCGCCGCCCGTCGGGCGGCCGGGCTCGACCAGGTCCACGGGTTCACCAACTCGGGGGTGGTGGCCGACCCGGTGCTCGGCTTCCTCGGTGACGTCTTCGCGGTGCCGGCGCCCTTCCCGCTGGCCAACGTCTTCAGCGTCGGTGACGTGCTCATCGTGCTCGGCACCATGGCGGTGCTCTTCCAGGTCACGCGCCGCCGGTCGCCCGCCCCGTCGCCCGCCCCGGCGCCCGCGGCGGCGCCCGACTCCTCGCCCGCCACGTCCGGCGCGACGACCTCCTGAGGCGCGTCCTCAGCCGCGACAGGTCGGCGCCGCGGCGAACGAGCCGTCGTCGGCCAGCAGGCCGCGCAGGGTGCTCACCGGGACGATGAAGCTCTGGTCCGACGCGTTCTTGGCGTAGACCACGCCGACCACCTGGCCGTCGCTGTCGAGCACGGCAGAGCCCGAGCTGCCGGGCTCGACCTCCGCGTCGGTCACCAGGACCTGTCCGAGGTTCTCGTTGAGCGGATCCGTGGTGGACCCGATCACCCTGCCGCGGGTGAGGGTCAGCCGACCGCCTTGCGGGTAGCCGATCACGGTGACCGTCGCGCCGATCTCGGGGTCGGCCTCGGCCAGCGAGGGGTAGGACGGCAGCGGCTCGACGGTCCGGACGACCGCGAGGTCGGCGAGGGACGCCGTGCTCGTCGCCGTCACGGCGATGTCCCGACCGTCGTAGGTGGAGACCTGGAGCTCGGCCGAGTCCGCCACGACGTGCCGATTGGTGATCAGGGTCGTCGCGCCGATGGCGAAGCCCGATCCGGTCGACAGGGAGTTGCAGCCGACGTTGCGGATCCGTACGGCCATCCGCTGGGCCTGCTGGAAGCCGTCAGGGGAGAGGTCGCCGATGCTCGTCGGGGCGGCGACCGGTACCTCGGTCGGGACGAAGTCGGTGATCGCCGGACCGGGCATCTCGGGGACGTCGAGCGCGGCGCAGCCGGTCAGTGCGAGCACCGCCGTCAGGCCGAGCGCGCCCGCCCGGGCCCCGCCCCGGCGCGCTCCGCTCACTGCCCGAGCTCGGTCTGCAGGGCGTCGTTCGCGTCGGTCGCCGCCGTGCACAGCGCGGCCACCTCGGTCGCGTACGCGTCGAGCGCGGTCGGGTCGAAGGTCTCCGGCGCCGTCATGTACTCGATGAGCTGGTTCTGCCCCTGCACGCACTGGTCGAGCGCCAGCGCGACCCGGCCCGCCGCGTCGGAGACCCGCGCCTGGTAGTCGGCGAGCAGTCGCTGCGCCTCGCGGTCGTCGCCGACCTGGGCCTTCTCGTCCGCGAGCTCGACGATCCGCTCCTGCGCGGTCGTCAGCTGCGACCGGACCGCCTCGATCTCCGCGCGCGCGCCGTCCAGGTCCGCCCGGGTGGCGGCCAGGTCCTCGCCGAGGGACGTCGAGGCCGCCGCGTACTGGGTCGAGCGGTCCTGCCAGGCGTGCGAGGTCCGGTAGAGGTAGACCGTCGTCCCGGCCAGGCCGAGCACGAGGGCGAGCAGGACGCCCAGCACGACCTGGAGCCGGCGGCGCCGGTCGGGCGGGGGCGTCGGCACCAGGTCGGCGGTGGGCGCCGGGCCGGCCGGGACGGGCGGCGGCACGGACGACGGGTTCCACGGGCGGGGGACCGGAGCGGTGGCCCCGGCCTCGGGGTACGCGGAGCCGCCGGCCACCGGCGGAGGGGGCCAGCTGCGCGGGGGAGGACCGCTCTCGCTCACGCCATCAGGATACGAGGACGCCGGTCGGCCACGCGGTCAGCTCACCGGCCCGGTGAGGCGCTCGCCCGGGCCCTCGCCCGGCGCGTCCGGGAACGGCGAGGCCTCCCGGAAGGCGAGCTGCAGCGACCGCAGGCCGTCGCGCAGGGCGCGCGCGTGCTGGCTGCCCAGGTCAGGGGCGGAGGCGGTGACCAGCCCCGCGAGCGCGACGATGAGCTTGCGGGCCTCGTCCAGGTCCCTCAGGTCGGCGCCGCGGGTGCCGTCCTCGTCGGGGGCGAGACCGCACTGGACGGCCGCGGCGCTCATCAGGTGGACGGCGGCGGTGGTGATCACCTCGACGGCGGGGACCTCGGCGATGTCGCGGCTCGCCGAGGAGGTCGACGCCTGCCCGCCGGGCGTCTCGGGGGCGGCCGGGACGGGCTCGGGGCGGTCGGCGGTGGCGGGCTCGGGCCCGGTCGAGAGGGGGGTCATGGCCTGAATCCTCCCAGGTGGTACGCTGGACGGCGACCGACCGGGGTGTGCCTTGCGAGAGGCTCGTCCCGGTACGCAAGCGGAGTCTCTCCCACCTAGGCGCCGACCGTCCCGCACGGGCGACAGGCACCGGGTCTGGTCCGACGGGCGTGCAGTTCTGCTGCCGCCCGGGTGTCTTGTGTGCCCTCGGGTGCGCGGGACGACGGACCTTCAGGCCTCCGCCGGCGATCGTCAGCGGAGGCCTTCTTCGTCTGCCGGTGGTCGTACCGACGACAGTACGAGGAGTCCCACATCAGCGAGCCCCGCATCAACGATCGGATCCGCGTCGCCGAGGTCCGCCTGGTCGGCCCCAACGGTGAGCAGGTCGGCATCGTCCGCGTGGAGGACGCCCTTCGGCTTGCCCAGGAGGCGGACCTCGACCTCGTCGAGGTCGCCCCGGACGCCCGGCCCCCGGTCTGCAAGCTCATGGACTTCGGCAAGTTCAAGTACGAGGCCGACATGAAGGCGCGTGAGGCCCGGCGCAACCAGGCCAACACCGTCCTCAAGGAGATCCGTTTCCGGCTCAAGATCGACCCGCACGACTACGGCACCAAGAAGGGCCACGTCGAGCGGTTCCTCAAGGGTGGCGACAAGGTCAAGGTCATGATCATGTTCCGGGGTCGCGAGCAGTCGCGCCCGGAGATGGGCGTGCGCCTCCTGCAGCGCCTGGCTGACGACGTCGCCGAGCTCGGCTTCATCGAGAGCATGCCCAAGCAGGACGGGCGCAACATGATCATGGTGCTCGGGCCGACGAAGAAGAAGGCCGACGCCAAGAACGAGCAGCGCAAGCGGGCCCAGGAGTCCGAGTCGGCCAAGCGTCCCGCGCCCCGGGTCGAGGACGAGCCGGCGGTCGAGGCTGCTCCGGTCGCCGAGGCTGCTCCGGTCGCCGAGGTCGTCGCCCCGCCGACGCCCGAGGTCGCACCCGTCGCTCAGCCGGTCGCCGCACCCGCTCCGGTCGCCGCACCGGTGGCCGAGCCGGCTGCTGCGCCGGCTCCGGCGGCCGCACCGGCTGCTCCGGCGGCTGCTCCGCCTGCTCCGGCGGCCGCGCCCGCTGCGCCCCCCGCCCCGGCGGCCCAGCCGACGGTGGCGCCCGCGCCGGCCGCTGCGCCGAAGCCGGCCGCCACGCCGGCGGCGTCACCGAGGCCGACCCCGGTGCCCAGGCCGGTCGCCGCGCCCAAGCCCGCGGCCAAGCCGGCCGCGAAGCCGGGCGCCTCGAAGCCCGCGCCCCGACCGGCACGCCCGTCCGGGGCCGACGCCTGACCCTGTGCGGGCCCGCCCGCACCCCGACCGTGCCGTCCCGCCAGGGGCGGCCTGACAGAGAGAGCACACAGTGCCGAAGAACAAGACGCACAGCGGTGCGAAGAAGCGGTTCCGGATCACCGGGACCGGCAAGCTCATGCGCGAGCAGGCCGGCGCCCGCCACCTGTTCGAGCACAAGTCGAGCCGGCGCACGCGTCGCCTCGCCAGCGACCAGCCCGTCGCGGCCGTCGACGTCCCCAAGATCAAGAAGCTGCTCGGCAAGTGAGCCGATGGGCGCCTGGCGCCCCGGTTGTGCTTGTCGGACCTGACAACGCAAGGAGCATCACGTGGCACGCGTGAAGCGGGCGGTCAACGCCCAGAAGAAGCGCCGGACGACCCTCGAGCGGGCGGCCGGCTACCGTGGCCAGCGGTCGCGGCTCTACCGCAAGGCCAAGGAGCAGGTCACCCACTCCCTGGTCTACTCCTACCGCGACCGCAAGGCGCGCAAGGGCGACTTCCGCAAGCTGTGGATCCAGCGCATCAACGCTGCGTCCCGTGCGGAGGGGCTGACCTACAACCGCCTCATCCAGGGCCTCAAGCTCGCGGGTGTCGAGGTGGACCGTCGTGTCCTGGCGGACATGGCCGTCCACGACGCCCCCGCGTTCGCCGTGCTCGTGAAGGTGGCGAAGGACGCACTGCCCGCCGACGTGAACGCGCCGTCGGCAGCCTGAGCACTCCCGAGAACGCCCGGCCGATGCCCGAGCTGACCCACCCCCGCGCCGAGCGGGTGCGGTCGGTCCGGGCGCTGGCCGGGCGTTCCGTGCGTGAGCGGCGAGGCCGCTTCCTCGTCGAGGGGCCGCAGTCGGTCCGTGAGCTGGTGCGGTTCCGCCCTGACCAGGTCGAGGAGCTCGTGCTGCGCCCCGACGTGGCCCTGCGCTACCCGGAGATCCTCGCGGCGGCCGAGGCGGCGGGCTGCCTCGTGCGCACCGGCACGCCGGAGGTCCTCGAGGCGATGTCGCCCGACGCGCAGGGCATCCTCGCCGTGGCACGGACCTGGGACGCGACCGCGACGGCGCTGCCCGCCGGGGCGCGCCTGGTCGCGGTGCTCGCCACCGTGCGGGACCCCGGCAACGCCGGGACGGTGATCCGGGTGGCGGACGCGGCCGGTGCCGACGCCGTCGTGCTCGCCGGCTCGAGCGTCGACCCGTTCAACCCGAAGGTCGTGCGCTCGACCGCCGGATCCCTGTTCCACCTCCCGGTGCTGCGGGCCCCCGACCTCGGCGCGGCGCTGGCGGGCCTGCGGGCCGCCGGGTGCGCGGTCCTGGCGGCCGACGGCCGTGCCCCGCACGACCTCGACGACCTGCTCGACCTCGCTGCCTCGCCGATGGCGGCCGACGCCCCGGACGGGGTCCCCGACCTGCGCGCGCCGACGGCGTGGCTCTTCGGCAACGAGGCGCACGGACTCAGCGCGGCCGAGCTCGCCTGGGCGGACGCCGCGGTGCGGGTCCCGCTCCGCGGGGCGGCCGAGTCCCTCAACCTCGCGACGGCGGCGGCCGTCTGCCTGTACGCGAGCGCCCGCGCCCAGCGGTGACCCGGCTCAGGCCTGGGGCGCCCCGGTGGCCGGACCGGGCTCGGTCCGGACCCAGGTCGCGGGCTGCGCCCAGGTCTCCGAGGGCAGGAGGATCCACAGGATCGGGTAGAGCAGCAGCTGGCTGCCCGGCAGGACCATGAGGACCAGGACGAAGAGCAGCCGTGCCGGCCAGGGGTCGAGCCCGACGCGGCGGCCGAGGCCGGCGCACACCCCGCCGAGGACGCGGCCCTGCACCGGCCGGACGAGGCCCTCGCGGGCGAGGCTCTCGTGGATGGACATCGACACTCCTTTCGACACCGGTCGGCTCCGTGCCGACGTGTCCAGCCTTCCCGCCGCGGCGCGGCGGCGGAATCCGGGGACGCCCTGGGCCACCCCTGATCCGACCCGCAGACCACTCAGGGGGTGGCCCCGAGAAGCCGTGGGGGAGCCGGGACCGGACCGGGCTGGCACGCTGGTCCGGTGCGCCTCTTCGTCGCGGTCCGGCCGCCGGATCCCGTGCTGCTCCACCTCGACCGGGCCGTGGCCGGTGTGCGCGACCTGGCCGACGGTGCCGGCGTCCGGTGGACCGCCCCGGAGAACCTGCACCTGACCCTCGCCTTCTTCGGCGAGGTCCCCGACGGAGCCCTGGGTGAGCTCACCTCCGGCCTGGACGGCGTGGTCGCCGGGGCCGACCCGTTCGAGATCGGGCTGCGGGGAGCCGGGGTCTTCGGCGGACGCACGCTGTGGGTCGGCGCCACCGGCGAGGTGGAGTCGATGGT
Source organism: uncultured Actinomycetota bacterium (assembly GCA_963724505.1). Taxonomy (GTDB): domain Bacteria; phylum Actinomycetota; class Actinomycetes; order Actinomycetales; family Cellulomonadaceae; genus Actinotalea. The sequence continues at coordinate 103,267 of CAVRUY010000006.1, forward strand.
GCGCCTCGCGGCGGCCGCGCGCACCGCGGGGGAGTCGGTGAGCAGGTTCCGGGACGAGCGGCCCCGACTGCGTCCCCATCTGACGATCGGCCGGCTGCCCCCGGCCCGGTCCTCGGGCCGGCCCGGCGCCCGGTCGGCCGGCAGCGGCCGTGGGCGGGGTGCCTCGCGGCCGTCCGCCGAGGCCGACCACCTGGTCCGGGCCCTCGCCGTCTACGAGGGGCCGCGCTGGTCCGTCGCGCAGACCCTGCTCGTCTCGTCGGTGCCCGGCGCCGGTCGTGGCGGCGGCCCGCGCTACGAGACCGTGCGGCGGATGCCCCTCGGCGCTGTGGCAGGATGACGGCCATGGTGCAGCGCCCGGAGACGGCCGGTGGTCGTCGATTTACCAGGCCCGCAGGTGGGCCGCGCGGCTGACCCGCGCACGGATCGCGCCGCGACGGACGCTCCGAGCACCCACGGCGGGCCCTGCTCCGACCCTGGCCCCGACCGGGCCACCCGTTTCCGCCCTGGAAGGTCCGGATGTCCGACACCACTGCGTTGTCACCCCTTGACGTGCCCGGGATCGAGGCCGCGGCGGACGCCGCCCTCGCCGCGTTCGCGGCCGCGGCCGATCTCGACGCGCTCAAGGAGGCCCGCCTCGCCCACGTCGGCGACCGCAGCCCCCTCGCCCTGGCCAACCGCGCCATCGGCGGGCTCGCCGGGCCGGACAAGGCCGTCGCCGGCCGCACCCTGGGCGCCACCCGCGGGCGGGTCGCCGCGGCTCTGGCGGCGCGGCAGGTCGAGCTCGAGGCCGAGCGGGACGAGCGTGTGCTCCGCGAGGAGACGGTCGACGTCACGCTGCCGGCCGAGCGCGCACCCCGGGGTGCGCGGCACCCGCTCGAGGTCATGCAGGAGCGGGTCGCCGACCACTTCGTCGCGATGGGCTGGGAGATCGCCGAGGGTCCCGAGCTCGAGGCCGAGTGGTTCAACTTCGACGCGCTGAACTTCGGCGTCGACCACCCCGCCCGCCAGATGCAGGACACCTTCTTCGTCGAGCACCCCGACGGTCCCGACGCGGGGCCGTCCGGGCTCGTGCTGCGCACGCACACCTCGCCGGTGCAGGCGCGTGCCCTGCTCGAGCGCGACCTGCCGGTCTACATCGCGTGCCCGGGCCGCACCTTCCGCACCGACGAGCTCGACGCGACGCACACGCCGGTGTTCCACCAGGTCGAGGGCCTCGCGGTCGACCAGGGCCTGACGATGGCGCACCTCAAGGGCACCCTGGACCACTTCGCCCGGTCGATGTTCGGGCCGGAGGCGCGCACCCGGCTGCGCCCCTCGTTCTTCCCGTTCACCGAGCCGAGCGCCGAGATGGACCTGTGGTTCCCGCAGAAGAAGGGCGGACCCGGCTGGATCGAGTGGGGCGGCTGCGGGATGGTCAACCCGAACGTGCTGCGCGCCTGCGGCGTCGACCCCGAGGTCTACTCCGGCTTCGCCTTCGGCATGGGCATCGAACGCACGCTGATGCTCCGTCACGGCATCGCCGACATGCACGACATGGTCGAGGGCGACGTCCGCTTCTCGCTGCAGCTCGAGGGGACGATCTGATGCCGCGCATCCCGCTCACCTGGCTCGCCGACCACGTCGACCTGCCCGCCGACGTCACGGCCGACGGCCTGGCGGCCGACCTCGTCAAGGTCGGTCTGGAGGAGGAGGCGATCCATCCCGCGGCCGTCATCGGCCCGCTCGTCGTCGGTCGCGTCCTGGACCGCACGCCCGAGCCGCAGAAGAACGGCAAGACGATCCACTGGTGCCACGTCGACGTGGGCGCGCACAACGTCGTCGGCCCCGACGGCGTCGGCTCGCGGGGGATCGTCTGCGGCGCGCACAACTTCGACGCGGGCGACCTCGTCGTCGTCGCGCTGCCCGGTGCGGTGCTGCCCGGTCCGTTCGAGATCGCGTCGCGCAAGACCTACGGTCACGTCTCGGACGGGATGATCTGCTCGGTCCGCGAGCTGGGGATCGGCGAGGAGCACGACGGCATCCTCGTGCTCGACGACGACGCGATGGCGCGGTTCGGGATCCTGCCCGTCGACGCCGTCCCCGGCGCCGACGCCCTGCCGCTGCTCGCCCTCGGCGAGGAGGTCCTGGAGATCAACGTCACCCCGGACCGCGGCTACTGCTTCTCGATGCGTGGCGTCGCGCGGGAGTACGCGCACTCGACCGGCGCGGCGTTCACCGACCGCGGGCTGCCCGAGGGCGGCGCCGACCGGCGCCCGGCCGGCGGCGGCTTCGGCGTCGAGCTCGCCGACGAGTCGCCCCTGCACGATGTCCCCGGCTGCGACCGCTTCGTGGCGCAGGTGGTCCGCGGCGTCGCGGCCTCCGGCCCGTCCCCGCTGTGGATGCAGCGCCGGCTCGCCCAGGCCGGGATGCGGCCGATCTCCCTGGCCGTGGACGTGACGAACTACGTCATGCTCGACCTCGGCCAGCCGCTGCACGCCTACGACCTGGGCACCCTCGCCGAGCCGATCGTCGTGCGCCGGGCACGCCCGGGCGACCGGCTGACCACGCTGGACGGGGTGGCACGCACGCTCGACCCGGAGGACCTGCTCATCACCGACTCGCCGGCCGGCGCGGCCGGCTCGCGCGTCCTCGGCCTCGCCGGGGTGATGGGTGGCGCGGAGTCCGAGGTCTCCCCGGCCACCACGGACCTGCTCGTCGAGGCGGCGCACTTCGACCCGATCACGGTGGCCCGCACCGCCCGGCGGCACCGGCTGCCGTCCGAGGCCGCCCGGCGGTTCGAGCGCGGGGTGGACCCGGAGCTGCCGCGGGTCGCCGCCCGGCGCGTCGTCGAGCTGCTGCTCGAGTACGGCGGCGGGGTAGCCGACGAGGCGATCACGGACGTCGACCGCACCGCCGGGCCGGTGACCATCGCCTTCCCGCTCGACCTGCCCGCGCGCCTCGTGGGGGTCGCCTACACGCACGACGAGGTCGCCGCGGTCCTCGCCGAGATCGGGTGCACGCTCGGCGCGGCCGTCGACGGCGTCGTCGACGTGGTCGTGCCCAGCTGGCGGCCCGACCTCGTCGTCCCGGTCGACCTCGTCGAGGAGGTGGCGCGACTGCGCGGCTACGACGAGATCGGCTCGGTCCTGCCCACGGCGCCTGCCGGACGGGGACTGACCGCCGCCCAGCGCGCCCGCCGCGCCGTCGCGCACGCCCTGGCCGCTGCCGGGCTGGTCGAGACCCTGAGCTACCCGTTCGTCGGGACGCACCAGCTCGACGAGCTGGGCCTGCCGACCCTGGACCCCCGCCGGACGGGGGTCCGCCTGGTCAACCCGCTGGCCGACACCCACCCGCTGCTGCGCACGATGCTGCTGACCACCCTCCTGGACACCGCACGGCGCAACGTGGCCCGCGGGGCGAGCGACGTGGCGGTCTTCGAGATCGGCATGGTCACCCTGGCCCCCGCCGACGGCGCCGCCGCCGCGCCCCGGCTGCCCGGGGGCGTGCGGCCCGCCGCAGAGCACCTCGCCGCGCTCGACGCGGCGGTGCCGCCGCAGCCGCGACGGGTCGCCGGGGTGCTGGCCGGACGTCGTGAGCCCGGCGGGTGGTGGGGCGCCGGACGCCGCGCCGACCACACCGACGCCATCGCGGCGGCCCTGCTGGTCGCCCGTACCGTCGGCGTCGAGGTCGGCCTGGAGCAGGCGGACGAGCACGCCCCGTGGCACCCGGGGCGCACGGCGGTGCTGAGCACCCGGGACGGCGTGGTCGTCGGGCACGCCGGCGAGCTCCACCCGAACGTGGTGCGGGCGCTCGACCTGCCGGAGCGGGCGGTGGCCTTCGAGGTCGACCTCGACGCGTTGCTCGCCGCCGCCCCGAGCACGCCGCGCCAGGCGACGCCGGTCTCGACCTTCCCGCTCGCCAAGGAGGACATCGCGCTCGTCGTCGATGCCGCGGTGCCCGCCGGCGCGCTGCTCGACGCGGTCCGGGTCGGTGCCGCGGCGTCCCCGGCCGGGGACATCGTCGAGGAGCTCGGCCTGTTCGACGTCTACACCGGCGTGCAGGTCGGGCCGGGGCGCAAGTCCCTCGCCTTCTCACTGCGGCTTCGGGCCGGGGACCGGACGCTCACCGCGCAGGAGGCGGCCGCCGTCCGCGAGTCCGCCGTCGCCGAGGCGCACCGCCGGTTCGGCGCCGAGCTGCGCTCCTGACCGGCTGCCCCTGACCGTCCGGCCGCACGCGCGGCCGGACGGTCAGGGCAGCAGCAGGACCTTGCCGGTGGTCGCGCGTCCCTCGAGCGCACGGTGCGCGTCGGCCGCCTCGGCCAGCCCGAACGCTGCGCCGATCCGCACGTCCAGTCGGCCCTCGCTGACCGCCTCGAGCACCTCGGTGCTCCGGGCGAGCAGCTCGGTGCGGTCGGCGACGTGGTGCCCCAGGGTGGGCCGGGTGAGGAACACCGAGCCGGCGTCCTGCAGGCGCATCGGGTCGACCGGGGCCACCGGGCCCGAGGACGCGCCGAACAGGACGAGCGTGCCGCGACGTCGCAGGCTCGCGAGCGAGGCGTCGAACGTGCTGCGCCCGACACCGTCGAAGACGCTGTGCACCCCACCGTCGGTGCGCTCCCGGACCCAGGCGGGCAGCTGCGCGGGCAGGTCGTCCAGCAGGTCGTAGCGCAGCACCTCGCTCGCCCCGGCGGCCCTGGCCAGCTCCTCCTTCTGCGCGGTCGACACGGTCGAGAGCACCCGCGCGCCGCGGAGCACGGCGAGCTGGGTCAGCAGCAGCCCGACCCCGCCGGCCCCGGCGTGCACGAGGACGTCCTGGCCGTGGCGCACGGGCGCGGTGGAGGTGCTCAGGTAGTGCGCCGTGAGTCCCTGGAGCATCACCGCGGCGGCCAGGTCGAGCGGCACCTGGGCGGGGACGGCGACGAGCCGCTCGGCGGCCACGACGGCCTGCTCGGCGTAGCTGCCCTCGCTGCCGTCGGCCCAGGCGACCCGCGCGCCGACCTCGAGGTCGACCCCCTCGCCGACGCTCCGCACCGTCCCGGCGCCCTCCGACCCGACGACGTGCGGGAACGGCATCGGGTAGCGTCCGATGCGCCGGTAGATGTCGATGAAGTTCACCCCGGCGGCCGCGACGTCGACCACCACCTGGCCGGGTGCCGGGACGGGGTCCTGGACCTCGTCGAGGTGGAGGACCTCGGGTCCACCCGCTGCCAGGGCTCGGATCGCGCGCATACCCGGTCAACGGCCCACCCCGGCGGCGTGTTCCCGGGCTTCATGCATGGTCATGTATATTCATGCACATGACAGTTCGGGTCGCCGTCTCGGGTGCCAGCGGCTACGCCGGAGGCGAGGTGCTGCGCCTCCTCGCGGCCCATCCCGACGTCGAGATCGGTGCCGTGACGGCCCACTCGAACGCCGGCGACCGGCTCGGGGTGCACCAGCCGCACCTGCGCGGCCTGGCCGACCGGGTCCTGGCGCCCACGACCGCAGCCACGCTGGCCGGCCACGACGTCGTCGTGCTCGCACTGCCGCACGGCGCCTCCGGTGCCGTCGCCGCCGAGCTCGGCCCGGACGTCCTGGTGCTCGACTGCGGCGCCGACCACCGGCTCGTCGACCCCGTCGACTGGCAGACCTTCTACGGCACCGCGCACGCCGGCACCTGGCCCTACGGCCTGCCCGAGCTCCTGCACGCCGACGGCTCCCGGCAGCGTGCGGCGCTCGTCGGCGCACGGCGGGTCGCCGTGCCCGGCTGCAACGTCACCGCCGTGACCCTGGGCATCCAGCCCGGGGTGGCCGCCGGCTTCGTCGACCCGGGCGACCTCGTCGCCGTGCTGAGCGTGGGCTACTCGGGGGCCGGCAAGGCCGCCAAGGCCCACCTGCTCGCCGCCGAGGGCCTCGGCTCGGCCGTGCCCTACGCGGTCGGCGGCACCCACCGGCACATCCCGGAGATCGAGCAGAACCTGCGCGCCGCCGGCGCGGACCGGGTGCGCATCTCGTTCACCCCGGTCCTGGTCCCGATGTCCCGCGGGATCCTGGCGACGACGACGGCGCCGCTGGCCCCGGGCGCGGACGCCGCCGCGGTGCGTTCCGCCTGGCAGGACGCCTACGCCGACGAGCCGTTCGTCCACCTCCTGCCCGAGGGCCAGTGGCCGACGACCGCCGCGACCGTCGGCGCCAACACGGCCCTGGTCCAGGTCGCGGTCGACGAGCGGGCCGGCCGGGTGGTCACCGTCACCGCGCTCGACAACCTGGTCAAGGGCACCGCCGGCGCCGCGGTGCAGTCGATGAACCTCGCTCTCGGGCTGCCCGAGACGACCGGTCTGACGACGGACGGAGTCGCCCCATGAGCATCACCGCCCCCGCCGGCTTCCGGGCGGCCGGCGTGACCGCCGGCCTGAAGTCCTCCGGGCGCCCGGACGTCGCCCTCGTCGTCAACGACGGGCCGGACCATGTCGGGACGGCCGTGTTCACCACGAACCGCGTCGTCGGCGCCCCGGTCACCTGGTCCCGGCAGGTCGTCGCCGACGGGATCGTCCGCGCCGTCGTGCTCAACAGCGGGGGCGCCAACGTCTGCACCGGGCCGCCCGGCTTCCTCGACACGCACCGCACCGCCGAGCACGTCGCCGAGACCCTCGGCGTCTCGGCCGGCGACGTCGTCGTCTGCTCCACCGGCCTGATCGGGGAGCGGCTGCCGCTGGCCAAGGTGCTCGCCGGGGTGAGTGCGGCGGCGGCTGCGCTGAGCGCCGGGGGCGGCCCGGACGCCGCGCAGGCGATCATGACGACCGACAGCGTGCCCAAGGAGGTGCACGTCCAGCGGGCCGGCTGGTCGGTCGGGGGGATGGCCAAGGGCGCCGGCATGCTCGCGCCGGCCATGGCCACGATGCTCAGCGTGCTCACCACCGACGCGGTCGTCGCGCCGCAGGACGCCGCGCGGGCGCTGCGGGCCGCGACGGGCGTCACCTTCGACCGGGTCGACTCCGACGGCTGCATGTCCACCTCGGACACCGTGACGCTGCTGGCCTCCGGCGCCAGCGGCGTGCCGGTCGCCCTGGCCGAGCTGACCGACGCGCTCACCGAGGCGTGCGCCCGGTTGGCCCGCGCGCTCGTCGCCGACGCCGAGGGGGCGAGCCACGACATCGCGGTGCACGTCGTCGGCGCCGACAGCGAGGCGGCCGCGGTGGCCGTGGCCCGCTCGGTCACCCGGTCCAACCTCGTCAAGGCGGCGGTCTTCGGCAACGACCCCAACTGGGGCCGGGTGCTGTCGCAGGTCGGCACGGTGCCCGTCGAGGTCGCGGCCTTCGAGCCGGACGCCATCGACGTGTCCATCAACGGGGTCCAGGTGTGCCGGGCCGGCGGGGTGGGCGAGGACCGTAGCCTCGTCGACATGGCCTCGGCCCGCGAGGTGCACATCGAGATCGACCTGCACGCCGGGGACGCCGCCGCGACGGTCTGGACCAACGACCTCACCCACGACTACGTCCACGAGAACAGCGCGTACTCCACATGACCACGACACCCCAGCCCGACCAGCCGGCGCCCGTCGCCGACGACTTCGTCTTCGACACGCGCACCGACCTGCGCGCCGACCAGAAGGCGGAGGTCCTCATCGAGGCCCTGCCGTGGCTCCGGGAGTTCGCCGGCGCCCTCTTCGTCGTCAAGTACGGCGGCAACGCCATGGTCGACGACGAGCTCAAGCGGGCCTTCGCCCAGGACATGGTCTTCCTGCGCCAGGTCGGCCTGCACCCCGTCGTCGTGCACGGCGGGGGCCCGCAGATCTCCAGCATGCTCGACCGGCTGGGCATCGCCAGCGAGTTCCGCGGCGGGCTCCGGGTCACCACGGCCGAGAGCATGGACGTCGTGCGGATGGTGCTCACCGGCCAGGTCTCGCGCGAGCTCGTCGGGCTGCTCAACGCCCACGGCCCCTACGCGGTCGGGTTGTCCGGGGAGGACGGCGGGCTGCTCAAGGCGCGTCGACGGACCGCGATGGTCGACGGCGAGCCGGTGGACGTCGGCCACGTCGGGGACGTCGTCGACGTCGACCCGCGGGCCGTGCGCGACCTGCTCGACGCCGGCCGGATCCCGGTCGTCTCGACGGTCGCCCCCGACGTCGACGACCCCACCCAGGTGCTCAACGTCAACGCGGACACCGCCGCGGCCGCGCTCGCCGTGGCGCTCGGCGCCCGCAAGCTCATCATCCTCACCGACGTCGAGGGCCTCTACACGGACTGGCCGGACCGCGGCTCGCTCGCCCAGCAGATCCGGGTGTCCTCCCTCGCCGAGCTCCTGCCGCGGCTGGAGTCCGGGATGGTGCCGAAGATGGAGGCCTGCCTGCGGGCCGTGCGCGGTGGTGTCCCGCAGGCCCACGTCGTCGACGGACGCCAGGCGCACTCCGTCCTGGTCGAGGTCTTCACCGCGCAGGGCGTCGGCACGATGGTGCTCCCCGACGACCTCACCGGCCCGATCCCGGTCGTGCGGCGCGGCGGGGTGCTGCCCTCATGAGCGAGGTCCTGCTCCCGCCCGAGGGCGACTCCGGCGTCCGGTGGACCGAGCGCTACGGCGCTGCGGTGATGAACACCTTCGGCACGCCGCGGCGCGTCCTGGTCCGCGGCGAGGGCGTGCACGTGTGGGACGCCGACGGCAAGCGCTACCTCGACCTGCTCGGCGGGATCGCGGTGAACACCCTCGGCCACGCGCACCCGACGCTCACCGCGGCGATCAGCGCCCAGCTCGGGACGCTCGGGCACGTGTCGAACTTCTTCGCGACCCCGACCCAGGTCGCGCTCGCCGAGCGACTCCTCGAGATCGGCGCGATGCCCGAGGGCTCCCGGGTGTTCTTCACGAACTCGGGCACCGAGGCCAACGAGGCGGCCTTCAAGCTGCTGCGCCGGACCGGCCGCCCGCGGATCGTCGCCCTCGAGGGCGCCTTCCACGGCCGCTCGATGGGTGCGCTCGCGCTGACCCACAAGCCGGCCTACCGCGAGCCGTTCGAGCCGCTGCCCGGCGGCGTCGAGTTCGTCCCCTTCGGCGACCTCGCGGCGCTGGAGGACGCGATGGGCGACGACGTCGCCGCGATCGTCCTGGAGGTCGTCCAGGGCGAGGCGGGCGTGCGCCCGCTGCCCGCCGGGCTACCTCGCCGCGGCCCGCGCGCTCGCCGACCGCACGGCGCGCTGCTCGTCCTCGACGAGGTGCAGACCGGGATCGGGCGCACCGGAGCCTGGTTCGCCTGGCAGCATCCCGCGCTCGGCGCCGGCGTGCGCCCGGACGTCGTGACGCTGGCCAAGGGCCTGGGCGGCGGCTTCCCGATCGGTGCGCTGCTCGCCTCGGGTCGGGCGGCCGTCCTGCTCTCGCCCGGCCAGCACGGCACGACGTTCGGGGGCAACCCGGTGGCCGCGGCCGCCGCGCTCGCCACCCTCGGCGTCCTCGAGCGGGACGAGGTCCTCGCGCACGTCACCGAGCTGGGGCGCCGGCTCACGCTCGAGCTCGCCGCGGCGCCGCTGGTCAGCGAGGTCCGCGGGTCCGGTCTGCTGCTCGGCGTCGAGCTCGTGGCGCCGGTCGCCGCGCAGGTCGCGGATCGTGCGCTCGAGGCCGGCTTCATCGTCAACCCGGTGACGCCGACGGCGCTGCGCCTCGCTCCGCCGCTCGTGCTCACCTGGGACGAGGTCCGGCCGTTCGTCGACTTCCTGCACGGTCTGCCCGTCGACCTGCCTGCTCACCCCGAGGAGAACCGATGACCCGCCACCTGCTGCGCGACGACGACCTCAGCCCGGCCGAGCAGCGCACCGTCCTCGAGCTCGCCGTCCGGCTCAAGGCCGACCGCTTCGCCCTCTCGCCCGCTGGCCGGGCCGCAGACGGTCGCCGTGCTCTTCGACAAGCCGACCCTGCGCACCCAGGTCTCGTTCACCGTCGGCATCGTCGAGCTCGGCGGGTACCCGATGCTCGTCGACGGCAACCTCGCGCAGATCGGGGTCCGCGAGTCCGTGGCCGACACCGCGCGGGTCCTCGGTCGGCAGGCCAGGGCGATCGTCTGGCGCACCTACGGTCAGTCCCGCCTCGAGGAGATGGCCCGGAACGTCGACGTGCCGGTCGTCAACGCCCTCACCGACGACTTCCACCCCTGTCAGGTCCTCGCCGACCTGCTGACGATCGCCGAGCACACCCCCGGCGGGGTCGCCGGGCTGCCCGGCCGCACCCTGGCCTACCTCGGCGACGGCGCGAACAACATGGCGCAGTCCTACCTGCTCGGCGGCGCGACCGCCGGGCTGCACGTCCGGATCGGCACCCCGGCCGACCACCTGCCGTCCCCGGAGATCCTCGCCGCCGCCGAGGAGATCGCCGCCCGGACCGGCGGCTCCGTCGCGGTCCTGCACGACCCGGTCGCCGCGGTCGAGGGCGCCGACGCCGTCGCCACCGACACCTGGGTCTCGATGGGGGACGAGCGCTCCGCCGCCGAGGCCGAGGACCTGTTCGGCCGCTTCCGGCTCGACCAGGTGTTGCTGGACACGGCCCCCGCGCACGCCGTCGTGCTGCACTGCCTGCCGGCCTACCGCGGCAAGGAGATCATCGGCCGAGGTCATCGACGGGCCGCGGTCCGTCGTCTTCCAGGAGGCCGAGAACCGGCTGCACGCGCAGAAGGCCGTGCTCGCGTGGCTGCTGGAGCAGCTCGTGACGGGACCCTCGACGTCGGTCCCCGCCACCAAGGCCGCCCGGCACGCCCTCATCGCCCGGCTGCTCGAGCGCTCGGCGGTGCGCTCGCAGGCCGACCTCGCCCAGGCGCTCGCCGCCGAGGGGCTCGTCGTCACGCAGGCCACCCTCTCCCGCGACCTCGTCGAGCTGCGTGCCGTGCGGATCCGCGCCGCGGACGGCACGCTCACCTACGCGTTGCCCTCCGAGGGCGGCGACCGGACCCCGCAGGCCGCCGGGACCAGCGAGCAGCTCGCCGCCCGGCTGTCCCGGCTGTGCGCCGAGCTCCTGGTGACGGCCGAGCACTCGGGGAACCTCGTCGTGCTGCGCACCCCGCCCGGTGCCGCGCAGTTCCTCGCCTCGGCGATCGACCACTCGGTGCTGCCCGCGGTGCTCGGCACGATCGCCGGGGACGACACCCTGCTCGTCATCGCCCGGGAGGAGGACGGCGGGGAGGCCGTCGCCCGCCGCTTCCTCGAGCTCGCCGCCGGTGCCGGCCTCGGCGCCGACCGACTCGACCTGACCTCGTCCGACCTGACCCGACCCGCACCGCACGACACCTCACGAGACAAGGAACCACCGTCATGACCGAACGCGTCGTCCTCGCCTACTCCGGAGGCCTCGACACCTCCGTCGGCATCGGCTGGATCGCCGAGGCCACGGGCGCCGAGGTGATCGCCGTCGCGGTCGACGTCGGCCAGGGTGGCGAGGACCTCGAGGTCATCCGGCGACGCGCCCTCGACTGCGGGGCCGTCGAGGCGTACGTCGCCGACGCCCGCGACGAGTTCGCCACCGAGTACTGCATGCCGGCGCTCCAGGCCAACGGCATGTACCTCGACCGCTACCCGCTGGTCTCGGCGCTGTCCCGCCCGGTGATCGTCAAGCACCTGGTGCGGGCCGCCCGGCAGTTCGGCGCCACCACGGTCGCCCACGGCTGCACCGGCAAGGGCAACGACCAGGTGCGCTTCGAGGTCGGCATCACCTCGCTGGCTCCCGACCTCAAGTGCCTCGCGCCGGTCCGGGACCTCGCCCTGACCCGCGACAAGGCGATCGACTACGCCGACCGAGCACCGGCTGCCGATCGCCACGACCAAGCACAACCCGTTCTCCATCGACCAGAACGTCTGGGGCCGGGCCGTGGAGACCGGCTACCTCGAGGACATCTGGAACGAGCCCGACGAAGGACGTCTACAGCTACACCGACGACCCGACCTTCCCGCCGGTCGCCGACGAGGTCGTGCTCACCTTCGACCAGGGCGTGCCGGTCGCGATCGACGGCGTCGCCGTGACCCCGCTCCAGGCGATCCAGGAGATGAACCGCCGGGCGGGTGCCCAGGGCGTCGGCCGGATCGACATCGTCGAGGACCGCCTGGTCGGCATCAAGTCGCGCGAGATCTACGAGGCGCCCGGCGCCATCGCCCTGATCACCGCGCACCAGGAGCTCGAGAACGTCACCGTCGAGCGCGAGCAGGCCCGCTTCAAGCGCGGCGTCGAGCAGCGCTGGACCGAGCTCGTCTACGACGGCATGTGGTTCTCGCCGCTCAAGCGCTCGCTCGACACGTTCATCGCCGACACCCAGCGCTACGTCTCCGGCGAGATCCGGATGGTCCTGCACGGGGGCCGCGCGACGGTCACCGGCCGCCGCAGCGAGTCGAGCCTGTACGACTTCAACCTGGCCACCTACGACGAGGGCGACTCCTTCGACCAGTCGGCGGCGCGCGGCTTCATCGAGATCTACGGCCTGACGGCCAAGCTCTCGGCGGCCCGCGACCTGAAGTTCGGCAACGGGGTCGACGTCGGCACCGGAACCCTGCCGACCCATGACTGAGCCCGACGCCGCGTCGGTGAGCCTGTGGGGCGGCCGGTTCGCGGGCGGGCCGGCCGACGCGCTCGCCGAGCTGTCCCGCTCGACGCACTTCGACTGGCGGCTGGCACGGCACGACCTGGCGGGATCCCGGGCCCACGCCCGGGTGCTGCACCGCGCCGGGCTGCTGGCCGACGCCGACCTCACCGGCATGCTCGACGCGATCGACCGGCTGGACGCCGAGGTCGCCGCGGGCGCCTTCGGGCCCGAGCCCGGTGACGAGGACGTGCACACCGCGCTCGAGCGAGGGCTCATCGAGCGGGCCGGGGCCGAGCTCGGCGGGCGGCTGCGCGCCGGACGCTCACGCAACGACCAGATCGCCACGCTCGTGCGGATGTACCTGCGCGGCCAGGCCCGGCACCTGTCGGGTCGGCTGCTGGACGTCGTCGACGCGCTCCTGGCGCAGGCTGCAGCGGTGGGCGAGGCCCCGATGCCGGGCCGGACCCACCTGCAGCACGCCCAGCCGGTGCTGCTCGCGCACCACCTGCTGGCGCACGCCTGGCCGATGATGCGCGACGTCGACCGCTGGGTCGACTGGGACCGGCGGGCCGCGCGGAGCCCCTACGGCTCGGGCGCGCTCGCCGGGTCCTCCCTGGGGCTCGACCCCGCGGCCGTCGCGGCGGAGCTGGGCTTCGACGGACCGGTGGAGAACTCCATCGACGGCACCGCGGCACGCGACGTCGTCGCCGAGTTCGCGTTCGTGGCCGCGATGGCCGCGGTCGACCTGTCCCGGATCGCCGAGGAGGTCATCCTCTGGGCGACGAAGGAGTTCGGCTTCGTCCGGCTCGACGACGCCTACTCGACCGGGTCGAGCATCATGCCGCAGAAGAAGAACCCCGACGTGGCCGAGCTCGCCCGGGGCAAGGCGGGCCGGCTGGTCGGTGACCTGACCGGGCTGCTCACGACGCTCAAGGGCCTGCCGCTGGCCTACAACCGGGACCTCCAGGAGGACAAGGAGCCGGTCTTCGACCAGGTCGACACCCTCGACGTCCTGCTGCCGGCCTTCGCGGGGATGGTCGCGACCCTTCGCTTCGACACGGCGCGGATGGCCGAGCTCGCCCCGCAGGGGTTCGCCCTGGCCACCGACATCGCCGAGTGGCTCGTCCGGCAGGGCGTGCCGTTCCGGGTCGCCCACGAGGTCGCGGGGGCCTGCGTGCGGGAGTGCGAGGGTCGGGGGATCGAGCTGTGGGACCTCACCGACGCGGACCTCGCCCGCATCTCCGAGCACCTGACGCCCGAGGTCCGCTCGGTGCTCTCGGTCGCGGGCTCGCTCGCCTCCCGCTCGGCGGTGGGCGGGACGGCCCCGGTCCGGGTGGCCGAGCAGCTCGACGACGCCCGGCGTCGCGCGGCCGACCTGCGGAGCTGGGCCGAGCGGTGACCTCGATCGGGGCGCTCGCCGCACGGGTGCGCGCGGGAGCCCCCCGGCTCGGCCCGGTCCGCCTGGTCTGCGTCGACGGCCCCGCGGGGTCGGGCAAGACGACCCTCGCCGGGCGGCTCGCCGCCGAGCTCGGGGCGGTGGTCCTGCACCTCGACGACCTGTACGAGGGCTGGGCCGGCCTCGAGGCGGTGTGGCCGCGGCTCGAGGAGCAGGTGCTGCGTCCCCTCGCCGCCGGTGCGCCCGGCCGGTGGCAGCGCTACGACTGGGGCCGTGCGGCCTTCGGCGAGTGGCACGACCTCCCGGTGCCCGAGGTGCTCGTCCTCGAGGGCTGCGGCAGCGCGCCGCGCGCGGTCGAGGGGCGGGCCGGGCTGGTCGTGTTCGTCGAGGCACCCGCCGAGACCCGGCTCGCCCGCGGGGTCGCCCGCGACGGCCAGGCGCTGGCCGGCGAGTGGCTGGCCTGGATGACGCTCGAGGAGCGCCACTTCGCCCAGCAGGACACCCGCGCCCGCGCCGACGTCGTCGTCGACGGCACCCGCGCGGTGCTGCCGTGACCGGGGCCGCGGCGGGGGTCCGTGGCCGTCCGTGGTGCGAGCGTCCGGCGGCGTCGCCATGACCGGGGCCGTCGCCGTGCCCGGGCGTGGCTGGTTCGAGCGTCCGGCGGTGCAGGTCGCGCAGGACCTGCTCGGCTCGCTCGTGCGGACCGACCGGGACGGCGCGACCGTGGTCCTGCGGGTCACGGAGGTGGAGGCCTACGCCGGCGCGGAGGATCCGGTGTCGCACGCCTACCGCGGCCCGACGCCCCGCACCGCCTCGATGTTCGGGTCCGGCGGGCATCTCTACGTCTACCGGCACCTCGGCCTGCACCACTGCGTCAACGTCGTCACCGGTCCGGCCGGGGTCGCCGGGGCGGTCCTGCTGCGGGCCGGCGAGGTGGTCGAGGGCGCGGCGGCGGCCCGAGCGCGCCGGACCGCCGCCGGCGTGGTCCGCCGGGACGTCGACCTCGCGCGTGGGCCGGCGCGGCTGGTCGTCGCGCTCGGCCTCGGCCCGGACGACGACGGGCTCGACCTCCTGGCGGGCGTGCCCACGGTCGGTCTGGAGGTCCCCGGCCACCGGCTCACCGCGCGGTCGGGTCCGAGGATCGGGGTCGGGGCGCAGGGCAGCGACCCCGTGCGCTTCGGCTGGCGGTTCTGGCTGCCGGACGAGCCGACGGTCTCCGCCTCCCGCCCGAGCGCGCGGACCCGTGCGTCCGGACGGCGGAAGGACGTCACGGCCGGCCGTCCGCGCACGGCAGACTAGGCGGACGTCGACGAAGGAGCGAGTGGTGCACATTCTGGACGAGCTGCGCTGGCGAGGGCTGCTGGCGCACACGACGGACGAGCAGGCCCTGCGCGAGGCGCTGTCCGCCGGACCGGTCACGCTCTACTGCGGCTTCGACCCGACCGCGCCCAGCCTGCACCACGGCAACCTCGTCCAGCTCATCGTGCTGCGTCACCTGCAGCTGGCCGGCCATCGCGTGCTGGCGCTCGTCGGCGGCGCGACCGGGCTCATCGGCGACCCCCGGATGTCGGGGGAGCGGACCCTCAACACCAAGGAGACCGTCGCCGGCTGGGTGGACCGGCTGCGGGTCCAGATCTCGCGGTTCCTGGACTTCGACGGCGCCAACCCGGCGGTGATGGTCAACAACCTGGACTGGACCGCCGAGCTCTCCGCGATCGACTTCCTGCGCGACATCGGCAAGCACTACCGCCTCGGCACGATGCTGGCCAAGGACACCGTCGCCCGCCGGCTCGCCAGCGACGAGGGGCTCAGCTTCACCGAGTTCAGCTACCAGATCCTCCAGGGGATGGACTACCTCGAGCTTCACCGCCGTCACGGCTGCAGCCTGCAGACCGGTGGCAACGACCAGTGGGGCAACCTGCTCTCCGGTGTCGAGCTCATCCGCAAGTCCGACCAGCACGCCGTGCACGCGCTGACCACCCCGCTCATCACGAAGTCCGACGGCACCAAGTTCGGCAAGTCCGAGGGCGGGGCCATCTGGCTGGCTCCCGACATGATGACGCCCTACGCCTTCTACCAGTTCTGGGTCAACGCCGAGGACGCGGACGTCGTGCACTACCTCAAGGTCTTCACCTTCCGCAGCCAGGAGGAGATCGCCGAGCTCGAACGGGCCGTCGCCGAACGGCCGGCAGCCCGTGCGGCCCAGCGGGCGCTGGCCGCCGACGTGACCACCCTCGTGCACGGGGCCGCCGCGACCGAGGCCGTGATCGCGGCCAGCGCGGCGCTCTTCGGCCGGGGCGAGCTCGGCGACCTCGACCCGGAGACCCTCGCCGCCGCGGTGGCCGAGCTGCCGCGCGCGGCGGTCGGTCCCGACGAGCCCCTGGTCGTCGACCTCCTCGCCGAGTCCGGCCTGGTGGCCGGGCGCTCCGCCGCCCGCCGCGCGATCGCCGAGGGTGGGGTCTCGGTCAACAACGTCACGGGTGACCGACGCGGACGCCGTCCTCGCCCGGGACCAGCTGCTGCACGGACGCTGGGCCGTGCTGCGCCGGGGGAAGCGGACCCTGGCGGTCGCCGAGCGCGTCGAGGCCTGAGCCTCGCCGTCGGCCCGGCCCCGGTCAGCCGCGCGCGATCCGGTCCGGGTCGCTCGGCGCTCGGCCGGCAGGAGACCGTCCGGCAGGATGTTCGTGCAGGTCAGGCCGCAGAACAGCGACCTTCGGGCGTGTCGGGCCCGGTCGATTTGACGCGGTCCCACGCCGTGCGTAGTGTTTCTCCTCGTTGCCCCGACGGGAGGAACGGACAGGCCAGCGGAACACCGCGGCCGGGCCGGTCCCTCGGGTCGATCACCCCGGCAGGACGAGCAGGCGCCTCGGCGTCCGATCGGCATGCCGGTGGTCCAGCCCCGGGTCCGGCCGACACGCTCGGTTTGACCGAAGGGAATGGGCCGGATAAGGTTGGGAAGTTGCCTCCGGACGGGATGAGAGTCCCGAAGGGATGCGCGTTCGTTCCTTGAGAACTCAACAGCGTGCCAAAAGTCGATGCCATGTGTCGACGGTGAGGTGTGGTCGGTCCTTCGGGTCGGTCGTGTCTTGTCGTACGACGTGGTTGAGACGAATGTTTTACGTCAGTTGAACATTTGATCGAGGCCAGATGAGAACGGTCCTTCGGGGCCACTTCGTGTGTCGGTTGTCCGTGTGTGAGCATGGATGCCTTATAGACATCTACGGAGAGTTTGATCCTGGCTCAGGACGAACGCTGGCGGCGTGCTTAACACATGCAAGTCGAACGGTGACCTCGGTGCTTGCACCGGGTGATCAGTGGCGAACGGGTGAGTAACACGTGACTAACCTGCCCCCGACTCTGGGATAACCCCGGGAAATCGGAGCTAATACCGGATACGAGACGCACAGGCATCTGTAGCGTCTGGAAAGAATTTCGGTCGGGGATGGAGTCGCGGCCTATCAGCTAGTTGGTGGGGTAACGGCCCACCAAGGCGACGACGGGTAGCCGGCCTGAGAGGGCGACCGGCCACACTGGGACTGAGACACGGCCCAGACTCCTACGGGAGGCAGCAGTGGGGAATATTGCACAATGGGCGAAAGCCTGATGCAGCGACGCCGCGTGGGGGATGAAGGCCTTCGGGTTGTAAACCCCTTTCAGCAGGGAAGAAGCGAAAGTGACGGTACCTGCAGAAGAAGCGCCGGCTAACTACGTGCCAGCAGCCGCGGTAATACGTAGGGCGCAAGCGTTGTCCGGATTTATTGGGCGTAAAGAGCTCGTAGGCGGTTTGTCGCGTCTGCTGTGAAAACCCGAGGCTCAACCTCGGGCCTGCAGTGGGTACGGGCAGACTAGAGTGCGGTAGGGGAGACCGGAATTCCTGGTGTAGCGGTGGAATGCGCAGATATCAGGAGGAACACCGATGGCGAAGGCAGGTCTCTGGGCCGCAACTGACGCTGAGGAGCGAAAGCATGGGGAGCGAACAGGATTAGATACCCTGGTAGTCCATGCCGTAAACGTTGGGCACTAGGTGTGGGGCTCATTCCACGAGTTCCGTGCCGCAGCTAACGCATTAAGTGCCCCGCCTGGGGAGTACGGCCGCAAGGCTAAAACTCAAAGGAATTGACGGGGGCCCGCACAAGCGGCGGAGCATGCGGATTAATTCGATGCAACGCGAAGAACCTTACCAAGGCTTGACATATACCGAAAACTCATGGAGACATGGGGTCCGCAAGGGCGGTATACAGGTGGTGCATGGTTGTCGTCAGCTCGTGTCGTGAGATGTTGGGTTAAGTCCCGCAACGAGCGCAACCCTCGTCCTATGTTGCCAGCACGTTATGGTGGGGACTCATAGGAGACTGCCGGGGTCAACTCGGAGGAAGGTGGGGATGACGTCAAATCATCATGCCCCTTATGTCTTGGGCTTCACGCATGCTACAATGGCCGGTACAAAGGGCTGCGATACCGCAAGGTGGAGCGAATCCCAAAAAGCCGGTCTCAGTTCGGATTGGGGTCTGCAACTCGACCCCATGAAGTCGGAGTCGCTAGTAATCGCAGATCAGCAACGCTGCGGTGAATACGTTCCCGGGCCTTGTACACACCGCCCGTCAAGTCACGAAAGTCGGTAACACCCGAAGCCGGTGGCCCAACCCTTGGGAGGGAGCCGTCGAAGGTGGGACCAGCGATTGGGACTAAGTCGTAACAAGGTAGCCGTACCGGAAGGTGCGGCTGGATCACCTCCTTTCTAAGGAGCATCTGGCGCTTCGGCGTCCAGGGCCTACTACTCGAGCGTTCGACTCGAGGTGGGTAGCTCACGGGTGGAACATCGACTAGTTGGCACCGTGACCGTTGACCTCAGTACCTCCCGTGTGGAGTGGAACCTGGTCGGTGGGTGCGGTGCTTCGGCACGCTGTTGGGTCCTGAGGGAACGGGCGAGAGCCTGGACCTCGGGCCGGCCGAGTCGGCCGGTGCGTCGGACCGCTCTGTAACGGATGAACCGCCTCGCGCTGCGAGGTAGGCGCCGGGCAGGGCGGGACCGCTCGTAGCTTGAGAACTGCACAGTGGACGCGAGCATCTTTTAGTAAGTCTTTGTGGCAAGTTTTTAAGGGCAAACGGTGAATGCCTTGGCACTAGGAGCCGAAGAAGGACGTAGTAGCCTGCGATAAGCCTCGGGGAGTTGGCAAACGAACCGTGATCCGAGGATTTCCGAATGGGGAAACCCAGCTGGAGTCATGTCCAGTTACCCGCGCCTGAATATATAGGGCGTGTGGAGGGAACGAGGGGAAGTGAAACATCTCAGTACCCTCAGGAAGAGATATTCCGTGAGTAGTGGCGAGCGAAAGCGGATCAGGCCAAACCGATCATGTGTGATAGCCGGCAGGCGTTGCATGGTCGGGGTTGTGGGACCTTTCAGGAGATTCTGCCGAGTCTCCAGGGAGTCAGAAAGTCGTGCGATAGTCGAAGGGCATTGAAAGGCCCGGCACAGAGGGTGTAACCCCCGTAGACGAAATCGTGCGGCCTCCCGAGAGGTATCCCAAGTAGCACGGGGCCCGAGAAATCCCGTGTGAATCTGGAGAGACCACTCTCTAAGCCTAAATACTCCCTAGTGACCGATAGCGGACAAGTACCGTGAGGGAAAGGTGAAAAGTACCCCGGGAGGGGAGTGAAATAGTACCTGAAACCGTTTGCCTACAATCCGTTGGAGCCTCCCTAGCAGGGGTGACAGCGTGCCTTTTGAAGAATGAGCCTGCGAGTTAGTGGTACGTGGCGAGGTTAACCCGTGAGGGGCAGCCGTAGCGAAAGCGAGTCCGAATAGGGCGATTCAGTCGCGTGCTCTAGACCCGAAGCGAAGTGATCTAGCCATGGGCAGGTTGAAGCGCGGGTAAGACCGCGTGGAGGACCGAACCCACCTGGGTTGAAAACCGGGGGGATGACCTGTGGTTAGGGGTGAAAGGCCAATCAAACTTCGTGATAGCTGGTTCTCCCCGAAATGCATTTAGGTGCAGCGTCACGTGTTTCTTACCGGAGGTAGAGCTACTGGATGGCCGATGGGCCCCACAAGGTTACTGACGTCAGCCAAACTCCGAATGCCGGTAAGTGAGAGCGTGGCAGTGAGACTGCGGGGGATAAGCTCCGTAGTCGAGAGGGAAACAGCCCAGACCACCAGCTAAGGCCCCTAAGCGTATGCTAAGTGGGAAAGGATGTGGAGTTGCACAGACAACCAGGAGGTTGGCTTAGAAGCAGCCACCCTTGAAAGAGTGCGTAATAGCTCACTGGTCAAGTGATTCCGCGCCGACAATGTAGCGGGGCTCAAGTATACCGCCGAAGCTGTGGCATTCACACAATAGCTAGGTCTTCGTGATCCAGGCGTGTGGATGGGTAGGGGAGCGTCGTGTAGCGAGTGAAGTCGCGGGGTAACCCAGCGGTGGACGCTACACGAGTGAGAATGCAGGCATGAGTAGCGAAAGACGGGTGAGAAACCCGTCCGCCGAATGATCAAGGGTTCCAGGGCCAGGCTAATCCGCCCTGGGTAAGTCGGGACCTAAGGCGAGGCCGACAGGCGTAGTCGATGGACAACGGGTTGATATTCCCGTACCGGCGAAGAACCGCCCATACCGAATCTGGTGATGCTAAGTGCCCGAAGCCGTCTAGATCCCTTCGGGGACGTGACGGGGGAGCGCACGACCCGAACCCGTAGTAGGTAAGCGTATTAACAGGAGTGACGCAGGAAGGTAGCCCAGCGTGGCGATGGTTGACCACGTGTAAGGTCGTAGGGCGAGACGTAGGCAAATCCGCGTCTCATCAAGCCTGAGAACCGATAATGACCGCTATGCGGGAAGTGGGTGATCCTATGCTGCCAAGAAAAGCTTCGACGCGAGGTTCTAGCCGCCCGTACCCTAAACCGACTCAGGTGATCAGGTAGAGAATACTAAGGCGATCGAGAGAATCATGGTTAAGGAACTCGGCAAAATGCCCCCGTAACTTCGGGAGAAGGGGGGCCTGAGGCGTGACGGCACTTGCTGCCCGAGCGTTTGAAGGCCGCAGAGACCAGGGAGAAGCGACTGTTTACTAAAAACACAGGTCCGTGCGAAGTCGCAAGACGATGTATACGGACTGACGCCTGCCCGGTGCTGGAAGGTTAAGAGGACGGGTCAGCTCTTCGGAGCGAAGCTCAGAATTTAAGCCCCAGTAAACGGCGGTGGTAACTATAACCATCCTAAGGTAGCGAAATTCCTTGTCGGGTAAGTTCCGACCTGCACGAATGGCGTAACGACTTCTCCGCTGTCTCAACCGTGAACTCGGCGAAATTGCACTACGAGTAAAGATGCTCGTTACGCGCAGCAGGACGGAAAGACCCCGGGACCTTTACTATAGTTTGGTATTGGTGTTCGGTGCGGCTTGTGTAGGATAGGTGGGAGACTGTGAAGCCGGCACGCCAGTGTCGGTGGAGTCAACGTTGAAATACCACTCTGGTCGCTCTGGATATCTAACCTCGGTCCGTAATCCGGATCAGGGACAGTGCCTGATGGGTAGTTTAACTGGGGCGGTTGCCTCCTAAAATGTAACGGAGGCGCTCAAAGGTTCCCTCAGCCTGGTTGGCAATCAGGTGGCGAGTGCAAGTGCACAAGGGAGCTTGACTGTGAGACTGACAGGTCGAGCAGGGACGAAAGTCGGAACTAGTGATCCGGCGGTGGCTTGTGGAAGCGCCGTCGCTCAACGGATAAAAGGTACCCCGGGGATAACAGGCTGATCTTGCCCAAGAGTCCATATCGACGGCATGGTTTGGCACCTCGATGTCGGCTCGTCGCATCCTGGGGCTGGAGTAGGTCCCAAGGGTTGGGCTGTTCGCCCATTAAAGCGGTACGCGAGCTGGGTTTAGAACGTCGTGAGACAGTTCGGTCCCTATCCGCTGCGCGCGCAGGAAACTTGAGAAGGGCTGTCCCTAGTACGAGAGGACCGGGACGGACGAACCTCTGGTGTGCCAGTTGTTCCGCCAGGAGCACGGCTGGTTAGCTACGTTCGGAAGGGATAACCGCTGAAAGCATCTAAGCGGGAAGCCTGCTTCAAGATGAGGTTTCCATGGGGCTTGACCCCGAGAGGCTCCCAGCTAGACCACTGGGTGAATAGGCCGGATGTGGAAGTGTGGACTAAAGACACACGCAGCTGACCGGTACTAATAAGCCGATAACTTGACACAACTCTTACTTGTGCTACGCGTCCACTGTGCGGTTCCCGAGATACGATCGGGATCCGATTGACATCTCCATAGAGTTTCGGCGGTCATAGCGAGAGGGAAACGCCCGGCTCCATTCCGAACCCGGAAGCTAAGCCTCTCTGCGCCGATGGTACTGCACCGGGGACGGTGTGGGAGAGTAGGTCGCCGCCGAACATTCATTCAGAAAAGGCCACCCCGGCAACGGGGTGGCCCTTTCTGCGTTCAGCCCCCAGGACACCGACCAGGCGTCCGACCAGGCCCATGGACGTCGTGCTGGCCTGCGTTCAGGGCTGTCGCTCGACGGCGGCGGATGCGAACCGGCGGCGCCGGCCGCGCAATGCGTCGGCGGAGCTGCACGTCCCCTCGGCCACTTCGGTGGACTCGTCGCCGCCGCCGTCGACGTCGCTCCGATGGCGGCGATCCAGGCCGACGCACCCGCGTGGGTCGCGCTGGTCGGGCCGGCACGCTCCTGCTCCTGCTCGTGCCGGCGGCGAGGACTACCGCCGCGGGCCGGCTCTTTGAGAGGACCGAGGCGCGGCGCCTCGCGATCGCCACCAGACGATCCTCGCAACCGGGGTCCTGGCTACCGCAACTCCACGCGGCGCACGGTTGGTCAGGGACACCGAGGGCCTCGTCTGAACGATCGCGACGACCAAGAGACGCATCGAGTCGTCAGCCACCTCGCGGACCTGCTCGACCCTTCACGACTCTCGCCGCCATCTGCGACGCGCTCGAGTGCCACACCCCGGCGACGTCCTCGAGGTACGAACCACCCGGGCCCGCCCTGGCGCCGGATGAGGGCCGCGGTCCGGCACGGCAGGGCAGTCCTCCCCTGGGTCGGCGCTGGAGCTGCATCGTCGACACGCCTCGACGAAGTGGCGTCAGGTATCGCGTCATCCCAGTCACGCTTCTCACTCTCATGAGGTATGAGCACCATGACACTTCAGCTGCTGGCGGTCCCGTGCGCCGCTCGGCCGTCGACCGGCTTCGTCCACCTGGACGGTCCGTGCCGGTGCTTCGTCGGTGGACCCGCCCCGGAGTTCCCTCCCTCGGACGGTCTGCCGATGGAGTCCGGTCTGTCGTCCGCCGCCTGAGCGTCCGCCCGGCGCCGCGGGTCACTGCCGGCGCGCGTTCGCGGGCGCCGCGATCGACCGCGGGCGTCAGGATCGCGCTGTTCGCGCCGTGAAGGAGCGTGGGCTGCACAGACCTCGGGGCGTCGCGCCGGGGACGTGCCGTCGGGTCGGCTCGACCGGTGCACCGCGCTGTGGGCTGGTCCTCCTCGGCCGGACCGGAGCCTGCGCGCCGGCACTGTGGTGCGTCGTCCCGCGCGCCGTCGTCGCGCGCGCCCCCGTCCTACGCGCCGTCGCCGGCTCGCGTCCGGGCCTTCCCCGTCAGCACGGTCTGGTGGGGCGGGTCCCGTCAGTCCGCCTCGATCCGCTCGAGCGGCCGCTCCATCGCCCGCCGCGCGACGCGCCAGAGCAGGCCGGACCTGCCGCCTCCCTGTCGCACCCACGCGGCGCCGGGCGGACGGGGGACAGTGTCGTGCGGGGACCCGGCTCGCGCGGGGGCCTCGCCCGCAGCACAGGACGGTGTGACGTGAGCGTGCTCCTGCACGTGCTCGCCGAGCATCTCGGCCCAGAGCGGCTCGATGAGCTGGTAGGTCACTGCCCGTTCGAGGTCGTGGTAGGCGTCGAAGCCTCGGTCGGTGAGCTGGAGGTCGTGACCGGAGCGGCGGACGAGGCCGGCCCAGCGGGCCGGCGCCAGGCCGAGCCGGGCCGCGGTACCCACCGGCCCGCCGAAGCTCGTCGCGAGTGAGCTCGGGCTCAGGGCGCCGGTGTACGCCTGCCAGAAGGCGTCGTACCCGGCACCCGCCCACCGCCCGAGGTGCAGGTGCCGAGCCAGGGGGAGCCGGCCGGCGTCGATCTGCGCGAGGTAGCTCTCGAGGCCGAAGTGGTTGACCAGGAAGTCCTGGCCGGTGACGGAGGTGGCTCCGGCACCCATGCCCAGGAACCGTCGCCGGGTGATCGACGTGTAGGCCCCGCTCCCTCTCCGGTTGAACGTCCAGACGGACCGTCGTTCGTACCCCATCCGCCGCGCGAGGTCGGACACCCGCGAGAGCACGGCGTGCTCTCGACGCCGCAGGTGCGGCGCCCGCCCGAACGGGGTGTAGCCGAAGCGCATCAGGGGGTAGGTGGAGAGCTGGTCGACGCCGGCCTCGAAGCATGCCTCCACGTCCGAGAGGAAGGTGCCGGGCGGGGCGACCGCACCTTCGCCGGGTTCTTCGAGGGCGACGTCGACGATCAGGTCGACGTCCACACAGCCGAACCGACCGACGGCCGCGTCGACGGCGGACCTGGCCGCAGCGGCGTCGTGCGGTCGGCCCAGGTGACGCAGCACCCCGTCGTGGAAGGACTGGGCCCCGATGCTCACGGCGGTGAACCCCGCCGCGGCCAACCGGTCGAGCCCGACGGCCGTGCCGTGCGTGGGCAGCACCTCCACGGCGCGTTCGCCGGAGGTCGGCAATCGGTCGAGCAGGTCCCCGAGCTCGTCGGGGTAGAGCGTCGGGGTGCCGCCCCCCACGTAGACGGAGGAGAACCCGGTGCCGAAGCGGCGCCGGTGGGCGCCCTCGAGGGACTCGACCTCGTGCTCGAGCGCGGGGAAGTAGCGTGCGGCGAGGCCGGGACTCGCGTGGACCTTGTTGTAGGGGCAGAAGGGACAGATCCACTCGCAGAAGGGGATGTGGACGTAGGCTCCCGCCGGCGCGTCCAGGCGACCGACGACGCTCGTTGCGCCGCGCAGGGACACCGCGGTGTCGTCCATCCCTCGATGATCCCCCCGTACGCCGGCGTCCGCCCGCCCGACCGTGACGTCGGTGCCGCCGGGCTCCTCGGCCGCACCGCGGTCGACGGCGAGCCCCGAACCGGAGCGTCGGGAAGGGGTGGGGCGCGGGTGCACGAGCACCCTCCACGCCGTGTATGCTTTCCCAGCACCCCCTCCGCAGACGGCTGATGAAAGATCAGCGAGTTGACAGGGCGGGGATGTGCAGATATATTAGGGAAGTTGCCTCCGGACGGGATGAGAGTCCCGAAGGGATGCGCGTTCGTTCCTTGAGAACTCAACAGCGTGCCAAAAGTCGATGCCATTTGTCGACGGTGAGGTGTGGTCGGTCCTTCGGGTCGGTCGTGTCTTGTCGTACGACGTGGTTGAGACGAATGTTTTACGTCAGTTGAACATTTGATCGAGGCCAGATGAGAACGGTCCTTCGGGGCCACTTCGTGTGTCGGTTGTCCGTGTGTGAGCATGGATGCCTTATAGACATCTACGGAGAGTTTGATCCTGGCTCAGGACGAACGCTGGCGGCGTGCTTAACACATGCAAGTCGAACGGTGACCTCGGTGCTTGCACCGGGTGATCAGTGGCGAACGGGTGAGTAACACGTGACTAACCTGCCCCCGACTCTGGGATAACCCCGGGAAATCGGAGCTAATACCGGATACGAGACGCACAGGCATCTGTAGCGTCTGGAAAGAATTTCGGTCGGGGATGGAGTCGCGGCCTATCAGCTAGTTGGTGGGGTAACGG
>CAVRUY010000007.1:0-454074 GCA_963724505.1 uncultured Actinomycetota bacterium
CACGGGGCCGCGACTACCACGCGACGATGCGCGATCGCCTGCGCACGCTGCGGCGCTCGTGCGCACGCAGCTTCCCGGCAGCGCAGCGACTACGGCGCCGTCGACGCGAACCCGGTGATGGAGAAGGTGTGGGCCGTGCGCGCGGGCCTCGGCACCGTCACCAAGAATGGCTGCTTCACCACGCGCGAGTTCGGCTCGTGGGTGGTGCTCGCGACGATGATCCTCGACGTCGAGGTCGACGCCTACGCGACGCGCGCTCGACGAAGATCCCTGTGGCCGCTGCCGCATCTGCATCGACGCGTGCCCGACCGCGGCCATCGTCGCCGACCGCGTCGTCGATGCGGGCGCGTGCCTCTCGTACCAGACCATCGAGAACGACGCAGTCGTGCCGGAGTCGCTCCGGCACCGCGCTCGACGACCTCATCTTCGGCTGCGACATCTGCCAGGACGTGTGCCCGCTCAACATGACCCCGGTGAAGGCGGGCGCTCGGTTCGAGCCGCGCTCGCTGGCGACGCAGTCGGTGCGCGCGTTCGCTGCGATGACGAAGGCGGAGTTCGACGCCTGGGTCCCCGGCACGGCGCTGGCGCGCGCGGGCTACGACGGGCTGCGACGCAACGCGGCCTACGCGCTGGGAGCAGTGCGTGACAGCGGTGCCCGCGCGGTGCTCGAGCGACTCGGCAGCGACGCCGAAGCGAGTTCGTGCGAGACGCCGCCCGGTGGGCGCTCTCGAGGCTCGATGCATGAGCGCCTGCATCTCGTGCGGGCTCGAAGTGGGTGGGGCGCGCAGCTGCGACGCATGCGGTGCGCGGCAGCAACTCGCGATGGCGAGCTCCGAAGACGCCCGCTGCTCGGTGCACCCGGAGGTCATCGCCGTCGGCACCTGCTCGCGCTGTGGCTCGTTCATGTGCGTGGCGTGCAATGCCGTCGACGTCGCGACCTGCCGTACCTGTCTCGAACCGAGGCGCGCCGAGCTGCAGCAGAAACTCGAGGCCTCGAATCGGCGGGTCGGCCTTTCGGCGATCGTTCAGGGCGTCGCAGCGCCGCTGACGAGCTGGCTCTCCGCTGACCACGCGCTGTTCAAGCTCTTCGCCGTCGCGGGCTTCTTCAGTCTCGCGTTTGGTGTGGTGTCGGTGGCCACACGAAAAATCTGGATCCTCTCGATCATCGCCTGCTGGTTGCTGGCGTTCTTGTCGTTCTTCGCAGTGCTCAGCGCTCCGCTTTCAGCAACCTGCGTGCTCGTCGGCCTCGTCTCGGCGCGGCTGGTGAACACCAGCTCGAAGCTCGAGCGCGAGCTCTGGTTGGTGACCCAACCGAAGTGAGCTCAGTCGACGTGCAGCTCGATGTGGGGGAACTGCGCGTGCAGTGCCTGCGCCCACTGCGCCGCGTCTTGATGCAGGCACTCGCGCGGCAACGACACCGAGCGCGTCGCGAACTCGAGCTGCGCGACGTCGGCCTCACGCATCACGTGCACCGCGCGCAGCTCGTCGACTGACACCGTGCGCTGCAGCCGCTTCGGCCTCGTGCCACCACGTCAGGTTGCGACCGCTCACTTCGCTGCCCCAGGTCGGGTTGGCGACGAGCGCGCCGCGAGCGCGCCCAACATGAAGAGGCCCCCGGTCGCCAGGCACGCCCACGTCGCGCCCGCGCCCGGAGGGGGCACCGCGATGAAGGGGGCGACCATCAACGTCACGCCCGCGACCAGGGTGAGCCAGGTGACCCAGAAGCGCCGTGCGGACGTGCGGTACGAAAGCATGAGGCGCACTGTGCCGCCCGCAGATGGCGACTGTGTGACAGCCAATACACATGGTGGTGCCGACACACGACTGACACCTCATTTCAGTGCCGCATGAATTGCCGATGCGGGGGCGTGGCGTGAGTCGAACGCTGATTTTGCGGGCACCTTCAGCGCATCGCTCACGGGCTCGCTGTCGGTGGGCGCTGGTGGTGAGATGCCGCCGTGGCGGACCGGCGGGGCATGGAGTGGAGGGCGTACTTTCGCTGGAAGCGGCATCGCTGGCTGTTGCGTCACCGTCGCGCCAGGCGCGAGCCGTACGCCCAGATTCTCTTCCAGACCTTCGTCATCGCTGCCGTTCTCTCGGTTCTCTCGCTGGTGGTCGACGTTGGTGCCGCGAAAGACCAGCTCGCCCAGGTCGCTGGTGAGCAAGCTCTTCATCGTCGCCGGGTACAGCGTCGCGGCGGCGCTGGCGTGGCGACGGTGGCGGGTGACCGCGTTGTCGCTCAGCCTCGTCGTCACCATCACGGCCCTACGGTATTGCGGCGGCGGGCTACGGCCCGACGGCGACGGGGATCTCCAGCTCTGGGCGCTGTTGCTCGTGCCCTTCATCGTGGTGCTGGGCACGCTCGGCGACGTGAGGGTTACGCTCGTGGCCGGGTCGGCGGTGCTGGTGGGCTCGCAGGCGGTCGCCCATGCCTGGGCCCTCGAGGGTGGAGATCGTTTGTTGAGCGTCTTCGTGAGCGTGCTCGGCGCGCTGCTCGCTGCGGCAGTCGCCCTCATGCTCAACGAAGCCAAGCGACAGACGCTCCACGATCAACGTGCGGCAGAGCGCGTGAGCCGTCGGCTCGTGCAGAGCCAGCGGCAGCACGCCCAGGCTGAGCGCCTCGCGGTCGTCGGCAAGCTCGCCGCCGCCATGGCGCACGAGATCAACAACCCGCTCTCGTACGCGCTGGCGAACGTGCGCTTCGTCACCAGCGGACTGCCGGGCCAGAGCCCTGAAGAAGTCGCGGAGTTCGGGGCGGCGCTCTCGGAAACCGAAGAGGGGCTGCGGCGCATTCAAGCCATCGTCGAGCGCATGAGCGCCTTCCGGGCTCCCACGCGAGCGCTGCTTCCGACCAATGACCTGCGGGGCGTGCTCGAACGCTTCGTGGCGACCCTGCCCACGCCAGGGGCTGCGCCTCGCGTGCGGGTCGCGCCAGGCAGTGCGCTTCCTGCCGTTGCGCTCGACGAAGTTCGGCTCAATCGCGTGCTCTCGGAGGTGGTGGTCAACGCCCTCGACGCGTCTTCCTCGGTGGCCATCTCGCCGGTCGTCGAGGGTGACCGGGTGCGGCTCCTCGTCGACGACGACGGGCCCGGCTTCGACCCCGCCGTGTTGCCGCGCTTGTTCGAACCGTTCGTCAGCTCGACGGCCGGGCTGGGGACCCTGGGGTTGAGCCTCGCACTCGCGCGCGAGCTGGTGCGCTCGGTGGGTGGTGACGTGCTCGCAGCCAATCGGCCCGAAGGCGGCGCGCGCGTGATCGTCGAGTTGCCCCTCGCCTCGTGAGGCTCAGCCCGGCGGCGCGAGCAGCACGTCGATGCTCGAGTGCACGGGGAGGGCGGCGAACCGGGCCAGCGTCTCCTTCGGCTGGCTGCGGGCCTCGAGGTGTTTGGGCCGCTCCGCCCAGGCCAACGCCACTTCCGCATCGAGCAGGTGCGTGGCGCCGCACGTTCGAAAGCGCGCCCACCATCGACTGCCGCACGTGCGGGTTCATCGTCTCGAGCTGCTGCAACAGCGCATTCATGGCGTCGCGCTTCAGGTCTTTCTGCGAGCCGCACAGGTTGCAGGGAAGAATGGGGAAGCCCGCCGAAGCGGCGAAGGTGGCGATGTCCGCCTCGGCGCACTCGATCAGCGGGCGGATCACCTCGAAGCGGCCGTCGTCCGTGGTGTAGCGCGCGGGCATCGCCTGCATTCGCCCGGAGTAGACGAGGTTCAGCAGGAACGTCTCCAGCGTGTCTTCGCGGTGATGCCCCAGCGCGATGCGCGTCGCGCCCAGCCGCTGCGCCGCGGTGTAGAGGATGCCGCGCCGCAGCCGGCTGCAGGCCGCGCAGGGCGTGCCCCCCGCGGGCGTGCGCTCGATCACCTCGGAGTAGGTGTCCTCGGAGAGGATCTCGAAGGGAATGCCGGACGCCTCGAGCCACTTCCTCAGCGGCGCGCCGTCGTACCCGGGCTGCCGTTGATCGAGGTGCACCGCCACCAGCTCGAACTTCACTTCCCACCGGCGCCGCGCCTGCTCCAGCAGGTGCAACATCGTGTAGCTGTCCTTGCCGCCCGACAGGCACACCATCACCCGATCGCCTTCGCCCACGAGCTGGTGGGTGTGCATCGTGCGGGTGACTTTCGACAGCAGCTTTCCTTCGAGGGCCTCGGTCGACATGGCGCTAAGGAAGTAGCGCGGATCCTCCACTCCCGTTAGGGGGCAATTCACCCCATCATGGACAACCTCGAACGACTGCTCGATCTGAACAAGGCCTGGGCCGCGGCGCGGCTCAAGGAAGATCCCGACTACTTCAACCGGCTCGCTGCACCTGCAGACGCCCGAGTTCCTGTGGATCGGCTGCAGCGATTCACGCGTCGCCGCCAACGTCATCACCGGCACCGCGCCCGGCGAGGTGTTCGTCCACCGCAACATCGCCAACATGGTGGTGCACACCGACGTGAACCTGCTCTCGGTGCTCGAGTACGCGGTCAACGTGCTGCACGTGAAGCACATCATCGTGTGCGGCCACTACGGCTGCGGCGGCGTGCGGGCGGCGGCGGGCCACCAGCACCTGGGCATCATCAACAACTGGCTGCGCAACATCGAAGACGTCTTCCGCTTCCACCAGGACGAGCTGCTCGCCATCACCGACGAGGACCAGCGCATCGATCGCCTCGTCGAGCTCAACGTCCAGGAGCAGGTGCTCAACCTCGCCAAGACCGCGATCATCCAGAAGGCGTGGAAGCACCACCAGTCGCCCGACGCTGCACGGCTGGGTCTACGGCCTCGACTCGGGGATCATCAAGCCGCTGAGCCAGATCGACGTCGGCCGACGCGCTCGATCCCGTCTACCGGTACGAGAACCTGTGAGTCAGTAGTTCCGCAGGTCGTCGTGATCCTCTTCCTTCGGCTTCGGAGGACGGTCCTTCTTCTCTTCTCTTCTTCTTCGGCGGAGGCGGGGCCTCTTCTTCGCGAGAAAGAGGTGCGCTCGCCCGCGGCTTGTCGTCGCGCAGGTCTTCCTCTTCCTTGCGCGGCCGCATCTTCATCTCGATGACCTCCTTCTTCGGGGCCTCGTCGGCGCGCTCTTCCTTCGGCTCGTCCTTCTTCTTCGCCGGCGGCGGAGTCGTCGTCGGTCTTGAGGGTGGTGCGGTTCGACTTCGGCAGCTCCGAGTCGCTCAGCGCCTCCTTCGGGCGCACCGGCTCGTCGTCGCTCGCGGTGTCGTCGGCAGCGCTCCTCGGCGGCGACCTTCTTTTTCTTCTTCTGGGTGCTCCCCGAGCGCTCGGGCATGCCCGACTTGTCCACCTCGTCGCTGGTCGGGGTGCCGTCGAGGGCGCCCTCGTCCAGGCCGTTGGCCTTCGTCTCCATCGCCCGCTCGGTGCAGCGGTTGGCGACCTTCGTGCACTTCTTCGTGCACTTGTCGTACTGCTTCTTCATCTCGACGCGGATCGACCCGCCGAACTCGATCAGGCAGTCGTCTTTGCACTCGAGGAAGGTGTCTTCGCAGTCGCCCTCGGCGAACGACGCGAAGGGAGCCAGCACCAGCAACGCCAGGAAGAACCGGAACACGTGCATGAGCCTACACCGCGCGAAGGGCATGGACGTTGCTCTGACGGAAGGCATGGGCCTTTTGTTCCGTCTCGTGTGTCTGGGCGCCCTCGTCGGCGTGGCCGAGGGCACGCAACCCCCCGAAGTCCCGTTGCAGAATGGCGACGTGGTGCTCCAGGCGTCCACCTCGGACCGCTCGGCGTTGATTCGCAGGGCCAGCCGCTCTCCCTATTCCCACGTGGGTCTCGTCGAGGTCGCGAGGGACGGGGTCTTCGTCCTCGAGGCGGTGCAGCCGGTGTCGCGCACGCCGCTGGCGGCGTGGGTGAAGCGAGGGGAGGGCGGCTGGGTGACGGTGCTGCGGCCGAAGGGCCTCGACGCCCCCACCCGCGGCGCCGGGTGGTGACCGCCGCCAAGAAGGAGCTCGGCAAGCCCTACGACGCGCGCTACCGCTGGGACGACGAGCGGCTCTACTGCAGCGAGCTGGTGGTCAAGGCCTTCGCCCGCGGCGCCGAGCTGTCGGTGGGCAAGCAGGAGGTCGTCAAGACGCTGGCGCTGACGCCGAAGAGCTCGCGCTGGCCGCGAAGAAGGGCGTGCCGGGCACGCAGTCGCTCGTGACGCCCGGCAGCCTCGCTGAGGACGACGCCTTCGAGCTCATCTCGGACGGCTCGAAGTGACTACTTCACCGACTCGAACAAGAACTTGAGCTCCTCGAGCTGGTTCTCGATAGTGTCCGGCAGCGCCTGCGCAAACGTGTGCAGGCGAATGAGCGCGTTGACGTTCGCGTCCTTGGGCGCCGCGGCGCGAAGCCGGTTGGCGAACGCGCGGTTGACCAGCCCCGCAGCCTGGTAGTTCGCGGCCAGGCCCTGCAGCGTCCAGTCGGGCGTGCCACCGCCCTACCCGCCGACACCTGCACGCGATGGACCTGTGCTCGGCATCTGAGCCGCCTCACCCGCATCCGCATCAGCACCCAGGAAGGAACACCATGAGCCAGAACCCCGAGCACGACGAGACCCCGCGCCTCATGCTCACCGTCCCCGAGGCCGCCCGCCGCCTGTCGATCGGCCGCTCCTACGTCTACCAGCTGATGCTGCTGGGCGAGCTGGAGACCGTCCACCTGGGCAGGCTGCGCCGAGTGCCGGCCGACTGCCTCGTCGAGTACGTCGACCGGCTGCGCCGCGAGCAGAACCACGACCCCGACGAACCTGTCGGTGAGTGATGGGCACCCGCGCCGCCAACAACCGGTCCTCGGTCTTCCAGAGCACCGACGGCCGCTGGTACGGCTTCGTCACGATGGGCACCAAGCCCGACGGGTCCTCCGACCGGCGCAAGCGCAGCGGCGCCACCCAGGCCGAGGTCGCCCAGAAGGTCCGCGTCCTGGAGCGGCAGCGCGACGAGGCCGCGAAGGTCCCCGCCGGCCGGTCGCCGCGTCTGGCCGACTGGCTCGAGGACTGGCTCACCGCCTCGGCCCTGCGCGTGCGCCCGAACTCGCTGTACGGGTACACCACCGACGTGCGGGCGCACATCGTCCCGACGATCGGCAAGCACCGGCTCACCGACCTCGAGCCCGAGCACGTCGAGTACCTCTACACCGCGCTGCTTGCCAAGGGTCTGAACGTCGGGACGGTCCACCACGTGCGGACGACGCTGAACAAGGCGCTCAACGACGCCGTCCGACGCCGCCGCATCCCGCGCAACCCCGTCGCCCTGGCGCACACGCCCCGCTACGACGCCCCAGAGATCGACCCCCTGACGGTCGCTGAGGCTCGCACCCTGATGGCCGCGGCCGACGACGAGCCCAACGGCGTCGCGTTCATGCTCGCGATCTCCCTCGGCCTGCGCAGGGGAGAGGTGCTCGGCCTGTCCTGGGCCGACGTCGACCTGGAGCTGGGGCGGCTGCGCGTACGGCAGCAGCTGGAGCGCCGCCGGTACCGCCACGGCTGCGAGGACCCGACCCGGTGCGACGAGAGGCCCTCGAAGTGCCCGAAGCGGCGCGACGGCGGGCTCGTGCTGGCGGAGCCGAAGACGAGGCAGAGCAAGCGGACCCTGCCCATGCCGCGCCCGATGGTCGACGCGCTGCGCCGTCACCGCCAGGCCCAGCGCAAGGCCCGGATCTATGCGGGCTCTGAGTGGCAGGAGTCCGGCCTGGTCTTCACCACCGTCACCGGCTGCCCGATCGACCCAGGCGCCCACTCCGTGCACTGGGTCAAGTTCCTCGAGGGCGCCGGCGTCCGGCCCGCGCGGTTGCATGACGCCCGTCACACCGCGGCGACGCTGCTGCTGGTGCAGGGGGTGGACCAGCGAGTGGTGATGGACATGCTGGGGTGGACGTCACCGACGATGACGGCCCGGTACCAGCACGTGGTGCCGGAGCTCGTCGAGGAGGCGAACCGGCGGATGAGCGAGTTGCTGTGGGGGAGCAATGACCACTCGACCGGGTGAGTTCACCGAAAGGCACCCTTCCGCACGTCAGCCCCTAGCCTTACACTTTTTTCGAATAGGAGGTGTCGTCATGGTCTCTCAGTCCGCTGGCGCAGGCGCCAGCACGTACCTCGCCGAGTCGACTGACCTAGCTGAGATTGTTGACCTCGTCGCCGCACTCGGTGCGCGAGGAGTGGCCGTGCCCAGCGCGTCGCCGGCGCTCGTGGATGCCGAAGGGCGGCGAGTCGAGCTGCCTCGGCCGGTGTTCGAGGCGCTGCGCCAGGTGGTCACGGCGATGGCCAGCGGCCAAGGGGTGACGGTCGCCCCGCACAACGCGATGCTCACCACCCAGGAGGCCGCGGACTTCCTCGGCGTCTCGCGTCCCACCCTCGTGCGGCTGCTCGTCGACGGCGCGATCCCCTACGAGATGCGTGGCCGGCACCGCAGGGTCATGCTCGCCCACCTGCTCGACTACCTCGACCATGCGAAGGCAGCGCGTCGCCTCGCGCTGGAGGAGATGGTGCGCGAGGGCGAGGACGCGGGCGTGTACGACCTGGACCCGACGGCGCCACCCCGTACGGCCTGAGGCATGGCCTTCCCCGTCCTGCTGGACACCAACGTCCTCTTCGGTGCCTACCTGTGCGACACCGTCTTGCGTCTCGCCGAGGCCGCGACCTTTCGGCCGCTGTGGTCCGCGGACATCCTCGACGAGCTGGAGCGCAACCTCGTCGAGCGTGGCATCGACGCCGACCGGGCGGCCCGCCGGATAGCGCAGATGTCCCGGGCGTTCCCTGAGGCGTTGGTCGAGGGGTACGAGCCGCTCATCGGGTCGATGACCTGTCACCCGAAGGACCGCCACGTCCTGGCGGCCGCTGTGCGGGCCAACGCCGAGGTTCTCGTGACGTTCAACCTCGGGGACTTCCCGGCGCCGAGCACCGAGCCGTACGACATCACCGTCACCCACCCCGACGACTTCCTGCTCGACCAGCTCGATCTCTACCCGGGCGCGACGCTGCGGGCCCTGCAGGAGCAGGCCGAGTCGTACTCCCGTCCGGGGATGAGCCTCGATGCTCTCCTGGCACAGCTCGGTCGATCTGCCGTGCCGCGGTTCGCGAGCGAGGTTCGGCGCCACCTGTCGTGAGGGCATGCGAGCCTTGGCCCTGTGACGGTGCGGGGTCTGTGCGTTCGATGTGGCGAGGCGTGCCCGCCCGGTCTGATCTTCTGCGAGTCATGCGCGCCGCGGTCGGCGTATCGCCAGAGCGCGACGGTCTACGTGGGCGAGCCGATGGGACTCTCGGATGCCGTCGAGGTGCGCCTCACAGACGCAGACGGAGAGATCTTGGCGGTCTCGCAGCAGGATCCCCTCAGCTCAACCACCCCAGTGCGACCGTCGCGTGGCGGCCACGTCCGGCTCAAGGGACGTGTGTCAGAGCCGGGCCGACGGCCCTGGATCGAGGTCACCCAGCAGTTCGATCGTTGGAACCACGATCGTCAGCGCCCGGAGGACGTCACCACCTACGTCAACCGCGAGACGGACGAGTACTTCGAGGTGTGGACGTTGCCGGGCACGGCTGACGTGACGTGGGAGCAACACGAGCCGCTCTCGCAGCACCGGAGCGGCATGCCGCGTTCGGGCGGCCCACCACCTGACTGACTGCTACCACAACTGCTACCACGCCCCGCCGCCCCGCCCTCGCCAGCTAACCGCAAAGGGCCCGCCACCCACGTCGCCGCAGGTCACGGGCCCTTCGTCACGCGGAGGATGGGGGATTCGAACCCCCGAGGGTGTTACCCCAACACGCTTTCCAAGCGTGCGCCATAGGCCACTAGGCGAATCCTCCTGGCCGGACGAGGATACCCGAACCGACGGGGACCCGCGGACGGGCCGCCGAGCCGCCGTCGCTCACCCGGCCAGGGCCGCGTCGACCGCCACCGCCAGCCGCGGTGCGAGCGAGCGCGAGAACGTCGCGGTCATGTGCCCGTGGTCGAAGTAGACGATCGTCCCGCCGATCACGGCTCGGCAGGTCTCGGCCGTGCACAGCAGGTCGGTGACGTCCATCAGGCCGACGGCGCCCGAGGGGTCGGCCGCGGCGGCGAGCGCGAGCGGGTCGACCTCGAGCCCCCCCGCCCGCGGCACCGCGCACCCGCGTGCCCCGTCGGGCGAGGTCGCGAGGCAGTCGGGGACGCTGCCGCCCATGTTCGGGGTGTCCCGGATGACGAGCACCGTGGCGCCGGCCGCCGTGAAGACGTCGAGCGTCCGCGCGTACGCGGCCTGGGCCACCGGGTCCTGATCGGCGGTGCCGACCCCGGCGAGCAGCTGGTCGGTCCGAGCGGACGCCACCACCAGGTCGTAGCCCTGGGTCGCGACCTCTCGCTCCATCCACGCCGTCCACGCCGTGCAGCCCGTGGACGAGGCCGGGTCGGTGAAGTCCAGCGGCACGTCCACCGGGTAGCAGACGGAGGTGAGGTAGGTCGTGATCCGCCAGCCGCGCTCGGTGGCGACCTGCTCGAGCGCCGGGAACCAGTGCCCGGCGTGGGAGTTGCCCACCAGTGCGACGTCGACCGCCGCGTCGCTCGGTCCGTAGGTGCAGGTGGTGCGGCTGGTGTACGGCTGCTCGTTCCAGCACCCGTCCGCGTAGACCTGGGGCCGGTCGGCGGCGGCGAAGGCCGGCGGGGTCCACAGGGCGTCGGCCCACGCGCTGCAGTCCGCGCCGCTGAGCTCGGCGGCCGCGGCGAAGCACTCCGCGTGCTCGGCGGCGGCGCTCGCGACCGCGGCCGCCTCCCCGCGCTCGCGGGCACCGGCGACACCCTGGAGGGCGAGCCCCGCGGCGACCCCGGCCGCCGTGCAGACGAGGAGCACCCCCGCGGTCGCGCCGGCCGAGCGGATCAGCAGCGGCGACCTGCGCACCGGGTCCTCGACGAACCGCTTGGTCAGCATCGCGAGCCCGATGGACGCCGCCGCGATCCCGACCCGGCCGACCCCGGTCAGCTCGGCGTGGAACGCGAACGGCACGAGCACGATCAGCGGCCAGTGCCACAGGTAGGTCGAGTAGGACACGTCGCCCAGCACCTGCGCCGGACGCCAGCCGAGCAGCCGTCCGACGACGCCGCTCGCGGGCGCCGCGACGAGGAGGACGACGGCGGTCCCGACCGTCGGCAGCAGTGCCCAGGCGCCGGGGAACGGCGTCGTCTCGTCGAAGCGCACGACAGCCACGAGCACGGCGAGCAGCCCGACGGCGGCCAACGGCGTCCGCGCCGCGCCGCGCACGCGCAGCGCCGGCTCGACCAGGGCGACGACGCCGCCGATGGCGAGCTCCCACAGGCGGGTCGTCGTCACGTAGTACGCCGCCGCCGGGTTCACCGCGGTGAGGTGCACCGACCAGGCGAGGGAGGACAGCAGCACGACGGCGAGCACGAGCGACAGGACGGTGCGCGGCCCGGCGAGCGAGCGTGCGGTGGCGCCGGCGGCCGGTCCATCGGCGGTGGGGTGGGCCGCCCCCGGCCGCGCCGAGCGTCTCGCCCACCAGATCCCGAGGACCGTCGCACCGCCCACCAGCAGCGGCCAGATCAGGTAGTACTGCTCCTCGACGGACAGCGACCAGTAGTGCCGCAGCGCCGTCGCCTCGCCGGTGGCCGCGAGGTAGTCGGTGGCAGTCCGGGCCAGTGCCCAGTTCTGGACGTACAGCGCCGAGCTGACCGCCTCGGCGCCCGTCGTGCGCAGCAGCGTGGACGGCAGCACGGCGGCCGCCGCGACGACGGTGACCACGATGACGAGCGCGGACGCGGGCAGCAGTCGTCGCACCCGCCGGCCCCAGAACAGTCCGACGCCCCGCCACGTGGTCGGCGGGTCGCGCAGCAGGTGCGCGGTGATGAGGTACCCGGAGATGACGAGGAAGACGTCGACGCCGACGTACCCGCCGGTCAGCGCCCCGGGCCACAGGTGGTAGGCGAGCACGGCGGCCACGGCGACCGCGCGCAGCCCCTGGATGTCCGCGCGCACGCCCTCGACCGGGGCGGCCGTCCGACGCCCACCCCTGACCTGGGCGACCCGGCCCGCTTCTCGTCCCTGCACCGGCACAGTATGACCAGCGTCCCGCGGTGGGCCGTCGCCGGGTCTCGCGCCTAGGGTCGGGTCATGACCTTCCCGATCCGCATCGGCGTCCAGATCCAGCCCCAGCAGGCCGACTACGGCCAGATCCGTGACGCGGTCCGCCGCGCGGAGGACGCCGGGGTCGACGTGATCTTCAACTGGGACCACTTCTTCCCGCTCTACGGCGACCCGGACGGCAAGCACTTCGAGTGCTGGACGATGCTCGGCGCCTGGGCGGAGCAGACCAGCCGCGTCGAGATCGGCGCCCTGGTGACCTGCAACTCCTACCGGAACCCCGACCTGCTCGCCGACATGGCCCGCACCGTCGACCACGTCAGCGGCGGCCGGCTCATCCTCGGCATCGGCGCGGGCTGGTTCGAGAAGGACTACGACGAGTTCGGCTACGAGTTCGGGACCCCGGGATTCCGGATCGCCGACCTCGCCCAGGCGATGCCGAGGATCACCGCGCGGCTCGCGGCCGGCAACCCGGCGCCCACGCGGAAGATCCCGGTGCTCATCGGCGGTGGCGGCGAGCGCAAGACGCTGCGGGTCGTCGCCGAGCACGCCGACGCCTGGCACTCCTTCGGCAACCTGGAGACCCTGCGCCGCAAGAGCGCGATCCTCGACGAGCACGGCGCGGCCGTCGGCCGAGACACCGCCACGCTCGTCGAGCGGTCGATCGGCGTCTCCCGGCCACCGCAGTCCGTCGCGGCCGACCTCGTCGCGGCGGGGGTGACCCTGTTCACCATCGGGATCGGCGGCCCGGACTACGACCTGGACCTCGTCCGGCAGTGGGTCGCCTGGCGCGACGCCCAGCGCTGAGCGACCCGGCCGCGAAGGCGGTCATCCGCCGCTCGACTCCGTCGGCGTCGGGCTCGACTCGGTCGGGGTCGGGGTCGGGGTCGGGGACGGCGACGTGCTCTCGGTCGAGGAGTCGCTCGGCGACGGGCTCGGGGTGACGACGTCGGACCAGACGGCCTGCGCGCCGCTGTGGCCGATGCGCACCGCCTGCACGAGTGTTCCGCCCGCGGAGACCAGCGCGAGGGCGGTGAGCCCGATGAACAGGTTCCGCGGGAGCGCGGCCAGGCCGGCGGGCTGGACCTTCGGGCCGGGCGCCGCGGCGACGCGTGCGTTGATCTGCTCCTGCCGGGCCCACCAGAACAGGCCCATCGCGGCGATCGACAGGATCGCCACCCAGGGCAGCAGGCTCTCGCCGAGGTCGACGTGCGCCGTCACCAGGTCGGTGACCTCCACCCGCCGCAGCAGCGCCTCGCCGCTCTGCACCGTCACCGGGGTCAGGACCAGGGCGCCGAGCGCCAGCATGAGCGGCAGGCCGTAGGCCCAGCGGCGGAACCGGGGCCACAGCGCGGCCAGGAGCACGGCCAGCGCAGCGCTCGGGACTATCACCTCGGTCGCGTGGACGAGCAGCGGGTGCATCGGCAGGCCGGCGATGAGGTCGAACACGGGGGACTCCTCGGGTCACGGGTGAACGGGCGGGGTCGCTGGTTCCGGCCGAGCCGGGCTAGTCGCCGGCGTGCGCGCGGGCGACGTGCCCCGTCAGACCGGGTTGGCCCATCGGTGCACCTCACCGCTCGTGCTCACCAGCATGCCGCTCGTGCCATGAAGAGTCTGGACCCAGTCCACCGCCGACGTCCCGCGCGCCACGGCCGTGGTGGCCAGGACGTCGGCCCAGAGCAGGGACGGGCCGATGACCGTGGCGGCGAGCAGACCCGAGGCGGCCAGGCCGGTGTGCGGGTCGAGGATGTGCGCGCCCCGGGAGGCGCTGCCCGAGGTGGCGACGGCGCCGTCGTGCACCGGGACGTGGGCGAGCACGCGCGACTGGTCCCGGGGGTCCTCGATCCCGACCAGCCAGGGCTCGCCGTCGGGGTTCGGCCGCAGCTGGAGGTCGCCGCCGGCGCCGAAGGCGTACCCGAGCGCGTCGCCGAACGCCTCGAGGTGCCGGGCGGCCCACGTCACCCCCCAGGTCTTGACGAGCCCGGTCGGGTCGAAGACCCCCGGCATCCCGGGGATGCAGTTCCAGGCGTCGAAGAACCCGTCGGTGCGCTCCAGCGCCGAGTGGCACAGGGCCTCGACCTGGCGCACCTGGGTGCTCGCGTCCTGCAGCGTGAGCTCGCCCCGCTGGATCCGGCTGATCTCCGAGTCGGGCCGGTAGGGGCTGAAGACGGCGTCGACGCGACGCAGGTCCGCCATCGCGTGGGCGACGGCCGCTGCGACCTCGGCCGAGCGGGCGAGCGGTCCGCGGACGTGCACCGAGATCGGCATGCTCATGATCTGCTCCACCCAGGCCCGGTGCGCGGTGCGCGGGTCGTCCTGCGCACCGCGGGTGACGACGGGCGTCCCGGCGGCGGGCGTCGCCAGGGTGGCGCTCACAGCCCCGCCTGGTCGAGCGCGCTCTGCAGCGAGGAGATGTAGGCGTCGCTGGTGAACGTCGCGCCGCTGACCATCTGGATGGACGAGCTCTGCGCCTCGACGGCCTCGGCGTTGAGCACGGGGATCGCGTACCCGTTGATCTGCTGGTCCTTCGGGTTCGCGTTCGGGTAGTCGATCGCCTCGGCGGCCGTCACGGTGCCGTCGGTCACGGTGACCTGCACCTGGACGGGGCCGTACCGGGTGGACACCGAGCTGCCGACGTAGGTCTCCGTCGTCGTGGCCGGAGCCGCGCTCTGCGTGTCCGTCGAGCTGCTGGAGCCGGTGTCGGTCCCGGCGCCGGAGTCGGTGGAGCCCGTGCCGGCCGAGCTCGTGCCGGTGGAGCCCGACGTCGCCCCGGTGGTCTCGGTGGCCGCCGTGGCGACGGCCCGGTTGAGGCTGGTCGGCCAGGAGAACAGGAGCACCAGCCCCGTCAGGGTGGAGCCGATGGCAATGACGATGCGTCGCAAGGGGGTCACCTCACCAGGAGAAGCGCTCGACGTGGAGCGCGGTGTGCGGAAGGCCGGCGGAGCGCAGGTCGGTGGCGACCGCCTCGGCCCAGGGGGCTGCACCGCAGACGAAGACGTCGCTGGTGTCCAGGTGCGGGACGAGTCGGCGGACGGCCTCGGGGCCGGGCACGTGCCCGAGCTTCTGCGGCAGCCACGCGGTGCCCACGGTGCTGCGCGGTCCGACCAGGTCGACGACACGCAGCGCGCCCATCGCGACGAGCCGGTCGACGTCGGCCTGCATCGGCACGTCGCCCGCGTCGCGCAGACGCCGGATGAGGACGGTCGGCCCGGCGCGGCCGGCGAGCACGGCCTCCTCGGCGAGAGCCACCAGCGGGGCGACTCCCAGCCCGGAGCCGACGAGCACGAGGTTCGGCCGGGTGCGCACCTCGGGACGCAGCCGCCCGTAGGGGCCCTCGACGAGCACCCGGGTGCCGACCGGCATCCGCGCGAGGCGAGCCCCGTCGTCGCCGGTCACCCCGACCGTGACCCGCATCCCGTGCGTGGTCGGCGCGGCCGACAACGAGAGCGGGTGGCCGCGGGTCCACCCGGCGCCCGTGAGGAAGCGCCAGACGAAGAACTGCCCAGCGCTGACCTGGAGCTCGTCCAGGTGCGGGCCGGCGACGGTCACGCTCACCGCACCGCGCCCGTCGGGGACGACCTGCGTGACCCGCAGGTTCTGCCGCATCGAGGTGCGGAGCGGGACGAGGACGCGCCAGACGATCACGGCGAGCATGACCAGGCCGTACAGGCCCCACCAGTAGACGGTCGCGGCGGTGGAGGCCAGGAAGTCGGACCCGGTCCACAGCTGGTGCGGCAGGGCGAGTCCTGCGCCCAGGTAGGCGTAGAGGTGCAGCAGGTGCCACGACTCGTAGCGCAGCTTG
The DNA here is from genome assembly GCA_963724505.1 of uncultured Actinomycetota bacterium. Lineage (GTDB taxonomy): Bacteria > Actinomycetota > Actinomycetes > Actinomycetales > Cellulomonadaceae > Actinotalea. The sequence continues at coordinate 15,845 of CAVRUY010000007.1, forward strand.
CGGCGGGCGAAGCGCATCGAGGTGACCGAGACCATGACGAGGGCGAGGGTGCCGGCCAGGGCGAGCAGCATCCCGGGCGCGGTCAGGGTCAGCGACCAGAACTCGCGCAGCACGTTGCTGCCGTCGAACAGGGCGTAGCCGACGGTGATGGTGACCAGGTGCACGAGGATGAGGTTGATCGAGCTGAACCCGACCCAGCGGTGCCACCGGGCCAGCCGGTCCTGGCCGATGGAGCGTTCGATGAACGGCACCCGAGCCATCGCCAGCACCTGGAGCAGCAGCAGGTCCGAGCTGATCAGGCCACTCAGCCGCCCGATCGAGCTGAGCGCGGAGGCGGCACCGGCCGCGAGGTCCTGGACCCCGCCGTGCTGCACCCACAGGGCGACGACGACGAGCATCGAGCCCCACACGGCCAGCCCGACGGCGTCGGTCCACCAGCGGCGCAGCGCAGGCGCGCGCAGCCGGAGGAGGGGGCGGGCCGGGGCGGCCGGGCCACGGGGGGCGGTCGGGCCGGTGGACGTGCGACGGGTCTCGGCACGCCCGCCGTGGCCTGGAACCGCTCGCGGCGCAAAGCTCGGCGGCGCCGTCGCGGTGGTCGTCGGGGTCATGGGACCTACCGTCCCGTCCGGACCTGAGAACTACCTGGACGTGGGCCATGAGTCCGCTGCGATCACCACGTGAGGGTGGTCACACCCCGCGGGGTATCGGCGGGACCGCGACGCCGGATGGCGGCGTCCGATGGTGCGCGGGGCTGCGTTACGCTGGTGTCGACCCCTCGTGCGGCGTCACCCCGCTGAACCCCCCCAGGGCCGGAAGGCAGCAAGGGCAGGTGGGCTCTGACGGGTGTGCGAGGGGTCCTTGCATGCCCGGGATCGGGTGCTCCGGGCCGGACACCTCAGGCCGGGGCGACCGGTTGACGCAGGATCGTCCGCATCTTCTCCGGCGCCGAGCGACGCGGGTCGCTGAGGTAGATCTCGTGGTGCGCGCCGCGGAGCACGAGGCCGGCGTCGGCGATCGCGGCATGCAACGCCGCGATGGTCGGGCCCTCCTCGGCGTAGGGGCCGTGGTGCATCACCTGGAGCGCCTCGCCCTCCTCGAGCACCTCCAGCCGGAGCCGGTCGCCGGCCGGTGCACGCTTCGCGCGGGCCGCCCGGTCGAGCGCCTCGGCCACCATCGGCGCGTCGACGACCTCCGGCTGGGCGATCATCATCCGCCAGCGCCAGTCCTCCCGCCGTCCGGCGGTGAAGGCTGCCGGGTCGTCGGCCCACCACAGCCCCTCGAGGGGCAGGACGGTCCACACCTCGCCCCCGGCGGCCTTCACCAGGCCGCGTGCCCCGTAGCTGACGGCGTAGAGCGTCTGCACCGCGGCCTCGTAGGCGGGCGTGGTGTTCGGGTCTCCGACGCCGTCGACCACGACGTAGGCGATCGGGGGGACGGTCACCCGCTCGGCGTGGTCCGCCGCGCGGTAGAGCGTCGGGCGCTCGCGTCGGAGGTCCCGCGCCACGTCAGGCGTCTGCGGTGGTGGCCGCGACCGGCAGGCACACCTCGGTCACCCACTCCGAGGGGTCCAGCCCGCTCTCGGGCCCGACCACGTAGATGTTGAGCATCTCGCCGGCGAAGCGGTAGCCGTGCTCGTCGACCCACAGGGCGACCTCCTCCATCACCCCGCCGACGCCGTCGTACGGGCCGTGCAGGGTGCCGGAGACCACCTCCGTCTCCGGGATGTGGAGGCAGCGGACGTCACCCGTCTCGATGAACGGCGCGACGACGTCGAGCTGGACCTCGACGTCGGGTCCGCGCTCGACGTAGTCCGGGTCGTGGAAGACGGCCACGGCCAGGCCGCCCTCGGCGACCTCGCCGCCGGCCGCAGGCAGGGCCTCCATGAGGCGCTGCCACAGCCGGCCCTCCTCGCCGTACTGGTCGATGACGTCGCGCACGGAGGCGACGGTCCGCGCGGGAAGGGTCTTGATCAGGATCTCGGTCATCTCGGGCTCCTTGGCTGGGTGCCGGTCCGGGACAGGCGCGCAGCGACCCGCGGGCGTCGGCGGGTGCTCAGCGGCATGCCCACACCGCCCACTCTGCCACTGCGTGCCCCACCGGGCCGGGTGAACGGCGAGGGCCCGCGCGCGGCCCGGCCCATCGCCCCGTCCCGACGGTGACCGACCGGGTCCGAGCCCGTCGTCCGGGTCGGTGGCGCCGTCTACGCTCGTGCCGTGACCCAAGCCCTGTACCGCCGCTACCGGCCGGAGACCTTCACCGAGGTGATCGGTCAGGAGCATGTCACCGAGCCGCTCATGCAGGCGCTGCGCGCGGGCAAGATCACCCACGCCTACCTCTTCTCCGGGCCGCGCGGCTGCGGCAAGACGACCTCGGCCCGGATCCTGGCGCGCTGCCTCAACTGCGCGCAGGGGCCGACGCCGACGCCGTGCGGCCGGTGCGACTCCTGCCAGGAGCTGGGGCGCGGCGGTCCGGGGTCGCTCGACGTCGTGGAGATCGACGCGGCGAGCCACAACGGTGTCGACGACGCCCGCGACCTTCGCGAGCGTGCGGCCTTCGCGCCGGCCCGGGACCGGTTCAAGATCTTCATCCTCGACGAGGCGCACATGGTCACGCCGCAGGGCTTCAACGCGCTGCTGAAGATCGTCGAGGAGCCGCCGCCGCACGTGAAGTTCATCTTCGCGACCACCGAGCCGGACAAGGTGATCGGGACGATCCGCTCGCGGACCCACCACTACCCGTTCCGGCTGGTCGCCCCGGACACCCTCACGCCCTACCTCGAGGAGCTGTGCGCGGCCGAGGGGGTGCCCGTCGGGTCCGGGGTGCTGCCGCTCGTCGTGCGCGCGGGCGGGGGTTCGGTCCGCGACTCGCTGTCCGTGCTCGACCAGCTCGTCGCGGGGGCCGACGCGTCCGGGCTCGACTACGAGCGGGCCGTGGCCCTCCTGGGCTACACGCACGCCGCCCTGCTCGACGACACCGTCGACGCGATCGCCGCGCGCGACGGCGCCAGCGCGTTCCGCGTGGTCGACCGCGTCATCTCCTCCGGGCACGAGCCGCGCCGCTTCGTCGAGGACGTCCTGGAGCGGCTGCGCGACCTCATCGTCATCGCCGCCTCCGGTGAGGCGGCCCAGGCCGTGCTGCGCGACCTTCCGGCCGACCAGCTGGAGCGGATGCGGGTGCAGTCCCGCACCTTGGGGCCGGCCGAGCTGTCCCGTGCGGCCGACCTCACCAACGCGGCGCTCACCGAGATGACCGGTGCGACCTCGCCGCGCCTGCACCTGGAGCTGCTGGTCGCCCGGCTGCTGCTGCCCGCCGTGGACGACTCCGGCGTCCTGGCGCGTCTGGACCGGGTCGAGCGCGTCGTCGAGGGTGCGCCGGTCGCGGCGCGTGCCGAACGGCGCGTCGAGGCCGCACCCGCGCCACCGGCAGCGGCCACGCCGGAGCCCGCGCCCACGCCGGAGCCCGCGCCCACGCCTGGGCCCGCCGCGCAGCCCGCGCCGGAGCCCGCACCCGCCGCGCATCCCTCAGCCGCCGCGCAGCCTTCAGCCGCACCCGCGCCTGCGCGCGCGGCTGCCGCGCAGCCCGCCCCTGCCCCGGAGCCCGCGCCCGCCGCGCAGCCCGTCCCGGCCCCGGAGCCGGCGGCCGTGCCGGAGCCCGCCCCGGCCCCGGAACGCGCCCCCGCGCCCGCCGCGCACGAGCCCGCCCCGGAGGCCGAGATGGTGCGCCGCCGGTGGCCGGAGGTGCTGCAGACCCTGCGTGGGCTGCGCCGGTCGACGTGGGTGCTCGTCAGTGAGAACGCCCAGGTCGCCGGGGTCGAGCCGGAGGTCGTCAGCCTCGCGTTCACCACGCCGCAGCTCGCGACCACCTTCCGCACCGGTCCGCACGGCGAGCACGTGCGCCACGCGCTGCGCGACACCCTCGGCCTCGACGTCCGGGTGGAGGCCGTGATCGCCCCGGCCGGCGCCCCCGGGGCCCACGCGACGCCGAACGCCCCGGTCCGAGCCCAGACCCCGTCGGCGGGGACCGGCACCCCGTCGCGGGCCCAGGCCGAGGCGTCCTGGGACAGCCCAGCGCCGTCCGCCGCGCCGGCCGCCGTCGCCCCGGAACCCTCGGCCGCGGTGCGGTCCCCCGGCGGATCGCACCCGTCCGCGCCGCCCGCAGCGTCGCCGCCCGCCGGGTCGCCCCCCGCCGCGGAGCGCACCTCCACGTCGCGCCGCCCGTCGGACGCCCCGCCCGCCGAGGACGCCCTGCCCGCCGAGGCCGCGCCGCCCGACGACGCGTCGTCGCCCGGCGTGGCTCCGCCGGCCCGCTCCGCCGTGGACTCCGACATCGCCTCGGACGGCATCCCGGACGGGACCGAGCCCGACCTCGACGCGCCCGACGGGCCCGACGACGGCCCGGCGCCCCGCCGTCCCGCCCCCGCCGCTCCCCGCCCGACCTCGGCCCCGCGTCCGCCCACCGCGGCAGCGCCGCCGGCCGGCCCGCTCGGCCGTCGCGGGTTCGTCCCGTCCGCACCGACGCCGCCGGCACCCTCCGACGGCAGCGACGCGAGCCCGGACGACCCCGAGCTGGCCTCGTCTGGCCTCATCGGTGCCCCGCTGGTCGCCCAGATGCTCGGCGGCACGGTCATCGACGAGATCCCCGACCCGCCCGCCTGACCGGCCGCGCCGCCCACCTCCGTCCCGGATCGACCCGAGCCGGCGGGCCGCGTCGGTCCGCCGGGCGCAGCCCACCCCGTACGCTGGTCGCGTGTACGAAGGCGCGGTCCAGGATCTGATCGACGAGCTCGGGCGTCTGCCCGGGGTCGGTCCCAAGAGCGCCCAGCGGATCGCCTTCCACCTGCTCGCCGCCGACCCGGTCGACGTCCGCCGCCTGGTGGACGCGCTGACCGAGGTCAAGGCCCGCGTCCGGTTCTGCAGCATCTGCGGCAACGTCTCGCAGGAGGACCTGTGCCGCGTCTGCCGTGACGCGCGGCGCACCCCGACCGTCATCTGCGTCGTCGAGGAGCCGAAGGACGTCGTCGCGATCGAGCGGACCCGCGAGTTCCGCGGCAGGTACCACGTGCTCGGCGGGGCCATCAACCCGATCGACAACGTGGGGCCCGACGACCTGCGGATCGCCCAGCTGCTCACCCGCCTCGCCGACGGCACCGTCACCGAGGTCATCCTCGCCACCGACCCGAACGTCGAGGGTGAGGCCACCGCCACGTATCTCGCACGCCTGCTCGTCCCGATGGGCCTGCGTGTCACCCGCCTCGCCTCCGGACTGCCGGTCGGCGGGGACCTGGAGTACGCCGACGAGGTCACCCTCGGCCGGGCCTTCGAAGGACGGAGACAGATCAGTGCCTGACGACGACACCTTGGACGTCACCCCGCTCGCGCCCTCCGGGTCGGTTCCCGGCGACCTCCACGAGCTCGCGGACGTCGTGGCCGAGGAGGCCCGCCGGTTCGTCTCCACGGTCACCGAGGTCGCCGCCGGCGCGAACCCGGAGGCGGCCATCCCGCTGCTGCTCCTGGCCGTCTCGGACGTGCTGAGCGCCGGCGCGCGGCTGGGCGCCGTCGTCGACGTCGTCCCGCTCGAGCGGTTCGAGCCGGACGTCGGCCCGGACACCGACCTCGACCCGCTGCGGGTCAGCCTGGAGAACCTCCTCGACGGGCTGGACAGCTACCTCGAGATCGCCGACCCCGTGCTCGGCGGGGAGACCGTCACGTCCTCCATGTCCGACGACCTCGTGCTCGTCGTCGGCTCCCTCGTCCAGGGCCTGCGCCACCACTCCGTCGGTCAGACCACCGAGGCCCTGTGGTGGTGGCAGTACTCCTACCTGTCCAACTGGGGCGAGCGCGCCTCGTCCTGCCTCCGCGTGCTCCAGACGGTCCTCGCGCACCTGCGTCTGGACGTGGACGACGACGTCGCCGCCGAGGCGGAGTTCCAGGCCCTGCACCCCTGAGCGGCTCGGGCGGAGTCACGCCCCGCCCGTGCTGCCCAGGACGAGCGCCAGCCGGTCCCAGCGGGCGATCTCGCAGCCGTTGATGCGGCTGAAGTCCGCGCGCACCGGTTGGCCCGCGACGGTGCCCAGCACGCTCGCGGTCTGCGGCCCGCCCCAGATCTCGGTGCAGGCCAGGTCGCGGGGCACCGGCTCGAAGGCCGCCGCACCGCCGGCCGCCGTGATCGCCGCGCACGCCGCCGCCGGGTCGCGGTGGGTGCCGCCGGCGGGCTCGCAGGTCAGCGTCGTGCTCGTGCTCGGGCCGGTCGGGCTCTCGGTCAGCTCGATCGTCAGGGACGTCGCGCCGGCCGTCGGCCCGCGGGTCGGCGTGGAGGTTGCGCTCCCCGTCGGCGTCGGCTCGCCGGACGGCGTGGGCGAGCCGTCCGACGGTGAGAGGCTGGGGCCCGTCGAGGGGGCCGATGAGGTCGAGCCGGCGTCTCCGGTCCCGCCGCAGCCGGCGAGGCCGAGCAGCGCGAGACCGGCCACCAGGGCCACGCTCCAGGTGCTGCGCACGGTGATCGCCTCCCGCCCTCAGTCTCCCACCGGGGCCGCCCGATCGGCGCGCCCGTATCCCGGACGGCCCCCGTCCACGGACCGATACGCGATTATGCTCATCACGACCGGACGACCGAGAGCGGAGTGCTCAGCGTGGGCGTGATCGTGCAGAAGTACGGGGGTTCCTCCGTCTCCGACGCCGCGGCGATCAAGCGGGTCGCCAAGCGGGTGACCGAGGCGAAGAAGGCGGGCAACGACGTCGTCGTCGTCGTGTCGGCGATGGGGGACACGACCGACGAGCTCGTCGACCTCGCGAACGAGATCTCGCCCCGGCCGCCGCTGCGGGAGATGGACATCCTGCTGACCGCCGGCGAGCGCATCTCGATGTCGCTGCTCGCGATGGCCATCGCGAACCTCGGGGTGCACGCGCAGTCGTTCACCGGCCAGCAGGCCGGGGTGATCACCGACGAGTCGCACGGCAAGGCGCGCATCGTCGACGTCAAGGCGCACCGGATCCACGAGGCGCTCGCGGCCGGCAACGTCGCGATCGTCGCCGGCTTCCAGGGCGTCACCGAGCACACCAACGACGTCACCACGCTCGGCCGCGGTGGCTCGGACACCACGGCCGTCGCCATCGCCGCGGCCATCGGCGCCGACGTCTGCGAGATCTACACCGACGTGGACGGCGTGTTCACCGCCGACCCGCGGATCGTGCCGACCGCCCGCAAGATCCAGCGGATCTCCTACGAGGAGATGCTCGACATGGCCGCCAGCGGCGCGAAGGTGCTCAACCTGCGCTGCGTGGAGTACGGCCGGCGGCACGGGGTGGACATCCACGTGCGCTCGTCGTTCTCCGGGCACACCGGCACGCTCGTCACGGACCGGCCCGCCGAGGCCGTCGAAGGAGAGGGACCCATGGAGCAGCCGATCATCTCCGGCGTCGCCCACGACCGCAGCGAGGCGAAGATCACGGTCGTCGGCGTTCCCGACGTCCCCGGTACCGCCGCGCGCATCTTCGAGGTGGTCGCCGCGGCCGAGGTGAACATCGACATGATCGTCCAGAACGTCTCGGCGGCGCAGACGGGTCTGACGGACATCTCCTTCACGCTCCCGGCCGCCGACGGGCAGAAGGCGATCGACGCGCTCGACGCCGTGCGCTCGGAGATCGGCTTCGGCTCGCTCCAGTACGACGACTCGATCGGCAAGCTCTCGCTGATCGGCGCCGGGATGAAGTCGCACCCCGGGGTCTCGGCGCGGCTCTTCGGCGCGCTGCGGGACGCCGGGATCAACATCGAGATGATCTCCACGTCCGAGATCCGGGTCTCGGTGGTCACCAGGGCCGACCAGCTCGACGACGCCGTGCGCGCCGTGCACACGGCCTTCGAGCTGGACTCCTCCGAGGGCGAGGCCGTGGTCTACGGCGGGACGGGACGCTGACATGGGACTGAACATCGCCGTCGTGGGCGCCACCGGGCAGGTCGGCGGGGTCATGCGCCGCCTGCTCGCCGAGCGCGCCTTCCCGGCCGACTCGATGCGCTTCTTCGCCTCCTCGCGCTCGGCCGGGACGACGCTGCCCTGGGCCGGCGGCGAGGTCGTCGTCGAGGACGTGGAGACCGCCGACCTCTCCGGGATCGACATCGCCCTGTTCTCGGCCGGCGGCGGCACCTCGAAGGTCCACGCCCCGCGCTTCGCCGCGGCCGGCGCGCTGGTCATCGACAACTCCTCGGCCTGGCGGCGCGACCCGGAGGTGCCGCTGGTCGTCAGCGAGGTCAACCCCGGGGCGATCGCGGACGCCGTCAAGGGCATCATCGCCAACCCGAACTGCACGACCATGGCGGCGATGCCGGTGCTCAAGCCGCTGCACGACGAGGCCGGCCTGACCCGGCTCATCGTCTCCACCTACCAGGCCGTCTCCGGCGGCGGGCTCAAGGGCGTCGCCGAGCTGGCGAACCAGATCCACGGGCTGGCCGGCGCGGACATCGCCGCGCTCACCCACGACGGCTCGGCCGTCGACTTCCCGGCGCCGGTCATCTACCCCGTGCCGATCGCCTTCAACGTCCTGCCCTACGCCGGCAGCTTCGTCGACGACGGCTCGTTCGAGACCGACGAGGAGCAGAAGCTGCGGCACGAGAGCCGCAAGATCCTCGACATCCCCGAGCTGCTGGTCTCCGGGACCTGTGTGCGCGTCCCGGTGTTCACCGGCCACTCGCTGTCGATCAACGCCGAGTTCGCCCGGCCGCTGTCCGTCGAGCGCGCCGCCGAGCTGCTCGCCGTCGCGCCCGGCGTCGAGACCTCGGAGATCCCCACACCGCTGGAGGCGGCGGGCCAGGACCCGTCCTTCGTCGGCCGGCTCCGGCAGGACCCGGGCGTGCCGGACGGTCGAGGGCTCGCGCTCTTCGTCTCGAACGACAACCTGCGCAAGGGCGCGGCGCTCAACGCGGTGCAGATCGCCGAGCTCGTGGCGGCCGCGCGCTGAGGTCGTTCAGCGCGCGAACCAGGGCTGGGGGTTCCGGCCCGCCCGGTGCGCGGCGACGTAGTCCAGGGTGTGGGCGATCCGCTCCGCCGAGGTCGCGGTGAGGTCCATGGGCAGCGCGTGCGGCTCGAACCAGGCGACCTCGGTCGACTCGTCGTCGCCGACCATCGCCTCGCCGCCGACCGCGCGGCACCAGAAGCACACGTCGAGGTAGCGCGCGCGATCACCGTTCGGGTACTCCAGCGGCAGCCCGCTGCGCAGGATCGTCAGAGCCAGGACCTCGATCTCGACGCCGGTCTCCTCCAGCGCCTCGCGGACGATGGCGACCGCGGGCTGCTCGCCCGGCTCGAGGATCCCGCTGACCACCGCCCACAGACCGGTGTCGGCCCGGCGGCCGAGCAGCAGCCGGCCGTCGTCGTCCAGGACGACCCCCGAGACGCCCGGCATCCACAGCTCCTCGGTGCCGACCCGCTCGCGCAGGCGCCGGACGAAGGGGGGGATGGGCACGGGACGACCCTAGCGGTCGGCTCAGGCCAGCTCGACGAGCTGCGAGGGGTCGTCCGTGGGGAGGTCGCCCTCGGTCGTGGCCGTGACGGTGAGGCTGCGCAGCGTCACGTCGCCGCCGTAGGTCGAGAGGAAGGCGGTGTCGGCGGCGTCCCGGCCGGTGGCGATCCGCACCATCGACGCGCGGGGCGCCAGCCCCGTCGCGTCGAGCGCGTACCAGCGCCCGTCGAGGTGTGCCTCGACGACGGCATGGAAGTCCATCGGCGCCAGGCCGGGCGCGTAGACGGCGACGACACGGGCCGGGACGTCCACCGCGCGGAGCAGGCCGGCCAGGACGTGGGCGTAGTCGCGGCAGACCCCGCGCCGGCTGAGCAGCACGTCACGGACGCTGTCGCTGAACCGGGTGGAGCCGGGCAGGTAGCGGAACCGGTCGGCGACCCAGGTCCGTGCGCCGTGGAGGAGGTCGGCACCCTCCAGGCCGCGCAGCTCGGACGTCGCCAGCCCGACCAGGGTGTCGGACTCGACGTAGCGGCTCGGCAGGCGGTAGGTGACGACGTCCAGGGGGTCCGAGGGTGCCGCCGCGGTCGCCGGGACCTCGGCGCGGTACGCCACGGTGAGCCGCCCCGGCGTCGCCGTGAGGGTGTGCACCCGGGTCCCGTGCGGACCCGCCAGCTCGGCGACCTCGACCGGCCTGCCGTCGATGCGGACGTCGAGCTCCTCGGTGGCCGGCGGAGCGCCCGGGGAGGTCCCGGCCCGCGCCGCGGCGATCTCCAGGACGACGTCGGACGAGCCGTGGACGTCCGCCTCGAGGTGAGCCGACACGGTGCGCATGGCGAGGTCCTTTCTGGCGATTCGGGGCGCGCTCGCGGCGCGCGGGAGATGCGGGGGCAGCGCACGCGGCGCAGGACGGGCACGGCGCGGAGGGAAGCGTACCTGGCGACCGGGTGGGGAGCACGCAGGGCCGGCTGACAGCCCGACGACGACGTCACAGGAAGGCGATGGCGGACGGACTCGCGTGTTCGATGACCTGCACGACGTCCAGGTCCCCGTCGGTCGGGTCGATCGCGAGCTCCACGATGGTGTCGCTCTGCTGGTTGGCGACCATCAGGCGTCCCTCGTCCGGGGACAGCGTCATGAAGCGCGGCTCGCTGCCGCCGGTCGGGGTCCAGCCGTTCACGGTGAGGCGCTCACCGTCCGGGCTGATCGAGAAGCGCGTGATGGTGTCGGCGCCGCGGTTCGAGACGTACAGGTGTCTGCCCGAGGGTCCGATGACGATCTCGGCGGCGGCGCTCTGCTCGAAGAACGAGTCGGGCAGCGCCGGTTCGACGTGCAGAGGTCGCAAGGTGCCCGTCTCCGCGTCCCAGGCGAACGAGGTGACGGTGGAGTCGAGCTCGTTGACGACGTAGGCGCGCGCCAGCGTCGGGTGGAAGGCGACGTGTCTCGGGCCGGAGCCCGGACGTGTCGTGGCGTAGCTCGCGACGGACAGCTCACCGCTGGTGGGGTCCGGTCGGAGGACGAAGACCCGGTCCAGGCCCTTGTCCGGGACGATGAGGAACCGGCCCGACGGGTCCATGACGACGTCGTGCGGGTGTGACATGGCCTGCTCGGCGCGGTGCGGCCCGCGCGGTCCCGGGAGGTCGAGCGAGAGGGTGGCGTCCGAGAGGCCGCCGTCCGGGCTCACGGGCAAGGTCGCGACGCTGCCGCTCGAGTAGTTCGCCACGAAGAGGAACTTCTTCGAGGGGTGCAGCGCCACGGCTACGCCGTTGCGCCCCCCGGAGCGCACCTGCCCGAGCGGGATGATGCCGGCCGCATCCGGGCCCAGGGCGTAGGCACTGGCGAACTCCGAGTCGCCGTGCGCCGCGTAGACGACATCCGTCTCCGGGTCCGAGCGCAGAAAGGAAGGATTCACGAGGCCGTGGAGCCCGCCCACCCGTTCCCACGGCTCGGAGCCCGCGCAGCGGTACACCTCGATACCCCGACCGCGCGCCTCCCGCTGCGCCGTCGTGTAGCACCCGACGACTGCGATCCCGTGGAGACCCGCACCCTGGGCCGACCTGCGGTCGTCCACTCCCATCTGTCCATCCTCCTGGTGTCCGGCTGCCGCCGCGCGGCGGGGGCGCTCGACGGCGCCGAAGCGCGCGGCCTGCGGAGTCGGAGCAGGACGGGCGCGATGTCGAGAGTGAGCTCGTCGATCACCCCGGCGATCAGCGCCTGTCGGACGGTCGAGGCCCCACCGGCGATGTCCACGCCGTTGTCCCCGGCGGCCTCACGCGCTGCGGAGTAGGCCGCGTCGAATCCGTCGGCGACGAAGTGGAAGGTCGCCCGCCGTCCATCTGGATCGGATCATGGCGGTGATGGGTCAGCACGAACACCGGCGCGTGATAGGGCGGTTCGAGGCCCCACCAGCCCGACCAGTCCTCATCCCAGTCTCCACGGACCGGGCCGAACATGTTCCGTCCCATCACGTACGCACCGCGAGGGCGCATGAGCCACCCGTTCGCGATCGCGTCGGCGTCGGTAGCCCGCGGGTCGCCGATGTGCCAGCCGTGCAGCTCCCGTCCCCGCTTGCCCACGGGATCGTCTCGGCTCTGGTCCGGCCCGGCCACGAAGCCGTCCAACGAGATCGACATGTGACAGGTCGTTTCCGGCACCACGAACCTCCTCGGTGCTCGGGACACAGCTCGTGCGGACGACAGCGGCGGCCCTGAACGGCACCGGAGGGCAGGCCGCTCCCGCTGACGCTATATCGCCATGCCGGGCAGCGGCCAAGACGGTGCAACGGTGTGCCGGACGGCGACGCCATGAGCGGCATGCTCATGCCTCCTGCATTCAGGTGACCTTCTTGCGGTGGATCGCGATGGCGGACGCGTAGGCCACGACGAGGATCCCGACGAGCCACGCGAGAGCGATCCAGAGGTCGGCGCCCACGGGCTGCTGGGCGAAGAGCGCCCGGATGGTGTCGACGATGGAGGTCACCGGCTGGTTCTCGGCGAACCAGGCGACCGGGCCGGGCATCGTGCTCGTGGGCACGAACGCCGAGCTGAGGAACGGCAGGAAGATCAGCGGGTAGCTGAACGCGCTCGCGCCGTCGACCGACTTCGCCGAGAGTCCGGCGATCACGGCGATCCAGGTCAGCGCGAGGGTGAACAGGGCAAGGATGCCGGCGACGGCGAGCCAGGCGGTCACCGACGCTCCCGTACGGAAGCCCAGGAGCAGCGCGACACCGGTGACGACCGCGACGGACGCGAGGTTCGCGACGAGCGAGGTGAGCACGTGCGCCCACAGGACGCTCGACCGCGCGATCGGCATCGACTGGAACCGCTCGAAGATGCCCCCCTGCATGTCGAGGAACAGCCGGTAGGCGGTGTAGGCGATGCCGGAGGCGATGGTGATGAGCAGGATGCCGGGGAGCATGTAGGTCGACGTAGGACTCGTCGGACCCGGTGGTGATCGCGCCGCCGAACACGTAGACGAACAGCAGCAGCAGCGCGATCGGCGTGACCGCGGTGGTGATGATCGTGTCGGGGCTGCGCAGGATGTGGCGCAGCGAGCGGCCGGTCAGGACGCCGGTGTCGCGCAGCACATGGGTGGTCATCGCCGTCCCCGTCCTGCTGGTGCTGCGCCGTCGCCGCTGGTGTCGGGCTCGCTCGTCTCGCCGACCAGGGCGAGGAAGACGTCCTCGAGGGACGGTTGCTTCTCGACGTACTCGACCCGGGCGGGCGGGAGGAGCTTCTTCAGCTCGGCGAGGGTGCCGTTCTGGATGATGACGCCGTGGTGCAGGATCGCGATGCGGTCGGCGAGCTGCTCGGCCTCGTCGAGGTACTGCGTGGTGAGCAGCACGGTCGTGCCGCCGTGGGCGAGGTCCTTGACGGTCTGCCACACCTCGATCCGCGCCTGCGGGTCGAGGCCGGTGGTCGGCTCGTCGAGGAAGATGACCGGCGGGTCGCCGATCAGGCTCATCGCGATGTCGAGCCGACGCCGCATGCCGCCCGAGTACGTCGCGACCCTCCGGCCGCCTGCGTCGGTGAGCGAGAAGCGGGCGAGCATGCTGTCGGCGATCGCGCCGCGGGTTCCTCAGGTGACGCAGCCTCGCGACGAGCACGAGGTTCTCCCGACCGGTGAGCATCTCGTCGACCGCGGCGAACTGGCCGGTGAGGCTGATCGATGCGCGCACCGCCTCCGGTGACGAGGCGACGTCGAAGCCGTGGACCGTGGCGGTCCCGTCGTCGGCCTTCAGCAGCGTGGACAGGATGCGCACCAGCGTGGTCTTGCCGGCGCCGTTCGAGCCGAGCAGCGCGAAGATGCTGCCCGCCTCCACGTCGAAGTCGACGCCGCGCAGCACGTGCAGATCCTTGAACGACTTCGCGATCCCTCGCACCCGGATCGCGGGCTCGCGGACCTCGTCGGTCCTCACGCGCCCGGCCCCTTCTCGCTGCCGTCCGCGGCGTCGATCGCCCTTCGCAGGCGAGCGCGCTCCTTGTCGATCCATTCCTTGCCGGCGTACGCCCGGACGAACGCCTCGGCGAACTCCACCGGGTCGTCGCCCACGATGGCGCGCACGGGGGTGCCGTCGACGGCGGCGCGCTCCCACAGGTCGGCGTGGTCGCCGACCATCGTCAGGAGGGTCTCGCCGTCGGCGATACCACCGGCGTACATGAGGTACCGGTTGAGCGCCGACGCGGCGTCGGCGTACGGCTCGGGGAGTGCCCTGATGCGGGCCATGTGCTGCCGGTACTGCTTCTTCTGCTCGAGCGACCCGGTCAGGGCCTCGATCCACTTCGCTGCCATGACTACTCCTCGTCGTCTCGCTGGTGGTCGATGTCGCGGTAGAGGTGCTCGATGCGGCCCGAGAGGAAGGCCCACGTCCGCCCGAACTCCTCGAGCTGCTCCCGTCCTCGCGCGTTGAGCGAGTAGACCTTGCGCGGCGGCCCCTTCTCGGAGGGGACCTTCTCGACGTCCACGAAGCCCCGTTGCTCGATCCGCACGAGCAGCGCGTAGACGGTGCCCTCGACGAGGTCCGAGAAGCCCTGCTCCCGCAGGCGCGCGGTGATCTCGTAGCCGTACGCCGGTCGCACGGCCAGGATCGCCAGGACGATGCCCTCCAGGGTGCCCTTGAGCATCTCGGTCATCTGGTTGCCCACGGGTTCGCCTCCGCCGTCTAGTCTGTATCGCTGACTACCGGTAAACAGTATCACTGAGTACCGCTACTCAGCAACAGTGAATACCGAAGCTCGCGGTCCTCATCGGGACAGCCGAGGACGCCGGCGCGCCGGACGGCGGTCCGCTCGATGTGTGACCACCCGATCACACGGAACGGACGCACTCAGGAGGCGGCGATGACGGGCTCGCCGTGGGCGGCCTGAGCCAGCGCGGCTTCGGGCTCACTCCACGCGGAGGCGCTCCATGGGTTGGCCGGTGAGGCCGGCGATGAGGTCGAGGTCCTTGTCGAGATGGAGAACGGTGCGCTGAGTGAGCTCGGCCATCGCGGCGGTCAGCAGGTCGGGGATGGACTTGTCGATCAGCCAGGACGCGGTCATGCCGGCGCAGCTACTCCCTGCCTGAGACGCCGAGTCGCGCGCGGCGTGCTCCTCGACCGTCCAGGCGTGGCTGGGGCACGGCTCGACGGAAGTGGCGACGGACAAGGCCCCCGGTCAGCGTCTCCGCAGACCAGGGGCCTCACTCACTGTGTCGGGGTGACAGGATTTGAACCTGCGCCCTCTTCGTCCCGAACGAAGCGCGCTACCAAGCTGCGCCACACCCCGTGGAGCCTGGCAAGGATAGCCCAGGGGAGACCCTCCGGAGAAACCGGCTCAGGTGAGACGGGCCACGAGCGTGAGCAGCGTGGCCTCCGGCCGGCACGCGAAGCGCACCGGCGTGTACGGAGACGTGCCGAGCCCGGCCGAGACGTGCAGCCAGGTCGAGCCCTCGCCGCCGGGGCCGTCGGGGCGCGGGCCCGGCCAGCCGTGCAGGCCCTTGGCCCGACGGGCGTCGAGGTCGCAGTTCGTCACCAGCGCCCCCCAGCCCGGGACGCACAGCTGCCCGCCGTGGGTGTGGCCGGCCAGGACGAGCTGGGCGCCGTCCGCGTGCATCCGGTCGAGGACCCGTCGGTACGGGGCGTGCGCGACGCCGAGGTGCAGGTCGACCTCCGGGCGCTCCACCGGGTCCGGGAACCGGTCCAGGTCGAGGTGCGGGTCGTCCACGCCCACCAGGGAGATTCGACGACCGTCGGCCACCACACCGTCCCGGCGGTTGTTCAGGTCACGCCAGCCGGCCGCCCGCAGGGCCTCGGCGAGCTCGGCCGCCGGCAGCAGGTCCGGGCTCGGCGGCTGCGGCGTCCGGGCGTCGGGAAGGAGGTAGCGCGCCGGGTTCTTCGCTCGCGGGGCGAGGTAGTCGTTCGAGCCCATGACGAACGCCCCGGGGGTGCCCATCAGGGGCTCCAGGGCGTGCAGCAGGGGCGGGAGGGCCTCGGGGTGCGCCATGTTGTCGCCGGTGTCGATCACCAGGTCCGGCTCGAGGCGGGCGAGGTCGCGGACCCAGTCGATCTTGCGCTCCTGGGACGGTCTCAGGTGCAGGTCGGACAGGTGCAGGATGCGAAGCGCTCGCTCGCCCGGTCCGAGGACGGGAACGGTGACGCGACGCAGGGTGTAGGCCTGCGCCTCGGCGAGGGCGTACCCGAGCCCGGCGGCGACGGCGACGGCACCGAGGCCGACGGCCGAGCGGAGGGCGGGCACTCAGTTGCCGCCGTTGTTGCCGCCGCCGTTGTTGCCCCCGCCGCCAGGATCCGGCGCCGGCGGCTCGATGGTCGCCGGGTCCACCCCGAGCGAGAGGACGAGGGTCACCACGGAGCCGCGGGTGGCCCGCGAGCCCGCGGCGGGATCGGTCCACGCCACGGAACCCGTCGGCGAGGACGAGTACACCGGGTCGCCGACCCGCACGTTGAAGCCGGCGGCCTTGAGGGCATTGGTCGCCGAGGACTGGCTGCGGCCGATGACGTTCGGCACGGCCACCCGCACGCCGTCGACCTGGGCGCTGGAGGCGGAGGGGAAGTCGACGACCGGCATCCCCGCGCTCGCCGGTTCCATGAACGCCCGCCAGGCCTTGCCGGCGAGGGTCGCACCGTAGACGTTGCGGTAGTACGTGCCGCCGATCGTCACGCGCTGCATGGGGATCATGCCCTCGGAGTGCCCGACCCAGACCGCCGTCGCCATCTGGGCGGTGTAGCCGACGAACCAGGTGTGCTCGTTCTGCGAGGTCGTGCCGGTCTTGCCGGACGCCGGGCGGCCGTCGGGCAGTCGGCCGATGGCCTTGCCGGTGCCGTTCCAGACCTGGCTGAGCCCGTAGTTCATCGCCCGGGCCAGCTCGGGGGTGATGGCCTGGCGGCAGTTGGCCGACGGCACCGGAAGGGCGGTCCCGTCCGCGTCCTCGACCGCCGTGATGGCGATCGGCTCGCAGAAGACGCCGTCGGCCGACCAGCTCGCGAAGGCCGCGGCCATGGCGAGCGGCGCGATCTCCGCCGAGCCGATGACGTTGGACGGCAGGACGTCGACCGGGTCGCCGTTCGCCTTGTGCACGCCGAGCTCGGCGGCACCGGAGAAGATCTTGCACAGGTCGAGGTTGGTCGCCATCTCGATGTAGGCGGAGTTCACCGAGTTCTTCGTCGCGTCCAGGGCCGACATGAAACCGCCGGAGCCCTCCGCGTTGCCGAACTTGTACACGCCGCCACCGAAGCCGGTGCAGGAGGCGTTGAACTCGCTCATCGGCACGCCGCTCGACCTCAGCCGGCCGTCGACGATCTCGTTGAGGCTGTGCCCCTCCTTGAGCCACTCGAGCAGCGTGAAGGGCTTGAAGGTCGACCCCGGCGGGAAACCGCCGGAGGAGCCGTAGGCGAAGTCCGTGTTGAAGTTGACGGCCGTCTGCCCCGGCCCGGCGCTGGAGGTCGAGTTGTACACCCGGTTCTGGGCCATCGCCACGATGTTGCCCGTGCCGGGCTCCACCACCGAGATGGCGTCGGAGACCCCGGAGGGGTCGTCCACCGGCACGGTCGCCTTCGCGGAGGCGTCGGCCAGCTCCTGCAGGCGAGGGTCGAGCGTCGTGTGGATCGTCAGGCCGCCCTGGTAGAGCAGGCGCCGGCGCTCGGCCGACGTCTCCCCGAAGGCCGGGTCCTGCGCGATGATCTTGGTCACGTAGTCGCAGAAGTACCCGGAGCCGGCCACGACGTCACCGGCCGTCATGCAGCCGAGGCGGGTCTGGCCGATCTTGAGGGTCTCGGCGATCGGCGTCGCGATCCCCGCGTCGTACTCGCCCTGGGTGATGTCGCCCTCGCGGAGCATCGAGCCGAGCACGATGTTGCGACGGCCCTCCGACTTCTCCGGGTTGCGCTCCGGGTCGTACTCCGAGGGGCCCTTGGTGATCCCGGCGATGGTCGCGGCCTGCAGGTAGTTGAGGTTCTTGGCGCGGTTGGAGAAGTAGTACTGCGCGGCGGCCTCGACGCCGTAGACCGAGACACCGAACTGGGAGATGTTGAGGTACGCCTGGAGGATCTCCTCCTTGGTCATGACCTGCTCCAGCGAGACCGCCAGCTTGGCCTCCTGGAGCTTGCGGGCGTAGCCCTCGAGCCCGGTGCTCGCCCGGGCGTCGGCGATGGCCTGCGCGCGCGCGACGGGGTCGTCGAGCTGGAGCGCGGCCTGGATGAGGGAGTTCTTCACGTACTGCTGGGTGAGCGTCGACGCGCCCTCGTTGGTGTCCGCGACCGCGTTCGTCAGCAGCGCGCGGGCCATGCCGGTGAGGTCGACGCCGCCGTGCTCGAAGAACCGACGGTCCTCGATGTCGATCACCGCGTTGATCATGTGGATCGAGACCTCGGACAGCGGGACGACGATGCGGTTCTGGTCGTAGAAGCTCGCCAGCACCGTGCCGTCGGCGGCGAGGATCGTCGACTTCTCCGACAGCGGGACCTGCGTGAGCTCGGCGGGGAGCTCGTCGAAGATCTGCACGGTGGTGTCAGCCACGCCGCTGGTCGTCGCCACCGCCGGCAGCAGCAGGCCCGCGCCCAGCAGGCCGCCGACTCCGGCGACGAGCACGAAGGTCAGCAGGAGCCCGAGGGCCTGGACAGCATTGACCTTGCGGCCCCGGGAGGGCGTGGAAGAGGTCGCCATGGCTGAAGCGTACGTGAGCACCGTGTGCGCGGGACCGGTCAGCTGTGAAGCCCCCGTGCAGGTCCGGCACCCGATCTTGGCCGAACGGCCCACGCGGAGGTGTTCCCGGCCGTCGTACGGTAGGACCGGGCACGTGCGAGGAGGGGGGCCTGTGACGGGCGA
This sequence comes from uncultured Actinomycetota bacterium, assembly GCA_963724505.1. Classification (GTDB taxonomy): domain Bacteria; phylum Actinomycetota; class Actinomycetes; order Actinomycetales; family Cellulomonadaceae; genus Actinotalea. The sequence continues at coordinate 34,614 of CAVRUY010000007.1, forward strand.
CCAGCACTGGACGGCATACGGCGCATGCGGCGGACTGTCCCCCGACGACCTGTTCGTCGAGGGGGCGGCGCAACGCAGCGCCCGCGAGGTGTGCCTCGGCTGCCCCGTCCGGCTCGACTGCCTGGTCGACGCCCTCGACCACCACATCGCCTTCGGGGTCTGGGGTGGGCTCACCGAGCGCGAGCGCCGCGCCCTGCTGCGCCGCTTCCCCGACGTCGTCTCCTGGCGCGAGATGCTCGAGGTCGACCCCGACCTGGGCGCGGTGCACGGGGTGCGACCGGAGTCGAGCGTGGTCGCCGTCGAGTCCGCCGGGCACCACGGGGCGCCCGGCCGCTAACGTTCACCCATGGCGACCACCTGGGAGTACGCGACCATCCCGCTCATCGTGCACGCGACGAAGGCGATCCTCGACCAATGGGGTGCGGACGGGTGGGAGCTCGTCCAGGTCGTCCCCGGTCCCGACGGCTCGGGCCTGGTGGCCTACCTCAAGCGGCCGCGAGGTGAGGCGTGACGACCACGAGCCCGACGCACCGCCTCGCCGAGCTGGGCCTGACCCTGCCGCCCGTCGTGGCGCCGCTCGCCGCGTACGTGCCGGCGGTCCGGACGGGGAGCTACGTCTGGACCTCGGGCCAGCTGCCGTTCGTCGACGGCGCGCTGCCCGCCACCGGCAAGGTCGGCGACGGCCCCGGCCTGGTCGCGCCGGCGCTCGCTGCCGACCTCGCGCGGAGCGCCGCCCTCAACGCTCTCGCGGCCGTCGCCGAGCAGGCGGGCGGACTCGACCGGATCGCGCGCGTGATCAAGATCGTGGGATTCGTGGCCAGCGACCCGTCGTTCACCGGGCAGCCGGCCGTCGTCAACGGCGCGAGCGAGCTGCTCGGGCAGGTCTTCGGTGCGGCGGGCGTGCACGCCCGCAGCGCGGTCGGCGTCGCGGTGCTGCCGATGGACGCCCCGGTCGAGATCGAGATGGTCGTCGAGCTCGCCTGAGCAGCCGCCGCGAGCGCGCCGGCGCGCTCAGCGGGAACGGCGCTCGAGCCGCTCCGCGTCCAGCAGCACGACCGTCCGGCCCTCGCGGCGGAGCCAGCCCCGCGCGGTGAAGTCGGCGAGCGCCTTGTTGACCGTCTCCCGCGAGGCGCCGACGAGCTGGGCGAGCTCCTCCTGCGTCAGTCCGTGGGCCACCCGGATGCCGTCGTCGGTGGCCTGCCCGAACCGGGTCGACAGGTCGAGCAGGGCCTTGGCGACCCGGCCCGGCACGTCGGCGAAGACGAGGTCGCTGAGGGTCTCGTTGGTCCGGCGCAGGCGCCGCGCCAGTGCCTCCAGGAGGTGCTGGGCCACGGCCGGGTAGCGCTCGAGCCAGACGATCAGGTCGTCGTGGCTCAGCTCGAGCAGCACGGTGTCCGAGACGGCGGAGGCGGTCGCCGTGCGCGGGCCGGGGTCGAAGAGGGAGAGCTCGCCGAACATCTCGCCGGGGCCGAGGACCGAGAGCAGGTTCTCCCGGCCGTCCGGCGAGCGCCGGCCGAGCTTCACGGCGCCGCTGTCGATGACGTAGAGACGGTCACCCAGCTCCCCCTCGTGGAACACGGCCTGGCCGCGGGGCAGCTCCAGACGCCCCATCGACCCGTAGAGGTCACGCGCCGCGGCGGGGGCGACGGAGGCGAACAGGGGCGACTTGAGCACCACATCGTCTTCCACGACGCGCTGACCTCCCGATGTGACGTGTGTCTCTTCCCGGGATCATCCTGCCCTACCGCGGGGGATCAGCGGACCCCGCTTCGCCCCCCGAGTGCGCCGGCCGGCTCGACGAGGCCGGCGAGCGCCGTCGCCGCCGGTCCCATCCGGGCGAGGACCTCGTCGGTCGTCGCGTCCAGGGCGGTGTCGATCTCCGCGACGTAGGCGCCGAGCCGTCGGTCGAGGTCGCGCAGCCGGCGCATGAGCGCCACGCGGTCCTCCGTCCCGCAGTCCACCCAGATGGCGGCTGCCATCTCGCCGGGGAGCGGGAGGGTGAGGCGTCCCGCAGGCAGGTGGTCCCAGCCGGTGGTCCCGAGGATCTCGGGCGGCGCGTAGGCGCCGACCAGCAGGTCGAGCCGCGCGCGCAGCAGCCGACGCCACCGGCCGACCTCGAGCCGCTCGCGGCGCAGTGCACGTCGAGCCGCCTGCAGGTCCGCGTCGACCCAGGTCTCCTCGAGCGGCACGGCAGACCTTCTCTCTCGCGGGCCAGCCGGGATCGGCGAGCGCAATCTCCCCATCGGAGGAAGGCGCCGCCGCCTTGAGGGACGGCAGCCGGGATCACCCCATCGGTCGTCCCCGACCACCCGGACGCATGACCCGGGCCTACGCTCACCGGTATGACCGAGACGCCGCTCGCCCTGACGCGTCGCGCCCGGCGGATCGACCGGACGCTCGCCGAGCGGTACCCGGACGCGCACTGCGAGCTGGACTTCCGCTCGCCGCTCGAGCTGCTCGTCGCGACCGTGCTCTCGGCGCAGACGACGGACGTCCGGGTCAACCTGGTCACCCCGGCCCTCTTCGCGCGGTACCCCACCGCTGCGGACTACGCCTCGGCCGACCCCGACGAGCTCGAGGACCTGCTGCGTTCGACCGGCTTCTTCCGGGCCAAGGCGCGGGCGGTCGCCGGGCTCGGGCGGGCGCTCGTCGAGCGCTTCGACGGCGAGGTCCCGGCCCGGATGACCGACCTCGTCTCCCTGCCCGGCGTCGGGCGCAAGACCGCGAACGTCGTGCTCGGCAACGCCTTCGGCGTCCCGGGCCTGCCGGTCGACACCCACGTGCTGCGGGTCAGCGCCCGGCTCGGTCTCAGCACGGCGGAGGACCCGGTCGCCGTGGAGCGCGAGCTGTGCGCCCTGCTCCCGCCGCGGGACTGGACGATGTTCTCCCACCGGGTGATCGCCCACGGGCGGCGTACCTGCCACGCCCGCCGCCCGGCCTGCGGCGCGTGCCCCGTCGCGCGATGGTGCCCGTCGGCAGGCCTGGGCGAGACGGACCCGGTGCAGGCGGCCCGGCTCGTCAAGGAGTCCGCGCACCAGGTGCCCGAGACCTCCTAGCCGGGCCCCGGCGGCTCAGAGGCTGGGGACGACCGTGCGGGCCGTGGCCGCGTCGAGGCCGCCGAGCCACTCCAGGAGCAGCGCCGTCGACCGTTCCGGGGCCTCCTCGGGCACGAAGTGGCCGACGCCCGGAAGCGTCTCGAAGCGGAACGGGCTGCCGTGCCGGCCGGTGCCGACGGTCGAGGCGGGCAGGCAGCGGTCGAGCATGCCCTGGACCTGGAGCACGGGGACACGCACCGGGGCGCGGACGGCGGCCAGGTAGCGCTGGCCGTCGACCCGTGGGGTCGACCGCACGAGCCACCGGAACATCTCCATCGCCGAGTGGGCGGCGAACGGGATCTGCATGGCCGCGCGGTAGGTCGCGACGACCTCGGCGTCCGGCCACCCCGGCGCCGACCACTCGTGCAGGACCCGGGTCGTCAGGTCCCCGTGGGTCAGCCGACGCTCGGGGAACCACGGGAGCTGGAAGAAGGCGAGCCGGCGACCCCCGGGCCGCACGAGGAGCGGCCGGGTCACCGCGGCCGAGTGCAGTCGGAGCGGGTGCGCCGAGGCGAACACCGCGATCGCGCGGGTCACGTTCGGCTGGAGCGTCGGCATCGACCAGGCGATGGTCCCGCCGAGGCCGTGACCGACGACGACCGCCTGCTGGGCGCCCAGGGAACGGATCACCCCCGCGACGTCGCGGGCCAGGGTCGGGATGTCGTAGCCCTGCGGCGGCTTGTCCGAGGCCCCGGCCCCGCGCAGGTCGATCGCGACGGCGCGGTAGCCCGCCTCGGCAAGCGCCGGGAGCTGGTTCCGCCACGCCCACCAGTGCTCGGGGAAGCCGTGCAGCAGGACGACGAGGGGCGCGGTCGGATCGGCCCCGGCCTCCACGACGTGGAAGCGGGCGCCGTTCGCCGGCACGAAGCGGTGCTGCCACGGCCCGTCGAGAAGGACCGCTGACGAGTCGGTCACGCGCCGAACCTACCGTGCCTCATCGGCCGGCGAGGTCGCCGGGCTCAGCCGGTGGTGGCGGTCGCGGAGGGAGAGCAGGACGCCGCCGGAGATCGCTGCCAGCAGGGAGGCCGCGAGGACCGCTGCCCGGACGTGCTCGCCGACCTGCGAACCCTCCGGGAAGGCCAGGGCGCCGATGAGCAGCGAGACCGTGAAGCCGATGCCTGCCACCGCCCCGACGGCCGCGACGTCCGACCAGCCCAGGCCCTCGGCGAGGGGCGTCCGGGTGAGTCGGGAGACCAGCCAGGTCGTACCGAGGATCCCGATCGGCTTGCCGAGCACCAGGCCGAGGACCACGCCCTGGGCCACCGGGTCCTGCACGGCGTCGGCGAGCGTCTGGGGGTCGAGGGCCACGCCGGCCGCGACCAGGGCGAAGATCGGGACCGCGAACCCGGCCGACACGGGCCGCCAGCGGTGCTCGAAGCGCTCCGCCAGGCTGTGGCCCTCGCCCCGGGCCACGCCGGGGACGACGAGGCCGAGCATCACGCCGGCGATCGTGGCGTGCACCCCCGACTCGTGCATGAGGGCCCAGGCGATCACGCCGAGCGGGAGCAGCAGCCAAGGAGTGGTGATCCCACGGCGGGTGAGCAGCCCGAACGCCACGATGGCCAGGGCCGAGAGGCCGAGCCAGGTCAGCTCGATCGAGTCGCTGTAGAAGACCGCGATGACGAGGATCGCGAGCAGGTCGTCGACCACCGCGAGAGTGAGGAGGAACGCGCGCAGCGAGCTCGGCAGGCTGCGCCCGACGACGGCCAGGACGGCGACGGCGAACGCGATGTCGGTCGCGGTCGGCACGGCCCAGCCGTTGAGGTCCCCCCGCCCGGCGTTCACCAGCACGTAGAACAAGGCGGGCACGGCCATCCCGCCGATGGCGGCCACGATCGGCAGGGCCGCCGTGGCCGGCCGCCTCAGCTCGCCGTCGACGATCTCGCGCTTGAGCTCCAGTCCGATGACGAAGAAGAAGATCGTGAGCAGCCCGTCGGTCGCCCACTTCTCGACGCTGAGGTCCAGGTGAACCGCGGACGGCCCGAAGGTGAGCTCCCGCAGGTTCGCGTAGGTCTCCGAGGCCGGCGAGTTCGCCCAGACGAGCGCCACGACGGCGCCGACGAGCAGCAGGATCCCGCCGGTCGTCTCGGTGCGCAGGATGTCGGCGAGGCTGCGTTCCTCCCGCGCCGAGAGTCGGGCGAACAGCCGTGGACCCGCGCCGACGAGTCGGCGGAGCCGTGGGCTGCGTCGGATCCTGGGTCCGCGTGGCATGCGCCTCCTCCTGGACTGCCCCATGCCGGGACCGGCCGGGGGTGGCCCAAGGATAGGCGAGGGCGCGCGTGCCGGGTCCGGGAGTCCGTCTGCGCTCAGTCGACGACGGCGGGCTCAGTCGACGACGGCGGTCCCGGCCGGTGAGGTCTCGGGCTCCCGGCGCTCGCGCTGCGGGTCGAATCGGTACCCGACGTTGCGGACCGTCCCGATGAGCTGCTCGTGCTCGGCGCCGAGCTTGGCCCGCAGCCGGCGGACGTGGACGTCGACCGTCCGGGTCCCGCCGAAGTAGTCGTAGCCCCAGACCTCCTGCAACAGCTGGGCGCGGGTGAACACCCGACCCGGGTGCTGCGCGAGGTACTTGAGCAGCTCGAACTCCTTGTAGGTCAGGTCGAGCGGCCGGCCCCGGACGCGGGCGGTGTACCCGCTGGCGTCGATGGTCAGGTCACCGGAGGAGATCTCGTCCGGCTCCTCGCCCGCCCGTTCCACGCTCGACCGCTCGATGACCAGGCGCAGGCGGGTCTCCACCTCGGCGGGGGAGGCATCGGCCAGCAGGATGTCCGAGGCCCCCCACTCGCCGGTCACGACCGTCAGCCCGCCCTCGGTGAGGATGAGGACGAGCGGGACGGTGAGGCCCGTCGAACGCAGCAGGCGGCAGGTCGAGCGCGCCGTGGCCAGATCGCGGCGCGCGTCCAGCAGCAGCACGTCGGCGTCCGCGGCGTCGAGCAGGGCGGACGGCTCGACCGGGAGCACACGGACCTTGTGCGCGAGCAGCCCGAGGGCCGGGAGCACCTGGGTGGAGCCACCGGACGAAGGCGTGAGGAGCAGAAGGTCTGCCACCGGGTGTTCCTCCAGCGCGACGGGGACGTCCCACCGTACCGCCCGGGAGGGAGCGCACGACGGGGACTTCCCATCTGCAAGACTGGCGCGGTGCTGCCTGACCTGACCTGCGACGACGTCGTCGGACGCTGATGGACGTCTCCACGAGGGCCGTGCTCACGGCCGTGCTCGGCGCCGTCGTGGCCGGCTCGGCCGTGCTGCACCCGACCGTCGTCACCGTCGTCGCCGTCCTGCTCGCCCTCGCGGTGGCCTACGGCTGGCCCCGGCTCCTCGACCTGCCGGTGCCGCTCGGCGCGTTCGTCGTGGTGGCGCTCGGGGGCGCCGGGGGAGCCGTCGTCGTCGGGGTCACCCAGGGCGAGCCGTACCTGCGGGACCTGCCCGTCGTGGTCGCGCTCGCCGTCCTGCTCACCTTCGTCACCGAGATGGCTCGCCAGGACGGCCGGGCCCGGCTGGTCGACTCCGTCTCGGGCACGGTCACCGGGGTGCTCGTCGCCGCGGCCGGCTCGGGCTGGATCGCCGCGGACCGCACCGCCGCGGGTCCCGGGCTCGTGGTGGCCGGCGCGGTCGCGCTCGCGGTCGGCGCGGCCGTCTCGGCCGTCCCGCTCGGGGGCTGGGTCGCGGTCATCGTGACCACCGCCGCCGCGACGATCGGCGGCGGCGCGGCCGCGGCCGTCATGCCCAGGATCGACCCCGTGACCGGCATCGTGCTCGGTGTCGCGGTGGGCCTGCTGGTGGCCGTCCTGCACTCGCTCCTCGAGCACGTGCCGGCGCTGGAACGCCGCTCGGCCGCGATCGCCGGCCTCGTGCTGCCCGTCTCGGTCAGCGGGATCCTCGTCTACGTGATCGGCCGCGTCCTGCTCGGCTGAGCCGCGGCGCGGGAACCGGCGCTCGGCGCGGCCCCGGCCGGCCGCAGTGGTCAGTAGACCAAGGCCTGGACGTCGGCCGCGAGGATCTCCTCGACGAAGGTCGAGGCCCCCGCGATCCGCACTCCCGGCAGCAGGTCGGCCTCCTCGATCCCGCGGCGGGCGGCGCACTGGGTGCACAGCGTCACTCTGCCGGCCGCGAGGACCGCGGCCAGCAGCTCACCCGCCGGTGCCGCGTGCGGCAGGTCGAGCTCGGCCGAGCGTCCCGGCAGGGCGAGCCAGGACGCCTCACCGGTGAGCCAGAGGCTGACCTCGGCACCCGCCGCGACGGCGGCCGCCGCGACCGTGAGCGCCTGGGTGCATGCCTCGGGCCGGTCGGCTCCGGCGGTCGTCTTCACCACGAGGCGGCGCGCGTCCATCCGGTCAGCCTAGGCCGCACCCGCACGTCGGTGACCGTAGGATCGGGGCCATGGCTGGACTCGAGCTCTTCTACATCGGTCTTCTCGTCGCCGCGACGCTGACGATCGGCTGGTTCGCCGCGTACGTCGTCCTCAAGCTCTACAAGGGTCAGCGCTGATCGATGTCCTTCGTGCTGCCCGAGGGACTCGCGCCCGAGGTCTATCCCCTCGCGTGGCTGGTCGGCGCCTGGCGCGGGACCGGTGAGGTCGGCTACCCCGGTGTCCCGCGGGCCGAGGTCGTCGCGGACGTCGTCGTGGAGCACGACGGCGGCCCGTACCTGGCGTGGACCTCGACCCTCCGCCTCGCCGGCGAGGACCACGTCTGGTCCACCGAGCGCGGGTTCTGGCGGGTCCCGCCGGACCGGCCCGAGGACCTGCCGGCCGACCGGTACCCCGTCGAGCTGCTCCTCGTCGACCCCGCCGGGCACCTCACGCTCTACGCAGGTGTCGCCGGCAGCGGCCGGATCGACCTGGCCAGCGACCTGGTCGCCCGCACCCCCGACGCCGCCGAGCTGAGCGCCGCGAGCCGGCTGTACGGACTGGTCGAGGGCGAGCTGCTCTGGACCTGGGACATCGCCGCGTTCGGCGAGCCCCTGCAGTCCTACGCCTCGGCGCGGATGGCGCGGCTCGGATGAGCAGCCCCCTGCTGGACCGGGCGGGAGCGGTCGAGGCGGCCGGGCCGGACGCCGGCGTCGCCTGGCACTACGGCGACCCGGTGGCCGAGCAGCGTGCCCTCGAGGCCGGCCGGGCGATCGTCGACCAGTCCCACCTCGGGGTGGTGAGCGTCACCGGGCCGGACCGGCTCACCTGGCTGCACTCGCTCACCTCGCAGCAGCTGACCGGCCTGCCACCGTTCACCTCCACCGAGACGCTCGTCCTCAGCCCGCACGGGCACGTCGAGCACGCGGCCGGCGTGGTCGACGACGGCACGACGACCTGGCTGATCACCGAGACGGCACCCGGCCTCGTGCACTGGCTCGACTCGATGCGCTTCATGCTGCGGGTCGAGGTCGCCGACGTCACGGCGCAGTGGGCGGCGATCGGCGAGCCCGTCGACGCCGAGGGGGTCCCCGGCGGACCGGTCGTGTGGCGGGACCCGTGGCCGCGCACGGCCCCCGGTGGGACGGTCTACGGGCCCCCGGACGACGAGCACCCCGCCCGACCGTGGCGCCTGGTCCTCCTCCCGCGCGACGCGCTGGCCGACGAGGTCGCGGCGCGGCTCGCGGACGGCGCCCGGCTCGCCGGGACCTGGGCCACCGAGGCGCTCCGGCTCGCCGTCTGGCGACCGCGCGCCACCGAGGTCGACCATCGGACGATCCCGCACGAGCTCGACTGGCTGCGCACCGCGGTGCATCTCGCCAAGGGGTGCTACCGCGGCCAGGAGACCGTGGCCCGGGTGCACAACCTCGGCCGGCCACCCCGTCGGCTCGTCCTGCTCCACCTCGACGGCTCGGGCCACCTGCTCCCCGTCCCCGGCGCCGAGGTGACGGCGGGCGAGCGCACGGTCGGCACCGTGACGAGCGTGGCCCGGCACCACGTCCTGGGCCCGATCGCGCTGGCCGTGCTGCGTCGAGGTGTCCCGGTCGGCGAGGAGCTCCTCGTGTCGGCCGACGAGGGCTCGGTCGCCGCCGCCCAGGAGGTCGTGGTGCGTCCCGACCACGAGCCGGCCGTGCGGACCGCCCCGGCGGTCGCCCGAGGCCTGCGCCCCCCGACGCGCCCGTGACGGTCGGCCTCCTGGTCCACGCCAGGGCACGCCAGGGCTGGGCCCGGGTGCGCCGCGCCGCCCTGCCGGTCCTGCTCGCGAGCATCGCCGCGGGGATCGCCTTCGCCCTGGCGCGGTACGGGCTCGGCCACACCTTCCCGTTCTTCGCTCCCGCGTCCGCGTGGATCGCGCTCGGGTTCACGGCCGACCGCCAGCCACGCAGGGTCGCCGAGCTGGCGATCGGCGTCGCGGTCGGGGTCGGTGCGGGGGACCTGCTCGTCCACGCCATCGGCTCCGGGGCGGTCCAGGTCGCCGTCGTGCTCTTCGTCGCGGTGCTGCTCGCGCGGTTCATCGACCGTGGGGACCTGCTCGCCGTCCAGGCGGGTGTCCAGGCCGTCGTCATCGTCGTGCTGCCGGCCACGGCCTCCGGCGGGGCGCTCAACCGCTGGCTGGATGCCGTCGTGGGCGGCGTCGTCGCGCTGGTCGTCGCCGTCCTGTCCCCGCAGGACCCCCGGCGGCGCGTGCGGTCCCTCGCGGGGGAGGGGATGCGGGAGATCGCCGAGGTCCTCGCGGCCCTGTCGGCAGGCCTGGCGGGGCGACGCACGGACGACGTCGACGAGGCCCTCCTGCGGGGCCGCGCCTCGCAGCCGGTGTTCGACCAGTGGCGCTCGGCGGCGCTCGCCTCCCGCGACGCCGCCCGGGTCTCCCCGGCGTTCCGGCGGCACCTGGCCGAGCTCGGCGAGCTGGAGGCCGCAGCGGTCCTCGCCGACCGCGCGATGCGCAACACCCGGGTGCTCGTGCGGCGCGCCCGCGCGGTCGTCGCCCGGCCGGGTACCCCCGAGCTCGACACCGCGCTCGACGCCCTCGCCGGCCTGATCGATGAGCTGCACGCCGACGTCGTCGACCTCGGCCTCGCGCTCGCCGGCGGCGGGTCGACCGATGCCGTGCGCCGCGCGCTGGCGGACGCCGCGCGCCACACCGACCCCTACGCCCTCGCCCCGAACGACTGGCAGGTCCAGAGCCTGGTCATGCTGGTGCGCTCGCTGGTCGTCGACCTCGAGGAGGCGGCGGGGGTCGAGCCGGAACAGGCGCGGGCGTGGCTCCCCGAGCTCTGACCGCTCGGCGGCGGCCGGCCCCGCCGAACCCGCCGGCCCCGCCGAGCCCGCCGGCCCCGCCGAACCCGCCGAATCCCGTGCGCAGGCGGGTTGCGCCGGGCTCTTCACCCGGTCCGTCACTCCGCCGGAGTACCAAGCGTCGGGGGGAATCTGCCGATGTGTCCGCTGTGTCCCCCGAGTCCGCGTCCTCCCTGCTCGAACCACGGGACCGCGTCGCCGCCGGCCGGACACTCGCGATCGCCGCGGTCATCGCGGCGACCGTCACGGTCGCCTTCGAGGCGATCGCGGCCGTCGGGGGACTCCAGGAGAGCACCGCGGCCACCCAGCTCGCCGCGACGGCGATCGGGGCGGTCCTGCTCGGCATCGCCCTGGTGGCCTGGACGGTGCCCGATCGCGCCCCGCGCCTCACCTGGGTCGCGGCGCCGCTCTTCGGGATCGCCATCGTGCTGTGGATCGGGATCGGGACCGGGGACGCCTCCGCCGCCGGCCAGCTCGGGCTCGTCTACCCGCTCGTCTACGCCGGCGCGCACCTGCGCGCCCCGGTGGCGTGGACGATCACCGTGCTCGCGTCGGCCGCCGAGGTCGCGGTGGTCGCGGTCGTGCTCCCCGCCTCGGAGGCCGTGGCCCAGGCGGCGGTCATCCTCCCGGGCTTCCTCATGATCACCCTCGTGCTCAGCGCCCTGGCCCGGCACCAGGAGGAGCTCACCGCCCAGCTGCGCGCCGCGGCGGCCATCGACCCGCTCACAGGTCTGTTCAGCCGGGGCCGGCTCGAGGAGGTCGCCGCCGAGGTGCTCGCCTCGCCCTGCCTGCCCGGGGACTTCTCGCTCGGGACGGGCCTGGCGATCATCGACGTCGACCACTTCAAGTCCCTCAACGACACCTACGGCCACCCGATCGGCGACGCGGCGCTGGTGCACGTCGCCGCGGTCCTGCGTGGCAGCGTCGGCGCGCACGTCACCGTGGCGCGACTCGGCGGCGACGAGCTGGCCCTGCTCATCCCGTGCTGCACGGCCCAGGACGCGGCGAAGGCTGCCGAGGGCGTGGTCGACGCGCTGGCCAGGACGCCGCTGCGGCACCAGGGCGGCGAGATCCCGATCAGCCTGAGCATCGGGGTGGCGCACGTGACCTCGGCGCGCTCGCAAGGCCTGGCCCAGCTGTACTCGGCGGCCGACGCAGCGCTCTACGAGGCCAAGCTCTCCGGTCGGGGACGAGTGATCGTGGCATGACCCTGGTCCCAGACGGACCGGGACGAAACGGATAGCGTGTCGTTGTGCCAGGGGTTGTCATAACATCGCTCGGTCCTCGTGACAGCACGCACACGGCCCATGGCGCCGTGCTGTGCGGGCGCGGCGCCGCCGGAGCCCCGTGGCGTTCGAGGCCTGGGGGATCGCGACCGGGCACCGGTCGTCCTCGCCGACCACGCTCGTCACCGCGCTCGTCTTCGCGGTCGTCATCCTCGGCCTCATCGAGCTGGCGCGGCGGGTCGAGCGCTGGTCCCTCGCCTGGGTCCTCGTCGGTCTGTGCGGTCCGCTGGTCGTCCTGATCCTCGACCTCCAGGCGCCCGAGCCGGGGGTGGCCGGGCAGATCGGCCTGCTCTACGCGGTGGTCTTCTGCGCCCTGTACCTGCGGCCCGCAGGCGCCTGGCTCGTCGCGGGAGCGACGGTGCTCGCCGCCCTGGCGATCAACCTCTCGATGTTCGACGTCGAGCTCGCCCTGTTCAACACGGGCTCCGTCGCCGCGATCGTGCTCGTCGTGACGCTCCTCATGACGATGGCCGTGCGCCACCAGGAGGAGAACGCCGTGCGCCTGCAGGAGGAGGCCAGCGTCGACCCGCTCACCTCGTTGGCCACCCGACGCGAGCTGGAGCGCGTCGCGCGGTCGGTGCTCGGACCGACCGTCCCGCGGCTGCGCGACCGGCACCGCGAGGACGGGGTGGCGCTGCTCGTCGTCGACCTCGACCGGTTCAAGGACCTCAACGACGCCTACGGCCACCCCGCCGGCGACGAGGCGCTCGTGCACGTCGCGGCCCTGGTGCGCCGCTGCGCGGGGACCTCCGCGACGGTGGCACGGCTCGGCGGCGACGAGCTCGCGGTGCTGCTCACCGGACGGACGCGGGACGACGCGGCCCGGATCGCGCAGTGCATCGTGGACTGCGTCGGGTCCCTCCCGGTGGAGCACGCCGGACGGAGCATCCGGCTCAGCGCCAGCGTCGGCGTGTGCTATGGGCGGGCCGCGGACGGGACGGAGCTCACCGACCTGTACGCGGGGGCCGATGCGGCGCTCTACCGGGCCAAGGTGGAGGGACGCTCCCGGTTCGCGTTCGCCTAGTGGCACCCGGTGGCGTCTCGTAGGCTCCCATCGTGATCCGAAACGTCCAGACCGTCGTCTTCCTCGCGCTCTACGTCGCGATCTTCGTGGCGAGCATCGTCGCCCTGCTCGACGCCGTCCGGCGGCCGCCGCAGGCGTTCGTCAGCGCGGGCAAGCGGACGAAGAACTTCTGGCTCACGCTCCTCGGCATCGCCACGGCGATCGCCTTCGTCGCCCTGCCCTACCCGCTGGGGACCGGCGCGCTCTCCTTCCTCGCGCTCGGCAGCGCCGTGGCGGCCCTGGTCTACCTCTACGACGTCAAGCCGGCGCTCGGACCCCGCGGGCGAGGGCCGCAGGGCCCCCGCTCGGGCAGCGGCTGGTGACCTCGGAGATCGCCGACCCGACACCCGCGCGGGGAGAGCCGCTCGCCGCCGTCGTGCGCTCCGGCCTGGTCGAGTCGGTCCACCACGGTCACCTGCTCGTCCGGGACGGCTCAGCCGACCTGCTCGTGCGCGGCGAGGTGGACACGCCGCTCTGGCCGCGGTCGGCGGTCAAGCCGGTGCAGGCCGTGGCCATGCTCCGGGCGGGCCTCCGGATCGACGCCGAGGGTCTGGCCCTCGCGGCGGCGAGCCACGAGGGCACCGGTACGCACCGGGCGGTGGTCCTGCGGGTGCTGGCCGACGCGGGGTTGTCCGTGGCCGACCTGCAGAACACGCCGGACCTCCCGCTGGGGAGCGACGCGGCGGCGGACTGGGCCCGCGCGGGCAACGGACCGTCGAGCCTCACCCAGAACTGCTCGGGCAAGCACGCCGCAATGCTGCTCACCTGCGTGCAGGTGGGGTGGGACCCCGCGACGTACCTCGACCCCGGGCACCCGCTGCAGCGCCTCGTGCGCGACACGCTCGAGGACCTCACGGGCGTGCGGGTCGACCGGGTCGGGGTCGACGGCTGCGGTGCACCGCTCTTCGCCACCACCCTGCGCGGGCTCGCGCGGGCCTTCGCCCGGATCGCGACCGGCGGGCCCGGCAGCCCGGAGGAGCGCGTCGCCGGCGCCGTGGCCCGGCACCCGGCGCTGGTCGGCGGCCCGCACCGCGACGTCACCGCCGTGCTCGGCGCCGTCCCGGGGCTGCTGGCCAAGGACGGGGCCGAGGGGGTCTTCGCCGCGGCCCTGCCCGACGGGTCCGGTCTCGCGCTGAAGATCGCCGACGGCGGCGCACGCCCCGTGCGGGCCGTCGTCGCGGACGCCCTCCGGCTGATCGTCCCGGCCGAGCGGCACCCCGCCCTGGGTGAGCTCGGGCGGACCGACGTCCTGGGGCACGGCGCCCCGGTGGGCGCGGTCGTCTCCCTGCTGCCGCAGGCCGCGGCCCCGACGGTCGGGGCGAGCCGATGAGGGCCGTCGTCCAGCGCGTGCGGTCCGCGGTCGTGCGGGTCGACGGCGCCGTCGTCGGCGAGATCGGCACCGGGCTGCTGGTCCTCGTCGGGGCGACGCACGACGACGGCCCGGCGCAGGTCGAGCTCATCGCGCGCAAGGTGGCGGACCTGCGGATCCTGCGCGGGGAGGCCTCGGTCCTCGACGCCGGGGCGTCCGTGCTGGTGGTCAGCCAGTTCACGCTCTACGCCGACACCCGCAAGGGGCGCCGTCCGACGTGGAACGCAGCGGCCCCCGGACCCGTCGCCCAGCCGCTGGTGGACGCCGTCGTCGAGGCGCTGCGGGCACGCGGCATCCCGGTCGCGACCGGAGTCTTCGGGGCGGACATGGCCGTCGAGCTCGTCAACGACGGGCCGGTGACGATCCTGCTGGAGGCCTGAGCGGCGCCTCCGCCCTGCGCTGTCGGCCCTCCCGTGGTGTGCCCCGGGGCCGCCGGTGCGGCACCCTGAGGGGATGCGGATCGAGGCGGAGCTCGGGGACCTCACCACCACGGCCGTCGACGTCGTGGTCAATGCGGCGAACTCCAGCCTGCTCGGCGGGGGCGGGGTCGACGGCGCCCTGCACGCGGCCGCGGGGCCGGCGCTCCTGGCGGCCTGCCGCGAGGTGCGGCGGACCACCTGGCCGGACGGGCTGCCCGTCGGGGAGGCGGTCGCCACCGAGGCCGGGGCGCTGCCGGCCCGCTGGGTCGTGCACACCGTGGGCCCGAACCGGCACGCCGGTCAGACCGACCCCGACCTGCTCGCCTCGTGCTTCCGGCGGTCGTTGGACGTCGCCGCCGGGCTCGGGGCGCGGACAGTCGCGTTCCCCGCGGTCAGCGGCGGGGTCTACGGCTGGGCGATGGCCGACGTCGCCCGGATCGCCCTGCAGGCGGTGCGGCAGTGGGCAGCCGACCACCCCGGCACCCTCGACGAGGTGCGCTTCGTGCTCTTCTCCCCGGCGGCGCGGGACGTCTTCCGCGCCGCGCTCGCCTCCTGACCGCGCCAGCGCCCGCCGGCGTGCCCGCCGCACCCAGGTTTCGTCGCAACGGGTGCGTCGAACGCGCCGATCCCGACGAGACCCGGGTGAGTGGGTCCGGTCAGAGGGTGGTGGGGTCGAGGCCGAGCAGGGCGGCGACCGTCCGCACGACGCCGTTCTCGGTGTTGGCGGGGGCGCCGAAGCGCGCGGCGGCCCGCACCTGCGGGTGCGCGTTGGCCATCGCGAAGGAGAGCCCGGCGGCGGCGAGCAGCTCGAGGTCGTTGAGGTAGTCGCCGAACGCTGCCGTCTGCTCCCGGCTGATCCCGAGGGAGCGCTGGACGGCGGCCAGCGCCGCCCCCTTGTGGGTCGCGGTGTTCATCACGTCGACCCAGTGCGCGCCGGAGACGACGACCTGGTGCCCGTCGCGCAGGTGTGCGAGCGCGGGGTAGGTGGTCTCCGCCGCCGTCCCGGCGTCGTGCACGGCCATCTTGAGGATGTCGTCGTCGACCGCGGAGAGGTCCTCGACCCGGTCGAGCAGCGCGTAGTAGCGGTCCGCCTCGGCGAGGAAGTCGGGGTCGTCGCTCTCGACGTACGCGCTGCGCTTACCGCACAGCACCGCGCCGACCGGGTGCCCGTCGGCCCGCAGGTCCCGTGCGACCCGGACGACCTCCGCGGCCACCGCGCGGTCGATCGTGTCCGAGCTCAGCTCGACGCCGTCGCGCATGACGTACGCGCCGTTCTCGGCGATCACGACGACGTCCGCCTCGGCGCCGACGAAGTCGCGGGCGAGGGTGGCGTACTGCCGACCGCTGGCAGGGCACCAGAGGATCCCGCGGCGGCCCAGCTCGGCCAGCAGGGGCCACAGCGAGTCGTGGATGGCGTGGTCGGGGTCCAGCAGCGTGCCGTCCATGTCGACCGCGACGAGCCGGATCGCGGCGCCGAGCTCACGCAGCTCGGCGGGCGAGGGGACCGGGGGTTCGGGGAAGCTGCTCACCCGGGCCAGTCTTCCGTACCGTCGCGGCCCGGCCCCGCGGCCCGGCCCCGGCGGCGGTCGTAGGCTGCTGGGATGGACACCCGGCGCACCGCGGACGGCCGCGGCTCGGTGAGCATGCAGGTGCGCTGGTCGGACGTCGACCTCTTCGGCCACGTCAACAACGCTGCTTACCTGCGCTTCCTCGACGACGCCCGGTTCACGCTGTTCTCCGGGATGGGGGTCGACGAGTCCGGGGCGATGACCGCCAGCCTGCTCGTGGTGGTCAAGCACGAGATCGACTACCTCGCTCCGCTGACGTTCCGGCCCGCGCCGATCGCCGTCCAGGTATGGGTGCCCCGGATCGGGCGGTCGTCGGTGGACCTCGCCTACGAGGTCCTCGACGAGCCGGGGACCGTCTACCTGCGGGCACGCTCGCGGATGGTCCAGCTCGACAGCGCCACCCACACGGCCCGGCCGTTCTCCGCGCAGGAGCGGGCCACCTTCGAGGCCTATCCCGGGGCGGGTCCGACGCTGCACCCCTGGTGAACCGGCGGCGTCCCGCGCCGGTCGGATCACGCCTGCGGCGAACACGGGCGGTGCAAGGGCCGTGCCGTGGTTAGCCTTGCTGCACGACGTCCAGGCCTCGCGGATCTTCCCCGGGGCGCACGCCGCCCGCAAGGAGCGCTGATGTTCGAGAGATTCACAGACCGGGCCCGCCGGGTGGTCGTCCTCGCCCAGGAAGAGGCGCGGATGCTCAACCACAACTACATCGGGACCGAGCACATCCTGCTCGGCCTGATCCACGAGGGTGAGGGCGTCGCCGCCAAGGCGCTGGAGTCGCTCGGCATCTCCCTGGACGCCGTCCGCTCCCAGGTGCAGGAGATCATCGGCGAGGGCCAGCAGGCCCCGTCCGGCCACATCCCCTTCACGCCGCGCGCCAAGAAGGTGCTCGAGCTCTCGCTGCGCGAGGCGCTGCAGCTGGGCCACAACTACATCGGCACCGAGCACATCCTGCTCGGCCTGATCCGCGAGGGTGAGGGCGTCGCCGCCCAGGTCCTGGGCAAGCTCGGCGCCGACCTCAACCGGGTGCGCCAGCAGGTCATCCAGCTGCTCTCGGGCTACCAGGGCAAGGAGGCCGTCGCGGCCGGTGGCCCCGCCGAGGGCACCCCGTCCGGCTCCGCCGTGCTCGACCAGTTCGGGCGCAACCTGACCCAGGCGGCCCGCGAGGGCAAGCTCGACCCGGTCATCGGGCGCGAGAAGGAGATCGAGCGGGTCATGCAGGTGCTGTCCCGCCGCACCAAGAACAACCCCGTCCTCATCGGCGAGCCCGGCGTCGGCAAGACGGCCGTCGTCGAGGGCCTGGCGCAGGACATCGTGCGCGGCGACGTCCCCGAGACGCTCAAGGACAAGCAGCTCTACACGCTGGACCTGGGCGCACTCGTGGCCGGCAGCCGGTACCGCGGCGACTTCGAGGAGCGGCTGAAGAAGGTCCTCAAGGAGATCCGCACCCGCGGCGACATCATCCTGTTCATCGACGAGATCCACACCCTGGTGGGTGCGGGTGCCGCCGAGGGCGCGATCGACGCCGCCAGCATCCTCAAGCCGATGCTGGCCCGCGGTGAGCTCCAGACCATCGGTGCCACCACGCTCGAGGAGTACCGCAAGCACGTCGAGAAGGACGCCGCCCTGGAGCGCCGCTTCCAGCCGATCCAGGTCGCCGAGCCCAACGTCAAGCACACCATCGAGATCCTCAAGGGCCTGCGGGACCGCTACGAGGCGCACCACCGGGTGTCCATCACCGACAGCGCGCTCGTCGCCGCGGCCCAGCTGGCCGACCGGTACGTCAACGACCGCTTCCTGCCGGACAAGGCGATCGACCTCATCGACGAGGCGGGCGCGCGCCTGCGGATCCGCCGGATGACGGCCCCGCCGGAGCTGCGCGACCTCGACGAGCAGATCGCCTCGGCCAAGCGGGACAAGGAGTCGGCGATCGACGAGCAGGACTTCGAGAAGGCCGCGCGCCTGCGCGACACCGAGAAGCAGCTCGCCGCCCGCCGCGTCGAGAAGGAGAAGGCCTGGAAGTCCGGGGACCTGGACACCGTGGCCGAGGTCGACGAGGAGCTCATCGCCGAGGTGCTCGCGCTGGCCACCGGGATCCCGGTGTTCAAGCTCACCGAGGAGGAGTCGAGCCGGCTGCTCCACATGGAGGACGAGCTGCACAAGCGGGTCGTCGGCCAGGAGCAGGCGATCAAGGCGCTCGCCCAGGCGATCCGCCGCACGCGCGCGGGCCTCAAGGACCCCAAGCGCCCCGGCGGCTCGTTCATCTTCGCCGGGCCGACCGGCGTCGGGAAGACCGAGCTCGCCAAGGCGCTCGCGGAGTTCCTCTTCGGCGACGAGGATGCGCTCATCCAGCTCGACATGAGCGAGTTCTCCGAGAAGCACACGGTCTCGCGGCTGTTCGGCTCGCCCCCCGGCTACGTCGGCTACGACGAGGGCGGCCAGCTCACCGAGAAGGTGCGCCGCCGGCCGTTCTCCGTCGTGCTCTTCGACGAGGTCGAGAAGGCGCACGCCGACATCTTCAACTCGCTGCTGCAGATCCTCGAGGACGGTCGCCTGACCGACTCGCAGGGCCGGGTGGTCGACTTCAAGAACACCGTGATCATCATGACCACGAACCTCGGCACGCGGGACATCGCCAAGGGCCTGCAGACCGGCTTCCAGGCCGGCGGCGACCTGTCGACGTCCTACGAGCGGATGAAGGCGAAGGTCGGCGACGAGCTCAAGCAGCACTTCCGGCCCGAGTTCCTCAACCGCGTCGACGACGTCGTCGTCTTCCCGCAGCTGTCGCAGGACGAGATCATCGCGATCGTCGACCTGATGATCGCCAAGCTCGAGTCGCGGCTGAGGGACAAGGACATGGGCATCGAGCTCACGCCCGCGGCCAAGGTGCTGCTCGCCGAGAAGGGCTACGACCCCGTCCTCGGGGCGCGGCCGCTGCGCCGGGCGATCCAGCGCGAGATCGAGGACGCGCTCTCGGAGAAGATCCTCTTCGGCGAGCTGCGCCCCGGTCAGACGGTGATCGTCGACGCCCAGGGCGAGGGCCTGCTCGGTGAGTTCATCTTCCGCGGGATGGGTGGCGCGGCCGAGGTCGACGGCGTCGAGCCGGTCGGCGTCGCGGTGGCCTCGATGCCCCCGCTGACGACGACCGACGAGGCCGTCACGGACGACGAGGGCTGAGCGCCCTCACCCGATAGACGCCCGGCCCCCGCGGGGACCGGGCGTCGTCGTGTCCGGGGACGGCGGTCGGCGGATCTTCTCCGCCCGGCCCGCCGCCCGGCCTACGGTGGAGGCGGACGAGGACGGACGTCGACCCGGGAGGCGGCGATGGACCAGCTGCTGCGCCGGTGGGTGCCGTCGGTCACCGTCGGGGAGTTCCTCGGCTTCTGCGTCCCGACGGCGGTCTTCGCGCTGACCGCCTCCCTCGGCGCTCCCGACCTGCTCCTGCTGCCCGCCATGGTGCTGGGCGGGGCAGGAGAGGGCCTGGTGCTCGGCTGGTCCCAGGCGCGGGTGCTGCGCGGCGTCCTGCCGATCTCCACCCGACGATGGGTCGTGGCGACCGCGGTCGGTGGTGCCGTCGCGTGGCTGCTCGGCATGGCGCCGAGCACCTTCTTCGACACCTGGTCAGGGTGGCCGGTGCCGGTGATCGCGCTGGTCGGGGCCGTCCTCGCGCTCGCCCTGCTCGCCTCGATCGGTCTGGCGCAGTGGACCGAGCTGCGCCGGCACCTGCCGCGTGCCGGGTGGTGGGTGCTCGCCACGGCGCTGGCCTGGGGCGTGGGGCTCAGCGTCTTCGGCGGCGTCACCTCCCCGCTGTGGCAGCCCGGCCAGGGGCTCGCGCTCGTGGTCGCGATCGGGCTGCTCGGCGGGGTGCTCATGGCGGCCGCGATGGCGCTGACGACGGGACTCGCACTGCGGCGGCTGAGTCAGACCGCGCCGGGGAAGCCGAGCTGGCGCCACGCCTCGTAGGTCGCCACCGCCGCCGCGTTGGACAGGTTCATCGACCGCCGGCCGGGGAGCATCGGGATGCGCAGCTGACCGGTGAGGCGGGGGTGCGCCAGGACCTGCCGGGGCCAGGCCGGTCGGTTCGGGGCCGAAGAGCAGGGCGTCGCCGTCGGTGTAGGCGATGTCGGTGAAGGGGGTCGTCGCGTGCGTGGTGAAGGCCCACACCCGAGAGTCCGGGAGCGCGTCGAGCGCGGCGTCGAGGTCCGGGTGGATCCGCACGTCGGCGAGCTCGTGGTAGTCCAGGCCGGCGCGGCGCACGCGCGGCTCGTCGAGCTCGAAGCCGAGCGGCTCGATCAGGTGCAGCCGGGCGCCGGTGCCGGCGGCCAGCCGGATCGCACTGCCGGTGTTCCCGGCGATCCGGGGTTCGTGGAAGAGGAGATGGAGCACCGGTCGAGTGTGCCACCGCCGGAGGGGCCGAGGACTAGGCTCGAGAGTGCAGCGCTTCCTCGAGGGACGGCGATCGTCGTGCGTGGTCGGACAGCTCTGGGTCTCGTGACGGTGGGTCTTCTGGTCGCGTGCGGCAGTCCGGTCGTCGAGGCGCCGGGCGTGTCCGAGGCCTCGTCGCCAGCCGTGACGGGGACGCCGAGCCCGACCTCTACCCCGAGCCAGACCCCCACACCCGACCCCCACCCGGCCCTTGCCGAGCTGGTCGTGTCGACCAGTGGGCTCGGCCCGCTCACCGTCGGGATCGCGCCGGAGCTCAACCCCGGTGCCGCCATGATCGCGTTCGACCCCAAGGCGTGCGTGGACTCCCTGATCGGCGACACGGGCGGTGACCCCGGGCGCTGGTTCGCCGCCGGCTACGGCCCGGACACGGTGGCGCACGGCGGCTCGGGCCCCGCCTTCCTCGTCGGGGTGGACGAGGTCCGAGGCGTGGCGTGGATCGACATCCTCGGCACGAGCCCGCGCACCGTCGACGGACTCGGCGTCGGCTCGCTGCTCGACGAGCTCCGTGCGGCCCACCCGGATCTCGAGGGGCCGTTCGACGGAGCCGTCTCCCGGGTGTGGTGGTCCAGGACGAGCACGGCGTCCTCGTCTTCGAGACGGAGCTCGACGGAGTGCTCGAGGGAGCCACGACGGGTCCCGAACGGGTCGAGTTGATGCGCGTGCTCCTTCCCGGCACCGACCCGCGTTTCGCCACGGCACACTCCGACTGGGTGGCGAGCGGCTGCTGACCGAGCGATAGCGTTGTCGGCGTGACTCCCTACCTCGCTGCCGACGACCGCTACGCGTCGATGACCTACCGCCGCTGCGGTCGGAGCGGCCTCGACCTTCCTGCCCTCTCGCTCGGGCTGTGGCACAACTTCGGCGAGACCAAGCCGTTCGAGACGCAGCGCGCGATCCTGCGCCGGGCGCTCGACCTGGGCATCACCCACATCGACCTGGCGAACAACTACGGACCGCCCTACGGCTCGGCGGAGGAGACCTTCGGTCGCGCGCTGGCCGCCGACCTGCGCCCGTACCGCGACGAGCTGGTGATCTCCACCAAGGCCGGCTACGACATGTGGCCCGGGCCCTACGGTGACGGCGGATCGCGCAAGTACCTGCTGTCCTCCCTCGACCAGTCGCTCGACCGGATGGGCCTGGACTACGTCGACGTCTTCTACTCCCACCGGCCGGACCCGAGCACGCCGCTCGAGGAGACGATGGGCGCGCTGCACACGGCCGTGACCAGTGGCAAGGCGCTGTATGCCGGCATCTCCAACTACTCGCCGTCAGGCACCCGCGAGGCCGCCCGGATCCTCGGCGAGCTGGGTACCCCTCTCCTCATCCACCAGCCCAGCTACTCGATGTTCAACCGGCACGTCGAGCTGACCGCGCCGGGGGAGCACGAGTCGCTGCTCGACGCCGTGGGCGATCTCGGCGTCGGGATGATCGTCTTCAGCCCGCTGGCCCAGGGCCTGCTCACGGACCGGTACCTCACCGGCGAGGTCCCCGCCGACTCCCGCGCGGCGGTCGGGCACTTCCTCACGCCCGAGCGGATCAGCCCGACCTACCTCGAGCGGGCCCGGGCGCTCCACGAGATCGCCGCGGGCCGCGGTCAGAGCCTCGCGCAGCTCGCGCTCAGCTGGCTGCTGCGGGACGCGCGGGTCACCTCGGCCCTCATCGGCGCGAGCAGCGTCGCCCAGCTCGAGGCCAACGTCGCGGCCCTGGCGGCGCCACCGCTGAGCGACGCCGAGCTCGCCGCCATCGAGCCGTACGCGGTCGACGGCACGGCGCGGTGACCCTGGCCCACACCGCAGGGACGACCGGGTCGATCGCCTGGGACCGCTACGGCTCCGGTGACGGCGTCCCGCTCCTCGCCCTGCACGGGTGGTCGGACTCCGGAGCCTGCTGGACCCCGTCCGTGCCCGCGTGGGCCGTCGGTCGCACGGTCCTCACCGTCGACGCGCGGGGCCACGGTCGTACCCCGCTGCCGGACGAGCCGTTCACCATCGCCGCCCTCGCGGGCGACGCGGCCGCCGTGATCCGCGCGGTGCTCGGGCGGCCGGTCGTCGTCGTCGGGCACTCGATGGGCGGGCTGGTCGCCGAGGAGCTCGCGCTCCTGGCACCCGACCTCGTGCGGGCCATGGTCCTGGAGGACCCGGCCTGGCGGGTCGGCCGGGACGCCGACGCCCGGGGCGTGCCGCTCGGGCTGCGCGACGGCGTGCTCGGTCTGGCCGGTCAGGATGCGGCGAGCCTCCTGCGCGAGGGCCGGGAGCAGAACCCGGCGTGGCCCGAGGACGAGCTCGGGCCGTGGGTGTCGGCGAAGCTCGACCTGGACCGGCGGCTGGTCGACGTCCCGCACCGGTGGGACGCCCGCGACTGGGTCGAGGTGCTCGCCGACCTCGACGTGCCGGTCACGCTGCTCACCGGCGACCCGCGCGCGGGCGCGATCGTCGACGCCGACCAGGTGTCCCGGGCCGCCGCGATCCTCGGGGCGCGGCTGCGCCACGTGCCGCTGCCGACGGGTCACAGCGTGCGCCGCGAGGCGCGTCGGGACGCCGAGGCGGCGGTCGCCGCCGCGCTGGCCCGGGCCGACGGGCGCAGCGCGCCGCCCCGGCCCTAGCCCTCGGCGTCGATCGACACGTCGGCGGGCTCCAGGTCGTGTGCGCGCACGTGCACGCTGCTCCGCCAGGCCAGCAGCGCCCCGCCCAGCGCTGCCGCGGCGAGCGAGCCGAAGAGGATCGCGGCCTTGACGTGCTCGCTGTGCGGTGAGGTCTCGGCGAAGGAGAGCTCGCCGATGAGCAACGAGACCGTGAAGCCGACCCCGGCGACGGCGGAGACGGCGAGGAGGTCGAGCCAGCGCACCGTCGGGTCGAGATCGGCTCGGGTGAAGCGGACCAGGAGGTAGGTCGCCAGCAGGATGCCGATCGGCTTGCCGACCACGAGGCCGAGGGCCACGCCCTGGGCCGCCGCGTCGGCAGCCGCGCTGGCGAGGTCGCCCGGGTCCAGGCTCACCCCGGCTGCGAACAGCGCGAAGACCGGGACGGCGAGGCCGGCCGAGACCGGTCGCCACCGGTGCTCGTACCGCTCGGCGAGGCCGATCGTCTCGCCGCTGCGGATCGCCACCGGGACCGTGAAGCCGAGCATCACCCCGGCGATCGTGGCGTGCACCCCGGACCGGTGCATGAGCGCCCAGGCCACGATCGCGAGCGGCAGCAGGACCCACGTCGGCATGCCGCCGCGTCGCACGAGCAGCGCGAACACGGCGATGGCGGCCAGGGCCGCGCCCAGCCAGGCGAAGGCCAGCCCGTCGGCGTAGAAGACCGCGATGACGATGATGCCGAGCAGGTCGTCGACGACGGCGAGGGTGAGGAGGAAGGCGCGCAGAGCCGTCGGCAGCCGTGAGCCGAAGAGCGTGAGCACGGCGACGGCAAACGCGATGTCGGTCGCGACCGGGATCGCCCAGCCCTCCGGCGGGCCGTCCCGCAGCACCACGACGGCGGTGTAGAAGAGGGCCGGGACGACCATCCCGCCGACGGCGGCGAGGATCGGCACGATGGCCGTGGCGGGCTTGCGCAGCTGGCCCTCGACCATCTCGCGCTTGAGCTCGAGGCCGACGACGAAGAAGAAGATCGCCAGCAGCCCGTCGGTGGCCCACTGGGCCACGGTGAGGTCGAGGTGCAGGGACGCCGGGCCTAGCGTGGTGGAGCTCAGCGCCTCGTAGCCGCCACCCCACGGGGAGTTCGCCCAGACCAGGGCGATCACCGTGCCGAGGAGCAGCAGCTTGGAGCCGGTGTTCTCGGCGCGCAGGTCGTCGATGAAGTTGCGGCGGCCGCCGGGTGTCAGGCGCCCGAGGACGGCGGTGCGGCGTGCGGCCAGTGCCGCTCGTCGCTGGACGAGGGCGGTACGGCGGTTGCTCATGGTTGTCCCAGGACGACGGTCTGCCGGGTCGCCCGGGGACGAACGCCCGACGCGACGGAGCGTAGTCCCGCGCGTGCGGCGCGCGTGCTCTGTCGGGGCGTCTTCATGCGTCGCGGTGGGCCGCCACCTGGGCGAGCACGGCTCGGGCGACCGCGACGCGGTGGGCGACGTCGGCATCCCTCGGGCGCACGGCGACCTTGACGGCCACCAGGGCGTCGGGCGCGGCCACGCCGAGCGTCGCGGCGATCTCTGCGTCGCCGAGCAGGGAGTCCACCGAGCCCGCCAGGGCCGGGTCGCTGCCACGGGACGGGATGTGGGCGTCGCCCCAGGCGGGGCCCCACGCGGTCTCCGCGCCGGTCGCGCCGGAGAGGACGACCGCGCGCAGCAGGCCGGACTCGGTGGCAGCCGCGACGTGCTCGACCGGGGTGCGTGCGCTGCGGCCCTCGATGGCCGACCGCCCCCAGTTGATCCCGATCCCGACCGCCTGGGGAGAGCCCGCGGCACGGATCGCCACGATCTCGTCCGCGAGGGTGAGGAAGCCCTTGGCGGCCCGCTGCCCGGGGACCAGCGCGTCGCAGTGCTCGACGACGATCTGCGCGCCGGCGAGGTCCCAGCCGGCGATCGTCTCCAGGGACCGGGCGAAGGCGTCGACGCTGCCGAGCCCGGGCCCCGGGGAGCTGTGCACCTCGATCGCCGCGACCCGCTCCGCGCCGTCGAGGTCGGCCAGCCGGCGGGCGAGCTCGGCGGTCCGGGCGACGTCGGCCAGGGCGCGTTCGCGCGCAGCCTCGTCCGAGGAGGCCAGGCCGTGCGCCCGGTCGACGCCCCGCTGGGCGACGACGCCGGGGACGCAGGTGAGCATCACGAGCCAGCCCGGCTGGAGACGCCGGAGGAGGCCCTCGGCGCCGAGGTCGGCGCCGGCCGTGGGCGCGGGCATCTCGAGCCCGCCGATCGGCAGCTCGGCCAGCGCGGCGTAGAAGGCGTCGGCCCCGTCTGCGTCGGCCGGGGCCATCGCGTAGGCGCCGAGCAGCGGCCCGGCGGGGTGAAGGTCTCGGGTCATCGTCGTCGCTCCTGCTCGGTCGGGCCCGATGGTCGCGATCGGAGTCGACGACGTCGGGACGGCGGTCGGGTGGCTCACGCTGCCGGCCGGGGGTTAGGCTGTTCCGCGTACCGGACCAGTGTTCCACACATGTGAGTCGGTGACCGAGATGCCGTGGACGAGAAGGGTGGTTGCCGTGACCGACGAGCAGGTCCCTGGTCCGGCGAGCTCAGCAGCGCCCACGTCCAACGCGAGCGAGAAGACGCTCCTCGTGCTGGAGGCGGTGCTCACCCACGATCGCTTCACCGACGTGGTCCAGGCCACCGGCCTCGCCAAGGCGACGGTGCACCGCATCCTCGCCACGCTGGTGGACCGCGAGTTCGTCGCCGTCTCGCCGGCCGGCGGATACCTCCCCGGGCCGAAGATCCTCTCGCTCGCCGGCGCCGTGCTTCAGCGGATCGACATCTCGGCGATCGCTCAGCCGTTCGTCGACGAGCTCGTCGCCAAGGTGCACTGCACGGTGCACGTGGGGGTGGTGAACGGCGACGAGGTCATCTACCTGATCCGCTCGGACTCCGACAAGCCGTACCGGATGCCCTCGCGGGTGGGGAACACGATCCCCCTGCACTCGACGGGCATCGGCAAGGCCGTGCTGGCGAGCTACCACGACGACGCCGTCGAGCGCTTCGTCCAGCGGGCCGGCCTGCCGCGGATCACCGAACGCACCATCACCGACCTGCCCACCCTGCGCGCCGAGCTCGAGAGGGTGCGCGAGCTCGGGTACAGCCGGGACCGCGAGGAGAACGTGCCCGGGGTCGCCTGCGTCGCGGCGCCCATCCGCGACCACACCGGCACGGTCCGCTACGGGCTCTCCATCTCGACGATCACCCTCGAGCACAGCCCCGAGCAGGTCGATGCGATGGCGCCGGATGCCATCGCGACGGCCGACAAGATCTCCCGCGCCCTGGGCTTCCGTGGCGAGGACCCGCCGGCGGAGGGCGAGGGGCGATGAGCACCCCTTTCGACCTCACCGGACGCACCGCCCTGGTCACCGGGGGCGGGCGCGGCCTCGGCGCCGGGATCACCCGCGCGATGCTCGACGCGGGCGCGGACGTCCTCGTGTACGGCCGGTCCGAGCTCCCCGAGGACCTCGTGGCCTACGCCGCCGAGCGCGGTCGGGCCCTCGGCTTCGACTCCGTCGACCTCGGGGACGGCGAGGCGATCGCCGAGGTCTCGGCCCGCGTGCTGGCCGAGCGGCAGGTCGACATCCTGGTCAACAACGCCGGGACGCAGGAGCGCCACCCCGCGGTGGACTTCCCCCTGGAGTCCTTCGACCGCGTGATGGACGTCAACCTGCGCTCGGTCTTCCAGCTCTGCCAGATCTTCGGCCGCCCGATGCTCGAGCGCGGCGAGGGCAAGATCGTCAACCTCGCCTCGCTGCTCTCCTTCCAGGGCGGGCTGACCGTCCCGGCCTACGCCGCAGTCCAAGGGCGCGGTCGCCCAGCTCACCAAGGCCCTGTGCAACGAGTGGTCGAGCAAGGGCGTCAACGTCAACGCCGTGGCGCCGGGGTACATGGCGACCGACATGAACACCGCACTGCTGGCCGACCCGGTCCGCCTCGAGCAGCTCTCGGTGCGCATCCCCGCCGGGCGCTGGGGGCAGCCGGAGGACATCGGCCACGTCGTCGTCTTCCTCGCCTCGTCCGCCGCGGCCTACATCCACGGCGAGGTGCTGGCCGTGGACGGGGGCTGGCTGGCTCGGTGAGCGTGCGAGTCCGCCGATCTCCTACGGTGGCCCCATGACCGAACAGCCCGAGGTGCCGCGCGACCCCGCTCCGGCGGGGAGCGCGGAGACTCCCGCGTCGCCGGTCGAGGCCGTCGACCGGGCGCTGCTCGTGCTCCAGGCCCTGTCCTCCTCGGGTGGGCACGGCAGCAGCCTGGCCGACCTCGCCGCCGGGCTGGGCCTGAACAAGTCGACGGTGCACCGCACCCTGGCGGCCCTGCGCTTCCGCGACTTCGCGGCGCAGGACCCGTCGACGGGCACCTACCTCCTCGGCCCGGCGGCGACCCGCCTGGCCGAGGACTTCCTCGGCGACGAGAACCTCGCCGTCCTGCTGCACCCCGCGCTCGTCGCGATGTGCGCCGCGGCGGACGAGCTGGTGCACCTGGGCGTGCTCAGCGGCACCCAGGTGCTCTACCTCGACAAGGTCGAGCCGGAGCGGTCCGTCCGCGTCTGGTCGGCGGTCGGGCGCCGGATCCCCGCGGTGACGACGGCCCTCGGGCGCGCCCTGCTCGCCTACCGGGGCACCGACCGCGCGGCGCTGGAGGCCTACGTCGGCGCGGCCAGCGCGCTTGGCGGGCCGACGGACGCCCCGCGCCCGCGGGTCGACGCCGAGCACGTCTGGGCCGTGATCGAGCGGGCGCGCGTGATCGGCTACGCGACCGAGGACGAGGAGAACGAGCCGGGGATCAGCTGCCTCGCGGTCCCGTTGCTGCGCTCCGGCACGGCGGTCGCCGCCGTGAGCGTCACGGCCCCCGCCGAGCGGATGTCGGCCGAGCGGGTCGCCCGGCTGCACGCCCAGCTGCGCGCGGTGCTGCCGCCGCTGCTGCCGGGCGGTCTCACGCTCCCGGCGCTCTGACGCGCTCGCACCGACCCGCCCCGACGCTCCGGCACTCAGGTCCGCCCCGTTCCGATCTCCCCGAGGGGTTGAGTCAGCGGGGCCACTGTGGCATCCTGGTTTCGCACAGCGACAAGCACATTCCGCCTAGTGAAACGGTGAGTCCGATGACGGACACCCTCTCGGCACTCGGTGCCGCCCGCCTCGTCCCGGTCGTCGTCCTCGACGACGCTGCCGACGCCGACCCGTTGGCCGCGGCCCTCGTCGCGGGCGGACTGCCCGTCGCCGAGGTGACCTTCCGGACCGCTGCCGCCGAGGACTCGATCCGCGCGATGAGTGCCCGCGGCGACATCCTCGTCGGCGCCGGCACCGTGCTGACCCCGGCGCAGGTCGACCTCGCGGTCGCCGCCGGGGCGAGCTACATCGTCTCGCCGGGGCTGAGCAGGGCCGTGGTGGAGCGGTGCCAGGAGCACGGTGTCCTGGCGTTGCCCGGTGCGGTGACGGCGACCGAGGTCCAGGCCGCGCTGGAGCTGGGCCTGACCACGGTGAAGTTCTTCCCGGCCGGCACCTCCGGCGGCGCCCCGGCGATCGCCGCGCTCGCCGCCCCGTTCGGCGGGGTGCGGTTCGTCCCCACCGGCGGGATCGGCCCGAAGAACCTGCACGAGTACCTGGCCATCCCGGCCGTCGCGGCCGTGGGCGGCTCGTGGATGGTCCCGCGTGCCAGCGTGCGCGCCGGGGACTTCGCCGAGATCACCCGCCTGACCGTCGAGGCCGTTGCGCTGCTCCAGGCCTGACCGGCCCACCTGACCGACCGTCCACCCCGACCGTTCATCGAGGAATCGTCATGAGCCTGTCCATCCGTCCCGCCTCCGAGTGCCGCTACGACGCCGTCTCCCTCGGTGAGGTGATGCTGCGCCTCGACCCGGGCGAGGGTCGCATCCGCACCGCACGCTCCTTCCGTGCCTGGGAGGGTGGCGGCGAGTACAACGTGACCCGCGGCCTGCGCCGGGCGTTCGGCCTGCGCGGCGCGATCGTCACGGCGCTCGCGGACAACGAGATCGGCCGGCTGGTGGAGGACTTCATCCTCCAGGGCGGGGTGGACACCCAGTTCATCCAGTGGGTGCCCTACGACGGGATCGGCCGCGAGGTCCGCAACGGCCTCAACTTCACCGAGCGCGGCTTCGGCGTGCGCGGCGCGGTCGGCGTCTCGGACCGCGGGCTGACCGCCGCCTCGCAGCTCAAGCCCGGTGACGTCGACTGGGACCACCTCTTCGGCGAGCTCGGCGTCCGGTGGCTGCACACCGGCGGGATCTTCGCCGCGCTCAGCGAGGTCTCGGCCGAGACCGTGATCGAGGCCGTGACGGCCGCGAAGAAGTACGGCACCGTCGTGTCCTACGACCTCAACTACCGCCCGTCGCTGTGGCGCTCCATCGGCGGCCAGGCCAAGGCGCAGGAGGTCAACCGCGCGATCGCCCCCTTCATCGACGTGATGATCGGCAACGAGGAGGACTTCACCGCCAGCCTCGGCTTCGAGGTCGAGGGCGTGGACGAGGACCTGTCCAGCCTGGCGATCGACGGCTTCCGCTCGATGATCGAGACGGCCGCGGCCGCGTTCCCCAACTTCCAGGTCATCGCCACCACGCTGCGCACCGTGCGCTCGGCCACGATCAACGACTGGGGAGCCCTGGCCTGGTCGCCCGAGACGGGCCTGGTCGAGGCCACCCACCGCGAGCGTCTGGAGATCATGGACCGGGTGGGCGGCGGCGACTCCTTCGCCTCCGGCCTGGTCTACGGCCTGCTCGACGGCCAGCCGCTGGCCACCGCCGTCGAGTACGGCGCCGCGCACGGCGCCCTGGCCATGACGACCCCCGGGGACACGACCATGGTCACCAAGGCCGAGGTCCTCAAGCTCGCCGGCGGTGGCGGCGCGCGCGTCGACCGCTGACCTCCGAGACCCCCGACCCGACACCCGCAGGGAGGCACGAGTGACGCAGGACCTGACCGGTCGCCGTGCCTGTGTCGTGCTCGACGTCAACGGCGGGACCTGGTTCCGCTGACCACGATCTGCGGTCGTCGGCCGGGCCGGGGTGGATCCGGCCGGCGCCCGCAGCCCCACGCCCCACCCAGTGGTCCCACCGCGAGGGGGCGCGCGGCCCGTCCGCGGTGACCTGGCGTCGGTGCCGTCACCGCGGACGGGGAACCGCCGCCGGGCTGTCGCAGCCCCGCCGGCGGCTCGCCGCTCAGCCCACGTGGTCGCGCCAGGAGTGCGCGGGGGAGTACCCCAGCAGCTCGTGCGCCGCGTCGATCGCCAGCAGCGTCTCGAACTCGCCGAGCTCCCGCGTCACCGGCACGTCGGGGAACACCTCGGCGAGGAGCTCGCGGGAGGGCCGGTCCATGATCGTGTCCGCCGCGGCGACGATGACGTTCTGCGAGCCCGTCGTCGGGACCTCGAGCCCGAGCCGGCAGGCCGCGGCCACGTCGCGCACGTCGACGTAGCCCCATAGGTTCCACCGGCGCGCAGCGGGCGTCCGCCCAGTAGCCCGGCACCGCCGCGTAGTCCTCCGGCCGGAAGATGTTCGAGAGCCGCAGGCCGACGAACGGGACCCCCGACCACTCGGCCACGTGCCGGGAGGCTTCCTCGCCGAGCACCTTGGACAGCGCGTAGGTGGTCGTCGGCACCGGGAAGTGGGCCTCGTCGACCGGGGCGTACCGCGGTGGGGTGTCGAAGGGGAGCCCGAGCGTCGTCTCGCTCGACGCCCAGACGACCCGCGACAGCCCGAGCTGGACCGCCGCGAGGAAGACGTTCTGGTTGGCGGCGGTGTTGCGGTTGAGCGTCCGGGAGGGCGTCGCCCGGCCCGGGGCCGGGATGTTGGCCAGGTGGACGGCGGCCTCGCAGCCGGCCAGCGCCTCGACCGCCTCGCCGTAGTCGGTGAGGTCGGCCAGCACGAGGGCGGTGCCCAGGTCCCCGTCCCCGCCGGCCGGACCGCTGAGGTCGGTGGCCACCACGTCGTGGCCGTGCTCCAGCAGGTCGCGCACGACCTCCCGCCCTGCCTTGCCCCATGCTCCGGTCACCGAGATCCGCATGAGGCCATTCTGTACCCGCCGTGCGGGGCCACCCGGACACGGCGACGGCCGCCCCGTGCGGGACGGCCGTCGCCGTGCAGCGTGCCGATCAGACGGAGATCACTCCGTGTCGGCGTCCACCCAGTCGAAGGTCTTGGTCACGGCCTTCTTCCAGTTGCGGTAGGTCTTGGCCTTGGCGTCCTCGTCCATCGACGGGATCCACCGCTTGTCCTCGGCCCAGTTGGCGATGACGTCCTCCTCGCCCTTCCAGAAGCCCACCGCGATGCCGGCGGCGTACGCGGCGCCGAGCGCCGTCGTCTCGGCGACCTTCGGCCGCACGACCGGGACACCGAGGATGTCGGCCTGGAACTGCATGAGCGTCTCGTTGGCGATCATGCCGCCGTCGACCTTGAGCTCGGTCAGGTCGACGCCCGAGTCGGCGTTCATCGCGTCCAGGACCTCGCGGGTCTGGAACGCGGTGGCCTCGAGTGCTGCCCGGGCGATGTGGCCCTTGTTGACGTACCGGGTCAGGCCGACGAGCGCGCCGCGCGCGTCCGAGCGCCAGTACGGCGCGAAGAGGCCGGAGAACGCCGGGACGAAGTACGCCCCACCGTTGTCCTCGACCGTCTTGGCGAGCGTCTCGATCTCCGGGGCGTCGGTGATCATGCCGAGGTTGTCGCGCAACCACTGCACGAGCGAGCCGGTCACGGCGATCGAGCCCTCGAGGGCGTACACGGCCGGCGCGTCGCCGATCTTGTAGCAGACCGTCGTGAGCAGGCCGTTCTTCGACTGGATCGGCTCCGTGCCCGTGTTGAGGAGCATGAAGTTGCCGGTGCCGTAGGTGTTCTTCGCGTTGCCGACCTCGAAGCAGGCCTGGCCGAAGGTGGCCGCCTGCTGGTCGCCGAGGATGCCGGCGATCGGCACGTCGGGGACCAGGCCGCCCTGGCGGCCGGTGCCGTAGACCTCGGAGGAGGAGCGGATCTCGGGGAGCATGGACATCGGGATGCCCATCTCGCCGGCGATCTCGGAGTCCCAGCTCAGGGTCGCGAGGTCCATGAGCATGGTGCGCGAGGCGTTGGTGACGTCGGTGATGTGCACGCCGCCGTCGACGCCGCCGGTCATGTTCCAGAGCACCCAGGTGTCGGTGTTGCCGAACGCGAGCTGGCCGGCCTCGGCCTTGGCGCGGGCGCCGTCGACGTTGTCGAGGATCCAGCGGACCTTCGGGCCGGAGAAGTACGTGGCCAGCGGGAGGCCGACGCGCTCCTTGTAGCGCTCGGCGCCGCCACCGAGGGCCGCGAGCTCGTCGCAGATCTTGTTGGTGCGGGTGTCCTGCCAGACGATGGCGTTGTAGACCGGCTCGCCGGTGGTGCGGTCCCACACCACGGCCGTCTCGCGCTGGTTGGTGATGCCGACCGCTGCGATGTCCCGGTAGGTGAGGTTCGCGCGGGTCAGGGCCAGGCCCACGACCTCACGGACGTTGACCCAGATCTCCTTCGGGTCGTGCTCGACCCAGCCCGGCTTCGGGAAGATCTGCTCGTGCTCCTTCTGGCCACTGGCCACGATCAGCCCGGCGTGGTCGAAGATGATCGCCCGGGAGCTCGTGGTTCCCTGGTCGATGGCGAGGATGTAGTCAGCCATGTCATTCCTTCACATCGTTGTGCGGATGGCGGGGCCCCTGTGACGTGCGGCCTCGCTTGGCGGTGCTGCGGGTGGCGCCTCTCGGCCCACCTGTCGTTCCATTCCGAGGGTGACGCGGGTCGAGCAGCGTGCGGGGCGGGGCACCCGGGGGTGCCCCGCCCCGACCGGGTCAGACGACGTACGCGGCTGCCACGAGGCCGGCGATGGCGCCACCGGCGATCGGGCCGAAGACCGGGACCCAGGAGTAGCCCCAGTCGCTCGAGCCCTTGCCCTTGATGGGCAGCAGGAAGTGCGCGATACGGGGGCCGAGGTCACGGTTCGGGTTGATCGCGTACCCGGTGGGGCCACCAAGGCTGAGGCCGATGCCGACGACGAGGAGGGCGACGGCGAGCGGGCCGAGGCCCGAGGGGGACTTGCCGAACGCGATGATGACGAACACCAGGACGAAGGTGCCGATCACCTCGGTCACGAAGTTCCAGCCGTAGCTGCGGATCGCGGGACCGGTGGAGAACACGCCCAGCTTGACGGCCGGGTCGGCGTCCTCGTCGAAGTGCTTCTTGTAGGCGAGGAACACGAGGACGGCACCGAGGAAGGCACCGACCATCTCACCGGCGAGGTAGACCATCGTGGAGGCGAAGGTCACGGCGACCCCGGGGGCGTACTCGGCCGCGCCGTTCGCGAGCAGGCCGACGGTCACCGCGAAGTTGAGGTGCGCGCCCGACTTGTAGGCGGTGTAGACACCGGCGAAGACGCCGAGGCCCCACCCGAACGTGATGACGATCCAGCCACTGTCGAAGCCCTTGTTCTTCGGCAGGATCACGTTGGCGACGACACCTCCACCCATCAACAGCAGGATCGCGGTACCCATGACCTCCGAGATGAAGACCGTACCGAGCGATACATCCATGGAACTCCTCGTTTCGTCCGCGAGACGTCATTGTCACGTGCGCTCCGGACGTCTCCGCCCGGAGGGATTGTGGGCAATTCGGACGTTAGTCCTCCTCGCCGATGAAAGCGCTCACCTGGCCCCGGCCGCGTCGCCGAGCGGAAGCAGCGGGGCGATGTCCTCCGCCTGCAGCCGGACGGCCTCCGCCTCGGCGTCCCCGCGCTGGAAGGACGCGGCCTCGTCGGCCTCGCACCGCGCGCGGTAGGAGGCGACCTCCCGGGCCGTGCGCTCCTCGTCCCAGCCCAGTCGCGGGGCGACGAGGGACGCGATCTCGTCGATCGCCGCCAGGCCACGGTCGCGCTGCTCGTAGACCAGCCGCGTGCGGTGGAGCATGACGTCCTCGAGGTGGATCGACGCCCTCGTGGCTGGCGGCGTAGGCCACCTCGGCACGCAGGTAGGCCGGCGCGCCCTCGAGCGGCTTGCCGAGCGAGGGGTCCTCGTGGACGAGCTCGATGATCTCGGTGAGCAGCGAGCCGTACCGGTGCAGCAGGTGGTCGATCATGAACTGCGACCAGCCGTGCTCTGCGCTGATCCGGCGGGCCTGGCGCTTGAGGACCTCGTGGCCCTCGGCGCCGGCCAGCGGGATCTTGTCCGTGATGGAGGGCAGGGTGTGCGCGCGCTCGCCGATCGCGAAGTCGACGGCGTCCTTGGCCATCACGCGGTAGGTGGTGAGCTTGCCGCCGGCGATGACCGTGAGGCCGGGCGTCGGCGAGGCGACGGTGTGCTCGCGGCTGACCTTGGCCGAGGAGGTGCCCTCCTTCGTCCCGGGCTGCAGCAGCGGACGCAGCCCGGCCCAGGTCCCGATGACGTCGTCGCGGGTGATCGGGGTGGCGAGCACGGCGTTGGCGTGCTCGATGACGTAGTCGATGTCGTCGGCGGTGGCGACCGGGTGGGTGAGCTCCTGCTTCCACGGGGTGTCGGTGGTGCCGATGATCCAGTAGCGCGACCACGGGATGACGAAGAGCACCGACTTCTCGGTCTGCAGGATCAGGCCGACCTCGCCGCGGATCCGCTCGCGCGGGACGACGATGTGGATCCCCTTGGAGGCCAGGACGTGCAGTCCGCCGTCGGTCTCGGCGAGCGACTCGGTCTCCTCGGTCCAGACGCCGGTGGCGTTGATGACCTGGTCGGCGCGGACCGTGAACCTCTTGCCGGTCTCGAGGTCCACCAGGACGGCGCCGTTGACGACGCCGGTCGCGCGCTTGGTGAGCTCGACGACCTGGGTCCGGCTGGCGGCGTGCGCGCCGTAGCTGACGGCGGTGCGCACGAGCATGGTGACCAGGCGGGCGTCGTCGACGCTGGCGTCGAAGTAGCGCAGGGCGCCGACCGCGGCGTCGTGCCGCAGGTCGGGGAACATCTTGTCCAGGCCGCCGCGGGTGACGTGGCGGTGCCACGGCATCGCACGCTTCCCCGGGGCGATGCTGGCGAGGGTGTCGTAGAGCGCGACGCCCGCACCGACGTAGGCGCGCTCCCAGACGCGGTGCTCGAGGGGGTAGAGGAAGGAGACCGGGCGCACGAGGTGCGGGGCGAGCTTCTTCAGCAGCAGGTCGCGCTCGGTCAGCGCCTCGTGGACGAGGTGGAAGTCGAGCATCTGCAGGTAGCGCAGACCGCCGTGCACGAGCTTGCTCGAGCGGCTCGACGTCCCGCTCGACCAGTCCTGGCCTTCGACGATGCCGACGGTCAGACCGCGGGTCACGGCGTCGAGGGCGATGCCGGCGCCGGTGACGCCACCGCCGATGACGAGGATGTCGAGCTCGTGCCCCTCACCCGAGGCCTCGAGGGCCTCCAGTGCGGTGGCCCTGCTCTGCGGGGTCAGGGGTGCGGTCCTCACGCTGTGTCCTCCTCGACATGCTCTTCGGGTGGGTCGCGGGCCGGTCCCTGGGCGCGCGACGGCGTCCAGGTCGAAGGTCCCGTGACCTCCTCATGCTGGCGAGAGCCGAACGGATGCGCAACACCGTTGCACGAACGTGCAAGGATGAGTCGGGCACACCCCGGGATCGCGCGTCGTGGTACCGCGGGTCCCACGCCGGAACCGGAGGGTCGGATGGAGCACGAGGACGTCCTGCGGGCAGCGTCGATGTACTACCTGCAGGACCTCAAGATGGAGGTCATCGCCCGGCACCTGGGGACTTCGCGCTCGACCGTCTCGCGGCTGATCAAGCGTGCGCGGGAGACCGGGATCGTCGAGATCCACCTCCGCCCCGGGCGCACCCGCGCCCCCGGGCTGAGCCAGACGATCTCGCGGCGGTACGGCATCGAGGCCTACGTCGCGCCCGTCGCCGACTCGGCGACCGATGTGGAGCGACTCGACCAGGTGGCGATCACCACGGCCAAGCTGGTGAGCTCCTGGTTCGACCACGACACGGTGCTCGGCATCGCCTGGGGGACCACGCTCGCCGCGATCGGCCGCCGGCTCACCCCGAAGCCGACGCGGGGGAGCGCCGTCGTCCAGCTGAACGGCGCCGCGAACACCCGGACCAGCGGGATCGAGTACGCCAGCGACCTCATCTCGGGGTTCGCGGCGGCCTTCGACGCCTCGGTGCACCACTTCCCGGTCCCGGCCTTCTTCGACTTCCCGGAGACCAAGGCGGCGATGTGGCGTGAGCGATCCGTGCAGCGCGTGCTCGACGTGCAACGACGTGCAGACATCGCGCTCTTCGGGGTCGGCGCCGTCACCGGAGGGCTGCCCTCGCACGTCTACTCCGCCGGGTACCTCGACGGCGCCGACATCGAGCGGCTGCACGAGGAGGGGGTCGTCGGGGACGTCTGCACGATCTTCCTGCGCGCCGACGGGAGCTACGAGGACATCGCGCTCAACGCCCGTGCGACCGGCCCCACCCCCGCCGAGCTGCAGCACATCGGGCGGCGGGTGTGCGCCGTGGCCGGCGAGCACAAGGTCGTGCCGCTGCGGGCGGCACTCGCGGCCGGGGTCGTGACGGACCTCGTCATCGACGAGCTCACCGCCGAGGCCCTGGTCACCGGGCCGCTAGCGTGAGCACGTGACGAGCACCCCGCCGACCGCTCGTGGTCCCGCCGGCGCCCAGCCGTTCACCGTCCGTCCTGCCCTGCCGCGGGACGTCCGGGAGATCCGTGACCTCGTCGGGCCCTACGCCGAGAGCCGGATCCTGCTGGCCAAGGAGCTCGTGGGCTACTTCGAGGCGGTCCAGGAGTTCGTCGTCGCGGTCGACGCGGCCGGGACGCTCGTCGGCTGCGGCGCGCTGCACGTCATGTGGTCCGACCTCGCCGAGGTGCGCACCCTCGCGGTCCACCCGGCCTGGCGAGGCCGCGGCGTCGGCCACGGTCTGCTGGTGGCGCTGCTCGAGCGGGCGCGCGCGCTGCAGGTGCGCCGGGTCTTCTGCCTGACCTTCGAGGTCGAGTTCTTCACCCGGCACGGGTTCCGGGCGATCGCCGGCACGCCGGTGACGCACGAGGTCTACGCCGAGCTGCTGCGCTCGCACGACGACGGCGTCGCGGAGTTCCTCGACCTCGCGCGGGTGAAGCCCAACACGCTCGGCAACACCCGGATGCTGGTCGAGCTCGAGACCCGACCGGAGTCCTGAGCTCAGGCCTCGGCGGGTGCGACCTCGGTGAACCGGCCGGCGAAGTCGAGCACGCCGAGGTTCTCCATGACGACCACGGTCATCTCCGTGGTCGCCCAGGTCTGGTGCTCCTCGCCGGGCTCCCACAGCACGAAGGTGCCGGCCCCGATCTCCTGCGACTCACCGCCCACCGGCTGCACCCGGCCGTTGCCCGCGACGACGGCGAAGACCTGGCGTCGGGTGGCGGCGTGCCGGCCGAGGGTGCCGCCGGCCGCGACGTGGGTGACGTTGACGATGGAGGCTCCCAGGGCGCCCGGGAGCTCGTCCAGGGTCACGCCGCTGCTGTCGAAGCCGTCCATGATGTGGTGCGGGATCGTGAACATGCGCATGGGCCGAGCATCGTGCCCTCCCCGACGGCGTGTCGAGGGGTGGGGTCTCATCGTGAGCCGATGCACCCCCCGTCCGTGAGACGGCGGCGCACCGTGCTCAGTCCTGGACGGCCTTGGCGATCGCCACCGCGCGGGTGATCCGCTCCTGGTCGGCTGCGGTCAGCGCGCGGTCCGCGCGCGTCGCGGCCTCGATCGCCACCAGGGCGCGGACCGACTCCCGGACGACCACCCAGTCGCGCGCCCGGTCCGGGTCGAGCCCGAGGGCGTCGACCACCGCGTCGAGGCGGCGGCGGACGGCCCAGCGGACGTCGTGCGAGGCGACGACCTCGTCCCACCGGCTCGAGAGCAGCGGAGCGGGCTCGACGTGCGGGTCCCCGGAGATCGGCTTCGGGGCGATGAGCAGCCAGGGCTCGCGCGCGGCGGCGAGGACGTTCTCGAAGTGCGCATCGGTGTGCAGCAGGGTGCCGTCGGTCGCGCTGTCCCCGGCGAGGTCGCGGCACAGCGCCGCCGCCTGCTCCACCAGCCGGCGCGGGACCGGCGCGGACCGCGGGAGCGCCGCGAGCCGGGCTGACCAGTCGGCCGCCGCCGTCGACAGCAGCGGGAGCTGGGGTGGTGCGGGGCGGTGCACCCGGGCTAGGAGTCCGCCGACGACGGCGCACGCCTCGACGTCGTCGACCGAGCGGAGATCCGTCCGCCGTGCCCGCTCGAGCAGCAGCGCCCCTCGGCGTGGGTCGGCGCGCAGCAGCAGGACCGAGCCCTGCCCGTGCCAGTGCTGCAGCGCGAGGTGCTCGTGCCTCGCCTCGTCGTGCGGCCGGCGGAGCTTGAGGACGGCGGGGGTGCCGTCGTCGGCCCGGACCGGCAGCACCAGGGCGTCCGGCCCGTCCGTCGGCGGGCCCTCGGGGGCGAGCTCCCACTCGGCGGTGAGGCTCTCGACGAGCCGGGGCAGCGCGGCCCGCCACCCCTGCGCCGACTCGTCCCGGCCGGGGACCGCCGCGCGTCCGTCGGGCCTCGTCACGGCGTGCTCGGACGGGTCGGCAGACGCAGGCCGGCCCCGTCGTCCGTCCGGTCCGCCAGCCCGTCCGCGAGGAGCCCGGCCAGGACGCGGCTCCGCTGCGGCTCGTCGGGCCAGGCGGCGGCGATCGTCTCGAGGCTCACGGGCCCTGCCGTGTCGCGGAGCAGGGCCATCACGCGGCCACGTGCCTGCCGGTCGGTCCCGGCCCACGCCTGGCGTCGCCGCGCCCCGGCGTGGGCGTCGGGCGGGCGGCCCGCGGCGAGCCAGGCGCACCCGTCGGCGAGCGGGCAGACCTCGCACCCGGGGCTCCGGGCCGTGCACACGAGGGCCCCGAGCTCCATCACCGCCGCGCTCCAGGCGGCGGCCGCGGCGTCGTCCGGCGGGACGAGGGTGCCGGCCCGCCGCTGCTCGGCGGCGCTCAGGTGCGGTGGGGGGAGGGCGAGCCCGTCCAGTGCCCTGGCCAGGACACGCCGGACGTTGGTGTCCACGACCACCGAGCGACGCCCGAAGGCGAAGGCGAGCACGGCGGCCGCCGTGTACGTGCCGATCCCGGGGAGGGTCCGCAGGACGGCCTCGTCGTCCGGGAGCGACCCACCGTGGTCGCGCACGACGGCGACGGCGCACTCCTGAAGGCGCAGCGCGCGCCGCGGGTAGCCGAGCCCGCCCCAGGCGCGCAGCACCTCCGCGGTGTCGGCGGCGGCCAGGTCGGCTGCCCCGGGCCATCGCTGCTGCCATGCGAGCCAGAGCGGCTCGACCCGCGCCACGGGGGTCTGCTGGAGCATGACCTCGCTGACGAGCACGGCCCACGGCGTCGTCCCCTCGGCCCGCCACGGCAGCGGTCGTCCAGCGCCGGCGTACCACGCGGTGACCGGCGGGACGAGGGGGTGGAGCACCCGTCGATGATGCCCGACCGGTCCGTCCGGCGCGTCACCGCGGTGCTCGGCGTGCTCCGCCGTAGCGTGGGCGCAGGAGGTGCCGCCGATGAGCAGCGTCGTTCATCCCGTCGGGAAGCGGCCGCCACGGGTCTACTGGATCCGTCGGGTCGTGGTCCTGCTCCTGTTCCTTGCCGTCGTGGCCGCCGTCGTCGTCCTCGGCTCGCTCGCCGTGCGCTTCGTCAGCGGGCTCGGCGGGGAGGATGCCGCGGCCGCGACCGTGCCGAGCGAGAGCCCGACGACACCGGCCGGGCCCGACGGGCCGGCCGCCTGCGGTCCGACCGACCTCGAGCTCGGCCTCGCCGCGGACGCGACGTCCTACCCGGCGGAGGCGACTCCTGCGTTCACCCTCTCGGTGACCAACGTCGGCGCGTCGAGCTGCACGTTCGACGCCTCGGCGGCCAACCGGGAGGTCGTCGTCACCTCGGGTTCCGACCGGATCTGGTCCAGCGCGGACTGCCGGGGCGAGACAGCGGAGGAGCTGCTGCTCCTGGCGGCCGGTGCCGGCTCGCCCACCACGGTGGCCTGGGACCGGCAGCGGTCGGCCGAGGGATGCCCGAGCGATCTCCCGGCGCCCCGTCCCGGGACCTACCAGGCGACCGCGACCGTGGCAGGCGTGACCCTTCCGCCGGTGGCGTTCACGCTGAACTGACCCGGTCCCGGTCCCGGCCTCAGGGCCTCCCGGCCCGTGCGCTGGGCCCCAGGGCCACGGCTCGGGCGAGCTCAGACGTAGCGCTCGAGGATCGAGGACTCGGCCAGGCGGGACAGGCCCTCGCGGACGGTGCGTGCGCGCTGCTCCCCGACGCCGTCGACCGTCATGAGCTCCTCCACCCCGGCCGCGAGGAGCTTCTGCAGCCCGCCGAGCTGGTGCACGAGGCGGTCGACGATCGCAGCGGGCAGCCGCGGGACCTTGGAGAGCAGCCGGTATCCGCGCGGGGCGACGGCGCCGTCGATCGAGCCGTCGAGCAGGGCGAGGCCGAGCAGCTTGGCGATGTGTGCCAGGTCGAGGAGCTCGTTGGCGTCCATCGCCGCCAGCGCGGCGTGGATCTCGTCGAGCCGGGCGGTGTGCGGGTGGTCGGCGTAGTCGCGGATGACCAGGAGGCGGTCGGCACCCATGCCGCCGACGAGCTCCTCGAGCTGCAGCGACATCAGGCGCCCGTCCGTGCCGAGCTCGACCACGTACCCGGCGATCTCCTCGGAGATCCGCCGGACCATCTCCAGCCGCTGGACGACGGCAGCCACGTCCCGCACGGTGACGAGGTCCTCGATCTCCAGGGCCGAGAGCGTGCCGCTGACCTCGTCGAGGCGGGCCTTGTAGCGCTCGAGGGTGGCGAGCGCCTGGTTGGCCCGGGACTGGATGACGTCGGACCCCTCGAGCACGTACCGCGAGCCGCCGACGTACAGCGCGATGATCCGCATCGACTGGCTCACCGAGACGACCGGGAAGCCCGACTGCTTCGCCACGCGCTCGGCAGTGCGGTGGCGGGTGCCGGACTCGGTGGTGCTGATGGTCGGGTCCGGCAGGAGTTGGACGGCCGCCCGCACGATCCGGCTCCCGTCGCGGTCGACGACGACGGCGCCGTCCATCTTCGCGAGCTCGCGCAGCCGGGTCGCGGAGAACTCGACGTCGAGCGCGAAGCCGCCGGAGCAGATCGACTCGACGGTCTGGTCGAACCCCAGCACGATGAGCGCTCCGGTGCGTCCGCGCAGGATCCGTTCGAGGCCGTCGCGCAGCTCGGTTCCCGGGGCGACGGCGGCGAGGGTCGTCCGCAGCATCTCTTCGGCAGGACGTTCCGTGGCCACCTGCCGATCCTAGTGGTGACCTGGGCCGTCGCCCGGCCGACGCGCAGCCTCGACGGCCTGGGCCAGGTGGCTCACCTCGACGACCCGCAGGCCGCTCGGCAGCTCGAGGCCACGGGTGGACCCGGCCGGCACCACGGCGCGGACGAAGCCGAGGCGGCGCGCCTCGGCGAGCCGTCGGCCGATCCCGGCGACCGTCCGGATCTCGCCGGCCAGGCCGACCTCTCCGATCGCGACGAGGTCGTCGCCGACGGGACGGTCGGCGGTCGCGCTCGCGACGGCCAGGGCGATGCCCAGGTCGGAGGCGGGGGTGGCGATGCGGGCCCCGCCCACCGTGGAGACGTAGATGTCGCGGTCGCCGAGCGGTGCCCCGGCGCGGCGCTGCAGGACGGCGAGCACCATGGCCAGGCGGGAGGAGTCCACGCCGCTCGTGGTACGCCGGGGGTTGGCCAGCAGGCTGGGCACCACCAGCGCCTGGACCTCGACGGCCATCGGCCGGCGTCCCTCGAGGGTCACGGTGACGCAGGTACCGGCCACCGGGTGGACGGTGCGGGAGAGGAAGAGGCCGCTCGGGTCGGGGAGCTCGACGATCCCCTCCTCGGTGAGGTCGAAGCAGCCGACCTCGTCCGTCGGCCCGTAGCGGTTCTTCGTGGCGCGCACCATCCGCAGCCGGGTGTGGGCGTCGCCCTCGAACTGGCACACGACGTCGACCAGGTGCTCGAGCGTGCGGGGGCCGGCGACCGAGCCGTCCTTCGTGACGTGGCCGACCAGGAGCGCCGGGATGCCGCGCTCCTTGGCTGCCGCGATGAGCGCCGCGGCCACCTCGCGGACCTGCGCGACCCCACCGGGGGCGCCGTCCACCTGGGTCGAGGAGACCGTCTGGACCGAGTCGACGACGAACGCGGTCGGCTCGACGGCCTCGAGGTGACCGAGCACGGTGCCGAGGTCCGTCTCGGCGGCGAGCAGCAGACCGGGGGCGACCGCGCCGATCCGTTCGGCGCGCAGCCGGACCTGGCCGGCGGACTCCTCGCCGGTGACGTAGAGGACCCGGGCACCGGGCTCCCGGCCGATCCGCCCGGCCACGTCGAGGAGCAGGGTCGACTTGCCGACCCCCGGTTCCCCGGCGAGCAGCACCACGGCGCCGGGGACGAGGCCGCCGCCGAGCACCCGGTCGAGCTCCCCGACCCCGGTCGGCCGTGCCCGGGCCGCCTCGACGTCGATCTCGCCGATGGGGCGCGCGGGCGTGCGTGCCGGACGGGTCGCCACGGTGCGCGGCCCGGTGGGCGCCGACTCCTCGACGACCGAGCCCCAGGCCTGGCACTCGCCGCAGCGCCCAGCCCACTTCGACGTGGTCCAGCCGCACTCCGAGCAGACCCAGCCCGGGCGGGTCGGGCGGGCGGTGCGGGCACGGGTGGGGGAGGTCACCGCCGCAGGCTAGCCGCGCGGTCCGACAGAAGGCGCAGGAGGCCGGCCGGGCAGGCCCTAGGCTGGCCCGGTCGACGGGGAGGACGAGCACCGATGCAGCACGGGACGGGAAAGACGAGGTCCGGCCGGAAGGTCCCGGTGTGGGTCTTCATCGTGGCGGGCGTGCTGCTCGTCGCGGTGGCCGGGACGGTCGCCCTGGTGCTGAGCAACCGGGGCGGTGAGGCGGTCCCCGAGGCCGAGGTCGTGACCCTGCCGGTGCCCACGCCGACGGTCTCGCCGATCGCCCGCGCGGAGGGCACCGCCTTCTACGACGCGCTGCCGTCCACCGTCCTCGCCTTCTCCCTGAGCGAGTCCGCCGACGCCCCCGAGCTCGTCGCCGACGGGGCGCTCGAGGGGTACCGGCTCGGCTACACCGACGGGAGCGCCACGCTCACCCTGCTCGCGGGTCAGTGGGAGACGCCGGAGGCCGCCACGGCCGCGTACCAGGCGATGACCGCCGCGAGCCAGGACGCCGAGGCCGCGCCGGCGGCGACGGCTACCGAGAGCCCGGCCGAGAGCCCGGCCGAGAGCCCGGCCGAGACACCGACCGAGAGCCCGACCGCCACGGCGCCCGACCAGGGCGACGTCGAGGTCGACGGCCAGGTCGTCGGTGCCTGGGTGCTGGCGACCGGGGCCGACGGCAACGGGACGCTCACCTGGTCCAACAGCACCGTCGTCCTCCAGCTCAGCGGGCCGGCGGCGGCCCTGCGCGACGTGTACACGGCGTTCCCGCTGTGAGCGCCGGGCGTCGGTCGCGCGTCGGGATCCTCGGCGGCGGGGTC
Source organism: uncultured Actinomycetota bacterium (assembly GCA_963724505.1). Taxonomy (GTDB): domain Bacteria; phylum Actinomycetota; class Actinomycetes; order Actinomycetales; family Cellulomonadaceae; genus Actinotalea. Next base: position 78,183 of record CAVRUY010000007.1, read on the forward strand.
ATGGGGGAGGCGATCCTGGCCGCCGTGCTGCGCGGCGAGTGGGACACCGACGACGTCGAGGTGAGCGAGCGCTACGCGATGCGTGCCACCGAGCTGGCGAGCGTGCACGGGGTGCGCGTCGACCACACACCGGCCCAGGTGGCCTCGCGCGTCGACGTCCTGGTGGTGGCCCTCAAGCCGCAGGACGTCGACGGCGTCCTGGCCGAGGTCGCCCCCGCGCTGCGCGCCGGGGCGCTGGTGGTCAGCGTCGCCGCCGGGCTCACCACGGGCTTCTACGCGGCACGGCTGCCCGCGGGGACCCCGGTCGTGCGGGTGATGCCCAACACGCCGGCCGTCATCGGTGAGGGCGCGGCGGCGATCTGCGCCGGAAAGGACGCCGGGGAGGAGCACCTCGGGCTGGTCGAGCGCCTGCTCGCGGCGACCGGCCTCGTCGTGCGGGTGCCGGAGTCCTCGATGGACGCCGTCACCGCGATCTCCGGCTCGGGCCCCGGCTACGTGTTCTACCTCGTCGACGCGCTCGCCGAGGCGGGCGTGCTCCTCGGGCTGACCCGTGCCCAGGCGCTCGCCCTGGCGACGGCGACGTTCCGCGGGGCAGCCGGTCTGCTGGAGTCCAGCGGGGAGCACCCGGTCGTGCTCCGCGAGCGGGTCTCCTCCCCGGGCGGGACCACGGTGGCCGGGCTCCGGCAGCTCGACGCCCACGGGGTGCGGGCCGGGATCCTCGCCGCCGCAGAGGCGGCCCGGGACCGGTCGCGGGAGCTCGCCGGCCCGGCGGTCCCGCCCGCGCCGCCCGCCGCCTCGGACGGGGATGCCGCGGAGCAAGCACCGCGGTGAACGCGGCGCGCCCGCCCGCGATGAGCGACGTCGCGGCCCTCGCCGGGGTCTCGCACCAGACGGTCTCCCGGGTGCTCAACGACCACCCGAGCGTCCGGCCGGAGACCCGACGGCGGGTGCTCGACGCGATCGAGGCCCTCGGCTACCGCCGCAACTCCGCCGCCCGGACGCTGGTCACCCGGCGGTCGGGGACGGTCGGCGTGGTCACGGCGGGCTCGGCGCTGTTCGGGCCGACCAGCACGCTCATCGCGATCGAGGAGGCCGCCCGCGACAGCGGGCTGTTCGTCTCGGTGGCGACCGTGCGGCGCTGGGACGCGGCCGAGGTGCGCACGGCGCTCGACCACTTCATGACCCAGGGCGTCGACGGCGCCGTCGTCATCGCGCCCCAGGACGACGCCCTCGACGCGGTGCGCTCCTACGACGCGCGGATCCCGGTCGTCATGGTGGGTCTGCACCAGCTGTCCGCCGGGCCGGTGCGTGCGGTCGCGGTCGACCAGTACGCGGGCGCGCGGGCCGCGGTCCGGCACCTGCTCGACCTCGGGCACGCCCAGGTCGTCCACCTGGCCGGCCCGCAGGACTGGATCGACGCCCGGGAACGGGTGCGCGGCTGGCGGGACGAGCTGTCCGCCGCGGGCGCCCCGGTGAGCGGACCGATCGACGGCGACTGGTCGGCCGAGCGCGGCTACCGGGTGGGCCTGGAGCTGGTCGAGGAGGGCCTGCCGACGGCGGTCTTCGCCGCCAACGACCAGCTCGCGCTCGGGCTGCTGCACGCGTTCGCCGAACGGGGGGTGCGGGTGCCGGCGGAGGTGTCCGTCGTCGGGTTCGACGACGTGGACGGCTCGGCGCACTTCGTGCCGCCGCTGACCACGGTCTCCCAGGACTTCGCCGCGCTCGGCCGGCACTGTCTCGCGGTGCTGCGGGCGCAGATCGAGGGCGAGGAGTCCGGCTCCGAGGCGATCGTCCCGCACCTGGTGGTGCGGAGCAGCACGGCCCCGCCGCGGGCCGCCTCCTCTTGACAGCCAGGATGTGAGCGTTAACATTCCCAGGGAGCGGCCACGGGCCGACCCGCGCGACGAGGCGAGAGGGAGCACGAGATGACCACGGACGACCGTCCCGCCGACCTCGGGGCCGTGATCACGGCCGGTCGGGCCGTCCTGGGCATCGAGCTCGGGTCCACCCGGATCAAGGCGAGCCTGATCACCGCGGACGGCGCCCCGATCGCGAGCGGCAGCCACGCCTGGGAGAACCAGTTCGTCGACCGGACGTGGACCTATCCACTGGACTCCGTCTGGAGGGGCCTGCAGGACTGCGTCGCGACGCTGCTCGCCGACGTCGAGTCCCGGTACGGCGTCCGCCTCACCGGCGTCGGGGCCCTCGGGGTGTCCGCGATGATGCACGGCTACCTGGCGTTCGACGCGCAGGACGAGCTCCTCGTGCCCTTCCGGACCTGGCGCAACACGACCACCGGCCCCGCCGCGGCCGAGCTGAGCGAGCTCTTCGGGCACAACATCCCGCTGCGCTGGTCGATCGCGCACCTCTACCAGGCGATCCTCGACGACGAGCCGCACGTGTCCCGGATCGCCTCCCTCACCACCCTGGCGGGCTACGTCCACCGGCGGCTGACCGGGCGCCACGTGCTCGGGGTCGGCGACGCGTCCGGCATGTTCCCGGTCGACCCGGCGACCAAGGGCTACGACGCGGGCCTGCTCGCGCAGTTCGACGCGCTCGTCGCCGACCGGCGGCCGGGGCTGCGGCTGGCGGACCTGCTGCCCGAGGTGCTCGTGGCCGGCCAGGAGGCCGGGCGGCTCACCGAGGCCGGCGCCGCCCTGCTGGACCCCACCGGCACCCTCCGGCCCGGCGCGCCGCTCTGCCCGCCCGAGGGCGACGCAGGGACCGGCATGGTCGCGACGAACGCCGTGGCCCCGCGCACCGGCAACGTGAGCGTCGGCACCAGCATCTTCGCCATGGTCGTGCTCGAGCGTCCCCTCGAGCGCGTCCACCACGAGCTCGACCTCGTGACCACACCGGCCGGTGACCTGGTCGCGATGGTGCACTGCAACAACGGCGCCAGCGAGCTGGGCGTGTGGGCCGAGCTCTTCGGTCGGTTCGCGGCGGCGATGGGACAGCCCGCCGAGCCGGACGCGGTGTTCGGGGCGCTGCTGCGCGAGGCGCTCGAGGGCGAGGCCGACGGCGGCGGGCTGCTGGCCTACAACTACCTCTCCGGCGAGCCGATCACCGGCCTGCCCGAGGGCCGACCGCTGTTCGTGCGCACTCCCGAGAGCCGGCTGACCCTGGCCAACTTCATGCGGACCCAGGTCTACGGGGCCTTCGGCACGCTGAGCCTGGGCATGCGGGTGCTGGCGGCCGAGGGGGTCGAGCTCGACACGCTCTTCGCGCACGGCGGCATGTTCCGCACCGCGGGCGTGGCGCAGCGGCTGCTGGCCGCGGCCGTGGGCGCCCCGGTCGCGGTCGCCCGGACGGCGAGCGAGGGCGGGCCCTGGGGGATCGCGGTGCTCGCTGCCTACCTCGACGCGGCGGCCGAGCAGGACCTGGGGACGTTCCTGGCCGACCGGGTATTCGGCGACGCCGCGGCGGACGTCGTGCCGCCGGACCCCGCGGACGTGCAGGGCTACGCCGCCTTCCTCGAGCGCTACCAGGCGGGCCTCGCGGTCGAGCGGGCCGCCGCGGACGCGATCTAGGGCGGGGACGGCGTGCCGGTGCCTCAGACGACGAGCAGTGCAGCAGAGCGTGACGGCCTCGTCGCGCGCCCCGCGGCGGGGACGGCGCCGTGCGACCGAACGCCGAGAGCGCAGGAGGGCCGATCATGACGGAGCCGAGGGGGCTGGGCGGGTACCCGGCCGAGGTGCTGGCGGAGATCGACGAGGTCCGCCGGCTGGTCTGCGAGCTGCACGCCGAGCTGCCGCGCTGGGGCCTGGTCGTCTGGACCGCCGGCAACGTCTCGCAGCGCCTGCGCAGCGCCGACCTGCTGGTCATCAAGCCGTCCGGCGTCCGCTACGACGAGCTGAGCCCCGAGGCGATGGTCGTCTGCGACCTCGACGGGAACCTCGTCGACGGCACGCGCTCGCCGTCCTCGGACACCGCGGCCCACGCCTACGTCTACCGGAACATGCCGGAGGTCTTCGGCGTCGTGCACACCCACTCGACCTACGCGACCGCTTGGGCCGCGCGGGCCGAGCCGGTGCCCTGCGTGCTGACGATGATGGCCGACGAGTTCGGCGGCGACATCCCGGTCGGTCCGTTCGCGCTGATCGGCGACGACTCGATCGGGCAGGGCATCGTCGAGACGCTGCGCGGCAGCCGCAGCCCGGCGGTCCTCATGCGCAACCACGGTCCGTTCACGATCGGTGCGGACGCCACGGCGGCCGTCAAGGCGGCCGTGATGGTCGAGGAGGTCGCGCGGACGGTGCACATCTCCCGCCAGCTCGGCGAGCCCCTGCCGATCCCGCAGGCCGACGTCGACCGCCTCTACGACCGCTACCAGAACGTCTACGGGCGCTGACCCCGGCCTCGTCCGCCGGGCGACGCCCGCTCGCCCCCGCCCCCGCCCCCTCCGCACGTGACGAAGGAGTACCGATGAAGCCCTACGCCGACCGCGAGGTCTGGTTCCTCACCGGCAGCCAGACCCTCTACGGCGAGGAGACCCTCCGCCAGGTCGCCGCCCAGTCGCAGGAGGTCGCCCGGGCGCTGGACGCCTCGTCCGACGTACCGGCGCGGATCGTCTGGAAGCCGGTGCTCAAGGACGCGGAGTCGATCCGGCGCGCGATGATCGACGCCAGCTCCGACGACCGGGTGCTCGGCGTGGTCACCTGGATGCACACCTTCAGCCCGTCGAAGATGTGGATCCAGGGCCTCGACCAGCTGCGCAAGCCGCTGCTGCACCTGCACACCCAGGCCAACGTCGCGCTGCCCTGGGACACCATCGACTTCGACTTCATGAACCTCAACCAGGCCGCGCACGGCGACCGCGAGCACGGCTACATCCAGACCCGGCTCGGCATCCCCCGGACGACGGTGGTCGGCCACGTGAGCAACCCGGCCGTCACGGCCCGGGTAGGGACCTGGGTGCGGGCCGCGGCCGGCTGGGCGGCGACCCACGAGCTGAGGCTCGCGCGCTTCGGCGACAACATGCGATACGTCGCGGTCACCGAGGGCGACAAGACCGAGGCCGAGCTGCGCTTCGGCGTCTCGGTCAACACCTGGGGCGTCAACGAGCTCGCCGAGGCGGTCGATACCGTGCCGGACGCCGAGGTCGACGCCCTGGTCGCCGAGTACGAGGACCTCTACGACGTCGTGCCCGAGCTGCGCCGCGGCGGGGACCGGCACGAGTCGCTGCGCTACGCCGCGCGCCAGGAGGCCGCGCTGGAGGGCTTCCTCACCGGGCTGGGCGCCCAGGCGTTCACCACGACCTTCGAGGACCTCGGCGCCCTGCGCCAGCTGCCCGGCATCGCGGTCCAGCGCCTCATGGGCAAGGGCTACGGCTTCGGTGCCGAGGGCGACTGGAAGACGGCCGTCCTGGTCCGCGCCGCCAAGGTGATGGGCGAGGGCCTGCCCGGCGGGGCCTCGCTGATGGAGGACTACACCTACGACATGACCCCGGGGGAGGAGCTGATCCTCGGTGCGCACATGCTCGAGATCTGCCCCTCGCTGACGACCTCGAGGCCGACGGTCGAGATCCACCCGCTGGGCATCGGCGGCAAGGAGGACCCGGTCCGGATGGTCTTCGACACCGACCCGGGCACCGGGGTGGTCGTGGCGCTGTCGGACATGCGTGACCGGTTCCGCCTCACCGCCAACGTCGTCGACGTCGTGGCGCCGCCCGCGCCGCTGCCGCACCTGCCGGTCGCGCGCGCCGTCTGGAAGCCCCGCCCCGACTTCGCCACGTCCGCCGAGGCCTGGCTCACCGCCGGGGCTGCCCACCACACGGTGCTCTCCACCCAGGTCGGCGTCGAGGCCTTCGAGATCTTCGCCCAGATCGCCCGCACCGAGCTCCTGGTCATCGACGAGAGCACGACGCGCGCGTCCTTCCGGGACCAGGTCCGGTGGAACAACGCCTACTACCGCCTGGCCCAGGGTCTGTGACCTCGTGACGATGCGCCGGGTGAACCTCGGGCCGTGACGCCTGTCGTACTTCCGGTGACGCAAGCGCCGACGGCGCGGGATCGACGCCCGCGCCGACCCGGCTCTGCGCTGCGTTCGCGCAGGTGGAAGCCCCTCGGAAGGGACGATGGTCCCGGCCGTCCGGCGCCGGTGCGAGCGTTACAACTTTGCAATCAAAAAGTTGAGTTCAAGAAGTTGACGCAACCGGGCGGGAGCCAACAGAGTGTGCACGTGCTCAAAGAAGAGGCCGAGGCGCTCCCCGCGACGGCACGTCGTGAGCGGATGCTCCAGGTGATCGCCGAACGCGAGTTCGTCCGGGTCGCCGACCTCGCCGACCTCTTCCGGATCTCCGACGTCACGGTCCGCACCGACCTCGCTGTGCTCGAGCAGGAGCACGGTGTCCGCCGGGTCCGCGGGGGTGCGATCGCCCCGAGCGCCGGCCGCGCCGAGCGGACCTACGAGGAGACCTCGGGCACGCTCGCCACGGAGAAGGCGCGACTGGCGACGTACGCCGCGGGCATGGTCCGCCCCGGGATGAGCGTCCTGGTGGACGTGGGCAGCACGACGACGGCGATCGCCCGCGCCCTGGTCGCCCGGACCGAGCTCGAGGACGTCACGGTCGTCACCAACGGGCTCACCGTCGCCCTCGAGCTCGAGGAGGCGGTCGGGCGGATCACGGTCGTCGTCCTCGGCGGGACCCTGCGCCGGCTCCAGCACTCGCTGGTCGACCCGTGGGCGTCCTTCGTGCTCAGCAAGCTGCACGTCGACCTGGCCTTCCTCGGCTGCAACGGCGTCGACGCCGAGGGCGGGGTCACGAACCTCAACCTGCCGGAGGCCGAGATCAAGGCGCCGCATGATCGCCGCGGCCGAGCACACCGTCGTCGTCGCGGACGGCTCGAAGATCGGTCAGGTCCACCTGGCGGCGATCGCCGGCGTCGACGAGATCGGGACGGTGCTCACCGGGCCGTCCGCCCCTGCTGCCGAGATCGCGCGGCTGCGCCGCCGCGGCGTCGAGGTCGTGCAGGTCGAGTAGCACCCACCCACTTCCTGACCGGATCCGAGCACCACGGTCAGGATGCCCGGGCCGGTCAGGACTCTCCCGACCGTCCCCCATCAGGAAGATGCAGTTTCTCGAGGAGGAGAAATGGTTCTCAAGAAGTTCGTCGCGATCGCGGCGGGCATGACTCTCGCACTGAGCCTCGCCGCGTGCAGCGGTGGCGGTGCGGGTTCGACCGAGACGACCGACGCCGGCGACCGGCGGCACCACGACGGAAGGCGGCCTCATCGGCGTCGCCATGCCGACGCAGACCTCGTCGCGCTGGATCGCCGACGGCGACGCGGTGAAGAAGGGCCTGGAGGAGGCCGGCTACGAGGTCGACCTGCAGTTCGCCAACGACGACATCCCGACCCAGCAGCAGCAGGTCGACCAGATGATCACCAAGGGCGCCAAGGCCCTGATCATCGCCGCGATCGACGGCACCACGCTCTCCGGCCAGCTCGACGCCGCCAAGGCTGCGGGCATCCCGGTCATCGCCTACGACCGCCTGATCCGCGACATCGGCGAACGTCGACTTCTACGTCACGTTCGACAACTTCAAGGTCGGCGTGCAGCAGGCCACCTCGCTGCTCGTCGGGCTGGGTGTCATGAACGCTGACGGCTCGATGGGCTCCGCCACCGGGCCCTTCAACATCGAGCTGTTCGCCGGCTCGCTGGACGACAACAACGCCTTCTTCTTCTTCAACGGCGCCATGTCGATCCTCCAGCCGAAGATCGACGACGGCACGCTCGTCGTGAAGTCGGGCCAGACCACCATCGAGCAGGTCAACATCCTGCGGTGGCAGCAGGAGACGGCGCAGAAGCGCATGGAGGACCTGCTCACCCAGGCCTACAACGACGGCTCCAAGGTCCAGGGCGTCCTCTCGCCCTACGACGGCCTGTCCCGCGGCATCCTCACCGCGCTCGGCAACGCCGGCTACGGCCCGAAGATCGCCGACGGCATGCCGATCGTCACCGGTCAGGACGCGGAGATCGAGTCCGTCAAGCTGATCAACGACGACGTGCAGTTCGCGTCGATCTTCAAGGACACCCGCAAGCTCGCCGCCCAGGCCATCGTCGTGGCCGAGGCGTACCTCATGGGTGCCGAGCCCGAGGCGAACGACACCGAGACCTACGACAACGGCGTGAAGGTCGTCCCGTCGTACCTGCTCGAGTCGGACATCGTCTACAAGGACACCATCCAGGCGCTCCTGGTCGACTCGGGCTACTGGACCGCGGAAGAGGTCGCGTCCGGCATCGCCGGTTGATCTGATCCATCGCGCCGGTCCGGAGGGGTTCCCCCTCCGGACCGGCCGACCGGGCGGTCCACAGCCACACGAGAGGCGAGAACGCATGACCACTCACATCTTGGAGATGCGCTCCATCACCAAGACCTTCCCGGGCGTCAAGGCGCTCCAGGACGTCGCGCTCGAGGTCGACCGTGGCGAGATCCACGCGATCTGCGGGGAGAACGGCGCGGGGAAGTCGACCCTGATGAAGGTGCTCTCGGGCGTGTACCCGGCCGGCACCTACGACGGGGAGATCATCTTCGAGGGCAAACCCGCCCGCTTCGGGTCGATCAACGACTCCGAGGAGCAGGGCATCGTCATCATCCACCAGGAGCTCGCGCTGGTGCCCTACCTGTCGGTCGCGGAGAACATCTTCCTCGGCAACGAGCAGCGGGGCCGCGGCGGGCTCGTGGACTGGAACAAGACCAACGCCGAGGCGGCCAAGCTGCTGGCCCGGGTCGGTCTGCACGAGAAGCCGATCACCCCCGTCGGCACGCTCGGCGTCGGCAAGCAGCAGCTCATCGAGATCGCCAAGGCGCTGTCCAAGAAGGTCAAGCTCCTCATCCTCGACGAGCCCACCGCCGCGCTGAACGACACGGACTCCGAGCACCTGCTCGACCTGCTCCGGCACCTCAAGGGGCAGGGCATCACCTCGATCATGATCTCGCACAAGCTCAACGAGATCGAGCACATCGCGGACCGGACCACGATCATCCGGGACGGCCGGACGATCGAGACGATCGACATGTCCCTGCCCGAGTCCACCCAGGACCGGATCATCAAGGGCATGGTCGGCCGCGACCTGGAGAACCGCTACCCGCACCGGACCCCGCAGATCGGCGAGGAGGTGCTCCGGGTCGAGGACTGGACGGTGCACCACCCGACCCAGTCCGACCGGATCGTGGTCGACGGAGCGAGCTTCAACGTCCGGGCCGGCGAGGTCGTCGGCATCGCCGGTCTCATGGGCGCCGGGCGCACCGAGCTGGCGATGAGCATGTTCGGCCACTCCTACGGCCGGAACATCACCGGCCGCGTGTTCAAGCGCGGTCAGGAGATCAAGACCCGCACCGTCTCCGAGGCGATCGCCCACGGCATCGCCTACGCCACCGAGGACCGCAAGACCTACGGCCTGAACCTCATCGAGGACATCAAGCGGAACGTCAGCGCGGCCGGGCTGCACAAGATGTCGTCCCGCGGCTGGGTCAACGGCAACGAGGAGCTCAAGGTCGCCGAGGAGTACCGCGCGAGCCTGAACATCAAGGCGCCGAGCGTGCTGGCCCTGACCGGTCAGCTCTCCGGCGGCAACCAGCAGAAGGTCGTCCTGTCGAAGTGGATCTACACCGACCCGGACGTGCTGATCCTCGACGAGCCGACCCGCGGCATCGACGTGGGCGCGAAGTACGAGATCTACACCATCATCAACCGGCTGGTCGCCGCCGGTAAGGCGGTCGTCGTCATCTCCTCCGAGCTGCCCGAGCTGCTGGGCATCTGCGACCGGATCTACACCCTGGCCTTCGGCCGGATCACCGGTGAGGTCTCGATCGCCGAGGCCACCCAGGAGCGCCTCATGGAGCTCATGACCAAGGAAAAGGAACAGGCGAAATGAGCGTCGTGGCCACCCTCCGGGACTCCCTGACCCGGAACCTGCGGACCAGTGGGATCTACATCGCGTTCGTCGCGATCGTCGCTCTGCTTCGCCATCCTCACCGACGGCCTGTCCCTGGGGCCGACGAACCTGACCAACCTCGTCCTGCAGTACTCCTACATCCTGATCCTGGCGATCGGCATGGTGATGGTGATCATCGCCGGGCACATCGACCTGTCGGTCGGCTCGGTGGTCGCGCTGGTCGGCGCGGTCAGCGCCACGATCGTGATCCGCCAGGACCAGCCCTGGTGGGTCGGCGTCCTGGCCGGCCTGCTGGTCGGCGCGGCGATCGGTGCCTGGCAGGGCTTCTGGGTCGCCTTCGTCGGGATCCCGGCGTTCATCACGACCCTGGCGGGCATGCTCCTGTTCCGCGGTCTGACCTTCCTGGTGCTCAACAACGTCTCGCTGTCGCCCGTTCGGCAGCCCCTACACCGAGATCGCGGCCGGCTTCTCCAACGGGCTGCTCGGCGGCGCGGGCTACGACCTGTTCACCCTGGTCGTCTTCGGCATCGCGGTGGCCGGCTACGCGGTGAGCCAGTGGCGTGCCCGCGCGGCCCGCCAGGCCTACCAGCAGGCCGTCGAGGGCATCCCGCAGTTCGCCCTGAAGATCCTGATCGTCGGCGCGGTCGTGATGGCGTTCGCCTGGCAGCTGGCCAACAGCCGTGGCCTGCCCGATCGTGCTCATCATCCTGGCGGTGCTGATCATCGCCTACACGCTGGTGACCACCCGCACGGTCTTCGGCCGGCACGTCTACGCGCTCGGCGGCAACCAGACCGCCGCCGCGCTGTCCGGCGTGAAGGTCAAGTGGGTCAACTTCGGCGTCATGCTCAACATGGGCGTGCTCGCCTCGGTCGCCGGCATCGTGTTCTCCTCGCGCTCCAACGCGGCCCAGCCCGCGGCGGGCAACATGTTCGAGCTCGACGCGATCGCCGCCTGCTTCATCGGTGGCGCGTCGGTCACCGGCGGTGTCGGTACCGTCGGCGGCGCCATGGTCGGCGGCCTGATCATGGCCGTGATGAGCAACGGCATGCAGCTGCTCAGCGTCGAGACCGCGTTCCAGCAGGTCGTCAAGGGCCTCGTGCTGCTGCTGGCCGTCGCCTTCGACATCTACAACAAGCGGCGCTCCGGCTCGGTGCGCTGACCGTCCGACGCGACGAGGGCCCGGTCTGCTGCGGCAGGCCGGGCCCTCGTCGCGTGCGCGGGGCGCTGCCCGCGCCCCGGGGCTCTCGGGCGTCCGGGCACGAGCACCCGCGCGGCTCTCGGGGGCCTCAGGGGCCTCAGGGGCGCTGCGCGAACCGCTCGAGCAGCTCGGGGTGCCCGGAGACGATGAGGATGTCGTTCGCGAGGACGCGGGTCTCCGGGGTGGCGTAGACGAAGTCCCGGCCCGGTGACTTCACGCCGAGCACGGTGACCCCGTAGCGGGTGCGGACCTGCGACTGCGCGAGCGTGAACCCGTGCGTCTCGCTCGGCGGGCTCATCTTCACGATGGTGAAGGTGTCCTCGACCTCGATGTAGTCCAGCAGCTTGCCGGTGACCAGGTGGGCGATCCGGGTGCCGACGACGGCCTCGGGCAGCACGACGTGGTGCGCGCCGATCCGCTCGAGGATCCGGCCGTGCTCGGGGGAGATCGCCTTGGCCCAGATGTTCGGGGTCCCGATGTCCACCAGGTTGCCGGTGATGAGCACGCTCGCCTCGAGCGAGGTGCCGACCCCGACGACGGCGACCGGGAAGTCCTTCGCCGCGACCTGGTGGAGCGCCTCGGGGTTCGTGGCGTCGGCTTCGACCAGCGGGAAGCGCCCGGCGTAGTGCTTGACGAGCGCCGGCGAGCGCTCGACGGCGAGGACGTCGCGGCCCAGCTCCTCGAGCGTGGTGGCGATCGCCGAGCCGAACCGGCCGAGGCCGATGACGAGCACGCCGGATCCGGTACGTGCCTTGCCGCGGGACGGGGTGACGGGGTGCGTCTCAGCCAAGGATCGGCCTCTCCTCGGGGAACCGGATGACCCGGCGCCGGTCACGCAGCGCGAGTGCGGCTGCGACGGTCATGGTGCCGATCCGCCCGACGAACATGAGGGCGGACAGCAGGTACTTGGCGGAGTCCGGCAGGGCCATCCCGGTGCTCAGGCCCACGGTGGCGAACGCCGAGATCACCTCGAACAGCACCCGGTCGAGCTTCTCACCGGTGAGCTCGAGCAGCGCGAGGGACGAGACGAGGATGATCGTGGCGCCGACGAACGCCACGGCGACCGCCAGGCGCAGGCTCGCGCGCGGGATGCGGCGGCCGAAGGCCTCCACGTCGGCGTCGCCACGGGCCTCGGAGATGATCGCCAGGACCATCACGGCGAGGGTGGTGACCTTGATCCCGCCGGCCGTCGAGGCGCTGCCGCCACCGACGAACATCAGCGCGTCGGTGACCAGCCAGCTCGCCTCGTGCAGCGACCCCGTGTCGACCGTGGCGAACCCGCCGGACCGCGGCATCACCCCGGCCATGAGCGAGGCGAGGAACCTGCCGGAGACGTCGAGCGAGCCGAAGGTCTCCTGCCGGTTCCACTCGAAGAGGCCGATGGTGACCGCTCCGGCGACGGTGAGGACGGCGGAGGTCGCCAGGGTGAGCTTGGTGTGCAGCGACCAGTGGGCCGCGGAGGTGCGGGTGCGCCACAGGTCGAGGATCACCGGGAAGCCGAGGGACCCCAGCGCGACACCGAGCAGGATCGGCGCCCCGATCCACCAGTCGGAGGGGTGCTCGATCAGGCCGCCGGCGGTCGGTACGAAGCCGGCGTTGTTGAACGCCGAGACCCCGTAGAAGACCGCGTGCCAGGCGGCCTCGCCGACGGTCTCGCGCAGCACGAGGAAGCGCGGGAAGAGCGCGACCGCGACCGCGAGCTCGATCGTGGTGGACGTCACGATGATGACCTGGAGCAGGGAGCCGACCTCGCCGAGCCGCGAGATCTTGGTCTCCGAGGCGGTGAGCAGGCGCTGGGTCAGGCCGATCCGGCGGGAGACGGCCATGCCGAGCAGCGAGGCCAGCGTCATGACGCCGAGGCCACCGATCTTGATCCCGACGAGGATGACCACCTGCCCGGCGGTCGACCAGTACTCGGCGGTGTTGACGGTGGTCAGGCCGGTGATGCAGACCGCGGAGGTCGCGGTGAACAGGGCGTCCGCGAACGAGGCGCCGCGACCGGAGGCGGTCGCCTGCGGGGTGAGCAGCAGGGCGGTGAAGACCGCGATGACGCCGGCGAAGACGAAGACGGCGAGGCGGGCCGGGGAACGGCGGGCCGCGTTGTCGACGATCTCCCGGGCAGCGACCAGCGGTCGAGGGACCTGCACTGCTCACCTCCCGCGCCGACGGTCTCGTCGGTACGGGCGCCACCGCCCGCACGGCGTCCACTGTGGCACGACCCGGCGATACGGTAAGCCATGCACACGCGCGTGGTGTGGTCCTCCTCGATGCTGGGTTACGACTTCGGCCCGCAGCACCCGATGGCGCCGCTGCGCCTGGAGGCCACCTTCGCCCTCGCCCGGGAGCTGGGCCTGCTCGACCTGCCCCAGGTCGGGCTGGTCGCGGCCGAGCCGGCCGGCGACGAGGTGCTCGCGCTCGCGCACACCCCGGAGTACGTCGCGGCGGTCCGACGGTGCTCGGCGACCGGTGAGCTCGACCTCGACCACGGTCTGGGCAACGAGGACAACCCGGTCTTCCGCGGGATGCACGAGGCTGCGGCGCGCGTCGTCGCCGGGAGCGTGGAGGGCGCACTCGCGGTGTGGCGGGGCGAGGCGGACCACGCGGTCAACCTCGCCGGCGGGATGCACCACGCGATGCCCGATCACGCCTCGGGCTTCTGCGTCTACAACGACGCCGCCGCGGCGATCAACGCCGCCCTCGCCGCCGGGGCCGAGCGGGTCGCCTACGTCGACGTCGACGCGCACCACGGTGACGGCGTCGAGCGGGCGTTCTGGGACGAGCCGCGGGTCATGACGATCTCGATCCACGAGTCCGGGCAGTCGCTCTTCCCCGGCACCGGGCACCCCGGGGATCTCGGGGGCTCGACGGCGCGGGGGCACGCGGTCAACCTGGCCGTGCCCGCGCGCACCGGCGACGGACCGTGGCTGCGGGCCTTCACCTCGCTCGTGCCCCCGCTGCTGCGCGCCTTCGCGCCGGAGCTGGTCGTCAGCCAGCACGGCTGCGACGCCCACCGGCTCGACCCGCTCACCAACCTCGCGGTGTCCGTCGACGCGCAGCGCGAGGCGGTCGGTGATCCTGCACGACGTCGTGCACGAGGTCGCCGGCGGCCGCTGGCTCGCGCTGGGCGGCGGGGGCTACGCCGTGGCGCACGTCGTCCCGCGGGTGTGGTCGCACGTCCTGGCCGTGGCCGCGCACGCTCCGATCGACGTGTCCACCCCGCTGCCGGCGCACTGGCGGAGCCACGCCGCCGAGACCTGGGGGGTCACCATCCCGCCGACGATGGGCGACGGCGAGCCGTTGCCGCGGGTCCGACCCTTCGCCGCGGGCTACGACCCGGCCGACGACGTCGACCGGGCGATCCTCGCGACCCGCTCCGCGACCTTCCCGTGGCACGGCCTCGACCCGCTGCTCGACTGAGGGCCGGCGGCCGGTCGCGTGATCATGAACATCTGTCACTCTGTTCGCCCCTTTCACACCCGTCACCGCAGGCCCTAGGGTGTGCCCAGCGCACTGTGCGCGAGGTGGCGCCGGACGGATCTCCGGCGGCCCAGGTGTGAGGAGCGGACGAGCATGACCAGTGGGCCCGAGGAGTCGCGGCCGCGCTACCTCACCGTCGCGGAGGTCGCCGAGACCATGCGCGTCTCGAAGATGACGGTCTACCGGCTCGCGCGGTCCGGCGACCTGCCCGCCGTCCGGGTCGGGCGCTCCTACCGGGTCCCGCAGGACGCCCTCGAGGCCTTCCTGGCGTCCTCGCCCGCCGCGCATCACGAGCAGGACGGCTCGGGCCGCCAGAGCGGCTGAGCCCGGGGGCTCGGCCCTGCCGGGGCGAGCCGCCGATCGTGCGCCGGGACTCCGGGCGCACGGTAGACTGCCCCACGGACTTTTCCGCGCGCGCCCTCCGGCCGTCCAGACCGGTGACGTGCAGACCCGAATTGCGAGGACCCATGGGCTCCGTCATCAAGAAGCGCCGTAAGCGCATGGCGAAGAAGAAGCACCGCAAGCTGCTGCGCAAGACTCGCCACCAGCGCCGTAACAAGAAGTGAGCCGGCGGGTCGCCTGACCCGCTGGACGCCACAGGCCCGGCCAGGTGCCGGGCCTTCGGCATGCCCGGGGCCGGGCATGCCCGGCCGGCGCTCTCAGCCGGGCAGCCCGCGCTGCTGGAGAGCGCGCCGCGCCGCGCGGACGACGACGCTCGCGACCCACACGCCGCCGGCCCAGCTCGCCGCGTGCATGCTCCCGCGGGCGGCCGCGCGGCGACGCCCGCGGAACTCGCGGACGGGCCAGCCCTTCTCGCGCGCGGCGCGGCGCAGGCGCGGGTCCGGGTTGATCGCGACGGGATGGCCGACGGCCGAGAGGATCGCCATGTCGTGGGCGGAGTCGCCGTAGGCGTAGCAGAGCGACAGGTCGAGCCCGCGGCGCTCGGCCAGCGCACGCACCGCCTCGCCCTTCGCGCGCCCGTGCAGCATGTCGCCGACGAGGCGACCGGTGTAGAAGCCGTCCTTCTGCTCGGCGACCGTGCCCAGCGCTCCGGTCACGCCGAGCCGGCGCCCGATGAGCTCACCGACCTCGACCGGGCTGGCGGTGATGATCCAGACCTCGTGCCCGGCCGCCAGGTGGTCCGCGAGCAGGGCCTGGGTGCCGGGGAAGACGCGCAGGGACAGCACCTGGTCCCAGACCTCCTCGCCGATCGCGGCGATCTCCGCGGCGGAGCGGCCGGCGACGATCGACAGGGCCCGTGAGCGGACGCGGTCGATCTCCTCGAGGCTCTCGCCGAGGGCGAGGTAGCGCATCTGGTGCACGGCGAACCGGGCGAGCTCGGTCACGCCCACGAACCCGCGACGCCGCAGCCCGAGGGCGAGGTGGAAGGCACTCGCCCCGCGCACGATGGTGTTGTCCAGGTCGAAGAAGGCTGCCGTGCCCTCTGCCGCACGGGGAGCGACAGACGTTGGCTCGGCCACGGCTCCACTGTAGTGCCGCCCCTCTACGCTGGGCCGCGTGAGGCGACTGCGTTGACGGGGCAGGGCGGGCGACTGGTGCTCTACGTGCGCGAGGGCTGCCATCTGTGCACCACGGCTCTGGAGCTGGTGGAGCAGATCGCGGCGGAGACCGGTGAGCGCTGCCATGTCCAGGACATCGACACCGATCCGGCTCTCCTGGAGCGCTTCGGCGAGATGGTCCCCGTGGTGACCGTCGACGGCGTCGTCCTCGGGTACTGGCGGATCGACGGCGACCGGGTGCGCGGCGCGCTCGCCGTCGGCTGAGCGGCCGGCGCCCCGGTGCGGGGAGTCAGGCGGCGGGGACGCCCTGGATCTCGAGCGAGACCGTGACCTTGTCGCCGACCAGCACGCCGCCGGTCTCCAGCGCGGCGTTCCAGGTGAGGCCGAAGTCCTTGCGGGAGATCTCCGTGCTGGCGGAGAAGCCGACGCGCGCGATGCCGAACGGGTCGGTGGCCGCACCGTTGAACTCGGCCTGCAGGGTCACCGTGCGGGCGGTCCCGCGGATCGTCAGGACGCCGTGCACGAGGAGCTCCGCGCCGTCGACCTCGACCGAGGTCGAGGCGAAGGTCCAGGTCGGGTTGCTCTCCACGTCGAAGAAGTCGGACGTGCGCAGGTGGCCGTCACGCTTGGCGTCGCGGGTGTCGATCGTCGCGGGGTCGAGGGTCGCCGTCACGGTGGCGCCGGAGAGGTCCTCCGGGCACGACGATGGTGCCGTCGACGATCGCGACGTCGCCGCGCACCTTGGAGATCCCGGCGTGGCGCACGGTGAAGGTCGCCTGGCTGTGCGAGGTCTCGATCGCGTAGGTGCCGGCGACGAGACCGGTGGGGAGCGTGGTGGTCGACATGGTTCCTCCAGATGGTGACGATGTGAGTTAGTTGAAGGAGTCAACTCTTGCTAGTTGAGATTTCTACTACACTCGTGCCAGCAGCGCAACCCCGGCCGTCCGGCCGGTGTCGCGCGGACGGGGCCCGCCGCTGATCCGGCCGGGCCGAGGGATCGGGCCGGCAGGCCGGGAACGAGGAGGCAGCGATGAGCGGGGCGGCGACGGCGCAGGACGTCCGGTGGCTGACGGCCGAGCAGCAGGTGGCGTGGCGTGCGTTCCTGCGGGGGTCGGCGCGCCTCACCGAGGTGCTCAGCCGCGAGCTCGACGAGGACGCCGGGTTGTCGCTCAGCGAGTACGAGATCCTCGTCCGGCTCTCCGAGGCCCCCGACCACTCGGCGCGGATGTCCGAGCTCGCCGCCTCGCTGGTGCACTCGCGCAGCCGCCTGACCCACACGGTGAGCAGGCTGGAGCGCCGAGGACTCGTCGAACGACGGACCTGCGCCTCCGACGGACGGGGCGTGAACGCCGCGATGACCGAGGCCGGCTACGCGCTCCTCGTCGCGGCGGCCCCCGGGCACGTGCGCACCGTGCGGGAGAACCTGGTCGACGTGCTCACCGACGACCAGCTGCGTGCGCTCGGCGAGGCGATGGCCCTGGTCGCGCCCGACGTGACGGGCTGACCGCTCGCGGCGCGACGACCCGGCCGGGTGCGCGACACTGGTCCCATGTCGACGACCACGGTCCACCTCCTGCGCCACGGTGAGGTGCACAACCCCGACGGTGTCCTCTACGGACGGCTGCCGAACTTCCGCCTCTCCGAGCGCGGCATCGCGATGGCTGAACGCGTCGCCGCCCATCTCGCGGGGGACGGCCACGCCAGACGCGACGTCGTCCACGTCGTGGCCTCGCCCCTGCAGCGGGCTCAGGAGACGGCAGCGCCGATCGCCGCGGCCTTCGGCCTGCCGATCGCCGTCGACGAGCGCCTCCTCGAGGCCGAGAACCACTTCGAGGGCCTGACCTTCGGCGTCGGCGACGGCTCCCTGCGACGTCCGGCGCACTGGCGCTACCTGTGGAACCCGTTCCGCCCCTCCTGGGGCGAGCCGTACCGCGCCCAGGTCGCCCGGATGCTCGCCGGCGTCGCCGCGGCCCGCGAGGCCGCCGCGGGGCACGAGGCCGTCATCGTCAGCCACCAGCTGCCGATCTGGGTCACCCGCCAGTCGCTGGAGGGCCAACGGCTCTGGCACGACCCGCGCCGCCGGGAGTGCTCGGTGGCCTCGCTGACCAGCCTGCGCTTCGACGGCGACCGGCTCAGCGGGATCGTCTACAGCGAGCCTGCCGCCGACCTGCTGCCGAGCACCCGGCAGACCCCCGGAGCCTGAGGATGCGCCTCATGCGCTCGGCCGGGCGGCCCCTCGTCCTGGCCATCGCCGTGATCGTCGTCGCGGTCCTCGCGCTGTCCTCGCTCGCCGGGTGCGCGAGCACGGCCGGGCTGACCGACGACGGCGAGCAGGCGGGCTACGTCTCCGGCGACGCCTCGGTCACCACCTGGGACGCCGGTGCGCGGCCCGGGCCGATCGTCCTGGCGGGCACGGACTTCGCCGGGCAGCCCGTCGACCTCTCCGGCTGGCGGGGCGACGTCGTCCTGCTCAACACCTGGTACGCGGCCTGCCCGCCGTGCCGCGCCGAGGCGCCCGACCTCGCCGCCATCGCCGGCGAGTACGCCGCACGAGGCGTCCGCACCGTCGGCCTGAACTTCACCGACGAGGCGGGTGCGGCGCAGGCCTTCGAGCGCACCTTCGCCCTGCCGTACCCCTCGATCCAGGACACCGACGGCAGCGCCGTGGCCGCGCTCCAGGGCACGGTCCCCGTCCAGGCGGTGCCCACGACGGTGCTGCTCGACCGCGAGGGGCACGTCGCGGCTCGCGTCCTGGGCACGGCCGACCCGACCACCGTGCGCACGCTCCTCGACGAGCTGCTCGCGGAGGCCGCGTGAGCCCCACCCTCCTGGCCCTCGTGGCCGCCGAGGGTGGTTTCGGCGACGAGGTGCAGCGCACGGTCCTGTCCGGCTCGATGCTGCTCGCCCTTCCGCTCGCCGTGCTCGCCGGGCTCGTCTCGTTCGCCTCCCCCTGCGTCCTGCCGCTGGTCCCCGGGTACCTGGGGTACGTCACCGGGATGGCCGGGACCGCGGCCGGTGGCCCGACCCGGCTGGCCCAGGTCGCCCGGTCCCGGATGCTGCTCGGGGTCGGCCTGTTCATCGCCGGGTTCACCGTGGTCTTCGTCACGCTCGGCGTGCTCGCCGGGTCGCTCGGCTCTGCCCTGGTGCGCTACAGCGACCCGGTCACCCGGGTGCTCGGGGTCGTGGTCGTCGTCATGGGCCTCGCCTTCGCCGGCTGGGTGCCCTTCGCGCAGCGCGAGCGGCGCTGGCACGTCTCGCCGCGCGCGGGGGTCTGGGGGGCTCCGCTGCTGGGGGTCGTCTTCGGGCTCGGCTGGGCACCGTGCATCGGCCCCACGCTGGTCGCCGTCTACACGCTCGCGCTCGACCAGGCCTCCGCCGCCCGCGGGGCGATCCTCTCGGTGGCCTACTGCCTCGGCCTCGGCCTGCCGTTCCTGCTCATCGCGCTCGGCCTGGAGCGCTCCGCCCGGGTGCTCGGGGTGCTGCGCCGGCACCCGGTGGCGATCATGCGCACCGGCGGGATCGTGCTCGTCGTGGTCGGCCTCGCCCTGGTCACCGGCCTGTGGGGGGACTGGACACGGGCGATCCAGGGACTCGTCGGCGGCTTCGAGACGGTGGTGTGATGACGGACGAGCGGGACGCCGTGCTCCCGGCCCTCGGCCCGCGCGGGACTGCGCGGTGGGTCTGGCGGCAGCTGACGAGCATGCGGGTCGCCCTCATGCTGCTCATGGCGCTCGCCGTGGTCTCCGTGCCCGGGTCCCTCTTCCCGCAGCGCCCGCAGAACCCGGCCGCCGTCGCGCGGTACCTCACCGACCATCCCGGCACCGGGCCCTGGCTCGACCGGCTCGGCTTCTTCGACGTCTACGCCTCGACCTGGTTCTCCGCGGTCTACCTGCTGCTCTTCGTCTCGCTGGTGGGCTGCATCCTGCCGCGGCTCTGGGCCCACCTGCGTGCCTGGCGGGCGCGCCCGCCGCGGGCCCCGCGACGCTTCGAGCGGTTCGAGGTGCACGACGAGGTCGTCACCGCCCGCACCCCGGACGAGGTGATGGCGCTCGCCACGGCCGCCCTGACCGGCGGCGTGGCGGGGCGGCTGCGCGGGTTCCGGCTGGACCAGCACGTCGAGCCCGACGGGACGCGCACCCTCGCCGCCGAGCGGGGCCACCTGCGCGAGACCGGCAACATCCTCTTCCACCTCGCCCTGGTCGGCCTGCTCGTCTCGATCGCCTCCGGGCAGCTGCTGCACTACCGGGGCCAGGCGATCGTCGTCGAGGGGCGCGGCTTCGCCAACACGCCGAGCGACTACGACACCTTCGAGTCCGGCGGCGCCTTCCGCGCGAGCTCCCTGCTCCCGTTCTCGCTCACCCTCGACCGCTTCCGCGCCGAGTTCGACGCCGCGGCCCGGCCGAGGACCTTCCAGGCCGAGGTGACCGTGCGGGAGCCGGACGGCCAGGTGCGGCAGGACTACCTCGAGGTCAACCGCGCGCTCGACGTCGGTGGCGCGAAGGTCTACCTCCAGGGCAACGGCTACGCACCCCGGGTCACGGTCCGCGACGCCGAGGGAGCCGTCGCGTTCGCCGGCGCCGTCCCGTTCCTGCCCAAGGACGCCGCCTACCGGTCGGAGGGCGTGATCAAGGTTCCCGACGTGAGCTCCGGCGCCCAGATCGGGCTGGTCGGGTCCCTGCTGCCGACCGCGGTCGCCGCCGGCGGCGGGTTCTTCTCCGCCTTCCCCCAGCCGGGCAACCCGTTGCTCGTGCTCCAGGTGTGGAGCGGGGACCTCGGCCTGGACACCGGCATCCCGCAGAACGTCTACCAGCTCGACACGGACGCGATGACCCAGGCCGCCGAGGCCGACGGCACCCCGGTCACCCTGCTCGTGCAGCCCGGGGAGACGGTCGACCTGCCGGACGGCCTGGGCACCTTCACCTTCGAGACCCTGCCCCGGTTCGCCGCGTTCGACCTGCGCTACGACCCGTCGCTGCGCTGGGCCGCCGGGTTCGCGGCGGCCGCCATCCTCGGGCTCGGGATGTCGCTGTTCATGCCGCGCCGGCGGGTGTGGCTCCGGCTCAGCGCGGGTGCGGGCGAGCGGGCCGGACGTACAGTTGTCGCCGGAGCGGCTCTCGCGCGGACGGACGACGCCGGCCTGGCCGCCGAGCTCGACCGCGTGCTGGGCGCCGTGGGCACTCTCGACGAAGGGCAGGACGGATGGACGCCGCCGAGCTGAGCACGGTGCTCGTGTGGGGGGCGACGACGACCTACGCCGTCGCGCTCATCGCCTTCGCGCTGGACCTCGCCCGACGTGCCGACGTCCTGGGCCGGCAGCGCGAGACCGCCCGGGCGGCCGCGGCAGACGTCGCGCCCGTCGCGGCCGCCGCCGGTGGTGCCGCACCGGTCGCCCGACGCGGATCGGTCGTCATCGACCCGCCCGGCGCCGACACCGGGGGGTACCGGCCCGGTCGTGCCCTGTCGATCGCGATGGCGACCACGACCCTCGGGCTGCTGCTCCAGGTCTCCGGGACCGTCCTGCGCGGCATCGCCGCCGGCCGGGTGCCCTGGGCCAACCTCTACGAGTTCACCCTCATCGCCACCCTCGCGGCGGTGATCACCTTCCTGGCCCTGTGCCGGCGCCGGGACGTGCGCTTCCTCGGCACGCTCGTCATCGGCATGGTCGTGGTCGCCCTCGGCGTCGGGTTGACCGCCTTCTACGTCCCGGCGGCCGGGGTCGAGCCCGCCCTGCAGAGCTACTGGCTCGTCATCCACGTCTCCATCGCGACCATCGCCACCGGGCTCTTCACGGTCTCCTCGGCCGCGAGCGTCCTGCAGCTGCTCAAGGACTCCTGGGAGAACGCCTCGCCGTCCCTGGCCCACCCGCGGTGGGCCCTGCTGGAATCGCTGCCGTCGGCCCGGGCGCTCGAGGCGCTCGCCTTCCGGATCACCGCGGTCGGCTTCGTCCTGTGGACCTTCACCGTGGTGACCGGCGCCGTCTGGGCCGAGACCGCCTGGGCGCGCTACTGGGGCTGGGACCCCAAGGAGGTGTGGAGCTTCGTCGTCTGGGTGGTCTACGCCGCCTACCTGCACGCGCGCACCACGCGGGGCTGGTCGGGCCGCCGGGCCGCCTGGTTCGTCCTGGCGGGGTACGCGACGGTGATCTTCAACTTCACCGGCGTCAACCTGCTGCTCCAGGGCAAGCACTCCTACAGCGGGCTGAACACCGACGGCTGAGCCCCGCGCGCCGACCGGTCGTCGCGCGGGGCGCTTCTCACCCGTTCGGACGCCGTCGTCACCCGTTCGGTGCCTCCCGGGGCGCGGGGGACCTGCCGACAACCCAGAGAGGTGGACCGTCCGCCGGAACGGGAGGCACCATGGCGCGCTCGCCTGCCGAGCACCGGGTCGCCGACCTCCTGCGCAGCGCCCGGGCCGCCCTCGGCCTCAGCGTCACGTTCCTCAGCCGGATGGACGGGGTCACCCAGCGGTACCAGGTCGTCGACTCCGGCGTCCCGCTGCTCTTCCCCGAGGGCTCCGAGCGCCCGCAGGCCACGAGCTTCTGCCAGGCGATCCTCGAGGGCCGGCTGCCCGCCGTGATGCCCGACGTCCGTCGGTTCCCCGAGGCGATGGCCCTGCCGGCCGCACGCTTCCCGCGGCTACGGAGCTACGTCTCGGTCCCGGTCCGGCTCTCCGACGGCACCGTGTACGGGACGTTCGGTGCGGCCGGGCTCACCACGGACCGGTCGCTGTCCGAGCGGGACCGGGCCTACCTGGAGCTGCTCGCCGCCACCGCGGCCGAGGCGCTCGAACCCGGCGTCCTGGAGGCCAGGCACCGGGCCGCCGTCGAGGCACGGCTGCGGCCGCTGCTGGCGGGTGGCGGCCCGGTCGTCGTCATGCAGCCGATCGTCGACCTGCGCAGCGGTCGCCGGGCCGGCGCCGAGGCGCTGAGCCGCTTCCCCGTCGACTGGGACCGCGGGCCCGCCGTCGTCTTCGAGGAGGCGCACGGCGTCGGTCTCGGTGTCGAGCTCGAGCTCAGGGCGCTGCGGCTGGCCGTCGACCGGCTCGACGTCGACGGGTACGTCTCGATGAACGTCTCGGCCCGCACGCTGCGCACCGAGGCGTGTGCCGACCTCCTGCACCGGCTCCCGGTCGAGCGGATCGTCCTGGAGGTCTCCGAGCACGAGCAGGTGGACGACCCCGGTGCGCTCCGGGACGCGCTCGCCGGTGCGCGGGCGGCGGGCCTGCGCCTCGCCGTGGACGACGTCGTCGGCGGCTACCCCTCGCTGCGGAACCTCAGCCAGGTCGCTCCTGACCTCATCAAGCTCGACCGGAGCATCATCACCCGGGTCGGGGCCGAGCGGGCGCGGCGTGCCGTCGTCACGTCCGTCGTGGACTTCGCACGCGCCGGCGGCGCTCGCGTCGTGGCCGAGGGGATCGAGACGGCCGAGGACGCCGAGGTCTGCCTCGAGCTCGGGGTCGACCTCGGGCAGGGCTGGTTCTTCGGGCGCCCCGGGCCCCCGAGCGGCTTGTCGCCGATCGCCGGCCTCCTGCCGGACGAGGCGGGTGGGCGCCAGGCGCGCCGCCCGGTGGCTCTCGGCACGGTCCGGTCGCCGGTCCGGACCACCCTCTGAGGGTCGGGGCTCGGGGCGCCGGCAGCGCGGGCACGCCGACGCGCACCGCGGCACCGGGGCTCGTCTCCGTGCACGCATCGTGGGACGGATCGTCCCGTTCTGGACGGCGAGCGGGGGCCGGGCCGACGGCGGGGGCGGTTGCGGCCGGAGATCCCCTGCGGCGGGGCCGTCCCCGGGCGCATGATGGAGGTGCTCATCCGACGGGAGGAACGGCGATGAAGGCGTTCGTTGGCGATCGGTACGTTCAGGCCTCCGGCGTGGTCGACGGAGCGGTGCGGGACGGCAAGGTGGTCGAGCTCCGGCACCCGGACGGCTCGCCCCCCTTCGTCGTGGAGTGGTCGGACACGGGCGAACGCACCCTGGTGTTCCCCGGGCCGGACGCCCACGTGGAGCACGGCGCGGTCGAGGGCGCGGTGGGACCGGCGGCGGTGGTCTGGAAGGTGCAGGTCACCGTGACCCGGGAGGGCGCGGAGACGACGGCCCATGCGGTGCTCGCCCCCGGCGAGCCGGACCGCCTGGGTGCCGTGGGTCGTGCCCGGCGCAACCCGGAGGACAGCGAGGTCGAGGTGATCGGCGACGAGGTCGCCGTGGCCCGGGCCCTGCACCACCTGGCCGACCGGCTCATCGACACGGCGGAGGAGCAGATCGAGGACTCGACGGGGCGGCCCGCGCGCGTCCATGAGTGAGGATGGCCCGGTGGGCCACCCGTTGCTGCTCCTGGACTCCGCCTCGCTCTACTACCGCGCGTTCTACGGGGTGCCGGACTCGGTCCGGGCGCCGGACGGGAGCCCGGTCAACGCCGTGCGCGGGCTGCTCGACATGACGGCCAGGCTCGTGGCCGCCCGGCGCCCCGGGCGGATCGTCGCGTGCTGGGACGACGACTGGCGGCCTGCCTTCCGGGTCGACGCGCTGCCGAGCTACAAGGCGCACCGGCTCGCGGCCGACGGAGCCGAGGACACGCCGGACGCGCTGGCCCTCCAGGTGCCGGTGATCGTCGAGGTGCTCGCCGCCCTCGGGATCGCGCGGCTCGGCGCTCCCGGCTTCGAGGCCGATGACGTCATCGGCACCCTCACGACCCGCGAGCGCGCGGTCCCGGACGGCGAGCGGGTCCCCGTCGAGATCGTCACCGGGGACCGCGACCTCTTCCAGCTCGTCGACGACTCGGGCCCGGTCCGGGTGCTCTACCCGACGCGCGGCGGCGCCGAGCCGGAGGTGATCGACCAGGCCCGGCTCGCCGAGCGGTACGCGGTGGCCGACGGCGCGGCCTACGCGGACATGGCCGCGCTGCGCGGCGACCCCAGCGACGGGCTGCCGGGTGTGGCCGGGATCGGCGAGAAGACGGCCGCCGCGCTGATCGCCCGGTTCGGGTCGCTCGCCGGGGTGCTCGCGGCGCTCGACGCCGGGGAGCCCGGCCTCACCGCGACCCAACGGACCAGGCTGACCGAGGCGAGGGACTACCTCGCCGTCGCCCCCGGCGTCGTGCGGGTCGCCCGGGAGATCGACCTGCCCCACCTCGACGACGCCGTGCCACGGACCGCGGCGGACCCGGCCGCGCTCGCCGCACTGAGCGAGCGGTGGGGGCTCGCCTCGAGCGTCGTGCGCCTGCAGGCGGCCTGCGCGGCGCTCTGAGTCGCGGCGCCCGGCCTCACCACCGGTCGGCAGCGACCAGTGCGGCGACCCCGGCGTCGTCCAGGGCGGTCGGCAGCACGACCAGCTCGTCGACGACCGCCCTGGCCGACGCCAGGCCGCTCGCGCCCGGCGCGCCCACCGTGACGGTCGCCGGGAGGGCGGGGTTCTGGATGAGGGTGCCGTTGACGCGGTCGCTGTCGTCGAGCCAGAGGGTGGCGGAGGCGCCGGAGCGGGTGATCGTCACCAGGTGGGTCTCGCCGGGCGCCACCGCGACGGACCCGAGGGTGACGGCGCTGCCCGCGACCGGCTGCTCGACGAGCTCGACCCAGCCGTCGGTGAGCCGGGCGCCGAGCCAGTGACCGTCGGACGCGGTGAGCCGGACGAGCTCGCCGGTGCCGGAGACGTCGCTCGGGGCGACCATGAGGGCGACCGTGGACGCGGACGCGTCGAGGAGGGTCGGCGCGGGGGCCTGCACGCCCTCGTCCACCCCGCCGTGCAGGGTGAGTGCCGCGGTCGGGTCGCAGGCCAGCAGGCCGGGGGCCGGCACGTCGCCGGCCGGCGAGCCCACGCCGTCGAAGGACCAGTGCAGCGCGGGGGCCAGGGCGAGGACCTGCGCGGCCCAGGCGCCGGAGCAGACCGGGACCGAGATGACGGTCTCAACCGTCGCCCGGGAGGTGAACTGCGCGGTGGTGCTGCCGACGCCGGGGAGCCCCAGGCCGGCGAGGGTGCCGACCAGGGCGCCGCCGAGCACGACGAGGCCCGGGCGGGCCCGGCCCCGTTCAGGTGAGGAGGTACGCATCGAAACCGTCCTCCTGAGGGCGCGGCACCGGCCGGGGCTTGGGGCGACGGCGGCGCTCGGCGAGCGAGTCGGTGATCTCCAGCGCGGCGAGCAGCACCAGGGGCGGGACGAGCATGGTCATCCGGCCCGTGGCTGAGCTGGCCCAGTTGAGCACGAAGCCCCAGTGGGCGTGGGCCCCCACCACGACACCGCGCACGCGCGAGAGCGGTGTGGCGTCGGGGTCGTTCGTCGCGTTCGCGTCGCCCTTGGTGAGGATGAACGGCCGCTCGATCACCTCGCCGGCGGCGTCGCGCTGGGGCACCATCCCGCCGGTCGTCGGGTCGGGCTCCATCGCGGCGTACATCTTCAGGTCGACGATGCGGTGGGTGACGAGGTGGGCGCCTCCCGGCGGCCAGAACGTCGCGACCTGACCCACCCGAAGCTGGCTGGCGTCGTCGATCGCCTGGAGAACGACGGCGTCCCCGGCCTCGACGAACGGGGACATCGAGCCGGAGGTGACGATGAGCAGGCGCTGGTCCTGCAGCCCGAACCACGCCGGGACCGCGATCGACGCGGCGAAGGCGCCCACGCCGGCCACGATGACGAGCCAGGCGCCGGCCCGGGCGAGCCGGCGGGCGACCCGCGCTGCACCGGGTCGCGCCGGCCGCCGGCGCAGTCGCGCGAGGAGTCCGGGCACGCCGGAGCCGGCGCCGCGGCCCGTGGTCTCCGGGGCGTCCGTGGTGTCCGTGGCGGTCGGGGCCGTCGGGCGGGGACGTTGCGTCACGAGCGCGGCCATCGCGTGCAGCCGCGCCCGAGGCTCGGCGGTGACGAGCCGGGCCCGAGCCCAGCCGGCGGCCAGGCCGAGCCAGTAGGTGCCCCCGACGGCGGCAGCGTTCAGCCGCGCCCGCGGCTCGGCGGTGACGAGCCGGGCCCGAGCCCAGCCGGCCGCGAGGCCGAGCCAGTACGTGGCTCCTGCGTACCCGGCGCGGAGCCGGGGTCCCGCCGCGGCCGTGACGACCCGTGCCCGTAGCCAGCCGGCCGCGAGGCCGAGCCAGTACGTCGCCCCGACCAGCGCGGTCCGAGCGCGACCGAGCCCCTCCGCGATGCTCATCGCGGAGGGGCCGGCGGTGATCTGCAGGGTCGTCACGGTCAGGGTCAGGCGTTGTTGGCGGTCTGCTCGGCGTCGAACGTGAGCACGAAGCTGGCGCTGGTGTTCTGGAACGTGTTGTCGGTCGTGACCGGCAGGTGCACTGCGGCGCACAGAGCCTCGGAGGCGCCCGCGATGAGGGTGCGGTCACCCGCGTCGTCCCCGGGAGCCTTGTCGCCGACGAGCGGCGTCAGCGTTGTCGGCAGCCCGGTCATGGTGCCGATGGCGGTCCCCGCGGCGGCGCCGGCCGCGTCGCACGAGCCCGCGCTGGGGATCGCGTACAGGTCGAGGTCGAGCTCATTCGTCAGGATCGCGGTCTGCGCTGCGGGGTTGGCTGCGGTGAGCGAGATCGAGTAGCGCTGCGCGAGGGTTCCCGTGTTCGCGACCGCGATCTTGCCGTAGGTCGTGTCGCCCGGTGCCATCCCGCCCAGGCCGAACGTGAAGGGAGCGGGAAGCGTCGGGTCGATGACGACGGTGCCCGTCGTGAAGTCGGACGACGAGAGCGTCTTCTGGTCGGTGAACAGGGCGCCGGTGGTCAGCGACGTCACGCCGACGCACGCGAGGCCGACGGTCAGGGTCGTGGCGACGAGGCGGGTGCGCCGGGAGGAGTCGAGCGAGGAGCGGCGAGGCTCGGTGATCATCTCGCGGATCAGGTCGTCCATGGTGTCTCCGGTGGTTCGTGCGGTCGGGGGACCGCGGGGCGGTGGGGGCTGCGTGCGGGGCGGGCGGGTGGGAGGTGAGGAGGTGGTCAGGCGGCGACCCACTCCCGGTGCGCCAAGGCCTCTGCCGCGGGGACTGCCGCGGAGTACCAGAAGCCCTGTGCCTGGTCGACGTCGAGGGTCCGCAGGCACGCGGCGGTGACCCCGTCCTCCACGCCCTCGGCGACGACGATGAGACCGAAGGAGTGCGCGAGGTCGACCATCGCGTGCACGACGCTCTCGGCGCGGGCGCTGTCGGCGTCGTTGCGGATGTCCGCGACGAAGAGCTGGTCGATCTTCAGCACGTCGACCGGCAGGTCGCGCAGCTGGGCGATCGAGGTGCTGCCGATGCCGAAGTCGTCGATCGCGACCCGGATGCCCGCCGCCGACAGCGCGTGCAGGACCGGGACCACGCGGCCCGGGTCGGCCACCAGCGCGGTCTCGGTGATCTCGACGTGCAGGTGCTCGGCGGCGACGTCGTGCTCCTCGAGGAGGCCGACGATGCGGTGCACGATCTCGAGGTTGACCACCGAGTGGGCCGAGAGGTTGACCGCGATCGGCAGGCGCTCCGCCGGGTGCCACGCGGCGAGCTGCTCGACGACGGTCCGCAGGACGACCTCGGTGAGGTCGTCGATGAGCCCGGACTGCTCGGCGAGCGGGATGAAGATCGACGGCGCGACGGCACCCCGGGTGGGGTGGTGCCAGCGGACGAGCGCCTCGAAGCCGGCGGTGCGGCCGGTGGCCAGGTCGATCTTGGGCTGGTAGTGGACGGCGAGCTCACCGGGTCGGCTGAGGCTGGCGTGCAGCTCGCCCTGAAGGACCAGGCGGGCCGGGCTGGAGCCGTCGTCCGCACGGTCGTACACCGAGACCCCGAGGCGGTGCTGCTTCGCGGTGTACATCGCGATGTCGGCCTTGCGCATCAGGGAGTTGGCGTCGTCGGCGTGGTCCGGAAGGACCGCCACCCCGATGGAGGTGGCGACGTGCACCGTGACGGGACCGAGGACGAAGGGCTCGGTGAACACCGCACGGGCCCGGTGGGCGAGGGCCTCCGCGTCCGCGAGCTCGACGAGGCCCGGCAGGAGCACGGCGAACTCGTCACCGCCGAGCCGTGCGACCAGGTCCCGGCCGCGGAAGACGCCCTGCAGGCGCTCCGCCACCTGGACGAGCAGCTCGTCGCCGCGGTCGTGGCCGAGCGAGTCGTTGATCTCCTTGAACCGGTCGAGGTCGAGCAGCAGGATGCCGACGCCGCGGCCGTCGTGGTCGACGTTGTCGACCGCGCGCTGGAGGCGGTCGAGCAGCATGCGCCGGTTGGGGAGCCCGGTCAGCGCGTCCAGCAGGGCCATCCGGGCGTTGTCCATCGCGCTCGCCTGCAGGTTGACCGAGGCGTTGTGCACGGTGCGGAAGAGCACGAGCCAGAGCAGGAGGAGCCCGAGCGCCGCCGCCAGGCCGATGTCCCGCACGGCCACGGCCTGCCCGGCCGCCGCGGCGGTCTGGTCGAGGGCGATCTCGGCCGCCCCGACGAGCTGGCCGTCGTAGCGGACGGGTACGTAGACGTTGAGGACGGTCGGCGTGGTGGACGTGCCCACCGTGTCCGGCGAGGTGAGGTGCCGGTTGATCTTCGCGACCGACCGGCCCCGCAGCGCCGCGGCGTCGAGCCGGTCGACGTCCGGGAAGCCGGACAGGGTCGAGGAGGTCGAGTCGAACAGCACGTTGCCGTCCGTCGTCCACAGCCGCAGGCTGATCAGCCGGCTGTCCATCCGGTCGACGACCACCGCCAACGCGTCGGCGTCCTCGGTCGGCAGCTGACCCAGCACGTACGCGTCGACCGGGACGACGGGCAGGGTCCAGGACGCGAGGGACTGCGCCGTGGCGGTCCCCTCGGCGACGGCCTGCTCCTGCAGCGCGCGGGCGGTCGCGTAGACCACGCCGAACCCGACGAGGGAGATCCCGATGAGCGAGATGAGGACGAAGCGTCGGGACAGCGACATCCGGCCCAGGGCGCGCGAGGCCCCGGCGGAGTCGGCTGATCGACGCATGGTGTCCTTCCGGTCGGGCCGCGGGGCGACCGGGGTGGTCGTCCGCTGCGAGAGCGCTGGCGGTGCGGCCGGGGGAACCCCCGGCTGGCCCGAAGGTAGATCCGCCTGACCTGGGCGGATAGGTCCGATTGGGGTGGGTGTGGTCGCATTTCACCCGCGCTGTCCCCCGGACGGTGCAACCGGCAGGTGGACGGATGCTCGCGGTTCGAGGGTTCGTAGGGCAGACTGGGCGTGACCGGAGCGCTCCTGTGCGTGCGCCCGGACCGCAGTCCCCAGTCGTGGAGCACCGGCGAGCCATCGAGCGCTCACCCCGCACTGCCGCCGCGAGCCCCGAATCCACCGCCGGAAAGGCGCCCCTTCATGCCCACGTTCTCTGCTCTCGGCGTGCCCGAGAACCTCGCCCGATCGCTCGCCGCGACGGGCATCACCGCCCCGTTCCCCATCCAGACCGCCACGCTCCCGGACACCCTCGCGGGTCGCGACGTGCTCGGCCGCGGCCGGACCGGCTCGGGCAAGACCCTCGCGTTCAGCCTGCCGATGGTCGCCCGGCTCGCCGGCGGCGCCCGCCGGGCGCGCCGCCCGCGTGGCCTCGTGCTCGCCCCGACCCGTGAGCTCGCCACCCAGATCGCCGCGACCCTGGAGCCGCTGGCGGCCGTCGCCGGGCTGCGGGTGACGACGATCTTCGGCGGGGTCTCCCAGAAGCGTCAGACCGACGCCCTGGACGCCGGTGTCGACATCGTCGTGGCCTGCCCCGGGCGGCTCGAGGACCTGCTCGGCCAGCGGTGCCTCACCCTGGACGACGTCGAGATCACCGTGCTCGACGAGGCCGACCACATGGCCGACCTCGGCTTCCTGCCGGGTGTCCGCCGGATCCTGGCCGCCACGCCGGCCCGCGGCCAGCGCCTGCTCTTCTCCGCCACCCTGGACAACGGCGTCGACCAGATCGTCCGGACGTTCCTGCAGAAGCCCACGACGCACGCCGTCGACAGCGAGCAGTCGCCCGTCGCCGCGATGACGCACCACATCTTCCTGGTCGACGGAGTCGAGACCAAGGCGGCCGTCGTGCGCCGGCTGGCGTCCGGCAGCGGCCGCCGGCTGCTGTTCATGCGGACCAAGCACCAGGCCAAGAAGCTCGCCAAGCAGCTCACCGCCGAGGGCATCCCCGCGGTCGACCTGCACGGCAACCTCAGCCAGAACGCCCGCGAGCGCAACCTCGAGGCGTTCTCCTCCGGGGAGGTGCGCGTCCTGGTGGCCACGGACATCGCCGCCCGCGGGATCCATGTCGACGAGGTCGAGCTCGTCGTGCACGTCGACCCGCCGGCCGAGCACAAGGCGTACCTGCACCGGTCCGGCCGGACCGCCCGCGCCGGCAGCGGCGGCGACGTGGTCACGCTCGTCCTGCCGGAGCAGAATGGCGACGTGCGCACCCTCACCCGGCTCGCCAAGATCACCGCGACCCCGCAGCGGGTCCGGGTGGGCGACGCGGTCCTCGAGGAGCTCGTCGGCCCGGCGGCGCCGCACGTGACCCCCGCCCCCGTCCAGGCGGTCTCGCGGCCGGCGGCGAAGAACCTGAACCGCTCGACGTCGGGCTCCGGTCAGGGCGCCCCGCGCCAGGGCGGACGCGGACGCGGTCGCTCGGCCGACCAGGCCGGCCGGCCCGCTCGCCAGGGCGCCGGGAGCGGCGCCCGTCGCGGCGGCGGCTCGTCGCCCGTCTACAGCTCGACCACCGGCCAGCCCTCCGTGGGCACCGCGCCGGGTGGCGCGCGCTCCGGCAGCTCCAGCCGTGGCAGCGGCCTGGTGGCGATGTCCGCCCGCGGCGGGCGCCGTGGCCGCTGAGACCCGCGGCCCCCGGGCCAGGCTCGCCCGCTGGGTGCTCCGGGTCTCCCGGTGGCACCTGGTGGGTACCGTGCCGCGCCGGACCGTCGTCATCGGTGCGCCGCACACCTCCAACTGGGACTTCGTGCTGACCCTGCTGACCATCTGGGCGGACGACATCTCGCCGCACGTGCTGGTCAAGCGCGAGATGTTCTGGTGGCCGATGGGCGCGCTCATGCGCTCCCTGGGAGCCATCGAGACGGACCGCCAGGGTGCGCGAGGACTCGTCGAGCGGCTCACCGTGCAGGCACGGGAGTCTGAGGACTTCGTCCTGGTGCTCGCGCCCGACGGCACCCGGACGCCCACCGACCACTGGAAGTCCGGCTTCTACCGGCTCACGCTGGGCAGCGGTCTGCCGCTGACCCTCGGCTTCGTCGACGGCCCGACCCGCACCACCGGCGTGGGGCCGACCCTCCAGCTCACCGGCGACGTGCGGGCCGACATGGACCGGATCCGGGCGTTCTACGCCGACAAGAACGGCGTGCGTCCCGGCCGCGGCAGCGCGGTGCGGCTCCGCGAGGAGGACCGCCCGGCGCGGTGAGGAATAGCGGTCGCGGGGCCGGCGTTCTCCGTCCACCGGCGCCGCTGCGCCGCGCGGGAGCGGTGGACCCACCGGCCCGTCCCGATCGCCGCGCTGCGGCACCCGGAGGCCCTCATGACGTACGAGGTCGAGCGCACCGACGAGCAGTGGCGGGCCCGGCTCTCGCCCGAGGAGTACGCGGTCCTGCGCCAGGCGGCGACCGAGCGGCCGTGGACCGGCGGGCTCCTGGACGAGAAGCGCGAGGGGACCTACTCCTGTCGCGCCTGCGGCCAGGTCCTGTTCCGCACCCGGGCCAAGTTCGACTCCCACTGCGGCTGGCCGAGCTTCTACCAGCCGAGCGAGCAGGACGCCGTCGAGCTCCTCGCGGACCGGAGCCTCGGCATGGTCCGCACCGAGGTGCGCTGCGCGCGCTGCGGCTCGCACCTCGGACACCTCTTCGACGACGCACCGCAGACGCCGACCGGTGACCGGTACTGCATGAACTCCGTGTCGCTGACCTTCGAACCCGAGGCGTGACCAGCGCGTTTGTGCCCACCGGGCGCCCGGGCGCGACACTGGTGCGATGACCGAGCCCCCCTCGAGGCGACCGCGCCGCCCGGCGATGCTCGACCCGCGCGCGGCCGACGAGCTCCCCGGCGAGATCGACCCCGCCCTCCGCGGGGAGATCGCGCACACCACCGCTCAGGCGCTCGTGCAGGGTGGCCGGGCCAGCGAGGATCCCGAGGTGGTCGCGCGGCTGGTCCGCCTCGTGGAGGCCGAGGGGCTCGACACGGTGGCGGGCATGTGGGCCGGCAGCCCGGCGACGACCCTGCCCGGGACGCTGTGGCGGCTCTACGCGCTACGCGCCTGGGTGCGCCGCGACCCGAGCGTCGTCGCGGAGCGCTACCGGATGGGGGTCGGGCGCGCGGAGGTCCAGGACGTCGTCGCGGGCGTGGCCAGCCCGCCCGGGCCCGCGGAGGTCGGGGACGTGCTCGACGCCGTGCTCTCGGGCGTCTTCCAGGGCGACCTCGCGGTGGCGATCGAGCGCGCTGCGGCCTTCTGCGTCGTGCTGGCGACCGGGGCGGCGCTCGACGCGGACCTCGTCGAGGACCCCGAGGCCGCCCGCAGGCTGACGCACGGTGCCGCCGGCCTGGCACGGACCGCCGAGGAGCTCTCCACGGCGGCCGGGCTGTGGCGGGCCGGCCGCCTGGACTGACGGCTAGACTGGTGGACGGCGTCGGGCCGCGGTAGCCCCGGGCTCCACCTTGAGCCGCTCCGAGCGGCCTTCGCGCCGTCAGGCGCTCTGCGGTCCGACGCCGTCCTCCGGACCGGGCCCGACGTCCCAGGGGTTCTGCGATCGACGCGCGGAGACTGGTCGGGCCGGGAGCGGTCTGCCGTCGGGTACGCGGACGGCTGGGAGTCCGCCTCGGTCCTGCCCTAGCCTGTGTCCGCCCCGCCCCCCTCCTCTTCCACCGGAGCGCTGCCGTGCGCCTTCGTCTGACGCCGACGAACACCACCTTCTTCGACCTGCTCGCCGAGTCCGCCGAGCTCCTCGTCGGCGCCGCCGACCTCCTCGGCCGGATGCTCGGTGCGGAGCGGGCCGAGCGCAAGGTCCTCGCCGGGGAGCTGCGCGACGCGGAGCACGCCGCCGACGAGGCGACGCACAGCATCATGCGCAAGCTCAACAAGACCTTCGTCACGCCGTTCGACCGGCACGACATCTACGGCCTGGCCTCGGGTCTCGACGACTGCATGGACCACATGGAGGAAGCGGCGGACCTCATCGTCCTCTACCGGATCGAGACGCTGCCGCCCCGGGTGGAGAAGCAGGTCGACGTGCTGCGCCGGTGCGCGGAGGTGACGGCCAGGGCGATGCCGCGGCTGCGCGCGATGCAGGACCTGTCCGACTACTGGATCGAGATCAACCGCCTGGAGAACGAGGCGGACAAGTCCTACCGCAAGCTCCTCGCGGAGATGTTCAACGGCGGGATGGACGCGGTCGAGCTGATGAAGCTCAAGGACGTCGTCGACGCCCTCGAGGAGGCGGCCGACTCCTTCGAGCGGGTGGCGAACCTCGTCGAGACCATCGCGCTCAAGGAGTCCTGACCGACCGTGGAGAACGCGCTCGTCGTCGTCGTCGTGGTCTTCGCCCTCGGCTTCGACTACACCAACGGCTTCCACGACGCGGCCAACGCGATCGCCACCTCGGTCTCCACCCGGGCGTTGACCCCGCGCCGGGCGCTGCTCATGGCCGCCGTCTTCAACCTGCTCGGCGCCATGCTCGGGGTCGAGGTGGCCAAGACCATCGGGTCGGGGATCATCGACCTCACCTCCGGCGCCGGGATCGACCCGCGGGAGGGTCTGGTCATGGTGCTCGCCGCGGTGGTCGGCGCCATCGTGTGGAACCTCATCACCTGGTGGCGGGGCCTGCCGTCCTCCTCCTCGCACGCCCTCATCGGCGCACTCATGGGGGTCGGCGTGGTCTCCGGGGCGACCGTGCACTGGCAGGTCATCCTCGACAAGGTCGTCCTGCCGATGCTCATCTCACCGCTCGTCGGGTTCAGCCTCGCGTTCGGGGTGATGGTCGGGATGCTGTGGCTCTTCCGGAACGCGAACCCGCACCGGGTCACCCGGCGCTTCCGGATCGCCCAGACCGCCTCGGCCGCCGCGATGGCGCTCGGGCACGGCCTGCAGGACGCGCAGAAGACGATGGGCGTCATCGTGCTCGCCCTGGTCGCCGGCGGCTTCCAGACCGGCAGCGACATCCCGCTGTGGGTCAAGCTCGCCGCGGCCTCGGCCATCTCGCTCGGCACCTACGCCGGGGGCTGGCGGATCATGCGCACCCTCGGCCGCAAGGTGATCGAGCTCGACCCGGCCCGCGGCTTCGCCGCCGAGACCGTCGCGGCGTCGATCCTCTACACCACGGCCTTCGTCTTCCAGGCGCCGATCTCGACGACCCACACGATCACGTCGTCGATCATGGGGGTCGGCGCCACGAAGCGGCTCTCGGCCGTCCGGTGGGGCATGGCCGGGAACATCGCGGTCGCCTGGGTGCTGACGATCCCCGCGGCCGCCCTCGTGGCCGCCGTGACGTACCTCGTGCTGCACGCCGTGATCGGCTGAGCGGACCTCAGACGGCGGCCGGCTGCCGCACCGGACGGTGGTGGCCGAGGGCGACGACGCGGGCCTTGGCGCCCGTCCCGCAGACGTGCGCGACGAGCACCTCGCCCGTGCGCAGGTACGGGTCCCGCTCGGGAAGCGACCCGGTCGTCCACCGACGGCTCGCCTCGCCGATCGTCTCGAAGACCGTCGGCAGGGCGGGCCGGTGGGTGGTGAGCAGGACGTCGCCCGCCCGGCTCAGGTGGTCGAGGATCACCGCGGCGGTCTTCGCCGGGTTCGCCGCGTGGCCCGTCTCGGTGAGCGCGTCGACCAGCGAGACGGGGACCCCGGAGGCCTCGACGTACGGAGCCGCGGTCGCGACGCAGCGCAGCCACGGGCTGGAGACGACCTCCCGGACGCCGAACGCCGCGAGGACCGGCACGAGCGCCCGCGCCTGACGCTCGCCGACCGGCGTCAGCGGGCGATCGCCCTCCTCGCCGTGCCAGCGGGCCCTCGGGCGCGCCTGGCCGTGGCGGGCGATGGCGACGACGCGGGTGTGCAGCCGTCCGGCGGCCCACAGGCCCCGCAGTGCGAGCAGCGGCCGCACGTCCGTCGGTCGGGTGAGCATCTCCGCCGCGGTGCTGGCCCGGACCCAGACGACGTCGTCGATCTCGCTCACCGACGCGGGCGTGACGGGTGCCCGGGCGGACAGCGCGGCGGTGTCCTCGGGGCCGGCCTCCCGGGCGGCCCAGTACCGGACCTGCTTGGCGCCGCCGTCGGGCAGCCGGTACCGCAGGAGGGGCAGCGGCACCCCGAGGACGACGGGGACGCCGACCTCCTCGGCGACCTCCCGGGCCGCGGCGGCCGCGACCGGCTCGCCGGGGTCGAGCTTGCCCTTGGGCCAGGACCAGTCCTTGTACCGGGGACGGTGGATGAGCGCGACCTCCAGGTCACCCCGGCTCTCGCGCCACAGCACTGCGCCCGCCGCGTGGACGAGCTGCGGCGCCGGCCCTGACCCCTCGCTCACAGTTCCGCGGTGGGTCGGCGGCGCTGGCGGGCGATGAGGTGCTCCTGCAGGTCGAGCAGCGGGCCACCGTCCTCAGCGAGGTGGTGGCGCGCCCAGCGTTCGTCCGGTCCCAGGTGCCACGAGGACGTCTCGTCGTCCATGGACAGGTCGATCAGCCCGACGAGCTCGGCGATGTGGTCCGGGTCGGCGAGTCGCACCAGGGCCTCGACGCGGCGGTCGAGGTTTCGGTGCATGAGGTCGGCCGAGCCGATGAACACCTCGGGGTCGCCGTCGTTCGCGAAGGCGAAGACCCGCGCGTGCTCCAGGAAGCGACCGAGGATCGACCGCACCCGGATCGACTCCGAGAGGCCGGGCACCCCCGGGCGGATCGCGCAGATGCCGCGGACGACGAGGTCCACCGGGACCCCGACCTGCGCGGCACGGTAGAGCGCGTCGATCGTCTCCTCGTCGACGACGGAGTTGACCTTGAGCTTCACCCAGGCGGGGCGCCCCCCGAGGTGGGCCTCGCGCTCCCGCTCGATCCGCTCGACCAGGCCGGAACGCACGGAGCGCGGTGCGACCAGGAGCCGGTTGAACCGGGC
This sequence comes from uncultured Actinomycetota bacterium, assembly GCA_963724505.1. Taxonomy (GTDB): domain Bacteria; phylum Actinomycetota; class Actinomycetes; order Actinomycetales; family Cellulomonadaceae; genus Actinotalea. The sequence continues at coordinate 115,280 of CAVRUY010000007.1, forward strand.
CTTCGGCGCGTAGCCCGAGAGCTGGTTGAACAGCCGGGTGAGGTCCTGGCCGACGTCCGGGTCGGCGGTGAGCAGGCCGAGGTCCTCGTAGAGGCGGGCCGTCTTGGGGTGGTAGTTGCCGGTGCCGACGTGGCAGTAGCGCCGCAGGCCGTCGGCCTCCTGGCGCACGACCAGGGAGAGCTTCGAGTGCGTCTTGAGGCCGACGATCCCGTAGACCACGTGCACGCCGGCCTGCTCGAGCTTGCGGGCCCAGGAGATGTTGGCCTGCTCGTCGAACCGGGCCTTGATCTCGACCAGGGCGAGCACCTGCTTGCCGGCGCTCGCCGCGTCGATGAGCGAGTCGACCACCGGGGAGTCCCCGGAGGTCCGGTACAGGGTCTGCTTGATGGCGAGCACGGCCGGGTCGGCCGCGGCCTGGGCGAGGAAGGTCTGCACCGAGGTGGCGAACGAGTCGTACGGGTGGTGCAGCAGGATGTCCCGGGCCCGGATGGCCGCGAAGATGTCGGTCGGGGTGGCGCTCTCCACCTCGGCGAGGTGCCGGTGGGTGCCGCCGACGAAGCGCGGGTAGTGCAGGTCGGGGCGGTCCAGGTCGGCGATGACGTTGAGGCCGGTGAGGTCGAGCGGGGCGGGAAGCTCGTAGACCTCGGACTCCTCGACCCCGAGCTCGCGCATGAGCAGCCGGCGCACGCGCGGGGCGATGTCCCCGGCGAGCTCCAGGCGCACCGGCGGGCCGAAGCGGCGCCGCAGGAGCTCCTTCTCCATCGCCTGGAGGATGTTCTCGGCGTCGTCCTCCTCCACCTCGAGGTCCTCGTTGCGGGTCACCCGGAAGGTGTGCTGCTCGCGCACCTCCATCCCCGGGAAGAGGTAGTCCAGGTGCACGGCGATGACGTCCTCGAGCGGGACGAACGAGGTGGGCCCCTTCTCCGGGGCCGCGGCCTGCGTGCTCGGGGCGCTCGGCCGGCCGCGGGCGTCGACCGCGATGAACCGCGGCAGCAGCGGGGGCACCTTCACCCGGGCGAAGTGCTCCTTGCCGGTCGCCGGGTTGACCACGACGACGGCGAGGTTGAGCGAGAGCCCGGAGATGTACGGGAACGGGTGCGCGGGGTCCACGGCCAGCGGGGTGAGCACCGGGAAGATCTGCCGGCGGAAGTACTTGCGCAGCCGCTCCTGCTCGGCCTCGCCCAGCTCGTCCCAGTGGACCAGCGTGATGCCCTCCTCGACGAGGGCCGGCTGGACCTGGTCGGTGAAGACGGCCGAGTGCCGGGTCATCAGCGCGTGCGAGCGGTGCGAGATCGCCTCGAGCACCTGGCGCGGGCTGAGGCCCGAGGCCGCGGTGACGGCCATCCCGGTGGCGATCCGGCGCTTGAGGCCGGCGACCCGGACCATGAAGAACTCGTCGAGGTTCGAGGCGAAGATCGCCAGGAACCGCACGCGCTCGAGCAGCGGCAGGTCGGGGTCCTCGGCGAGCTCGAGGACCCGCTGGTTGAACGCGAGCCAGGACAGCTCGCGGTCGCCGAAGCGGTCCTCGGGGAGCTCGGCGTCGAGGTCGGGCGCCTGGTCGGGGGCCGGGCGGGCGACCCGCGCGGAGGCGGCCCAGTGCGGGACCGGCTCGACCTCCACCTCCGGCTCCTCGACCTCGTCCACCTCGTCGCTCTCCTCCGCCTCGGCCCGGGGGAGGTCCTCGACGGCCGGTGCCGGCGCGGTGGTCGTGCCCCCGGCGGCGTCTGCCGAGGGCCGTCGGGGGGAGACCCCGGCGGAGTCCTCCTGCGGGCGGGGATCGGGCGTGACCGACGTCGTCATGAAGGCATCGTTGCATCCTCCGGTGAACTTCGGGCAGCCCGCCCGGCGTACTGGAGGTCGACGCGCTCGGGACGGAAGCCGGCCGCGGTGTAGGCACGCACGGCCGCGGTGTTGTCCGCGTCGGTGTAGAGGACGGCCCGGTCGGCCCCGCGCGCCGTGAGGTGGGCGACGGCACGGGCGGTCAGCGCGGTGCCGAGCCCGTGACCCTGCGCGGCCGGGTCGATCCCGAGCGCGTAGAGCTCGCCGAGCGGAGGTTCGACCTTGAGCCACAGGTAGGCGACCGCCCGCCCGTTGCGCTCCACCAGCAGGAGGTCGTCCGCCCGGAACCAGGGTTCGGCCTCCCGGGCGCGCAGGTCGGCCACCGTCAGGCGCCCCTGCTCGGGGTGGTCGGCGAACGCGCGCCGGTTGAGCTCGACCCACGCCTCCTCGTCCTGCCCGACGACGAACGGCCGGAGGCCCTCGACGGCCGGCGGGGCGGTCTCCCCCGGAAGGTCACGGGCCATCCGCCACAGGCTGCGCGCCGGCTCCCAGCCGGCGCCGTCGGCCAGCGCCCGGGCGCCGGGAAGGTCCCCGTGCGCCCAGAGGAGCAGCCTGTCCCCGGTCGCGGCCGCCCGCTCGGTGACCGCCGCGAGCACCGCCCGCCCGAGCCCGGCGCGGCGCGAGCCGGGGGCGACGACGAGCTCGGCGGTGCGGGTGGCCTCGATCGGTGCGCCGAGCTGGGCGTAGGCCACCAGAGGCCCGGTGGTGCCCGGTGCGGCCGCCGTGCCGCGCGCCAGCCAGTGCAGGGGGCCCGGCTCGGTCAGGTCGAGCAGGGTCTGCTCGGAGAGCGCCTCGATGCCGTCGTGGGCGGCCGCCACGCGGGCCAGCTCACGCACGGCGGCGGCGTCGGCCGGGCCGAGCGGACCGTCGAGCGGCGGCTGGGGTGGGGGAGCCGGGGGCACCGCCTCATCCCACCACGGGTGGGCCGGGGGCGTCGCGCCCGACCTCAGGGGGTCGGGCGCCCGCGCCGCGGCGCCTCCAGGCCCTCGGCGATGAGCGCCATCACCGAGGAGTCCGCGAGCGTCGTCACGTCGCCGACGGCGCGGTGCTCGGCGACGTCCCGCAGCAGCCGCCGCATGATCTTGCCGGACCGTGTCTTCGGCAGCTCGTTGACCACGAGGATCGTCCGGGGCTTGGCGATCGGCCCGATCTCGTGGGTGACGTGCGCCCGCAGGGTGGCGGCCACGTCGGCGCCCTCGCCGGCCTCGTCGACCCGGTCGAGGTACTCGGCGCGCAGGATGACGAAGGCGACCACCGCCTGTCCGGTGGTGTCGTCGGTGGCGCCGACGACCGCGGCCTCGGCGACCATCGGGTGCGAGACGAGCGCGGACTCGATCTCGGTCGTCGAGAGCCGGTGCCCCGCGATGTTCATCACGTCGTCGACCCGCCCGAGCAGCCAGAGGTCGCCGTCGGCGTCCTTCTTGGCCCCGTCGCCGGCGAAGTACAGGCTCTCGAAGCGGGACCAGTAGGTGTCGACGAACCGCTGGTGGTCCCGCCAGATGCCGCGGAGCATCGCCGGCCACGGCTCGGTGAGGACGAGGTATCCCCCCGAGCCGTTCGGCACCGGGGCGGCCATCTCGTCGACGACGTCGGCGCTGATCCCCGGCAGGGGCGTCTGGGCGGACCCCGGCTTGGCGGCGGTGACCCCAGGCAGCGGGGAGATCATGATCGCCCCGGTCTCGGTCTGCCACCAGGTGTCGACGACCGGCGTGCGGTCGCCACCGATCACCCGGCGGTACCAGGTCCACGCCTCGGGGTTGATCGGCTCGCCGACGGAGCCCAGCAGGCGCAGCGACGACAGGTCGTAGCCGCCGGGGATCTCCTCGCCCCACTTCATGCAGGTGCGGATCGCCGTCGGGGCGGTGTAGAGGATCGTCACGCCGTGCTTGGCGACGATCTCCCACCACCGGCCGCGGTGCGGGGTGTCCGGGGTCCCCTCGTAGATCACCTGGGTGGCGCCGTTGACGAGCGGGGCGTAGGTGACATAGCTGTGCCCGGTCACCCAGCCGACGTCCGCGGTGCACCAGTAGACGTCCGTCTCCGGCTTGAGGTCGAAGACGGTCAGGTGGGTGAACGCCGTCTGGGTGAGGTACCCCCCGGTCGTGTGCAGGATGCCCTTCGGCTTCCCGGTGGTGCCCGAGGTGTAGAGCACGAAGAGCGGGTGCTCCGCCTCGACGGCGACCGGGGTGTGCTGGTCGCTCGCGGCCTCGAGGGCCTCGTGCCACCACACGTCGCGGCCGGGGGTCCACGCGACCTCCTGGCCGGTGCGGCGGACGACGAGGACGTGGCGCACCGGGGACGGCGGGGCGTCGAGCGGGCCGAGCGCGTCGGCCGGTCCGCCGAGCGCCTCGTCGACCGCGGGCTTGAGCGCGGTGGGCGCGCCGCGGCGGAAGCCGCCGTCGGCGGTGATCACGAGCCGGGCCTGGGCGTCGTCGATCCGCGAGCGCAGCGCCTCGGCGGAGAAGCCGCCGAAGACGACGGAGTGGACCGCGCCGATGCGGGCGCAGGCGAGCATGGCGACGACCGCCTCGGGGATCATCGGCAGGTAGATCGCGACGCGGTCGCCGAGGCCGACGCCGAGCGCCGTCAGGGCGTTCGCGGCGCGCGAGACCTCCCGCTGCAGCTCGGCGTAGGTCAGGGTCCGGGTGTCGCCGGGCTCCCCCTCGAAGATGATCGCGGTCCGCTCGCCCCTGCCCTCCTCGACGTGCCGGTCGACGGCGTTGTCGCAGGCGTTGAGGCGGCCGTCGGCGAACCACCGGGCGACCGGGGCGCCGGACCAGTCCAGGGTCTCGGTGAACGGGGTGCTCCAGCGCAGGAGGGTCCTGGCCTGCTCGGCCCAGAACCCGACGCGGTCGGCGGCCGCCCACGAGTAGATCTCGGCGTGGACGTTGGCCTGGGCGGCGAACTCCTCGCTGGGCGGGAAGGTGCGGCTCTCCGTGGAGAGGTTCTCCAGGGTGGCGTGCTCGGGAGCGGTGTCGGTCACGTGTCCTCCGGTCGCAACGGCATCGGTGCGGTCCTGACCGGCTCGGACGATGCGGAGCCGGTGGGACGGATCGTAGACGCCCACGGGCCCGCCGTGGGCCGTAGGTCCCGGGGTGTCCCCGCCTCCCGTTCGCCTAGGAGCGCTCCGCCTCGGCCCGCGCGGCCTGCGCCAGCGTCGTGCCGACGCCGAAGAGCCGGCCCGAGCGCCGAGCACGTCCGGTCGCGATCCCCGCGGCCAGCAGGACGACGCCCACGACCAGCAGCGAGCCGGTCTGGGCGGGCTGGAGGATGTGGTCGATCGCGACCTGCGCGAAGCGGCCGTCGGTGACCTCGTGCACGGCGTCGCTGACCCCGGCCGGGTCCCACAGCGCCAGGCCACCCCCGCCGAGGCCCCACAGCGCCCCGCCGGTGATGGGCACGGCGGGCGACCAGCGCCCGAGGTACGCCACGGCGCCGAGGACGAGCGCCCCGAGCGCGAGCTGTGCGAGCCCGAGGGGGTCGGTGAGGGCGCCGTCGCCCGCGGGCAGGTCGACCATGTGGCCGACCCCCATCGCGGCGAGCACCAGGCCGACCGGGGTGAGGAGCAGGCCGACGAGGACGCCGAGGACGTGGCGTCCGGCGCCCGGCCGTCGCGGCAGGTCGGGCAGGACGGGGCGCGGGGGTGGGGTGTCCGCGACCGCGAAGGGCACCGGGGGCGCGACGAGCGTGGGGTCGTCGGCGCGGGGCGCGGGAGGCGCCGGCGGCGGGTCCGCGGGCACCGCGTCCGGGAGCACGGCGGTCTGCTCCCCGGTGAGCGTCCGTGCCGTCGCCGGGGTCACCGGCGGGTACGGGCGCGGGGCCGCGTGCTGGCCGGCGGGCGTGGCCGCCGCGTCGGGCAGGACCAGGGTCACCGGCTCGGCCGTCGGCAGCGACGGGGCGGTCCATCCACCCTCCGCCGGCACGAGGACCTCGGGGTCCGGCGCGGGGACCTCGGCGTCTGGTCCGGTGACCTCGGGGTCCGGCGCGTGGACCTCGGCGTCCGGTCCGGCGGTCTCCTCGGCCGTGCTCGTCGACGCCGTGTCGGACGCCGCGCCGTCCGCGGATGCGGTCGTGTCGCCGTCGTCCGTCGTGGCGCGGGCTGCGCCGTCGGCACGCTCGTCGGCGTCGTCTGCCGGAGGAAGGGTCATCGCAGGTCCTCTCACCGAGCCGGACGGCCCGCGAGCGCGGACCGGGTCACCGTGGAGGTGACCAGCTGGCACCGTCCCGGCCACGGTAGCGCGGTCGCCGTCGTCGGGGCTGCCACGCGGGCGGCGTGTGGGGAGGCGGCCGGCTCAGGCGGGAGGGTTGCCCGGGGTCTGCCTGCTCTCGCGGGCGTCCGGGTCGCCCACGTCGGGTGCGGGGCCGCCGGGGTTCTCGATCCGCGAGGCGGCGTCGGGCGCCGGCGCGGCGGTCGCCGGGTTGCCGGGGTTCTCCATGGACTCGCGGGCGTCGGGCTCGGGTTCGGTGCTCGGCGGGTTGCCCGGTGTCTCGACCCAGGGTGACTCGTCGCTCGACATCGTCGCTCCATCCGTCGTCCGCGACGGCGGCCTCTCCGTGCGAGGGTCGCCACGCGGGTACTCCTCGACGGTAGACCCCACCCGCCGGGCCCGCTGAGCGAGCGAGCCGCGCTTCGTCCCCGCCGGGGCCGCTGGAGCGCCGTCGCGAGCCCGGTCCCAGGGACCGTCCGGGACGCCCGCGTGTCGAGTTTTTCCCGGCTCTCCGAGGCCCCGGAAGCCCCTGGCGAGAGGGGCCGGACGTCCGCCGGCGAGATCCTCCCGGCCCCTCGCGCCTCCACCTCGAGGGCAGGGTCCGGCGCCGGCGCCCGTGAAAATTCGTCGTGGAATCAGGACCAACGGCCCTCCCGGTGGGCGCCTCGTCCTGCGGGAAGCGGCGCCTCGGCCGGACATAGGTCCCTGTGAGCGACCTGTGCGTGGGCGACGATAGGAGTCCGACTCGGTCACCTCGGACGCAGCACCGGAAGGACCCCTCCCCATGAATTTCCTCGATCGGAGCCGCACCGTCGCGCCTCCCGGTTATAACCGGTGGCTGGTGCCCCCCGCCGCACTCGCGTTGCACCTGTCGATCGGTCAGGTCTACGCGTTCTCGGTCCTCAAGGACCCCCTGATCCAGAAGTTCTACCCGGAGACCGGGGTCGGCACCCCGATCGCCATCATCTTCTCCATCGCCATCGTCATGCTCGGGCTGTCGGCCGCCTTCGGTGGGGTGTGGATGGAGCGCAACGGGCCGCGCAAGGCCATGGTGCTCTCGGCCGTCCTCTGGGTGACCGGCTTCGTCGTCGCGGCTCTCGGGGTGCAGGCCGGCCAGCTGTGGCTCGTCTACCTCGGGTACGGCGTCATCGGCGGCATGGGCCTGGGCATCGGCTACATCAGCCCGGTGTCGACCCTGATCAAATGGTTCCCGGACCGGCCCGGTCTGGCCACCGGCCTGGCGATCATGGGATTCGGGGGCGGCGCACTCGTGGCGGCGCCGCTGACCCAGCGGTTCCTCAACGAGTACTCGGCCGACCCGACCGTCTCGAAGGCCGACGGCCTGGCGCCGACGCTCCTCACGCTCGCGGCGATCTACGCGGTGCTCATGGCCGCCGGCGCTGCCCTCATCCGGCTGCCCGCTCCGGGCTGGAAGCCGGCCGGCTGGGTGCCGTCGATCAAGAAGGGGTCGATGCAGACCCACGCTGACGTCCGGGTCCGCAACGCCGTCCGCACTCCGCAGTTCTACCTGCTCTGGATCGTGCTCTTCGTCAACGTGACCGCCGGCATCGGCATCCTCGAGGACGCCAAGCCGATGATCATGGACTTCTTCCCGGACACCGTCACGGAGGCCGCGGCCACCGGCTTCGTCGGGCTGCTCTCGCTCGCCAACATGACCGGCCGATTCGCCTGGTCGAGCATGTCCGACCACGTCGGGCGCAAGCGCACCTACATGATGTACCTCGGCGTCGGAGCTGCGCTGTACGCGATGCTCGCGCTGGCCGGTGACTCGGCCACGGCCTTGTTCGTCACCGTGGCGTTCTTCATCGTCAGCTTCTACGGCGGCGGGTTCGCCACCGTCCCGGCGTACCTCAAGGATCTCTTCGGCAAGCTCGAGGTCGGCGCCATCCACGGGCGGCTCCTCACGGCCTGGTCGGCCGCCGGCATCGCCGGCCCGCTGATCGTCAACGCGATGGTCGACGGCCGACGCGAGGCCGGGCTCGAGGGGGCGGACCTCTACATCCCCTCCATGGCCGTGATGGCCGTGCTGCTCGTCGTCGGCTTCGTGGCCAACCTCCTGGTGACCGCTGTCGACGAGAAGCACCACGAGCCGGACGATCGTCCGGTGTCCCCTGCCGCGAGCGCGGTTCACGACCTGGTCAAGGAGGCCCCTGATGCCTGAGCTCGGCACCCCGGAGCAGGCCGGCACGCCCGCCCCCCACGTCAACCCGGTGACCGTCCCGGCCGCGATCGGCCTGTGGGTCCTGGTCGGCGGGCTGCTGGGGTACGGCATCCTGCAGACGATCATCAAGGCCGCAGCCCTCTTCGGCTGACCGCACGTGGCGACGGCCCCGGTCCCGGTGCTCCCGGACCGGGGCCGACGTCGTCGCGGCGCTCGCGAGGGCGGACCAACGGCTCGCCGTACGGAATGCGCACGGTGGGATGCTCGTTGACCGTGACCGTGACCGTGACCGTGACCCACCTCTTCAGCCCCCTGACCCTGCGCGGCACGACCGTGCGCAACCGCGTCTGGCTCGCCCCCATGTGCCAGTACTCGGCCGTCGACGGGGTGCCCGGTGAGTGGCACCTGGTGCACCTCGGGGCGTTGGCCTCCGGCGGCTTCGGCCTGCTCCTCACCGAGGCCACGGCGGTGCTGCCCGAGGGGCGGATCACGCCGCAGGACACCGGCTTGTGGTCCGACGCCCAGGTCCCGGCCTGGGCGCGTGTCGTCGACTTCGTCCACGCGCGCGGCGCCCTGGTCGGCGTCCAGCTGGCGCACGCCGGACGCAAGGCGTCCACCTACCGGCCCTGGGACGAGCGGGTCGGCACGGTGCCGGCCGACGAGGGCGGCTGGCCGACCCTGGGGCCGTCGGCCCTCGCCTTCCCGGGCTACGAGGCCCCGGACGCGATGACCCAGCGGGACGTCGACGCCGTCGTGCAGGCCTTCGCCGACGCCGCCCGACGCGCGCTCGCCGCCGGCTTCGACACCGTCGAGGTGCACGCCGCGCACGGCTACCTGCTGCACGAGTTCCTCTCGCCGCTGTCCAACGAGCGCTCCGATCGCTACGGCGGCCCGTTGGCGAACCGTGCCCGGCTCCTGCTCGAGGTCGTCGACGCCGTGCGCGGCGTCTGGCCGGCCGACCGTCCGGTGCTCGTCCGGGTCTCGGCGACGGACTGGACGCCCGGCGGGCTCACCGTCGAGGAGGTCGCGACCGTCGCCGGCTGGCTCGCCGAGCACGGCGTGGACCTCGTCGACGTCTCCTCCGGCGGCAACGTGCCGGCGACGATCCCGGTCGGCCCGGGCTACCAGGTGCCGCTGGCGCGCACGGTCCGCGAGGAGGCAGGGGTGCCGGTCGGCGCGGTGGGCCTGCTGACGACGGGCGCCGAGGCCGAGCAGGTGCTCGCCGATGGCTCGGCCGACGTCGTCCTGCTGGGGCGCGCGGCGCTGCGCGACCCGATGTGGCCGCTGCGGGCCGCCGCCGAGCTGGGCGTCGCCGCGACCACCGGCGGCGCCGTCGAGCAGGGCGCGGTCGCGTGGCAGCCGCAGCACGAGCGGGGCGCCTGGCGGGGCTGAGCCGCGGGGGGAGCGGCCGGCGGGGCTGAGCCGCCCGCGGGTGGACGGGGTCAGACGGTGTGCGCCTCGGTGCCCTCCTGCTGACGGGCCGCCTTCTCGACCGCGTGCGCGACCCGGCTGGTCACGTCGGGGTGGAACACGCTGGGCACGATGTACGTCGGGTTGAGCTCGTCCTCGCTGACCACCTCGGCCAGGGCCGTCGCCGCGGCGAGCAGCAGCTCGTCGGTCACCCGGTGGGACTGCGCGTCGAGCAGGCCGCGGAACACGCCGGGGAACGCCAGGACGTTGTTGATCTGGTTGGTGAAGTCCGAGCGGCCGGTCCCGACGATCGTCGCGTGCTGGGCCGCTTCGTCCGGGTCCACCTCCGGGCGGGGGTTGGCCATCGCGAAGACGATCGACTTCGGGCCCATCGTGGCGATGTCGTCCCCGGTGAGGATGTCCGGCGCCGACAGGCCGATGAAGACCTCGGCCCCCGCGAGCGCGTCCTTGAGGCTGCCGGTGAGGCCACGCGGGTTCGTGTGCTGCGCGGTCCACAGCAGGGAGGGGACCAGGCCCGGCCGCTCGAGGTGCACCACGCCCTCGACGTCCGCGACGACGACGTCGTGCGCGCCGGCGGCGAGCAGCAGCTTGAGGACGGCCGTCCCCGCGGCGCCCGCTCCGGAGAGCACGATCCGCACGTCGGCGATCTGCTTGCCGACGACCTTCAGGGCGTTGGTCAGCGCGGCGAGCGCGACGATCGCCGTGCCGTGCTGGTCGTCGTGGAAGACGGGGATGTCCAGGGCCTCGCGCAGCCGGCGCTCCACCTCGAAGCAGCGGGGCGCAGCGATGTCCTCGAGGTTGATGCCGGCGAAGACGGGGGCGATGGCCTTGACGGTCGCGACGATCTCGTCGACGTCGGTGGTGTCCAGGGCGATCGGGAAGGCGTCGATGCCCGCGAAGCGCTTGAACAGCGCGGCCTTGCCCTCCATCACCGGCAGGGCGGCGAGCGGACCGATGTCGCCCAGACCGAGCACGGCGGTGCCGTCGGTCACGACCGCGATGGTGTTGCGCTTGATGGTGAGGTTGCGCGCGTCCTCGGGGTGGGCGGCGATCTGCTCGCAGACCCGCGCGACGCCGGGGGTGTAGACCATCGACAGGTCGTCGCGGTTGCGGATCGGCACCTTGGACTCGATCGAGAGCTTGCCGCCCAGGTGCAGCAGGAACGTGCGGTCGCTGACCCGGTCGACCGTCACCCCGGTGAGGGCCCGGAGCCCCTCGACGATCTCGGCCGCGTGGTCCTCGCCGCGCGTAGCGCACGTGACGTCCACGCTGATCCGCTCGTGGCCCGAGTGGTTGACGTCCAGCGCGGTGACGATCCCGCCGGCGGCCTCGATCGTCGTCGTCAGCTCGCTCACCGCGGTGGGCCGGGCGCGCACCTCGAGGCGGACGGTGATGGACGACGAGACACTCGGCGCGGAGCTCATGGGGTCAGCGTAGGGCTGGCCTCGCGGACCGCCCGCCGGCGACACCTAGGGTGGACCGGTGCCCGACCACCCCCTTGCCGCGCTGCTCACCCTGCCCGGGGTGGCCGAGGCGGTGGCGGAGGCGAGGGCCGCGTGCACGGAGCTGCGGTGGCACCCCGGGCTGCGGCGCGGGTGGCAGGTCGCCCGGGCCGAGGCCGGGGTGCGGTGCGCCTGGGCGGGACTCGCGATGGACGGCGTGGCCGTCCCCCTCACGTGGGTGCGGGCCGTCGCGGCGGGCGTCGGCCCGCAGGGTGCGGCGGGCGGTGCGCCGGGGGTGGCTGACCCGGCGCAGCTCGCCGTCGTCGGCGCCCTGCGGGTCCAGTCGGCGGTCGTCGCCGACTGGGGACCGCCGGGAGCCCCGGCCGCGCGCGTCCCGCTCGGCCAGCTCCTCGCCCGGTTGCACAGCGCGGCCTCCCCGGACGCCGGAGCCGGGCGGCTGCGGACCACCGATGCCCCCGGCGACCTCCGGGGTCTCGGCCCGGCGCCCACCGGGGCGGAGGTCGCCGGCCGCCTGGCGTCGCTCGCCGCGCTCGACCTGCGGCCCGCATCGTCCGGGGTCGGGCAGACACCGGTGCCCGGTCTGCTCGTCGCCGCCGTCCTGCTCGGCGAGCTGCTCGCGCTGCGCCCCTTCGCCGCGTCGAACGGGGTGGTGGCTCGGGCCGTCTTCCGCCGCCGGCTCACCGCCGACGCGGTCGACCCGGTGGGCGTGGTCGTCCCGGAGATCGCCTGGCACGCGAACCCCGCGGTGCACCTGTCGGCTGCGGCCGGCTACGCCACGGGCACGCCAGAGGGCGTCGCCGCCTGGCTGAGGCATTGCGCCGACGCGGTGCTCGCCGGGGCCGCTGAGGGGCGACGCGTGGCCGACGACGTCGGGGGCGCCGCCGGTTGACGGGGCCCCACGACCGGGTGAGCCGCGCGCCGGACTGCCCTGGTCCGATCGGTCGGATGTTGGGCCGCCGAGGGCTCGGATGCTGGGCTGTCGGACGGTCGGATGCTGAGCGGCCCGGCGGCTGGATCCTGGACAGCTGGGTCCTGGTGTCGGGTGCTGGGCGCGCGGGAGCCGATGGGCCGACGGTCCGACCGGGGCACGGCAGGGCAGGCACGGCAGGGGTAGCCCGGCACGGTGTGCGGGATCGGCCCGTCCGGACACACCACGACGGCGCCCCCGGGTGGGAACGCCGTCGTCGACAGCGCGGGTGACGGGATATCAGGCGCCTGCATCGATGCCGCAACGGGACAAGCCCGGTCAGCATGTCCTCTCGAGGACTGGTCGAGCGTGGGTTCCGCGTCGCCCGCTGTGCTGTTGTAGAACCTTTCTACGCCTGGTTGGCCGCCGAGGGAAGTGGAGGAACGTCCCGCTACCTCGAACGGCCGCCGCCCCCGCCACCCGCCGCTCCGGTCTGTCTCGAGGGCCGCGGCCCTCCCCGACGTTCCGGCAGGATGTGTCCGCCGAACGCACCGAACCCGACGAATCCTCGGTGCGGTGCGCGTCGTCCACGGGTGAGCGGCCGGAGGTCGGTCCCCAGGACGGAGGGGCCCTGCGGGGGGAGCGGGCTCCGAAGCCGTCATCGTCGGTGGGTGCAGAGCGTCGGAGGACGGCTCGCCGTCCCGGGGGACGGGGCGGCGGGGGTGCGGGCAGGGCGCCGGGACGGGCCGGCGCCCGGCGCACGTCTGCCCACCCCGCTCGGCTCGGTCGTGGCCGTCGTCGGCGCCGTGGGTGGGGTCGGCGCCTCGACCCTGGCCGCGCTGCTGGCCGCCGAGCTCGCTCGCGACGGCGACCCGGTGGGCCTCGTCGACCTCGATCCCGCGCGGGGCGGGATCGACGTGCTGCTCGGGGTCGAGGCCCGGCCCGGCGCGCGATGGGCCGAGCTCGCCGAGGTGCGCGGCACCGTGCACCCGTCCGACCTCGACGACGTCCTGCCGACGTGGCGCGGGGTCGAGGTGCTCAGCGCCGGGCGAGGCGCCGCCGACCTCGATCCGGACGCGGTCGCCGCAGTCGTCGGCGCCCTGACCGAGCGCCACGAGCACGTCGTCCTCGACCTGCCCGGCAGGGCCGCGGCCGACCTGGCGCGGCTCGGCCCCGACGGCGCGCGTCGCCACCTGGTCGTGCTGACCAGCCAGGACGTCCGCGGCGTCGCGGGAGCGCTCCCGATCCGGGACCGGCTCCCGGGGTGCCCCGCCCACCTCGTGCTGCGGCCTCGGCGCGACCCTGTCGTGGCGCCGAGCGAGGTCGCCGCGCTCCTCGGCCTGACGCTGCTCACCACGCTTCCCCGGGACCGGGGGGTCGCCGGGGCGGTCGACCGCGGCCTCGGGCCGGCGCCGCGACGGCGCTCGCCGCTCGCTCGGGCCGTCCGGCGGGTGGCGCAGGAGGTGATCGGCGGTGACCGACGGTGAGGGCCGGCTCGTCGGCCAGGTGCGTCGGCGCCTCGCTGCGGCGACGGTCCGTGGAGCGCCCCCGGACGACCTCGATGCCCTGGTGCGCCGGCGGGACCGGGTCCTCGGCGCGGAGGACATCGCCGCGCTGGCCGCCCGGGTGGGCAGCCAGATCCACGGTGCCGGTGCGCTGCAGGCGCTCCTGGACGAGCCCGGGGTCAGCGACGTCCTCGTCAACGGGCCGGGTTCGGTCTGGGTGGATCGCGGCCGCGGCCTCGAACGACGTGACCTCGACCTCGGTGACCACGCGCAGGTGCGGGCGCTCGCCGTCCGGCTGGCTGCGACGGGCGGTCGCCGCCTGGACGACGCCGCCCCGGTCGTCGACGCGCGCCTGCCCGACGGGACCCGCCTGCACGCCGTGCTGCCGCCGCTCGCCGTCGACGGTCCGGTCCTCAGCCTGCGGGTGCTGCGACGGGCCGCGCTCCCGCTCGGGACGCTGGTCGCGACCGGGACGGTCGCTCCGCTGGTCGCCGACGTCCTCGACGGGCTGGTCCGGCGTCGTGCCAACGGCCTGGTCACCGGCGCGACGGGCGCGGGCAAGACGACCCTGCTCGCCGCCCTCCTCGCACTGGTCCCCGCGGACGAGCGCGTGGTGTGCCTCGAGGAGTCCGGTGAGCTCGACCCCGAGCACCCGCACACGGTGCGGCTCGTGGCGCGCCGGCCCAACGTCGAGGGTGCGGGGGAGGTCGACCTCACTCGGCTCGTGCGCGAGGCGCTGCGGATGCGTCCCGACCGGATCGTGCTCGGCGAGTGCCGCGGCGCCGAGGTCCGCGAGATGCTCGCGGCGCTCAACACCGGGCACGAGGGCAGCTGGGCGACGTTGCACGCCAACGCCGCGCAGGACGTGCCGGCTCGGCTCGAGGCGCTCGCGGCCCTGGCCGGGATGGCGCCCGCAGCGGTCACGGCGCAGGCCGCCAGCGCGCTCGACGTCGTCGTCCACCTGCGGCGCGACGGCGGGCGGCGCCGGGTCGCCCAGATCGGTGAGGTCCTGCGCGATGGCGCCGACCTGGTGGTGCGCGAGGTCCTTCGGGTGGATGCCGCCGACGTCGTCCACCGCGGGCCGGGCTGGCCGGCCTTCGCCGCACGCTGGTGCGGGGGACCGCCGTGACCCCGGCACCCGCTCCGCGCGGGGACGCCGCCCTGGCCGGGGCGGTGGACGCGCTGCGCAGCGGTGCGGGCCCCGAGGAGGCGTGGCAGCGGATCGGGGTGCTCGTCCGTGACGGGGTACCGACCCTCGCCTCGCTGCGGGACGCCACGGGCGACCCGGGCCTCGCGGCCGCCGCGCACGCCGCGGCCCGGCTGGCGCACGAGCTCGGCGCACCGGCGGCGACGGTGCTCGACGAGGTGCTGCGCACCGCGGAGGACGAGGCCGACGCCGCCGTCCGGCGGGACACCGCCCTGGCCGGACCTGCCGCCTCGGCGCGGGTCCTGGGCTGGCTTCCCGCTTTCGGCCTCGTGGTCGGCCTCGTGCTCGGCGCCGATCCGGCGGCTGTGCTGCTCGACCCCGACGGCGGGTGGGTCCTCCTCGCCGGCGGGGTCGGTGTCGCGGCGGCCGGGCACCGGTGGACGGCCCACCTCGTCCGGGGCGCGGTCCGAGCGGCACGGCCCACCGGGACGGCGCCCGCCCCGCGGGCGGGCCGGAGCGGCCGCATCTCGACGGGGGCTCCCCGCGGGCGTCTGCGGGCCCTTGCCCGCGCCGACACCGGCCACCTCACCGGTTCCGGTCCGTCCGCCGCCGGCGCCACGGCACCGGTCCCGCTCGTGCTCGACCTCCTCGCCGCCGCCTCGGAGTCCGGGGCCTCGGTCCCGCGGAGCCTGGCAGCGGTGGGCGCCGCAGTCGCCGGCGACCGGGGCAGGGAGCTGGCCGAGGCGGGCGCCGAGCTCGGTTGGGGCGCCGGGTGGACCGAGGCCTGGTCGGGTCGGGACCCCGGGCTCGCCCCGGTGGCCCGCGCCCTGCGCCCGGCCTGGGAGGACGGCGCGTCGCCCGTGGCGGGCGCTCGGGCGGGCGCGCGGGCGATCCGCCGGGTCGAGCACGCCGCCGCGCTGGCCGTGGCGGAGCGGCTCGGGGTCCGGTTGCTGCTGCCGCTCGCGCTCTGCCACCTGCCGGCGTTCGTCCTGCTGGGCATCGTCCCGGTGCTCGTCTCGCTCGTCGCGACCGGGGCCGGCGCATGAGCCCGCGGCCGTCCACAGGGCGCGGCGCGGGAAGCGGTCCACCCGGCGCAGGTGCCGTTCGGCTCGGCCGGTTCCCGGTGCCCGACGGTGGAGGTGCCGTCGTGAGGGCGGCCAGCGAGCGAGAAGGGGAGACAGCGCCATGCGAGATGTCGTCATCACCGAGGTAGGTCCCACCGAGCCGGCACCCACCGCGCCGGCACCCACGTCCCGCCCCGGGGCCGCCGGCCCGTCATCGTCCGTGGGGGCACCCACGCCGTCCGCCGGGGGTCCCGCGCCGGGCCGGGCCGACGGGGCCCTCGCTGCGCCTGCCGCGGCCCCTCCTCGTTCCGCCAGGGCGGACCGTCGCCCGGCCGGCACCCACCCGACGGCACCGGCCGGCCCGGACGGCGGCATGGCGACGGCGGAGTACGCCATCGTGACGGTGGCGGCTGCGGGGTTCGCCGGGATCCTGCTCGTGATCCTGCGCAGCGACGAGGTCCGCGGCCTGCTCCTGGGGATCGTGCGCAGTGCCCTGGCGATCTGAGCCGGGCCGCTCGACCGACCGAGGCGCGGTGACCGTGGAGCTGGCGCTCGGGCTCCCGGTCCTCGTGCTGGTCGTGGCCGTCGTGCTGGCGACGTCGGTTGCCGGCGTGACGAGTCTGCGGTGCGCGGACGCTGCGCGCACGGCCGCCCGGGTGGCGGCCGTCGGGGAGTCGGACGCCGCCGTCGTCCTCGCGGCCCGGCGGGTTGCCGGCGAGGGGGCCGAGGTGAGGGTCCGGCGCCTCGACGGCTGGGTCGACGTCCAGGTCGTGGCGCCCGCCGCGGGTGGCTGGTTCACCGGCGGTCCGCTGGACGCCAGGGGCACGGCGACCGCGTGGGTCGAGCCGTGACCGGAGCGCGCCGCTCGCCGGGCTCCCGGCCCGGATCCGGTGGCTGGACGGACCGCGGGTCGGGGTCGGTCGTGCTGCTCGCCGTGGTCGTCCTAGCGCTGACGATGGCGCTGGCCCTGGCGGCACTCGTCCGGGTGCACGCCGTTCGGTCATCCCTGCGGGCGGCCGCGGATCTTGCGGCCCTCGCCGCGGCGGACTCCCTCGCGATACCGCCGGGCGTCGTCCTGGCGCCGGACGTGCGGCGCGAGCCGAGCGGTGCCTGCGCGCTGGCCGAGCAGGTCGCCGGCCGCAACGCGGCCGACCTCACGGGGTGCACGGCCGGCCCGGACGGTGTGGTGCTCGTCGAGGTCGCGCGCGGCACGCCGTGGGGCACCGCGCGAGCGACGGCTCGGGCCGGTCCGGCCGCTGCCCGAGCGCCGTGAGGGGCGGCCCGCGCGGCCGGAGGGGCGGCCCGCGCGCCATCGGGCGGACGACGGCCCGCTCAGCCGGGCTCGTCCCGGAGCACGGCGTCGAGCAGCGCGACGGCACCCCGCTTGTCCAGCGGGTCGTTCGCGTTGCCGCACTTCGGGGACTGGACGCACGCGGGGCAGCCGTCGGCGCAGGAGCACCCGGCGATCGCCTCACGGGTCGCGCGCAGCCAGGTCGCGCCGAGTGCGAATCCTCGCTCGGCGAACCCGGCCCCGCCGGGGTAGGCGTCGTGCACGAACACCGTCGCGACGCCGGTGTCCGGGTGTAGTGCCGTCGACAGGCCGCCCAGGTCCCACCGGTCGCAGGTCGCCAGCAGCGGGAGCAGCCCGATCGAGGCATGCTCGGCCGCGTGCAGCGACCCGGGGACGTCGCCCTCCTCGAGCCCCGCGGCGGCCAGGACCTCCGGCGGTGCGGTCCACCACACCGCCCGCGTCCGCAGCGTCCGGGGCGGCAGCTCGAGCAGGTCGGTGCCCACGCCGACGAGGTCCGGGATGCGGCGTCGGGTGTAGCTGAGCACCTGGGTGGTCGTGTCCACCGTCCCCACCCCCCAGGTGACGGCGCCGACCGTCCGCTCCGCGGAGACCTCGACGATGGCGACCGACGAACCCCATCGGGCGAAGGTCCGGTAGTCCACCGAGCGGGCGCTGACCAGGGCGACCGACGACTCCAGGTCGAGGTGCTCGACCACGAAGGTCGCGCCCTGGTGCACGTAGACGGCACCGTCGTGCACGGTCGAGTCGGCAGCCCCTGCATCGACCGTGCCGAGCAGCCGGCCGGTCTCCTGCTCGACGACGCGCACCGGGTCGCCACCCGTCCCGCGCAGGTCCGTGAGCCGGACTGCGGACTCCGCGTGCGTCCAGTACCAGCCCGACTCCCGACGGCGCAGCGCCCCGCGGGCGACGAGCACGTCGAGCAGGGCGCGGGTGCCCGGGCCGAAGAGCGGCAGGTCCTCCTGCCGCAGGGGGCGCTCGGCCGCTGCGGCGCACAGGTGCGGGGCGAGCACGTACGGGTTGGCCGGGTCGAACACGGTGGCCTCGACCGGCGTCGCGAAGATGGCCTCCGGGTGGTGCACGAGGTAGGTGTCCAGGGGGTCCTCCCGGGCGATGAGGGCGACCAGGCCCTCGGCCCCCGCCCGGCCGGCCCGGCCCGCCTGCTGCCACAGCGAGACCCGCGTGCCCGGCCAGCCCGCGATGAGGACGGCGTCGAGCCCCGCGATGTCCACCCCGAGCTCGAGGGCGTTCGTCGTCGCCAGGGCCCGGAGCTCGCCGGTACGGATCCGGCGTTCCAGGTCGCGCCGCTCCTCGGGCAGGTACCCCCCGCGGTAGGCGGCGACCTGGGCGCCCAGCCCGCGCCGGACCTCCTCGAGGTGGTCCCGGGTGGCGGCGGCGACCGACTCCGCGGCCCGGCGTGATCGCGTGAAGGCGAGGGTGCGGGCCCCGGCGACGGTGAGATCGGTGAGCAGGTCGGCCATCTCCGCCGTGGCGGTGCGGTGCGCGGGCGAGGTCGGCGCGAGCGGCGTCGTGGTCTCGTCCGGCGCCCCGTCGCCGTCCGCCGGGACCGGGGAGCGCCCGGGGAGCTCCGGCGGTTGCCACAGCGCCATCGTGCGACGGCCCCGCGGGGCGGCGTCGTCGGTGACGGCGACCACCTCGGCGGGCTCCACCCCGATCAGCCGGGCCGCGCTGAGCGCGGGGTCGGCGGTGGTCGCCGAGGCCATCACCACGGCCGGCTGCGCGCCGTAGCCCCGGGCGAGCCGGAGCAGCCGCCGCAGCACCGCGGCCACGTGCGCCCCGAAGACGCCGCGGAACGCATGGCACTCGTCGACGACGACGACCTGGAGACCGCGGAGCAGCCGGGACCAGCGCTGGTGGCCCGGAAGGAGGGAGAAGTGCAGGAAGTCGGGGTTGGTCAGCACCACGTCGGCGTGGTCGACCACCCAGCGACGGGCGGTCGCGTCGGTGTCCCCGTCGCAGGTCGCCACGCGCACGTCACTGACCTCGGCGGCCCCGAGCAGGCGCTCGAGGCCGGCGAGCTGGTCGGCCGCCAGGGCCTTGGTGGGGGAGAGGTAGAGCACCGTGCGCCGGCGGACGCCCGCGCCGATCGGGGCCGTCGCCGCCTGCGCCGCGCCGAGCCGGACGGCGCTGAGGGCCGGCAGCCAGAACGCGAGGGACTTGCCCGAGCCGGTCGACGTCGCCAGCACCGTGTGCCGACCGGCCCACACCGCCTCGGCCGCCTCGACCTGGTGCTCCCACGGCCGCTCGACCCCCAGGGTGCGGTACCCGGCGACGAGCGCCCCGTCCGCCCAGGCCGGCCACGCGGCCGATCGTCCGGCACGGGCCGGGATCCGCTCCACGTGGGTCATCCGCTCGGCGCGCGCCCCGCCGGCGAGAAGCACCTCGAGGAGGTCGTCGGCGGGCACGGGGGGATCCTCCCACCCGGGTGCGTCGGCGGCACGAGCGCGCCGTGCTGAGCGTCGATGCGGGTCCCGGCGGCACCGGGAGCGACCCGGCCGGAGGCCCGCTCCGTGGTGTGCGCGCGTCCGGCCCTCGGTGTGCGCGCGCTCGGACGGCCCGTGACCTGGTTGAATGGGTCAGAACCGCCCGTTGGCATGAGGAGGCCGCAGTGGACGTGTCCGTCACGAGCCGTGAGAGCGGCGACCGGACCGTGGTCGAGGTGCGCGGTGAGATCGACGTCTACACCGCCCCCGTGCTGCGCGAGGAGCTGACGTCCCTGGTCGACCGTCAGCGCACCAACCTCGTCGTGGACCTCACCCAGGTGAGCTTCATGGACTCCACCGGGCTCGGCGTCCTGGTCGGCGGGCTGAAGAAGGTGCGCACCCTCGGTGGCGACCTCAGCCTGGTCATCGACCAGGAGACCATCCTCAAGGTCTTCCGGATCACCGCGCTCACCCAGGTCTTCTCGATCCACTCGACCCTCGAGGACGCGCTCGCGTGACCGTCCGGCGGCGGGACTGCTGCCGCCCCCTCCCGAGCTCGTGACCAGCGCCACCGTCCAGCGATGACACCCTCGGCCGACGCCCCGCACGGCCCGGCTCCCGCGGTCTGGCTCCGGGAGCACCCGCTCGTCGCCGACACCCTGCTCGCGCTCGCCCTGCTCGGGATGGTGGCCCTGGTCCGTCGCGACGGCGGTCACGTCCCCGACGAGATCACCCGAGTGGCGGCCGTGCTCGGCTGCGCAGCACTCGCCGTCCGTCGTCGGTTCCCGGTGGCGGTCTGGGCGATCACCCTCGGGCTCGCCGTCCTCGGGCTGGTGTCGGCCGAGGGCCCGACGCCTGCCGTCCTGCCCTCCATCGTCGGGCTCTACACGCTCGCCTCGCTGCGTCCGCGTCGCACCGCGCTGCTCGCCGTGGCGGTCACCGGTGCCGTGCTCGTCGTCACCGTCGTGCTCGGGCTGGACGCCACCTGGTCCAGCGCCGAGCCGTGGTCCGTGCTCGCCTGGAGCGGGATGCCCGCCGCCGTCGGTGACGCGGTGCGCAGCCAGCGGTCGATCGTCGCGGCGGCGCGGGAGCGCGCCGAGCGCGCCGAGGCCACCCGCGAGGAGGAGGCTCAGCGGCGCGTGGCCGAGGAGCGCCTGCACATCGCCCGCGAGCTGCACGACGTCGTCGCGCACCACATCGCGGTCATGACGGTCCAGGCCGGCGTCGCCGGGCACCTGCTCGACGCCGACCCGGCGCAGGCGCGGGAGGCGTTGGACCACGTGCACGACGCCGGGCAGACGGTGCTCGCCGAGATGTCGACGATCCTCGGGGTGCTGCGGGAGGAGCCCAGGGACGACCGCCACCCGGCACCAGGGCTGGCCGGCGTGGACGCGCTGGTCGTCGACGCCCGTCGCGCCGGGCTCCTGGTCACCCTGCGGATCTCCGGCTCCCCGACCGTCGTGCCGCCGGTCGTCGACCTCGCGGCGCACCGGCTCGTCCAGGAGGCGCTGACCAACGCCCGCAAGCACGGCAGCGGCGCGGCGGTGGTCGAGATCGCGCACACCGACGACGGGGTCCGGATCGACGTGACGAACGAGATCGGCCACGCACCGACCGCGGCACCCGGTCACGGCCTGGTCGGCATGCGGGAGCGCGTGACGACGGCGGGCGGGACGCTCGAGGTCGGGCCTCGCACGGACGGCACCTTCCGGGTGCACGCCGAGCTGCCCGTCGCACCCGAGCGCGCGGGGCGGGTCTCGTGAGGACCCGCGTCCTGCTCGCCGACGACCAGGCGCTCATCCGGGCCGGCTTCGCCGCCATCATCGGCTCCGCGGGCGACCTGGAGGTCGTCGGCCAGGCGGTCGACGGCGCCCAGGCGGTCGATCTCGCGCGCAGGCTGCGCCCGGACGTCGTCCTGATGGACATCCGGATGCCCGGCACCGACGGCCTCTCGGCGACCGAGCTGATCACCGCCGACCCCGACCTCGACGGCGTGCGCGTCCTCGTCCTGACGACGTTCGAGTCCGACGACGCCGTCCTGGCGGCGCTGCGCGCCGGGGCGAGCGGGTTCCTCGGCAAGGGCGTGCAGCCGACCGCGCTGCTCGAGGCCATCCGCGTGGTCGCCGGGGGTGAGGCGCTGCTCTCGCCGTCGGCGACCAAGAGCCTGATCGCCCGGATGCTCACCGCGCCGGCCGGGCCGAGCGCCGGCACCGGCACGTTGGCGGGCCTGACCGTGCGGGAGAGCGAGGTCGTCGGCCTCGTCGCCCAGGGCCTCAGCAACGACGAGATCGCCCACCGGCTCTTCGTCTCGCCGCTGACCGCCAAGACCCATGTGAACCGCGCGATGACGAAGGTCGGTGCGCGCGACCGGGCGCAGCTCGTGGTGATGGCCTACCAGGCGGGGCTCGTCACCCCGTGAGCCTGCCGGCCGGCGCCACGGGTCGGTCCGTCGGCTCCCGGCTGCGCGGTGTACTGCGCTCGTAGTACGTCACAGGTGTCTGCGCTGGGACGACGACGTGCAGGGATGCGGCCGGGGAGGCTGGGTGCACACCCCACGGAGGAGTTCCCCATGATCGAAGTGCACGAGCTGACCAAGCGGTTCGGCGACAACCTCGCCGTCGACCGGCTCAGCTTCACCGTCCAGCCCGGCGTCGTGACCGGCTTCCTCGGCCCGAACGGCGCCGGGAAGTCCACCACGATGCGGCTCATCCTCGGGCTCGACCGGCCGACCTCGGGCCACGCCCTGGTCAACGGCCGCAGCTACGTCGGCTCCTCGGCGCCGATCAGTGAGCTCGGTGCGCTGCTCGATGCGCGCAACGCCGACAAGGCGCGGTCGGCCCGGGCCCACCTGCGGGCCCTGGGCGCGACCGTCGGCCTGGGCGCGAGCCGGGTCGAGGAGATGCTCGAGGTCGTCGGGCTGACCGACGTCGCGAACCAGAAGGCCGGCTCGTTCTCCCTGGGCATGGGTCAGCGGCTCGGGATCGCCGCGGCGCTGATCGGCGACCCGCAGGTCGTCATGCTCGACGAGCCGGTCAACGGGCTGGACCCGGACGGGATCCTGTGGATCCGGAACCTGCTCAAGGACCTGGCCGCCGAGGGACGGACCGTGCTGCTGTCCTCGCACCTGATGAGCGAGATGGAGCTGACCGCCGAGCACCTGCTGGTCATCGGCCGCGGACGGATCATGGCCGACCTGCCGATGCAGCAGTTCATCGCCCAGGCCACCGGCAACCACGTGCACGTCGTGACCCCGGACGGCACCGCGCTGCGCGACCTGCTCGCCGCCCCCGGCGTCGTCGTGACCTCCGACGCGCCGGGTGTGCTGGACATCGAGGGCCTGACCTCCCAGGAGATCGGCACCCGTGCGGCCCACGCCGGTCGTCCTGCTCTACGAGCTCACCCCGATCGAGCCCTCCCTGGAGGAGGCGTTCATGACCATGACCCGCGACGCCGTCGAGTTCCACGGGAGCTCGACCGCGCACCCCACCCCGACCGGCGCGACCCGCGCCCAGGACAAGGACGCCGCATGAGCACCGACCTGCAGACCCCGCCCGCCACCACCGGCCCGACGACCCCGATCGACGCCGTCGCCGTGCCGAGCGTGCCGGGCGACGCACCGCGCCTGACCGCCTGGCACGTGCTGCGCTCGGAGTGGATCAAGCTCTGGTCGGTCCGCTCGACCGCCACGATGATGCTCGTCGTCGTCGCCGTCCTGGTGGGCTTCGGCGCCCTGGCCGCCGCCATGTCGACCGGCGAGGTCACCACGGCCGACGGCGACGGTGGACCGGGCCGGTTCGCCACCGACCCCTTCTCCCTGGTGATGACCGGCTCCACGTTCGCGGTGCTGCTGGTGGGCACCCTGGGCGCCCTGGTCGGCGCGCGGGAGTTCACCTCCGGGATGATCCGCACCACCGTCGCGGCCGTCCCGCGCCGCCTGGCCGTCCTCGGTGCCAAGGCCGTCACGCTCACCCTCGCCCTGGTGCCGGCCGTCGTGGCCGGTGTCCTGGGTGCCTTCTGGGTCGGCATGGCCATCCTCTCGGACGGCGGCGCCGCGACCCTGACCCTCGGCGAGGCCGGCTGGGCCGCCGTCGGCACGGTCGGCTACCTGCTCGGCGTCGGACTGCTCGGCCTGGCCCTGGGCTTCCTGTTCCGCAGCATCGCCGGCAGCATCTCGACCCTCATCGGCGGGTTGCTCATCCTGCCCGGGATCATCGGCGCGCTGCTGCCGGACTCCTGGAGCGAGGCCCTGAAGTACCTGCCGTCCAACGCGGCCTCGTCCTTCACCTCGGTCACCGCACCGACCGACATGCTCGGGGTGGGAGCGGGGGTCGCCGTCTTCGTCGCCTGGATCGTCGTCCTGGTCGGCGCCGCCGGCTACGCCTTCCGCGGCCGCGACGTCTGAGACACCGTCGGCGCCACCCGGTCGGGTGGCGCCGACGCTCTCGTCCGCGGGCGGGCCCGTCGACCACCGACCCGGGGAACCACGGTCAGGGCCCGCCCCCTAGGCTCATCGCGCCGGTGTCGCGCACCGCTACCTTCCCAGACGAACGGCGCGCTCGAATCGTTGGGTCGCGCGCGCCGCCGGCCCGGTGGCGCGGGAGCTCGCCGCCGGGTGACCCTGTCCCGCGAGGAGGAACCCACGTGCCCGACATCAGCCGCGTCGGCGAGCGCCTGTGGACCGGCGGTGACCTCCCGTCCCACCGGGGGCTCGGGCCGATGCTCGCCGGGCTGGCCGAGCTCCGCGCCGTCGGGATCACCCACATCGTCGACAACCGCGCCGAGTGGTCGGACGAGGAGTTCGTCGGCCGCTACGCGCCGGAGATCACCTACCTGTGGAACGGCCAGGACGACGCCGGCCAGCGGATGCCCGACTCCTGGTTCGAGGCGGGCGTCGGCGTCGCGCTGGGGGCGCTCGCGCAGCCGGGCACGCAGGTGCTCGCGCACTGCCACATGGGGATCAACCGGGGGCCGTCGATGGCCTACGCCATCCTGCTGGCCACCGGCGAGAGCCCGGTCCGGGCGCTGAGCGCGATCCGCCGGGCCCGGCCGATCGCCGCCATCGGCTACAGCCTCGACGCCCTCGACTGGTGGCACCGCGCCGCGGGCGTGCCGCGCGACGTCGCCCGGCGGCAGCGCGCCGCGGTCAAGGCCTGGCACCGGCGCAACGAGGTCGACATGCTGCGGATCGTCCGCCGGATGGGTGAGGGCTGATCCGGTCCTGGCACCTGCGCTCCGTGGTAGGTGTAGCCCATGGCCGTGATCGAGGCCGAGGGCCTGAGCAAGCACTACGGTGCCGTCCGCGCGCTCGAGGACCTGGACCTGCGGGTCGAGCAGGGCGACGTCTTCGGCTACCTGGGACCGAACGGCTCGGGCAAGACGACGACCATCCGCCTTCTGCTCGGCCTCATCCGACCGAGCTCCGGCCGGGTCGAGGTGCTCGGCGGCGATCCGGAACGAGACGCGGTGGCGATCCACCGTCGGCTCGCCTATGTCCCTGGCGAGGCCGCGCTGTGGCCAGAGCTGACCGGGACGGAGACGCTGCACCTCCTCGGCCGGCTCCAGGGTTCCGTCGACGAGGTGTACCGGGCCGAGCTGATCGAGCGGTTCGAGCTCGACCCGGGAAAGCGGATCCGCGCGTACTCCAAGGGCAACCGGCAGAAGGTCTCCCTCGTCGCCGCCCTTGCGGCCCGGCCCGCGCTCCTCGTGCTGGACGAGCCGACGGCCGGCCTCGACCCGCTGATGGAACAGGTCTTCCGTGAGTGCGTCCAGGAGGCCAAGGACCGGGGTCAGACGGTGTTCCTCTCGTCCCACGTGCTGGCGGAGGTGGAGGCGCTGTGCGACCGCGTCGCGATCCTGCGCGCAGGGCGGCTCGTCGAGGTCGGCACCCTCGGTTCCCTGCGACTGGGGTCGACGCTGAGCATCGAGGCGACCTTCCGCGAGGGGCGGGTCCCGGAGGTCCGCGGTGTGCCCGGTGTTCTCGAGGCTCGCGTCGACGGGCCGACGATCCGCTGCCGGGTGGACGGTCCGGTGGCGCCGCTGCTCGCCGTCCTGGCGGCAGCGGACGCCGAGCGGGTGGTCAGCCGCGAGCCGTCCCTCGAGGAGCTGTTCCTCACGTACTACGCGGAGCAGGCCGAGGAGGAGTCCGGTGCCGGGTGGCAGAGCCGGGCCGTCGCCCACGCGGAGCAGGCCGATGCGGAGCAGGCCGACGTCGCTCCGCCGCGCCGCCGGCACCGGGGCAGACGGCGCGCCCCGTGAGGCGGGACACCGCCGGGCGCGCCCTGCTGGGCCTGACGGTCCGCCGCACCTGGGTCGGCGCGGTCCTGACCGCGGCCGCGATCGTGCTCGTGACCGTCACCGCGGTCGTCGGCTACGTGGCTGCCTACCCGGACCCCGCCGACCGGGTGGTCCTGGCGAGCAGCATCGGGTCCAACCCCGGGATGGCGGCGCTGTTCGGGGAGCCCCGCGACCTGGAGACCGTCGCCGGGTTCACCGAGTGGCGGGTGCTGCTGGTCCTGGCGCTGGTCGGCGGGGTGTGGGCCCTGTTCGCCTCGACCCGCGTGCTGCGCGGGGAGGAGGACGCCGGACGCGCCGAGGTCGTGCTCGCCGCGCCGCTGACCAGGCTCGGCGCCGTCCGCGCCACGACCACCGGGTTGGCGCTCGTCCTCGCGCTGCTCGCCGCGGTGGCGGTCGGTGGGCTAGCGGTCGGCACCGGGCGCGACGTCGGGGTCGGGCGGGCGGCGCTGCTCGGCGCCGTCCTCGCGGGGATCCCGGCCGTGATGGCCGGTGTCGGTGCGCTCACCTCCCAGCTCCTCGACACGCGGCGCCGCGCCGCCGGGGCGGGTGCCGCGGTCCTCGGTGCCTGGTACGTCGTCCGGGTCGTCGCCGACTCCAGCCCCGACCTGCGATGGCTGCGCTGGGCCACCCCGCTCGGCTGGCTGGAGCTGAGCGCGCCGCTGACGGCCCCGAACCCCTGGCCGGTGGCGCTCACCTGGGTCACCGCCGTGCTGCTCGGCGCCGCCGCGCTGGCGCTGAGCCGCCGACGGGACCTGGGAGCCGGGCTGATCGGCGGTCGGGACACCGGCCGGGCGCGCACCGCTCTCCTCGGGAGTCCCTGGGGCCTGGCCGTCCGGCTGGCCCGTGGCGCGGCGCTCTCCTGGTCGCTCGGCATGGGTGCCTTCGGGCTCCTCATCGGGCTGGTGGCGCGGACCGCCGCCGACGCGATGGCCGACTCGACGGGTGCGGAGGCGCTCGGCGGGCTGGGCATCGCAGACTCCGGGACGCGGGCCTACGTCGGGCTCTCCTTCGTCCTGGCCACGGTCGCGCTGGCCACCGCCGCCGCCGGGCAGGTCGCGGCGACCCGGGAGGAGGAGGGCAGTGCCCGGCTCGACACGATCCTCGTGCGACCGGTGGGACGGGCGTCATGGCTGGTGGGTCGCCTCGCGGCAGCCGCCGGGGTGCTCGTCCTCGCGTCCACGGCGCTGGTGGCGGGCACCTGGCTGGCCGGACGGGTCGGGGATCTGGAGATCGGAGCCCGCGATCTGGCCCTCGCCGGAGCCAACGCGATCCCCGCCGCCCTCGTGGTGCTCGGCGTGGGGACCTTGCTGCACGGGCTCGCCCCACGTCGAGCCGCGGCCGTGACGTACGCCGGTGTCGCCTTCTCGTTCCTCCTCGAGGTCGTCGGCTCCACCGTCGATCTGCCCGAGTGGCTGCTCGGCGTCTCGGTCTTCCACCACGTGGCGCCTGCCCCAGCGGTCGATCCTGACGGCACGGCGGCCCTCGTGCTCGTGATCGTCGGCGTGATAGCGGCGGGCCTGGGCGCGCTCGCGCTGCGCCGCCGGGACGTCGAGGTCGCCTGAGGCGCGGCTCGCGCTCGTCCGCCCCGGTCAGTGCCGCGGCACGTGCGGCGCGAGCAGTGCCTTGAGTCCACCGCGCAGCTCGGGGACGAGTCGGGTCCAGTAGATGGCATTGCCCACGAGGCCGAAGGCCAGGAGGTCCTTCCGCCGGCGCAGCGCCCCCCAGATCGGGACCGTGAGCGGCCACAGCATCGCCAGTCGGCGGTCTCGGGCGAGGCCGATGGCCGCGCTCAGCCCGGCGTTGGTGACGAGGAAGCCGAGCGGGTCCAGCACGAGGAAGCCGCCGAGCATCGGGGACAGGCCGTAGCCACCCTTCCCGCCGCTCCACACCGGGACGACGTGGCCGAGGACGGCACCGGCGGCGGCCGCCGGGGCCGCCGGTGTCCCAGGCAGCACCAGCCGGGCCGTCAGGGTCGGGAGCAGGGCCTTGCCGGCCTCGAGCAGGATGCTCGCCCACATCGCCGCCGTGCCGGCGTGCTCACGCACACTGGTCGGGGTGATGCCGTGGAACTCGACCGTCGTCCCCGTCTCGACCACCTCGACGTGGGTGATGCTGATGTCCTGGCCCGGCGCAACGCGAGCGCCGATCGCCCGGGAGAAGGACACAGCCCCGGCGAGGTAGCCGACCAGAGCGCCGGCGGCGCCGGCCGTCCAGCCGGTGAGGGCAGGAGTCACGGTCCTTCTCCTTCGGTCGGGGCCGGACGGCTGTCCAGCACGAGCACCTCGCCCGACCCGCCGTCGACGCTCAGGCGGGTGCCGTCCGGCAGCCTGAGCACCCCGGGGACCGACGCGACGCACGGCAGCCCGAGCTCGCGCGCCACGATGGAGGCGTGCGAGAGCATCCCCCCGGTCTCGGTGACCACTGCCCCGGCGCGCAGCAGCAGCGGTGTCCAGGTGACGTCGGCGGCCTCGAGCACCAGGACGTCCTCGGGGCCGATCTCCCCGGCGCTCGCGAGCGAGGTGACGACCCGCGCCGGACCGGTGTGCCGCCCTCGTGAGGTCGGTGTCCCGCGCAGCACGCGCGCACCCGCCCGCCCCAGCACCGGGACCGGGTCGTCCCCGACGATCGTCTCCGGCCAGTCGATCTCGGCGGCCTCGGCCATCTCCTGACGCCGGCGCCCCGCCAGCGACCTGGCCTCCGGGAGCCGGCCGGTGAGCGCCGCCCTCAGCTCTGTCAGGGTGAGCAGGAAGACGTCGTCCGGCCCGTCCAGGAGCCCGCGTGCGACCAGCCGGGCTCCCGCCTCCAGGAACGCCGGGCGGAACAGGGCGTAGAAGCGCGCGTAGGTGTAGCCGACCTCCTCGCGGGCCAGGCGCAGCCTCGCGGCCCGCGACCAGGCCCCTGACGTGCGCCACCGCTGCCAGGCGGGGGTCCGCGCGAGCAGGTCCGCCCGGCCGGCGGGGGCGAGGGCACCGCTGGGCGCTGCCGGGTGCGAGGGCCCGTCACCCGCGGCCGGGCCGGGTGTCCTCGTGGCGAGGAGGTTGCGCCGGACCGCCTCCTCCTGCTCGGCCCAGGTCGGCCGCGAGCAGTCGTTCGGGCTGTCGGACAGGTGCCCGAACCGCTCCAGGACGGCGGCCCAGTCGGCGTCGTCCCCGGGGTCGACGGCGGCCAGGGTGTGCGCGGGGCTCAGCGCGCGCACCTCGGCCAGCTCCTGGCCGGGATCGATGGTCGTCGGGTCGAGGCCGCGGCGCGCGGCGGCCCGGCGGATCCGGGCCGCCGCGACGTCGGCCAGGAGCGGGGTGACGACGTTGAACCGTGCCAGGTCGGCGAACACCCCGCGGAGCCGGTCGACCCTGGCGAGGAGCTCCTCGTCGCTCAGCGCCGACACGTCCTGGGCCACCTCGCGGACGCGCGCGGCCTCGGCGCGCAGGACCGCCGCGTGCGCCTGCTCGGGCCATCGGCGCAGCCCGAGGCCGGCGTCGATCAGGTGGGGGGCGCGCCGCAGGACGGCGCGGGTGGACGGGCGGATCGCCGAGCGCCCGGTCCCCGCGCGCATCTGCTCGAGCGCGTCGGCGGGCATCCCGAGCGAGGTGAACACCCCGCCGAAGGCACTCATGTCGAAGTACGCGCGGTACCCGAACGCGCGGGCCAGGCTCTCCGGCTCCAGCCCGGTCGGCCCCAGGGCCCGGTCGAGCACGTCGACCCAGACGCCGTTGACGACGGGCACGTTGACCGACCACACCAGGGGAGGGATCAGGCCGGGCAGCACGTCCCGGGCGATCCGTGCGGACCAGAGCCGCGCGTTCTCGGTCAGCGCGGTGATCGGGCGCCACTGCACGACCCAGAGCCGGGTGCCGTCCCACACCCACTCGACGTCGGCCGCCGCCCCGCCGGCCGTGGCCACGGCACGGACCAGCTCGACGACCTCGCGCAGGACCGGGTCAGGCAGGAGGAGCGGGGTCGAGCCTGCGTCGTGCGACGGTGCGGCCCCCGGCGCGCAGGTCCAGCGCTGCGGGGTCGCACCTCGGCCCACGAGCTCCTCGCCGCGCCCGGCGACCGCCTCGACGACGACGCGGCCGGCACCGGTCACCGGGTCGCGGCTGAAGGCGACGCCGCTGACGACGGCGGTCACCATCTCCTGGACGATCACCGACATCCGGATCGCCGACGGGTCCACCCCGACCCGTCGGGCGTACGCCGCGACCTGCGGGGTGCCCGCCGAGTCCGCGACCCGCCGCACCGCTGCGAGGACGTCGTCGGTCCCGGTGACGTCCAGGACGGTGGCGAACTGGCCGGCGAAGGACCTCGCCCCGTGGTCCTCGGCGTCGGCCGAGGACCGCACGGCGTACCGCCGCCCGGGCGCGAGCACGGCGGTCAGCTCGGCGCGGAGGTCCGCATCCAGGGAGGCGAGGTGCGCGGCGGGGGCGACGACGCCGGCCGGCACGGGCCAGCCCCGGCCCGTCAGCCAGCCCAGGCGCGCGGCCTTCGCGCCGACGAGGCCGGCGGGTGGTGCGGACCGCAGGTCCACCAGTGCTGCTCCCACCGTCGTCACGCTAGCGGTAGCCGGGTCCGGCAGCAGGTGCTCCGTGGGTCGTCCGACGCCCCACCGCCCCCGTTCGTGGGACTGGCAGTACCGTGATCGACCCGTAGACTCCCTCCGTCCGCGGCACAGGGCAGGCGACGGCGCCGGCTCGACTCGTCCGCGCGCGGGGGACTTGGAGGACGGATGCTCTCGCTCGGAAACTCGAGCCTCACGATCGTCGCGGTCATCGCCGCCATCGCCGTCGTCTCGCTCGGGTTCGCCCTGGTGCTGCGCCGCCAGGTGCTGGCCGCCGACGAGGGCACCGCGAAGATGCAGGAGATCGCGACGGCGGTGCAGGAAGGCGCCTCGGCCTACCTGAGCCGGATGTTCCGCACCCTCGTGCTCTTCGCCGTGATCGTCTTCGGTCTGCTGTTCCTGCTCCCGGGCGACACCGGCATCCGGGTCGGACGATCGGTCTTCTTCCTCGTCGGCGCGGGCTTCTCCGCCGCGATCGGCTACCTCGGGATGTGGCTCGCGGTGCGCGCCAACGTGCGCGTGGCCTCGGCCGCCCGGCGGCCGGACGGCCGCGTCGTCGGCGCCCAGATCGCGTTCCGCACCGGTGGCGTCGTCGGCATGTGCGTCGTCGGGCTCGGCCTGGTCGGTGCGACGACCGTCGTCCTGCTCTACCGCGAGCAGGCTCCGGCCGTGCTCGAGGGGTTCGGGTTCGGGGCGGCGCTGCTCGCAATGTTCATGCGCGTCGGCGGCGGCATCTTCACCAAGGCGGCCGACGTCGGCGCGGACCTGGTGGGCAAGGTCGAGAAGGGCATCCCGGAGGACGACCCCCGCAACGCCGCGACCATCGCGGACAACGTCGGCGACAACGTCGGCGACTGCGCCGGCATGGCCGCCGACCTCTTCGAGTCCTACGCGGTGACCCTGGTCGCGGCCCTCATCCTCGGCAAGGTCTCCTACGGCGAGCAGGGCCTCGTCTTCCCGCTGATCGTCGCCGGGATCGGCGCGATCACGGCCGCGCTCGGTGTCGTCCTGACCCGGGTGCGCGGCCAGGAGAGCGGTCTGCGGGCGATCTACCGCGGCTTCTACCTCTCCGCCCTCACCGGCGCGATCCTCAGCGCGATCGCCGCCTTCGTCTACCTGCCCTCGAGCTTCGCCGGCCTGGCCGGGGTGAGCGGGGACCTCGCGACGCACACCGGCGACCCCCGGGTGGTCGCCACCCTCGCGGTCACCATCGGCATCCTGCTCGCCGGGATCATCCTGTGGCTCACCGGCTACTTCACCGGGACGACCTCGAACCCGACGAAGCACGTCGCCCGGACGACGCTCACCGGCGCGGCGACCGTCGTGCTCTCCGGCATCGGGGTGGGCTTCGAGTCGGCGGTCTACACCGCGGGCATCATCGCGGCGGCGATCTGCGGGGTGTTCCTCATCTCCGGCGGCTCGATCACCCTCTCGCTGTTCCTCATCGCCCTGGCCGGCTGCGGCCTGCTCACCACCGTCGGGGTCATCGTCGCGATGGACACCTTCGGGCCGGTGAGCGACAACGCGCAGGGCATCGCGGAGATGTCCGGCGACATCGACGCCGAGGGCGCCAAGACGCTCACCGACCTCGACGCGGTCGGCAACACGACCAAGGCGATCACCAAGGGGATCGCGATCGCGACGGCCGTGCTCGCCGCGACGGCCCTCTTCGGCTCCTACACCGACGCGGTGCGCGAGGCGGTCGACTCCCTCGGATCGGCGTTCGACACCGGCGGGCTGACCGTGGCGATGCTCTCCTACCAGGTCATCTCGCCGATCACCCTGGTCGGGGTGATCCTCGGCGGCGCGACCGTCTTCCTGTTCTCCGGGCTCGCGATCGACGCGGTGACCCGGGCGGCCGGGGCGATCGTCTTCGAGGTGCGGCGCCAGTTCCACGAGAACCCCGGGATCATGACCGGTGAGGTGCGGCCCGAGTACGGCAGGGTCGTCGACATCTGCACCCGCGACTCGCTGCGCGAGCTCGCCACGCCCGGTCTGCTCGCCGCCTTCGCGCCGATCGCGGTGGGCTTCGGGCTGGGCGTCGGGCCGCTGGCGGGCTTCCTCGCCGGCGCGATCGCCACCGGCGTCCTCATGGCCGTGTTCCTCGCCAACTCCGGCGGGGCCTGGGACAACGCGAAGAAGATCGTCGAGGACGGCCACCACGGCGGGAAGAACTCCGAAGCGCACGCCGCCGCCGTCATCGGCGACACCGTCGGCGACCCGTTCAAGGACACCGCCGGGCCGGCGATCAACCCGCTCATCAAGGTGATGAACCTCGTCGCGCTGCTCATCGCGCCCGCCGTCGTGCACCTGTCGGTCGGCGCGGAGTCGAACCAGACCGTCCGCCTGGCGATCGCCACCGGTGCGATGCTCATCGCGTTCGGCGCGGTCATCCTCTCCCGGGTGCGCGCGGCGGCGGTGGACCGTGCGGGCCGGCTCGAGCGGGAGACCAGCCTCGTCTGACCCGGCGCAGGTGCCGACCTCGATGCGGGTGATGAGCTACAACGTGCACCACCTCGGCGACGACCCGGCGGCCGTCGCCGAGGTGCTCCGGGACCACGCGCCCGACGTCGTCGCGCTCCAGGAGCCGCCCCGGGGGCCGTGGGGGCGGTGGCGCCTCGCCCGCCTCGCGCGCGCGGTCGGACTCGAGGTCGCCGTCGCCGGCGGCGCCGCCCGGACGACGGCGATCCTCGTGCGACGGGGCCTGGCGGTGACCGAGCGTCGGGCGGTCCGCCTGCCGCGCACCGGCACCTGGATCCTGCGAGGCGTGGCGATGGTCGAGGTGCAGGGCGTGCGGGTGCTCAGCACCCACCTGGGCCTGCGCCGCGAGGAGCGGCACCGCCACGTCGACCACCTCCTGCGGCTGGTGGCCGAGTCGCGCGGCCCGTGCGTGCTCGCGGGCGACCTCAACGAGCAGCCGGGCGGATCGGCGAGGGCGCGCCTCGTCGCGCACCTGCGGGACGCGGGCCTCGGACCGAGCTTCCCGTCCGACGCCCCGCGGGCCCGGATCGACGTCGTGCTCGTCACGCCCGAGGTCGAGGTGCAGGCGGCCTGGGTGCCGGACGGCCCTGCGGCGATCCGGGCGAGCGACCATCGGCCCGTGCTGGCCGACCTGAGGATCGGGGAGCGATGAGCACCGACAGCCGGGCGCCGGGCGCCGACCCGGGCCTCCTTGCCGCGCTGCGCGGCGACCTGGAGCAGGGGGGCTACACGAGCGACGCGGTCGAGGAGCTGCTCGGCCCGGTGGCGGCCGCGGCGCTGCACCGCGACGAGGTGCTCCCGGCGCTGCGGGTCGCCGGCGCCCGGGCGGTGCGAGGGCGGGGCGAGGAGCTCGCGAGCCTGACCCGGCTCTTCCTGCTGGGCGGCGCGGTGCCCCGCGGATCGGTCGACCGGGCGCTGCCGACGCTCGGAGTCGACGGCGCCGCGCGGCTCGGCCTGGTCGAGACGGTGGGTCACGGCGCGGACGACCCAGTGCGGGCGCGGGTCGACCTGCGCCCGTACTCCTCGGTCGACGCCGCCGGCGCGGTCGACTGGTGGCTCGCCGCCGACCTCGGCGAGGCGGTGACCGGCGGAGCACTGCGGCCGGACCACGTGCTCGGGGTCGGCGGTGCGTCCACCACCCTGGCGCAGTCGACGATGCGTTCCCCGGTCGCCCGAGCCCTCGACCTCGGGACGGGCTGCGGGGTCCAGGCCCTGCACGCGAGCCGGCACAGCGGGGCCGTCGTCGCGACCGACATCTCCCGGCGAGCCCTGGGGTTCGCCGCGTTCAACGCGGCCCTCGCGCAGGTCGGGCTCGACCTGCGCGCCGGGTCGATGCTGGAGCCGGTGCGGGGCGAGACCTTCGACCTGGTGGTCTCCAACCCACCGTTCGTCATCACCCCGCGCGGGGACGGCGACGCGCCGGTGTACGAGTACCGCGACGGGGGCCGCTCCGGGGACGACCTCGTCCGGGACCTCGTGACCGGCGTCGCCGAGGTGCTGGCTCCCGGTGGCGTCGTCCAGCTGCTCGGCAACTGGGAGCACCGCGGTGGGCAGCCGTGGCAGGAGCGGGTCGGCGGCTGGCTCGACGCCTCCGGGCTGGACGGCTGGGTGATCCAGCGCGAGGTCCTCGATCCCGCCGAGTACGCCGAGATGTGGCTCCGCGACGGCGGGACCTCGCGGGACCGGGACCGCGCTGGGCTGGGCGGCCGGGCTCGCCGCGTGGCTCGACGACTTCGAGCGGCGCGGGGTCGACGCCGTCGGCCTGGGCATGGTGGTGCTGCGCCGGCCCCGGTCCGGCCCGCCGGGGCTCCGGCGCCTGGAGGAGCTGCCCGGCGCCGCCCGCCAGCCGTTGGGCGAGCACCTGGCCGGCGCCCTGGCCGGGCACGACTGGGACGTCGCCCACGACGACGACGCCGTGCTGGCGGCCCGCCTGAGGGTCGCCCCGGACGTCACCGAGGAGCGTCACCTGCGGCCCGGCGCGGCGGACCCGAGCGTGGTGCTGCTGCGCCAGGGCGGCGGGTTCGGCCGCACCGTGCAGGTCGGGACCGCCCTGGCCGGTCTGGTGGGGGCCTGCGACGGGGAGCTGACGGTCGGCCAGATCCTCGGTGGTCTCGGCGCGATCCTCGACGTCGAGGTCGCCGAGCTGCGGGCGAGCCTGCTGCCCGCGGTGCGCGGGCTCGTGCGGGACACCCTGCTGGAGCCGCCGATCCACAGGTGATCCTCAGCCCGTGCTGGGTTCCGGCCCAGGCTCGCTCCCTACGTTCTCGATCGGCCCACCCGAGCGGACGAAGGACGAGCGTGACGACGAGAACCCGCAGGGCCACGGCCCTGTCCCGACTCGGGCTGGCCCTGGCGGGGGTCGCTGTCGTGGCCCTCGCCGCGGCCGGCGGATGGTGGTTCGGGTCGAGGGACACCGCGGCTGGGGTCGAGGCGGCGGCCACGACCACGACCCGGACCGTCGCCGCCTCCCTCGGGACCCTGCAGAAGACGGTGTCCGCCACCGGCACCCTGACCCCGGCGGTCCACGAGGACGTGAGCTTCGCCGTCAGCGGCACGGTGACCTCGGTCGCCGTCGCCGCCGGTGACACGGTCGCCGAGGGCCAGACCCTGGCGACCGTCGACCCCCTCGAGCTCGAGGCCGCCCTCCTGTCGGCCCGGTCGAACCTCGCCTCCGCGACGGCGAGCCTCGCGGACGCCGAGGAGGCCGACGACGGCAGCGACGCCGCCGAGGCGAAGGTCGCCTCGGCCTCGGCGCAGGTCGACCTCGCGGCCGCCCGGGTCGAGGACGCGGCCGCGTCCCTCGCCGACGCGACCCTGGTGGCCCCCGTCGCGGGGCTGCTCACCACCGTCGACCTCGCGGTGGGAGACGTGGTCCAGGGAGCGAGCTCGGCGTCGGGCGCCGCGCAGGCCTCCGGGGGCGCCACGTCCACGGCGTCCTTCGTCATCATCGGCACCGACTCGTGGGTGGTCGAGACGACCGTCGACGAGAGCGACGTCGCCCTGATCGCCGTCGGCGACCAGGCCGAGCTCACGGTCGACGGCGTCACGGACACTGTCTTCGGCACGGTCTCGGAGGTCGGGCTGCTGTCCACGAGCACCTCCGGGGTCGCCGCGTACCCGGTGACGATCGCCGTGACCGGCTCGGTGGACGACCTGCACGACGGCGTGTCGGTCGAGGCCTCGATCGTCTACGAACGGCGCACCGACGTCCTCACCGTTCCCGCAGCGGCCCTGCGCACCGTCGACGGGCAGACCGTCGTGACGGTCGTCGACGACAGCGGCGCGGAGAGCGAGACCACCGTGACCACGGGGGAGACCTCGGGATCCAGCACCGAGATCGTCTCCGGCCTGGCCGAGGGGGACATCGTCCAGGTGACCGTCGTCACCGCCCAGTCGGGCGGGTCCCGCTCGGGCACCACGACCGACGACGTCCAGCCCCCCGGAGGCCTCGACCCGAGCCAGCTCGGCGGGGGCGCCGGTCCCGGTGCACCAGGGCAGGCACCGAATGGCTGAGAGCACGCTCGAGAACGTCCGACCGACGGCGCCCGCGGCACCGTCCGACGCCCCCGTCATCGACCTGCGCGGCGTCGGCAAGACCTACCGGACCGGGGCGGTGGAGTACGAGGCCCTGCGGGAGATCGACCTGTCCATCGGGGTGGGCGAGTACGTGGCGATCATGGGGCCCTCCGGATCGGGCAAGTCCACCCTGATGAACCTCATCGGGTGCCTGGACGTGCTCACCGTCGGCCGGTACCGCCTGGCCGGGGAGGACGTCGACGAGCTCGACGAGGTGGCCCTCGCCGAGATCCGCAACCGTCGGATCGGCTTCGTCTTCCAGCAGTTCCACCTGCTGCCCTCGCTCTCGGCGTGGCGCAACGTCGAGCTCCCGATGGTCTACGGGCGCGTCCCGGCGGCCGAGCGCAGGCAGCGGGCGGTCGCCGCCCTGGAACGGGTCGGTCTCGGGGACAAGCTCGCCAACCGCCCGGGGGAGATGTCCGGCGGGCAGCAGCAGCGCGTGGCCGTCGCCAGGGCCCTGGTCGGTGAGCCGGCGCTGATCCTGGCCGACGAGCCGACCGGGAACCTCGACTCGACCTCGAGCGCCGACGTCCTGGCGCTGTTCGCCGAGCTGCACGCGCACGGCCGGACGATCGTGCTCATCACCCACGAGGAGGAGGTCGCCGAGCATGCGCACCGCATCGTGCGGGTCCGCGACGGCCGGATCCACTCGGACGAGGTGAGCTCGCGGTGACCTGGACGGAGACCCTGCGCACCGGCCTTGCGGCGATCCGCAGCCACGCCATGCGCTCGATCCTCACGGTGCTCGGGATCCTCATCGGGATCGCCGCGGTGATCCTCACCGTCGGTCTCGGCCTGGGCAGCCAGAAGGACGTCAGCGAGTCCATCACCTCCCTCGGCTCGAACCTGCTCATCGTCACCCCGGGGTCCAGCACCGACAGCTCGGGCGTGCGCGGCGGCTTCGGCTCGCTGTTCAGCCTCACCAGCGCCGACGCGGAGGCGCTCGGCTCCGAGGTCAGCGCACCCGACGTCTCGGGGGTCGCGCCGGAGAAGACGCTCTCGCTGTCCGTCGAGACGAGCGAGACGAACTGGACGACGTCCGTCGTCGGGACGACGGAGGACTGGCTGGCGGTCCGGTCGCGAGCCCTCGACTCCGGTGCGTTCCTCAGCGCGGACGACCTCGACGCCGCGAGCCCCGTCGTGGTGCTCGGCGCGACGGCTGCGACCGAGCTGTTCGGGTCCACCTCGGTCGTCGGGCAGACCGTCACGATCTCGGGGATCGACGCCGAGGTCGTCGGCGTGCTGACGGAGGCGGGCTCGAGCTCGGAGACGGACCTCGACGACCTCGTCGTCGCGCCGTTGAGCCTCGTGTCCCAGAGCCTCGTCGGAGGTCGGGACCGCGACGCGGTGAGCACGATCTACGTGCAGGCCGCCTCGACCGAGCAGCTCTCGGCCGCCTACCAGGAGACCGAGACGCTCCTGCTCAACCTGCACGGGATCACCGACAGCGCCGACGCCGACTTCACGGTCAGCACCCAGGACTCCCTGGTGAGCACGGCGACCGCCGTGTACCGCACGCTCACGGTCCTGCTGGCGGGGATCGCCGCCCTGTCGCTGCTGGTCGGCGGGATCGGAGTGATGAACATCATGCTCGTCTCGGTCACCGAGCGGACCCGGGAGATCGGCCTGCGCAAGGCGCTCGGTGCCCCGCCGTGGGCGATCCGCCGGCAGTTCCTCATCGAGGCGGGCGTGCTGGGCCTGGCCGGCGGGCTGCTCGGCGCTGCCCTCGGCATCCTCGCGGCCCGCCTGCTCCCCGCCGTGCTCGACAGCTCCGTCGTCGTCTCGGTCCCTGCCGTCGTGGGCGCCGTGGCGGTCGCGATGGGCATCGGGATCGTCTTCGGGGTCTACCCGGCGACGCGCGCCGCGCGGCTGGCCCCGATCGACGCCCTGCGGAGCGAGTGACCTTGCGACCCCGTACGACCGACGACCAGGAGAGCCACCATGCCGACCCCGTCCTTGTCCCCGCGCCGTCCTGACGTCGGCCCCCTCCGCGGCGGTCGCCGCGCTGCGCTCGTCGGCGCGATGCTCGCCGTCGTCGGCCTCGTGGCTGCCGGGTGCTCCGGCGACTCCGCCGCGACGGCCTCGACCACGACGGCCGTGCCGCAGGCAGCGGAGGCGGCGAACGGTGCCGGCGCGGCCGACACCCGCGACCGCGCGGCAGGCACGGCGGTGTCCGGCCTGATCGCCGCCCTCACCGGGCCGGTGGCCCAGGTGCAGTCGACCGGCACCCAGACGGCAGTCACCTGGACGGACGCGACGACGGTGCTCGTGACGAGCAGCGCCGACCTCGCTGCGGTGACCGTCGGCTCGTGCGTCGTCGCGGTGTCGGCGGACCCGGCCGAGGGCTCGGCCGCAGCGACGGCGACCCGGGTCGTCGTCTCCGCAGCCGGTCGACGGGCAGTGCGCGGCAGCGGCGGGATCCGGCGGCCCGGGTGGCGCGCCCGGGACCGATGCCGTCGACGGTGCCGCCGCCGGGCAGGCCCGGCCGACGGACCAGCCCACGGACCTGCCGTCCGGTCAGCCCACGGACCGTCCGACGGACCAGTCGGCGGGCGGGCCGGGGACCGCAGCGGGCGCCGCGGCCGGCGTCTCCGGTCAGGTCGCCGCGGTCGACGGGACGACGCTGACGATCGCGACCACCGACCGCGACGGCGTCGCGGGAGAGGAGACCGTGACGGTCGGCGACGAGACCGTCTACCTGCAGACCTCCGAGGGCGGCATCGACCAGATCGCGGTGGGCTGGTGCCTGTCGGCGCGGGGTGAGGCCGACGACCGGGGCGGGCTGAGCGCGACGACGCTGACGCTGAGTGAGGCCGTCGACGGCGCGTGCCCGGAGGTGGGGTCTCGTGGCTGAGTCGACCGGGCTGGTGAGCCCCTCCGCCGGCCGCCGCCGGGCGGTGCACCGGCGGCGATGGACGGCCGTCGGCGCCGGGGTGCTCGCGCTCGGCGTGGCGGTCGGCGGCGTCAGCCTCGCCGCCGGGCGGGCCGGAGCCTCCCCGTACCGCTTCGCCGAGGCCGAGGTCGCCTCCGTCGCCCAGACGATCGACGCGGTCGGGACGGTCTCCTCGGCCACCCGCGCGGACCTCGCCTTCCCGGTGGCCGGGACCGTCGCGACCCTCGACGCGGCGGTCGGTGACGAGGTCACCGCCGGACAGACGGTGGCGACCCTCGACCCCGCCGACCTCCAGGATTCGGTGGACGAGGCGAGCGCCGCGCTCGCGGCTGCCGAGCAGCGGCTCGAGGACGACCTCGACTCGCAGACCGCCACGGACACGGTGAGCGACAGCACGTCCGGGAGCACGAGCACCGACGCCCTGACGACGGTCTCGGCGCCGGTGGCGACCTCGACCGGCACCTCGACCGGCAGCCTCGACCGGCGCCAGTGGGGCGCAGACCCCCGCCCCGGCCGCCCTCGACCCCGCGGTCGATGCGGCCCTCCAGGACGTGCGGGCGGCCCAGCAGGAGCTCCTCGCGGCACATGGCGCGGCCACGGCCCTGCTCGCGAGCTCCCAGGACTCGCTCGCCGCCGCGCAGGCGGCCTGCGCAGCACTCCTCGAGCCGGTGCCGAGCGACGAGAGTGCCGGGGACGGCACGGACGGCCCGGCCGAGACGACCGACCCGGCCGACCCGGTCGATCCGGCCGAGACGGCCGACCCGACCGAGACCACCGACCCGGCCGACCCGACCGAGACCACCGACCCGGCCGACACCCTGACCTCGTGCCAGGACGCCGTCACGCAGCTGCTGGCCGACCAGCAGCTCGTCGCGGCGGCCCAGGCGTCGGTCGACACGCTGGCGACGGCGCTCGACGCGAGCGTCGCGACGGCCCGGCAGGTCATGCAGCAGGCCGCGACGGATGCGGCGGCGTCGACCG
This sequence comes from uncultured Actinomycetota bacterium, assembly GCA_963724505.1. Classification (GTDB taxonomy): domain Bacteria; phylum Actinomycetota; class Actinomycetes; order Actinomycetales; family Cellulomonadaceae; genus Actinotalea. The sequence goes on from CAVRUY010000007.1 coordinate 155,559, forward strand.
GCGGCGGGAGCGATGCCTCGTCCGGCGGTGCGGGCGGGACGTCCACCGGCGCCTCGGGCGGGACGTCCGCCGGGACACCCCCCAGCACCTCCGCCGGGACGGCGGACTCCGCGGGCAGCACCCCGACCGGTGCGACGGCCTCCGCCGCGGTGCAGGTCGCCTCGGCGCAGGACCTGCTCGCCGACCAGGCGGCGATCGACGAGGCGGAGGCCACGCTCGCGATCGCCCGGCGTGACCTCGAGCTCGCCACCCTCACGACGCCGATCGCCGGGACCGTCGCATCGGTCTCGCTCGAGGTGGGGGACGCGGCCTCCTCGGGCAGCGCCGTCCTCACCGTCCTCGGCACGTCCGGCCACGTGGTCACCACGACGCTCGACCTCTCCGAGATCGACACGGTCCACGTCGGGCAGACGGCAACGGTCGTGGTGGCGGGCGTCGAGGAGGACCTCGGCGCGGCCGTGACGAGCATCGGGATCCTCGACGTGTCCACCACGTCGACGCCCAGCTACACCGTCGTCCTGGCGGTCGACCCGACCCAGGCCGTGCTGTTCGACGGCTCGTCCGCGCAGGTGTCGATCGACGTCGCGGCCCAGGACGCCACCCTGACCGTGCCGACCTCCGCCGTGCACCGGACGGCTGCCGGCGCGACGGTGCAGCAGCTCGTCGACGGCTCGCTCGTCGACGTCGAGGTCGGCATCGGTACCGTGGGCACCGAACGCACGGAGATCTCCTCGGGCCTCGTCGAGGGCGACCAGGTGGTCCTCGCCGACCTGACGACGCCGCTCGTCTCGGACAGCACCAGCACCGACGGCGGCCTCAGCGGGCTGGGCGCCGACACGAGCACCACCCCGACGGATGCCGGTGGTCCCGGCGGCGGCGCGCCCGCGGGGCGCCCGCAGCAGGGCGGCTGATCTCACAGCCTGGCTCCAGGCTCCGCCCGGGTTCTTGAAAGGTCGGCGGGGAAGACTCGTCCTTCTGACCGATCCCAGGAGGACGAGTTGAGCGACCAGAACCCCCCGCGCACGCCCGACGAGCAGGCGACCCAGCCGCTCGCGCCCACGCCCGCCGTGGGCGACGCGGCGCCCACCGGCGCCGCGCCCGGCGCCACCGGTCCGACGGCGACCGCCTACCCGACGGCGACCGCCTACCCCGCCACGGGGCAGGTCCCGCCCCGGCGCCGGGTGCCCGGCTGGGTCGTCGGTGTCTCGATCGCCGGGGGCGTCGTCCTGCTCGGCCTCGGCTTCGCCGGTGGCCTCGGCACGGGGTTCCTGCTCAGCCACCGGGACAACGGCGCGGTGGAGCGCACCGAGCTGAGCGGGCTCCGGGACCGGCTCGACCAGGGTCGTGCGGGCAACGGCCTGCCGGGCCGGGGCGACGGCACCCGCCGGGTCGGCCCGGGCCGCGAGGGGACCGTCCCGAGCCCCTCGGACGAGACGCCGACCCCGTCGGAGTCGCCGACTCCGTCGGACGCGCCGTCGACCGGCACCGAGAGCGCGACCCCCACCCCCTGAACCGACCGGCCCGAGCGGCCCGTGATCGCCTGGCGATCACGGGCCGTCGCTCATGCCGCCGGCAGCCGGACGGTGAAGGACGTCCCGCGCGTCGTGTCGTCGAGCACGATCGTCCCCGCGTGCGCCGTGACCACGGCGTGCGCGATGGCCATCCCGAGCCCGGTCGAGCCGGTGCCGGGCGAGCGGGCCGCGTCCCCGCGGGTGAACCGCTGGAACAGCCGGGGCCGCAGCGCGGCCGGTATGCCGGGCCCGTCGTCCTGCACGCGCAGGACGACCGTGTCGCCCTCGTTCGCCACCGACGTGGTCACCGTCGTCCCGGGCGGGGTGTGCACCCGGGCGTTCGTGAGCAGGTTGGCGAGCACCTGGTGCAGGCGGTGCGTGTCGCCCCGCACCAGGCACGGCGTCGGCTCGTCGTCCTCGCCGGCGACCGGGAGGTCGAGCCGCCACACGTGGTCGGGGCCGGCGGCGTGCGCGTCGGAGACGGTGTCGACGGCGAGCCCGACCAGGTCGACCTCGGTGTCCTCGATCGCCCGGCCGGCGTCCAGCCGGGCCAGCAGCAGCATGTCCTCGACGAGGCTCGTCATCCGCCGGGACTCCGACTCCACCCGTTCCAGCGCGCGGAGCGCGTCCGGGGGCAGGTCCTCCGGGAGCCGGCGCACGAGCTCGGCGTAGCCGCGGATGGAGGCGAGCGGGGTGCGCAGCTCATGGCTCGCGTCGGCGACGAACTGCCGGACCTGGGTCTCGCTCTCGTGCCGGGCCGCCAGGGCGGCCTCGACGTGGTCGAGCAGCCGGTTGAGCGCGGCACCGACCTCACCGACCTCGGTCGAGGTGTCCGTGTCGGTCGGTGGCACCCGCTCCAGGGTGACCGCCCCGCGGTCGAGGCTCTGCTCGGAGACCAGCGTCGCCGTCGCCGCCACCCGCTCCAGCGGGCGCAGCTCCCGGCGCACCAGTCCGGCGCCGGCAAGGGCGGCCACGGCGATCCCCGCGACGACGATCAGCCCCTCGCCGACGAGGAAGCGCTGCACGCTGGTCGTGGTGTCGGCCATCGAGACGCCGGTGAGCAGCACCCCGCCCTGCTGCCCGTCGATCGCGACGACCCGGTAGGCGCCGAGGTCGCCGAGGTCGACGGTCTGCGGGCCCGTCCCGACGGCGACGTCCGCGAGCACCGCGTCCTGCTCCTGCGTCAGCGGCTGCAGGGTGCCGTCGTTGTCGAGGTATCCCGAGCGCACCACCCCGTCCAGGACGGAGTAGTTGAGGGTCCCGGCGGCCTGGCCGGGTGCCTCGAGGGCCGGCGGGGGCCCGGGGAGGGTCTCACCGTCGGTGGGCTCGGTGGGCTCGGTGGGCAGGCTGCCCGGGAGGACGGCCGTGCCGTCGGCCGACGGCGGGGGTCGGTCGTCGTCGGCCTGAGCCCGCTCGGCGCGCTGGCTGGACTCGAGGAGCCGCTCGTCCAGGCGGTCCACCAGGGTGTCGCGCAGGGTGAGCGTCGAGACGACGCCCATGCTCCCGCCGACCACCGCGAACAGCCCGACGGTCAGCACGACGAGCCGGCGTCGCAGCGTCCAGGGCTGCCGGAGCCGGGGATCGGGCGCCGAGCCGGCCCCTGCGTCCCGGGGAGCGGGGTGCGCCGCAGACCGCGGTCCCGTCCCGCTCATCGCTCGGTGGCCGCCTCCGCGGGCTTGAGGACGTAGCCCACTCCGCGCAGCGTGTGGATCATCGGCGAGCGCCCGGCATCGATCTTGCGGCGCAGGTAGGAGATGTACAGCTCGACGATGTTCGCCTGGCCGCCGAAGTCGTACTGCCACACCCGGTCGAGGATCTGCGCCTTGGAGAGCACCCGGCGCGGGTTGCGCATGAGGTAGCGCAGCAGCTCGAACTCGGTGGCGGTGAGGTGGATGTCCTGGCCGTCCCGGCGGACCTCGTGGGAGTCCTCGTCCATCTCCAGGTCGCCGACGACGATGACCGCCTCCTCGCGGGCGAGGGTCGCGCCGGCGCGACGCAGCAGCGAGCGCAGCCGCGCGACGACCTCCTCGATGGAGAACGGCTTGGTGACGTAGTCGTCCCCGCCGGCGGTCAGCCCGGCCACCCGGTCCTCGACGGCGTCCTTGGCCGTGAGGAAGAGGACGGGCACCGCGGGCATCGACCCGCGCACCCGGCTCAGCACCTCCAGCCCGGACAGGTCCGGCAGCATGACGTCGAGCAGGATGACGTCGGGCTCCCAGGCCTTGGCGGTCCGGATCGCGTCGTAGCCGTTGAGCGCGGTCTCGACCTGCCAGCCCTCGTAGCGCAGGGCGGTCGCGAGGAGCTCGCCCAGGGCCGGCTCGTCGTCCACCACCAGGGCGCGGATCGGGCTGCCGTCGGCCCGGGTGAGGTGCTCGCGGGCGGCCGGCTGGGTCGGGCGCATCGTCGTCGTCATGCCTTCAGGATGCCGGGCGTTCCTGGGTCCCGCCTGGGTCGTTCCTGTGGGTTCCCTGTGCGAGAGGCAGAAGGAGCTGTGCCGGACCGCCCGCGGCGACCGGGCCGGGATCCCACAGGTGGCTCCGACGGCGGTCCCAGGTGGCCCCCAGGTGGCGGGCCGACGGTGAGGGTGTCCGGCAGCGAGCCGGCGCACAGCCAAGGAGTCGACGATGAGCGCCACGACGATCACTTCCCCGCGGGTTCCCGACGTCGACCCGCGGGCGGTCGCGGCGCACCTGGCAGCCGGCGGCCGGCCGGACCCCGCCTGGCTGACCGCGACCGTCCGGCCGGCCGGCTCGTTCGGGCGCGAGGACGTCGGGCGGCTGCGCGCCCTGCTCCAGGCCCTCGCGGCCTGCGCGTCGATCGTGGTCCTCGACCTCCAGGCCGTCCGGCTGCGCAGCCCGCGCGCCGTGGATGCGATCGACGAGGCCGCCGCGCGGCTCGAGGAGCACGGCGGCTGCCTCGTCTGCCTGCACGCCGACGCGGCGTCCGCCGAGCGGCTGACCGCCGGGAGGCACGCGGTCGTCGTCGGCGGGGAGGCCCCCCGCTCGCGTACCGTTGACGGGTGACCCTGGACGCCGGACCCCAGGCCGCTGCCGCGGCCGGCGGTCCCGCGCGCCGGTACGGTGCGCGGCACCGGATCGCCGGGGTGCTCGTGGCCGTGGTCTGCGCCGTCGCGCTGTGGGCGGTCTGGCGCCTGGCGATCGCCGGCACGGACCTGCGGGCGGCCGACGGGGTCGCGCTGGAGGGCGCCGGGCTCGAGGGCACCGGCTCGACCTGGGGCGCGCTCCTGTGGGGCGTCGCCCGGCCGGTCCTCTCGGTCGTCTCGATCGAGTTCGTCGCCGTCGCCCTCGTCATCGCCTGCGTCTTCGCGCTCTACCGCCGGCGCGTCGCGCTCACGGTCCAGCTCGCGCTCCTCGTCGTCGGCGCGAACCTCACGACCCAGCTGCTCAAGGAGACGATCACCCGGCCGGACCTCGGTCTCGGTGACCTGCTGCTCAACTCCTGGCCCAGTGGGCACTCCACCGTCGCCGCCTCGGTCTCGGTCGCCCTGGCCATCGCGGTCCCGCGACGCCTCCGGCCGGCGGCGATCGCCCTCGGCGTGCTCTACACGAGCGTCACCGGTGTCGCGACCATGATCGGCGGCTGGCACCGGGCGAGCGACGTCGTCGGTGGAGTGCTCGTGGTCCTGGCCTGGGCCGGGGTGGTCACCGCCCTGGACGGGCGGCTGGAACCGGGCCGGAGCCTGCCCGCGGCACGCGCGACGCGGACGCTGGTGGCCCTCCTGGCCGGCGCGACCCTGGTCGCGGGCGCCACCGCAGCGCTGGCGCTGGACCGCACCCTCGGCGCGGGGGTCCTGGCCGACCCGAGCCGGGCCGACCTGCTCATCGCCTTCGCCGGGGCGTCGGCCGGGATCCTGGCCGCCGTCGCCGGCGCCTTCGCCGTCCTGGCCACCGTGCTCGCGCTCGCCGACGACGACGCCGTCTGAGAGCCTCGGCCCGGTCCGCGCCGGGGCTCCGGCGGCGACGTCGAGGCGGGCGGGACCGCCGGCTCGCGTACCGTGGAGCGGTGTCCGCCGACCCTTTGACGCAGCCCCGGACCGGCCGGCGGCGTCCGCGCGGGCTGCGGCACCGGATCGCGGGAATCGCCGTCGCCGCCCTCGCGGCCGTCGCGGCGTGGGCCCTCTGGCACGTGGCGGTGCAGACGGCGACCCTCCGGTGGGTCGACGTGCTCGCCCTCGACGGGGCGGTCTTCGAGTCCGCCGAGGGCTGGGGCGCGACCCTCCGGGGGATCACGGCGCCGCTGATCGCGGTGGTCTCGAAGAAGTTCATGCTCGCGGTGCTGGTGGTCACCTGCGGGCTGGCCGTCCACCGCAAGCGGGTCGCGCTCGCCGTGCAGATGGTCGTCCTCGTCGGCGGTGCGAACCTCAGCTCGCAGCTCCTCAAGACCCGCCTCACCCGGCCGGACGCCGGCCTCGGCGACAGCATCTACAACTCCTGGCCGAGCGGCCACACGACGGTCGCCGCGTCGATGTCCGTCGTCCTGCTGCTCGCGGTGCCGCGCAGGTTCCGGCCGCTGGCCGCCGCCGTCGGGGTCGTCTACACCTCGGCGACGGGCATCGGCACGATGCTCGGCGGCTCGCACCGTCCCAGCGACGTGGTCGGGGGCGTCCTGCTCGTCCTGGCGTGGACCGCCCTGGCCATGGCGCTCGACGGGACCCTCGAGCCGGGCACCTCCCCCCGGGCGGCGGGCGCGACGGTCGGGGTCCTGCTGGGCGCTGCGCTGGTGAGCGCGGTGGCGGCCTCGATCGCGATCCGGCGCACCGACGCGCTCGGACCCGTCGCGTTCCCCGAACGGGCCGAGCTGGTCGTCGCGTTCGGCGGGGGAGCGCTCGCCGTGGTCGCCGCCGTCTGCCTCCTGCTCGCCGCCGTCTCCGGCCTCCTGGCGATGGCCGATCACGACACCTCCGCGTCGGCGCCATTGCCCGCGCGGGGTTGACACGTCGTAGAGTGCGAGCCCGACGGCCGGGGTGGACCCGCCGCGCAGCCAAGGAGCAGGGATGACACGCAGGCTCGTGATCGTGGAGTCGCCGGCGAAGGCGCGCACGATCGCCGGGTACCTCGGTGAGGGGTACACGGTCGAGGCCTCGGTCGGTCACATCCGTGACCTCCCGCAGCCCTCCGAGCTGCCGGCGGAGATGAAGAAGGGTCCGTTCGGCAAGTTCGCGGTGGACGTCGACAACGGCTTCGAGCCGTACTACGTCGTCGACGCGGACAAGAAGAAGAAGGTGGCCGAGCTCAAGCGGGCCCTCAAGGACGCCGACGAGCTCTACCTCGCCACCGACGAGGACCGCGAGGGCGAGGCCATCGCCTGGCACCTGCTGGCCGAGCTCAAGCCCAAGGTCCCGGTCCACCGGATGGTCTTCCACGAGATCACCCGGGAGGCGATCCAGCGGGCGCTCGCCTCCCCGCGCGAGCTCGACACCCGGATGGTGGACGCCCAGGAGACCCGCCGGATCCTCGACCGGCTCTACGGCTACGAGGTCTCCCCGGTGCTGTGGCGCAAGGTCCGCCAGGGCCTGTCGGCCGGCCGCGTGCAGTCGGTCGCGACGCGCCTGGTGGTCGAGCGCGAGCGCGAGCGGATGGCGTTCCGGTCCGCCGAGTACTGGGACGTGACCGGCACCTTCGCGCAGTCCGCGGCGGCCACCCCGGAGCAGGAGGGGTCCTTCGCCGCACGGCTCGTCGGCCTGGGCGAGCAGCGCGTGGCGACGGGCCGCGACTTCGACGACCGCGGCGCGCTCAAGGGCACCGGAGCGGTCGTCCTCGACGGCGCCGCGGCCACCGCGCTGGTCGCCGCGCTCGCCGACGCGCCGTTCAGCGTGCTGAGCCTGGAGACCAAGCCCTACACCCGCAAGCCGGCGGCGCCGTTCACCACCTCGACGCTCCAGCAGGAGGCCGGCCGCAAGCTGCGGATGGGTTCCCGCCAGGCGATGCGCACGGCCCAGGGGCTGTACGAGAACGGCTACATCACCTACATGCGGACCGACTCCCCGGTGCTGTCGACGCAGGCGATCGACGCCGCCCGCCGGCAGGCCGCCGAGCTGTACGGGCCCGAGTACGTTCCGGCCTCCCCGCGGGTCTACGCGAGCAAGGCCAAGGGCGCCCAGGAGGCGCACGAGGCCATCCGCCCGGCCGGTGACGAGTTCCGCACCCCCGCGCAGGTCTCCCGTGAGCTCTCCGGCGACCAGTTCCGGCTCTACGAGCTCATCTGGAAGCGCACGGTCGCCTCGCAGATGGCCGACGCGAAGGGGTCGACCGCCTCGGTCCGGATCGGCGCGGACGTCACCGTGGCCGGCCTGCCCGAGGGCGTCGGACCGGCGACCCGGGCCGTCTTCGCCGCCTCGGGCACCGTCGTCACCTTCCGCGGCTTCCTCGCCGCCTACGAGGAGGGCCGCGACGCCGAGCGCTACGAGTCCGACGGCGTCGAGGCCAAGGCCGGGGAGAAGGGCGAGTCCCGGCTGCCGGTGATGGCCGAGGGCGACGCGCTGAGGGGCGGGGACCTCACGGCCGACGACCACCGGACGTCCCCGCCGCCCCGCTACACCGAGGCGAGCCTCGTCAAGGCGCTGGAGGAGCGCGGCATCGGGCGGCCCTCCACCTACGCCGCGACGATCTCGGTGATCCAGGACCGCGGCTACGTCGCGAGCCGCGGCCAGGCCCTGGTGCCGACCTGGCTGGCCTTCGCGGTGATCCGGCTGCTCGAGGAGAACCTCGACAAGCTCGTCGACTACGACTTCACCGCCTCGATGGAGGAGGACCTCGACGCGATCGCGGCCGGCGAGAAGGACCGTCGCGCCTGGCTGACCGAGTTCTACTTCGGCGCCGGGTCGGACGCGGGACTGCGCGACCTGGTGGCGAGCCTCGGGGACATCGACGCCCGGCAGGTCAACTCCATCGAGATCGGCGACGGCATCACGCTGCGGGTCGGCCGCTACGGCCCCTACCTGGAGACCGAGGACGGCGGAGAGTCGCGCCGTGCCTCGGTGCCGGACGACCTCGCCCCCGACGAGCTCACCGTCGCCAAGGCGCGCGAGCTGATGGAGTCCCAGCCCGAGGGCGACCTCGTGCTCGGCGAGGACCCAGGCACCGGCACGACGATCGTCGCGAAGAAGGGCCGGTACGGGCCGTACGTCACCGAGCTGCTCCCCGAGCCCGAGCTGGACCCCGGCCTCTCGGCCGCGGCGAAGAAGAAGGCCCTGGCGGCCCAGCCGAAGCCGCGGACCGGCTCGCTGCTCTCCACGATGCAGCTGGAGACCCTCACCCTCGACGACGCCCTCCGGTTGCTCTCCTTGCCGCGGGTGGTCGGCGTCGACCCGGAGTCCGGCGTCGAGATCACCGCGCAGAACGGCCGGTACGGCCCGTACCTCAAGCGGGGCACCGACTCGCGCACGCTGCCGACCGAGGAGTCGATGTTCACGGTCTCGCTCGAGGAGGCGTTGGCGATCTACGCCCAGCCCAAGCGCGGCCGCGGTGCCAGCGCCTCGGCACCGCTGCGCGAGCTCGGGCAGGACCCGGTCAGCGCGAAGCCCGTCGTCGTCAAGGACGGCCGCTTCGGCCCGTACGTGACCGACGGCGAGACCAACGCGACCCTGCGCAAGGACGACGCGGTGGAGCAGATCACCCTGGAGCGGGCGGCCGAGCTGCTCGCCGAGAAGCGCGCCCGCGGCCCGGTGAAGAAGGCCACCAAGAAGGCGCCGGCCCGCAAGCCGGCGGCGAAGAAGGCGACCGCGTCCAAGGCGGCGCCGAAGGGCTGAGCGACCCGCCGGCCGGCGGTCTCAGCGGGCGACCAGCTCCGCGAGCACCGCGACCTCGTCGGCCGAGGCGAGCCACCCGCGGGCACCGGCGGCCGCGCAGGAGCGGGACGCGACCCGGACGGCGACCGCCAGCCCGTCGGCCAGGTCCGTCGGGCCCGACCCCGGGTGAGCGGCGAGCCAGGCGAGCAGCGCGCCGTGCAGGACGTCGCCGGCGCCGAGGGTGTCGACGACCTCGACCCGCGGGACCGGGAGAGTGCGGACCACGTCGCCGACGAGCAGGTCGATCGGCCCCGAGCCGTGGGACCGCGCGACGGCCGGCGGGCCGAGCGCCGCGACGTCCTCGAGCCGGGTCCCGGCCGCGTCCCGGCCGGGCAGGGCGAAGTCGGCCGACAGGACGGCCACGTCGGTCTGCGCGAGCAGCCGTTCCAGCCCGGGCTTCCACGAGCCGCCGTCGAGCAGCACGACGGCGCCGCGGGCGCGTGCCGCGGCGGCCAGCGGGACTGCCAGATCGAGGTGGTGGCCGTCGACGAGGACGGCGTGCACGCCGTCGAGCGCGCGGTCGAGGCTGGACGCACGGTCGTCGCCCGGGGACACGGCGGCGTCCGCCGCGACGAGCGTGGCGTTGACCGAGACGACGGCGCGCTGACCGGTGGCCCGGGTGACGAGGACCGTGGAGACCGCCGGGCTCTCGCCCTCGCCGGCGAGATCGACGAGCTCGACGCCGTGCGCGGCCAGGTCGTCGGCGACGACCCGGCCGACGCTCCCGTCGCCCACCCGGCTCACCAGGCGGGCCGCCGTCCCGAGCGCCACGGCGGTCACCGCGGCGTTCGCCGCCGGCCCGCCCGAGCTGACCAGGAGGCCCGAAGCGACGACCTTCTCGTCCGGCCCGGGCAACCGCTCGACGGTCTGCAGGAGGTCCAGCGTCGCCAGGCCGCAGGCGAGCACGCTCGGTCGGGTCACGCGCCGAGCGTAGCCAGCGCGAGGGCGAGGGCTCGGTCGCCGAGTATGTTCACCGGAAGACATCAATGCCCGCGCCGGGCGCTAGGTTGGTCCCATGACACTCGCCGAGGACCCGCGCACCGCCCCGCCGCTCCGATGGGGCATCCTGGCCCCGGGCGGCATCGCCGCCACCTTCGCCGCGGCGGTCAACCAGCACACCCGCGCCCGGCTCGTCGCCGTCGGCTCGCGCAACCACGACCGCGCCGAGCGCTTCGCCACCCACCACGGCATCCCCACGACGCACAGCTCCTACCGGGCGCTGGTGGCCGACCCGCAGGTCGAGGCCGTCTACGTCGCCTCGCCGCACTCCGAGCACCGGGAGCACGCGCTGCTGGCGATCGCGGCGGGCAAGCACGTGCTCGTGGAGAAGTCGCTCGCCCGGTCGGCCGCCGAGGCCCAGGAGATCGTCGACGCGGCCCGTGCCGCGGGCGTCTTCCTCATGGAGGCGATGTGGACCCGCTTCCTGCCGCACGTCGTCGCGCTGCGCGACGTCATCGCGCGCGGGGAGATCGGCGAGGTGGTCGGCGTCCTGGCCGACCACGGCCAGAACATGGGCCACCTGCCGCCCGGCCACCGCCTGCACAACCCCGAGCTCGCCGGGGGCGCGCTGCTGGACCTCGGGGTCTACCCGGTCTCGTTCGCGCACGACCTGCTCGGCACGCCCGACCGCATCCACGCGACCGGCAGCCTCACCGAGACGGGCGTCGACGGGCAGATCAGCATCGCCCTGGGCTTCGGCGAGCGGGTCCAGGCCTCGCTGCACACCACCCTGTGGTCGCGCACGGCGACGACCGCGGTGATCGCCGGCACCGAGGGCCGGATCGAGGTCGACACCGACTTCTACCGACCGACGTCGTTCCGGGTGATCCGCCAGGACGGCACCTGGTGGTCCTACGACCGCGAGGTCGACGGCGGCTTCCAGTACCAGGCCGCCGAGGTCGCCCGCCGGGTCGCCGAGGGCGCGACCGAGAGCCGCCGGATCACCTGGGCGGACAGCCTGGCCGTCATGCGCACGATGGACGAGGTCCGTCGCCAGATCGGCCTGGTCTACCCGGGCGAGTGAGCCGTCGCCCGCCTGCCCGGTAGCCCGGCGGGCGGGCGAGGGGCTGTCGGCAGCGGCCACTACCCTGACGGGATGAGCGACGCACCGACCCGGCCGCCGCAGACCCCCGTCCGCGCGGCGGGTCCCGGGGTGTTCGTCTCGGTCGAGGGCGGCGACGGGGTCGGCAAGACGACCCAGATCGGGCTGCTGGCCGGCTGGCTGCGCTCGACGGGGCGGGAGGTCGTCGCGACGCGGGAGCCCGGCGGCACCCCGCTCGGCCTCGAGCTGCGGGCCGCCGTCCTGCACGGCGGCCACGTCAGCGCTCGCACCGAGGCGCTGCTCTACGCCACCGACCGCGCGCACCATGTGGACACCGTCGTCCGGCCGGCCCTCGACCGGGGCGCGGTGGTGATCACCGACCGCTACCTGGACTCCTCGGTCGCCTACCAGGGCGACGGGCGCGACCTCGGTGCCGCCGACGTCGAGCGCCTCTCGCTGTGGGCCACCGAGGGCCTGCTCCCCAGCCTCACGGTGCTGCTCGACCTCGACCCGGTGGTCGGGCTGTCGCGGCTCACCGGGAGCCCGGACCGGCTGGAGAGCGCGGGGGCCGAGTTCCACGCCCGGACGCGCCGCGCCTTCCTCGAGCGGGCCGCGGCCGGCGGCGAGCGGTGGCTCGTCCTGGACGCCACGGCGCCGGTCGAGGAGATCGCCACGGCGGTGCGCGGCCGGGTCGCCGCCCTGCTCGGGATCGCGCCGTGAGCGTCTGGGACGCCCTGGTCGGCCAGGAGGCCGCCGTCGCGGTGCTCCGCGGGGCCGTGGCGGACCCGCAGGCCATGACGCACGCCTGGCTGATCACCGGCCCGCCCGGATCCGGTCGCTCGACCGCGGCGCGGGCCTTCGCCGCGGCCCTGCAGTGCCCCGAGGGCGGCTGCGGGACGTGCCCGGCCTGCCGCACCACGCTCGCCGGGACGCACGCCGACGTCACCGTCGTCGCCACCCAGAAGGTGACGATCTCGATCGACGAGGTCCGTGACCTCATCGGCATCGCCCAGCGCAGCCCCGGCCAGGGCCGGTGGCGGGTCATCGTCGTCGAGGACGCCGACCGGATGGTCGAACGGACCTCGAACGTGCTGCTCAAGGCCATCGAGGAGCCCCCGCCGCGCACCGTCTGGCTGCTGTGCGCCCCGAGCGCGGAGGACGTCGTGGTGACGATCCGCTCACGCAGCCGGGCGCTGGCCCTGCGGGTGCCGCCGGTGGCCGACGTCGCGGCCCTGCTCGTGGCCCGGGACGGCATCGCACCGGAGGTCGCCGAGGCCGCCGCGCGGGCCGCGCAGAGCCATGTCGGCCTCGCCCGCCGCCTGGCGCGTGACCCCGCGGCGCGGGAACGCCGGTCGCGCACCCTGGAGCTCGCCGCGGGGATCCGGGGCGTGGGGGACGCCGTCCTCGTCGCCGCGGACCTCGTCGAGGTCGCCACCGCCGAGGCGAAGGCGGCCACGGAGGACCGGGACGCCGCCGAGAGGGCGAGCCTGCTGCACACGCTCGGCGCGACCGACGGGCAGGCGCTGCCGCCGACGCTGCGTGCCCAGGTCCGCCAGCTCGAGGAGGACCAGAAGCGGCGGGCGACCCGTGCGCTGCGGGACGAGCTCGACCGGGCAGCGCTCGACCTGCTCTCGCTCTACCGGGACGTGCTGGTCGTCCAGCTCGGGGCCGGCGTCGACCTGGTCAACCCGGAGCACGACGTGCACCGCCTCGCGGCGCAGAGCACCCCCGAGCAGACGCTCCGCCGGATGGACGCGATCGGCGAGGCGCGGACCCGGTTGGCCGGCAACGTCGCGCCGCTGCTGGCGATGGAGGCGATGGCCGTCGCCCTGCGACCGCAGGGCTGATCCGCCGAGAGCGATTACCCTGTCCGGGTGCCCCTGAGCGACGTGTCCCGTGCCCTGCCGACCGCCCGTCGCCGGAGCCGGACCGCGCTGCGCCTCGTCGCGTCGCTCGGCGTGCTCGCGACCGTCCTGAGCGGGTGCACGACCGACAAGGTGCAGACGACGCCTGCCGCCGCCGCGACCTCCGCCGACGGCGCCACGGCCACGGTGGCCGAGCTGTACGCGCAGACGGTGAGCTGGACGGACTGCGGCGCCGACCAGTGCGCGACCGTCGCGGCCCCGCTGGACTGGGACGACGAGTCGCTCGGCACGATCGAGCTCGCCGTGCAGCGGCAGGTCGCGACCGGGTCGGACCGTCAGGGCTCGCTGCTGCTCAACCCCGGCGGCCCGGGGCAGTCCGGGATCGACTTCCTCGGCTACGCCGTCTCGGACGTGATCGGGGCCGACGTCCAGGCGGCGTACGACGTCGTCACCTTCGACCCGCGCGGCACGGGCGGGTCGACCGCGGTCCGCTGCGGCGGGGACGCTGCGGTCGACGGCTACCTCACCGCCGACGTCGAGATCCGCGACCAGGCCGACCTCGACGCCGCCCGGAGCGCGGTCGCCGAGGTGGGCCAGGGCTGCCTCGACGCGACCGGCGCCCTGCTGGGGCACGTCGACACGGTGAGCGCGGCGAAGGACATGGACCTGCTGCGGGCGCTCGTCGGCGACGAGAGGCTCAACTACCTCGGCTTCTCCTACGGGACCTTCCTCGGCGCGACCTACGCCGAGCTCTTCCCGGAGCGGGTCGGCCGGTTCGTGCTCGACGGCGCCCTCGACCCCTCGAGCACCAACGACGAGCTCGCGCTGGAGCAGGCCGCGGGGTTCGAGGCCTCCCTGCGCGCCTACGTCGCCGACTGCCAGGCCGCGCGGGGCTGCCCGCTGACCGGCTCGGTCGACGACGGCGTCGCGCAGATCCGCGACCTCGTCGACCGGGCGCGAGCCACCCCCTTGACGACCGGCGACGGCTACACCGTCAACGGCACCCTCGCCTTCTACGGGATCATCGTCACCCTCTACGACGACTCGTACTGGCCGTACCTGACGCAGGCGCTGACCGAGGCGATCACCCAGAACACCGGCGCGACGCTCTTCCAGCTCGCGAACCTCTACCTCGACCGGACCCCGGACGGCACCTACACGTCGAACGCGATGATGGCGTTCACCGCGATCAACTGCCTGGACTACCCCTCGGCCACGCGCAGCTACGACGAGCTCCTCGCCTTCGAGGAGAAGGTCGCCACGGTCGCGCCGACCTTCGCCGACCAGTTCTCGATGGTCGCCGGCTGCGAGACCTGGCCGGAGCAGGCCACCCGCGAGCCGGCCGAGATCCACGCCGCCGGGGCGGGGCCGATCCTCGTGGTCGGCACGACCGGCGACCCGGCCACCCCGTACGCGTGGGCGCAGGCCCTGGCCGACGCAGCTCGACTCGGGCCAGCTGCTCACCTGGGAGGGCGAGGGCCACACCGCCTACGGCCGCGCCGGCGCCTGCGTCGCGACCGCGGTCGAGGGCTACCTGCTGGACGGGACGGTCCCCGCCGACGGCGCCACCTGCTGACCCGCTTTGGCACGCCGCCGGACCGCCGGTACAGTAGGCGCGGCTCGCCGCTGCGGTGAGCCACGCCGCCTTAGCTCAGTCGGCAGAGCGTCTCACTCGTAATGAGAAGGTCAAGAGTTCGATTCTCTTAGGCGGCTCAGCCGAACGGCCCCCACCCCGCCGGGTGGGGGCCGCTCGTTCGTCCGGGGCCGCTCCGTGGGCCGGCTCAGCGGCGCGGGTCGACGTGGAACTTCGGGCCGTCGCCCACCCCGGCGGGACGCCGGCCGGCGAGCACGTCGGTGACGTCGGCGAGCCCGACCGTCGCCGCGACCAGCGGGCTGGGGTCGACGGCGCCGGAGGCGTACTGCTCGATCGTCGCGGCCAGGCCGGGGGACCCGCTGAGGATGCCGGTGGCGGTCACGTCCTTGAGCAGCAGGTCGCGCGAGTCGACCAGGCTCGGTGTGGTCGAGAGCCCGACGTAGGAGACCCTCCGCCCCGGCTCGACGAGCTCGACCGCGAGGGCCGGCATGCCGGGGGAGTTGGTGGCGTCGATGACGCCGTCCCAGGGGACCGCGGGCAGCGCGTCGACGGTCGAGACGTCGAAGCCGAGACCCGCCGCGAAGGCCCGCGAGCGCTCGGACCGCCCGGCCAGGTGCACCCGTGCGCCGAGGGCCTGGGCGAGCAGTCCGGCGAGCAGGCCGATGGTGCCGGGCCCCAGGACGAGCAGCCGTTCGCCCGCCTGCACGCCGCTGGCCCAGACGGCGCGGATCGCGTTGCCGCCCGGCTCCACGAGCGCCCCCGCGACGTCGTCGACGCTGTCGGGCAGGGTGTGCAGGCTGGTGGCGGGCACGGCCATCCGTTCGGCCAGCGCCCCCGCGAAGCCGCCGCGGATGCCCAGCTCGAAGCGCCGCTCGCAGACGTGCTGGCGACCCGCGCGGCACCGGGCGCAGGTCCCGCAGCCCAGCATGGTGTCACCGGTGACGCGCCGGCCCAGCCAGGCCCGGTCGACGTCGGGGGCGGCCCCGACGACGGTCCCGCACCACTCGTGGCCCAGGCGCATCGGGTAGGCGGCGTGGCCCTGCTCCAGGTAGGCCATGTCCCCGCGGAAGAACTCCACGTCCGTGCCGCACACCCCGACCCGGGCGATCTCGACGACCACCTGCCCCGGCCCGGCCACCGGCTCCGGCAGGTGCTGGACGCCGGACTCCCCGGGTCCACTCACCACGAACGTGCGCATCAGATCTCCGATCGGTCGTGGGCCAGGAGCGGCAGCCGGCCGTTCCACGGGGTGCTCGGGACGCCGGTCGCGTCGATCTCGACGGTGAACAGCCGGCCGGAGTCGGGGAAGCGGTCCGCCTGATCGGGCGTCAGCTCGACGGACGCCGTCGTGACCAGCAGGGTGCGCAGGTCGGGGCCGAGGAAGGCGACCGACGAGGTGTGCGGCGCCGCGACCTCGACCGTGTGCCGGACGGTGCCGTCCGGCGCGTAGCAGCGCACCTGCCCGGCGCCCCAGACGGCGACCCAGAGGTTGCCGTCGGTGTCGGCGCTCATCCCGTCGGGGTAGCCCTCGACGTGCAGGTGGAGCCGGCGTGCGCCGACGGCGCCGCTGGTCGGGTCGTAGTCGCGCGCCCAGACCGTGCCGGGCACGGTGTCGACCGAGTACAGGGTGCCGCCGTCGGCGGACCAGGCCAGCCCGTTGGACTGGGCGAGGTCGTCGTCCAGGGTGGTGAGGCTGCCGTCCTCCTCGACCCGCACGAGGACCTCGCCGGTGGAGGGCCCCGCCATCGAGAGCGAGCCGACGACGAAGCGCCCGGCGGGGTCGCACGCGCCGTCGTTCAGGCGCCGGCCGGGGCCGGCCGGGAGCACCCGGACGCTCTGGTCGACCCGGCCGTCGGGGTGCAGGACCCACAGCCTCTGCACCCCGGCCGCCAGGACGCGTCCGTCGGCCGACCGCACCGCGGCCCCGACCATCGTGTCGAGCCGGACGCACCGGTCCCGGGCCAGCGGAGCCGGGGGCGCGCCGAGCGGTCTGCCCTCGTGCACCTCGCCGGCGAGGATGTCGACCCAGAGGGCGCCGCGGTCGTCGTCCCAGAGCGGACCCTCGGCGAGCCGGTGGTGGTGCTCGGAGGCCGGGGTGGCGCGGTACGTGGTCATGTGTCCCTCCCGAGGTGGGCCTCGCGGAGCTCGGCCAGGATGGCGGGGGCCTCTGCGAGGAGGGTGTCCAGCGGTGTGCGGAACCGCAGCGCGCTGATCGAGACAGCACCGCTCGGCACGGTCGGCGAGACGAGGTAGACCGGCACGGCGATGCACACGATCCCCGGCTCGTTCTCCTCCTCGTCGAGGGCCCAGCCGCGCTCGCGGGCGACGGCGAGGTCGGCGGCCAGGCTCGCGGCGGTGGTCAGGGTCGCCGGGGTGCGCCGTTCGAGCACCCGGTCGCCGACCCACTGCCGCACGGCCTCGTCGTCCGGCAGGGTCGCGGCGAGCAGGGCCTTGCCCACGCCCGTGGCGTGCGCGAGGTTCCGCCCGCCCACCGTGGAGGTGAGCCGCACCCCGCCGGAGGTCGGGTCGACCTTGGCCCGGTAGACGACGTCGGTCCCGTCGAGCACGGCGTAGTGGGTGGTCTCGCCGTAGCGCGCGGTGAGGGCCTCGAGCACGGGCTGGACCCGGACGTGGTCGGGCCTGGCCTCGTGGTGGGCGAAGGCGAGGCGGAGGAACTCGTCGCCCAGGACGTAGTGGCCAGGGCTGTCCTGCCCGGCCAGGCCCGCGGCCCGCAGCGAGGCCAGCGCGCGGTGAACGGTCGGCTTGGGGCTGTCGACGGCACGGCTGAGGTCGTCGAGCGAGCTCCCGCCCGGGCGCCGGGCGAGCTCGACGAGGACAGCGAGCACCCGCGTGGCGCCGACGACCCGGGGGGTTTCGTCGGGGGACTCGGAGCGAGTACTGTCGGCCACGTTCCGAATGCTAGTACGGCTTTCCAACTAACGGAAAGAGTGGGTCGATGGGGATGCGCAGCGACGAGTGGTACGCCGGGGACGGTCGGGATCCCTACATCCACCGCGCGTGGATGCGCCGGGGGCTGCCGAGCCACGCGTTCGACGGTCGCCCGCACATCGCGATCGCCAACACCGCCTCGGACCTCACCCCCTGCAACATGCACCTCGACGAGGTCGCCGACGCCGTCAAGCAGGGCGTCTGGGAGGCCGGCGGTGTCCCGCTCAACCTGCCGGTCGTCTCCCTCGGCGAGACCCAGGTCCGGCCCACCGCCATGCTGTGGCGCAACATGGCGGCGATGGCGACCGAGGAGATGCTCCGGGCCAACCCGATCGACGGCGTCGTGCTGCTCGGTGGCTGCGACAAGACGATCCCGTCGCTGCTCATGGCCGCCGCCTCGGTCGACCTGCCGGCCGTCGTCGTCCCGGGCGGGCCGATGCTCACCGGGACGTTCCGGGGCGCGCCGCTGGGCTGCGGCACCTCGACGTACGCGCTGGCCGAGGAGGTGCGTGCCGGCGACGATGGACCGGGCCGACTTCCTGCGCTCGGAGTCGGCGATGATCCGCAGCAAGGGCCACTGCAACACGATGGGCACGGCCTCGACGATGGGCCTGCTCGCCGAGGTCCTCGGCACGACGCTGCCCGGGGTCGCGGGCACCCCCGCCCCGGACTCCCGGCTGCTCGAGGCCTCGCACGAGACCGGCCGGCTGGCGGTCGAGCTCGTCCACGCGGACCGCCGCCCGAGCACGATCCTGTCCCGCGGCTCGTTCCTCAACGCGATCGTCGCGCTGGCCGCGATCGGCGGCTCGACGAACGCCGTCGTGCACCTGCTCGCGATCGCCGGGCGGCTGGGCGTCGAGCTGAGCCTCGACGACTTCGACCGGACGGGGTCCGGGGTCCCGGTGCTGGTGGACCTGCTGCCGGCCGGCCGCTTCCTGATGGACGACCTGCACCGGGCCGGCGGCCTGCTCGCGGTGCTGCGCGAGGTCCGCGACCTTCTCGACCCGACCGCGCTGACCGTCACCGGCCGACCCCTGGTCGACTACCTCGACGAGGCGCGGATCTGGGACCCGGAGGTCATCCGGGTCCGCGCCGAGCCGCTGCAGCCGGAGGCCGGGATCGCCGTGCTGCGCGGGAACCTGGCCCCGCGCGGCGCCGTCATCAAGCCGGCCGCCGCGACCCCCGCGCTGCTCCAGCACCGCGGTCGCGCCGTCGTCTTCGAGTCCGTCGAGGACCTGCACGCCCGGATCGACGACCCGGACCTCGACGTCGACGCCGACTGCGTCCTCGTGCTGCGCGGCTGCGGCCCGAAGGGCTACCCGGGCATGCCCGAGGTCTCCAACATGCCGCTGCCGACCAAGCTCCTCGAGCAGGGCGTGCGGGACATGGTGCGCGTCTGCGACGGGCGGATGAGCGGGACGGCGTTCGGCACCGTCGTGCTGCACGTCGCCCCGGAGGCCGCGGCCGGCGGTGCGCTGGCCCTGGTGCGCGACGGCGACATGATCGAGCTCGACGTCGCCGGGAGGCGCCTGCACCTCGACGTCCCGGCGCAGGAGCTCGCCGCCCGCGAGCCCTCGCCCGCCGCGGTCGCGGCCTACGCCGCGCCGACCCGCGGCTGGGAGCGGCTCTACATCGACCACGTCCAGCAGGCCGACACCGGTGCCGACCTCGACTTCCTGGTCGGGTCCACCGGATCGGCCGTCGGGCGCGAGTCGCACTGACCCGTCCAGCGCCCACCGCTCGCCCGCCCGACCACCCTCAGGACCGAGGAGCAGAGACGATGATCGAGAACCGTGCCGAGCTGCGGGGCGCCGCCCACCTGCGCGCCCTCTGGGCCCAGGACCGGCCCGCCTTCGGGGTGTGGAACCTGCTCGCCGACCCCGTCGTGGCCGAGCTCGTCGCGACCACCGACCTCGACTTCGCCGTGGTCGACCTCCAGCACGGCTTCGCCGGCATCGACGCGCTGCCGACGCTGCTCCAGGCGATGCGCGCCGGCGGGATGGCACCCCTCGTGCGGGTGCCCTGGAACGACCCGGCCCAGATCATGCGGGCGGCGGACTGCGGCGCGGCCGGCGTGCTCGTGCCGATGGTGAACTCGGCGGCCGAGGCCGCCGCCGCGGTCGACGCCTGCCGCTTCCCGCCCGAGGGCGGGCGGAGCTGGGGGCCGATGTGGGGCGGCGTCCGGGCCGACGGCGCCCCGGCGCCCGCGGTCGCCAACGCGGCGCTGCTGTGCCTCGTCATGGTCGAGACCCAGGCCGGGATCGACGCCCTCGAGGAGATCGTCGCGGTCCCGGGCGTCGACGGCGTGTTCATCGGCCCGAACGACCTCGCCCTGAGCTGCGGCCTGGGCCGGGCGACCTACCGCGACTCCGCCGAGGTCGGGCAGCTCCTGGACCGGGTGATCGAGGCCTGCATCGTGGGGGGCGTCGTCCCCGGGCTGTTCTGCTCGGACCCGGAGATGGCGCTGCACTGGGCGGGGCGCGGAGCCCGCCTGCTCTCGGCCGGCGTCGACACGGCGTTGCTGCGAGGCGGGGTCGACGCCCTGTCGGCGGCCGTCGCCGGGACGGGCTGAGCCTCCTTCACAGGCCGCGCACAGGCGGTCCGACTCCTGCACATCCCTGCCGCGAGACCCCCGCGCCGGCGCCCGCCGGCGGGGTGGCGCCGGGACTAGCGTCCTGATCATGAGCGATGCCGCCCTTCCTCCTGCCGCTGGTCCCCTCGGTCCGAGCGCGGGAGGCCCGCCGCCCCCGCCCGCGGGGGCGTCCGCCTCGCCCATCACGCTCGCCCCGGCGGCGCGCCTCGGGCCGAGCGTCGGCCTGCCGCGTCCCCCCGGGCCGTGGGAGCTCGCCACCCGCGAGTTCTGGCGGGGCAGGGCCGTCCGGCTCGATCGAGGTCGGCTCGCGACGGCGGCTGGGGTGGGGCTCGTCGGTGCCGCGGCGCTGGTCGGCCACCGGCCGGGCCTGGGGGTGAGCCTCGTCGGGATCGGGGTCCTGGCCGCCGCCGCGCCGGGCCTCCTGCGCCGGCGCGCCGTCGGCGACCTGCTCACCCTCAGCCTCGCGGGGGCGCTGCTCGCCATGGTCGCGGTGCGCGCCGCCGAGTGGGTGGTCGTGCTGTGCCTGCTCGCCGCCCTCGCCGCCGCCGCCGCCGCGCTGACCTCCGCCCGCCGGCCGGCCGCCGTCCTGCTCGCCCCCCTCGGCGCCGCAGCCGGGACCCTGCGGGCGCTGCCGGCGGTGCGCGGGTCCCTCGGCGACCTCGCCGGCCGGCGCCGCGAGACGGTGCTCGTCGCGCTGCGCAGCCTCGCCGTGACGGTGCTGCTCGTCGGGGTCTTCGGGGCGCTCTTCGCCAGTGCCGACGCGGTGTTCGCCGCCCTGCTGCCCCGGGTCGACCTCGGCCTGCTCCCGGGCCGGGTAGTCGTCGGGCTCCTCGTCGCGACCCTGGCGGCGGGTGCGGCCCACCTCTCCCTCGCCGGCGTGCCCTGGCCGCAGGTGCGGGTCGACGCCGCGCGCCGGCGGTCCCGGCCCGCCGAGTGGTTCGTGCCGATCGTCGCCCTCGACGCGGTCGTGCTCCTCTTCGTCCTGGTCCAGGTCGGTGCGCTGGTCGGCGGGCACCGCTTCGTCGAGCGGACGGCCGGGCTGACCTACGCCGGCTACGCCCGGGAGGGCTTCGGACAGCTCGTGGCCGTCACCGTCCTCACCCTGGTGGTGGTCGCCGTCGCGGCCCGCTGGGCACCGCGCGGCACACCGGGCCTGGACCGCGCCGTCCGGCTGGTCCTCGGTGTCCTGTGCGTCGGGACGCTCGGCGTCGTGGTCTCGGCCGTGCGCAGGATGGCGCTCTACGTCGACGCCTTCGGCCTGACGCGCCTGCGGATCACCGTCCTGGTCGCGGAGATCGCGCTCGGGGTGATCGTGCTGCTCGTGCTGGCCGCGGGGGTCCGGTGGAACGGCGCGTGGCTTCCCCGGGCGGGCGTGCAGGTGGCAGCCGTGGCCGTCCTCGTGCTCGCCCTGATGAACCCCGACGCGCTCATCGTGCAGCGGAACGGGACCTTGAGCGTGTCGCCGGACGGCTCCAGCGGCCTCGTGCTGAACGGCGTCGACGTCGGCTACCTGCGCGGGCTGTCGGCCGATGCCGTCCCCGCCGCCGACGCGCTCGCGGAGCCCGTCCGCACGGCCGTGCTCGACGGCCTGGCGGACCCGGGACCCGACGGCTGGGCGGGCTGGAACCTCGGCCGGTCCAGGGCGACGGGCGTGCTGGTGGACGACGGGCCCTAGTGCGGGCGGTCCGCGTCCCGGCTGGGCTGCACCCGCTTGGGCTCGCCCGGCATCTTGGGGTACTCGGGCGGGTAGGGCAGGTCGCCCAGGCCACGGTCGCGCTCGTCGCGCTCGGCGAGCTCGAGCAGCGCGTCGAGGGAACCCCGCGGTGTGGTCCCGGCGACCAGGGGTGCGGCGAGGTCGCCGACCTCGGCGAAGCGGGCGGCCATCGTCGTGACGTCGAAGTCCTCCGGTCGCACCCGGTCGACCTCCTCCCAGCGCAGCGGGGCGGAGACCGGGGCGTGCGCGCGGGCGCGGATCGAGTACGCCGAGGCCATCGTGCGGTCCCGGGCCATCTGGTTGTAGTCGACGAAGATCCGCTCGCCGCGCTCCTCCTTCCACCACGCCACCGTGACGTCGTCCGGCAGGCGGCGCTCGAGCGCGCGACCGAGGGCGATCGTCGCGCGTCGCGCCTCGGTGAACGTCCACCGTGGCTCGATCGGCACGAAGACGTGCAGCCCGCGGCCACCGGAGGTCTTCGGCCAGCCCACCAGGCCGAGCTCGGTGAGCAGCTCACGCAGGTGCAGCGACACCCGGGCGGCGTCGGCGAAGTCCGTCCCCGGCTGGGGGTCGAGGTCGATGCGCAGCTGGTCCGGGCGGTCGAGGTCGGCGGCGGCTACCGGCCACGGGTGGAAGGTCAGCGTGCCCAGGTTCGCCGCCCAGGCGACGACGGCGAGCTCGGTGGGGCACACCTCGACGGCCGTGCGACCGCTCGGGAAGGTGACCTGCGCGGTGGCGACCCAGTCCGGCGCGCCCTGCGGCACCCGCTTCTGGAAGAAGGCGTCGGCCTTCGGGTCGGCGCGGGTGGCCAGGTGGGCGCCCTCGACGAGCCCCCGTGGCCAGCGCTCGAGCGTCGTCGGCCGGTCGCGCAGCGCGCCGAGGATCCCCTCGCCCACGTCGAGGAGGTACTGCACCACCGCCAGCTTGGTGATCCCGCGGGCCGGGAAGACCACCCGGTCGGGGCTGGAGACCCGGACGGTGCGGTCCCCGGCGGTCAGCTCGACGGCGGGGGTGGTCGACGGCATGCCTGAGCCTACGTCGGTGCGGGCTCGGCCGAACCTCGGCAGGCGCCCGCGGATCGCAGTAGGGTCGAGACATGCCCGCAGAGAAGAGGGCCACCCCTCACCCCATGGAGCGGACCGAGGAGTTCGACGCCTTCGGCCCGTGGGTCCTTCCCGTCACCACGGCCGACGAGGTACCCCGGCTGTTCCGGCCGCACGCGGGTGATCCGACCACCGCCCAGGCGATGATCAAGGTCCCGCGGAAGATCTCCCGGCGGGACGCGAACCCGTCGATGGATCTCTACGAGCACCTGCTCGTCGTGCGCGACGGGACGGTCGTGCTGCTCACCCGCACCCCCTCGCAGACCGGCGGTGTGCACCAGCGCAGCGTCGCCCTCGACCGGCTGGTCGGGCTCGAGGAGAGCGTCGACCTGCTCGACGGACGCCTCGTGCTCCACCCGGCGGACGGTCCGGTCCTGCGCGTGTCCTTCAACGGAGCCTCGCGCGACACGGTCGAGGCGCTGGTCGCCGTCGTGCGGCAGCGGTGGCAGCAGGGCGCCGGCCATGCGGCGCCCGAGCGGGACCCGCACCCGGTGCCGTTGGGCCTGCGGGACCTCGGGCCCGACGTCGCGCTGGTCACCGAGTACCGCGCGCTGATCGCCGCGGAACCGGGGATGCGGCTGCTGGGTGCGCACCCGCGCCGTGTCGTGCGGCCCGGTGCCGAGGGCGGCGCCGTCTCGGCCGGCGGGCTGACCCGCTTCCTGCACTCCCTGTGGCCCATGCACCTGCAGGGCGCGGTCGTCTGCAGCGACGGCCGGGAGCTGGTCGTCATCCACCGCCGCCCGTGGTGGACCCGCGGGTCGCGTCCGGTGAACTCCTTGGCGCGGACGATCGTCCCGATCGACCGGGCCGGCCCCCTGGTGGTCGTCGACCACCCGGAGTACGACAACGTGCTGCTCGCCCGGCTGGCCGGGGGAGTGGTGGAGTTCCCGATGCCGGTCGGCTCGCCGAGCGAGGTCGCGCTGCGCGAGGCGCTGGCCTGAGCCGGGCTCCCCGGGTCCGGCCCGACACCCACGGCGGCGGATGCGCCAGACTGAGGCCGTGACGATCGACGAACCGGTCAGTGCGGCCCTGCGGGACGCGAAGGCGCGCGCCCGGTCGACCCACTACACCGTCGGGACGTTGCAGACCGACGGCGACGGGACCGTCTGGCTGGAGTGCTCCTGCGGGACGGTGCTGCGCAACGGGCCGACCTGGACCCTGGACGAGCACGTGCGGCTGCACCGCGCCGAGGCGAAGTACCTCGAGCTCTCGACCGCGGCACCCCCGGGGATCCCGCGGCTCATCGCGCTCCCCTGACGGGGAGCGCCGACCGCCGAGCGAGCGGTCCTCAGAGGCGGTGCAGGCGCGGGCTGTCGAGCGCGACGCGGAAACGTCCGCGGCCACGGAACTCGACGATCACGGCCTTGTCGCCCTCGAGGGCGACGGCCTTGCCGAGCCCGTGACGGTCGTGCGAGACGGACTGACCGATCTCGATCGGCTCGACCGCGACGATCTCAGCGGCTCGTGAGGCGTTGAAGGGACTGGTGGCGAGGTACCGGGCGCGCCCGGCAGGGGTGGGAGACATTGCTACCAGTGTCGCTCCCCGTGCGGCTGAGCGACAGTCCTCCGGCCCAGATTGTCCGTCCCGCCGCGTGCCTCGGCGTCGCCGTGCCGCGTGGGAGGCTGTCGCGGTGACCCCCAACCACCCCCCGCCGGGCATCCTCGACCGGACCTTCGACGCCGTCCTCTTCGACATGGACGGCACGCTGGTCTCGTCCACGGCGGCGGTCGAGCGGTGCTGGGCCCGGATGGCCGAGGAGTTCGCCATCCCCACCACCGACTTCGCGGGGTTCCACGGCGTGCCGGCGCGCGCGGTGCTCGACCGGCTGATGCCGGAGCGCTCGGCGCAGGAGCGCGAGGTGGCGCTGCGGCGGGTCGAGGAGCTGGAGATCGAGGACACCGACGGGGTTGAGGTCCTGCCCGGTGCGCTCGAGGCGCTCGAGGTCCTGGGCGCCGCCGGACCGGGCCCGCTGTGCGCGATCGTCACCTCGTGCACCGGCCCGCTCGCCCGCGCGCGGATCTCCGCGGCGGGACTCCCGGCCGTGC
The DNA here is from genome assembly GCA_963724505.1 of uncultured Actinomycetota bacterium. GTDB lineage: Bacteria > Actinomycetota > Actinomycetes > Actinomycetales > Cellulomonadaceae > Actinotalea. The sequence continues at coordinate 180,782 of CAVRUY010000007.1, forward strand.
CGATGGTCACCGCCGACGAGGTGACCCGCGGCAAGCCGGACCCCGAGCCGTACCTGGCGGGAGCCCGGCTGCTCGGCGTGGACCCCGGCCGGTGCCTCGTCGTCGAGGACGCACCGGCCGGGGTGAGCGCCGGTCGCGCCGCGGGCATGGTGACCCTCGGGCTCGCCACGACGCACGCGGAGCTGGCCGCCGATGTGGCCGCGCGCGACCTCGGATCGGTCCGTTTCGCCCGCGACGGCACGGGTCTGCGCGTGCTCCTCCGCTGATTTCACCCGGCCCAGAGCGGCTGGGGGGCAGACGTGAGCGCCCGACGGTGGTGGAATCGTCGGGTGTCGGCGCGCCGGAGGACTCGTAGGGCTCAGCCCTGGCAGGGTTCCGACGTGCGCAACTCCGCCGAACGAGACCCTGAGGAGGGCTGGATGGCGGGCGACCGCGAGCGTCGGACGTCCTCCGGCCGCACCCTGCGGCTCGTCGAGAAGGAGTCCGCCGAGGTCCCCTCGCAGTCCTCGCCGGTCGAGACCGAGCAGAGCGTCGTCCTGCCGGGCCAGCGTCAGTCCGTCGCCATCGGTCGGCACTGGGTGCTCGACTGCGCCTCCGGCCACGGTCTGGACGGCGTCCTCGGCCAGATCATCGAGCTGCTCTCGAGCGAGCTGCTGACCAACGCCGTCCTGCACGGGGCGAGCGGCAGCGCCGTCGCCCTCGCCGTCCGGGTGACCACCGTGTCCGTGCGCGTCTCGGTCAGCGACGGGGGTCGGCAGACCCCGGTCGTCGTCCACTCCGGGCCCTCGGACCTGCACGGTCGCGGGATGGCCATCGTCGAGGCGATGTCGCAGCGGTGGGGTGTGGAGAACCACGCCGAGGGCGGCAAGACCGTCTGGTTCGAGCTCGACCGCGCCCAGTTCTGACCGTCCGCCGCAGCGGCTCCGTGGGCGAGGGCCCCGGCGCGGACGCACCGGGCCCTCGCGTCCTCGGATCAGTAGCGGCCGCTGCGGACCACGCGCAGGTCGAGAGTGGTCGACGAGGGCGCGACCGTCGCGCTCCCCGAGTAGGCGACCGTCAGGTGGTGCTCGCCGACGCCGAGCCGGGTCAGGCGCACCACGGCGAGCCCGGTCGTCCACAGCGGGGTGAGCCGGGCGGTCCCGAGCTCGGTCCCGTCCTCGCTCACGGTGACGGTGCCGGTCGGCCGCTCGCTCGAGCGGACCACCACGGTGACCCACGCTGTGCCGCGCTCCGCGATCACGGAGGGTGCCCAGGCCTGGGTGGACGACGCCGCGCGGGCGAGGACCGTGACCGTGACCGTCGCGGAGGTCGAGCCGAGGTAGCCGCCTCCCGACGGGACGAGCTCGGCCGTGAGGTCGTGCCCGCCGACCGGAAGCGCCACCTCGAGCACCGCCGTGCCCCCGTCGACCGGCACCGCGCCGAGCTCGCTGCCGCCGTCGAGGAAGCGGACCGTTCCGGCCGCCTCGGCGGGCGCCACCGTCGCGGTGAGCGTCTGGCGGCCACCGTCGGTCAGCGGGCCGGTGACCGCCAGCGCGGTCGTGGTGGGCACGGCCGATGGCGCGGACACCTCCACCACCTCCGCGCGCGTGCCGACCGCGTTGCGGGTGTGCAGCAGCAGGAGCCGTCCGTCGCCGGCGCCCTCCGCACGGTGCACCGTGAGCTCGGCGCCCGGGGCGTCGAGGTACCACAGCGTGTCCGCGTCCCCGCCGTCGAACCAGCTCGCCGGGGCGTAGGGGTCGAACGTGAACGGCGGCGCGGCGTCGAGCAGCCCGCTCGGGTCGGCGGCGTAGCCGGACACCGTGGCGACCTGGAAGGTCGGGGTGTCGCCCGCGCTGATGCCGAGCGCGTCGAGGTTGAGCGGGGCGACCAGGACGTTGCTGTCGAAGACGCTCGTGTCGACGTCGGCGAAGAGCCCGTTGACGGGACTGAGGTCCCGCAGCGGGCCGAGCGCCAGCCCGCCGCCGCTCGGGACCAGCTCGTAGGTCTCGACCGTCGTGAAGTCCGTGTCCGCCGAGTACTTCCAGACGATGGTCTCGAAGTCCGGCACCCCGTCGCCGTCCACGTCGGTGTCGATCACCGGGATGACGGTGGTCCCCAGCGTCGTCCACTCGCCGTCGACGGCGATGCCGATCCCGATCGTCCCGTGGCCCACGACGGCCGGGTCGAGCCCGGCGGCGACGATCTGCGGGGCGGTGGAGGTCGCGCCGACGTAGCGCAGGTCGCCCGAGGCGATCGCGGACGGCGAGGAGCCGGCCGTGGCCGCGGGGTCGAGCCGCGGGCTGGTCGCGACGAGGTCGAACGGCGCGACCAGCGAGGTCCAGCCGCCGGAGTCGACGCCCCGACCCGTCAGGACGAGGCTCGCCGTGGACTCGCCCGGCGCGACGGTCACCGGGTCGGCCGACATCTCGCTGACCAGCCGCGGGGCCGCGTGCAGCGGGACCCGGAGCGAGCCGCCGTCGGACGTGGTGAGCACGAGCCGGCCCGAGACCGTGGAGACGAACTCCCGCGGCACCGGGATGCCGAGGTCGTACACGGCCACCGAGGTCGGGTCGATCTCCCGGGCGACGGTCGCGGGGTCCACCCGGAGGGTGATCGTCACCGTGCGCGACGCGCCCGCCGGGACGGTGAGCCGGGACGGGGAGGCCGAGAGCGTCGCGCCGCCGGAGGAGGTGGACCCGGCCACCGAGGTCGCGAAGCGCTGGGTGCTCGACCCGGCGTTCGTGACCGTCACCGTCTTCGTCAGGACGACGGGCGTCGCGCCGACCGGGACCACGCCGAAGGTCACCGAGACCAGGCCCGGGTCGTCCGTGGCGTAGGCCAGGACGGTGTTCCTCGTCGCGGCGAGGGCGTCGACCCGACCCGACCCGACCCGTTCGGGCCCGTAGAGCGCGCCGGTGCCGTTCGCCCCGACGGAGACGTCGTGGGTGGCGGTGTTCATCACGTCGGCCTTGACCTGCTGGGCGCTCCAGTCCGGGTGGGCGGCGGTGACCAGCGCGGCGATGCCCGCGACGTGCGGGGTGGCCATCGAGGTGCCGGACTTGGTCGACGGGCCGGTGCCCGACCCGCTGGACGCCGAGGAGATCCCGGTGCCGGGTGCGGCAACGTCCGGCTTGACGATGCCGAACGAGCCGTGCACGCCGCGGGAGGAGCCCGCGTTGAGGGTGTCGGCCAGGTCGGGGATCGCCAGGAAGGCCGCGTTGGCGAGCGACGGGCCCAGGTGGACCGTGAGCGTGCCGGCCATGATCTCCGGCATCAGCGTGGTCGTCGAGTCGGCGGTGAGCATCGCGCCCGGGATCGCGTCGTTGCCCGAGATCCCGTACCCGAAGACCGGGTCGGCGGTGCCGATGAGCACGCCGGCAGCCCCTGCGGCGGTCGCGTTGTCCCAGCGCTGGGTGCTCCCGCACTCGCGCGCGTCGTCGCCCCAGAGCAGCCAGACGATCCGGCCGGCGATCTGGTCGGCGACGTCCGCCAGCGAGGTGCACCCGCTGACCGTCGCGCCGAGGTAGGCCACCGGGGCGGTGACGTCCGGCCCGCTGTAGTCGATCGAGTTCTGTGCGGGGTGCAAGCCCAGGAGCGAGGCGTCGGACGCCGCGGTGACCTCGACGGCGTCAACGGTCTGCGAGTCGCCGACGGAGTTCGCGACCGTCAGCGCGCTGCGGGCGTTGCCCGGCGTGCCGCCCACGTCGGTGAGGTCCCCGGCGTTGCCGGAGGCGATCACCGAGACCACGCCGAGGTCGCTCAGCGCGTCGATGAAGAGGTTCTCCGGGTCGTCGGCCGGGGTGGTGTCCGAGCCGAGCGAGAGGTTGAGGACGTCGAGGTGGTCGGCGTAGTCGCCGTCGCCGTCCGGGTCCGCCGCCCACTCCAGCGCGTCGATCGTGAGGTTCGTGCTGCCCTCGCCGTCGCCGAAGACCTTGAGCGCGTAGATCCCCGCCTCGGGGGCCGCGCCCGGGCCGACCCGCCAGTCGGAGAGGTCGTTCAGGGTGGTGTAGTCCCCGGCGAACGTGGTGCCGTCGGCGAGCACGCCGTAGCCCGCCGCCGTGCCCGCCACGTGGGTGCCGTGCCCGCCGACGCCGTCGACCCCGTCGATCGGGTTCGGGTCGGGTTGGGGGACGAGGGCGGCGGGGTCGCCAGAGCCGGCGTCGTAGACGGGGCCGGCGAAGTCCCAGCCGCCGAGGTACTTCGCCGGGTCGTAGAGGCCGTCCGGCACCGGTGCCGAGCCGTCGACCCCGTACGCCTCGGCGTAGGCCTCGGCGGTGCCCGGGCCGCCGAAGTCGGCGTGGGTGTAGTCGAGGCCGGTGTCGACGATGCCGATCCGCACTCCCGCGCCGGTCTGGCCGGTGGCCTCCCAGGCCTCCAGGGCCCCGGTGAACGCGTCGGTCCCCTTGTTGAGCGGCGTCTTGGGGGTCATCAGGTGCACGCCGACCACGGCAGGGTCGGCCGCCAGGGCGCGGACCTGGCCCGCGTCACCGGTGACGACCACGCCGGCCACGAGGTCGGAGGTGACGGTGACCGTCTCGGGCGCGCCGGCGGCCGAGCGGGCCGACGCACCGTCGGCCACGACCTCCGTCGCGAGCTCCGCCACCTCCTGGGCCGCGGCCTCGACGGCGCCGGCGCCACCGCCCGCCTCGACCGTCTCGACCCCGGAGGCCGCGTCGAGCTCGACGAAGGCGGTCACGGTGCCGGAGGCCGTCCCGAGGGACGGGCCGACCTTCGCCGCTGCACCCGACGGCGCTCGCAGGTCGGTCGCGCGCTGGACGGTCAGGTCGGCAAGCGGGGTCGGGCGCCGGGGTGGGCGCGGCGACGGCGAGTCCTGCGGTGAGCGGGAGGGAGAGGGCCGCGGCGGTGAGGGCGGCGAGGACGCGACGAGTCATGATGCCCACTTCTCGTGACGGAGGACAGCAGCTGCCCCGGGCCGCGCGACCGGCCCTGCCCGACCGGGACGGACGACGCGCTGCTCGCACCCTAGTGGCGCGCCATGACTCGGTAAAGATCATCATGGAGCCCGCGTCGCAGGTCCCATGACTCCCGGGCGGTGGTGCTCAGCGCGCGTAGCGGCGGACGAAGGCGGCGAGGAGCTGACCGGGGGAGTGCACGACGGAGCGCGTCACCCGGGCGATCACCTCGTCGAGCTCGTGCGGCGCGAAGTAGCCCGAGTGCCGATACGTGTGCACCCGCTGGACGATGCCCGGCACGTCGAGCTCGGGGTGGAACTGGGTGGCGTAGAGGTTCTCCCGGACCCGGAACGCCTGGACCGGGCACGCCGGCGAGCTCGCGAGCACGACGGCGTGCGCGGGCAAGGTGTGCACCGCCTCCTTGTGTCCGACGAACGCCGCGAACGTCGCGGGCATGACGCCGAAGAGCGGGTCGGACCGGCCGGCCTCGGTGAGCGTGACCGTCACCGCGCCGACCGGCTCGCCGTAGGTCCGGTCGATCACGCCGCCCTGGTGGACCCCCAGGGTGCCGACGCCGTAGCAGGCGCCGAGGAACGGCAGGTCGCGGTCGACGACCTCGTCCAGCAGCCCTGCCAGCTCGGTCTCGACGCGGAGCTGGAGGTCCGACTTCTCCTCGACGGGGTCGGACGCGTTGAAGGGGCTGCCGCCGACCATCACCCCGGAGAAGTCGTCGAGGTCGAGGTCGGGCAGCGGGCCGAGGTCGAGCCGGATCCGGACGAGGTCGGCGGGGTCCAGACCGCCGAACCGGCAGAACGCGGCGTACTCCAGGTCTGCCGCCTCGTCCTCGGGGCGCGTGGCGAGCAGCAGGAACGGTTTCACGAGGGTCGAGCGTAGCCAGCCGCCGGCCCGGGCGCGCGAGGCGGGCGCTGCCCGGCACCTGTGGCCGCCCCCGCGCCGCGCCGAGTACCCGTCCGGGTGACTCGTCGGGCGTTGCGTGCAAGGCTGGACGTGCTCGCGACATGTACCGGCAGGAGAGCCCTCAGGAGCGGTCGACGACGGCGGGAGCATCGGTGCGGGACGACGCGTGGTTCGAGGACCTCTTCCGCACCCATGCGGGAGCCGTCCACCGGTACGTGGCGCGCCGCTGTGCGGCAACGGACGTCGAGGACCTGACCGCCGACGTGCTCCTCGTCGCGTGGCGCCGCCGGCAGGACGTGCCCGAGGGGGCCGAGCTCCCCTGGCTCTACCGGACGGCGTCGTACGTGCTGGCCAACCACTACCGCAAGCGCCGCCCCGTCCCGGTCGAGCACCTGCCGGAGGAGCCGGAGGACGTCGACCCGGCCGATCTCGCCGTCGCGGAGGACGAGGTGCGCGAGGTGCTGGCCGCGCTCAGCCCGCGCGACCGGCGGATTCTGCTCCTGCACGCCTGGGAGGGCTGCGACGGGGAGCAGCTGGCCGCCGTGCTCGGGATCAGCCGGGGCGGCGCCGACGCCGCCCTCTCCCGGGCCCGCGCGCGACTGCGTGCCGTCTGGGCCGAGCGGGACGCGGTGCAAGCGGGGGGCCTGCGCTGACACAGACGGGGTGAACGACCACAGGAGGTCACCATGAGCACCCCGCCCCCCGTCGATCCCTCGGACACCTCGGCCCAGGACGCCTACCTCGACCGGCTCCGCGCCGCCGACCCGGCCGCGGGCTCCGCGCCGGACCTCGAGGCGCTGCGCGCCGCGGTCTCCGCACGCTCGGCCGCCGAGTCGCCCGGTGCTCCGGTCGACGAGCTCGCCACCCGCCGTCGGACCCGTGCCGGGTGGCCGGCGCGCGTCGCGGCGGCGGCCGCGGCGGCTCTGGTGGTCGGCACCGGCGGGTACGCGATCGGCGCCGGCCAGGCGGCGTCGACCGAGCAGGGCGCGCCCGTCATCTCGCTCGGCGGCGGATCCGGCCAGGGGACGACGTCCGGCTCGATGCCGGTCGGCCCGGCCGGCCCGGTCGGCCCCGCCGTCGGCGGCGGCGGCGCGGAGTCGGCGGGCGTGGCCGGGGACGCCACGTCGATGATCGACCGCTGGGGCGGCTGGTGGGGCCGGACGGTCTTCACGTCCTCCGGCTTGTCGACCGAGCCGACCCGGGCGCAGGCCTGGGCGCTGGACCCCACCGGCGTGTTCAGCCAGGAGACCGCCGCCGCTGCGGCGAGCGCGCTGGGGCTGAGCGGCACACCGACCCTCGTGTACGGCGCCTGGCAGGTCGGCGCGACCGACGGGACCGGACCCTCGCTGAGCCTCCAGCCGGACGGCCAGGGCAGCCTGTCCTACTACGACCCGACGGTGGACCCTTGGGGCTGCGTGACCCCTGACTCCGGGTCCAGGGGCGAGGGCGGGGAGTCCCTGGCGCCGAGCGAGCCCGTGTGCAGCCAGCGCGACCTCGGTCCGGCCCCGGGCGGCGACGCCGCCGCCGCACGGCTGCGGGAGGTCATGGCCGCGCTCGGCGTCGACGCCTCGGCGTACGACGTGGTGACCGAGGACTACGGCGACGACCAGTGGTCGTACGTCACCGCCTACCAGGTCGTCGACGGACAGCGCACGGGTGTCGCCTGGTCGGCCGCGATGACCGGGGGCGGCCTCTCGTCCCTGTACGGCGCGCTGGCGCCGGCCGTCTCGCTCGGCGAGTACGACGTCGTCAGCCCCGCCGAGGCCGTCGACCGGCTCGGTGACCCGCGGTTCGGCGCGTCGGGCGGCTACCCGGTGGTCATGGAGGACACCGTCGCCGTCCCGGAGGGCGCGCAGTCCGACGAGATCGCGCCGGCACCGGAGCCGACGGAGCCGACGCTCCCGCCCGTCCCGGGCGCCGGTGCGGCGTTCAGCTGGCCCGTCCAGCAGGTGCAGATCACCCAGGCGCGCCTGGGACTGGCGATGACCTGGCAGACCGACGGCTCGGTCGTCCTGGTGCCCACCTACGAGCTCACCGACGCCGACGGGACGGCCTGGAGCGTCATCGCGGTCAGCGACGACGCCCTGGACTTCTCGACCGTCGGCTGAGCACGCCGGGAGCGGGCCGCGCCGTCGGCGGCCACCTGCTCCCGGGAGAACAGGGCCGGTGTCCTGCGCTGTGGCGCACGACACCGGCCCTGTTCCTGCGGCAAGGTGTCCTCATGCATCGGGACGCCCGGGGCCGCGGCTGCCGCGTCCTTCCCGACGCGGGACCAGCAGGAGGACACGCGTGGACGAGCCTGAGCCCGACAGCACCGGACGTCCGCCGACCCGGCGCGAGCTGCGCGCGCGGCTGGCCGCGCCCGCGTCGACGGCGACCACGGACGGCGCCGCGGCGGCGGACCGCGCGCCCGGCGAGGCCGGCCCGGCCTGGCACGCGACGGGCGCGCAAGAGATCGGTGAGCGGAGCGCGCCGGTCTGGCGGGCGCCGGAGGGCCCGGCACCGGTCGCCCGACCCGCCGGCGCGGCGGCCGGGGACGCCGAGGTGCGCTGGTCCTTGCACCACGCTCTGCCGGAGGCGATCGCGGAGGAGACGGACGAGGACGACGTGCAGTGGGTACCGCCGACGGAGCTCGACGAGGCCGAGGACGGCCCGGGGCCGACCGGGGGTCGGGTCGAGGAGCCCGCCCTCGGCACCACGGCGCTCGGCCAGGTCGAGCCGTCGACGGGTGGCGTGCCGCGGCGTCGCTCGGTCTGGCAGATCGACGAGGCGATACCCGTCCCGGACGGCCCGTCGGTGGAGCAGGACGTCGAGCAGGACCGGCCGGAGCCCGCCGCAGCCCCGTCGGGGGCGACGGCGCTCGCCGCCCACCCAGGTCTGGCCGGTGTGGCCCAGGTCCGGGCCCGTCGAGCAGGAGGCCGCGCCGGCCCCGGAGACCGCGCCGGTGCCGACCCTTCCCCCGCGGGCCGAGGCGCTGCCGGCCGAGGCCGCCGGCCGAGGCTCCGGTCGAGGACGTCGCGCCCACCGCCGACGACACCGCCGGTCCGGCACCCGCGGCTGCACCGGTCCACGAGGAGCCGCTGCCCACGCTCAACGACCTGCTCGCGGCCCGGCCCGTCGCGCCGGACGGCCCGGCACAGCTCGGCTGGCAGGGTGCGCTGCGCCGGATGACGGGCGGTCTGCTCCGGCTGCGCCCCGGGCCCTCGGAGGAGGCGCACCGGGCGGCCGTCCGAGCCGTGCAGCGCCCGCTCGACGGCCCGCGGACGATCGTCGTCCTCAACCCCAAGGGCGGCGCGCACAAGACGACCGGCGCGCTGCTGCTGGCGGCGACCTTCGGGCAGCACCGCGGCGGCTACACCCTCGCCTGGGACAACAACGAGACCCGGGGCACCCTCGGCTGGCGGTCCCTGCCCGGGAGCCACCAGCGCACCGCCGTCGACCTCTTCCAGGACCTCGAGCGGTTCACCGCGGGCGGCGCGGCGCGGGTGGGCGACCTGGACGGCTACGTGCGCTCCCAGCGCTCGGCGCAGTTCGACGTCCTGGCCTCCGACGAGGACGCGGCGTCGGCGGCCTCGGTCGACGCCGTCGCGTTCCGCGCCCTGCACAGCACCCTCTCGCGCTTCTACCGCGTCATGGTCGTCGACACGGGCAACAACATGCGCGCCTCGAACTGGCAGGCGGCGATCGAGGCGGCGGACCAGGTCGTCATCGTCTCGACCGTGCGCGAGGACACCGCGCAGTCGGCAGCGTGGGCGATCGATGCGCTGCGCGCCACCGGGCACGCCGAGATCGTGCGCAACGCGGTGACGGTGCTCTCGGACCCGGCGCCGCAGCGGGACGCCGCCCTCGCGGCCCGCCTGCACGAGCACTTCGGGCGGCTCACCCGCGCGGTGATCGACGTCCCGTACGACGCCTCGCTGGTCGGCGGCAGCCCGCTGCAGGTCGAGCTCCTGGACCGGCGCACCCGGGAGGCGTGGCTGCGCGTGGCCGCGGTGGTCGCCGACGGGCTCTGAGCCGGCGACTATCGTCGGAGGATGGTCGACACGGCCGGCTACCGCCGCCCCTCGTGGGCGTTCCGCCTGGTCGCGCGGACCCCCGAGCTCGCCTTCCGGCTCGGCCTGGGCGCGTTCTTCGGACGGCGACTGTGCCTGCTCACGCACGTGGGGCGCGATTCGGGGCTCACCCGCCGGACCGTCCTGGAGGTGGTCGAGGAGGACCGCGCCCGGCACGTGGTGCTCGTCGCCTCCGGGTTCGGCGTCTCGCAGTGGCTGCGCAACATCCGGCACACCCCACCGACCCGGCTCGACATCGGGGCCGAGCACTGGGTGCCCACGGTCCGCGAGCTCGACCTCCCCGAGGCGGCCGCCGCGCTCTCGCGCTACCAGCGGGCGCACCCCCGGGCCGCCCGCGCCCTCGGCACGAAGCTGCTCGATGTCCCGTTCGACGGCCGTCCCGGCTCGGCCGAGGCGCTCGCCGAGCGGACTCCCATGATCGAGCTCCGGCGCGGCTGACCGGCACCGGGTGCCTGCCCCACGGCGGACCCGCGGAGGCACCTTGCGGCGCCCCGGTGGCACGATGACGGCATGACGGAGCGACGCCGCACGGCCGTGATCACCGGAGCGGGGCGGGGGATCGGCGCCGGCCTGGCGCTCGGCCTCGCCGAGCAGGGCTACGACCTCGCCCTCCTCGGGCGGACGCCCGCCCACCTGGACGCCGTCGCGGAGCGCATCGTCGCCGGCGCGGACGTCCGGGTCGCCACCGTGCCGGTCGACGTCGTCGACCCGGAGGGCGTGCGCGCCGCGGCGGCGGAGGTCGAGCGGGAGCTCGGCCACGTCGACCTGCTCGTGCACAACGCCGGCGTCGTCGAGCACGCCGAGGTCCCCTTCGCCCAGGACGACGTCGAGGACACCTGGCGGGTGATCGAGGTGAACGTCCGCGGGCCCCTGCTGCTCACCCACGCCCTGCTGCCGGGCATGCTCGCCGCCGGCGGCGGCCGGATCGTGCACCTCAACTCGGGGGCCGGGCACAAGGCCTCGCGCACGATGACCGGGTACGGGATCAGCAAGGGCGCGCTCGCGCGGATGACGACGCTGCTCGATGCGCAGTACCGGGAGCGCGGGATCCTCGTCTTCGACCTCGCCCCGGGCGTGGTCCGCACGGACATGACCACCTCGATGCCGATGCACGACGCCCGCACCGACTGGACGCCGGTCGAGGACGTCGCGGCGATGCTCGCCGCGATCGGGGCCGGGGAGCTCGACGCGCTCGCCGGACGCTTCGTGCACGCCGGCCTCGACCGCGTCGACCGGCTCCAGGCCGCGACGGTCCACATCCTGGCGACGGACGCCCGGCGGCTGCGCCTGTCGCTGTGGGGGCAGGACGACCCGCTCGCCTGACGGCCCATGATCGCGGGTCCAAGGTCCTTCCCCTCCCCCGGGGTCAGGCAGCACCCTGGGGGGGCCGGCGATGGGGCCGGTGATCCCGTGCAGAGAGGCGCATCGTGGCCAAGTACGTCTACGACTTCACAGAGGGCAACAAGGACCTGAAGGACCTTCTCGGCGGCAAGGGCGCGAACCTCGCCGAGATGACGAACCTCGGGTTGCCCGTGCCACCCGGGTTCACGATCACGACCGACGCCTGCCGCACCTACATGACCACCGGTGAGCTCCCCGGCGAGCTCCGGGTCGAGGTCACGATGGCCCTGCGCCGCCTCGAGGACGCGCTCGGCCGAAGCCTCGGCGACTTCCACGACCCGCTGCTGGTCTCGGTGCGGTCCGGGGCGAAGTTCTCCATGCCGGGCATGATGGAGACCGTCCTCAACATCGGTCTCAACGACGCCTCGGTGCAGGGTCTCGCCCAGTTCTCCGGCGACCCGCGGTTCGCGTGGGACTCCTACCGCCGCCTCATCCAGATGTTCGGCAAGACCGTCCTGGACATCGACGGCGAGCGCTTCGCGCACGCCCTGGACTCGATGAAGAAGGCACGCGGCGTCTCCGCCGACACCGACCTCACCGCCGGGGACCTCGAGGCCCTCGTCGAGGAGTTCAAGGGGATCGTCCGTGAGGAGTCCGGCCGCGACTTCCCGCAGCACCCGCGCGAGCAGCTCGACCTGGCCATCGAGGCCGTCTTCAACTCGTGGAACACCGACCGGGCGCGGCTCTACCGGCGCAAGGAGCGGATCTCGCACGACCTGGGGACCGCGGTCAACGTCGTCTCCATGGTCTTCGGCAACCTCGGCGCCGACTCCGGCACCGGCGTCTGCTTCACCCGCGACCCCTCCACCGGTCGCACCGGCGACTACGGCGACTACCTGCCGAACGCCCAGGGCGAGGACGTCGTCGCCGGCATCCGCAACACCCTCTCGCTCGCCGACTTCGAGAAGCTCGACGCCGACGCCTACAACGAGCTCCGGCTGGCCATGCGGCGGCTCGAGACGCACTACCGCGACCTGTGCGACATCGAGTTCACCGTGGAGCGCGGCAAGCTGTGGATGCTGCAGACCCGGGTCGGCAAGCGGACGGCCGCTGCGGCCTTCCGGATCGCCACCCAGCTCGTCGACGAGCACCTCATCACCCTCGACGAGGCGCTGGAGCGGGTCACCGGGGAGCAGCTGAGCAAGCTGATGTTCCCGCAGTTCGACGCGTCGGCGGCGCGCACGCCGCTGGCCAGGGGCATGGCGGCCTCGCCGGGTGCGGCCGTCGGCGAGGCGGTCTTCGACTCGCACGTGGCCCAGGAGTGGGCGGCGGCCGGCAAGGACGTCATCCTGGTCCGCCGGGAGACGAACCCCGACGACCTCGGCGGCATGATCGCCTCGGTCGGCGTGCTCACCTCGCGCGGCGGCAAGACCTCGCACGCCGCCGTCGTGGCGCGCGGCATGGGCACGACCTGCGTGGTGGGCGCCGAGAAGCTCGACGTGGACGTCGTCAAGCGCGAGATCCGGGTGGACGGCAAGGTCGCCGTCTCCGAGGGTGACGTCATCGCGATCGACGGCTCGACGGGTGAGATCTTCGTCGGCTCCGTCCCGGTGGTCCCCTCCCCGGTGGTGCGGTACCTCGAGGACGGCCTGGAGGCCGCGCTCGCCGAGGTCGCCGCCGACGACGAGGAGACGGCCGAGCTCGTCTCGGCGGTCGACCGCGTGCTCAGCCACGCCGACGAGGTCCGTCGGCTGCGCGTGCACGCCAACGCCGACACCCCGGAGGACGCCCGCCGGGCGCGCGGCTGGGGGGCCCAGGGCATCGGCCTGTGCCGCACCGAGCACATGTTCCTCGGCGACCGCCGGGTGCTCATCGAGCGGCTCATCGTGGCCCAGGACGACGCCGACCGGAAGGCCGCGCTCGACGCCCTCCTCCCGTTGCAGCGGGCGGACTTCATCGGGCTGCTCACCGAGATGGACGGGCTGCCGACGACCATCCGGCTCATCGACCCGCCCCTGCACGAGTTCCTGCCGGACCTGACGAGCCTGTCGGTGAAGGTGGCGCTCGCCGAGGAGCGCGGCGAGGAGGGCCCCGAGGCCGACCGCGACAAGGTCCTGCTCACGGCCGTCGAGCGGATGCACGAGGCCAACCCGATGCTCGGCCTGCGCGGGGTGCGCCTCGGGCTCATGGTCCCCGGGCTCTTCGCCCTGCAGATCCGGGCGGTGGCCGAGGCCGCAGCGGCGCGGGTCAAGGCGGGCGGGACGCCGCATGCGGAGATCATGATCCCGCTGGCGGCGTCCATCATGGAGCTGCACCTGGTGCGTGACGAGGCCGAGAAGGTCCTCGCCGAGGTCGCGGCCGAGCAGGGCGTCGCGCTGACGATCCCGATCGGCGCCATGATCGAGCTGCCCCGCGCGGCGCTCACGGCCGACCGGATGGCCGACGTCGCCGAGTTCTTCTCGTTCGGCACGAACGACCTCACCCAGACGACGTGGGGCTTCTCCCGCGACGACGTCGAGGGCGCCTTCTTCGCCGAGTACACCGAGAAGGGCGTGTTCAGCGTCTCGCCCTTCGAGACGATCGACCGGCAAGGTGTCGGGCGCCTGGTGAAGATCGCGGTCGAGGAGGGCCGGGCCACCCGCCCGGACATCACCCTCGGCGTCTGCGGGGAGCACGGCGGCGACCCGGAGTCGATCCACTTCTTCCACGCGGTGGGTCTGGACTACGTCTCCTGCTCGCCGTTCCGGATCCCGATCGCCCGCCTCGAGGCCGGCCGCGCCAGCGTGGTCACCGGGGGTGGCGACACCCGCTGACTCCCCTCGACCCGGCGCAGCCGGCTGAACCCGGGTGAGGCGCCCTCTGGTGCCTCTCGGACGCCGGACCCGACGGCCCGGACCGCACAGCGCGGTCCGGGCCGTCGCCCGTCCGGGGCGGCCGGCCCCGGTTTCCGGGCGCCGTCGCCGGGCGGTCGGGCGGGGTCCGGTGACCCCATGCCTTTCCCTTGCAGGCCGGGACCTCCTACTCTTGCCTGATCGGTCGTTGGCGCCCGAAATGCCGTCGGCCCTGGACCGAAGGGCCGCCCATGGACCAGTTCGTGTACCCGTTCGCGCACGGCGACCGCACCATGAAGGCATTGCTGGGGGGCAAGGGCGCCAACCTCGCGGAGATGACACGGCTGGGCCTTCCCGTCCCGCCCGGGTTCACGATCACCACCGAGGCCTGTCGGCACTACCTGCTCACCGGGGAGGTCCCGGACACCCTCGAGGCCGAGGTCACGACCGCCCTGACCGAGCTGGAGGCCGCCGTCGGGCGGCGGCTCGGCGACCCCGAGGACCCGCTGCTGGTCAGCGTGCGGTCCGGTGCCGAGGCCTCCATGCCCGGGATGATGGAGACCGTCCTCAACGTCGGGCTCACCGACGTGTCGGTGGCCGGGCTCGTGCGGGTCTCCGCCAACCCACGCTTCGCCTGGGACTCCTACCGCCGGCTCGTGCAGATGTTCGGCCGGACGGTGCTGGGGATCGAGGGCGGCCAGTTCGCCGCGGCGCTCGACGCGCTCAAGCGCGCGAAGGGCGCGCAGAGCGACCTCGACCTGGACGCGACCGACCTCGAGGGGCTCGTCCGGCAGTACCAGCAGATCGTGCTGGAGAGCACGGGCCGGCCCTTCCCGCAGGACCCGCGCGAGCAGCTCGACCTGGCGATCTCCGCGGTGTTCAACTCCTGGAACACCGACCGGGCACGGGTCTACCGGCGTCGCGAGCGGATCCCGCACGACCTGGGCACCGCCGTGAACATCTGCACGATGGTCTTCGGCAACCTCGGCGAGACCTCGGGCACCGGGGTGTGCTTCACGCGTGACCCCGCCACCGGGCACACCGGCGTGTACGGCGACTACCTGTCCAACGCCCAGGGCGAGGACGTCGTCTCCGGGGTCCGCAACACCCTGTCGCTGGCGGACATGGAGCGGCTCGACCCGGCCAGCCACGCCCAGCTGCGCGGGATCATGCGCACGCTCGAGGCCCACTACCGGGACCTGTGCGACATCGAGTTCACCGTCGAGCGCGGCACGCTGTGGATGCTGCAGACCCGGGTCGGCAAGCGGACGCCGGCCGCGGCCTTCCGGATCGCCGTCCAGCTCGTCGACGAGCAGATCATCAGCCTCGACGAGGCGCTGACCCGGGTGACCGGTGCCCAGCTGGCCCAGCTGATGTTCCCGCAGTTCGACCCCGGCGAGGACCGGGTGCTGCTCACCACCGCGACGCCGGCCTCGCCCGGGGCGGCCGTGGGCCGCGCCGTCTTCGACTCGGCGACGGCGACGCAGTGGGCTGCGCGCGGGGAGGCGGTCATCCTGGTCCGGCGCGAGACGACGCCCGACGACCTGGAGGGCATGATCGCCGCGATCGGCGTTCTGACCAGTCGTGGCGGCAAGACGAGCCACGCGGCGGTCGTCGCCCGCGGGATGGGACGCACCGCCGTCTGCGGCGCGGAGGGACTCGAGGTCGACGAGGCGGAGCACCTGGTGCGCGCCGGGGACACCGTGGTCCGCGAGGGCGACGTCCTGTCGATCGACGGCTCGACCGGAGCCGTCTACGCCGGCACCGTCGCGGTGGTCCCCTCACCGGTCGCCCGCTACCTCGAGGAGGGGCTGGTCGCCGCGGTGCAGGGCCTGCACGGCGAGGCGGCCGAGCTCGTCATGGCGGTGGACCGGCTGCTGCGGCACGCCGACAGCGTGCGGCGGCTCGCGGTGCGGGCCAACGCCGACACGGCGGTCGACGCGACCCGGGCGCGCAGCCTGGGCGCGCAGGGGATCGGGCTGTGCCGGACCGAGCACATGTTCCTCGGGGAGCGCCGGATCCTCATCGAGCGGGTCATCCTCGCCGACAACCACGCCGACCGGGACGCGGCCCTGGCCGCCCTGCTGCCCCCGCAGCGGGACGACTTCGTCGCGCTGCTCGAGGCGATGGACGGCCTGCCGACGACGATCCGGCTGCTCGACCCGCCGCTGCACGAGTTCCTGCCCGACCGGGCCGAGCTCATGGTGAAGGTGGCCCGCGCCGAGGAACGGGGCGAGGAGCACGACGCCGACCGGCGGCTCCTCGACGCCGTCAACCGCCTGCACGAGAGCAACCCGATGCTGGGGCTGCGCGGGGTGCGCCTCGGGCTCGTGGTGCCCGGCCTGTTCGGGGTCCAGGTCCGCGCGATCGCCGAGGCGGCCGTCGAGCGGTTGCGGGCCGGCGGGCGGCCGAAGGTCGAGATCATGGTGCCGCTCGTCGGCTCGGTGATGGAGCTGCACCTCATCCGCGACGAGATCGACGGCATCGTGGCAGCGGTGGCGGCCGAGGCCGAGGTGGAGCTGAGCATCCCGATCGGCACGATGATCGAGCTGCCGCGGGCCGCCCTGACCGCCCACCGGATCGCCGAGGCCGCCGAGTTCTTCTCGTTCGGCACGAACGACCTCACCCAGACGACGTGGGGCTTCTCGCGCGACGACGTCGAGGCAGCGTTCTTCGCCTCCTACCTCGACCAGGGCGTCTTCACGGTCTCCCCGTTCGAGAGCCTCGACGTCGACGGCGTCGGGCGCCTGCTCACCGTCGCGGTCGAGGAGGGCCGTGCCACCCGGCCCGAGCTCAAGCTCGGAGTCTGCGGGGAGCACGGCGGAGACCCGGAGTCGATCCGGTTCTTCCACGCGGTCGGGCTCGACTACGTCTCCTGCTCGCCGTTCCGCATCCCGGTGGCCCGCCTCGAGGCCGGCCGCGCCAGCGTCGACACCGGTGGTGGCGACACCCGCTGACGCGCTCGACCCCCGCCGTCGGCCGGGACCGCGCCTCCGTCGCGCGGCCCCGGCCCCGGCTGCCTACGGTGGGCTCGCCCGCCGACCCGACCCTCGACCTGGAGATCTCATGGCTACACGCACCGCCCGCACCGCCTGGAACGGCACCCTGGACGAGGGGTCGGGCCAGGTCGAGCTCACCAGCTCCGGCCGCGGCACCTTCGACGTCGACTTCCCGCGACGCACCGCCGAGGGCGCCGACGGTGTCACCAGCCCCGAGGAGCTCATCGCCGCGGCGCACTCGGCGTGCTTCTCGATGCAGCTGTCCGCCGAGATCGCCGGGGCCGGCGGCGTGCCCGAGAGCCTCGACGTGCGGGCCGACGTCGTGCTGGGCGCCGACCCGGCCGGCGGCCTGCACATCTCCGGCATCACGCTGACCGTGCGGGCCGAGGTCACCGGCCTGGACGCGGCGGGCTTCGACGCGGCGGCTCAGGCGGCCAAGGTGGGCTGCCCGGTGAGCAAGGCCCTGGCCGCCGTGCCGATCACCCTGGACGCCGCCCTCGTCTGAGGGGCCGAGACGGCCGCGCCGCAGGGCGGTCTCGGCGGGACCGGCTGACGGACGTCCCGGGCCGTCCGCCGGGTCGGCGTGGCACGATCGGCGGATGGCGACCGTGACCCCCGCAGCCGGCAGCCCCCTGCCGGTGGCCGACCTCGCCGAGCGCCTGCGCGCGGCCGTGCGCGGCGAGGTGCACACCTCGTCCCTGCGGCGGGCGGCGTACTCGACCGACGCGTCGAACTACCGCGTCGTGCCGCAGGTCGTCGTCGTGCCGCTCGACGCGGACGACCTGCTCGCGGTCGGCGAGGTGGCCCGGCAGACGGGCACCCCGCTGACGCTGCGCGGCGGGGGGACCTCCGTCGCCGGCAACGCCGTCGGCCCCGGCATCGTCGTGGACACCTCACGTCACCTGCGGGCGATCGGCCCGATCGACCCCGAGGACCGCACCGCCTTCGTCGAGCCCGGCGTGGTGATGAGCGACCTGCAGGCGGCGGCCCGCCCGTTCGGCCTGCGGTTCGGCCCGGACCCCTCGACCCTGAACCGCGCCACCCTCGGCGGGATGATCGGCAACAACGCCTGCGGGCCGCACGCCGTGGCCTACGGGCGCACCGCGGACAACGTCGTGGCCCTCGACGTCGTGGACGGCAGGGGCCGGCGGTTCACGGCCGGTCGTGGCCCGGGAGCCCTCGACGTGGTGCCCGGCCTGGACGAGCTCGTCACCGCCCACCTCGCGGTGATCCGCACCGAGCTCGGCCGGTTCGGCCGGCAGGTCAGCGGCTACTCCCTGGAGCACCTGCTGCCGGAGCACGGCACGGACCTCGCCGCGATGCTCGTGGGGACCGAGGGCTCGCTGGTGACGGTCCTCGGCGCGACCGTCCGGCTCGTCCCGATCGCCGACGCCGCCGTGCTCGTCGTCCTCGGCTACCCGGACATGGCCGCCGCGGCCGACGCCGTCCCCGCCCTCCTCGCGCACGAGCCGCTGGCCGTGGAGGGGCTCGACGCCCGGCTGGTCGACGTCGTCCGGCAGCACCGCGGCGCCGGGCGGTGCCCCTGCTGCCGCCCGGCGGCGGCTGGCTGATGGTCGAGATGGGCGGCGCCGACCGTGGTGAGGCGCTCGGCCGCGCCCAGCGGCTGGCCGCCGACGCGGGCACCGACGCGGTGCGGGTGATCCCGCCGGGGCCCGAGGCGAGCGCGATGTGGCAGATCCGGGCCGACGGCGCGGGGCTGGCCGGCCGCACTCCGTCCGGTGCGCAGGCGTGGCCGGGCTGGGAGGACGCCGCGGTGCCGCCCGAGCGGCTCGGCGGGTACCTGCGGGCCTTCGAGGCGCTGATGGCCGAGCACGGCGTCGACGGGTTGCCCTACGGGCACTTCGGCGACGGCTGCGTGCATGTGCGGCTCGACCTCCCGCTCGAGAAGCAGTCCGACGTGCCCGGCTTCCGGGCGTTCCTCGAGTCGTCCGCGCGGCTCGTCGTCGAGCACGGGGGGTCGCTCTCCGGGGAGCACGGCGACGGTCGCGCCCGGGGCGAGCTGCTCTCCCTCATGTACAGCCCGCGGGCCCGTGACCTGTTCGCCGCGGTGAAGGACCTGTTCGACCCCGACGACGTGCTCAACCCCGGCGTCGTCGTCCGGCCGCGTCCGGTGGACGCCGACCTGCGACGGCCGCACGCCCTGCCGCTGGGCCGGTCCGGCTTCGCCTTCGAGCACGACCACGGCGACCTCACCACCGCGGTCCACCGCTGCGTCGGCGTGGGCAAGTGCCGTGCCGACTCCTCGGAGTCCGGTGGCTTCATGTGCCCGAGCTTCCTGGCCACCCGCGACGAGAAGGACTCCACCCGCGGCCGGGCCCGGGTGCTCCAGGAGATGGCGAACGGCACGCTCGTGACCGGCGGTTGGCGCTCACCCGAGGTGCACGACGCGCTCGACCTGTGCCTGAGCTGCAAGGCGTGCTCCAGCGACTGCCCGGCGGGGGTCGACATGGCCCAGTACAAGGCCGAGGTGCTGCACCGCGCCTACGCCGGCCGGCTCCGGCCGATGAACCACTACGCCCTCGGCTGGTTGCCGCGCTGGACCCGGCTGGTCGCGCGGTTGCGCCTCGCGCCGGTCGCCAACGCGGTGCTCGGGTGGCGTCCGCTCGGCCGGCTCGTCCTGCGCCTCGGCGGGATGGACCCGCGCCGCACGATCCCGCGGTTCGCCCCGACCACCTTCCGCCGTTCCTGGGCGACCGGGACGAGCGCGCACCACGTGCCGGACGGAGTGGGCCAGCCGCACGGTGCCGGGGCCGTGGGCAACGAGGACGTGACGCGCCGCGTCGTGCTGTGGACCGACTCCTTCAGCGACGCCTTCGACCCCGAGGTGCCCGCCGCGATGATCGCGGTGCTCCAGAGCGCCGGCTACGAGGTGATCGTGCCGGAGCAGGACGCCTGCTGCGGGCTCACCTGGATCAGCACGGGCCAGCTCGACGGCGCGCGCTCGCGGCTGGCCGACCTGCTCGGCGTGCTCGCCCCGTTCGCGACCAACGGCATCCCGATCGTGGGCGTCGAGCCCTCCTGCACGGCGGTGCTCCGCTCGGACCTGCTGGACCTGCTCCCGGACGACCCGCGCTCGGCCGTCGTCGCCCAGGCGACGCACACCCTGGCCGAGCTGCTCACCGGCGACGGCCCGCAGAGCCCGCTCGAGTGGACCCCGCCGGACCTGACCGGGGTGCGCGTGCTGGCCCAGCCGCACTGCCACCAGCATGCGGTGATGGGCTACCAGGCCGACCTCACGCTGCTCGCACGGACCGGGGCGCAGGTGGAGACGATCGCCGGGTGCTGCGGCCTCGCCGGCAACTTCGGGATGGAGAAGGGGCACTACGACGTCTCCGTCGCGGTCGCCGAGAACGGGCTGCTGCCTGCCCTGCGGGCGGCCGAGCCGGGCACCGTCCTGCTCGCGGACGGTTTCTCCTGCCGCACCCAGGCCGATCAGCTCGCGGCCGAGACCGGCACGCACCTGGCCCAGCTCCTCGCGGCACACCTGCCGGCCGGGAGCCGCCGGACCTGAGCCCGCGGGCTCGCCCGGAGAAATGACCCAAACGGTGCATTACAGGCACCCCCGGTCCGCCGTAGGCTCGCAGGACCCCGAGATCCTGGATGTGCCCGTCATGCCGATGTTCCAGGTCGATCACGGCAGGGCCGTCCTGGTCCAGCCGGGACGGCCCTCCGCCGCAGCCTTCGCCGCGACCCGTGCCGCCCTCGCGGGGCACCTCGAGGCGCTGCTCGGCGAGCAGCTGCTGCCCGTCCGGGTCCGCGCGGGCGAGCGGGACGAGCCCTACCTGCTCGCGCTGGACGCGTCCGGGCACCCCGTGGTCGTCGAGGTCACCGCGCTGCTCGACGAGGCGGCCGTGGTCCGTGCCCTGCGTCACGCCGGTCGGGTCGCCCGGCTGAGCCTGCGCGACGTGGCCGCGCTGCACCCCGCGGGCGCCGAGCGACTCCTCGAGGACCTGGCGCGCTTCCGCGAGACGGTGCCGTTCGCCACGCTCGGCCGGCCGGCCGGTGCGGTGCGCCTGCTGCTGGTCTGCTCCGAGGTCGGGCCGGGCATGGCCGAGGTCGTCGAGGCGCTCACCGCCGCCGGCCACGGCGTGGACGTCCTGCGGGTCGGGACGGTCGAGGGGGCGACGGACGGCCCGGTGGTCGACATCTCACCGGTGCGCTCGGTGGGTGAGACGTCGGGGGCCGCCGCCGGCGGCAGCGCGGAGCCGCCGGGTCGTGGCACGCAGGATGCGCCGACGACGCCCCGGGGGATCCCGGTGATCGACGTCCACGCCATGCCGCTCCGGGTGCCGAGCGGGCTGCGCCCCGCCGCTCCGCCGCTCGCCTCGGGTCCGCCGCCGGGCTCCCCGGTGGACGACGGCGGTCCCTCCCGGCACGCCCGCACCGACGCCGCGCCGCGCGCCTCCGCCTTCGGCCCCGACGCACGGCTGGTCGCCCTGGCACGGTCCCACGGCGGGACCGTCGACCTGGTGTGGTGGCGCCGGCGGCGGGACGAGCGGCACGAGGTGCTGCTCGGCCAGGACGGGAGCATCGAGCTGCCCGACGGCACCCGGGTGACCGACCCGTCGGCCGCCGCGGAGATCGCGTCGGGGGCGCATGCGCCGGTCGACGGCTGGCGGGTGTGGCGGGTCGGCGCGGCGGACGGCGCGACGCTGGCCGACGCCGTCGGCCCCGTCAGCCCCAGCCGTACGCAGCGCACCAGCGGCTGACCTCGGCGTAGAAGCGTCCCCGGGCCGGCTCGGCCGACAGGGTCAGGTCGTGCAGGCCGCCGTCGATCCGGACGACGGTCACCACCGAGCCGAGCAGCACCGCGCGCCGGGCGATGAGGTCCACGTCGAGCACGGTGTCCGCCGTGGTCATGTCCTCGCGCCAGCGCGCCTGCATGACCGTGCGCTGCGAGGCGGCCATGAGGACGGGGATGTCGAGGTCGAGCCCGCGGGCCACGTGGGCGTGGCCGGCGAGGATCGCCTGCAACCAGCCGGCGCGGACCGGGAAGAACGGGCTCGGCCGCCAGCGCTCGTCGTAGTCCCACGCCCCCCCGAGCCGCACGTGCACGGTGCGGGCGTAGTGCCCCGGGTCGATGTTCGGCAGCGGGTTCTTCGGCTGCGTCCGGGCGAGTCCCGCCACGACCGGCGTCGTGAGCGTCCGCGCGAAGCTCGCGCCGGCGAGCTCGAGCCACGGGCTGTTGAGGACGAGCGCCGCGACGTGACCCCGGCGCCGGGCGGCCCACAGGACCGCGACGAGGCCGCCCGTCGAGTGGCCCATGAGCATGAGGCGGGCGGCGCTGCCGAGCTCCTCGCGGACGACCCGGACGGACGCGTCGAGCTCCTCGTCGTAGCTGCCCAGGTCGTCGACGTAGTTCGGCGTCTGGTGCTCCCGCAGGCTCCGGCCGTACTTGCGCAGGTCGAGGGCGTAGAAGGCGGCCCCCTGGCGGTGCCAGTACTCGGCCAGCCCGCGCTGGAAGAAGTAGTCGTTCCAGCCGTGCAGGTAGAGCACGGCCCGCGCCGGCCGGACGGGCTCCGGCGTCGGGGGCCGGTAGCGCACGAGAGTGGCGACCACCTCGCCCTCGTCGTCCTGCGCCAGCGGGAGGGTCCTGGCCTCGAAGCCCTCGCCCAGCACGTCCGCCACCCAGCCCTGTCCGGGATCGGGTGCCCGCCACGGGGGCGGCGCCGGGGGGAGCAGCAGGCTCACGGCTGCACGACGACCTTCCCGATCTGCTCGCCGGAGGCCAGGCGGGCCATCGCCGCGCCGGCGTCGGCCAGCGCGAACGTCGAGTCGATGGTCGGCCGCAGCCCGCTGCGCGCGAGGAAGCGCAGCAGGGCGACGAGGTCGTCCTTGCTGCCCATGGTCGCGCCGAGCACCCGCAGCTCGGTGAAGAAGACCCGGGTGAGCTCGGCACCCGGCTGGTCGCCGGAGGTGGCGCCGGCCGTGACGATCACGCCGCCGCGGCGCAGCGACTTCACCGAGTGGGACCAGGTCGCGGCGCCGACGGTCTCGATGACGGCATCCACCCGGAACGGCAGGCGGCTGCCCGGCTCGAGCGCGCCGACCGCGCCGGCCGCCAGGGCGTGCTCCCGCTTGGCCGCGGTGCGGCTGGTGGCCACGACCTCCAGGCCGGCCGCGGCCCCCAGGGCGATCGCGGCCGAGGCGACGCCGCCGCCGGCTCCCTGGACCAGGACGCGGTCGCCGGGGCGCAGCGCGGCCGTGGTGAAGAGCATCCGGTAGGCGGTGAGCCACGCCGTCGGCAGGCACGAGGCCTCCGCGAAGGAGAGCTCGGCGGGCTTGGGCACGAGGTTCCAGGTCGGCACCGCGACGCGCTCGGCGAGGGTCCCCTGGTACCGCTCGGAGAGGATCGACGAGGTCTCCTCGGGCCCGACGCCGTGACCGGTCGCGCCGACGACCGCGTGCACGACCACCTCGCGACCGTCCTGGTCCACGCCGGCCGCGTCGGTGCCGAGGATCATCGGCAGGCGGTCGGCCGGCAGCCCGACCCCGCGCAGCGACCAGAGGTCGTGATGGTTGAGCGAGGCGGCCCGGACGTCGACGACCGACCAGTCGGGTCGGCCGGCGGGGGGCGTCGCCTCAGGTGCCTCGCCGACGGTCAGGCCGGCGAGCGGGTCGGTGGGGTGCAGGGTGTCGGCGTATGCGGCGAGCATGGTCCCAATCTAGGCGGTCCCGCCGACGGACCGGACGGGTCGGCTCAGAGCAGGGGGAGCCGCGAGCCCAGGTCGGGCAGGGAGTCCGAGGTCCACCGGGGCTGCAGGGCGGCGCTGACCGCGTCGACGGAGAACGGCACCCGTCCGCAGGCGAGGCGGATCCAGGCGAGCGGGTCGACGACCTCCAGGTCCCACCCGCCGCGGTCGGTGAGCACCTCCAGCAGGGTCGCCGAGACGAGCTCGACGGCCTCGGGGTCCAGCGGGCTGCGCAGGGTCCGCGGCAGCGACCGGGCGAGGTCGTCGCCGTGCACCACGAGCTCGACCAGCCGGGAGAGCAGGAGCTCGGAGAGCAGGATCGGGCCACGCCGCGCCTGCACGACGACGTCGCCGCCGGGCGCGCGCAGCTCGGCGAGGTGCGCGAAGGCGGCCTCGGCCATCATGTCGACGGCGCCGAGCGGGTCGAACCGGATCTCCTCGGCGATCGCCTTGCTCGTCGCGGCGATCTCCGCCGCGCGCTCCGGGTAGGTGCCGAGGTACTCGCCGAGGGTCAGCGGCACCAGGTCGGGCGCCGGGCGCGCGGGGGTCAGGGCGTCCATCGCACGGCCGAGGTGGGCGACGAGGTCCGCGACCGTCCACGAGCCGAGCACGCTCGGCTCGCGGCGCACCGCCTCGTCGAGCTCGCCGATCCAGCCGCGCAGCAGCGACCACTGGCGTCGGAGCGTGGCCTGGAGCCGGTCGAGATCCGCGTCGCTCTGCCGTCCGCCCATCGCGCCATGCTAGGAGTCGAGCGCGCTCCGCACGAGCGCGCCGACCTGGTCGACCTCGATGAGGAAGCCGTCGTGGCCGTAGTCCGAGCGGACGGTCGCGAGCCGCGAGCGGGGGATCGCGGCGGCGATCTGCGCCGACTCGCTCGGCAGGTACAGGCGGTCGGTGTCGACGGCCAGGACGAGCGTCTGCGCGGTGACGGTGCTCAGCGCTGCCTCGATCCCCCCGCGGCCCCGGCCGACGTCGTGGGACAGGATCGACTCGGTGAGCACGACGTAGGAGCCGGGGTCGAAGCGGTGGATGAGCTTGTCCGCGTGGTGGTCGAGGTAGGACTGGACCGCGAACCGGCCGCCGCCGCCGAGCGGCTGCTCGTCCGCCTGCGCGCGACGCCCGAACCGTACGTCGAGCTCCAGCGCGCTCCGGTAGGTGGTGTGGGCGATCTGCCGGGCGACCCCCAGGCCGGCGACCGGTCCACGGCCGTCGCCGACGTCGTGGTAGTCGCCGCCGTGCCAGGCCGGGTCGGCGCGCACGGCGGCGAGCTGCGTGTGCGCCCACGCGATCTGGTCCCCGGAGGACTGCGCCGTGGTGGCGACCGGCACGACGGCGCGCACCCGGTCCGGGGCCATCACGGCCCACTCCAGGGCGCGCATCCCGCCCATCGACCCGCCGATCACCAGTGCCCAGGCGTCGATGCCGAGCCGGTCGGCGAGCGTCGTCTCGGCGGTGACCTGGTCGCGGATCGTCACGAACGGGAAGCGGCTGCCCCACGGGCGGCCGTCCGGCCCGGGGGAGGCAGGGCCGGTCGAGCCCTGGCAGCCGCCGAGGACGTTGGGCGCCACGACGAACCAGCGGTCGGTGTCGATCGGCCGTCCCGGGCCGATGAGGGTGTCCCACCAGCCGCCGGTCGGGTGTCCCGGACCGGCGGGGCCGCTGACGTGGGAGTCCCCGGTGAGCGCGTGCAGGACCAGGACGGCGTTGTCGCGGGTGGGGGACAGCGTGCCCCAGGTCTCGTAGGCGATCCGGACCCCGGCGAGCCGCCCGCCGGTCTCCAGGTCGAGGCCGCCGACGTCGAGGAACTGGCGACGGCCCACGGAGTCGCCCTCCCGCCAGGCGGCGCGCGGCGAACCGGGCACGACGCGGAGCCCGGGTCGTGCGGCCGCCCGGCGGGAGGGGCCGGGCATCAGGCGCTC
The DNA here is from genome assembly GCA_963724505.1 of uncultured Actinomycetota bacterium. Lineage (GTDB taxonomy): Bacteria > Actinomycetota > Actinomycetes > Actinomycetales > Cellulomonadaceae > Actinotalea. Next base: position 206,468 of record CAVRUY010000007.1, read on the forward strand.
TTGGCGGCGCGGAATCCCGCGTCGAGGTCGGCGAGGATGTCGTCGATGTGCTCGATGCCGACGCTGAGGCGCACCAGGCCGGGCGTGATGCCGGACTCGAGCTGCTCCTCGGGGGTCAGCTGGCTGTGCGTCGTCGTCGCCGGGTGGATCACCAGCGACCGGACGTCACCGATGTTCGCGACGTGCGAGTGCAGCTCGAGGGCGTCGACGAAGGCCTTGCCCGCCTCGACGCCACCGGCGATCTCGAACGCGACGATCGCGCCCGCACCGCGCGGTGCGTACTTCGCGGCGTTGGCGTGCCACGGGCTCGAGGGCAGCCCTGCGTAGTGCACGGCCGTCACGTCCTCGCGCGCCTCGAGGAACTGGGCGACGGCGGTCGCGTTGGCCACGTGCCGCTCGATCCGCAGCGAGAGGGTCTCCAGGCCCTGGGCGATGAGGAAGGCGTTGAACGGCGAGATCGCCGCGCCGAGGTCGCGCAGCAGCTGGACCCGCGCCTTGAGGATGAAGGAGAGGTTGGCGCCGAACGCGCTGCCCACCCCCAGGTCACGGGCGTAGACCAGGCCGTGGTACGAGGGGTCGGGGGTGTTGTAGTTCGGGAACCGCTCGGGGTGCTGGGCGTAGTCGAACGTGCCGGCGTCGACGATCACGCCGCCGATCGCCGAGCCGTGGCCGCCCAGGTACTTGGTCGCCGAGTGGATGACGACGTCCGCGCCGTGCTCGAACGGCCGCACGAGGTACGGGGTAGCGACGGTGTTGTCGACCACCAGGGGCACGCCGACCTCGTGGGCGACGGCGGCGACGGCCTCGATGTCGAGGATGTCGGCCTTCGGGTTCGGGATCGTCTCGCCGAAGAAGAGCTTGGTGTTCGGCTGCACGGCGTCGCGCCAGGCCTGCGGGTCGTGCGGGTCGGTGACGAAGGTCGTCTCGATCCCGAGCTTGGGCAGCGTGTAGTGCAGCAGGTTGTAGGTGCCGCCGTAGAGCGAGGGGCTGGCCACCACGTGGTCACCGGCCTCGGCGATGTTGAGGATCGCCAGCGTCTCGGCTGCCTGGCCGCTGGCCAGCAGCAGGGCGCCGACGCCGCCCTCGAGGGAGGCGATGCGCTCCTCGACGGCGCCCTGCGTCGGGTTGCCGATCCGGGTGTAGATCGGGCCGAGGTCGCCGAGCGCGAAACGCGCGGCGGCGGTGTCGGCGTCCGGGAAGACGAAGGAGGTCGTCTGGTAGATCGGCAGCGCGCGGGCACCGGTGGTCGGGTCGGGCTGCTGACCGGCGTGGATCTGACGGGTCTCGAAGGACCAGCTCTCGTTGCTCATCGTGGCTCCTGGGTGAGGGTGCGGGAGACCACGGGCAGCGTGCTGCGCCTGGCCGCCCCGCGAGTGGGGGTCGGGACAGGGATGCACGTCGGGATCGGGCCCCGCCGGTGGTGCGCCGCAGCGCGTGGACCTACCGGGTCAGGGCACGCCGAACGTGCGCTTCAGCGGCACATTCGGCGGGACATGTCGTGGACAGTACGCGACGTCTCGTCCAGCGGTGCAGCCCCGTCTCACAGGTCGGGACTTCGCGACCGGAAGGTCCGGTTCGGGACGAAGGGCGGGCGCGCCGCCCGTACTCGTCTGTTCGGGTGAGTCAAGACGGCGCGCCGACGTGCCGATGAACGATCGAGGATTCCTTGGTGCGCGTGTGAAAACTGTTGCCTGTGTGACAGGTGTTCACAAGAGGTCCTGGGAACCACTACGGTCGGGCGGGAACGTGCGGGCACCTGGCCCGGCGCGCGAGCGCGGGCCACGAGCCGGCGGACAGAGGAGTGGACACGATGCGAGCGATGCCCAGGGCGGCCGCTGCGCTCGCCCTCGTCCTGCTCGCCAGCGTGGCCCCGGCCGCAGTCTCGATCGCCGACCCCGCGCCCAGTGCCGACGACGTCGCCCAGGCTCAGGCCGCCGTCGCGAGCGCGGCGACCGCGGTCGCCCAGATCGAGCTCGAGCTCGCCGTCCAGCAGGCCGACCTCGACGCGGCGTGGACCGCCGTCGGCGCCGCCGGCGAGGCGTACGTCCAGGCCACCGTCGACCGCGACGAGGCGCAGGCCACCAGCCGGGACGCCGCCGCGCAGCTCGACCGGGCGCAGGCCCAGCAGGAGGCGGCCCGGTCCGACCTCGGGGCGATCGCGCTCGAGGCCTACCGCTCGGGCGCGTCGATGGACGGCGTGTCCGCCCTCATGTCGGCCGACGACCTGACGGACTACCTCGCCCGATCCACCGCGATCGACAAGCTGGGCCAGCGCGCCGAGCAGGCCGTCCAGCGCTTCGAGGCCGCGCAGATCGTCGCCTCGACCCTCGAGGTCAGAGCCGAGGCCGCCGCCGCCGAGGCGCAGGACGCCGCCGGGCGGGCCGAGGCCGCGCTGGAGTCCGCCAAGGCGGCCCAGGCCGCCGCCGAGGCGAAGGTCACCGACGTGTCCGCGCGCCGGACCGCGCTCATCGCCGAGCTCGCCGCTCGCCGCAACACGTCGATCGAGATCGAGCGGGCGCGCCAGGACGCGCTCGACGCGGAGCGCGCGGCCCGGGCCGACGCCGCGGCGCGGGCGGCGCACGCGAACGCCTCAGCGGGCGCCACGCCGACCTCGACGTCCGTCCCGGCCGCGCCCGCGCCGACGACCTCCACGCCGACGACGTCGACGCCGACGACGGCCGCTCCGGCGACGCCGGCGCCGAGCACCCCGGCCGCCCCGTCCACGACCCCGACGCCCACCGCCACGCCGACCCCGACGCCCACCCCGACGGCGACCACGCCGGCGCCGGACGCGTACGGCCTCGGGACCGGCTCCCAGCGCGGCTCGGCCGCCCAGGGCCAAGCCGCCGTGAACTGGGCCGTCGCGCAGGTCGGCAAGGCCTACGTCTGGGGCGCGACCGGACCCGAGTCCTTCGACTGCTCGGGCCTGACGAGCCAGGCGTGGAAGGCGGCCGGCGTGAGCATCAGCCGCACCTCACGCGACCAGTACCGCACGGTCCGCAAGGTGAGCTACGACTCGATGCGGCCGGGTGACCTCATCTTCTGGGGGAGCAACACCGCGGACCCCTCGAGCATCACGCACGTGACGATGTACATCGGCGGGGGCCAGATGGTCGAGGCGGCCCGACCGGGCGTGCCGGTGCGGGTCACCTCGATCCGCTGGTCGGGCACCATGCCCTACGCGGGTCGTCCCTGACGCTCAGGCCACGTTCTCCACGGCGTGGCGCAGCCGGCCGGGACGGCGCCAGCGGGCAGCCGCCTCCACGACGTAGTCGTGCAGCGGCGCGTCCTCCTGGCCGACGTCGGTGACCTCGATCGCCAGCAGCTCGCCGGTCGCGGGCGCGTCGGCGCAGGACAGGAGCTGGCCCGCCAACGGGCCGTCGACGAGCAGGTAGTCGGGCATCGCCCACCCCTTGCCTCAAAGTCGGCCGGGGCGTCGCCGCCGGCCGATCGGCGCCGTCGTCCGACGGCACCGATGCGCCGACCCTAGGACCAGATGATGAACAGCCGGTGTCCGGCCCGTGGCATCGACGTGACGTGACCGCCGCCGGGCCGGACCGCCCGCTCAGGCGTGGTGGTACCCGCTGTCGACCGCACGCTGGAAGGACCTCTGGATCTCGGCCTGCGCCGCGGCCCGGTCGACCCAGTGGGCGCCCTCGACGGACTTGCCCGGCTCGAGGTCCTTGTAGACCTCGAAGAAGTGCTGGATCTCGAGGCGGTGGAACTCCGAGACGTCGTCGATGTCCTGGCGCCACGAGGCACGCTGGTCGGTCGCCGGGACGCACAGGACCTTGTCGTCGCCGCCCGCCTCGTCGCGCATCCGGAACATCCCCAGCGCCCGGCAGCGGATGAGGCAGCCGGGGAAGGTGGGCTCCTCGAGAAGCACGAGGGCGTCGAGCGGGTCGCCGTCCTCCCCGAGCGTCCCGTCGATGTAGCCGTAGTCGTCGGGGTAGCGCGTCGAGGTGAAGAGCATGCGGTCCAGGCGGATCCGCCCGGTCACGTGGTCGATCTCGTACTTGTTGCGCTGTCCCTTGGGGATCTCGATCGTGACGTCGAACTCCACGGTTCTCCCTCGCCGCTCTGCGCGCCGCTGCGCGTTGCCGTGTCCTAGTGTGACGCACCGGCGGGCCTTGTGGTGCCCTGGGGTGGCGTCGGGTGTCCCCCCAGACGATAGAGCGCGGAGGTGCAGGTGGACAGGCGAGGGACGACAGCAGTCGTCGTGAGTGCCGTTCTGCTGCTCGGCGCGGCCGGCTACGGCACCGCCGATGCCTACGACCTCGTGCCCGGGATGCTGACCCTGGAGCCGGTCCCCGACCCCGCGGCCCCCTTCCCGACCGCGCCGGGCGCCGTCGACCCCCCGGCGGTGATCGACGTCGCCCCGGACCTGGCCGACGACGCCCCCGTCCCCGACGCCGCACAGGTGCAGGACTGGGCCTCGGCTCTCGCGGCCGACGCGCGGATGGGGACCTCCACCGGGGTCGAGGTGACCGACGTGCTCTCCGGGGCCACGCTCGCCGAGGTGTCGGCGACGACCGCCCGCACCCCCGCCTCGACCGCGAAGCTCTTCACCGCCGCCGCGACGCTGAGCGTGCTCGGCGCCGAGACGACGCTGCCCACCACGCTGGTCCAGGCGGAGCCCGGGCGGCTCGTCCTGGTCGGGGGCGGCGACGTGCTGCTCGCCGCGGGGGCGGGTGACCCGGAGGCCACCGTCGGCCACGCCGGCCTCGCCGACCTCGCCGCCCAGGCCGCGCGGTCCCTGGAGCTGGCCGGCACGACGACCGTGCGCCTCGAGGTGGACGACTCGCTCTTCAGCGGCCCGTCGATCCATCCCGAGTGGAAGGCGGCCGACGTCGCAGCGGGCTACGTGGCCGCCGTCAGCCCGGTGGCCGTCGACGTCGCCAAGACCCGACCGGACGAGGAGTACCCGCCGCGGTACCCGGACCCCGCCCTGCAGGCCGGGGTCCAGCTCGTCACGGCGCTGGCCGCCGAGGGGATCACCGTCGACGGGCTGCCGACCCGCGCCACGGCACCGACGACCGGCCCCGAGGTGGCGCGGGTCGAGTCCGCCCCGGTCGGCGACGTGGTGGCCTACATGTCCCAGGTCTCGGAGAACACCGTCGCCGAGGTGCTCGGGCGGCTGGTCGCGGTCGAGAGCGGGCTGCCGGGGAGCTTCGCCGGCGCGACGACGGCGGTGCTGCTCGCCGTCGGTCAGCTGGTCGACGTCGAGGGCGTGAGCCTGCACGACTGCAGCGGGCTCTCGGCGCTCAGCCGCATCCCGGCCGCCACCCTGGTCGACCTCCTGCTCGCCTCGACGAGCACGCCGTCCCTGGTCCCGCTCTCCACCCACCTGGCGGTCGGCGGGTGGACCGGGAGCCTCGACGACCGCTTCCGCTCGGGCGCCGGGCGAGGGCTGGTGCGGGCCAAGACGGGCTCCCTGCCCGGCGTGACCTCTCTGGCCGGCACGGTCCAGACCATCGACGGCCGGCTGCTCGCCTTCGCCGTGGTCGCCGACGCGACACCGTCGGGCGGGCAGGCGGGACCACGCGCCGCCATCGACGAGTTCGTCGGCCGGCTGGCCGGGTGCGGGTGCAGCGCGTGACCCCCGCAGTGGACGTCGACCGGGTGGCCCGCTGGGCCGGCCGGTGGGCGGCCCCCGGGCCGGTGGCCGACCGCACGGAGCTCGAGCGCGAGGTCGCGGGCCTGCGCGACGCGGCGGAGCGTGCCCTGCCGATCGCCCGCCGGGCCGGTCGCTTCGGCGACGCCCTGCCGGCCGAGGTGGCGCCCGCGAGGGTGCTCGTGGTGGACCGGGCGGGCTGGGCGCGGGTGGCCGCCGGCTCGTTCGCCGCCCTGCTCGGCCCGGCGTCCCCGGCCACGAGTGCGCCTTCCGGACCGGCCTGGCCGGTGACCGTCGAGCTCGCCGGGCTGCTCGCGCTGCTCTCGCGCCGCGTCCTGGGTCAGTTCGACCCGTACGGCTCGGACGACGCCGGCGGGCGGCTCGCGCTCGTGGCGCCCAACGTCCGCGAGGCCGGTGCCGCCATGGGGGCCGACCCGGCCGACCTGCGGCTGTGGATCTGCGTGCACGAGCAGACCCACGCCCTGCAGTTCGCGGCGGCGCCGTGGCTCGCCGGGCACGTCCGCGCCGAGGTCGCCGCGCTGCAGGGCGAGCTCGAGGAGGCCGGAGAGCTCGCCGCGCTCCTGCAGGCCGTCCGGTCCCTGCCACGCCGTCGCCCCTCGGTGGACGACGGGCTGGGTCCGCTCGGCGCCCTGCTGCGCCCCGAGCAGCGTGAGCGGGCCGGCCGGCTGGTGGCGGCGATGTCGCTGCTCGAGGGGCACGCCGACGTGACGATGGACGACGTCCCGCCGGGTCTGGTCCCGAGCCGTCGGCGGCTGCGGGCCCGGATGACCGCGCGGCGGGCCGCGGGCCAGGGGAGCCTGCTGCGGCGGCTGCTCGGCCTCGACGCCAAGATCGACCAGTACCGCCGGGGCGCGGACTTCGTGCGCGCGGTGCGGCGCACCCGCCACGACGCCCTCGACCGCGTGTGGTCCGGCCCGGACGCCCTGCCCGGCCCGGAGGAGATCGAGGAGCCCGGGCTGTGGGTGCGCCGGATGGCCACCCCGTGACAGGCCCGCACCCGGCGCTCGCCCGGGTGCGCGCCGCGGTCCGCGCCGACCTGGACACCCTGCTCGCGAACCTTCCCGCGGACGCCGCACCCGCGGTCGGGCCGCCGCTCGTCCTGGTGGCCTGCTCCGGCGGGCCGGACTCGCTGGCGCTCGCTGCCGCCCTCGCCTTCGTCGCACCCCGGCGCGGGGTCAGGGCGGGAGCCGTCGTCGTCGACCACGGGCTCCAGGCGGGCAGCGACCGGGTCGCGGCGCGGGCCGCCGAGCAGTGCCGGGACCTGGGCCTGGGCCCGGTGGAGGTGATCCCGGTCGAGGTCAGGGCAGGCGGCGGGCCCGAGGCCGCGGCGCGGGCCGCCCGTCACACGGCGCTGGCCGAGGCCGCCGACCGGCACGGCGCGGTGGCGGTGCTGCTCGGCCACACCCTGGACGACCAGGCGGAGACGGTGCTGCTCGGCCTGGCGCGCGGCTCCGGTGCGCGCTCGCTGGCCGGGATGGCGGCCGTGCGCGGACGGCTGCGACGGCCCCTGCTCGGGATCTCGCGCGCGATCGTGCACGAGGCGTGCGCGGCGGCGGGCCTGGTGGCGTGGACGGACCCCACCAACGCACCCGGCGGCAACCGGCGCGCCGACGTGCGCCACCGGGTGCTGCCGGTGCTCGCCGAGGTGCTCGGCCCGGGGGTGCCCGAGGCGCTCGCCCGGACGGCCGGGCAGCTGCGCGAGGACGGCGAGGCGCTCGACGCGCTCGCCGACGAGCTGCTCCGGCGCGCCGGGTCGACCGGCGGTTCGGCCCCGACCGGCGGTTCGGCCGGCCTCGCCGGCCCGACCGGCGCGGGCCTCGCCGGCCCGACCGGTGCGGGCCTCGACGCTGCGGTGCTCGCCGTCGCCCCGACGGCGGTGCGGCGCCGGGCCCTGCGGGCGGCGTTGATCGCGTGGGGCTGCCCGCCCGGCTCGCTGGCCGCCACCCACGTCCAGGCCGTCGACGCCCTCGTCAGTGCCTGGTCGGGGCAGGGTCCGGTGCACGCCCCGGGGGTCACGGTGAGCCGGCGGTGTGGCAGGCTGACCCCCGGGATTCCGACCTAGGGAGTACGACGGTGGACGCAGCGGACATGGGCGACGACCTGGAGCGCGTGCTCCTCACCGAGGCCCAGCTCCAGGGTCGGCTCGACGAGCTCGCGGCACAGATCGACGCCGACTACGCCGGGCGTGAGGTCCTGCTCGTCGGTGTCCTCAAGGGCGCCGTCATGGTGATGGCCGACCTGGCCCGCCGGCTGCGCTCCTCGGTGGAGATGGACTGGATGGCCGTCTCGTCCTACGGCGCCGGGACGTCGTCCTCCGGCGTGGTGCGGATCCTCAAGGACCTCGACTCCGACCTCACCGGCCGGCACGTGCTCATCGTCGAGGACATCGTCGACTCGGGGCTGACCCTGTCCTGGCTGCTGCAGAACCTGCGCAGCCGTGGACCGGCAACCGTCGAGGTCGCCGCGATGCTCCGCAAGCCCGAGGCCGCCAAGGTCGAGGTCGACGTCCGCTACGTCGGCTTCGACATCCCGACGGAGTTCGTCGTCGGCTACGGCCTGGACTACGCCGAGAAGTACCGCAACCTCCCGTTCGTCGGCACGCTCGCCCCGCACGTCTACCGCGACTGAGCGCGCCCGGCACCGTCTGCTCCCGACCGCCGTCCGGCGCGGTCGGCGTGGCGTCGCGCCCTGGGCGAACACGACCGGCCGACCCCAGGATCAGCAGGTAGCCTGCAGGCCAGACCAGCCGTGCGACCAGGAGGGACCGGGGCACGCGCCCCGCCACCGATGAATCTCAAGCGCCTCACCAAGGGACCAGCGATCTGGATCGCGATCGCCGTCCTCATCCTGGCCATCGCGGCCTCGTCGTTCGCGACCCAGACGGTCCAGCGGATCGACACCTCGGCCGGCCTGGAGCTCCTCGCCGGTGACACCGTGGAGCAGGCGCAGATCATCGACGGCCAGCAGCGGGTCGACCTCACCCTCACGGCGAACTACGTCGCGGGCGAGAAGGACTACGGCCGCAACGTGCAGTTCTACTACGTGGCCCCGCAGGGCGAGCAGGTCGTCGACGCGATCGTGGCGGCCAAGCCGTCCGGCGGCTACAACTCGATCAACCCGCAGACGACCTGGTGGGAGTCCCTGCTCGGCTTCGTGCTGCCGTTCATCATCATCCTCGGGCTCTTCTGGTTCCTCATGTCCCGCATGCAGGGCGGCGGCTCGCGGGTCATGCAGTTCGGCAAGTCGAAGGCCAAGCTCGTCTCCAAGGAGACGCCGCAGGTCACCTTCTCCGACGTGGCGGGCGTCGACGAGGCGGTCGAGGAGCTCCAGGAGATCAAGGAGTTCCTCGCCGACCCGGCCAAGTTCCAGGCCGTCGGCGCGAAGATCCCCAAGGGCGTCCTGCTCTACGGCCAGCCGGGCACCGGCAAGACCCTCCTGGCGCGGGCAGTCGCCGGCGAGGCGGGCGTGCCGTTCTACTCGATCTCCGGCTCGGACTTCGTCGAGATGTTCGTCGGCGTCGGCGCCTCCCGGGTGCGCGACCTGTTCGACCAGGCCAAGCAGAACGCGCCGGCGATCATCTTCATCGACGAGATCGACGCCGTCGGGCGGCACCGCGGCGCCGGCATGGGCGGCGGCCACGACGAGCGCGAGCAGACCCTCAACCAGATGCTCGTCGAGATGGACGGCTTCGACGTCAACGCGAACGTCATCCTCATCGCCGCCACCAACCGGCCCGACATCCTCGACCCGGCGCTGCTGCGCCCCGGCCGGTTCGACCGGCAGATCTCCGTCGACGCCCCCGACCTGCGCGGTCGCGAGCGGATCCTGCAGGTGCACGCCCAGGGCAAGCCGATGGCGCCCGACGTCGACCTGCACGCCGTCGCCAAGCGCACGCCCGGCTTCACCGGTGCCGACCTGGCCAACGTGCTCAACGAGGCCGCGCTGCTGACCGCCCGCACGGCGGGGGTCGTGGTGGGCGACCACGAGCTCGACGAGGCGATCGACCGCGTCATCGCCGGGCCGCAGAAGCGGACCCGGCTGATGAACGACAAGGAGAAGAAGATCACCGCGTACCACGAGGGCGGGCACGCCCTGGTCGCGGCGACCCTGCGCTACACCGACCCGGTGACCAAGGTGACGATCCTGCCGCGCGGCCGGGCGCTCGGCTACACGATGGTCATGCCGGCCGAGGACAAGTACTCGACCACCCGCAACGAGCTGCTCGACCAGCTCGCCTACGCGATGGGCGGCCGGGTCGCCGAGGAGCTCGTCTTCCACGACCCGACGACGGGTGCCTCCAACGACATCGAGAAGGCCACCGCCACCGCCCGCAAGATGGTCACCCAGTACGGGATGAGCGAGCGGATCGGTGCCGTCAAGCTCGGCCAGGACAGCGGCGAGGTCTTCATGGGCCGCGACATGGGCCACGGGCGCGAGTACTCCGAGGAGGTCGCGGCCGTCGTCGACGTCGAGGTGCGGCGCCTGATGGACTTCGCGCACGACGAGGCGTGGCAGATCCTCCAGGAGTACCGGCCGGTGCTCGACGACCTCGTCGTCCAGCTGCTCGACCGCGAGACCCTCAACCAGGCCGAGCTCGCCGAGGTGTTCGCGCCGGTGGTCAAGCGTGCGCCCCGCGAGGTCTGGCTCTCCAGCCCGGACCGCGGCGTCTCCGACCTGCCGCCGGTGCAGACCGCTGCCGAGCGCGCCGCGGGCAACGGGCAGACGGCGGTCCACCACGACGCCGTCGCCGGCGGGCCGCTCCCGCCCACCGGTGAGGGGCACGCCGAGCCGGGTCCGCTGGGATGAGCGCGCGCAAGGCCGTGCGGTTCGACCACGAGCGCGCCGAGAACGCCGTGCGCGAGCTGCTCCTGGCGATGGGGGAGGACCCCGACCGTGACGGCTTGCGGGAGACGCCCCGCCGGGTAGCCCGTGCCTACGCCGAGATGTTCGCCGGCCTGCACCGCGACCCGCGGGAGGTGCTGACGACGACCTTCGACCTGGGCCACGAGGAGATGGTGCTGGTCAAGGACATCCCGGTGTACTCCACCTGCGAGCACCACCTCGCGCCGTTCCACGGGGTCGCGCACGTCGGGTACATCCCGGCCAAGGACGGGCGGATCGCCGGCCTGTCGAAGCTCGCCCGCCTGGTCGACCTCTACGCGCGTCGTCCGCAGGTCCAGGAACGGCTCACCTCGCAGGTCGCCGACGCCATGTGCGAGATCCTCGGGGCCGCGGGCGTCATCGTCGTCGTCGAGTGCGAGCACCTGTGCATGTCGATGCGCGGCGTCAAGACCGCCGGGACCCGCACGGTCACCTCGGCCGTCCGTGGCCAGATGCGCAGCGGGCCGACGCGGGCCGAGGCGATGAGCCTCATCATGGCGCGCTGAGCGCATCGCGTGGTCCCCCCGCCGCCCTACGCTGGACCGGTGAGCCCCCGTCACCCGGCACCTCTGCCGACCCGTCTGACGGAGCTCGAGCGCAGCCTGGTCATGGGCGTCGTGAACGTCACCCCGGACTCCTTCAGCGACGGCGGCCGGTGGTTCGAGCCGCGCGCGGCGATCGAGCACGGGCTGCGCCTGCTCGCGGAGGGCGCCGACCTGCTCGACGTCGGCGGGGAGTCGACCCGGCCCGGCGCGGCACGCGTCCCGCTCGAGGAGGAGCGCTCCCGGGTGCTCCCGGTGCTGCGCGCCCTCGTCGGGGCCGGGGCCGTGGTGAGCATCGACACCTCGCGGGCCGAGCTCGCCGCCGAGGCCGTCCAGCTCGGCGCGGCGATCGTCAACGACGTGACCGGGGGACTGGGGGACGCGCGGATGCACGCCACCGTGGCCGCGGCCGGCGCCGTCTACGTCGCCATGCACTGGCGCGGCCCGTCCGACGTCATGGACGACCTGGCCCGCTACGACGACGTCGTCGCCGAGGTCAGGGACGAGCTCGCGGAGCGGGTCGAGCAGGCGCTGGCCGCCGGCGTGCCCCGTGGCTCGATCGTGCTCGACCCGGGCCTCGGGTTCGCCAAGCCGGGCGCCGACAACTGGCCGCTGCTGGCCCACCTCGAGGCGCTGCGCGGGCTCGGCCTGCCGGTCCTCGTCGGAGCGTCGCGCAAGCGGTTCCTCGGCCACCTGCTCGCCGGTCCGGACGGGGTCCCGGTGCCCCCGGCCGAGCGGGACCGCGCCACCGCGGCGGTCAGCGCCCTGGCCGCGGCGGCCGGGGCGTGGTGCCTGCGGGTGCACGATGTCCCCGGCACGGCAGATGCCGTGCGGGTCGCCGAGGCCTGGACGCGGGCCGGGGCGAGGATGGGCTCGACGACGGGAGACGGCCGTGGATGAGGGCTCGCTGCAGTGGACGGGACGGGACCGGGTCCGGCTGACCGGGGTGCGGGCGACCGGCTTCCACGGGGTGTTCCCCGAGGAGCGCCGCGACGGGCAGGAGTTCGTCGCCGACATCGTGCTGCACCTGGACACCCGGGCCGCGGCGTCGACCGACCGGCTCGACCTCACGGTCGACTACGGCGCGCTCGCCCTGGGCGTGGCGCAGATCCTCTCCGGTGAGCCGGCCGACCTCATCGAGACGGTCGCCGAGCGGATCGCGGCCCTCGCGCTCGCCCACCCGGCCGTCGGGGGTGTCGACGTCGTCGTGCACAAGCCGGGCGCGCCGATCACGGTCCCGTTCGCCGACGTCACGGTCGAGGTGCACCGGGACCGTGGCCACCCTGCGGTGGTCCCGGTGCCGGACCTCACTCCGCCGGCCGACCGGCGCCCCGAGATGGTGCCGGACCCGCCGGCCGACCAGCAGGCCGCACTCGTCGCGGACCCGGAGCCGGAGCCGGACCCGGTCGCGGACCTCGCCACGGACCCGGCCACGGACCCGGCCACGGACCCGGCCCCCGCGGCCGAGCCCCGTCGGCCGTCGGTCCCCACGGCCCCGCCGGTCCCCCCGGCCACCGCGATCCTGCCGACCGCGCCCCCGCCTGCCCATCTGGCCCCGCCGGTGACGGCACCGCTGCCGGTCGCCCCGCCCCGCCCCCGCCGCCGGACGCCGCGCGGCCGGCCCCGGAGCCGGCCGCGGTGCTCCCGGTCGCCGGCACGGACGCCGCGCCGGTCGACCGCCTGGACCTCACCCCGCCGGAGCCGGTCGACGTCGTCCTGGCCCTCGGCTCGAACCTCGGGGCGAGCCAGGAGATCCTGCGCCGGGCGATCGCCGACCTCGGGCGGGTCGACGGGCTCGAGGTCACCGGGATCGCGCCGCTGGCCCGCACCGGTGCCGTCGGCGGCCCCGAGCAGCCGGACTTCCTCAACACCGTCGTGCTGGCCCGCTGCTCGCTGAGCCCGCGCGCGCTGCTCGGCGTGTGCCAGGGCGTCGAGGAGGCGTACGGCCGGGTCCGCGAGGAGCGGTGGGGCGCCCGGACCCTCGACGTCGACGTCATCTGCTACGGCTCGGTGCTCGCCGTCGCCGACGACCTCGAGCTGCCGCACCCGCGGGCGCACTCCCGCGCCTTCGTGCTGGAGCCGTGGGCCCAGCTCGACCCGGCCGCGGTGCTGCCCGGGCTCGGCGGCGGCCCGGTGGCCCGCCTGGCGACGACGGCCCCGGATCGGGACGGCATCCGGTGGCTCGCGCTCGACTGGTGGGCGAGCCCGGAGGCCGGATGATGCGGACCACCCCGTGGCCCCGGCTCGTCCTGGTGGCCGCGCTGGTCGCGCTCGGGACCGTCGGGCTGCTGCGGCTGGCCGAGGGGCGCGGCGCGCTCGTGCTGCCACCGCCCGTCCTGTCCTGGCTGGTCGTGCTGGCGATCGCCCTCGGCGTCGGGATCGCCGGCTGGAACGTCCGGCAGTACACCCGCGGCAAGCGTCCCGGGCTCGACCCGCTGCTCGCGGCGCGCACCGTCGTGCTGGCCACCGCGGCCGCCTACACCGGCGCCCTGCTCAGCGGCTGGTACGCCGGCCACATCCTGCTCGTGCTGCCCGACCTGGAGTTCGGCGGGCGGCGCGAGGTGGCGGTGCGCTCGGCCGTCGCGCTGCTCGCGACGGTGACGCTCGCGGTGACCGGCCTCGTCGTGGAGCGCTGGTGCCGGGTCCCGCCGCCGGAGGAACCCGAGCGCGAGGAGACCGCGGGGTCGCCCGCCTGAGCGTCCGGCTGTGCGTCCGCGGGCGGGCAGCGGTGCGAGGATGTGGCGCATGACCGACGGCACCGTGGATCCGAGCCCGTTCGACCCCGTCGGCGTGCAGTGGCAGCCCGTCTCGCCCCGGCTGACGACCGTCCGGCTGATCAGCGTCGGCGTCGTGCTGGCCGCCCCGCTCGCCGGTGGGGTCATCGCGGCCGCCGCCAGCGGGATCGCCGGCCTGTGGGCCGTCCCCGCGGCCGTGCTCGCCGTGGGGCTGTGGCTGGCCGTGCTCATCCCCCGTCAGGTGCGCGCGGTGGGCTACGCGGAGCGCGACGACGACCTGCTCATCCGCCGCGGCGTCCTGCTGCGCACCCTCGTCGTGGTGCCCTACGGGCGGTTGCAGTTCGTCGACGTGCACGCCGGCCCGCTCGACCGGCTCGCCGGCGTCGCCCGGGTCCAGCTCCACACGGCCTCGGCGAGCAGCGACGCGGCGATCCCCGGCCTCCCGCCCGGTGAGGCCTCCCGTCTGCGCGACCGGCTGGCCGCTCGGGGCGAGGCCCGGCTGGCGGGTCTGTGAACTCCGAGCTCACCTGGTTGCGGGTGCACCCGATCACCCCCGCCCTCAAGGGCTGGAAGGTCATCGTCGTGCTGCTCGTCATCGTCGTGCAGCAGGTCGGGGTGAACGTCGCCTCCTACCAGGAGCTCTCGCGCGACCTGGGCGCCGGCGGCATCCTCGGCATCCTCGTGCTGGCCCTGCTCGTCGGCTTCGGCTACGCGTTCCTCGCCTGGCGGATGACCCGGTACGCGATCGACCGGGACACGGTGTACCTGCAGACCGGCGTGCTCTTCCGGCGGCAGCGCTCGGCGCGCCTGGACCGGGTGCAGGGGATCGACCTGGTCCAGCCGCTGCTCGCCCGCCTCACCGGCCTCGCCGAGCTGAAGTTCGAGGTGGCCGGCGGGGCGGACTCCTCGGTGAGCCTCGCCTACCTGCGGGAGGACGAGGCCCAGGCGCTGCGCAGCACGCTCCTGGCGCGGGCCGCCGGCCTGGAGTCCGCCGAGGGGGAGCCGCCTCCCGCGCCGGCCCCCGAGCGTGAGCTCCTCTCGGTGCAGGCCTCGACCCTGATCGGCTCCCTGCTGCGCTCCGGCGTCGTGCTCGGGGTCGGGGTGCTGCTCGTCGTGCTCGTCGTCGTCGGCGTCGTGCTGCGCGAACCGGGGGTGGCGGCGACCGTGCTCGTCGGCTTCCTGCCGATGATCGGCTTCGTCTGGCAGCGGTTCAGCTCGGAGTTCGCCTTCCGGGTCGCGCAGTCGCCGGACGGTCTACGGCTGCGGCACGGCCTGCTCGAGTCGCGCGCCCAGACGGTGCCGCCGGGTCGCGTCCAGGCCGTGCGGCTCAGCCAGCCGCTGCTGTGGCGCCGCCGCGACTGGTGGCGGGTGGAGATGAACATCGCCGGCTACGTCCGCAGCGAGAACCAGACCTCCGAGACGGTCCTGCTGCCGGTCGGCAGCCGCGACGAGGCGCTCCTGGCCCTCTGGCTGGTCCTGCCGGACCTCGGGGCCGACGACCCGCGGGGCGTGCTCGAGGAGGCCCTCACCGGGTCCGGCCGCGGGCACGGCTTCGTCACGAGCCCGGCCCGGTCGCGCTGGCTCGACCCGATCGCCTGGCGGCGCAACGGCTACGTGCTCACGGATCGGGCGCTGATCATCCGGCGCGGGCGGGTCTCGCGCTCCGTCGACCTCGTGCCGCACGAGCGCACCCAGTCGCTCGGCCTGCAGCAGGGCCCGCTCCAGCGTCGGCTCGGCCTGGCCACGGTCTCGCTGCACTCGACGCCCGGTCCGGTGCGGCCGACCGTCGTCCACCTGGGCGCGGGCGCGGCCGGCGCCCTGCTCGGTGCCCAGGCGGCCCGGGCGCGCAGGGCGCGCGCCCAGGCCCGACCCGCGCAGTGGATGCGCAGCCGTCCCGCGACCGGGTCGGTCCCGCCGCCCGGCCCCGGGACCGGCCCGCCGCCGCCCCCGCCGGACGGCCCGCCCGCCCCGCCGCCGGCCTGGCAGGCAGCGCCACCCCTGCCCGACCCCGACGGTCCCCCGCCCCCGCCGCCGCCGCCCCCGGTCTCCCGCTGGGAACCCCGGTGACGGGGCCGGACGCGCGATCCGGCCGGCTCGGGGTCGGCGTCGTCGGGGCCGGCCGGGTCGGTGCGGTGCTGGGCAGCGCGCTGCGCGCCGCCGGCCACGCCGTGGTCGGCGCCAGCGGGATCTCGGCCGACAGCAGGGAGCGCGTCGAGACCCTGCTGCCCGGGGTTCCCCTGCTCGAGGTGCCGGAGGTCGTCGAGCGCGCCGAGCTCGTCCTGCTCACCGTCCCCGACGACGCCCTGGCGGGGCTCGTCGAGGGTCTCGCGGCCCTGGGGGCCTGGCAGGCCGGGCAGATCGTCGTGCACACCTCGGGGGCGTCCGGCACCGCCGTCCTGGCCCCGGCGCGGGCCGCCGGGGCCATCCCGCTCGCCATCCACCCCGCGATGACGTTCACCGGCACGTCCCTCGACCTGGCCCGGGTCGTCGGCGCGACCTTCGCGGTCACCGGGCCGACGCCCGTGCTGCCCATCGGTCAGGCGCTGGTCGTCGAGATCGGCGGCGAGCCCGTGGTCGTGGCCGAGGAGGCACGCGGGCTCTACCACGCGGCCCTCGCGCACGGGGCGAACCACCTCGTCGTGCTCGTCGCGCAGGCGGCGCAGGCGCTGGCGGCCGCCGGGATCGAGGCGCCGGACCGGGTGCTCGGCCCGCTGCTCGGGGCGGCGTTGGACGGCGCGGTGCGCAGCGCGAGCCCGGACGGCGCCGGCGTCGCCTCGCTCACCGGACCGGTGGTCCGGGGCGACGTCGGGACGGTGACCGCCCACCTCGCCGAGCTCGCCCGGCTCGCAGGACGGGATCCCGACGCGGCGGACCTGCCATCCACCTATCGTGCTCTTGCCACAGCGACCACCGCGCGGGCCCTGCGCGGCGGTCGGCTCAGCCCGGAGCAGGCCCAACGGCTGCTCGACGTGCTCTCCCCGGAGGACCTGCCATGACCACCGTCGTGTCGACCCGTGCGGCGCTCGCCGCCGCGCTCGCCGACGACCCGGCCGCGCGGCGCGCGGTCGTCATGACGATGGGGGCGCTGCACGCCGGTCACCTGTCCCTCGTCCGCACCGCCGGCGACCTCGCCGACCTGGTCGTCGTGACGATCTTCGTCAACCCGCTCCAGTTCGGTCCGCAGGAGGACCTGGCGCGCTACCCGCGGGACCTCGACGGCGACGTCGCGCTGCTCACCGCCGCGGGAGCCGACCTCGTCTTCGCGCCGGGTCTGGCCGAGGTGTACCCGCAGGAGCCCGTCGTGCGGGTGAGCGCCGGACGGATCGGGGCGATCCTCGAGGGCACCTCCCGCCCCGGTCACCTCGACGGCGTCCTCACGGTCGTCCTCAAGCTCCTGCACCTCACCGCGCCCGACGTCGCCGTGTTCGGCCAGAAGGACGCCCAGCAGCTCATGGCGGTGCGCCGGATGGTCACCGACCTCGACGTGCCGGTCGAGGTCGTCGGGGCGCCGATCGTGCGGGACGGGGACGGCGTGGCCCTGTCCTCGCGCAACGCCTACCTCTCCGCGAGCGAGCGGGAGTCGGCCCGCGCGCTCTCCCGCGCGCTCCGGGTCGCCGAACGCGCGGCGGCGGACGGCCGGGGTGCGCTCGAGGTCCGGGCCGCCGCCCTGGAGCTGCTCGCGGCGACCGACGGGCTCGACGTGGACTACGTGGCCCTGGTCGACCCGGCGACCGCCGAGGACGTGCCGGCCGACCTCCGCGGCCCGGCGCTGCTCGCGCTCGCCGCCCGGGTGGGTGCCACGAGGCTGATCGACAACGCGGTGCTCGACATCGCGCCGCAGGAGGAACGATGAGCACCACCCGCAGGATGCGCACGATGATGACCGGCAAGATCCACCGCGCGACGGTGACGGCCGCGGACCTGGACTACGTCGGCTCGATCACGCTCGACGCCGACCTCCTCGTGGCGGCCGACATCCTCGAGGGCGAGCAGGTCGACGTCGTCGACGTGACGAACGGGGCCCGGCTGACGACCTATGCGATCGCCGGCGAGGCCGGGTCGGGGGTGGTCTGCGTCAACGGGGCGGCTGCGCACCTCATCGGACCCGAGGACGTCGTCATCGTCATCGCGTACGGACTGCTGGCCGACGAGGAGGCGCGGACCTACGCCCCGCACGTCGTGCACGTCGACGCCCGCAACCGGATCCTGCACCGGGGCACCGACCCGGGCCTGGCGCAGCCGGGACTCTCGAGCAGCGCGCTGCCCTGGGGCGCGTCGCGATGAGGCTCGCGGCGCGGCTGGCCGGGCCCCCGGCGGGCTGGACGGCCCAGGCCGACGCGATCGTCGTCGGCTCGGGGATCGCCGGCCTGACCGCCGCGCTGCGCCTGCGCACCCGGGTGCCGCGGGTCCTGCTCGTCACCAAGGGCGTGCTCGGCTCCGGCTCGACGGTCTGGGCCCAGGGCGGCATCGCCGCCGCGCTCGACCCCGAGGACAGCCCGCAGGCCCACCTGACCGACACCCTCGTCGCGGGGGCCGGCCTCTGCGACCCGGTCGCGGTCGAGGTCCTCGTCACGGAGGGGCCCGACCGGGTGCGCGAGCTCGTCGCCCTGGGCGCCCGCTTCGACACCGAGGCCGACGGCGTGCTCTCGTTGACCCGGGAGGGCGGGCACCACGCCGACCGCATCGCGCACGCCGGCGGGGACGCCACCGGGGCGGAGATCTCCCGTGCCCTGGTGGCCCAGCTCGAGGCCGTCCGCAACGACCCGGGCATCGAGGTCATCGAGCACGCCCTCGTCCTGGACCTGCTCACCGCGGCCCCGGGCCCGGACGGACGCCCGGGTCCGGTGTGCGGGGTCACCCTGCACGTCATCGGCGAGGGCAGCCGGGACGGGGTCGGCGCCGCGCTGGCGACGGCGGTGGTGCTCGCCACCGGCGGCATCGGGCAGGTCTACCCCTCCTCGACCAACCCGGTGCAGGCGACCGGGGACGGCCTGGCCGCCGCCCTGCGCGCCGGTGCCGACGTCGCCGACGTCGAGTTCGTGCAGTTCCACCCGACCGTGCTCTGGCTCGGCGCCGGCGCACGCGGCCAGCTGACCCTCGTCTCCGAGGCCGTCCGGGGGGAGGGGGCGCTGCTGCTCGACACCGACGGGCTGCGGTTCATGCCCGAGGTCCACCCGATGGCCGAGCTCGCGCCGCGGGACGTCGTGGCGCACGCGATCGTCCGGCGGATGGCCGAGACGGCGTCGGACCACGTCTACCTCGACGCCCGGCACCTGGGCGAGGACTTCCTCCGGCGACGGTTCCCCACGATCTACGAGCGGCTGCTCGCCGAGGGGATCGACCTCACCACCGACCTCGTCCCGGTGGCCCCGGCCCAGCACTACCACTCCGGCGGTGTGGTCACCGACCTGCGGGGGCGGTCCTCCGTCGCGGGGCTCTACGCCGCCGGCGAGGCGGCCTGCACCGGGGTGCACGGGGCGAACCGGCTCGCCTCGAACTCGCTGCTCGAGGGTCTGGTCTTCGCCCACCGGGCGGCCGAGGACATCACGACGCTGGTCGGCGACGGCACCCTGGTCCAGCGCGAGCCGGTGGAGCGCCCCGGGGAGGTGGCGCTCGTCGCTGCGACGGCCCGCAACCGGGTGCAGCGGATCGCCGCCCGCGGCCCGGGCGTGATCCGCAGCCGGGCGTCGCTGCTCGCCGCGCAGGAGGCGCTCGGCGCGGTGCCGACCCGGGCGCACGAGGTCCCGGGTGTCCAGGCGAGCCCGCAGGTCGCCGAGTGGGAGACGACGAACCTGCACCAGGTCGCCTCGCTGCTCACCGCCACCGCGCTGGAGCGCGAGGAGAGCCGGGGCGGTCACTACCGCGAGGACTTCCCCGGGCGGGTCGAGGACTGGCGGTGCCGCCTGCTGGCCTCGCTCGACCCCGACGGCGAGCTCGGGGTGGTCCGGGCGCCGGTCGGCGGCTGAGGCACCGGACGCAGGACCCCGGCCGGGGCCCCGCGTCCGGTCCCGCCCTCACTCGGTGTCGAGCACCAGCTCCGGCCGCGCCGCGCGCAGGGAGAGCATCCCGCCGGAGAGGTTCGCCGAGTCGAACCCGGCGGCGACCAGGATCCGGTGCGCCAGGTAGGAGCGGAAGCCGCTCAGGCAGTGCACCCGCACCGGCCGGCCGGCCGCGGCCTCGCGCACCTCGTCGAGGCGGGAGCGCAGCTCGGTGTGCGGGACGTTGAGGGCCTTGGGCAGGTGGCCGCGCCGGAACTCGCCGACCGAGCGGACGTCGAGGATCAGCGCGGTGTCCATGACCGTCTCCAGGTCCCGGGGGTACCAGAGGGTCAGGGTGCCGTCGAGGACGTTCTGCGCCACCATGCCGGCCATGTTCACCGGGTCCTTGGCCGAGCCGTAGGGCGGGGCGTAGGCGAGCTCGAGCTCGGCGAGGTCGTCCACCGTCATCCCGGCGGCCAGTGCGGTCGCCAGGACGTCGACGCGCTTGTCCACACCGGCGCGGCCGACGGCCTGGGCGCCGAGCAGCCGGCCGTCCGGCGCGAACGCCACCGTCAGGTGCATGGTCTCGGCGCCGGGGAAGTACCCGGCGTGGTGCCCCGGGTGCACGTGCACGACCTGGTGCTCGATGCCCGCCCGGGTGAGCTGGTGCTGGCTCGCGCCGGTCACGGCGGCGGTGAGCCCGAAGACGCGCACGACGGCGGTCGCGAGCACCGGCCGGGCGAGTGTCGCGTCGGTGAGCCGGCCGAGGATGGAGTCCGCGGCGCGGCGCCCCTGGCGGTTGGCCGGGCCGGCCAGCGGCACCGGGCCGACCGCGCCGGTCACCGCGTTCCGGACGGCGGTGGCGTCGCCGACCGCCCAGATCGCGGGGTCGGAGGTGCGCTGCGCCGGGTCGACGACGATCGCGCCGCCCTCGGTGAGCTCGAGGCCGGCGCCGGCAGCGAGGTGCGTGTCGGGGCGCACCCCGACCGAGAGCACGACGATGTCGGCCGGCAGCACCGTGCCGTCGGAGAGGCGGACCTCGACCGGGTGGTCGCTGTCCCGGGTGGGCACGATCGCCTCGGCGGCCAGACCCACGCGGGTGGTCACCCCGTGCGCGGTGAGCTCGTCGTCCAGCAGCGAGGCGAGCTCGGCGTCCAGCGGCGGCAGGACGTGCGGGGCGAGGTCGACGAGCTCGACGTCCAGGCCGCGCAGGCGGAGGGCCTCGGCGGCCTCCAGCCCGATGAAGCCGGCGCCCAGCACGACGGCCCGGCTCGCGGTGTCGGTGACCAGGGCGCGCAGCGCGTCGGCGTCGGGGACGGTGCGCAGGGTGTGCACCTGCGGCAGGTCGAGGCCCTCGATCGGCGGGCGGATCGCCTTCGCGCCCGGGGCGAGCACGAGGGCGTCGTAGTCCAGGACGCCCGAGCCGTGCGCGGTGGTGAAGGTGACCTGCTTGGCGTCCGGGTCGATCGCGGTGACCTCGTGGCCGGTGCGCACGTCGAGGTGGAGCGAGGCGTGCAGGGAGGCCGGGCTCTGCAGCAGCAGGGCCGAGCGCTCGGGGATCTCCTCGCCCAGGAAGTAGGGCAGCCCGCAGTTGGCGAACGAGACGAAGTCGCTCCGTTCGAGCACGACGATCTCGGCGTCCTCCGCCAGCCGCCGGGCCCGTGCCGCAGCGCTCATTCCTCCGGCGACCCCGCCGACGATCACGATCTTCATCAGATGTCCTCACACGACTCGGAAACTGGTAACGGTTGTCGTTCTCGGTCTAGCACGGCCGCTCGTCCGGCTGTGCCGCGAACGGCGACCCCGGGGTCGGTGGTGCAGGGGAGAACGGCGGCGTCCGACTCCAGCATACCCCCAGGGGTATACGGAAGCGGGACCTCGGTCCCGCGGGGCGCGGTGCGCCCGCGCCGTCGGCCCGTCGCGCCGGGCGGTGTGCCGGGCTCCGGCCGGCAGCCGTGGGTGCTCAGCCCGCGGGGCGTCGGGCCAGCACGAGGGTGTCCAGCGCCGGCCGGGGGGCGCCCGGGACCTCGCGCGAGAGGACCTCGGCGCGCTCGACGTCGAGCCCGGCCGCCTCGAGGAGCGGAGCGGACCGTGGCGGCGTCGGTGAGCACGTCCGGGTCCTGCGGGCCGCCGAACCCGTCCTCGAGGTTGGTGCGGTCGTGGCCGACGAGCAGGAACAGCCCGCCGGGCGCCACGCCGCCCGCCGAGAGGGTGAGGGCCGTCCGGGCGGCCGGGGGCGGCAGGTGCAGGTAGGCGTGCAGGACGAGGTCGTAGGCGAGCGGCTCGGGCCGGTCCAGGGTGGCGTCGGCGACCCGCCAGTGCACGGTCCCGCGGAGCTCCCCGGCGTCGGCGAGGCGCGCGGTCGCCGCACGGCCCTGCGCCACGGCCGTGCCGGAGAAGTCGAGGGCGTCGACCCGCCAGCCGTTCCCGGCCAGCCACAGGGCGTGACGCCCGTCGCCGGCGGCGACGTCGCGCGCCCGGCCCGGGGCCAGGCCGGCGACCAGCTCGTGCACCGTGCGGTTCGGTTCCCGGCCCCACGGGGAGCCCGCGGCGTACCGGGCGTCCCAGTGCGCGGCGTCGGGCCGGTCCGGACGGCTCACGCGAGCGAGAGGAAGAGCTTCTGCAGCTTGGCGCGGTCCACGCCGGCGGCCTCGTCGCCCCGGGTGATGCACTGCTCGAGCCCGGAGGCGATGATCGCGAAGCCGGCCCGGTCCAGCGCCTTGGAGGCGGCCGAGAGCTGGGTGACGACGTCGGCGCAGTCGGCTCCCGACTCCAGGAGCTTGAGGACCCCGCCGATCTGACCCTGGGCGCGGCGCAGGCGGTGGATGATGGAGGTCATCTCCTCCGGGTCGAGCTGCATGCCGGTCTCCTTCGGGCGGCCCGTGGCCTCGTCGGCCGGCGGGGTGCTCATCGCGTGGTCACCGGGCCTCCAGCGGCCCGCCAGGCGGCCATCCCGCCGGACAGGCTGGTCGCCTGGTATCCCGCCGATCGTAGCTGGGCGGCGCCCGATCGGGACCGGGACCCCGAGGCGCAGACGACGACGATGGTGGCGTTCTTCGGCAGGCGCCGCGCCTCGTTCGCCAGCCTGCCCAGCGGGATGTGCCGGGCGCGCGGCGCGTGCCCGGAGGTCCACTCGCCGCGCTCGCGGACGTCCACCAGGACGCCGCCGCTCTCCAGCAGGGCCTGCGCGCGGTCGATCCGGACCGAGCGCGGCAGGGCGTCGGGGTCGCGGCGGAGCAGTCGGTCGAGGAAGGAGGCCATAGGCGGAGCATACCCCTAGGGGTATGAGGGCGCACTACCGTGGGCGCATGACGATCGAACCCCTCGACGAGGCGTGGCTCGCCGGCGTGGTGGCCGCGGCACTGGACGAGGACCTCGGCCCGGCGCCCGGCCGTGACGTGACGACCCAGGCGACGATCGACACCGCGGCCGAGGGCAGCGCGGCCCTCGTCGCGCGCGCGCCCGGCGTGGTCGCGGGGCTCGTCGTGCTGCGCCCGGTGCTCGCCCAGGTGGCCGAGCGGCTCGGTCTCCCGGTGCCCCGGATCGACCAGCGGGTCGCCGACGGTGACCCCGTCGCCGCCGGTGCTGTCCTGGCCCGGCTGGACGGGCCGGGTCCAGGTCCTGCTCGTCGCCGAGCGGACCCTGCTCAACCTGGCCAGCCGCGCCTCGGGCGTCGCCACGCACACCCGGCGCTGGGCGGACGCCCTCGCCGGCACCGGCGCGACGGTGCTCGACACCCGCAAGACGACGCCCGGGCTGCGGGCCCTGGAGAAGTACGCCGTGCGGTGCGGCGGCGGGACGAACAAGCGGATGGGCCTCTACGACGTCGCGATGGTCAAGGACAACCACGTGGCCGCCGCCGGGTCGGTGACCGCCGCGGTGCACGCCGTCGCCGAGAGGTTCCCCGACGTGGCGATCCAGGTCGAGGCGGACACCCTCGCCCAGGCCGTCGAGGCGGTGCGGGCCGGGGCCCGCTTCCTGCTGCTCGACAACATGGC
This sequence comes from uncultured Actinomycetota bacterium, assembly GCA_963724505.1. Taxonomy (GTDB): domain Bacteria; phylum Actinomycetota; class Actinomycetes; order Actinomycetales; family Cellulomonadaceae; genus Actinotalea. The sequence continues at coordinate 230,237 of CAVRUY010000007.1, forward strand.
GACACCGCTGCTCGCCGAGGTCGTGGCCGCCGTGCGGGCGCTCGAGCCGGGCACCGGCCGGGTGGAGCTGGAGGCCACCGGCAACCTGACCCTCGACCGCGCCGCGGAGGTCGCCTCGACCGGGGTCGACCACCTCTCGGTCGGCGGCCTCACGCACTCCTCGCCGATCCTTGACCTGGCCCTCGACCTCGACCCGCTCGACCCCGGGTCGGGCCGAGCGCACGGATAGACTCCCGCGGTGACCGAGACGACCGCCCCCACCGACGCGCCGCTCGACGACCTGCCCGAGCAGCTGCGGGTCCGGCGCGAGAAGCGGGACCGGATCCTCGCCGAGGGTGGCCAGGCCTACCCGGTCGGCGTGCCGGTCACCCACACGATCGCGAGCGTGCGGGCCGAGCACGCCGCCCTGGAGACCGGGCAGGAGACGGACGACGTCGTCGGCGTCGCCGGCCGCGTCATCTTCCTGCGGAACACCGGCAAGCTGTGCTTCGCCAGCATCCAGGACGGCGAGGGCAACCGGCTCCAGGTCATGGTCAGCCAGGCGGTGGTGGGCCAGGAGTCGCTCGCCGGCTTCAAGGCCGACGTCGACCTGGGCGACCACCTCTTCGCCCGCGGCCGGGTGATCAGCTCCCGCCGCGGGGAGCTGAGCGTCTTCGCCGACGAGTGGCGGCTCGCCTCGAAGGCGCTGCGCCCCCTGCCCGTGCTGCACAAGGAGCTCACCGAGGAGGGGCGGGTCCGGCAGCGCTACGTCGACCTCATCGTGCGGCCGGCCGCGCGGGACATGGTCCGGATGCGGGCCGCCGTGCTGCACTCGCTGCGGGAGAACTTCCACCGCCGCGACTACGTCGAGGTCGAGACCCCGATGCTCCAGACGCTGCACGGGGGCGCCTCGGCCCGGCCGTTCACCACCCACATGAACGCCTTCGACCTGGACGTCTTCCTGCGCATCGCCCCGGAGCTCTTCCTCAAGCGCGCCGTCGTCGGCGGGGTCGAGCGGGTGTTCGAGATCAACCGGTCGTTCCGCAACGAGGGCGCCGACTCGACGCACTCCCCGGAGTTCGCGACCCTCGAGGCGTACGAGGCCTACGGCGACTACGACACGATGGCCGAGCTCACCCAGAACCTCGTGCAGACCGCGGCGCAGGACGCCCTCGGCACCACGCTGCTCACCCTCGCCGACGGCACGGAGTACGACATCGGCGGCGCGTGGACGACGCTCAGCCTCTACGACTCCCTCTCCCAGGCGCTCGGGGAGGAGATCACGCCGCAGGCCCCGGTGGACCAGCTCCTGGCGCTCGTCGCGCGCTTCGACATCCAGGTCGACCCGCGCAAGCAGAACCACGGCAAGCTCGTCGAGGAGCTGTGGGAGCACCACGTCGGCGACCGCCTCGTGGCGCCGACCTTCGTGCGGGACTTCCCGGTCGACACCAGCCCGCTGACGCGCGACCACCGCAGTCGGGCCGGGGTGGTGGAGAAGTGGGACCTCTACGTGCGCGGGCTCGAGCTCGCGACGGCCTATTCCGAGCTCGTCGACCCGGTCATTCAGCGGCAGCGTTTCGAGGCGCAGGCGCGGTTGGCTGCGGTCGGTGACGACGAGGCGATGCGCCTCGACGAGGACTTCCTCGTCGCGATGGAGCATGCGATGCCGCCGTCCGGCGGAATGGGCATGGGCATCGACCGGTTGCTCATGGCGCTGACCGGTCTGGGGATCCGTGACACGATCCTCTTCCCGCTCGTCAAGCCGTTGGCCTGAGCGGGCCGCCGACCGTCCGCTCCGAACAGCACGGAAGGAATGCCATGGACAGCGTTCTGGCAGCGCTCGGCGCCTTGGTGCCGCCGGTGGGCGTGGGTCTGGTGTTCTGGTTCGTGCTGCGCTCGATCATCCGGGCTGACCGCTCGGAGCGGGCGGCGATCACCCGGCTCGACGCCGAGGAGTCAGGCCGCGGGGCGCGACCTGCGGCGACGCCGGCCCCCGGCGCCGGCACCGGCGAGCCCGAGCGGGACGGCGACGAGGGCGGCGCGCGGCCCTGACCTCGCGGCGAGACGCGCGATCCGATCGACGTGCTGCAGATCTCGTCATTTCGCGCGCGCCCGGGAGCCCGGCGGCAGCCCGAGAATCGGCGGCAGCAGATCGCTTCGATCATGTCCTCGCCCCAGAATTCGCTGTGCAATGCCGAATGAGTGCGAAGAATGGCGTCCTTTCGGCTACTCTGCTTGCGTCAGCAGGGGCCGGACACCACACGAGGGAACAATGATGGCGCAAAAGGTTCAGGTCGTGCTCGTCGACGACATCGACGGCGGCACGGCAGACGAGACGATCACTTTCTCGCTCGACGGGGTCACCTACGAGATCGACCTCAACAACGAGCACGCCGCCGAGCTGCGCGCCGCCATGGCCCCGTGGGTCGGCGCCGGGCGGAAGGTCGGCGGCCGGGCCCAGCGCACGGCCCGTCGCGGTTCCGCGGCCCCGCGGTCGCGCTCGACGAGCACGCAGATCCGCGACTGGGGCCGGGAGAACGGCTACACGGTCAACGAGCGGGGCCGCATCTCGGCCGAGCTCCGCGAGGCCTACGAGAAGTCGCACGGCTGACCGAGCGACGCTGCCCCCGACACGAGAGCCCCACGCACCCTCGGGTGCGTGGGGCTCTCGGCCGTCCCGGTGGGGGTGCTCAGGCCCCGGGCCGGGTGGCCGTCAGGTCGCGCACCGCGGCGTAGCGGGCGCGCACCTGGGGCGTCGACGCCGCGCGCCGCACCTGCTCGCCCTCGGCGCGCCAGGCCGGCGCGGGTGCTCCCGGGTCGGTCGACCGGGCCAGGGCCCACGCCGCCTGCCGGGCGGCCCCGTCCGCGACGTACTCGCCGGGCTCGGGCACGACGACGTCGATCCCGAGGACCGCCGGTGCGATCGCCTGGACAGCCTCGGAGCGGGCCCCGCCGCCGATGAGCCGGACCCGGTCCACCGGGACGCCCTGCGCGCGCAGGGCGTCGAGCCCGTCCGCCAGGGCGCAGAGCATGCCCTCGACCGCCGCCCTGGCCAGGTGGGCCGGGGTGGTGTTGGCCAGGCGCATCCCGTGCAGCGCCCCGGTGGCGTCCGGCCGGTTCGGCGTCCGCTCGCCCTCCAGGTAGGGCACGAGAACGAGCCCGTCGGCCCCGGCCGGAGCGGACAGGGCGAGGGTGGAGAGCCCGGCGTGGTCGACGCCGAGGAGCCGGGCGGTGACGTCGAGGACCCGCGAGGCGTTGAGGGTGCAGGCCAGCGGCAGGAAGGCCCCGGTCGCATCCGCGAAGCCGGTGACCATCCCGGACGCGTCGGCGGTCGGGTGCGGGCTGATCGCCGAGACCACACCCGAGGTCCCGATCGAGACCGCCACGTCGCCGACGGCCATCCCGAGCCCGAGCGCGGCCGCCGCGTTGTCGCCGGCCCCGGCGCCGATCAGCAGTGCCGCGCCCTCCCGGTCGACGGTGTGCGCGACCTGCGCCGGGCCGACCACCCGGGGCAGGACCAGGTCGCGCCCGAACGCCAGGCGGAGCAGGTCGGGCCGGTAGTCCTCCGAGCCGGGGGACCAGTAGCCGGTGCCCGAGGCGTCGGAGCGGTCGGTCGTCAGGGCGGACAGGTCGGGGGTCGCCCCCTCGGCGGCGGGGCCGTAGCCGGCCAGCCGCCAGGACAGCCAGTCGTGCGGCAGCGCGACCGCCGCGACCCGCGCGGCGCGCTCGGGCTCGTGGTCGCGGAGCCAGCGCAGCTTGGTGACGGTGAAGCTGGCGACCGGGACCGAGCCGATGGCCTCGGCCCACGCCGCAGCCCCGGCGGCGGGGTCGCCGTCGCCGAGCTCGAGCACGAGGTCCGTGGCCGCCTGCGCGGACCGGGTGTCGTTCCACAGCAGCGCGTCGCGCACGACGGCGCCGTCCGCGTCCAGGGCGACCATGCCGTGCTGCTGACCGCCGACGGCGACCGCGGCGACGTCGTCCAGGCCGCCCGCCTGGGCGATGGCCTCGGCGAGCGCCGACCACCAGTGCCTCGGGTCGATCTCGGTGCCGTCGGGGTGGGCGGCGCGTCCGCTGCGCACGAGCGCACCGGTCGCGGCGTCCTTCACGACGACCTTGCAGGACTGGGTGGACGAGTCCACCCCGGCGACGAGCGTCATCGCTCCTCCTTCGATGGGTGCGACGCCGGCCGGGTCCCCACCACAGGGCCCGGCCGACGTCGGAGCGGGATCAGCGAGCGCCGAGCGCGTGCTCGAGGGCCAGCTGGTTGAGGCGGACGAAGCCGTAGCCGCGCGCGGCGACCGCGTCGACGTCGAGGTCGGCGAACGAGGAGTCGTCGGCGAGCAGGTCGGCGAGGGTCTCGCCCTCGGCCAGGGTCGGCACGGCGAGCTCGAACACGCCGGCCTCCTCCAGGGCAGCCTGGACCTCGGGGTCGGCCCGGAACGCCAGGGCGCGCTCCTTGAGCAGGATGTACGTCGCCATGTTCGCGGCGGCGGACTCCCAGACACCCTGGATCGACTCGGTGCGCGAGGGCTTGTAGTCGAAGTGGCGCGGGCCCTCGTACCGCGGGCCCCCGCTCGGGAAGCCGTTCTCGACGAGGTCGACGGTGGCGAAGGCCGAGAACAGGTCGCCGTGGCCGAAGACGAGGTCCTGGTCGTACTTGATGGACCGCTGGCCGTTGAGGTCGATGTGGAAGAGCTTCTCCGACCACAGCGCCTGCGCCAGGCCGCCGGTGTAGTTCAGGCCGGCCATCTGCTCGTGGCCCGTCTCCGGGTTGAGGCCGACGATGTCGCCGTGCTCGAGCTGGGCGATGAAGCCGAGCGCGTGACCGACGGTCGGCAGCAGGATGTCGCCGCGGGGCTCGTTCGGCTTCGGCTCGATCGCGATGCGCAGGCCGTAGCCCTTCTCCTTGATGTACGCCGCGACGGTGTCGATGCCCTCGGCGTAGCGATCGTGCGCGGCCTTGAGGTCCTTGGCGCTGTCGTACTCGGCGCCCTCGCGGCCGCCCCACATGACGAACGTGTCGGCGCCGAGCTCGGCGGCGAGGTCGACGTTGCGGACGACCTTGCGCAGGCCGTAGCGGCGCACCCGGCGGTCGTTCGAGGTGAACGCGCCGTCCTTGAAGATCGGGTGGCTGAAGGTGTTGGTCGTGACCATCTCGACCGTGATGCCGGTCTCGACCAGCGCGCCCTTGAAGCGCGCGAGGATCCGGTCGCGCTCGGCGGCGTCCGACCCGAAGGGGACGACGTCGTCGTCGTGGAAGGTCACGTGCGAGGCGCCGAGCTCGGCCAGGCGGTGGACGGACTCGACCGGGTCCAGGTTCGGGCGGCTCGCGGCGCCGAACTGGTCCTGGGCGTTCCATCCGACGGTCCACAGGCCGAAGGAGAACCTGTCCTCGGGGGTGGGGGTGCGCACCATTGCTGCTCTCCTGTTCGAAGTTTGTTGTGTGAATGAACATATAGCCCCGCCGCGCTAGGGTCAAGACATGGCCACCGACTCGGGCGTCCCAGGTCGTCCCTCGCCGCGCTCCGGTCGGCGCGCGGACGGTCCGCTGCGGGTGGCGGGCGGCCCGGAGCGCGCCGCGCGCCAGGGCAGCCTGCGCGAGCACAACCTCAGCCTCGTCCTCGCCCAGGTGATGGATGCCGCCCGGCCGGTCTCGCGGGCCGACGTCGCCGCCGTCACGGGCCTGACCCGCGCCACGGTCTCGGCGCTCGTCGACCGGCTGCTCGCCGCCGGCCTGGTCGCCGAGCTCGAGCCGGTCGCGGCGCAACGGGCCGGCCGACCCGCCGTGCCGCTGGTCCCTGCGCCGCGCAGCGTCGCCGCGGTCGGCATGGAGGTGAACGTCGACTACCTCGGCGTGCGCGCCGTCGACCTCGGCGGCGGGGTGATCAGCGAGCGCCTCGAGCGTGGCGACTTCCGGGACAGCGATCCCGCCGAGGTGCTCGGCAGGCTCGCGACGATCGCCGGGGGAGTGCTCGCCCTGCTCAGTGCCGGCGGGATGCGGGTCGCGGGCACGGCACTGGCCCTGCCCGGCCTCGTCGACCGCGTGACCGGGCCGCTGCGCCTGGCCCCGAACCTCGGCTGGCGGGACGTCGACGTCGTCGCGCTGATCTCGGAGCACCCGGTCCTGGCCGGGATGCCCCCACGACTGGCCAACGAGGCGAACCTCGCCGCGCGCGCCGAGGCGCACGCCCGGCGGGGTGCGGCCGGGCAGAGCTTCCTCTACGTCTCGGGTGAGATCGGCATCGGTGGCGCGATCGTGCTCGACGGTGAGATCTTCGCCGGCCGGCACGGCTGGAGCGGCGAGATCGGGCACATCGCGCTCGGCACCGTCGGCTCGTTCGACGAGGGCGGCACCCTGGAGCACTACGCCGGCCAGGACGCGCTGATGGACGCCGCCGGCCTGCCGCGCGAGCTGGGCGTCGGCGCCCTGGCCGAGGCTGCCGACGCGGGGGACCCGGCTGCGCTGGCGTCCCTCGCGCGCGCCGGCTCGGCCCTCGGCCTGGCCCTGGCGAACGTCGTCAACGTCGTGGACGTCGGCGAGGTCGTGCTCGGCGGCAACTACCACCGCCTCGCCCGGCACCTGCGCGAGCCGATGCTCGAGCAGCTCTCCCGTCGGGTGCTCGCCTCGCCCTGGGGCCCGGTGACCGTGAGCGCGGCGCAGGCGGGGGACTACCCGGCGTTGACCGGCGGCGCTCTCGCCGTCCTGCGGCTGCTGGTCGCCGACCCCTCCGCCTGGGCGGCCGACGAGGCGCCGAGCCCGGCTCGCTGAGCCCCGGCGGGACCTGGGACCACCGTCCCGGATCCGCTGCGCCGCGCACGGTCACGGCGGCCCCGTGACCTCATCGTGACCGTCCTCGACCGGCATCGGGCTTGCGCGAGCACCGTTCGTGTATGTAAGTTCACTCAATCAACAAATTGAGACGCAGCGCGGTGCCGTCGACGGCTCGGCGCGGTGGCCTCGGTAGAAGTGGTCGGACGGTGCCGTCCGGGAGGTCCGGGCGGCGTGGAAGCGAAGGTGGACAAAGATGTCGTTCAATCGGTTCAAGGCGGCTGCGGCCCTCGCAGGGGTTGCGCTGCTCGCCGGGAGTCTCACGGCGTGCTCGGCCGAACGCACCGACGAGGGCGGGGGCACCGACACCTCGGCTGCGGCCGCCGGCGGCGAGCTCATCGGCATCGCGATGCCGACCAAGAGCCTCGAGCGCTGGAACAAGGACGGGTCGAACCTCGAGGGCCTGCTCCAGGACGCGGGCTACGAGACGAACCTGCAGTACGCGGACAACAAGGTCGACCAGCAGATCGCGCAGCTGCAGAACATGATCAACGCCGGGGCCAAGGTGCTCGTCGTGGCCTCGATCGACGGCACCGCGCTCGCGCCCGTCCTGCAGACGGCCGCCGACGCCGACATCCAGGTGGTCGCCTACGACCGCCTGATCAACGGCACGGAGAACGTGGACTACTACGCGACCTTCGACAACTACCAGGTCGGCCAGGAGCAGGGGAAGTTCATCGAGTCGACCCTCGGCCTCGCCGACGGCAAGGGCCCGTACAACCTCGAGCCCTTCGCCGGTTCGCCCGACGACAACAACGCCAAGTTCTTCTTCAGCGGCGCCTGGGACGTCCTGCTCCCCTACGTCGAGAACGGCCAGCTGGTCGTCCCCTCCGGCAAGGCGCCGGCGAGCAACGAGGACTGGGCCTCGATCGGCATCCTCGGCTGGGGCTCGGACGACGCGCAGGCGGAGATGGAGAACCGGCTCAACTCGTTCTACTCCGGTGGCGCGAAGGTCGATGTCGTCCTGTCCCCGAACGACTCCCTCGCGCTGGGCATCGCCCAGGCACTCGAGGGGGCCGGCTACACCCCCGGCGACGGCTGGCCCGTGCTGACCGGTCAGGACGCCGATGAGGCCAACGTGCTCAACATGATCGCCGGCAAGCAGTCGATGACCGTGTGGAAGGACACCCGCACGCTGGCCCAGCAGGTCGCCACGATGGTCGACGAGATCGTCACCGGCGCCGACGTCGAGGTCAACGACACCGAGACCTACGACAACGGCACGAAGGTCGTCCCGACCTACCTGCTGCCCCCGCAGGTCGTCACGCCGGACACCATCCAGGAGTACCTCGTGGACTCGGGCTACTTCACCGCGGCACAGCTCGGCCTCTGAGCCGTACCGCAGGGACCCCTGGGGTCCGCCCGGACCGATCGCGGTCGCGTCCGGGCGGACTCCGCCCCCGGGGTCTGCGCACGGCTGCCCATCACCGAGAGACTGTGAGCTGACATGGCCGGTCGAGGCACCATCCTCGAGATGCGAGACATCACCAAGACGTTCCCCGGGGTCAAGGCTCTGCAGGACGTCAACCTGCAGGTCGAGCGTGGCGAGGTCCACGCGATCTGCGGCGAGAACGGCGCAGGCAAGTCGACCCTGATGAAGGTGCTGAGCGGGGTCTACCCCCACGGCTCGTACGACGGCGAGATCCTCTTCGAGGGTCAGCCGTGCGACTTCCGGACGATCCGCGACAGCGAACGTCGGGGGATCGTCATCATCCACCAGGAGCTCGCGCTGAGCCCCTACCTCTCCATCGCGGAGAACATCTTCCTCGGCAACGAGCAGGCCCGCCGCGGCGTGGTCGACTGGAACAAGACCAACCTGGAGGCCGGCAAGCTGCTGGCGCGGGTCGGGCTCTCCGAGCACCCCGACACGAAGGTCGTCGACATCGGTGTCGGCAAGCAGCAGCTCGTCGAGATCGCCAAGGCGCTCTCCAAGAAGGTCAAGCTCCTCATCCTCGACGAGCCGACGGCGGCGCTCAACGACGAGGACAGCGCCCACCTGCTCGACCTGATCCGCAGCCTCCAGGGCCAGGGGATCACCTCCATCATCATCAGCCACAAGCTCAACGAGATCGCGGCGATCGCCGACTCGACGACGATCCTGCGGGACGGCCAGACGATCGAGACCCTCGAGATGCACGGCGACGAGCCGGTCAGCGAGGAACGCATCATCCGCGGGATGGTCGGCCGCCCCCTCGAGAACCGCTTCCCGTCCCGGCACTCCCAGATCGGCGCCGAGGCGCTGCGGATCGAGGACTGGACGGTGCACCACCCGCTCCAGCAGGACCGGGTCGTGGTGGACCGCGCCGGCCTCACCCTGCATCGCGGCGAGGTCGTCGGGCTGGCCGGTCTCATGGGTGCGGGGCGGACCGAGCTCGCGATGAGCGTGTTCGGCCGGGCCTACGGCAGCCACATCTCCGGCCGCGTCTACAAGGACGGCCAGGAGATCCACCTGCCGACCATCCGCGCGGCGATCGCCCACGGCATCGCCTACGCGACCGAGGACCGCAAGCACTACGGGCTCAACCTCATCGACACGATCCGGCGGAACGTGACCGCCTCGGCGCTGGGCAAGGTCTCGCGCTGGGGTGTCATGGACGCCAGCGGTGAGTCGCGGGTCGCGAGCAAGTACCTCGTCGACCTCAACATCAAGGCGCCCTCGGCCGAGGTGCTCACCGGCAAGCTGTCCGGCGGGAACCAGCAGAAGGTCGTCCTGTCCAAGTGGATCTTCGCCGATCCGGACGTCCTCATCCTCGACGAGCCCACCCGGGGCATCGACGTCGGGGCCAAGTACGAGATCTACACGATCATCAACCAGCTCGCGGAGCAGGGAAAGGCCGTCCTGGTCATCTCCTCCGAGCTGCCCGAGCTCATCGGCACCTGCGACCGGATCTACGCCCTCAACCAGGGCCGGATCACCGGTGAGGTGCCGCGCGCGGAGGCGACCCAGGAGAACCTCATGCGCTACATGACGATGGAGAGGGAACTACCGCGATGACCACTGTGAAGCGTCTCCTCGGCGGCGACATCCGCCAGTACGGGATCATGGGCGCGCTCGTCGTGATCGTGCTCCTCTTCCAGGTCCTGACCGACGGCAAGCTGCTGCTCTCCAACAACGTCGCGAGCCTCATCGGGCAGAACGCCTACGTGATGATCCTGGCCATCGGCATGGTGATGGTGATCGTCGCCGGCCACATCGACCTCTCGGTCGGGTCCGTCGTCGCCTTCGTCGGCGGGGTCGTCGCGATCTCGATGAAGGACGCGGGTCTGCCGTGGCTGGTCGCGGTGCTCATCGGCATCGCGCTCGGCGCGGTGGTCGGCGCCTGGCAGGGCTTCTGGATCGCCTACGTGGGCATCCCGGCCTTCATCGTCACCCTCGCGGGGATGCTCATCTTCCGTGGCCTGGCGATCGTCATCGTCGGCGTCACCCTGGCTGGCTTCCCCCAGCCGTTCGTCAACATCTCCAACGGATATCTGCCGAACGTCCTGGGGTACATGGCCAACCGGGACGTGGTCACCCTGACGCTCGGGGCGATCACGATCGGCCTGCTCGTCCTCAGCCAGGTGCGGGCGCGGCTGGACCGGGCGCGCCACGACCTGGCGGTCGACTCCCTCGTCGCCTTCGTCGCCCGGCTCGCGCTGTTCGCGGCGATCATCGGTGGCTTCGCCTGGATCCTGTCCGGCAGCACCGGCGGTGCGCCGATCGTGCTGCTCATCGTCGGGGTGCTCGTCGTGGCCTACTCGTTCGTCATGGGCAAGACGGTCTTCGGCCGGCACATCTACGCGATCGGCGGCAACCTGCACGCGGCGATCCTCTCCGGCGTCGACACCAAGCGCGTGAACTTCTGGGTGTTCGTCAACATCGGGGCGCTCGCCGGCGTGGCCGGCGTGGTCACCACCTCGCGGGCCGGGGCGTCGATCGCCGCGGCGGGCCAGAACTACGAGCTCGACGCCATCGCCGCGTGCTTCATCGGCGGCACCGCCGTCACCGGCGGCATCGGCCGGGTGTCCGGCGCGATGGTCGGCGCGCTCATCATGGGCGTGCTCAACATGGGCCTGTCGATCATGAGCGTGGACGCCGCGTGGCAGCAGGCGATCAAGGGCCTGGTGCTCCTGCTCGCGGTCGCCTTCGACCTCATCAACAAGCGGCGGTCCTCCGCGAGCTGAGCGATGCGCACGGGTGCGGTCGATCTCGCGATCGGCCGCACCCGTCGTCGTGCCCGGCACCGGCGCCCACTCCTCGGCCACGGCGGGCGGCCCGCGGGTGCGTCGCGGATACTCGTGGCGCGCAGCCGACCGGCGGACGCCGGGCGGCAGGGGAGGTGAGCGACGTGCGGGTGGCGATGCTCTGCGTGCACACCTCACCGCTGGACCAGCCCGGGACGGGCGACGCCGGCGGGATGAACGTCTACGTCACCGAGCTCGCCCGGGCGCTCGCCGCGCAGGACGCCCAGGTCGAGATCTTCACGCGGGCGACCTCCTCGACCCTCCCGGACACCGTCGAGCTCGCCGACGGCGTGCTGGTCCGGCACATCCCGGCCGGACCCTTCGAGGGCCTGGACAAGAACGACCTGCCCGGTCAGCTCTGCGCCTTCACCTCCGGGGTGCTGCGCACGGAGGCCGGCCGCTCACCCGGCTGGTACGACGTCGTGCACTCCCACTACTGGCTCTCCGGCCAGGTCGGCTGGCTCGCCGCCGACCGCTGGAACGTGCCGCTCGTGCACACCATGCACACGATGGCGAAGGTGAAGAACGCGACCCTCGGCCCGGGTGACCTGCCCGAGCCCCGCGGGCGGCTGATCGGCGAGGACCAGGTGGTCGGAGCAGCCGACGCGCTCGTCGCGAGCACCGCCGAGGAGGCCGCCGACCTGGTCGACCTCTACGACGCCGACCCGCACGCCGTGCACGTCGTGGCCCCCGGTGTGGACCTCGACCTGTTCGGCCCCGACGCGAGCGTGCCCGCCGGACCCGGCCTCGCCGCGGCGCAGGCCAGGGCCCGCCGGACGCTCGGCCTTCCCCTCGAGGAGTCGATCGTCCTGTTCGCCGGCCGGATCCAGCCGCTCAAGGCCCCCGACGTGCTCGTGCGCGCGCTCGCCGAGATCGCCGCGCGCGGCGGCCGGGTGCCGCTGCTCCTGGTGCTCGGCGGCGCGAGCGGGCGGCTGGAGGCCGACCGCGAGCTGCTGGCGCTGGCCGACGCCCTCGGCGTGCGCTCGCGGGTCGTCCAGCGCCCGCCGGTCGACCGTGCGTCGCTGGCCACCTGGTACCGGGCGGCGGACGTCGTGGCGATGCCCTCGCGCAGCGAGTCCTTCGGGCTGGTGGCGGCCGAGGCGCAGGCCTGTGGCACCCCGGTGGTGGCGACGAGCGTGGGCGGCCTGCGCACCGTGGTCGCCGACGGGCGCTCCGGGGTGCTCGTCCGCGGGCACGACCCGCAGCTGTGGGCGCGCACCCTCGGCGACCTGCTCGCCGACCCGGGCCGGCGTGCCCGGCTCGGTGTCGGGGGCCCGGCGGCACGCCGAGCGGATGGGCTGGGACGCCGCGGCCTCCGCGATGCTCAAGGTGTACGAGGTCGCGCGCGAGCAGCGCTGAACCGCCCGGCACGCCGGCTCGGCGGGCACGCGCCGCCCGGCTCGGCGGACGTCGGGCCCGAGGTCCCTCGGACCTCCACCGCCGGATGCGGCAGGATGGACCCATGGCCTACACCCTTGTGCTGCTCCGCCACGGCGAGAGCGAGTGGAACGCGAAGAACCTGTTCACCGGCTGGGTGGATGTCGCCCTGTCCGAGAAGGGCATCGAGGAGGCGAAGCGGGGCGGGACCCTGCTGACGGATGCCGGCGTGCTGCCGGACGTCGTGCACACCTCGCTGCTGCGTCGCGCGATCACCACGGCGAACCTCGCCCTGGACGCGGCGGACCGCCACTGGATCCCCGTCAAGCGCAACTGGCGCCTCAACGAGCGCCACTACGGCGCCCTCCAGGGCAAGGACAAGAAGCAGACGCTCGCCGAGTTCGGCGAGGAGCAGTTCATGCTCTGGCGTCGCTCCTACGACGTCCCGCCGCCCGACGTCGAGCTCGGCTCGGAGTTCTCCCAGGACGCCGACCCCCGCTACGCCGACGCTCCCGTCGTCCTGGCCGAGTGCCTCAAGGACGTGCTCGACCGCGCCCTGCCGTACTGGACCAGCGACATCGTCCCGGACCTGCAGGCCGGCAAGACCGTCCTGGTCGCCGCGCACGGCAACTCGATCCGCGCGATCGTCAAGTACCTCGACGACATCGACGACGAGACGATCGCCGGGATCAACATCCCGACCGGCATCCCGCTGCAGTACGAGCTGGACGAGGAGACCCTCAAGCCGCTGGTCAAGGGCGGGACCTACCTCGACCCGGCCGCCGCGGCCGAGGCCATCCAGGCCGTCGCCAACCAGGGACGCTGACCGTCCGACCCACGAGGAAGGGCCCGTCACCGCGAGGTGACGGGCCCTTCCTGTCGGGTCGCGCGGCCGTTCAGACGGCCTCGGCGTCGATCATCTCGCCGGTGACCAGGTAGACCACCCGGCTGGCGATGGCGACGGCGTGGTCGCCGAAGCGCTCGAAGTAGCGGGCCGCCAGGGTGACGTCGACCGTCTGCTGGCCGGTCAGGTCGGTCCCGTCCACGGTCGTCACCCCGAAGGTGGCATCGTGCAGGCGGTCCAGCACGTCGTCCTCCACCTCGATGGTCCTGGCCAGCTCGACGTCGCGGTTCTCGATGACGGCGGTGATCTTCCGCGAGATCTGCACGGCGGCCTCGGCCATCTGCGTGAACGTCTCGGTGAGCGGTGCGGGGATCGCCGACGCCGGGTAGCGCAGCCGGGCGATGTCGGCGATGTGCTGGGCGAGGTCACCCATCCGCTCGAGGGACGCGCTGATCCGCAGCCCCGAGACGATCACCCGCAGGTCGCTGGCGACCGGTTGCTGCTGGGCGATGAGCAGCACGCAGCGCTCGTCGAGCTCGCGCTCCTGGGCATCGATCGTCGGGTCGTCGGCGATGACCGACTCCGCGAGCTCGAGGTCGGCGGTCAGCAGCGCCGTGCTCGCCGAGGAGATGGCCGTCTCGACCAGTCGGCTCATCGCCGTCAGGTCCTCGCCGAGCGCGGTGAGCTCGGCGGTGAAGATGTCGCGCATGGTTCCCTCTCGTCCTGGACAACTCACCGTGTCATGGGCCGGTGAACGCCGCCCCACCGTCAGGTGAACACTGCTCGACGGCGCGCCGGACCGTGCCGTCCGGGTGCCGTCGCGCACTGAGCCAACCGTACGCTGGACAGGTGATCGAAGGACTGCAGGCGCTCGGGGCGGGTCTGCTCGGGTTGATCGTCGGCGTGGTGGCCACCGCGACGTTCCGTGCGAGCGAGCGCAGCCGCACGGCGGTGCCGACCCCGGCGCCGCCCGAGCTCGACGAGGACGTCGCCGCCGTCCTCGCCCTGCTGCCCTCGGCGACGGTCGTGCTCCGGGCCGACCGCACCGTCCTGCGTGCCGACGCCGGCGCGCACGCCTTCGGGATCGTCCGGGGCGACATGCTCGTGCACCGCGAGGTCCTCGATCTCGTCGACGCGGTGCTCCGCGACGGGGAGATCCGCGACGCGGACCTGGAGATCCCCCGCGGCCCGCTCGGCGGCGGGACCCTCGTGCTGCACCTGCGGGTGGCGCCGCTCGGCGCCACGCAGGTCCTGCTGCTCGCCGACGACCGCACCGAGGCGCGCCGCGTCGAGGCGACCCGGCGGGACTTCGTCGTCAACGTCTCGCACGAGCTCAAGACGCCGGTCGGCGCGCTGAGCCTGCTGGCCGAGACCGTCGAGGACGCGGCGGACGAGCCGGAGACGGTGCGTCGCTTCGCCCGCCGGATGCAGACCGAGGCGGCGCGGCTGTCCGCGCTCGTCCAGGAGATCATCGAGCTGTCCAGGTTGCAGGTGCCCGACCCGCTGGGCGCGGCGCGGCCGGTCGCCGTGGACCAGGTCATCCGGGAGGCCGTCGACCGCGCCCGGACCCGCGCGACCGCCCAGGAGATCGTCATCGAGGTCGGGCGATGGACCGGGGTGACCGTCTGGGGGGACCACGACCTGCTCGTCACCGCCATCCGCAACCTCCTCGACAACGCCGTCGCGTACTCCGAGCCGGGGACGAAGGTCGCCGTGGGCACGACGGTGCGGCACGAGTCGGGGATCGTCGAGATCGCCGTGGTGGACCGGGGGATCGGCATCCCGGCCTCGGAGCAGTCCCGGCTGTTCGAGCGGTTCTACCGGGTGGACCCGGCCCGGTCCCGGGAGACCGGCGGGACCGGCCTCGGCCTGAGCATCGTCAAGCACGTGGCGACCGACCACGGGGGTGAGGTGACCGTCTGGTCCCAGCCGGGCACCGGGTCGACCTTCACCCTGCGCCTGCCCGTCATCCCGGTGCCGCTCCCCGCGGGACCGACCCCGAGCGAAGGAGCAGCTCGATGACCCGCATCCTGGTGGTCGAGGACGAGGAGTCCTACCGCGACCCGCTGGCCTACCTGCTGCGCAAGGAGGGCTTCGAGGTCGCACTGGCCGCGACCGGTCCGGTCGCGCTCGAGGAGTTCGACCGGACGGTCCCGGACCTCGTCCTGCTCGACCTCATGCTCCCGGGGATGAGCGGCACCGACGTGTGCCGGGCGATCCGCACCCGCAGCTCCGTCCCGGTGATCATGCTCACCGCGAAGGACGGCGAGATCGACAAGGTCGTCGGGCTGGAGATCGGCGCGGACGACTACGTCACCAAGCCGTACTCCTCCCGCGAGCTGCTCGCGCGGATCCGCGCGGTGCTCCGCCGGACCTCCGACGTCGCGCCGGCCGACGACGCCGTCATCGAGGTCGGGTCCCTGCGGCTGGACCCGGACCGGCACGTGGTCGAGGTGGCGGGCGTCCCGACGGCCTTCCCGCTCAAGGAGTTCGAGCTGCTCGAGGTGCTGCTGCGCAACGCCGGGCGGGTGCTCACCCGGGGCCAGCTCATCGACCGGGTGTGGGGCTCGGACTACGTCGGGGACACCAAGACCCTCGACGTCCACGTCAAGCGGATCCGCGCGAAGATCGAGGCGGACCCGGCGAACCCGGTGCGGCTGCAGACCGTCCGCGGGCTCGGCTACAAGGTCGTCGACGACTGACCGGCCGGCCGGCGACGGGCGTCCACGACCGGTGGACGCGCGCCGTCCTGGGCGAACCGACAGGCGTTGTTCACCCTCCGTTCACCTGAGGTCGTCCGACGGGTCACCCGATGCTCCTACCGTCGGAGCGTGGTCGCGGGCGTCCCGCTCCGGCCCCAGGACGACAGGACGACAGGACGGAAGACAGTGAAGCTCAACCGACACAGCCGACTTGCCGCGACCGCCACGATGGGTGCGCTCGCGCTGACCCTCGCAGCGTGCGGCTCGGACAACGCGACCGGCTCCGCTTCTGCCGGGGACGCCACCTCGGGCGGGACGGCCGCGCTCAGCGGCGAGCTGAACGGTGCGGGCGCGAGCTCGCAGGAGTCCGCGATGGGCGCCTGGCGCGCGGGCTTCGGGGCGGCCAACCCCGACGTGATCGTCAACTACGACCCGGTCGGCTCGGGCGGCGGACGCACCCAGTTCCTCGACGGCTCGGTCGCCTTCGCCGGCTCGGACGCCGCGCTCGACGCGGACGAGCTCGCGCAGGCGACGGACCGCTGCTTCGGCAGCGACGCGATGGACCTGCCGGTGTACATCTCGCCGATCGCCGTGGTCTTCAACCTCTCCGGCGTGACCGAGCTCCAGCTCTCCGCCGAGACGATCGCGAAGATCTTCGACGGCACGATCACGACCTGGGACGACCCGGCCATCGCCGCCGACAACGCCGGGGTCACGCTGCCCGCCACCGCGATCACCCCGGTGCACCGCTCTGACGAGTCGGGCACGACGGAGAACTTCACCGACTACCTCGCCAAGGCGTCCGGCGGTGCGTGGGAGTACGACGCCAGCGGCAACTGGCCGATCGCCGGCGGCGAGTCCGCCCAGGGCACCTCCGGTGTCGTCCAGGCCGTCCAGGCCGGCGAGGGTGCGATCACCTACGCCGACGCCTCGAAGGCCGGCGACCTGGGCACGGTCCTGGTCAAGGTCGGCGAGACGTTCGTCGCGCCCACCGAGGAGGCCGCTGCCACCGCGCTCGACGTCTCCCAGCGCGACGGGACCCGGACCGCGAACGACATCGTCATCGACATCGACCGCACCACCACCGAGGCCGGCGCCTACCCGCTGATCCTCGTGTCCTACCTGGTCGCCTGCCAGGCCTACGACTCCCAGGCCGACGTCGACAACGTCAAGGCGTTCCTCACCTACGTCGCCAGCGCCGAGGGCCAGGCGGCGTCCGAGGGCGCCGCAGGCTCCGCGCCGATCTCCGACACGCTGCGTGCGGAGGTCCAGGCCGGGATCGACTCGATCACTCTGGCGTCCTGACCGCTCCGACGGTCCGAGCGACCGCGGTGCGGCCCCGGCTTGCCGGGGCCGCACCCGTGGTGCTTGGCTCCTTCCACGCGCCGCGCGTCGGACACCGAACCTCGGGAGAAGCGTGACCACCACACCGGTCCTCGACCAGGACCCCGCCCCGCCGTCCGGGGCGCCCGCCCGTCGACGCCAGCCGTCGACCGAGCGCGGCGGCAGCCGGGTCTTCCACTGGATCGCCATCGGCTCGGGTGGCGTGATCCTCGCCGTGCTCGCCGCGGTGGCCCTCTTCCTGGTGGTCCGGGCGTGGCCGGCGATCGTCGCCGACCCGGCCGTGCTGGGCGAGGAGATCAGCTGGTTCCCGCAGGACAGCAGCCTGCTGGCCTTCGTCGGGCCACTCGTCTTCGGCTCGCTGCTCGCCGCGGGGCTCGCGCTGCTCTTCGCGACGCCGGTCGCGATCGGGATCGGCCTGTTCATCTCGCACTACGCGCCGCGACGCCTTGCGAACGGCCTCGGCTACGTCGTCGACCTGCTCGCCGCGATCCCGTCCGTCGTCTACGGCCTGTGGGGCGGACTGGTCCTGGCCCCGGCCGTGCTGCCGATCTGGGAGTTCCTCGGCGCGCGGCTGGCATGGCTCCCGTTCTTCTCCGGGGCGGTCTCACCCACCGGCCGCGTCATGCTCACCGTCGGCATCGTGCTCGCGGTGATGATCCTGCCGATCATCACCGCCGTCTGCCGCGAGGTCTTCCTCCAGACGCCTCGCCTGCACGAGGAGGCGGCGCTCGCCCTCGGGGCGACGCGCTGGGAGATGGTGCGGACGGCGGTCCTGCCGTTCGCCCGCTCCGGCATCATCTCGGCCGCCATGCTCGGCCTGGGTCGCGCGCTCGGCGAGACGATGGCGGTCCTGATGATCCTCTCGCCCGGGTTCCTCTACTCCTTCCAGCTGCTGGCCGCCGGCCAGCAGCAGACGATCGCGGCGAACATCGCTGCGCAGTTCCCCGAGGCGAACCCCGACGGGGTCGCGGTGCTCATCGCCACGGGCCTCGCGCTGTTCGTCATCACCCTGGCCGTGAACATGGCCGCCCGCGCGATCGTCGCGCGGCGCAAGGACTTCTCGGGAGCGAACTGACGTGGCCACCACGACCGACGTCGCGTTCAGCGACCTGCTGCGCCAGGACGACGCCCGCCGCCGGCGGACCGACCGCGCCATGCGCGTGCTCATCGTCGGGGCCTTCGTCCTGGCGATGGTGCCCCTGGTCTCGGTGATCTGGACCGTCCTGGGCAACGGCCTGACCCGGCTGACCCCGTACTTCCTCAGCGTGTCGATGCGCGGCGTGTACGGCGGCATGGACGCCGGCGGGATCTACCACGCGATCGTCGGCACCGTGGAGATCACCCTCTTCGCGGCCCTCATCTCGGTGCCGCTCGGCCTGATGACCGCGATCTACCTGGTCGAGTACGGCCACGGGTCGCTGGCCCGCGCCGTGACGTTCTTCGTCGACGTCATGACGGGCATCCCCTCGATCGTCGCCGGCCTGTTCGCCTACGCGCTCTTCGCGGTCTTCTTCGGCAACGGGGTGCGGATGGGCGTCGTCGGGTCGGTGGCGCTCTCGGTGCTGATGACGCCGGTCGTGATCCGGTCGAGCGAGGAGATGCTCAAGCTCGTGCCCAACGAGCTGCGTGAGGCGTCCTACGCGCTCGGCGTGCCCAAGTGGCTGACCATCGTCAAGGTGGTGCTGCGCACCTCGATCGCCGGCCTGGTCACCGGCGTGATGATCGCGGTCGCCCGGGTGATCGGGGAGACGGCGCCGCTGCTCATCACGGTGGGTGTCGTCGACTCGATCAACTTCAACCTGTTCGAGGGGCGGATGATGACCCTGCCGGTGTACGTCTTCCGGCAGTACAGCCAGGGGCTGGTGCCCTGCGCCAGCTCGAGCGACGAGGTCTGCATCGCCGACATCAACTACCTGCGCGCGTGGGCGGCGGCGCTGACCCTGATCCTCATCGTCATGCTGCTCAACCTCCTGGCCCGGCTCGTCAGTCGGATCTTCTCCCCCAAGACCTCCACCCACTGATCGACGACGGGATCTCTCCGATGGCCCAGCGCATCGAGGTCAAGGACCTCAACATCTTCTACGGCTCGTTCCGGGCCGTGGCGGACGTGAGCATGCACATCGCCCCGCGGTCCGTGACCGCGTTCATCGGCCCCTCGGGCTGCGGCAAGTCCACCCTCCTGCGCACCCTCAACCGGATGCACGAGGTGATCCCCGGTGCGCGCGTGGAGGGCACCGTCGAGGTCGACGGGACGGACCTGTACAGCGCCGGCGTGGACCCGGTCGCCGTCCGCCGCCAGGTGGGCATGGTCTTCCAGCGCCCCAACCCGTTCCCGACGATGTCGATCGCGGAGAACGTGCTGGCCGGCGTCCGCCTCAACAACCGCCGGATCTCCAAGACCGACGCCGCCGACCTCGTCGAGCAGTCGCTGACGCACTCGAACCTCTGGAACGAGGTCAAGGACCGCCTCGACCGGCCGGGCTCCTCGCTCTCCGGTGGCCAGCAGCAGCGCCTGTGCATCGCCCGCGCGATCGCCGTCAAGCCGCAGGTGCTCCTCATGGACGAGCCCTGCTCGGCCCTCGACCCGATCTCGACGCTCGCGATCGAGGACCTCATCGCCGAGCTCAAGGACGACTACACGATCGTCATCGTCACCCACAACATGCAGCAGGCGGCGCGCGTCTCGGAGAAGACGGCGTTCTTCAACATCGAGGGCACCGGCAAGCCGGGCCGCCTCATCGAGATGGACGACACCCGCACGATGTTCTCCTCGCCCTCGCAGAAGGCGACCGAGGACTACATCTCCGGCCGCTTCGGGTGACCTGAGGGACGCTCAGGCCTCCGGCACGAGCGTCGCGTAGTACTCCAGGGTCCCGTCGAGCACCGGGGCCTGGACCGACGTCGTGCCGTCGGCGTCGGACCCGAGCATGACCTCCACGAGGGCGCCGGGCGGGACCGGCACCGTGCCGAGGTCGACCGGGGTCGCCTCGGGCCCCAGGATGACGGTCGCACCCGCGGGGACCTCGACGGTGGTCGGCGTGCCGGCGAGCCCGATCTCGACCCGGGCGACGCGGTCCGAGGCGTTGGTGACCGAGCCCAGCAGCGTGCCGGGCGCGTCGCGCTCCGCCGCGAGCACGAGCAGGTTCCCGAACGACAGCGGCCCGAGCGTCTGGTTCACCCCGTCCGAGGCCGCGTACGGCTCGTTGGTGAGCACGGGGTTGGTCGCCGAGCAGCCGGACAGGGCCAGGGCGCCGACGGCGAGTGCGAGGCCGGCGCCGAGCCGGGCGGCGGTCAGGCGGGGCTGAGAGGTGCTCACATCGGTCTCCCGGGTCGCGACGGGCGGTGCCCCGCCAGCCTAGTGGGTGGCCCTCCGGCGCCGCCCGCCGGAGCCCCGCGGCGGCCCTCCGGCCGACCGCGGCTCGCTGACCAGGGCAAACAGGCGAAAGCCCTGGTCAGTGCAGGTATCTCGCGTGGTAGACTGGTCTCCGCGAAAGGGGACACCTCCACATGACCTTCACCGTCGGCGAGACAGTGGTCTACCCGCACCATGGCGCAGCACTGATCGAGGAGATCAAGACCCGGACGATCCGGGGCGAGGCCAAGCTCTATCTCAAGCTGAAGGTCGCGCACGGCGACCTCACCATCGAGGTCCCGGCGGAGAACGTCGACCTGGTCGGCGTCCGCGACGTCGTCGGCGCCGAGGGACTCGAGCGGGTCTTCGACGTGCTGCGCGCCCCGTACACCGAGGAGCCGACCAACTGGTCGCGCCGGTACAAGGCGAACCTCGAGAAGCTCCAGTCCGGCGACGTCATCAAGGTGGCCGAGGTCGTCCGTGACCTCTCCCGGCGTGACGCGGACCGCGGCCTGTCGGCCGGCGAGAAGCGGATGCTGGCCAAGGCGCGGCAGATCCTGGTCTCGGAGCTCGCCCTGGCCGAGCACACCGAGGAGGAGAAGGCGGAGGCCATCCTCGACGAGGTGCTGGCGTCCTGACGCCGGCCGGCTGACCCGACGACCCTCGTGCGCGTCGCCGCGATCCTCACGGCCGCCGGCAGCGGGTCACGGCTGGGCTCGTCGGGGCCGAAGGCCCTCGTCCCGCTCGGCGGCGTCCCGCTCGTCGTGCGCGCCGCCCGCGCGCTGGCCGATTCCGGGCTGATCGACGTGCTCGTGGTCACCGCACCGGCCGACCACGTCTCGACGATGCGCTCGGTCCTGGCCACCGCACGGCCTCCGGTCGTCGCCGAGGTCGTCGCCGGCGGGGTCTCCCGGCAGGCCTCGGTCGCGGCCGGCCTCGACCGTCTCGCTGACCTGGCCGGCATCGGGCCGGACCTCGTCGTGCTCGTGCACGACGCCGCACGCCCGCTGGTGCCGGCCGCCGTCGTGCACCGGGTGGTCGCCGCCGTCCGGGCGGGCCACGACGCCGTGGTCCCGGGCCTGCCGGTCACCGACACGATCAAGCAGGTCGAGCCGGACGCGGCGGCACCCGGCAGGGTCGTCGCCACGCCCGAGCGGTCCACCCTGCGTGCGGTGCAGACCCCGCAGGGCTTCACGCTGGGGGTGCTGCGCCGTGCGCACGCGGCAGGGGCGGCGCGCGCCGCGGACGAGGCCGGCGCGGCGACGGACGACGCCGCCCTCGTCGAGGCGCTGGGACTGGACGTGTGGGTCGTCGAGGGGCACGAGGACGCGCAGAAGATCACCACCCCCCGCGACCTGGCGCTCGCCGAGGTCCTCCTGGCAGGCACGACGTGACCCCGGCGCCGCTGCCCCGCACCGGGGTGGGGGTGGACGTGCACGCCTTCGCGGCGCCGGGCTCGGCGCGGGCGATGTGGCTCGCGGGCCTGCACTGGCCGGGCGAGGTCGGGCTCGAGGGTCATTCCGACGCGGACGTCGCCGCGCACGCCGCCGCCGACGCCCTCTTCTCCGCGAGCGGCCTGGGGGACCTCGGCTCGAACTTCGGCACCGCCGAGCCTGCCTGGGCGGGCGCCTCAGGGACCGTGCTGCTCGCTGAGGCGGCGCGCCGGGTGCGGGCAGCCGGGTTCGAGATCGGCAACGTCGCCGTCCAGGTGATCGGGCTGCGGCCGCGGCTCGGACCACGCCGCGCCGAGGCGTGCGCTGCCCTCTCGGCGGCCTGCGGGGCTCCGGTGACCGTCACCGCGACGACGACCGACGGTCTGGGCCTCACCGGCCGCGGCGAGGGCGTCGCCGCGATCGCCACCGCCCTGGTGGTCCCGGCCGGCTGATCCCGCGGGCGGTCAGGGAAGCAGGATGATCTTCCCCGCGACGCGGCCCTCGATGCCTGCCGTGTGGGCGCGCGCCGCGTCCGTCAGGTGGTAGGTCGCTCCGATCCGCACGTCGAGCCGGCCGGCCTCCCACAGGTCGACGAGGCGCTGACGTGCCGCGAGGCGGGCGGCCGTCCCGGGATCCGCGTGCGGTCCGTTGCCCAGGAGCTGCACCCCGAGCTGGGCGCCCCGGCCGAAGCCGGCGATCGTCGCGATCCGCGAGCGCTGATCGACCAGCTCGGCGGAGGTGTTGAGGGCCTCGTCGGTGCCCGAGGTGTCGATCGCTGCGGTGACCTTCGACGCCACCGCGCGCACCCGGTCGACGAGACCCGGCCCGTAGGCGACCGGGGTCGCCCGGATGTCGGTGAGGTAGTTGTGGTTCGCGGGTCCGGCCGTCCCGACGACGCGCGCCCCCCGGGCGTGCGCGAGCTGGACGACCATCGCGCCGACGCCCCCGCCGGCCCCGTGCACGAGCACGGTGTCGCCCGCGCCCACCCCGGTCGCGGCGATCGCGTGCGCGGCCGTCGCGCCGGCGACCATCAGGCCCGCTGCCTTCTCCCAGCTCAGCGCCGCCGGCTTGGCGATGAGGGCGCTCACCGGGACGACGAGGCGTTCGGCGTAGGCGCCGCTGATGGGCTGGGCGATGACCTCGTCGCCCAGGTCGACCTCGCTCACGCCCGGACCCACGCCGATGATGACGCCGGAGGCCTCGAGGCCGATCCGGATCGGCAGTCGGGCGGGGTCGGTGCCCCACGCGCCGGAGTACATCTTCCAGTCCGCTGGGTTGACTCCCGCTGCGCGGACCTCCAGGAGCACCTCACCCGGGCCCGGGGCACCAGGGTCGACGTCGATCGCGCGAAGGACCTCGGGGCCACCGTAGGCCGCCGCCACCATTGCTCGGCTCATGCCTCGATCATCGACCCGGGGAGTGGTGTGGTCCAGGGGGACGCCGTGGCCCAGTCGCGGCTCGGGACCGATGGTCTCGCCTGCTGGGACGGCGGTCGAGCCGCGCGGGCGCCGGTACCCTGGCGCGGTGAGCCTGCACCTCTTCGACACCGCCACGCGCGCGCAGCGCGCGTTCGTCCCGCTGCAGCCCGGCCGGGTCGGCGTGTACGTGTGCGGCTCCACCGTCCAGGGCGCCCCGCACATCGGCCACCTGCGCACCGACGTGGCCTTCGACCTGCTCGTCCGCTGGCTCCGCCGGGGCGGGCTCGCCGTCACCCTGGTGCGCAACGTCACCGACGTCGACGACAAGATCCTCGCCAAGGCCGCGGACGCCGGCGTGCCCTGGTGGGCGTGGGCGATGCGGCACGAGCGGGAGTTCGCCGACGCGCGCTCGGCGCTCGGGCTGCTGCCCGCCGACTACGAGCCCCGCGCGACCGGTCACATGACCGAGATGGTCGAGCTGATGACGCGGCTCGTGGAGACCGGGCACGCCTACGTGACCGGCGACGGCGACGTGTGGTTCGACGTCCGGTCCTGGGCCGACTACGGCAGCCTGACCAACCAGCGCCCGGAGGAGATCGGCCTCTCCCCGGAGGACGGCACCGGCAAGCGGGACCCGCGCGACTTCGCGCTCTGGAAGGCCGTCAAGGCCGGCGAACCGGCGACGGCGGCCTGGCCAACGCCGTACGGCCGAGGCCGCCCGGGCTGGCACCTGGAGTGCTCCGCGATGGCGCAGCGCTACCTGGGCGAGACCTTCGACATCCACGGGGGTGGCCTGGACCTGCGATTCCCGCACCACGAGAACGAGCGGGCGCAGTCGCGGGCCGCGGGCCACGGCTTCGCCCAGCGCTGGATGCACAGCGCCTGGGTGACCCAGGGCGGGACGAAGATGAGCAAGTCCCTGGGCAACTCCCTGCTGGTCTCCGCGCTGCTGGAGCGCACCGCCCCGGTCGTCCTGCGCTACGCCCTCAGCGCGGTGCACTACCGGTCCATGCTCGAGTGGACCCCGGAGACCGTCGAGGAGGCGGAGGTGACCTGGGGCCGCCTCGCGGGCTTCGTGGAGCGCGCCTCGGAGCAGGTGGAGGTCGCCGACGAGGAGGTCGCCGGCGCCGAGCTCCCCGAGGCCTTCGTCGCGGCGATGGACGACGACCTCAACGTGCCGGCCGCGCTCGCCGTCGTGCACGAGCACCTGCACCGCGGGAACTCCGCGCTCGCCGACGGCGACCCCGTCGACCTGCGCGACGCGCTGCTCTCCGTGCGCGCGATGCTCGACGCGCTCGGGCTGGACCCGGTCGCCTGGGCCGACCGGAGGACCGATCGGCGGGTCGAGACGGCGCTGGACGCCCTCGTGCGCGCCACCCTGGACGAACGCGCGCGGGCCCGTGCCGCGCGCGACTGGACGACCGCCGACGCCGTCCGCGACCGCCTCGCGGCGGCGGGCGTCGTCGTCGAGGACTCCCCGACCGGCGCCCGCTGGTCACTGGCTGCACCACAGCGCACGGACGAGGAGAACTGATGGCAGGCAACTCCCAGCGGCGCGGGGCGACCCGCAAGCCGGGCTCGAAGAAGGGCGCGACCCTCGGCTCCGGCGGGCGCAACCGCCGTGCGCTCGAGGGCAAGGGCCCGACCCCCAAGGCCGAGGACCGCCCGTACCACGTGGCGCACAAGCGCAAGGCCGAGGCGGAGCGCGAGGCGGCCCGCGGTGGCTCGAGCCGTGCGGCGTCCGGCCGCGGCGGCGAGGAGCGCGCCGGACGCCCCGGCGCGTCCCGCGCGACCGGCCGCGGCGCGGGGGAGCGCGGCACCGGACGCGCCGCGCGGCCCGGCGGACGCGACCAGCGTCCGGCGTCCGCCGGACGGACCCGCTCCGGCAAGACGCTCGCCGAGGTCGTCGCCGGCCGCAACCCGGTCGTCGAGGCGCTCCGGGCGGGCGTGCCGTGCAACGGTGTCTGGCTCGTGCACCGCACCGACTCCGACGAGCGGCTCAAGGAGATCCTCAAGGTCGTCGGTGAGCGGGGGCTGCCGCTGCTCGAGGTGACCAAGCCCGAGCTCGACCGGCTCACCGACGGGATGGTCCACCAGGGCGTGGCGATCCAGGTGCCGCCGTACGAGTACGCCGACCTCCAGGGGATCCTCCAGCAGGCCCGTCGCACCGGCAAGCCGCCGCTCATCGTCGCGCTCGACGGCGTGACCGACCCGCGCAACCTCGGGGCGGTGCTGCGCTCGGCCGGCGCGTTCGGGGTGCACGGGGTCGTCGTCCCGGAGCGTCGTGCGGCCGGCGTCACGGCCTCGGCATGGAAGGTCTCGGCCGGCGCCGCCGCGCGCGTGCCGGTCGCCCGGGTGACCAACCTGGTGCGGGCCCTGACCGAGCTGCGGGACGCGGGCTGCTCGATCGTCGGCCTCGACGGCGCGGGGACGATGCCGATCGGGGACCTCGCGCTCGCGACGGACCCCGTCGTCCTCGTGGTCGGCTCGGAGGGCAAGGGCCTGGGCCGCCTGGTGCGCCAGACCTGCGACGTGATCGCCGCGATCCCGATCCGCAGCGAGGTGGAGTCGCTCAACGCGGGCGTCGCCGCGGGGATCAGCCTCTACGAGGTCGCCCGGATCCGCGCCGCGGGCTGAGGTGCGCGCCGTGGCCCGCCGTGCCGACCGCGCTGCCCGTCCTTCCCGCGCTGCTGGCGCCGCGGGGCTCGTGCTGACCGCCCTGCTCGCCGGGTGCGCGCCCGCGGTGTCCCCGGCCGCGCCGACGGAGGTCGAGGTCGACGTCTACTCGGGTCGGCAGAACCCGCGCTGGGTGATGACCGACGAAGAGCTCGCGGACCTGCGCGAGGCGGTCCAGCGACTCGGTGAGCCGTCGGCGCGCGCGACGCCGCACGGCGGGGGGCTCGGCTTCCGGGGCTTCGTCGTGCACGACGTCGTCCTGGCCGGGGCGGCCGGCCCGGCCGAGCTGTCGGTGGTCGACGAGGCCGTGATCCGGCGCTCCGGCAACCCGGCGACCTGGGCCGACCCGGCCGGGACCGTGCTCGCCCTGCTCCTCGAGGACGCCCAGGAGCACCTCGACCCGGCGGATCTGGCGGCGGTCGAGGAGGCGGTCTCGCGCGGAGACGCGGGCTGACGGCCCGGGCCCGCAGGGCTCAGAGGTCGCCGACCCGGGGGAGCGCCCCGGTGTCGACCTCGAGCACGGCGCGCTCGTCCGGCCGGCCGGCGAGGACCTTGTCCACATAGCTGGCGACGGCCTCGCTCATCGGGACGTCGCGGTTCTGCTCGGCGGAGATGAACCACCGGTGGTCGAGGATCTCGTGGAACATCTGCGCGGCCTCGAGCTTCCTGCGCAGGTCCCGCGGGACGGAGCGCACGGCCGTCTCGAAGACGTCGGTGAGCCAGTCGTGCGCGACGAACTCCTCGTCCTCGCCCTGGCGCTCGGTGCTCGCCCGGAAGGTGTCGAGGTCGTTGAGCAGCCGACGGGCCTGGTGCTCCTCGACGTCGAGCCCGGTCAGGCGCATGAGGCGCCGGGAGTGGTGCCCCGCGTCCACGATGCGCGGCTGGATGCGCACCGTGGTGCCGTCCACGTCGGTGGTGATGTCGAGCTCGCCCACGTCGAAGCCCAGGAGGTTGAGCCGTTCGATGCGGGCGGTGACCCGCCACCGCTCGCCCGAGACGAAGGACTCGGCGCCGGTCAGCGCGTCCCACAGCTCGCAGTAGCGCTCCACGAGGCGGGAGCCGACCTGGACGGTGTCGACGCCGCTCTCCAGCAGGTCGCCCGCCTCGAGGTCC
This sequence comes from uncultured Actinomycetota bacterium, assembly GCA_963724505.1. GTDB lineage: Bacteria > Actinomycetota > Actinomycetes > Actinomycetales > Cellulomonadaceae > Actinotalea. Next base: position 257,528 of record CAVRUY010000007.1, read on the forward strand.
ATCAGCTCGCCGATGATGTTGACCCGGGCGATCTCGAGGTCGTACTTCCGCTGCCCGTCGGTGAGCCGGGCGTGCAGGTCGCCGGTCTCGGCGTCGACCAGGTACGCGGCGAAGGCCTCGGCGTCGCGCCGGAACAGGGTGTTGGAGAGGGAGACGTCACCCCAGTAGAAGCCGGTCAGGTGCAGCCGGACCAGCAGGACGGCCAGCGCGTCGATCAGCCGCTCGGTGGTCCCCGGCTGCAGGGTCTGGCTGAACAGCGCCCGGTAGGGCAGCGAGAACTGCAGGTGACGCGTGATGAGCACGGCCTCGAGCCGGGAGCCGTCCGGCGCGCGCCGACCGGTGATGACGCCGACGGGCTCGACGCTCGGGACGTCCGTCCGCTGCAGGGCGCGCAACAGCTCGTACTCGCGGTACGCGACCGTCTCGCCGATCTCCTTGACCGCGATGACGCGACCCGAGAGCTTGACGAAGCGGACCACGTGCCGCGAGATGCCGCGGGGAAGCGCGGCGAGGACCTCGGTCGGCCACTCCTCCAGCGGCACGTCCCAGGGCAGGTCCAGCAGCGCCGGGTCCGGCGCTGCCGCGGTGATCTGCAGGGAGTCCGGCATCGGTCCTCCTTCGTGACGGAGGGCGGGACGGCCGGAGCCGCCCCGCCCTCCTCGGTCGATCGATCAGACGGTGATCAGACCGTGATGCGCAGACCGTTGGCAGCGCCGAACGTGTGACGCTCGCCGGGACGGATCGCGACCCAGATCGTGTCGCCCTTGCGCGGGGGCGTCCGAGGGTCGACGCGCACGATGACCTCTCCGTCGCCGGCGCCGGAGTGGACCTCCTTCGCCGCCTCGCCGGCGCCCATGATGCCGCCGTAGACGAACGCGTCGGAGCCGAGCTCCTCGACGAGGTCGACGGAGATCGGGATCGCGCCGACCGTGGACTCGGTGACCACGTCGAGCGACTCGGGGCGGAACCCGATGGTCACGCGGTTCTTGTCCTCGGCGGTCAGGGTGGAGATGACCGAGCGCTCCAGCGGGATCGCCGTCTTGCCGAGGTGCGCGGCGCCGTCGGAGACGGAGAACGTCCCGATGTTCATCGCGGGCGAGCCGATGAAGCCCGCGACGAAGACGTTCTGCGGGGTGTCGTACATCTCACGCGGGGTGCCGACCTGCTGCAGGATGCCGTCCTTGAGCACGCAGATCCGGTCGCCCATGGTGAGCGCCTCGATCTGGTCGTGGGTGACGTAGACCGTGGTGACGCCGAGCCGGCGCTGCAGCGAGGAGATCTGCGTGCGGGTCTGCACGCGGAGCTTGGCGTCCAGGTTCGACAGCGGCTCGTCCATGAGGAACACCTGGGGCTGACGCACGATGGCGCGGCCCATGGCGACGCGCTGACGCTGGCCACCGGAGAGGGCCTTCGGCTTGCGGTCGAGGTACTCGGTGAGGTCGAGGATCTTGGCGGCCTCTTCGACCCGCGAACGGATGTCTGCCTTCGGCAGGCCGGCGATCTTCAGCGCGAAGCCCATGTTGTCCGCGACGGACATGTGCGGGTACAGCGCGTAGTTCTGGAAGACCATCGCGATGTCGCGGTCCTTGGGCTGGACGTCGGTGACGTCGCGGTCCCCGATGAGGATGCGACCGCCGTTGACGTCCTCCAGGCCGGCGAGCATCCGCAGCGAGGTCGACTTGCCGCAGCCCGAGGGGCCGACGAGGACGAGGAACTCGCCGTCCTCGACGTGCAGGTCGAGCGAGTCGACTGCAGGACGCTCGGAACCGGGGTACAGACGTGTTGCCTTGTCAAAAGTGACAGTGGCCATGATGGGTAATTCCCTCCACCGGCAGGTACGTGCCGGACGATCCGTTGTGAATGGGATGAGGTGTCGGCGTCGACACCCGATGCCGCCGACAGACGTCGTGACACCGCGCGGCCATCTTGCCACACCCGGGGCGCCGGGCAACAGGCTCCGGGGCATCGGATCGGGACGGTGGATCCGCCGGGGGCACCCGTGGGTGCCGGGGGGCCCGGCGCCCACGGGTGGGCGATCGGCTGCTCAGCCCCCGCTGACCAGGTCGGCGAGGCGGGCGAGGAAGGCCGAGACCCGGGCGGTGTCGGCCACCCGGAAGCGCGCGGCGGTGGCGCCCGGCCCGACCTTGATCGTCACGTCCTCGGAGCCGAGCATCGCGAAGGCGCGCTCGTCGGTGACGTCGTCGCCGGCGTAGAGCAGGTAGCCCGCGCCGACCTGGCTGCGCAGGTCCGCGAGCGCGTGCCCCTTGGTCGCGGGCGAGACGGACAGCTCGACCACGTCCTTGCCCTGCATCGTGTCGACACCCTCGCGGTCGCCGAGCGTCAGCGCGTGGGCCGTCAGCCGCTGGGTGTCCTCCTCCGTGGCGAGGCGGGTGTGCAGGACGACCGTCGTCGGCTTGGCCTCGACGCGGGCCGTGGTGCCGGCGACCGCCTCGGCGAGTGCGGCCGAGAGCTCGGCGTGCACCGCTGCCGCCTCGGCCTCGAGGGCGTGCTCGTCGCGGACCAGCCCGCCGGACCACAGGCCGCGCTCGGCGCCGTGGCTGCCGACCAGGATCGTCTCGTCCGGGACCTCGGCGCGCGCGGCGAGGTCGGCCAGCCCGCGTCCGGAGACCAGGGCGAGGCGCACGCCGGGCACCCGCCCGAGGCGGTCGAGCGCGCGCACGGTGTCGGGCGTCGCGCGGCTCGCGGCCGGGTCGTCGACGAGCGGCGCGAGGACGCCGTCGAAGTCGAGCGCGACGAGGGCGGTCCCGCCGGCCAGCACGCCGTCGGCGATCCGCTGGAGCTCGGCGTCGAGCTTGGCGCCGAGCCGGCGGTCGCGCCGCGGGAGCTCGCTCGGGTCGGCCAGGGCCTCGAGGAAGCTCGCCGACCAGCGACCGACGTCGTCGGTGAGCACCCGCCGGCGCAGGCGGCGCATCCGGGCGCGCGTCTCGCGCGACCCCATCGTCGCGGCGTGCGCGATGACGTCCTTGAGCCCGTCGATGTCGTGCGGGTTGACCAGCAGGGCGCCGCTCAGCTCGTCGGCCGCGCCGGTGAACTCGCTGAGCACGAGCGCGCCGCGGTCGTCCACGCAGGTCGCGATGTACTCCTTGGCGACCAGGTTCATCCCGTCCCGCAGCGAGGTGACGAGCATGACGTCGGCCGCCAGGTACAGCGCCGCCATCTCCTCCGGGGGGTAGGAGTGGTGCAGGTAGTGGATGGCGGGGGCGCCGATCTGGCCGTGCTCGCCGTTGATCCGCGCGACGAGGATCTCCACGTCGTCGCGCAGCTGCTGGTAGGCCGCGACGTTCTGCCGGCTCGGGCTGGCGACCTGGACCAGCGCCGCGCCCGGGACCTCCAGCCGGCCGTCGGCGAGCAGCTCGCCGAACGCCTTGATCCGGTGCCGGATGCCCTTGGAGTAGTCGAGCCGGTCGACGCCGAGCAGCAGAACGTCGGGGGAGCCGAGGTCGCGGCGGATCTGGGCCGCCCGGTCCTTGATCTCCGCCGAGCGTGCCAGCGTGTCGAACTTCGCCGAGTCGATCGAGATGGGGAAGGCCGCCGCGCGGACGTGGCGCTCGCCGGTGCCGTCCGGGCCGGCGGGGATCGTCACGAGCTGCCCGCGGGTGGACACGTCGGTCCAGCGGCGCACGACCCGGACGAAGTTCGCCGCGTCACCGGAACGCTGGAAGCCCACCACGTCCGCGCCGAGGAGGCCCTCGATGACCTGCCGCCGCCAGGGCAGCTGCGCGAAGAGCTCGAGCGGGGGGAAGGGGATGTGGTGGAAGTAGCCGATCCGCAGGTCGGGCCGCAGCTCGCGGAGCATCGCCGGCACCAGCTGGAGCTGGTAGTCGTGGACCCAGACCGTGCCCCCGTCGGCTACCTCCCCGGCCGCCGCCGCGGCGAACCGGGCGTTGACCCGGCGGTAGGCGTCCCACCAGTGCCGGTGGTACTCCGGCGGGCTGATGACGTCGTGGCTCAGCGGCCAGAGGGTGTCGTTGGAGAAGCCCTCGTAGTAGTCGGCGACCTCCTCCTCGGAGAGCGGCACGGGAACCAGGTGGGTGCCGTCCGCGTCGAACGGGGCCGGTGCCTCGCCCGCTGATCCGGACCACCCCACCCAGGCGCCGTCGGCGGCACGCATCACCGGTTCGAGCGCGCTCACCAGGCCGCCGGGCGACCGGCGCCACGACAGCGATCCGTCGTCCTCCACGGTGAGGTCCACGGGCAGGCGGTTGGCGACGACGACGAACGGATAGCTCATGGTTCCCCTCCAGCGGTGGCCCTTGGCAGGTTAGCCGGGTTCGCCGCCGCGCGCGGCAACCCACCGGCGGCACCGGCCGCCGGTAGCGTGCCCGCATGGAGCGGATGGGCCTCGCGCCGGGCACCGAGCTCGGCGGGTACCGCGTCCTGGCGCCGTTGGGCCAGGGCGGGATGGGCGCCGTGTACCGGGCGGTCGACGCCGACGGGGTCGGTGTCGCGCTCAAGCTGCTGCACGCCCACCTGGCCGACGGCGCCGCCCGGGACCGGCTCGCCCGTGAGGTCGCGGCGCTGCAGAAGGTGCGGCACGTGGGCGTGGCCCGGGTGCTGGACGCCGAGCTGGACTCCGCCGAGGCCTTCGTGGTGACCGAGCTGGTGGAGGGCTCCGACCTGGCCTCGAGCGTCACCGTCGACGGACCGCTGGGCACCACGCGGGTGGCGGACCTCGCCGACCTCGCCGAGCAGCTGGCCGACGCGCTCGACGCGGTGCACGCCGCCGGGCTGCTGCACCGGGACCTGACCCCCGGCAACGTCATGGTGACGGACGACGGGCCGGTGCTCATCGACTTCGGGATCGCTCAGGTGGTCGAGGACGCCCGGCTGACCTCGGCGGGCCAGGTGGCCGGGACCCCGGGCTACCTCAGCCCGGAGCTGCTCGCAGGCGCCGAGCCCGCGCGGCGCGACGACTGGTGGGGCTGGGCGGCGGTGCTCGCCTTCGCCGCCACCGGCCGCCCGCCGTTCGGCGTCCGGCCGCTCGCCGCGGTGCTCGCGCGCGTCAGCAGCGGCCACCCCGACCTCGCCGGGATCGACCCCCGGGTGGCCGCCGTGCTGGCCGGCGCCCTGGTCGTGGACCCGGCGCAGCGCACGACGGCGCGCACCGTCGTCGCGGCGCTGCGCGAGATCGCCGAGCGCGGGGACGCAGGGACGCCCGGACTCCTGACGTCGGACGACGCCGTCGCGTGGGGCCAGGGCCCCGGGGGCACCCGGGTCCTCGACGCGTCGCCCGCCGCGCGACCCACCGGCGGACCGCCACCCCCGTACGCCCCCGGCGATGCGGCCGTCACGGAGGTCGTCGACGCCCGCGGGCCGGAGGTCGAGGCATGGCAGCCGCACTGGGCGGCCACCCAGGATCCCGACGGCGGCGTCGAGGACGACGCCGGGCCGTGGGCGGACGACCCGGCGGCCCCCGACGGCGCCCCGAGCGCCCCGGACGTGCTCCCGGACCCGCCTCGACGGACCGGCACCGTCCTCGCGCTCGGCGTGCTCGCGCTCGTCGCCGGCACGTCCTGGCCCGGCGTGACCTTGCTCGCCGTCGTCGTGCTCGCCGTCCTGGTCCGCAGCATCGGTCTGGACACCGACGGGCTGCACGCCCGTCAGGCCCGACGGGGGGTCCGGCGGACCGACACCCTGCTCGCCCTCGCGACGTGGCCGTGGTACCTGCTGCGGGGCCTGCTCGGGGTGCTGCCCGCGCTGCTCGTAGCGGCGAGCGCCTTCGTGCTCGTCGGCGGACTCGGGTGGTGGCTGCTCGGCTCGGGGCGCACTGTCCTCGTCGCGGCGGCGCCGGGGGAGGAGAGCCTGCTCGGGGCGAACGCGCCCTGGGTTGCCTCCGCGCTGGTCGCGCTCGCCGTGCTGGTCGCCCTGCTCACGCTGTGGTTCGGGCCGGCCGGCTCCGCGACCCGACGCGGGGCCCGGTGGACACTCCACGGCGTGGCGCCGCGCTCCGGCGGCGCCGTGGTGCTCGTGTTCCTCGCCCTGGCCGGGGCTGCGGTCCTCGCTGCCTCGGTCTACTCCGGGCAGCCGATCGAGTGGTGGCCGCTGTCCGGACCGCCGTCCCTGTGAAGTGCCCGGTGGCGACCCGTACCCTGGGGCCATGACCCAGCGCCCACGACGTGCGGCCGCGGCCGCTCTCGGAGCGCTCGGCCTGCTCGTCGGTGCCCTCGCGCTGCTCGCGCAGCAGGGCGCGCTCCTGGTCCACCAGTGCGTCCCCGACGGGGCCGCCGGTTCGCTCGGCCTGCGCCTCGCCCTGCTCCGTCAGGACGCGGTGTGCCCGAGCGGCACGCTCGCGGTCGGTGGCGAGGGACGTCAGGTGCTGGCCGTCGTCGTCATGGTGGCGCTGCCGGTGCTGGTCACCCATCTGGTCGGCCTGGCCGCCGGGGTCGGCGTCGCACGTCACCTGCGCGCCGCGGTGCGGTCGGCGCTCGCGGTGCTCGCCCGGCCGATCGGGCGCCGCCCGGCCCTCCTGGCGCTCGTGCTGCGCCCGGTGCGCCTCCTGGCGGCTCCCGCGTGCGGCGCGCGCGCCGGGGCCGGTCGACGTCGGCGGCCCGCCGCGCCGCGGCCCGCCTCTCCGGTTCGCCTGACGACCCCGCGCGCCCGGTGCGCGCCCCTCGCCGAACCCTGGAGACCACCATGTCCGACCTGCTTCCCGATGCTCCACGCGACGTCGTCGCCTCGACGTCCGCCGCCGACCCACCGCCGAGCCGCTGGGTCACGGCCCAGCCGTGGGTCTCGCTCGCCCTGCGGCTCGCCCTCGCCGTCGTCCTCCTATGGGCCGGCCTGGCCAAGATCGGCGACCTGGCGGCCAGCGTGCGTGCCGTGCGCGCGTTCGAGCTGCTGCCCGAGGTGCTCGCCCGGCCGGTGGGCTACGGCCTGCCGGTCCTGGAGATCGCGCTCGGCGTGCTCCTGCTCGCCGGGCTGCTCACCCGCTACGCCGCCGTGCTCTCGGCCCTGCTGATGGCCGGATTCATCGTCGGCATCGTCTCGGCGTGGGCTCGTGGCCTGTCCATCGACTGCGGCTGCTTCGGCGGCGGCGGGCAGACCGAGCCCGACCTCACGCAGTACCCGCTCGAGATCGCGCGCGACCTGGCCATCCTCGCCGGTGCGCTCGTCCTGGCCCGCTGGCCCCGCACCCGCTACTCCCTCGACACCTCCCTCGGCCTCGTCGCGCCGAGCGCGCAGGCCTGAACCGGAAGGACCCCGATGTCCCCCAACGACCGTCCCACCAAGAACGACCGTCGCGAGGAGGCCCGCGCCGCGGCGACGGCCCTGCGCGAGAAGCAGCAGCGCGCCCAGGCGCGTCAGCGGACCATCGCCATCGCCGCCCTCGTGGCGGGGCTCGTCGTCGTCGGTGTGCTCGTCGCGGTGATCCTCAACCAGGGCTCGACCTCGTCCGGGGCGCAGGTGACCCCGACGGTCGCCTCCGAGCGCGGCGGGGTCGTCTTCGACGACGCCGGCGCGGTGATCCCGCCCGCCGACCAGGCCACCACGGCCGCCGACGGCACGGCCACCGCCTGGCCGGTGAACTCCGGCGACAAGGTCGTGGTCAGCGTCTACTTCGACTTCATGTGCCCCTACTGCGGGCAGTTCGAGACGATCGTCGGCCCGACCCTCGACGAGCTCGTCGCCTCCGGCGACATCCTGCTCGACTCGCACCCGGTCTCGATCCTCGACCGGTACTCGGCGGGCACCGACTTCTCCACGCGGCAGCCTCGGCGGCCTTCGCCATCGCCGAGGAGGCGCCGGAGCAGTACGCGGCCTTCGTCGAGGCGATGATGGGCCAGCAGCCCGCCGAGAACACCGCCGGCCTGAGCGACGAGGAGATCGCGACGATCGCCACCGGCGTGGGAGTGCCGCAGGCCGTCGCCGACACCCTCGCCGACGGCACCTACGCCTGGTGGGTCGGCCAGGCGACCGACCTCGCCTCGCAGGACCTCGGGAGCCTCGCCACGCCCACCGTGCTGCTCGACGGGGTCCAGCTCGACCCGAGCACGACGAACTACTTCGACCCGGACACCCTCAAGGCCGCGATCGAGGCCGCGCGGGGCTGACCTGCGGTCGGTCGGCGACGCCCCGGGGCGCAGGTCCCGGGGCGTCGCCGTCTGGCAGACTCAAGCGTCGCCGTGCGCGATGCCGCCTTAGCTCAGTGGTAGAGCACCCGCCTTGTAAGCGGACGGTCGTCGGTTCAAATCCGACAGGCGGCTCCCGACTCGGCCCGGATCCCGACGTGTCGAGCAGGTCGATCTCGACATGTGGAGCGGTCGCATGCACAGTCTCCCCGGACAGGGCGTGGCTCGTGTCCAGCAATGTCCGGTTTAGCCGGATGGCTGAATGAATTCGTGTGCCAGAAGTCGCGTCATCGGCGCTCAAGTCCGCGCTCTCTTCGGACGACACACCTGGTGCCGACCACCCAATCGGCCCAACCCCCTCAGTGGGCGCCGCCTCCCAAGCGACGTCTCCCGTCCCGACACAGAAGGAACTCCCATGGCCTCGAACCGCCGCAAGTCTGCCGCCAGTCGCCCTCGCCGTCATCGGCGTCGCCGGCCTCTCCCTCGCCAGTGCGTCGCGCTGAACCTCTCCGGCGGAACGCTGCAGGCGGGTGTCCTCGACCTCGCCGATTGCCAGGGCACCGTCGCCGCCACCGACTCCGTCGCCGTCGGCTTCGGCACGCCGACCCTGTCCGGGACCGACTACGGCGTCGCCTCGGTGACCGCTCGCCGGCTGTCAAGGCCGCGTGCGTCTCGCAGAACGCCAAGGTTCAGGTGGCCGTGTTCAACGGGAGCACGCTGCTGGCGCAGTCTCGGCCACGCACCATCACGAGCACCTCGAGCCAGCCCGTTGCGCTGCCGTCCACGGTGGCCGCGACCAACGTCACCAAGGTCTCCGTCGTCATCAGCAACTGAGTCGAATCGGGTCCGGACAGGCGATGAACGTCCCTGAGGTGCGGACAGCCGGCGCAGGTCTCCTGCGCCGGCTGCGCCGCAACGCCGGCGACATCGTCTTCCTCGTGTGCGCACTGCTGCTCGGCTGGTTCCTCTGGCCGAGCTCGCTCGGCGGGTGCACCACCCTGACGATCGTGTCCGGGCACTCGATGGAGCCGACGTTCTACACCGGCGATCTGGTCCTGTCCCGGTGCGGTGAGTACGGCGTCGGCGACGTCGTCGTCTACAGCCCGCCGGACGTCGGCGACGCCCGGATCATCCACCGGATCATCGACGGCGACGCCGAGAGCGGCTGGGTGATCCAGGGTGACAACAACGACTTCGTCGACCCGTGGCAGCCGACCGACGAGCGGATCCTCGGCAAGAGCGTCCTGCACCTGCCCAAGGTGGGTCTGGTCGGCGCCGCTGCTCGTGAGCCCGGTGACCTGGATCTCGCTGCTTCTGGTCGCGGCGGCCCTGGTGATCTGGCCGGAGCCACAGCCGTCCGCGGCGCCCGCCGAGGACGGTGCGGCGGCGAGTGACGACCCGCCGGACGGTGCGCAGCCTCTCGTGGCCCCCGAGGCCCTCGAGGGCGCTCGGTGGACGCCGGAGCGAGGACCCGCCGTGAGGGCCGGCCTCGCCTGGACGGCCGTCGCCGGCCTCGCGCTCTGTGGCTCGCTCGGCGCGGGGGTCGCTCACGCGTCCGGCCTCGCGGTCGGCACGTCCCAGCTGAGCGCATCGACGACGCAGGCCTGCTCGACCTCCGCCCTGACGGTGACCAAGACCGCTCCGGTCGTGCTCGGCCTGTTCGGCTACGGCGGAGTCCAGCTCACCGTCCCGTCGGCGTGCGCGGGCGCCGCCGTCTCGGTGACGGTCTACGCCACCTCCGGCGCCGGCGGCCCTCGCGACCGCCGGCACGGCGATCTGCCTCCGCGGGGACCCTCCAGCTCAGCACGTCTGCCACCTACGGAGGCTGGTTCCAGCCCGCAGCATCGGTCGCCGTCACGGCGGACGGCTGGTCCGTCCCCGCGTCGTTCTGAGCCTCAGACTACCCTTTTCCCGACCTACCTGCACCGGGAGACCAGCATGACCCGCCTTCGCCCCACTCGGCGCGTCCTCGCGCTCGCGGTCGCCGTCGTGGCGGTCGCCGGGACTCTCGCTCGGCGTCGGCCTCCCAGCTCGAGCGTCAACGGGCGGACGCTCCAGGCCGGCGTCGGCGCCGTCAGTCGACTGCCAGCCGGCCAGCCAGGCGATCAAGGTCAGCTTCACGAGCACGTTCTCCACCTCGGGGCGTACCGGACGACGGCCGTGACGTTCTCCAACGTCGACGTCGCCTGCCACGGCCTGAAGTACCGCCTGCAGGTCCTCGACACCAGCGGGGCACCGATCGACGTGAACGGCTCCACCGCGGGGACCGACCTGGGCGGTACCGTGACTCTGGCCAGCGACGCGCTCACCGTGTCCTCCCCGCCACCGCCACGGCGAGCATCGGCCGGGTCGCTCTGGTCATCTACAGCTGACGACGGCCGGCGGAAACGGGGAGGGGCGAGTGCGGCGACGACTCGTGGCAGCGAGCCTGCTGGTGGTCGGCGCCGCCGCGCTCGGGCTCGCCAGTGCCTCGGGCCTGAGCGTCGGTTCGTCGTCCCTCGGCGCCAGCGGCATGACCTCGCCGTGCAGCGGGACCGCGGTCGCGACGGCAGTCGGAGCCACCGACGTCCAGGCGCGGAGATCCCGCCTACGGTGGCATCTCCGTCGCGCTGCCCGCCGGGTGCTCAGGTGCTCGCGCGGTGCAGGTGACGCTGCTGGCGGGGTCCTCGTCGGTCGTCAGCGGGTCGGGGACGGTGACGGGCAGCGCGAACCTCTCGACGTCGCGGTACTTCGCCCAGACGGTCACCTCGGGCGTGGCGACCGTCGATGGCTGGGACCTCCCGGTGACCTGGTCGTTCGTTCCCGCCCGCGACCTGCCAGGTCGCCGGCGGCGGTAGCTGCGTCGCGGCCGTCACGCTCTGGACCGGCCAGCGCAACGGCGGTAGCAGCTCGGCTCTCTACTTCGACGTCTGGGTGACCACGACCTCGACCAGCTGGGTGTCCTGGACCGTGACCTTCGACCTCTCGAACGCCTACTACGGCACGACGGTCACCCGGCTCGGCAACTCCGACCTCGATCCCTTCAGCGACGGTTCGCAGAGCTGGTCCCAGACCGGGAACGTGAACGACGTCCATCGGACCAGCGCCTGCTCGAGCCTGCCGAGCCTGGTCGTGGCCGGCGACGCGAACAGCGGCAACAACAACCGGAACTTCTCGCTCGTCCGCAACGACCGGCCTCGCTACTTCTCGCTCGTCGTCAACCGCACCGAGGCCGGCTACTACGACGTGCTGGCTCCCGGCTGCTGAGCGCGTCGCTCAGTCCGGCTGGACGGTGATGAGCTCGGGGTACTTCGGCAGCCGCTCGTCGCCGGAGGACCGGCGGTGCAGGCGGCGGGTCGCCCACGGGTAGGCGTGGTCGCGCAGCCAGTCGACGTCGTCCCGGACCCGCTCGGCCAGCGGCGGGGTCGGCAGCGGGACCATCGGGTCGTCCCAGGACGGGTCGTCCGGCACGAGCCCGAGGGCGACGAGGGCCGCCTCGGCGACCCGCCGGTGGCCCTCGGTGGTCAGGTGGATCCGGTCGGGGGACCACATCCGCCAGTCCTGGAGGGACCGCATCCCCCAGATGTCGAGCACGAACGCGCCGTGCCGCCGGGCGATCGTCCAGACGTGGGCGTTGAGCACGGCGGTCCTGCCCCGGGTCCGGCGGATCACCGGGCTGTCCTTGGTGTCGATCCCGGTGGACAGGAGCACGTCGACGCCGGCCGCGCGCAGGCGGGTCACCGACTCCTCGAGGGCGGCGGCGAGCGCGTCGGGGTCCGCCCCGGGGCGCAGCAGGTCGTTGCCGCCGCCGACGACGCTGACCAGGTCGGGACCGAGCGCGAGGGCCGCCGGGACCTGCTCGTCGAGGATCGGCGCGAGGAGGCGGCCGCGGATCGCGAGGTTCGCGTACTGCACCTCGGCGTCGCCGGCGCGCCGGGCGAGGCCCTCGGCGAGGAGGTCCGCCCAGCCGCGGCAGACGAGGCGACGGGTCGACGAAACCGGTCTTGGCGGGTGGCTCCTGGTCGGGGACGTCCCACAGGCCCTCGGTGAACGAGTCGCCCACCGCGACGTAGCGGCGCCAGCGCGCCCGGGCGCTGTGGCATTCGGGTGGCGCGTTCGGGTGATTCTCATCGGTGACATCCCCTCCAATGCCAACGAGCCGGTCAATCCGGGCACCCTGTGCCGCGCCGTGATGACCTGGACGCTCACTGGCCTCGTGGTCATCCTTGACATGTCAGCGACAAACGGCAAACCCATCGCGAGGTGGGGACGCAAAGCCACGGGGCCCCAGGGGTCAGCCGAGTTACCGAACGACAGGCGGTCAGATGAGGACCATGCCCGCAGCGATGCCGCGGAGAGCGGCGTCGGTCGCCCTGCTGGCGCTCGCGCTGCTGGGCGTGCGGAGCGTCGGGGCCTTCGGTGCCGACGGGATGGGTCCCTCGGTCCTCGTCGGTGCGGCGACCGACGGTGGGTGCTCCACGTCGGCGATCCTCGTGGACTACGACCTCGCCTACGACGTCGATCTGCAGGGATACGGGGTGAGCGCGGCCCGGCTGTCGGGGCTGGACGCGCGCTGCCAGGGTCACGATCTCCTCGTGACCCTCAACGGACCCGGGGGGGTCCCGTTGGCCGAGATGTCCACCGCGGTCGACGCGATGCAGATCCGGGTGGCGGTGCCGGCGGGTACGCCGGTCTCTGCTGAGCAGCTCACGGGGGTGAGCGTCGTGCTCAGCGGCAGGAGCGGGGCCTAGCCCCGAGTGGTCGACAGGGTGCCGCCCCGCCGGGGGGTGGGGCGGCCCCGGTCACGCGCACCAGTGCACGGGCTCGGCGCCCTGCTCCGCGAGGAGCGCGTCGACCCGGGAGAACGGCCGCGAGCCGAAGAAGCCGCGGGACGCCGAGAGCGGGCTCGGATGCACCCCGCGGACGGTGGGCACGCCGGCGAGGAGGGGCGCGAGCTCCTGGGCCTGCCGGCCCCACAGCACGGCGACGAGCGGGCCGCCGCGCCGGGCGAGGGCGGCGACCGCGCAGGAGGTCACCTCCTGCCAGCCCAGCCGCGCGTGCGAGCCCGGGCTGCCGACGCCCACGGTCAGCACCCGGTTGAGCAGCAGCACCCCCTGGTCCACCCAGGGCGACAGGTCGCCGTCGGGCCGCGGCGTGCAGCCCAGGTCCTCGGCCAGCTCGCGGCGGATGTTGGCGAGCGACCGCGGCAACGGCCGCACCTCGGGCGCGACCGAGAAGGCGAGCCCGACGGCGTGGCCGGGGGTGGGGTAGGGGTCCTGACCCACCACCAGGACGCGGACCCTGGCCATCGGCAGGCGGAAGGCGCGGAGCACGTCCTGCGGGGCCGGCAGGTACCCTCGGCCGGCCGCGACCTCGGCGCGCAGGGCGTCGCCGATGCGTCGGATCGTCGGCTCCACCGGCGCCAGGGCCTCGGCCCAGTCCGGCGCGACGAGCTCGTCCAGGGGAAGCCTCGGCACCGCGCCAGGCTAGTGCGGGGCGGGTCCCGGCGCCGCGGGGGCACGACGCGCCGGGGGAATGACACCCCTGTGATTCGCGCAGTAGAGTGGCGCCGAGTCGTCCGGCCAGGAGGTCACCATGGAAGCCATCGCGCACGCCGCTCCCGCGGCCACGGCGTCGGTCGAGGACCTCGGCGACCGCGACCGCGCGATCCTCGACTTCGAGCGTCAGTGGTGGAAGTACGCGGGGGCCAAGGAGCAGGCGGTCCGCGACCTGTTCGACATGTCCGCCACCCGGTACTACCAGGTGCTCAACGCCCTCATCGACTCCCCGGCCGCCCTCGCGCACGACCCGATGCTGGTCAAGCGCCTGCGTCGGATGCGCACGTCGCGGCAGCGCGCCCGCACGGCCCGCCGTCTCGGCGTCGACGCCTGACCCGCCGCGCCGCCCGATGGCGCCCGCCCTCGCCTCACCGCGCGACCCGATAGCCTGACCGCCGTGAGAGCGGCCGACTACCCCTACCCCCCGGACGAGTTCGACGCGGCCGCGGCAGGTGGGCCCCAGGGAGTGCACCGTCGCCCGCGGTCGGCCTGGAGCCGTGCGTGGCCCTTCCTCGTCGTGCTCGTCGTGCTGCCGGCTCTCGCCTACGCGGCCGTGACGATCGCCTCGGGCAACAACCCGTTGACCGCCAGCACCTCGAGCTCGAGCCCGTCGTCCAGCGCCTCGGCCTCGACGCCGGCCGGTGAGGAGACCTCGGCGACGCCGACCCAGACGCCCACCGAGACCCCGACGCCGACCCCCACCGCCGAGGTCGACCTGGCGCGTGCCGTGACGGTGCAGAACGCGACGAACCGCAGCGGACTGGCCAGCGGCGCCAAGGACACCTTGGAGGCGGCCGGGTTCACCGACGTCACGAGCGGCAACTTCGAGGGCACCGAACCGGCGGCGTCGGTCGTCTACTACCCGGCCGCCACCGACTCCGCGACGGCGGCGGCGGTCGCCGCGGCCCTGGGGATCGCCGCGGTGGAGGAGTCCGCGACCACCTCGCCCGACGGCGTGCTCGCCGTCCTGGCCGCCGACTACACGCCCTGAGCCGAGATCCGCGCGCACGGCCGCGCGGAGCGGGGCCGTGCGCCGTCGGCCGGGCGGCCGACCGAGGCGCTGCTCGACGGGTGCTCGCTTGCACTCGCACCCGTCGAGTGCCAATAATGCCTTAGCACTCTCGACCCGAGAGTGACAGAACAACCTGGTCCGGTGAGGTCCGGGGCGCCGCGGGACATGACCGCGGTCCGCCGCGGACCGTCCGTCGCGGGCGCCGTGACCAGCCCACCGTCATCAACGGAGGATCTTTCCGAATGGCCAAGCTCATTGCCTTCGACGAGGAGGCCCGCCGCGGTATGGAGCGGGGCATGAACGCCCTCGCCGACGCCGTCAAGGTCACCCTCGGTCCCAAGGGCCGCAACGTCGTGCTGGACAAGAAGTGGGGCGCCCCCACGATCACCAATGACGGCGTCTCCATCGCCAAGGAGATCGAGCTCGAGGAGCCCCTCGAGAAGATCGGCGCGGAGCTCGTCAAGGAGGTCGCCAAGAAGACCGACGACGTCGCGGGCGACGGCACCACCACCGCCACCGTCCTGGCGCAGGCGCTCGTCCGCGAGGGCCTGCGCAACGTCGCCGCCGGCGCCAACCCGATCGCGCTCAAGCGCGGCATCGAGAAGGCCGTCGAGGCCGTCACCGCTCAGCTGCTCACCGCCGCCAAGGAGGTCGAGACCAAGGAGGAGATCGCCGCGACCGCGGGCATCTCCGCCGGGGACCCGGCCATCGGCGAGCTCATCGCCGAGGCGATGGACAAGGTCGGCAAGGAGGGTGTCATCACCGTCGAGGAGTCCAGCGCGCTGGGCCTCGAGCTGGAGCTGACCGAGGGCATGCGCTTCGACAAGGGCTACCTGTCGGCGTACATGGTCACCGACCCCGAGCGCCAGGAGGCCGTCCTCGAGGACGCCTACGTGCTCCTCGTCGAGTCCAAGATCTCCAACGTCAAGGACCTGCTGCCGCTCCTGGAGAAGGTCATCCAGGCCGGCAAGCCGCTGGCGATCATCGCCGAGGACATCGAGGGCGAGGCCCTGGCCACGCTCGTCGTCAACAAGATCCGCGGCACGTTCAAGTCCATCGCCGTCAAGGCCCCGGGCTTCGGCGACCGCCGCAAGGCGATGCTCCAGGACATGGCCATCCTCACCGGCGGCCAGGTCATCTCCGAGACCGTCGGTCTCAAGCTGGAGAACGCCGGGCTCGAGCTGCTCGGCCAGGCGCGCAAGGTCGTCGTCACCAAGGACGAGACGACCATCGTCGAGGGCCTCGGCGACGCCGAGCTCATCGCCGGTCGCGTCGCGCAGATCCGCGCCGAGATCGAGAACTCGGACTCGGACTACGACCGCGAGAAGCTCCAGGAGCGCCTCGCCAAGCTCGCCGGCGGCGTCGCCGTCATCAAGGCGGGCGCGGCCACCGAGGTCGAGCTCAAGGAGCGCAAGCACCGCATCGAGGACGCCGTGCGCAACGCCAAGGCGGCCGTCGAGGAGGGCATCGTCGCCGGTGGCGGCGTCGCGCTCATCCAGGCCGGCAAGGTCGCGTTCGACACCGCCGAGATCCTCGCGCTCGAGGGCGACGAGGCGACCGGTGCGCGGATCGTCCACCTGGCGATCGACGCCCCGCTCAAGCAGATCGCGATCAACGCCGGTCTCGAGGGTGGCGTCGTGGCCGAGCGTGTCCGCAACCTCCCCGCGGGTCACGGCCTCAACGCCGCGACCGGGGTCTACGAGGACCTGCTGGCCGCGGGCGTCAACGACCCGGTCAAGGTGACCCGTTCTGCGCTGCAGAACGCCGCCTCGATCGCGGCGCTGTTCCTCACCACCGAGGCCGTGGTCGCCGACAAGCCGGAGAAGCACCCGGCCGGTGGCGGTGGCGACGGCGGCATGGGCGGCATGGACTTCTGAGTCCTCCTGCACCAGCACGCACGGCGGGTGTCCCCTTCGGGGGGCACCCGCCGTTCGCGTGGGGTCAGTGCCGGTCGCGAGCCGGGACCCGCAGGCCCGACGCTCGGAGCCGCCGGATGAGGTCCCGGGTGCTGACCAGCTCGGCGCCGAGGGCCCGCAGCTGGTCGTAGCGCTCGGCCGGGACGTCGTAGTGGTCGCGGTCGAAGCCGCGTTCCGGGATGCCCGCGGCTGCCGCGAAGGCGTGCAGCTCGTCGAGCGACGCGTCGCTGACCAGGTGGCCCCACACCCGCCCGTGGCGCGGCCACAGCGGCGGGTCCAGGAGCACGGTCACGGCAGGATCCTCGCACCCCTGCGGGCCGCGCGCCTCAGGGGTCGCCGCCGGGCTCTCGGGCGCCTCACCGCTGGAACAGCCGGACCGCCTGCTGCTCGGCCTCGTCGTACTGCTGGGCAGCGGCCGACAACGCCTGGGTGATCCGGTCGAGGCTCGCCTCGACGTGCCGCTGGGTCGCCGACCACTCGGTCACGACCCCGCCGAACGCCTGGGCGGCCCCGCCGCGCCAGGACTCCTGCAGCTGGGTCAGGTGCCGCATCAACGCCGCGACCTCGGCGCGGATCGCCGAGACCGACGCCCCCGCCGCTGCCCCTGCCTGCGCCACCTGGGCGCTGTCCACCTCGTACCGCATGTCTCCTCCTCGGGTCGGCTCGACCGTAGGAGGTCCCGCGCCGCGCCACGGCCCGGACCGCCCGGGCGGGGGAGCGGGGCGGGCGGGGCGCGCTGTGGACCGCGCCCGCTCAGCCGTTCCGGGAGACGGTCGGCATGCCCTTCGGGTGGGTGAGCGGCGCGGCCGGCGGGGCCTCCACCGGCTCGGCCCAGGCCTGCTGGACCGGCGTCTCGCCGGTCACCGGCTCGCGGCGGGTGGTCGACCCGGTCGCGTCGGGGCCCGGCGTCGACCCGGCGTCGGCGCCGGGCACGGCGTCCGCGGCGGGGGCCGCTGCCTCGATCGACGCGAGCTCCTTCTCCAGCCGGTGCAGCTCGGCGCCGAGGTTCTGCCGCGCGGGCTCCTCCCAGGCGACGCCGAGCGGGCTGGAGAAGAGGGACCGCCGCTGGTCGAGCTTGTGCAGGATCGCGATCCGGGCCCGGACGAACTTCTCCAGCGGCAGGTGCGCGTACTCCGCGCGGATCTCGGCGAGGTAGGTCTTGTAGCGCTGCGGGTCGGCGGCGAGCATCGCCAGGTCGGCGTCGCAGAGCACCGCGCAGTCGAAGTCCTCGGGACGCGACTGGTGTCGGGTGAGGGCGGTGACGAGCTCGGCGACGCGGCCGACGGAGGCCGCCGGCAGGCCCAGCTCGGTCAGCTCGGCGCGGGCGAGCGCAGCGCTGGCCTGCTCGTCCTCACCACCGCGGTTGGCGTAGGAGACCTTCTCGGCAGCGTTGAAGATCGCGCCGTGGTACCAGGCGGCGAGCCGGACGAGCTCCGGCTCGTGCGTCTCGGAGGCGAGCTCGTCGACCCGCGCCAGCACGTCGGCGAGGTGCCGCAGGTTGTGGAAGTGCCGGTCCGGATGGGACCAGCGCTCGATCAGCGCCTCGCCGGCGGCCCGGATCGTCGCCGCGTCGGCGGTGGCTCCTGCTCCCGCGACCGAGCGCTGCCAAGCAGCGATCAGCCATTGCGGCGCGTCGTGAGCGCTCATGGTCCAGCCTCATCCCGTCGGTGACAACGGTTGCACATCGTATCCCCAGCGTGCCTCGCCCGGTCCACTCCTGCATCCGGTACCGATCGGGTGAATCGCGGGTCAGCCGTCGTCGTCCTCGTCGGCCTGGTCCTGCGGCGCGGCGGGCAGCACGACGCGCACCGTCGTCCCGCCCCCCGGGGTGGCCTCCAGGGCGACCGTGCCCCGGTGCGACTCGACGATGGCCGCGACGATGGCCATCCCCAGGCCGGCCCCGCCGGAGGAACGGCCCCGCGCGGCGTCGACGCGGTAGAACCGCTCGAAGACCCGCGCGGCGTGCTCGGGGTCGATCCCCGGTCCGTGGTCGCGCACCTCGATCGCCACCTGGTCGCCGGCGCGGCCGACGGCGAGCTCGACGGGCGAGCCCGCCGGGGTGTGCTGGACGACGTTGCCGACGAGGTTCGCGACGACCTGGCGCAGGCGCAGCTCGTCGCCGGTGGTCACGGCCCCGGCCGTCGTGGTCGCCGGCGCGGCCGGGACCACCCGGACCGTCCGGGTGGCGTCGAGCGCCCGCAGGTCGGCGACGGCGTCCGCGGCGAGCACGAGGAGGTCGACCCTCTCGTGCCGTTGCGGGCGCCCCTCGTCCAGCCGGGCCAGGTGCAGGAGGTCCTCGACGAGCGAGCCCATCCGGGTCGCCGAGTCCTCGATCCGCTGCACCGTCGTCCGCACGTCCTCCGGCGAGGTCAGGGCGCCCATCCGGTACAGCTCGCCGTAGCCGCGGATCGTCGCCAGCGGGGTGCGCAGCTCGTGGCTCGCGTCGGCGACGAAGCGCCGCATTCGCTCCTCGGAGGCCGTGCGGGCCTCGAAGGCGCGCTCGATCTGGGTGAGCATCCCGTTGAGGGAGGCGGACAGCCGGCCGACCTCGGTGCCGGGGGCCGCGTCGGGGACCCGGCGGCTGAGGTCGCCCGCGGCGATCGCCTCCGCGGTCGACTCGATCGTCCGCAGCGGCCGGAGCGCGCGGCGCACGCCCCAGGTGCCGGCCACGGCGCCCAGCGCGGCGACGCCGAGGCCGATGGTCAGCAGCGCGACCTGCATCTGGCGCAGCGTCGCCTCGGCGCCCGTCATGGGCAGCGCCACCACGGCGGATCCGACGACGTTCCCGGTCCCGCCGGCGACCACCGGGAGGGCCAGCACCCGCCACTCGGCGCCCCCGGAGACCGACTCGACCGTGAACGGCTCACCGTCGAGGCGGGCGACCTGGGTGGGGCTGAGGGCCGGGATGGACGGACCGGTGGTGGCCTCGGAGGCCGCGGCGTAGCGCCGGATCACCGCGCCGGAGGTGTCAAGGATGATCGCCTGGTAGTCGCTGGGCAGCACCGAGTCGTTGCGGTCGTCGCTGGGCAGGTCGCGGCGCAGCGCCTGGTTCGCCAGGGCGACCCCGGCGGTCCCGAGCTGGGCGTCGAGCTGGCCGATGAGGGAGCGCTCGAGCAGGGCGTGGGCGGTGAACCCGGTGAGACCGAGGCCGACGAGGAGCAGGACGCCGAAGACCGCGGTGAGCTGGGTGCGCAACGGCAGGCGCCGCCAGAGCGTCATCGCGGCGGGGTGCGCAGCACGTACCCGACGCCGCGCTTGGTGTGCAGCAGCGGGACGACGCCGTCGATCCCGTCGGGTCGGTCGATCTTGCGCCGCAGGTAGGAGATGTAGGACTCGACGATGCTGCCGTCGCCGCCCCAGTCGTACTCCCAGACGTGGTCGAGGATCTGGGCCTTGGACAGCACCCGGCCCGCGTTGAGCATGAGGTAGCGCAGCAGGGCGAACTCGGTGGGGGAGAGCTCGATCGGGCGCCCGTCGCGGTGCACCTCGTGGGAGTCCTCGTCGAGCTCGAGGTCGGCGTAGCGCAGCACGGACGAGGACTCCTCGACCCCGCCGGTGCGGCGCAGGATGGCGCGGATCCGCGCCACGACCTCCTCGAGGCTGAACGGCTTGGTGACGTAGTCGTCGCCGCCGACGGTCAGGCCGGTGACCTTGTCCCCGGTGTCGTCCCGTGCGGTGAGGAAGAGCACCGGCGCGCGTTCGCCGCGTTCGCGCATCGTGCGCGTCACGGTGAAGCCGTCGATGTCGGGGAGCATGACGTCGAGCACGACGAGATCGGGCTGGACGTCGGCGACGAGGGTGAGCGCCGACCTGCCGTCGGCGGCGCCGTGCACCTCGAACCCGGCGAAGCGCAGGGAGGTCGTCAACAGCTCGCGGATCGTCGGTTCGTCGTCGACCACGACAAGTCGCGCCTCGGGGGCGCCGGAACGCTCGGCCATCCGCTCAGTCTGGCCGGTGAACCTGGGAGGTTGCTGGGAGTCAGCAGGACGGCCGGGGCCCGTCGGGCCCGGCCGTCCTGCTGCTTGGGTCAGGCGGGCCGGCTCAGATCCCGGAGCCGAGCTGGGGCGCTGAGCCGCCGTCGATCACCCGGGGCGAGCCGCCCTTGAGCGCGGCGAGCCGAGCCTCGATCTCGATCACCTCTCCGGCGTCCTCCAGCTCCTCGAACTGCGCGTCGAGCGAGGACGCGGCGATCTCGGCCTGGCCGGCCACCCTGGCCTCCTCGCGGCGCACCTTCTCCTCGAAGCGGGCGACCTCGCTGGTGGGGTCGAGCACGTTGATCGAGCCGATGGCCTCGTGCACCTGGGCCTGGGCCTGGGCGGACTTCGCGCGGGCGACGAGCTCGTCGCGCTTGGAGCGCAGCTGGCCGAGCTTGTCCTGCATCTGCACGAGGCCGGACTTGAGCTTGGCCACGACCTCGGTCTGCGAGGCGATCATCGGCTCGGCGGAGCGGGCCTCGCCCTCGAACTGGATCTGCTTGCCGAGGGCCACCTTGGCGAGGTTGTCGAACTTGTCGGCGTCGGCGGTGCTGCCCGCCGCACGCAGCTGGTCGGCCTTGGCCGAGGCCGCCAGGGCCTTGGCGCCCCACTCGCGGGTCGCGGCGACGTCCTCGGCGTGGTCGGCCTCGGCCAGGCGCAGGTTGCCGATCGTCACCGCGACGGCGTCCTGCGCCTCGGCGATCGAGTTGGTGTAGTCCCGGATCATCTGGTCGAGCATCTTCTCCGGGTCCTCGGCGCGGTCGATCATCGCGTTGATGTTGGCCCTGGTCAGCTGCGCGATGCGGCCCAGGATCGTCTGCTTCTCCGCCATGGTGTGTGCCTCCGTGTGCTGGTTGCCTGTCTGGTCTCGTGCTGGTCCTGCGCCGTGCCTGCGGTCAGAAGCGGCCACCCCCTCCACGGCGGCCCCGCGTCCCGCCGCCCCCGAACGAGCCGCTGGACCGGCCGCCTCCACCTGCCGCCGCCGGACCCGCCGCCGAAGCCCCCGCCGCCGAAGCCGCCCCCGCCGAAGCCGCCGCGCCCCCCGCCGCGACCGCCACGGAGCAGCTGGTCGAGGACGATGCCGCCGAGGACGAGGGTGCTGGAGCTCACCCCGCCCCCGCCCGGGCCGCGGGTCGTCGACTGCCACCGGGACACGTCGGCCTCGGCGAGCTGCTGGGCCGAGGTGGTCAGCTGCAGGGCGCGCTGCGCGGTGCTCAGGGCGGCGGTGACGTCGGTGGCGCTGGTCCGCTCGGCCTCCTGGGCCAGCCGCGCGGCCTCGGCCAGCCGGGTCCGTGCCTCGGCGCCGACCGCGCCCCGCCGGGTCTCGATGAAGTCCGACACCGCGCGGACCTGGGCGGTGAGCTGGCCGAGGGTGGCGGCGAGCTGGGTGCGCCCGCGCTCGTCGCGCTCGGCCTGCGCCCGGGCCGGTCCCAGCGCGGCGTCGAGGGCGGCCTCGGCGCCGGTCAGCCGGGCGAGCAGGGCCAGCGGGTCGCCCGTGGTCCGCTCGGCGGCAGCAGCGGCCAGCGCCTCGCGTGCGGCGCCGGCCACGGCACCGACGGCGGGATCGGCCGGGGCCAGCCGGGCCGCGTCGGTCACGTCGCCGGTCAGCGAGGCGATGCCCGCGTCGATCCGGGCGCCGGCCGCGGCGAGGTCGGTGCGGGCGCGGTCGACGGCGTCGAGCAGTCGGACGGCCTGCTCGACGGCGTCCTCGGCGGCGCGCACCAGTGCGACCGCGGCCGCGCGATCGGTCTCCACGACGCCGAGGCCCTGCTCGACGGAGGTCCGGGCCGCCTCGAGGAGGCTCCCGGCCTGGTCGACGTTGCCGGACACCGAGGCCAGCGCCGTCGGGGGGTAGGTGGTGGCGAGCGCCGCGAGCGTCGCGCGCCCGCCGGCCAGCCGGGAGCTGACCTCGTCCGCCCGTTGCCGGGTCTCGTCGAGCACCTGGGGCGCGCGGTTCTGCAGGTCGCGGAGCCGGTCGAACTCCTCGGCCTGGGCGTCGAGCGCCTCGTCGGCCTGGCCGCACAGGGCCAGGACCTGGAGCATCATCGCCCTGGCCTGCGGCTCCGTCTCGGGTTGGGCGTCGTCCAGCTGCTGCCGGAGCCGGAAGGCCTCACCCAGGCTCGCCCGGGCGTCGGCGAGCACCCGGGTGAACTCCCGGGTCGCCTCGAGCCCGAACTGCGCCTGGGCGAAGCCGAGCTCCTGCTCGGAGGTCTTCACCGCGTCGTCGAGCGCGACGAGGGCGGCGCTCGCACGTCGGCTGAGGTCGGTGGTGGACAGCGCCGAGGGGTCGTCCGCCGCACGTCCGGCGGCCTCGGCGGTGCGACGCGAGCGGCGCGCGACGACGACCACGACGACGACCAGCCCGACCACGAGGACCGCGACGAGCAGCCCGCCGAGCGGGAACCCCGAGCCGTCCGCGGACCCCCCGGTGGCGGCGGCCTGGTAGCCCTGTGCGGCGGCGACGGCGGCCCCGGCCCAGTCGCTCTCGGACAGCAGCGGCTCGACGTCGTCCGCGGCGACGGCCGAGAGCTGGTCGTCGGTGAGCCCGATCGTCTCGTCCACGCTGATGCCGTAGCTGCGGTCGTCGATCGCCACGGCCAGGAGGATGTCGTCGACGCCGAGGCCGGAGGTCGTGGCGGTGGCGTTGGCCCAGTCGATGCCCGACTCCCCGTCGAAGCTCGAGACGAACACCACCCAGAGCTGGTAGCGCGTGGCCGAGGTCAGGGCGTCCAGGGCGGACTGGACCTCGTCGGTGCGACCGTCGAGGGCGCCGACCTCGTCGGTGATCTCGCTGCCGACGTTGATCGGTGACTCCGCCGCGGCCGGCGCGGCCAGCGACCACCCGACGAGGAGGGCGAGCAGGGTCAGGAGCGCGGTGGCCCGACCTCGCCGGGGGCGCGGCCGAGCAAAGGAGTGGCTCACCCTCCGATCCTTGACCACCCCGCGGCGGTGGGCAAACGCCGTGGGCTGTGGGTTCCCTGAGTCGCGGGCCCCGCCGGTCAGCCGGCCGTGCCCGGAGCGGGGTCCCGCTCGAGGTCCTCGGCGTCCACGATCCGGTAGGAGTAGCCCTGCTCGGCCAGGAAGCGCTGCCGGTGCGCGGCGAAGTCCTGGTCGACGGTGTCCCGGGCGACGACGGCGTAGAAGTGGGCCGTGCGGCCGTCCGCCTTCGGCCGCATGATCCGCCCGAGGCGCTGCGCCTCCTCCTGCCGGGAGCCGAACGACCCGCTGACCTGGATCGCCACGGCGGCCTCCGGCAGGTCGATCGAGAAGTTCGCGACCTTGCTCACCACCAGGCGGCTGACCTCGCCCGAGCGGAACGCCTCGAAGAGGCGCTGGCGCTCGCGGACGGTGGTCTGCCCGGTGATCAGCGGGGCGTCGAGATGGTCGGCCAGCAGCTCGAGCTGGTCGATGTACTGCCCGATGACCAGCACCTGGTCGTCCGCGTGCCGGGCCACCAGGCGCTCGACGACGGCGTTCTTCCCGATGGCCGCCGCGGCCAGCCGGTAGCGCTCCTCGGGCTCGGCGGTGGCGTAGGCCATCCGCTCCCGCTCCGGCAGGGTGAGGCGCACCTCGACGCAGTCCGCCGGGGCGATGTAGCCCTGCGCCTCGATCTCCTTCCACGGTGCGTCGAAGCGCTTGGGGCCGATCAGCGAGAAGACCTCGTCCTCCCGGCCGTCCTCCCGCACGAGCGTCGCGGTGAGCCCGAGCCGGCGGCGCGCCTGCAGGTCGGCGGTCATCCGGAAGATCGGGGCGGGCAGCAGGTGCACCTCGTCGTAGATCACCAGGCCCCAGTCGCGCGCGTCGAGCAGCTCCAGGTGGGTGTAGACGCCCTTCCGCCGGGTGGTGAGCACCTGGTAGGTGGCGATCGTCACGGCGCGCACCTCCTTGCGGGACCCGGAGTACTCGCCGATCTCGTCCTCGGTCAGCGAGGTACGCCGCACCAGCTCGTCGCGCCACTGCCGGGCCGAGACGGTGTTCGTCACGAGGATGAGCGTCGTCGTGCCGGACCGGGCCATCGCCGCGGCGCCGACGATGGTCTTGCCCGCCCCGCAGGGCAGCACCACCACCCCGGACCCGCCGTGCCAGAACCCGTCGACCGCCTGCTCCTGGTAAGGCCGCAGCGACCAGCCGTCCTCGTGCAGGTCGATCGGGTGCGCCTCGCCGTCGACGTACCCGGCGAGGTCGTCGACCGGCCATCCCAGCTTGAGCAGGACCTGCTTGAGGCGGCCTCGCTCGGAGGGGTGCACGACGACGTCGTCCTGGTCGAGCCGGGCGCCGAGCAGTCCGGCGGTCCGCCGCGAACGGAGCACCTCCTCGAGCACCGCGCGGTCCAGGGCGTGCAGCACCAGGCCGTGGGTGGGGTGGTCGACCAGCTGGAGGCGGCCGTAGCGCGCCATCGTCTCGGCGACGTCGACGAGCAGGGCGTGCGGCACCGGGTAGCGCGAGTAGGCGAGCAGCACCGAGACGACCTGCTCGGCGTCGTGGCCGGCGGCCCGGGCGTTCCACAGGCCCAGCGGGGTGAGCCGGTAGGTGTGCACGTGCTCCGGGGCCCGCTCGAGCTCGGCGAACGGGGCGATCGCGCGGCGGGCGGCACCGGCCTCGGGGTGGTCGACCTCGAGCAGCACGGTCTTGTCGCCCTGCACGATGAGCGGGCCGCCGGGCGTGGGTGTCATGCGTCTCCCTCGAAGGTCACACGGACGATGCGGTGCACGGCGACGGTGAGCTCCGCCTCGCGGTCGAGGTCGACGGCGCGCACCCTGCCGCCGTCCACCCGCACGGGGCGGACGGTGCGTCGGGTCGGTCCGTCCGGACCGGCGATCTCGATCACCACCGTGCGGCGGTCGGCCACCGCCTCCCGCAGCAGCGCCAACGCCTCGAGGGGTTCGGCTGTTCCCTCGTCGAAGCCTCGCGCGGCGGGGACGGCGCCCGGGGGGAGCCCGGTGGCCGGCGGGCCCGGGGGCGCGGGCGCCTCCGCGCCGAGCAGGTCCTCCGCGACGCGGCGCAGGTGTCGCTCCTGGGCCACGCGGTCGGGGGGCGCCGGCGCCCGCCGGCGCGGGACGCGCACGCGGCGGGGGGCGCTCCGTCCGTGCAGGACGACGCCGCGCGCGTCCTCGACCACGGCCGGCACGCCCCGCGCGCGCAACCGCGCCACCAGCTCGGCGGCCGGTACCTGCGCGACGAGCACGCCCGGGGCGAGCTGGCGCAGCCCGAGGTCACGCAGGGTCGGGTCCTCCGCGGTGCCGGCGAGGGCGGCAGGTTCGGCGCGCAGGTAGGACAGCGCGGCGCCGGCCCTGACCTGGCCGTGCCGGCGGGCCGTGTCGAGGACGAGGTACTCCAGGGGCTGCGGGACGCCGCCGCGCGCGTGCCGGGACAGCGCGGCGAGGGTGTCCTCGGCGGACCAGCCGGCGTCGAGCGCCCGGCGGACGCTCTCCTCGCCGAACCGCACGGTCAGGCCGGCGCCGCGGGACTCCACGGTCGCCGTCAGGGCGATCAGCTCGGCGAGTGCCGGCGCCGGCCGGCCGGGGACGATCCCGGTGAGGTCGCCCTGGAGCAGGATCTCCTCGACCGGTGCCGGGACGTGGGCGGCCATCGCGGCCGCCGCGGCAGCCCGGTCCTCGGTGAGCAGCGCCCGGCCGGCGCCGGTCAGGGCGCCGGAGGACAGCACGCCGAGCCGCTCCGCCTCGTCGAGGCATGCCTCGACGGCATGCAGCGGCGGCGCGCTGCGCGGGGACCGCCAGGTCAGTGCGGCGTGCACCTGGTCCGCCGACAGTCGCCCGGCGGCACCCAGCCCGGCGAGCACGCCCAGCGACGCCCGCCGCACCCGGGGTGCCCACGGCCGCCGGGAGGCCGGGTCGAGGGCGCCGCGCAGCGCGCCCCGCTCGTCCCGGCTGCCGACCAGCCACGCGGCCCGCTCCGCCTCGAGCCACGCGCCGGCCAGGACGGCCCACTGCTCGGTGAGCTCCAGCGCCGACCACTCCTCGACTGCTGAGGTCGGGCTGAAGGCGGGCGGGTCGTCCGCGTCGTCCACCACCAGGTCGGCGGCGCCGGCGACCTCCACGACGAGCGCCGCACGCTCCGGGGTCGTCTCGAGCTCGGTGGCGAGCCGGCGCAGGTCCCGCGCGCCGAGCCCGCCGGAGCGCAGCACCGCCGGTGGGTGAACGCCCCAGGACTCGAGCGTCCGCGCCACGAGCCGGACCGTCTCGACGGCCTCCTGAGCCGCGCCGGCGTCGACCGCCCCGGCGCCGACGTCGACCGGACGGAGGGCGGGGGGCGTCGGCGGCTCCGGGGTGGTCCGCCCGCCGCGGAGCGCGAGGGCGACCTCGCGGGGGAGCAGGACGTGCTGGGCGTCACCCCGGACCAGCAACCGGTGCCGGAGCAGCCACGCGACGGCCGACCGCGCCGGGCCGGCCTCGGCGGGCGCCCGGCCGACGGGCGGTCCCCAGGTGAGGGCGTCGAGCACGGCCCGGGCACCGGGTGGCGCCTCGGCGAGCAGTACCCCGACCACCTGCGGGTCGGCGACGTCGGGGGCGTCCGGGTCCTCGGCCGGGGCGAGCGCCGGCCCGAGGCCGGCCGGGTGCGGGCCGAGGGCGTCGGCGAGCCCGGGGGCCACCCGCAGCTCGGGCTCGCCCCAGAGCAGGGCGAGGCTCGTGGCCCGGGTCACGGCGGCGTGCGCGTCGAGGCCCAGAGCCACCGAGAGGTCCTCGGCGGTCGGCCCGGCAGGACGGGCAGCGGTCCCGCTCAGGGCCAGCACGGCCTCGAGCGCGGCCAGGGTGGCGCCGTCCACCTCGGTGAGGGCGCGCTCGATGCTCGCGCGCGTGGTCGCGCGGGCGGCCAGGGCGCGCAGGGTTCCCGGCGGCGGGGTGGCCAGGTCGGGGCGTGCCCCGAGCAGCTCCGCCAGCGCGGCCGGCCCCAGGCCGCGCAGGTGCTCGGTGAAGGTGGACATCCGCACCACCCTACGGCGGGCCGGGCCCACGCTCCCGGTGCGGCCCCATAGCATCGGGGCGTGCCCGGTCGCGCAGACCGAGCAGACCGACGCGGCACTCACCGTCTGGAGCGGGTATGGAGATCGTGGAGAAGCTGACCCTCGTGCTGCACTTCGTCGGCCTGGCCAGCCTGCTCGGCGGTTTCCTGCTGCAGATGAGCGCGAGCGCCAAGCGGATCGACCCCGCGATGTTCCACGGCGCGCTGACGATGCTCGTCACCGGGCTCGCCCTCGTCGGCCTGCACCAGGCCCTCGACGACCCGGTCAACAACACCAAGGTCGGGGTCAAGCTCGTCGTCCTCGTGGTGATCACGGTGCTCGTGGTGGCGAACCGCAAGAAGGCGGCGATCCCGGTCGGGCTGTGGGCCGCCATCGGCGGACTGACGCTGCTCAACGTGGTCCTCGCCGTCTTCTGGTGAGTGTCGGCGGGCCGTTCGGGGCGTGCGCGCGCCATCGCGGCGACGCGGGCCCTGCAGCCCGGTAGCCTGGTAGGTCGGAGTTCGACGACAGGAGCAGCGGTGCCCACCGGCAAGGTCAAGTGGTTCGACACGGAGCGTGGCTTCGGATTCATCGCAGGCGAGGACGGCGGAGAGGTCTTCCTGCACGCCTCCGCGCTGCCCGCGGGCGCCGCGTCCCCCAAGCCCGGGGCACGGGTGGAGTTCGGCGTGGCCGACGGCCGCCGCGGGCCGCAGGCGCTCGCGGTGACGCTGCTCGACCCGGTGCCCTCGATCGTCAAGGCCCAGCGCAAGCCGGCCGACGACATGGCGATCATCGTCGAGGACGTCATCAAGGTGCTCGACAAGGTCGGCAACGACCTTCGTCGTGGCCGCTACCCCGAGAAGGGCCGCGGCACTCAGATCGCCAGCCTGCTCCGGGCCGTCGCCGACGACCTCGACGCCTGATGGCGACCGCGACGCTCGACGCCGTCCTCACCACTGCCGTCGACCTCGCTCGCGCG
The DNA here is from genome assembly GCA_963724505.1 of uncultured Actinomycetota bacterium. GTDB lineage: Bacteria > Actinomycetota > Actinomycetes > Actinomycetales > Cellulomonadaceae > Actinotalea. The sequence continues at coordinate 285,997 of CAVRUY010000007.1, forward strand.
GCGGCGGAGGAGGTCGCCGGGCGGGCGGAGCTCGTCGGGGAGCACCTGGGCACCGTCCGCGAGGACGACCGGGTCATCTCCCACCGCTTCGCGACGACCGCGCCCGGCTACGTCGGCTGGCAGTGGGCCGTCACGCTGGCCCGCGTGCCGCGAGGCCGCACCGCCACGGTGAGCGAGGTCGAGCTGCTGCCGGGCGACGGCGCCGTGCTCGCCCCGGCCTGGGTGCCCTGGTCCGAGCGGCTCCAGCCGGGCGACCTCGGCCCCGGCGACGTCCTGCCCTACCTGACCGACGACGACCGTCTCGAGCAGGGCTTCGAGGCGACCGGAGACGTCGACGTCGACATGATGGCCCTCTTCGAGCTCGGCCTCGGCCGCGAGCGGGTGCTCTCCCCCCTCGGGCGCAGCCAGGCGGCCGACCGGTGGTACCGCGGGTGCCCGGGGTCCGATGGCGCCGACGGCGCTCGCCGCGAGCGCGCCGTGCTCGACCTGCGGGTTCCTGCTGCTGCTCGCCGGGTCGCTGCGGACCGAGTTCGGGGTCTGCGGCAACGAGTGGTCGCCTGACGACGGTCGCGTGGTGAGCATGGACCACGGGTGCGGTGCGCACTCGCAGACGGACCTCGGCCCGGTGCCCAGCGACTGGCCCGACGCGGCTCCGGTCATCGACGAGATGGCGATGGACCTGGACTTCGACGCCGACGCCGACGCGGTGGCCGAGGTCGAGCCCGAGGCCGAGCCCGAGGCCGAGCCCGAGGTCGTGGCGGACGGTCGGGATGGCCGTGGCCGACGAGCCGCGAGCGCCGAGCCCGAGGCCGTGGCGGCAGCCGAGCCGGACCCCGACGTCGAGCCCGCGGACCCGCAGGCGGAGGCGGAACCCTCCGTCGCTGACCCCGCCGGGGAGTGAACGACCCGTTCGGGGCAGCCGCACTGCGTGCGGCGGCCCTGACCGCGTGGCGCGCGAGCCCGACGCGGCTCCGCGAGGACGCGAACGCCGAGGAGGACCACTCCCGGGGTGGCTATCGCGACCGGGTCGTCGTCGAGCTGGCCCAGAACGCCGCCGACGCCGCGCGGTTCCGACGGCCGGCTGCTGCTCCGGCTGACCACCGGGCCCGTCCCGCTGCTCGTCGCGGCGAACACCGGCGCCCCGCTCGACGCAGCCGGGCTCGCCTCGCTGGCCTCCCTGCGGGCCTCCGCCAAGCGGACCGACGCAGGCGGGAAACCCCCACGCGGCGAGCGCCGGGCGGTTCGGGGTCGGCTTCGCCGCCGTCCGATCCGTCGCCGACGAGCTCGCCGTGCTCACCGCGGACGGGGCCGTGCACTTCTCCCTGGCCCGTACCGCCGAGCTCCTCGCCGCGGAGCCCGCGCTCGTCGAGGTGCTCGACCGTCGTCGCGGCGCGCTGCCCGCCCTCCGCCTGCCGTTCGACGGGCCGGGGACCGTCGGCCGGGCGCTCACGGCCGGCCCGGTTCCAGGAGACCCCTGGGCGACCGTCGTCGTCCTGGCGCTCCGGGACGCCGCCGCCGTCGCCCAGGTCGCCGCCCAGCTCGCCGCCGTCGACGACGCCCTGCTCCTGGCGCTGCCGGGGCTGGCCGGCGTCGTCGTCGAGCAGGACGACCAGCGGCGCGAGATCCGTGACGTGCACCGCCGCTGGGTGCTGGCCTCGGCGACCGGCGTGCTCGACCCCGCTGACCTGGCCGACCGGCCAGTCGAGGAGCAGGAGCGCCGTGGCTGGCGGCTCACCTGGGCCGTGCGGCGCCAGGGCACGACCCCGCCGGGCGTGGTGCACGCCCCGACGCTCACCGACGAGCCGTGCTCCGTCCCCGCCCTGCTCATCGGGACGTTCCCGCTCGACCCGTCCCGCCGGCACGTCGCCCCGTCCCGGGCCACCGACCTGCTCGTGCAGCGGTCCGGTGAGGTGTGGACGCAGCTGGTGCTCGACTGCCGTCAGGAGCGGTCCGCCGGACGCCGGGCGCCCGACCCGCTCGACCTGGTGCCCCGCGGCTGGCCCGCCGGGGTCCTCGACGGGGCGCTGCGCGAGGCGGTCCTCGCCGCCACCCGCTCGGCCCCGGTGCTCACGGCGGCGGGGGACGGCCGCGGGGTCGCGCCCCAGGACGCCGAGGTCCTCGCCGCGCCCTGGACCTGTGACACGGCCGCGCTCGACGTGCTCGGCCCGTGGGACCCGGCCCTCGTCCGGCTCGCGGACACCCAGCGCGACCTGGTCCGGCTGCTCGGGCTGCGCCCGGTGGCGATGGCCGACCTCGTCGAGCTGCTCCCGGCCGGTGACCCCGCCTGGTTGCGGCGGGTCTACGACCTCTTCGCCGCATCCTCGGGGGACGATCTGGCCGAGATCGCCGCGGTGCCCGTCCCGCTGCGCGACGGGCGGGTGGTGCACGGGGCGCGCGGCCTGGTGCTCGTCGACGGGGACCTCGACCCGGAGGTGCTCGACGCCGTCGCCGAGGCCGGGCTGCGGGTGGTCGACCCGGCGGCGGCGCATCCCGTGCTGGAGCGGCTGGGCGCCGAGCGCCTCGACGCCGCGGCGCTCGCCCGCCACCCGGTGCTCCGGTCGTGGGTGCTGGGGGAGCGCGAGGACGACGAGGGCGAGGAGCGCGCCGCCGAGGTGCTGCTCGCGCTGCTCGAGACCGTGCGCCGGGCCGGGCACGACCTCGGTGAGCCCGAGACGTGGTGGGGAGAGGTGCTGCTTCCCGCGCAGGACGGTGAGCTGGTGCCCGCGTCCGGACTCGTCCTGCCCGGCTCGCCGGCCGCAGCCTGGTTCGACCCGGAGGTCCTCCCGGAAGTCGGCACCGACCTCGTCGCACGGTGGGGCACGCTGCTCACCGCGCTGGGAGTGCGCAGCGGCCTGGTCGGCGTCCCGGCGGGCGACCCGGTCGCGGCCGAGGTCCTGGACGGCTGGGCGGACTGGCGCGAGGAGGCCGGACTGCCCGAGACGCCCGACGAGGACGACGCCGGCGTGCTCGCCGTGGCCGATCTCGACGCCGTCGTGCCGGAGGCGTGGCCCGAGGTGCTCGACGAGCTGGCCGGCGGTGACTGGGGTCGGGCGCTGCGGCCGGTCCGGCGGTCGGACGGGACCCCAGCCCCGGCCTACACCGGGTGGTGGCTGCGCCGGCGCGCGGGGATCGGCCTCGAGCGGCCGTTCGCGCTGCCCGACGCACCGCGACGGGGTGCGCTCGGCCTGCTCGGGCCGGTCCCCGACCTGCTCGGCGGGCTCCTCGGCCGCGGCGGCGGTGACCTGCTGCTCCGCGCGCTCGGCGGGGTGGGGGGCGCGACGGAGCTCGACGCGGCGGACTGGGTCGCCGTCCTCGACGGTCTGCGACCCGGCACCCCGGTGGACCTCGGGGTGGCGGTCGACGTCTGGCGGGCGCTGGCGGGCCTGGCCGCCGGGCCCGGCCTGCTCGACGACCTCACGCTCCTGCCGGCGCTCGTCGCGCTGGGGCCGTCCCCGCGGGCGGAGGTGGTCGACGCCGGGACCGTCGCCGTGGTCGACCCGATGTGGGCCCGGCTGAGCCGCTGCCTGCCGGCGATGGTGGTGCCGACGGCCGACGTCGACCGGGTGGCCGACGCCCTCGACCTCGACGTGGCCGGCGATCGCGCGGCCGGCCGGCTGACCTCGGCCGGCCGGGTCGAGCCGACCCCGGCGGAGGTGCTCGAGCTCCTGCCGGCGCTGCCGGGCACCTGGGTGGAGCACGACGACCTCACCGTCGACGGCGAACGGGTGGACTGGTGGCTCGTGGACGGCGCCGTCCACGCGGCCACGACGGACGGCCTGGCCGACGGGTTGGCCGCCCTGGCCGGCCGGCGCCATCGCGACCGCATCGCCCGGCTCCTGGCCGACCTGGCGAACCGTCCGGCGGTCCTGCTCGACCTGGCCGGTGACCCGCTCGGGGAGCCCGCGGGCTGAGGTCCGGGGTGCTCAGGCCTGGGGCCCGCGCCTCCGCGCCCACAGCAGGGCGAGCCCGCCGAGGGCGGCGCCGGTCGCGCAGGTCACCACGGTGTTGAGGCCGACGGTCCCGGTGGCCAGGAGCACCCCCGAGACGGCCAGGGCCACGAGCCACAGCGCGATCCCCACGAGGAAGACCCGTCGCATGTCCACGGGGACCGGCGCGAGTCGGCTCGGGTCGAGCAGTCGGGGGGCGGCCATGGGGTCAGCCTAGGCGGCGATCCCGGTCGGCGCCGCCGGGCAAGACCCAGGTAAAATCCGACCGCCGTCCGCTCCCGTCCGCGTGTCGTTGGGACCGTGCTCACGATGCGTACACGGACACATGGGTGACACACAGGTCTGCCACCCTGTGCGCCATGGCGCAGACCTTGACCCCGCAGACGCAGCGCGCTGGGGGCTTCCTCGACTCCTTCTTCAAGATCACCGAACGCGGCTCGACCGTCGGCACCGAGATCCGCGGCGGCCTGGTGACCTTCTTCACGATGAGCTACATCATCGTGCTCAACCCGCTGATCATCGGGACCGTCCAGGACAACGGCTTCGGCGGGAACTTCCTCGGCGGGGGCGCCGACGGTCCGAACTTCGCGATGATCGCCGCGGCCACGGCCCTGGTCGCCGGCGTGATGAGCATCCTCATGGGTCTCGTGGCGAACTTCCCGATCGCCCTGGCCGCCGGACTCGGGCTCAACGCGGTGGTGGCGTACTCGATCGCCGCGCTGCCGGGCATGACCTGGCCGGACGCGATGGGCCTGGTCGTCCTCGAGGGCCTGATCATCCTCGTCCTGGTCCTCACCGGCTTCCGTACGGCGGTCTTCAAGGCGGTCCCGATCGAGCTGAAGACGGCGATCAGCGTCGGCATCGGTCTGTTCATCGCCTTCATCGGCCTGGTCGACTCGGGCTTCGTCCGGATCCCGGCGAGCCTGGCCACCCCGGTCGAGCTCGGCGTGGCCGGCTCGGTCGCCGGCTGGCCGCTCCTCGTGTTCGTCGTCGGCCTGCTCCTGGCGATCGTGCTGATGGCCCGCAAGGTCCGCGGCGCCCTGCTCATCTCGATCCTCACCTCGACGGTGCTCGCCGTGATCATCGAGTCCGTCGCCAAGCTCGGCCAGCAGCCGCTGGACGGCAGCAGGCCGACCGCGTGGCGGCTGGGTGTCCCCGCGATCCCCGAGGGCGGCATCGTCAGCGCGCCGGACTTCTCCCTGCTCGGGCAGTTCTCGCTGTTCGGCTCGATCAGCAAGATCGGGATCGTCGCCGTCGTGCTGCTCGTCTTCTCCCTGCTGCTCGCGGACTTCTTCGACACGATGGGCACCATGGTCGCGGTCGGCGGCGAGGCCGGGCTCCTCGACAAGCAGGGCAACCCGCCCAAGTCCAAGGAGATCCTGGTCGTCGACTCGATCGCCGCCGCCGCCGGTGGCATGGGCTCGGTGTCGTCGAACACGAGCTACATCGAGTCCGCCGCCGGTGTCGGTGACGGCGCACGCACCGGCCTGGCCTCGGTGGTCACCGGCCTCGCGTTCCTGCTGGCGACCTTCCTCTCGCCCCTGGTGGAGATGGTCCCGTTCGAGGCGGCCACCCCGGCGCTCGTCGTCGTCGGCTTCCTCATGGTCATGCAGGTCGCCGGTATCGACTGGAAGAACTACGAGGTCGCCATCCCGGCGTTCCTCACGATCATCCTCATGCCCTTCACCTACTCGATCACCGCGGGCATGGGCGCCGGCTTCATCGCGTTCGTCGTGCTCAAGGTCGCCGCGGGGAAGGCCAAGCAGGTGCACCCGCTCATGTGGGGCACGGCCGTCCTCTTCGTCGCCTACTTCACCCTCGGCCCGATCAAGGCGGCCCTGGGCATCTGACCCGACCTCGTGCGGCCCTCGCCCCTGGTGCTCCGGCACCGGGGACGGGGGCCGTCGTCGCGCACCGGGGAGTGGCAGGATGGGTGCCGCTCGCGATCCTCCGCGGGTGCAGGGGGACGGCAGGAGGCTGGCGTGCGGATCTCGGTCATCGGTTGCGGCTATCTCGGAGCGGTGCACGCGGCGTGCATGGCCCAGCTCGGGCACGACGTCATCGGGGTCGACGTCGACCAGCGCAAGGTCGCGCTGCTCACGGAGGCCAAGGCGCCGTTCTACGAGCCGGGGCTGCCCGAGCTCCTCGCCGAGACGGCCGCCACCGGGCGGCTGGAGTTCTCCACCGAGATGTCCGCGGCACGCGGTGCCCGGGTGCACTTCATCTGCGTCGGCACGCCGCAGAAGCGCGGCGAGAACGCCGCCGACCTCCGGTACGTGGACGCGGCTCTCGAGGCCCTGCTGCCCTACTTGGCGCCGGGTGACGTCGTGGTGGGCAAGTCGACCGTCCCGGTCGGCACGGCCGAGGACCTCGCCGCCCGGATCGCCGAGGCGCAGCCCGCGGCGACCCTGATCTGGAACCCCGAGTTCCTGCGCGAGGGCTTCGCCGTCCAGGACACCCTGCACCCCGACCGGTTCGTCTACGGCGTCCCCGAGGGGCCCGACGGCGAGCGTGCTCGCGCCCTGCTCGACGAGGTCTACGCGACGCCGCTCGCCGAAGGCACGCCGCAGGTCGTCACCGACCTCGCGACGGCGCAGCTCGTCAAGGTCGCCGCCAACTCCTTCCTGGCCACCAAGATCTCCTTCATCAACGCGATGGCCGAGCTCTGCGAGGCGACCGGGGCCGACGTGACGGACCTCGCGGACGCCATCGGGCACGACGCGCGGATCGGTCGTCGCTTCCTCAACGCCGGCCTCGGCTTCGGCGGTGGCTGCCTGCCCAAGGACATCCGTGCGTTCATGGCACGGGCCGGTGAGCTCGGCGCCGACCAGGCGCTGTCCTTCCTGCGCGAGGTCGACGCGATCAACCTGCGTCGACGGGTCCGGATGGTCGACCTGGCGCGCGAGGTCTGCGGCGGCTCGATCGTCGGGCGCCGGATCGCCGTGCTCGGGGCCTCGTTCAAGCCGGACTCCGACGACGTCCGGGACTCGCCCGCACTGAGCGTCGCCGCCCAGATGGGGCTCCAGGGTGCGCACGTGGTCGTCACCGACCCGCAGGCGCGGGCGAACGCCGAGCGCGCCTGGCCCGACCTGCGCTTCGCCGACAGCGCGCAGGAGGCGGCAGCGGGTGCCGACCTCGTCGTCCTGGCCACCGAGTGGGCGCAGTTCCGCAGCCTCGACCCGGAGGCGCTGGCCGCGGTCGTCGCCGAGCGTCGCATCCTCGACGGGCGCAACGCGCTCGACCCGGCCGCATGGCGTGCGGCCGGCTGGACCTACCGGGCCCTCGGGCGCCAGTAGCCCCGGGCGCCGCCGGCGCCGGTTCTCCTCCGGCGTCGCAGCCCGGCCGCGCCCCCGCCTCGGCCGGACCGCCGTCGTGCACGCCCTCGGCCCTCGACCCGTGCCCTGGTCCTTACCGGTGGTCCGTACCGGTGATCGTGACCTAGGATAAGGATATGCCCGCACCCTCCGCCGCACCCGGCGCCGGCTCCGCCATCGCCACCACCACCGTCCGGCCCGCCGCCTGCCGGCCAGCCGCCCTGGCGGGCGACCTGCGGGTGGCGGTGACCCGGGTGGTCCGGCGGCTGCGCCTGGAGCGCAGCAGCGAGCAGATCACCGACGGTCAGTACGCCGCCCTCGCGGCCCTGGCCTGCCGGGGCCCGATGTCGCCCACCGCGCTCGCCGAGGACCAGCACGTCCAGGGCCCGCCGATGTCGCGCATCGTCGCCGCCCTCGTCGACGCGGGCCTGGCCCGCCGGGACGAGCACCCGACCGACGGCCGCCAGGTCGTCATCTCGGTCACCGAGGCGGGGGCCGCCGAGGTCACCGAGACGCGACGGCGTCGCAACGTCTGGCTCGAGGCCCGCCTGGCCGAGCTCACCCCTGCCGACCGCGAGACCCTCGCGCGCGCGGCGCACCTCCTGGATCGGATCGCCACGCAGTGAGCGCCACCTTCTCCTCCCTCCGGCACGTCAACTACCGGCTGTGGTTCGTCGGGGCGCTGGTCGCCAACGTCGGCACCTGGATGCAGCGCGTCGCCCAGGACTGGCTCGTCCTGACGGTGCTGAGCGACGACTCCGGGGTGGCGGTCGGCATCACCACCGCGCTCCAGTTCGCCCCCGTCCTGGTGCTCTCGGCCTACGCCGGTGTGCTCGCGGACCGGTTGCCGCGGCGGGCCCTGCTCATCACCACCCAGGCCTCGCAGGGCGTGCTGGCCCTCGGCCTCGGCGCCCTGGTGCTGCTCGGCCACGCGCAGCTGTGGCACGTCTACGTCTTCGCCCTGCTGCTGGGCTGCGTCACCGCGATCGACGGACCGGTCCGGATGACCTTCGTGGCGGACCTGGTCCCGGCGGAGAAGCTCTCCAACGCCGTCGGCCTCAACAGCGCCTCGTTCAACGCCGCCCGGCTGATCGGCCCCGGCGTGGCCGGGCTGCTCATCGCCTGGGTCGGCACCGGCTGGGTGTTCGCCATCAACGGGGTCTCGTTCCTCGCCACGATCCTCGCCCTGACCCAGATGCGTACCAGCGAGCTCAACGCGGCCCCCCGCACCACGGGCTCGCGGCGTGGCCAGCTGCGCGCGGGCGTCGCCTACGTGCGCCACCGCAGCGACATCGTCGTGATCATGGTCGTGGTGAGCGTGATCAGCCTCTTCGGCCTGAACTTCCAGCTCACCTCGGCCCTGATGGCGCGCACGGTCTTCGACAAGGGGGCGGGGGAGTACGGGCTCCTCGGTTCGGTGCTGGCGATCGGCTCGCTCACCGGCGCGCTGATGGCGGCCCGGCGGGAGCGGCCGCGGGTGCGCCTGGTGATCGGCTCTGCGTTCGGCTTCGGCATCGCGACCGGGCTGCTCGCCCTCATGCCGACCTACCCGATGTTCATGATCGCCTGCATCCCGGTGGGCTTCACGTCCCTCACCATGCTCACCGCCGCCAACGCCGCGCTCCAGATGGGCACCGAGCCGCAGATGCGCGGCCGGGTGATGGCCCTCTACATGGTCGTCTTCCTCGGCGCGACGCCGATCGGCTCCCCGCTGATCGGCTGGATCGCCGAGACCTTCGGCGCGCGCTGGTCGATCGGCGTCGGGTCGATCTCGGCGCTGCTCGTCGCCTCCGGGGCTGCGCTGTGGGCCGAACGGAGCTGGCGCGTGCAGGTCCGCTACCGGCTGCTCCGGCGCCCGCACCTCCAGGTCCGCTACCGCGACGGCGACCCGGCGGTGGCCGGCGCCCAGGCGCGTGCCGAGGCCGCGACGACGATGACGGCGCAGAAGGTCGAGTCGGACGTCACGGCAGCCTGAGCGCGCGGCGCAGGGCCGTGGGGCGGGCGTGGTCCTTCACGGCGATCGCCACGGCGGTGCCGCCGATCGCCAGGATCACCGGGACGAGCAGGAACGCCTGGTGCGGGCCGACGAGGTCCGCCGCGCCGCCCAGCAGGAACGGGGCCAGGCCGACGGCGAGCCCGCCGCCGAGGGTGAGCAGGCCCTGACCGGCGTCCGGCCGCCCGCCCGAGCCGCCCAGTGCGAGCGCGACCGCCAGCGGGTAGTGGGTGCCGTAGCCGAGTCCCGCCAGGACCAGGCCGATCACCGCCACCGCCGGGCTCGTCGCCGTCCAGAGCACCACCCAGCCCAGGCCCGCCACGGCGAAGCCCGCGAGCAGCAGTCCCCCCGGGGACCGGTGGGTGGACATCGGGCCGACGACGAACCGGGCGGCCGCCATGCCGAGCACCAGGGCGGAGACCGACGCGGCGGCGACGCCCGCCGGGGCGTCGGTCTGCTGGATCACCAGGTCCGAGGCCCAGAAGGTCGTCGCGAACTCCACCGCGACCCCGCAGACCATCGCGGTCCAGTACAGCCAGAAGGCGCGCGGGAAGCGGGTGCGGGTCCGGCCGCCCGGCTCGGGGGCCGCAAGGACGGCCTCGCCGTGGCCCAGGGCCCCACCGCCCGGGAGCCGCAGGACGAGCAGCGCGACCACGAGGACCGCGAGGATCTCGATCGAGACCGCCGGCCGCCAGCCCAGCCCCGCGGCGACGAACGCGCCGAGGGCGAGCGGGGCGAGCAGCCCGACGGCGGCACCCAGGGCGTTGCCCTCGGTCACCGCTGCGGTGCCGGCCCGGCCCTGGTGCTGGAGCAGTGCCGGCTGAGCCGCGGTCACCAGGTACGTGCCCCCGGAGCCGGCGACCACGCAGGCGAGCACGGTGACGGCCGTGACGGGGACAGCGAGCAGGAGCGCCACGCCGAGCGCGGTGAGCGCCGCGCCGACCAGGGCCTGGCCCCGGCGCCCGATCCGTCGGGTCATCGCATGGCTGGTCAGCCCGGTGACGACCGAGCCGAGCGCCATGCCGGTGCCGTGCAGCCCGGCGACCCCGCGGGAGATCTCCTGCTCGGCGGCGATGAGCGGCACGGCCGGGGAGAAGGCGTAGAGGAACCAGCCCCAGGCGATGAACGGTGAGTAGAGGCTGAGGGTGAAGCGGTCCCGGACCAGCCGACCGGCGGGCGGCGCGGCGCTCGTCGTCGCCCCGGTCACGAGAGGTGGTCGACGACGTGGTCGACGCACGCGGTCAGGGCCTGGACGTCGGCCGGGTCGACGGCGGGGAACATCGCCACCCGGATCTGGTTGCGGCCGAGCTTGCGGTACGGCTCGACGTCGACGACGCCGTGCCGACGGAGCACCCGCGTCACCGCCGTCGCGTCGATCGCCGGGTCCAGGTCGATCGTGCCGACGACGGTGCTGCGCGCGGCGGGGTCGGTCACGAACGGGGTCGCCCAGTCGCGCGCCTGCGCCCAGCCGTACAGGTGCCCGGCGGACTCGGCGGTGCGCGCGGCGGCCCACGGCAGGCCGCCGTGCGCCAGCAGCCAGTCGATCTGCTCGGCGAGCAGCACGAGGGTGGCGAGCGCGGGGGTGTTGAGCGTCTGGTCGAGCCGGGAGTTCGTCACCGCCGTCGACAGCGAGAGGAACCGGGGGATCCACCGGCTGCGCTCGAGCTCCTCGGCGCGGGCGAGCGCGGCGGGCGAGCACAGCGCGAGCCAGAGCCCGCCGTCCGAGGCGAAGGACTTCTGCGGGGCGAAGTAGTAGACGTCCGTCTGGCCGACGTCCACGCTCAGGCCCCCGGCGCCGGAGGTCGCGTCCACCACGACCAGCGCGCCGTCGGTCCCGGCGGGGCGCAGCACGGGGGCCATCGCCCCGGTCGAGGTCTCGTTGTGCGGCCAGGCGTAGGTGTCGACGCCCTCCTCGGCCACCGGGAGCGCGACCTGCCCCGGCTCGGCGACCCGCAGCGACGGCGGGGCCAGGAAGGGCGCGCGCTCGACGGCGGTCGCGAACGAGGTGCCGAACTCGCCGAAGGCGCACAGCTGGGCCCGGTCCCGGACGAGGCTGAACGTCGCCAGGTCCCAGAACGCCGTCGAGCCGCCGTTGCCCAGCACGACCTCGTAGCCCTCGGGCAGGTCGAAGAGCTCGGCGAGCCCGGCCCGGATCCGCCCGACGACGGCGCGCACCGGGGCCTGGCGGTGGGAGGTCCCGAGCAGGCTGGTGCCCACGGCGGCCAGCGCCTCGACCTGGGCGCGCCGCACCTTCGAGGGCCCGGAGCCGAATCGTCCGTCCGCGGGGAGCAGGTGGGCGGGCAGGATGATCGTGTCGGGGTCCACGCCGCCACTGTAGGACGACGACTCCCGCCGCGCGGGCGCGTCCGGCACGCGCACCGCCGCCGTCGTAGCCTTGGCGCACCGGGACCCAGAAAGGCACACCGCGTGAGCGACCTGATCGACACCACCGAGATGTACCTGCGCACGATCTACGAGCTCGCCGAGGAGGGGATCGTCCCGCTGCGGGCCCGGATCGCCGAGCGTCTCGGGCACTCGGGGCCGACGGTCTCCCAGACGGTCGCGCGGATGGAGCGCGACGGCCTGGTCGTCGTCAGCGGCGACCGGCACCTCGAGCTCACCGCGGCCGGGCACCTCAAGGCGACCCGGGTGATGCGCAAGCACCGGTTGGCCGAGCGGCTGCTCACGGACGTCATCGGCCTGGAATGGTCGCTCGTGCACGACGAGGCCTGTCGCTGGGAGCACGTGATGAGCGAGCGGGTCGAGGAGCGGCTCGTGGAGATCCTCGACCACCCGCACTACTCGCCGTACGGCAACCCGATCCCCGGCCTGGCCGACCTCGGCGCCGACGTGCCGGGCGACGTGGTCGAGGGATTCCTCGACGGCGTCGTGGCGCTGCCCGACCTGCCGGCCCTCGCCGGGGCCGACGGTGAGGCGGTGGAGGTCGTCGTCAAGCGGCTCGGCGAGCCCCTGCAGACCGACATCGAGTTGCTGGGGCAGTTCGCCGCGGCCGGGGTCCTGCCCGGGGCGAGGGTCGTGGTCCGGCTCGTCGACGGGGCGCTGACCCTCTCCGCGCCCGGCGCGGCCGTGGTGCTCGACCTGCCGGACGACGCCGCCCGGCACGTCTTCGTCGCCCATCCGACGGCGTAGCGACGCCCGGTTCCGCGACCGCGCCTTCTGCTGTGGCGAACGCCACACATCGGATGTCGTGACCTTAGCGTGACATATGCTCGACCGCTCGCTACTGTCGGTATCGCTCCCGGAACCCTCCTCCGCGGTAGCCCACGGGTGGACACGCCAAGTCCTGCCACCACCCGCGGTTCGTACGACTCGCTGGCAGGAGCGGGGGAACCAACAGCGGGCGTCCTCGGACGTCCTTGGGGTGAAGCCTGAGGTGCACGGATGTGCGCACCAGGCCGGGTATCTCCCACCCGAACCCGACAGCTCACCTCGTAGGCGTACGGAGAGGTCTTACGTGTCCGTCACCATCGATCGCGCCCGGCACCGCGCCGCGCGGCGTCCCTCGACCCCCCTGGACGAGTTCGCGTCGGCAGCCACCGGCAGCCTCGCCGTCGTCGGTCGTCGGAGCGCCGTCGTCGCCGCCGCCGGCGGTCTCGTCGTCTCGATGGCGGTCCCCGCGTCCGCCGAGGGTTCGACCAACGCCCTTCCCGCCGTCGACACGACGGCCCTGACGGCCCCGGCTCGTGCCGCCCTGGCGACCTCCCCCGTCGTCTCGGTGCCGACCGACGCCTCCTGGGAGTTCGCCTCGCCGGCCATCACGGTCGCCGCGAACCCGGAGCCGGAGCCCGTCGTCGTCCGGACCACCACGACCTCCCGGTCGACCGCCCGTGCCGAGGTCGCCGTCGCCTCGAGCCCCGTCCCGCAGAGCGTCGCGGGCAACGCGGTGCTCGAGATCGCTGCCCGCTACGTCGGCGTGCCCTACGTCTACGGCGGCTCGACCCCCAGCGGGTTCGACTGCTCGGGCTTCACGCAGTACGTCTTCGCCCAGCTCGGGGTGAGCCTGCCCCGCAGCTCCTCGGCGCAGCGCTACGTCGGCCAGGTCGTCTCCCAGGCCGACGCGCTCCCCGGCGACCTGATCTGGAGCCCGGGCCACATCGCCATCTACGCGGGCGGCAACCAGCAGATCGACGCCCCCCGGCCCGGCAAGACCGTCCAGTTCCGCGCGATCTGGCAGTCCAGCCCGACCTTCATCCGCGTCTCCGGCTGACCGCACCCGACCTCCTGACGAAGGCCCGGACCATCTGGTCCGGGCCTTCGTCGTCCCCCGTGATCGACTCCCGGGCGCCCGCCTCCGGGACGGCCCGTGCGCGGTCGCGTACGCTGGCGACGCCGCTCCACCCGTGACCCGCGCAGCCAGCCCGGGTCCGACAGGACCAGGAGGCCGCCGTGTTGACGACCGTTGACCGTACTCGCGAACCGACCGTCCGTCCCCGGCGCCGTCGCCGGGAGCGGGCGGCACCCGGCGCACCTTGGTGCTCAACGCGAGCAGGGAGCCGCTCTGCGTGATCTCGCTGCGCCGCGCCGTGTCCCTGGTGCTCACCGGCAAGGCCGTCGTGCTGGAGGCCGACCCCCTGCCGTTGCGCTCGGCCCGGATGACCCTGCCCGCGCCGCACGTGCTCGTGCTGACCCGCTACGTGCACGTGCCCTACCGCGGGACGGTCCCGCCGACCCGTCGTACGGTCCTGCAGCGGGACGGGCACCGCTGCGCCTACTGCGCCGGCCCGGCGGACACCGTCGACCACATCCACCCGCGCTCGCGCGGGGGCCGGCACGAGTGGACGAACGTCGCGGCGGCCTGCGCACGGTGCAACCACCGCAAGGCCGACCGGCTGCTCGCCGAGATCGGCTGGGAGCTGCTGGTCACCCCGACGGTCCCGCGGAGCACCGCGATCCTCGTCTCGGCCGTCCGCCCGCACCCCTCGTGGACGTCCTACCTCGTCCAGCACGCCGCCTGAGGCGCAGTCGGAACCTGCCGGGGCACGATACGGTCGTCACAGACCCACAGCAGGGTGCGAGGGAGGGCTTGATGGGCACAGGGGACAGGGTCCTGGTCGGCGTCGACGGCTCGATGGCGAGCCTCGACGCGGCGGCCTGGGCCGCGGCCTACGCCCAGCAGCACGGGCTCGGCGTCCACCTCGTCTGCACCTACGCGATGCCGTCGTTCGCGGCGGCCGGGCTCGACGGCGGCTACACGGTCATCGACGACACGGCGGTCGCCGCGAGTGCCCGCGGGGTGCTGGACGAGGCCGAGGCCGCGCTCGCCGGCCGCGGGCTCGCGGTGAGCTCGGAGGTGGCCAGCGGCGACGCCGCGGCCGTCCTGGTCGAGCTCTCCCGGGCGGCGGCCGTGGTCGTCGTCGGCAGCCGCGGCCGGGGCGGCTTCGCCGAGCGCCTGCTCGGCACCGTGTCCTCGGCGCTGCCCGCGCACGCCCACTGCCCGACCGTCGTCGTCCCCTACCGCCACCCGGACTCCGACGGCCCCGGGCCGCAAGGGCACCTGTCGGACGAACCGGCCTTCGCCGAGCGCAGCGGCCAGCCGTGGCCCTCCCGCCGCGAGACGCTCCCCGTGCGCCGGATCGTGGTCGGTGTCGACGGGTCACCGGCCGCCGAGCTCGCCCTGGCCCGGGCGATCGACGAGGCGGAGGCCTGGGGGGCCGAGCTCACCGCCGTCGCCGCCGTCCCGGTCGGCACGGGGCCCGCCCTGATGGCGTGGCTGCCGGTCGCGACGGACCACGAGGCCGTGCTCCGTGACGTCGCCGAGGGGCTGGACGTCGTCCTGGACCTGGCCCTGCGCGACCACCGTGACCTCCCGGTGCGCCGGGTCGTGCTCGACGGCACCGGTGCCGGCCTGCTCACCGAGTTCTCCACGGCCGTCGACCTCGTCGTCGTCGGGTCGCGGGGCCGGGGTGGATTCGCCGGCCTGCTGCTCGGCTCGACCAGCCAGGCCCTCCTGCACCACTCCTCGTGCCCGGTGATGGTCGTCACGACCCGGACCCACGCCGAGCCGTAGGGCGCGCTACCCGGGCAGCGCGCCGGGCCGCCGGACCAGGGGCGTGAGCAGCACCGTCGACCGGGTCCGGAGCACGAACGGCTCGGAGTTGATACGTTCGACGACGGTGTCCAGGTGTCGCACGTCGTGCGCCCGCAGGTGCACGATCGCGTCCGCCTCGCCGGTCACCGTGCTGGCCGAGACGACCTCCGGGTAGCGCTCGAAGGCCTCGCGCATCCGGGCCGGGCTCGTCGAGCCGGTGCAGAAGACCTCGACCTGGGCCTCGGTGCCCCACCCCAGGGCGTGCGGGTCCAGCCGGACCGTGAACCCCTCGATGACGCCGTCCCGGCGCAGCCGGTCGACCCGGCGCTTGACGGCCGGCGCCGAGAGGTTCACCCGCGCCCCGATCCGCGCGAAGCTCGCGCGGCCGTCCTGGGCGAGGGCGTCGAGGATCGCGGAGTCGATGGGGTCGATCGCTGCGGTCCCTGGGGCCTCCGGCATGGGCTCAGCATGCCGGACGCGACGTGGTCCTCGCTCCCGGCGGTGCAGGGGGTGCCGGGAGCGAGGACGTTCGGGGGCTGCTCAGCGCAGCGCGTCGCTGATCTGGTCCAGGCCCCAGTCCAGGTCGTCGCGGCTGATGCCCAGCGGGGGAGCCAGCCGCACGGTGTGGCCGTGGGTGTCCTTGACGAGCACCCGGCGTGCGAGCAGGCGCTCGCTGAGGGCCCGTCCGGTGCCGCGGTCGGCGGGGACGTCGATCCCCGCCCACAGCCCGACGCTGCGCGAGGCGTCGAGCAGGCCGTCGGCGACCAGGGCGTCGAGCCGCTCGCTGAGGTGCGCGCCCAGCTCCGCGGCGCGGGCCTGGTACTCGCCGGTCGCGAGCAGGCCGACGACGGCGAGGCCCACCGCGCAGGCGAGCGGGTTGCCGCCGAAGGTGGAGCCGTGGGTGCCGGGGGTGAGCACGCCGAGGACCTCGCGTCGCCCCACCACCGCCGAGACGGGCAGGATCCCGCCGCCGAGCGCCTTGCCGAGGGTGACCAGGTCCGGGCGGACCCCGACGAGCTCGCAGGCCAGCGTGCTGCCGGTGCGACCCAGCCCCGACTGCACCTCGTCGAGGACGAGCAGGGCGCCGTGCTCGTCGCACAGCGCGCGGGCCGTCCGCAGGTAGTCGGCGGGCGGGATGATGACGCCCGCCTCGCCCTGGATCGGCTCGAGCAGCACGGCGACGGTGTCCTCGTCGACGGCCTCGGCCAGCGCGGCCGCGTCGCCGTAGGGCACGACCCGGAAGCCCGGGGTGTACGGGCCGAAGCCGGCGCGCGCGTCGTCGTCGGTGGAGAAGGAGATGATCGTCGTCGTGCGGCCGTGGAAGTTCTCCGCGGCCACGACGATCGTGCCGCGCCCGGCGGGCACGCCCTTGACCTCCTGGCCCCACTTGCGGGCCGTCTTCAGCGCGGTCTCGACCGCCTCGGCGCCGGTGTTCATCGGGAGCACCAGGTCGGCGGGCAGCAACGGGGACAGCAGGGAGGCGAGCGCGTCGGCGAAGGGCTCGAGCAGGTCGTGGTCGAACGCGCGCGAGGTGAGCGTCAGCCGGTCGAGCTGGGTGTGCGCGGCCGCGAGGAGGGCGGGGTGCCCGTGCCCGAAGTTGAGCGCCGAGTACCCGGCCAGGAAGTCGAGGTAGGCGGTCCCCTCGGCGTCGCGCAGCCACTCGCCCGACCCGGAGACGAGCCGGACCGGCAGCGGGTGGTAGTTGCCGGCCAGGTGGCTCGTGGCGCGCGTGACGGCGGTCATCGGGTGTCCGGGGCGGGACGGATCTCGAGCGTGCAGCACTTGGCGCCGCCGCCGCCCTTGAGCAGCTCGGAGGTGTCGACGGGGTAGGGGTGGAAGCCGCGCTCGCGCAGGGCGGCCGCGAGGCCGACGGCCCCGGGGGCCACGACGACGTGCAGGCCGTCGGAGACTGCGTTGAGGCCCAGGTGCGAGGCGTCGTCGTCGTCGATGTGGATCGCGTCGGGGTACCGCTCGGCCAGCGCCCGCTGGGAGGCCGCGGAGAACGCCGCCGGGTGGTAGGCGATGAGCGGGTGCGCCGGGTCGGAGTCGATCACCGCGAGCGCGGTGTCCAGGTGGTAGTAGTGCGCGTCGACCAGCTCGAGGGAGACCACCTCGCGGCCGGTGAGCGCGGCGAGCTCGGCGTGCGCGGCGAGCTCGGTGCGGAAGCCGTGACCCGCGAGGATGGCGTCGCCGACCGGCAGGATGTCGCCCTCGCCCTCGTTCGTCTCCGCCGCGGTGTGCGTGACGAATCCGGCGTCGGCGAACCACTTCTGGTAGAGCGGGCCCTCGGCGGCACGCTCGGCATGCCGGAACTTGGCCGAGTACACCAGGCCGTCGACGACGAGGGCGCCGTTGGCGGCGTAGACCATGTCCGGCAGGCCCCGCGCCGGCTCGATGAGGTCGACGGTGTGGCCCCAGGACAGGTAGGTGTCTCGCAGGTGCTCCCACTGGGCCACGGCCAGATCGGCGTCCGTGGCGACGGTGGAGTCCATCCACGGGTTGATCTCGTAGCTGACCTCGAAGAAGGTCGGCCGGCACATGAGGTAGTGCCGGGGCGTCGCGCTGCGGTCCATGGGTCCTCGTGGGTCGTGGCGTCGGAGCGGCGCGGACGCCGCCCCCCGGGTGGAGACGACGTCGGCTCGTGCTACGAGGCTAGGCGCGGATCGGGCCGCGCGGTGGGTCGCGACGATGCGTGTCGATGCGCGAATCGTTGCGCGATCGGGCCTCAGAGCGGCGATTCGTTGTGCCGGTGCCCGACGTCCCGGCGGAAGCGCCGCAGGATCACCTCGAGCATCACCCGGGAGGCGGGCCGCGAGACGATGTCCGTCAGGGCCGTCGGCAGCCCCCGGACTCCGATCTGCTCGATCCAGGTGACCTCGCACCAGTCCGGGCCCAGCGGGCGGACCTCGATCCCGGCGCCGCCGCGCAGCACCGGTCCGTCCTTGCGGTAGTCGGCGACGCCGACCTCGCGGCTGGTCGGCGGGTCGGCCCGCAGGACCGTCATCCGGTCGACGAGCCCCGGGCCGCCGGTGCGTGCCCGCGGGCCGGTCACGGCCGTGAACGAGTCGCCGACCCCGAGCGTGGCCGGCGCCTCGATGCGGGTCATCGGCACCCAGCGCTCGTGCTGGCGCACGTCGGTGACCAGCGCCCACGCCTCGGCGGCGGGCAGCGGGAGCACCACCCGTCCGGCGACGGCGGTGGCCTGCCGGTCCATCGCCCGGCGGGCTGCGGGCAGGGCGTCGCGGACGAGGGTCCGGCGGGCGGCCGGACGGGAGCTCGTGGGCTCGGAGCGGGGCGTGGGCATGGTGCATCCCACGGTAGCGTCGCCGTCATGGAAGAGCGCGTGCTGGGCAGGACGGGTCGGTCGGTGTCGGTCGTGGGCCAGGGCTGCTGGCAGCTCGGGGCGGACTGGGGTGACGTCGCCGAGGACAGTGCGATGGCGATCCTGCACGCCGCGGTCGACGCGGGGGTGACCTTCCTGGACACGGCCGACGTCTACGGCGACGGCCGCAGCGAGCGCCTCATCGGCCGGTTGCTCGCCGAGCGCGGCGCGGACGGGCTGACGGTCGCGACGAAGATGGGCCGGCGCGCGACCCCGCACGTGGCGGACGCCTACACGCTCGACGCCTTCCGGGCGTGGACGGACCGCTCGCGGGAGAACCTCGGCGTCGACACGCTCGACCTGGTCCAGCTGCACTGCCCGCCGACGGAGGTCTTCTCCCGTGACGGGGTCTACGACGACCTCGACACCCTCGTGGCGGAGGGGCGGACCGCCGCGTACGGGGTCTCGGTGGAGACCGTCGCGGAGGCGCTCACCGCGATCGCCCGTCCGCACGTGGCCTCGGTGCAGATCATCCTCAACGTCTTCCGGCGCAAGCCGCTGGAGCGGGTGCTGCCCGCGGCGCTGGCAGCCGGGGTCGGCATCATCGCCCGGGTCCCGCTGGCCAGCGGCCTGCTCACCGGGCGGTTTGACGCGCAGACGACCTTCGCCGCCGACGACCACCGCACCTACAACCGCTACGGCGAGGCCTTCGACCGCGGCGAGACCTTCGCGGGCGTGCCCTACGACGTCGGGGTGGCGGCGGCCGCCGAGGTCGCACGGCTGACGCCGGCGGGGGCGACGACCGCCCAGCTCGCGCTGCGCTGGATCATCGACCAGCCGGGCGTGACGACGGTGATCCCCGGCGCGAGCCGGCCCGAGCAGGCGCGTGGCAACGCCGGGGCGGCAGCGCTCGCCCCGCTGGACCCGGACACGCTGGCGCGCCTCGCGGCGATCTACGACGAGCGGATCCGCGAGCACGTGCACGCGGGGTGGTGACCCCCGCCTGAGGCGCTCAGGCCTGCGGCGGCTGCCAGATGTCGGCCGGCGGCTCGACGAGATGCAGGGGTACGGCCTGCCCTGCCACCTCGAGCACGGCCGGGAAGGCCGGCGGCGGCGGTCCGAAGGCACGCTCGGCGCCGAGGATCACCGTGCGCCCGAGGGCCCGCGCCCCGGTCGCCCCGATGACGGCGCCGATCCCGAACGGTGCGAGGCGGCCGACCGCCAGGGCGCCCTGGCGGGTCACCTGACGGCGCACGAGCCGCCGGGCGAGAGCGGAGTTGACCCGCTTGATCGTCGACATCGGCATCTTGGTGAGCAGGGTCCGCGCCCAGGCGCCGCCGGTCAGACCCGCCTCGGCGCCCACGGTGGCGGCGCCCTGCTCGCCGAGCAGGGTGGCCAGCAGCAGGGCACGCCGTCGGGCGGTGTCCTCCACGGCGATGCCGTGCACCTCGGCCACGGCCAGGGCGAAGGCCGACGACGCGGCGAAGAAGGTGGCGACCTCGCTCGTGGTCAGCGCGATGCCGGTCCCGGTGCCGATCCCCGGTGCCGCGGCGATCGCCCCGGCGGCGCCGCCGGAGGTCTGGACCGCGAGCAGGTACTGCCGCTCGAGCATCCGGACGACCTGGGTCGGGCTGGCCGAGGGGTTGCGGCGGCGGAGCCGGTCGACGTGGGCGTGCACCACGCTGGACGGGATCGCGACGGCCTTGTCGAGCAGGACGTCGAGCAGGGCGATGCCGGTGACCGGGTCCGGCCTGCGGGTGTCGTCGCGCGGCCGATCCGGGGTGGGCGGGACGACGACGAGCTCGCCGGCGCGGGGCGCACCCGAGGTGCCGGATCGGCGACGAGGACGCAGCGAGGGCACCCGACGATGGTCGCACGGGGTGCCCGCCGATGCCCGGCGCCCGTGGTGGGCCCTGGGGGGGCGGCGTGGCGGGCCGGCGCGGTCGCGATCGCGGCGGGTCACGTCGGACGAGGACCCGGCCCGCGGCGGCCGGTAGGCTCTGGGGCGTCCACGGACGCGTGCGCGCGGCCGTGGGCGTTGCGAGGATCCTGCGCACCTCGGTCGATGTCCGGCTGGGGCAAGGCGGGGTCACGCGCCTGTAGCTCAGGGGATAGAGCACCGCTCTCCTAAAGCGGGTGTCGGCAGTTCGAATCTGCCCAGGCGCACAATGTTCGTGCAGGTCAGAGCGATGTTGATGTTGTAGATCCTCGCTAGAGGGCCGAGTCGCTGGAGGAATGTGCATCCCACGCGCAGCCCATGCGCGCAGGTCAGCTCCGGTTTCCCCGTCAGGGCGGACCGGGCGAGCGGGGACCACGCTCGTCCGTCGAGTTGCGTTTGCGCAGGTCATCCCTGAAGGAGTGGGGCCGGTCAAGGGCTGGCTGGGACCGCTGTAGGGGTTTCTTCGGTAGGTGCGGGCATGGTGACGACGGCGTCGAGGTCAAGGCTCGCGCGGAGCGCGACCGCGTAGCGGCCGCAGGGCCTTGGGGTCGGCGCCGTGGTCGGCGACGATGTTCACCGCGAAGAAGGTTGGCTGGGGGTCTCCGGTCGGGGTCGGTGGGCTGGGGTCGGTGCGCTCGTCATGGCCGGGTGTCCCGGTCGGTGGGGCAGGGCCGCGGGTGGGCCTGCCGGTCATCCCTTCGCCGCGCGAGGGGCGGCATGATGGGGTGCGCTGGGTCTCGGTCGGCGCGGTCAATCAGCTGGGGCGACCACGCCGCGTGCGGGGGTCATGACCTGCACGACCGGCGTCGACCGAGGGTCTGTGGGGTGGGCGGTCTCATGCGGCCGCCTGGTGGTGGTCCAGGGCGCGGACGTGGTGGTCGCGTAGGGCGTAGTAGACGTACTCCAGTTGGCGGCGGGCTGCCGCGACGGCTCCGATGTTGCGCCCGCGTCGGGCGGCGACCTGCTCACGGACCGCACCGATCCTCGAGGTGCGGGGCAGGACCTGGACGGACTCGATCACGGCCCAGCGGACCAGTCTGGAGCCTTGCTTGGTGATCCGTCCGCGGTGCACGTGGGTGTCGGACTCGTGGTGGGTCGGGGTTAGCCCCGCCCAGCAGGTCAGCTGTTCGGGCCGGGAGAAGCGGGTGATGTCGCCGATCTCGGCGACCAGCACCGCACC
Source organism: uncultured Actinomycetota bacterium (assembly GCA_963724505.1). Classification (GTDB taxonomy): domain Bacteria; phylum Actinomycetota; class Actinomycetes; order Actinomycetales; family Cellulomonadaceae; genus Actinotalea. Next base: position 307,741 of record CAVRUY010000007.1, read on the forward strand.
CAGGACCGGGCCGATCCCCGGGATCCTCTGGACCGCGACATACCCGGGGTCATGGGCCAGGCGGGCGCGGACCAGCCCGGCGAACACGTCGATCTCGAACTGCACCGCCTCGATCACCCGGCGCAGCGAGGCGACCCGGGCGGCGTAGGGCGCCGCGAGGTCGAGCCGGTCCAGCAGCGCGGTGCCTTCCAGACCGAACAGGTCGGCCATCACCACCGTGACCCCGCACTTGGCCAGCACCGCGTGGATCTCGGCCTTGCAGTGGCTGCGCAGGGCCACGAGCTTGGCCCGGTGACGGACCAGCTCGCGCAACTCACGGGTGGCCGGCGGGGCGATCCACGCCTCGGGTAGCCGGCCCATCCGCAACAGGTCGGCCAGGTCCGCGGCGTCGCGCACGTCGTTCTTGACCCGCCGGTAGGAGAACGCCTTGACCCCCAACGGGTGGGCCAGGTGCACGTGCGCGCCCGCCGCCTGCAGCGCGTCGACCGCCCAGTACCACCCGTAGGTCGCCTCCAACACGACCTCCGGGGCGTCCCCGGCGCGGGCGACCACCTCCGTGAGCCGGTCCGGGTCATTGAGGATCCGGACCTGCTCAAGCACTTGCCCGGTATCCGTGGTGCGCACCAGCACCGTGCGTCGACGATGCAGATCGATACCCACGAACTGGGCACCGTCGTAACCTTCCATTAGGGGCCTCCTTCGTCGTAGACGTGGACACCACCAGCATCCGCCGGAGGGTCACGAGGAGCGGAGGCCCCGCTCCTTCATCGCATCAGCGCGTTCCGGCGACGGGCGCGGGGCGTCGAGATCTGCGCCCGTGGGGTGCGTGTGGGGTGCAGCGACACCCGCTTTCGCGGAGCGGGTCTCCCCTTGGAGCAGGGACGGGACGCTGGGTCGGGCTCGGGCGCGCGAGGATCCCTGTCCGGAGCCGGAGCCGGAGCCGGAGCCGGAGCCGGTCAGGTGGTTCGGCCGGTGAGGAACCGGGTGATCGCGGTGTGCGCCGAGCGGCGCGTGGTGACGCTGAGGTGGCTGCCTCCTGGGTAGAGCAGGAGGTGCCCGTGGGGCAGGTTCTGGGCGGTGGTGGTGAACAGCTCGGGGGAGTAGTAGCCGTCGCGTCCTCCTCCCACGACGAGGGTCGGGGTGGCGATCGCGGGCAGGTCGCTGGTGAGGTCGAAGGCGTCTTCGGCGTCGATCAGCGCCAGCATGTGGCCAGGGTCCGCGGGGTCGGACGCGGTGCCCGTCAGCCACAGGGTCGCGGTCATGAGGTGTCGGGTGATCGGGCCCGCCGCGAGTGCCGGGCCGAGCTGACCCCAGGCCCGGCGGGGGTTGCCGGCGAGGGTGAGCCTGGCGAGCTCGCGCTGGTGGTGTCGGCCGCGGTCGCTGAGCCGGCAGGCCGCGCTCAGCAGGGCCAAACGGGAGACGACGTGGGGGTGGTCCCGGGCGACCTGCAGGGCAATCGACCCACCGGTCGAGGTGCCCAGCAGTGGTACCGGTGCGCCCAGGTCGCGGCGCACGGCATGCGCGACGTCGCCCGCCAGGTCACCCATCGAGGTGCCGGGCGCGAGCCCCGGCCGCGGCTGGACGAGGTGGACGGTGAAGCGCTCGGCGAGGGGGCGCAGTGCGCTGACCTGCTGGCGCCGGGCGGGGCCGGTCGGGTTGCCGGGGGTGGCGGCGAAGCCCGGCAGTGCAACCAGCGGGGGACCGGCGCCGAAGGCGAGGTAGGGCAGCCCACCGGACAGCACGCCCTCACGAACGTCCACAGGCCCATCCCACGCCGAAGCCCCCACCTGCGGAAGGGCCCAACGGCCCACCGCAACGCTGCGGGAAGCGCGAGCGGCTCGGTGCGGGACGGCATGCCTATGCATCGATCTTGGCCACCCGATGTCTACTGACATAGCCGCACTGAGGGCGGCTACGCTCGCCCGGATCTGGCCGCCCTGCGGTGCCCTCCCGGGCCCGCCTCAGCAACGTTCGGGTCGGTGGCGCGTGCTGCGTCTGGCGAGGCCTGGCCGGCATGTACGCCCGCTACGTCCCCGCCACCGTCCACACGTCAACCCAGCCCGCCTGAAGCCAGCCGAAGTGGGGGGTCAAGAGATCCAGCGATGGCGTCAGGGGCAGAAGCGTCGGGTGGGGGAGTGTCGGTCGGGCACCTGGTCGGCTACGCGCGGGTGTCGACCGGTGATCAGTCTGCGGAGGCTCAGGTCGTCCAGCTCCAGGCCGCTGGGGTGGAGCGGGTGTGGACCGAGACCGCGTCCGGTGCGTTGCGCGAGCGGCCCGTCTTGGAACAGTTGCTGGGTCAGGTCTTGCAGCGAGGGGACACGTTGGTCGTGGTGCGCCTTGACCGGCTCGGCCGGTCGCTGCGGCACCTGCTCGAGGTCGTCGACACCCTGACGTCGGCCGGCGTCGGGCTGAGGTCCCTGCACGAGAGCATCGACACCACCACACCGTCCGGGCGCATGGTCCTGTCGGTCTTCGGTGCGCTGGCGGAGTTCGAGCGCGAGCTCATCCGTGAACGCACCGCGGCCGGCCTGGCGGCCGCGCGCGCTCAAGGGCGTGTCGGCGGGCGGCCTCGGACGTTAACCGTCGAGCACGATGAGCAGATCCGCGCCCTGCACGCGCAGGGGAACACGCCGACGGAGATCGCCCGGATCATGCGGGTCTCGCGGGCGACGGTGTATCGGCGGCTCGACCGGTAGGCGCTTCGGTCGGCGCCGAGTACGGGGACGGCATGACCTGGACCAGGGCCTCTTCGAGGGACAGTAGTTCCCGCTGGTCGCCGGTCACGTCCTTGACCACTAAGGCGGGTCTGAGACAGCCGGGCCCAGCCCACCAGATCAAGGGATAACGAGCTGCTCGCTGATCTCCACCACTGCATCACCCGTGATGCTCTCCTCGCTCACCTCCCGCGCCGCGGCCCGATCTCCGCCGTTCGGCCCATCGCGGCCACGCGCGCCGGGGTCGCGTCCTCGAGATCGGTCGCCCGGCCCCGCTCCGGGGCCGAGCACCACGGCCAGCTGCGGGGTTCAGCCTGTTGGCCGCACCGGGAACGGGTGAGGTTTTCGGCACAAAGGCCCTCGTATGCCCACAAGTCATCCGTGCCGGATACACCCGGCCCTGGGAACACCGGACGTCGCCTCCCGCCTGAGGGACGATCACCCCATCAGCCCCCCATGGCGGGCCCGTCGAGAGGTGGGAACCGCCCCGTCAGAACGAAGGACCACCTCATGCGCACGCACTCGACGAAGAAGAAGACCGCTGTCGTCACTCTCGCCCTGCTGTTCGCCGGGGGCGGGGCGGCGTTCGGGTACTGGACCGTGGGGGGCTCGGGCACGGGCACCGCGTCCACGGGCACGACGGCGGACATCGCCGTGGTGCAGACCAGCACCCTCACTCCGATGTTCCCGGGCGACAGCGCGCAGGGCCTGTCCGGCACCTTCGACAACGCCAACGACGGTCCCGTGTACGTCGGGACGGTCACCGCGAGCATCAGCTCGGTGGACAAGGCGGTCGGCGCACCTGCGGGAACCTGCGACGCCTCCGACTACACCCTGGCCGGTGCCGCGATGACCGTGAACGCCGAGGTGCCGGTCGGGTCGGGGCAAGGCGCCTGGAGCGGGGCCACGATCAGGTTCACCAACAAGGCCACCAACCAGGACGCGTGCAAGGGCGCCACCGTCAACCTCGCCTACACCATCAGCTGAGCGCTCGTCCCACGCCCACGGCACCACCCGAGGGCGTGGGACGCACGCACCTGCGGGAGGTAGGGAGAGCAAGCAGTGGACACGCGACATGCCGTGGCGAGGGTCGTGCACGCCCTGGCGGGCCTCGCGGTGGGCACGCTGCTGCTCGGCGCCGCTCCACCCGGCGCGGTCCCCGCACCGCAGGGGTCGGGCACCACGACGTTCACGATCACCGGAACGGTGCACCCGGCCCCGGCGGGTTCCCTCCCTGCCACCGGGTGCTCGGGGCCGACGGCCCTGCTGGTACCCGGGATCACCCGCTGCCTGGTCTACCGGGTCGAGAACCACCTCGACGTCCCGATCATCGTCCGGTCGCTCTCCACGAGCCTCGACCCGGCCTTCCCGGCGCCGCCGCCGGGGTGCTCGGCGGACGCCCTCGAGCTGCCCACGTTCGCCGGCAGACTTGCAGTACCCGCGCGGGGAAGCGCGCGCAGCCCCGGGCTGCCCATCACGCTCACCGACACCGGGGTCAACCAGGACGAGTGCAAGCAGGTGACGCTGCACTTCGCCTTCTCCGGCACGGCCGACGCCGCCGAACCGTCCGGGACCGCAGGCGCCCTGGCGAGCACCGGCGCGGACCTCGCCCGCCAGGCCGCGATCGGCCTGGCCCTGGTGCTCCTGGGCGTCGTCCTGAGCCTGGGCTCGCGCCACGCCCGTCGACGGGAAGGGGGCGGGCCATGACCTGGCGCGGGCCGCTGCACACCGCGGCCCTCACCACGCTCGCCCGCGCGTCCGGCTACCTCGCGGTCGCGATCCTTGCCCTGGGTGCCCTCGCCGCACCGGCGTTCGGGTACTTCGTCGCCGGCGGCTCCGGCCTCGGCTCCCACGGGACCGGGACCCTGCAGCCCCCGACGATCCTTCCCGCGACGGTCGGGGCACCGGCCACCTCCCTGCTCCCCGGGACGTCGGCCGATCTGCTGGTGACCGTGAGCAACCCGAACCCGGGCCCCGTCACCCTCGTCAGCGTCGCCCAGGGCGGCGGGGTGACGGTGCAGGGCGGCACCGGCTGCACCGACGACCCCAGCTGGCCCGGGACTCTGGGCAACTCCGGGGTCTCGCTACCCACCGCGTCGGCTTTGAGCATCCCCGTGGCGGGCGGCGCCACCGTCACCGTCCACCTGGCCGCCGGGGCCTCGATGTCCACCGCGTCGGCCCCCGGGTGTCAGGGAGCCTCGTTCCAGATCCCGGTCACCGTGGTGGTGCAGCAGTGACGCCGCTCACCTCCCGCCAGGGCCCCCGGACCCCCGGGCGGCACCCGCGAGCCCGCCTGGCCGCGGCCATGACGGCGGGGCTCCTCGTCCTGGTCGCGGGGCCCGCCTACGGGTACTGGACCGCGAGCTCGACCGGGCCCTACGCCCGGGCCCAGGCGGCCACCCTGGCCACCCCTGGACTCACCGTCGGCTCGGTCACAGCCACCTCGGCCGCCCTTGCCTGGACCCAGCCGTTCGCCCCCACGGCCTACGCGCTGAGCCAGGCACCGGGCACCGTGACCGGGTGCCCACCGGCCCCGGGCATCGCCTCCAGCGGCTGCACCGCAACCTCGCTGAGCCCGAACACCACCTACACCTGGACGCTGGCGGCGTCCCTCCACACGTGGGTGAGCCCCTCCACGGTCACGGCGACCACCAGCAAGCAGGCGACGACCACGACGCTGAGCGCCCTCACCCCCACGACGGCCACCGCCGGCACCGGCTTCAGCGCCACGGCAACCGTCACCGGCAATGCCGGCTACGGCACCCCCGCCGGGACCGCCACCCTCTCGCTGTACGCGGGATCGACGTGCGCCGGCGCGCCCGCCTACACGAGCGCCGCGCAGACCCTGACTGGCGGAGCCACCACGACCACCCTCCACCCGGCCCTGGGCACCTACTCCTGGCGGGCCACCTACACCCCGACCGACACCGTCAACCTCACCAGCACCAGCGCATGCAGCGCCCCCGTCACCGTCACCGCCGCGGGGGCCACCTACGCCGGGGCGGGAGCGCCCGTCACCGTGACGAGCAGCAGCAGCAACGTGGTCGTCCCCTACCCGGCCGGGACTGCGACAGGCGACCTGATGCTCCTCGTGGTGGTCAACAACGCCACCCAGACCTCCACGGTCTCATCGTCCGGCTGGAACGTCGTCGACAACGCAGGCCTGGGCGGATCGGGCATGCAGATCACCGCGTGGTGGCATGCCGCCGGCGCCGAGACCTCGGTCACCCTGGCGTCCCTGAAGACGAACTCCGACGGTGCCACCGCCTGGGTCCTGGACTACAAGAACGCCGGCACCCCCGCCCTGGCAGGGGTGTCCTCGGGCACCGCGTCGTCGGCGAGCGCCCTCACCCCGACGGGCCTGACGACGACAGCCCCGGACACCACGGTCATCTCCCTCGTCGGCATCAACACCGCAGCAGCCCTCTCGCTGCAGACCCCCCAGGGCTTCGCCGCCCGGGCGTCGCTGCAGAACGCCACCGGGGTCGGACGCACACTCGGTGTCGCCGACCGGTTCGCCGCCACGGCCGGGAGCCTCACCCCACCGACGTGGACCGAAGGGGCGACCGCCAGCCAGTGGGCCTACATCACCGTGGCCTTCAGCTCCTGACCGGGCTCACGCCTCGCGTCGGAGCCCGGAAGTCGGTCGGCTGCGCGCCGGGGATCGGGAAGGGCGACGCTCACGTCGTGGACATCGAGGGACAAATCGCCCCAATTCACCCTTCGCCGTGCCATTCTGCCGTCAGGCGAGCCGTCGAGTGCTTGCCGGCATGACGGAAGTCAAGGAGGCCAGCGTTGTCCTCACGTCTATTCTCCCTCGCGCCCTCGCGGCACCGGCGTTCCCGGCCCCTCCTCGCAGGTGGCCTCTCGGCAGTCCTCGCCCTGGCGCTGACCGCCTCCCCAGCTAGCGCCACCGCTGCTGTGGCGAAGATCTACCTCAACCCACCGACCGCGACCCAGGCGGTCTGCACCTCCATCACCTTCGTCGCCGAGGCCGACGACGCCTACGAGAACGGCGTCGCGGGCGAGACGATCACCTTCACCGTCACGGGCGCGAACACCGCCGGTGGTTCGGGGACCACGGACGCCAACGGTGACGCGTCGTTCACCTACGAGGGACGCCACCCGGGTACCGACACCGTGACCGCCACCGACGAGGCCGCCGGCCTCTCGAAGACCGCCAGCGTCACGTGGACGGGGTCGTGCGGCGGCCAGGTCACGGTCGACAAGCTCGCCGGTGGAAGCCTCTTCGACGGAGCCCAGCCCGGCACGGCCAGCGCCGATGACACGGGCGCGGTCGAGCTCGGCGTGGCGTTCACCTCCGATGTCGCACGGTCGATCGACGGTATCCGGTTCTACAAGGGCCCCGGCAACACCGGGACGCATGTCGGCAGCCTGTGGTCCGCCGACGGAGTGCTCCTGGCTCGTGCGACGTTCACCGACGAGTCGGCCACCGGGTGGCAGTCGGTCCGCTTCGCCACGCCCGTGCCCATTACCCCGCACACCACCTACGTAGCCTCGTACCACGCACCCGCCGGCGGCTACGCATTCGACGGGGGGTACTTCGCCGCCGACGCCACCAGCCGAGACGGCAGCCTGCACGCCCCGGCCGGTGCCAACGGCGTGTTCACGTACTCGGCCGCGCCGATCTTCCCCACCAGCACGTTCAACTCGACCAACTACTGGGTCGACGTCATGTACGCGACCGACATCTCGGCGACCGAGGCGGCCGCCTTCACGATCGCGACGAGCAGCACGGGCAGCTCGGCCACCGACGGCGTGACCCTCAGCGACGTCCTTCCGGCCGGGCTGGCCTGGGCGCAGGACGACCCCGCGAACTGCTCGATCTCCGGCGGCGTCCTCACCTGTCACTACGGCACCCTCGCGCCCGGATCGACCAGGGTCGTGCACGTCGCGGCACCCACGACGACCGCGACCTGCGGGACGATCGTCAACCGAGCCACCGTGACCGACGCCGTCGCCGGGACGAGCACCTCGACCGCAGACCTCCTGGTGCGGTGCCCGCAGACCCAGACGATCGCCGGTCACATCTACCAGTGCAGCAACGGCAGTCAGACGACCACCGAGGTCCCGGGAGGAACCCTCGGAGCCACCGGGCCGCAACTCGTGCCGACCCAGGCCAATCCGCTCGGACCGGTGAACGTGGCCGCGGGCAGCTACACGATGGAGGCCACGGCTCCGCCCGCCTACGAGTTCGTCCCCTGCGGCGGCGGTGCCACGATCTCCGACCCGACCACCGCCAGCCAACAGGTCAGCGTTCCGCCGGGTGGCCAGGGCGTCGGGATCTTCTACGTCACACCCATCGCACCGGGAGTCTGCCCGGCCGGACCCATCGGCGGCATCAACCTCGGCGGCCTGCAGAACCTGCTGTTCTTCTTCGCCGACGGCAGCATCGACGCCAACTGGCAGAGCGCCTCCAAGGGCTACGCCGGGGACGTCGTGATCAACGGGCTCACGGCCAAGGAACGCACGTCCGGTTCCTTCGCCTTCGCCGGGACGTTGTCGACGAACGACACCACGCTCGGCGCATGGTCGAAGATCGTGACCAACAACGCCGGACAGGCGTCCTCGGCTCTCGGGAAGACGGCCCTGGTCGACACCCTCTCCACGAGCCTGGACACGGCCATGGCGCAGATCGACGGTCTCGCCGCCACGCCGGGCTACGAGAACAGGTCGGCGACCTCCCTCGACGGCCTCAACACCAGGAACGGCGTGGCCCAGACGATCGTCGTCAACATCACGTCCGGCCTGAAGGTGTCCACGCCGATCGCCATCACGGGTGACGCCGGTGACGTCTTCGTCCTGCGCTGGGACACCGACGCCAACCCGGCCAACGGGTACCAGGGGCAGGTCAAGTTCCAGAGCGGCGGCGCCGTCGTCCCGCGCGGGGACCTCGGGCCCGGGAACTTCATCAACGTCGCCGGAGACATCAACGCCTCAGGTGGGGGCTCGACGCCGGCGGCTCCCTACCCGCAGGGTCCGCGCCTGAACGACGGGCTCGGATCCCTCATCAGCGGCGGCGCTGACTTCAGCGGCGGTGGCTTCTTCACCGGCTACTGGCTGACCACCGGCTCACCGGACAAGGGGGAGACCGCGTCCCTCAGCAACGCCATCTTCGTCGGGGGCTGGTACAGCACGACGACGAAGTTCAGCATGACCTCCGGCACGAGTGGCGTGCACGTCTGCCCGGCCACCGGGGCGATCCGGTGACCGGGCCGGACCGGGTCCCGCTGCACTGACCCGGACCGCTGACGAAAGGGACCCCCGGGTCGCGTGAGGCCGATTCTCACGCGACCCGGGGGTCTGTCAGGTCAGGGCCCGTACGGGTCGTCAGGGACCCGCGAGCTCGCCCGTGTGGCCGTTGCAGGCATCCCCCGGGCTGGGGCGTAGGCCATCTCACCGGCGGCGACGATCGCTCCGTAGGTCTGCACCGGCGGCCAGACCGTCGCCGGCTTGCCCTCGTGGAACCGCTGCAGGCCGGAGAACGCGCAGATCGAGTGCGCGACGTAGCCCGCGATCGGTGTCAGACCGCCCGTCCCGTGGCCGTCGGGCGGGCCGGAGATCTCCCCTGCGAACGCGGATCCCACGGGGACCCGGCGGGGGTCCCCAGCGACACGCCGCGCGCCCTTGCCGGACGCCGTGCGCCATGGCGAGCGCGATGAGGATCCCAGGGATCTCGAGGGCTACGACCAGGGCACACGCGAAGGTCCCGGCACACGGTGACATGGTGCGCGAACCATGTCTGACGAGGGCGTCCCTCACCGGACTGGAGGTGCGCCCGCGACTGGCCACCTGGCTCACCACGGCGCTGCCGCTGGACGACCCGGGGATCACTCCGAACAAGAGCGGCCTGCCCGGCCTCGGAGTCATCCGCTCGATCGTAGGGGCACTCCTGACCTGGGGCCACGTCGCATGCGTCGCAGGCTTGTGGTCTCGGTGACCGTGTGGGCATTGACCCACCAGTAGGACGACTACGCGTACGCGTCCGGCGGCAAGAAGTGGCGTCCCGCAGAGTGGTGTGTGAGCCCGGCCTTGATCGGGGCGTCGTCCTGGACGTGTAGGCGGTCACCGCGCGATTCTTCGAGAGACCTACCAAGTCGACTCGGGAGAAGGACCCAGCACCGCACCCAGGACCGGGCCGATCCCCGGGATCCTCTGGACCGCGACATACCCGGGGTCATGGGCCAGGCGGGCGCGGACCAGCCCGGCGAACACGTCGATCTCGAACTGCACCGCCTCGATCACCCGGCGCAGCGAGGCGACCCGGGCGGCGTAGGGCGCCGCGAGGTCGAGCCGGTCCAGCAGCGCGGTGCCTTCCAGACCGAACAGGTCGGCCATCACCACCGTGACCCCGCACTTGGCCAGCACCGCGTGGATCTCGGCCTTGCAGTGGCTGCGCAGGGCCACGAGCTTGGCCCGGTGACGGACCAGCTCGCGCAACTCACGGGTGGCCGGGGGGGCGATCCACGCCTCGGGTAGCCGGCCCATCCGCAACAGGTCGGCCAGGTCCGCGGCGTCGCGCACGTCGTTCTTGACCCGCCGGTAGGAGAACGCCTTGACCCCCAACGGGTGGGCCAGGTGCACGTGCGCGCCCGCCGCCTGCAGCGCGTCGACCGCCCAGTACCACCCGTAGGTCGCCTCCAACACGACCTCCGGGGCGTCCCCGGCGCGGGCGACCACCTCCGTGAGCCGGTCCGGGTCATTGAGGATCCGGACCTGCTCAAGCACTTGCCCGGTATCCGTGGTGCGCACCAGCACCGTGCGTCGACGATGCAGATCGATACCCACGAACTGGGCACCGTCGTAACCTTGCATCAGGGGCCTCCTTCGTCGTAGACGTGGACACCACCAGCATCCGCCGGAGGGTCAGCGGAGGCCCCGCTCCTTCATCGCATCAGCGGCTCGGCGCAGTTCTCGACATGACACCGGATTCATCCCATGGGGTGCGTGTGGGGTGCAGGCGACACCCCCTCCGACGGAGCGGGGTTCCGTGCGGCGCGGGGGGACGCCTGGCCCCCGCGGTCAGTTGCCGGGCGACGCCGCGCGAGCCGACGTTCCGCAACATGCGCGACGTTGATCAGACGACTCCGTGCGGACGTCAAGGCGTGGCCCACCAGCGGGTTGTCTGGCTCACCGCTGGGGGTGGCAGGGTGTCGGGGTGGACGACGTTGCGATCGGGAGCGCTGAGGCGCCGGGTGCTGCGGGGCGCCAGCCGCTGGCGTCGTTGGGCAGGTTGAGGGCACCGCTGGGCCGGCGGCGCACCGCCGCGGGTTGGTCGATGGCCCTCGTTGGGCCGCCGATCCTCACAATCGTCCTGTTGCAGTTCCGTACCGCGGTGTGGTTGCCGATGGACCTCATGTTCTTCCTCACCCTCGTCGTGGCCACCGCACTGGTCGGCGGGTTGCTGCCCTCGCTGGTCTGCGCCCTCCTTGCCTCGGCGGCGCTGAACTTCTTCTTCACCCAGCCGACCGGCGGCTTAACGATCGCCGACCCGCAGAACGCGACGGCCCTCGTGGTGTTCAGCGTCGTTGCCGTCGCGGTTGCCTCGGTGGTCGACCTTGCCGAGCGCCGGCTGCGCCAGGCACGGCAGGCCCGCGCCGAGGCCACGACTCTCGCTGACCTCTCCCGCGCCGTGCTCGCCGGTCGGGACAGCCCGCAAGACCTCGCGGACGAGCTGGCGCGGTGCTTCCACGTTGACCGCGCGTTCGTCCTCGAACGGGTCACTGCCGGCGCTCGCGGGTGGCGCCAGGTTGCGAGCCATCCCGTGGCCGCCACCGGCGCAGGAGACCAACCCCAGTGGTCGCCCGACGACCCTGCGGTCGAGGTGGGCACGACCCGGCTCGTGCTCCCGGGAACGGTGCTGACCGCGGCCGACCATCGCGTCCTGGAGGTCTTCGGCGCCCAGGCGAACCTCGTCTTGGACCGCCATCGCTTCCGGCTTGAGGCTGAGCGGACCCGAGAGCTCGAGCAGGTCAGTGCCGTGCGCTCGGCGCTGCTGACCGCCGCCTCGCACGACCTGCGTACCCCGCTCGCCTCGATCCGCACCTCCGTCGACGGGCTCTCGCTCGGGCGCGAGGCACTGGACCCAGAGGACCGCGACTCACTCGTGGCCACGATCGACACCGCCACCGGGCGCCTGGAGGGACTGATCGACAACCTCCTGGACCTCACGCGCTTGCAGGTCGGGGCGGTGGTCCCGGACCTGCAGAGCGTGAGCCTGGAAGAGATCGTGCCGGCGGCCCTGGACGGCCTGGACCCCCGGACCGTCCGGCTGGACCTGCCCGAGGACCTGCCGCTCGTGCGCACCGACGTCGGGCTCCTGGAGCGCGTCGTTGCCAACATCGCCGCCAACGCCGCGCGCCACGCGCCACCGGGCACCCCGGCCACAGTACGTGGCGCCGTGGTCGGCGACAGGCTCGAGCTGCGCGTCTGCGACGCGGGGCCGGGCATCGCTGCCGCCGACCGCGAACGGGTCTTCCGCCCGTTCGAGCGTCTGGTTGGCGCTCCGGGTGCCGTGGTCGGCCGCCCGTCGGAGGGCCTCGGTCTCGGCCTGGCCGTCGCCAAGGGCCTCGCCGACGCGCTGGACGTCGAGCTGCGACTCGAGGACACCCCCGGCGGCGGTCTGACCGTCGTGGTCGCCGTGCCGTTGGCCAGCGGTCCGGGGTCACGGGTGGCGCCGTGACCGCGCCGTCGGTCCTCGTTGTCGACGACGACGTCGACCTGCTCCGGGCGCTGAGCATCACGCTGCGGGCGCGCGGCTGGAGTGTCGCCACCGCACCCGACGGGCATCGGGCGCTGGATGCTGTCGCAGAGACTTCCCCCGACGTCGTCCTGCTCGACCTCGGTCTGCCCGACCTGGACGGCCTGGAGGTGCTCGTGCGTCTGCGCGCGCGGACCACCGTTCCGATCGTCGTGCTTTCCGCCAGGCAGGGCGGTGCGGACAAGGTCGCCGCCCTCGACGCGGGGGCGGACGACTACGTCACCAAGCCGTTCGCCGTCGAAGAGCTTGCCGCGCGCTTGCGGGCAGCGGTGCGGCGGGCTCAGCCGACCGAGCCCGGGCACACTGCGGTCGTCGAGGCCGGGTCGCTGACCATTGACCTGGCACGCAAGCGGGTTCACCGGGACGGGTCTGAGGTCCGGCTGACTCCGACGGAGTGGGCGTTGCTCGAGGTGCTTGTCCGCCGTCGTGGCCACCTCGTCGACGGTGCCGAGCTCCTGCGGTCGGTGTGGGGCCCGGCGTATCGGACGGAGAGCAACTACCTGCGGGTCTACGTCGCCCAGCTGCGCCGCAAGCTCGAAGACGATCCCGCGAACCCGGCCCACCTGCTCACCCGTCCCGGCCGCGGGTACTTGTTCGAGCCCTGAGCCGTTAGGGAAACGTCAAGATCCGCGCCCCAGCCCTGGGGCCGGGCCGAGGCGGTCTGCGCGCGCGGGGATAGTGACACGTGGCCGAGCCGTCCGGGCCGGACACCTCTCGGAGTACCTGGATGAATCCCACCTCACCCCGGGGCGCTGCGACCCTGTTCGACCGCGACCACCCGATGACCGGCGTGCCACGCGGCGTCGGCGGACGTGTCCTCGTCGCGTTCCGGCGCAGGCCAGGCCTGCCGGTCGTGCTCGCCTTCGCCGCTGCCGTCGCCGTCGGGACAGGCCTGCTCCTGCTCCCCGCGGCACGGACCGGTCCGACGACGTCGGTGCTCGAGGCGCTCTTCACCGCGACGTCGGCGGTGTGCGTCACGGGGCTGGTCGTGGTGGACACCGCGACCCACTGGAGCCCGCTGGGACAGGCGATCATCCTGGTGCTCATCCAGGTCGGTGGCTTCGGCATCATGACGCTGGCCTCTTTGCTCAGCCTGATGATCTCCCACCGCCTTGGCCTGCGAAGCAGACTGGTCGCCGCAGAGTCGACCCGTTCGGTCGGCCTGGGCGACCTGAGAACGGTGCTCACCGGAGCCGCCCAGATCACCGTGACCATCGAGGTCCTCACCGCGCTGGCCCTGACCACCCGCTTCATCGTGGGCTACGGCGAGACCCCCTCCCGTGCCGCGTGGCTGGGGCTGTTCCACTCGGTCTCAGCCTTCAACAACGCCGGGTTCGCCCTCTACAGCGACAGCCTCATCGGCTTCGTCACCGACCCGTGGGTGTGCCTGCCGATCGCCGCCGCGGTGATCATCGGCGGGCTGGGCTTCCCCGTCCTCATCGAGGTCCGGCGCCAACGCCGCCGGCCCTCCCGCTGGAGCCTGCACACCCGGATCACCCTGCTCCTCAGCGCGGTGCTCCTGGTGGCCGGCACGGCGTTCATCACGCTCGCCGAGTGGTCCAACCCGGCGACGCTCGGGCCGCTCGACGGGCCGGGCAAGCTCCTGGCGGGCTTCTTCCAGGGCGTCATGCCACGCACCGCCGGGTTCAACAGCCTCGACACCGCTGCGATGAGCAACGGCACGTGGCTGGGCACCGAAGTGCTGATGTTCATCGGCGGCGGAAGCGGAAGCACCGCGGGCGGCATCAAGGTCACGACCTTCGCCGTCCTCCTGGTCGTCATCTGGTCCGAGCTGCGCGGGGACCCGGACGTGACCCTCTTCGACCGCCGAATCGCCCCGGCCGCCCAACGCCAGGCACTCGCCGTGGCCCTCCTCAGCGTCGCCGCGGTCATGACGACAACGATCATCATCACCCTCACCTCGGCCTGGTCGCTCGACCAGGCGCTCTTCGAAGTGATCTCCGCGTTCGCGACGGTCGGCTTGTCGACCGGGATCACCGCCGACCTCGCCCCCGCGCACCAGGTGCTCATCGTGCTCCTGATGTTCATCGGCCGCCTCGGACCGGTGACCCTCGGCGTCGCCCTCGCGCTGCGCGAGCGTCAGAGACTCTTCCGCCACCCCGAGGGCGCACCGCTCATCGGCTGACGACGCCAGCTTCCCCACTGGTCAGACGCGACCCATCGGGGTCGGGCGACTCCACGGGCAGCGCCGTCGTACTGCCGGCGGCCGTGGGGTGCGTGTGGGGTGCAGAAGGCCCGCAGCCCCGGCACGCGTGGCGATCACCGCGAGCATTTCCGCAGATCAGCGCCATTCACGAGGGGGTGCAACGAACTCCTAAAGCGGGTGTCGGCAGTTCGAATCTGCCCAGGCGCACTGAGTGGTTTCTGCGGCGTCGGTGCAGGTCTGGGACTCGGCGACGGGGAACCCTCGCGCGGGTTGCGTCCGAGACGCCGGTCGCGCCGCGAGGCGTGCAAGCTGCGGTCCGGTTGTGCCGCCTGGCAGCTTCGACAACGAGTGGGTGCTCCCGGGCCACATGTGGCGGGCGGCCAGGACGCCGACGAACCACACGGGGCCAATCGTGATGAGGAACGGGCGCAGCGTGTCACTCGCGGAGTGCGAACTCCGGTCGACCGCCATGAGGACCAAGGCCGTGCCGGCGACCAGGAGAACGCCACCCGCGACCTCCACCTCTCGTCGGGCCTTGGGAGCAGGATCCAGCCGGGGCCGGGGCGGACAGCCGGGGCCCAGGTCGGGGTCCCTGTCATGCCTCGGCCCGAGGCCGTCCTCATGTCGTCGTCGCGTCCACCGCCACAGCGAGCCGATCCCCGTGCCAGGCGACCGGGATGGGGTCGGCCAGGTAGCCGACGAATGCGCCGTCCTCGTCCACGTTACGGAAGGCCATGAGGTTCCACTGCCCTGACCTGTCCCGGACGAGTCGGCCGGCGTAGAGCTCCGGCCCGGTCAGGCGCGTGGCCCGGCTGAGGTCGAAGGGGCCGGTGGGAGAGTCGACCGGAACCGTCCAGATGCCGCCCCCTGGGTCGGCGTTCCGGCGCTCGTCGCTGAGCTCGATGTGCAGGCAGCTGAACATCAGCACCCACCGGCCCTCGATCTCGGCGGTCTGGAGGACCTCGAGCTGGCCGAAGCCGGCGTCGGGGGTGCTCAGGGGTGGCTGAATGGTCCAGGTCGCGAGGTCGGGTGAGGTGGCGTGGCCGACGACGCCGCGCTCGCGCAGCTCTCCGTGCCGGGCTCGTGCGGTGAGGAGCATGTGCCAGCCGTCGCCGGTGGGGTCGGCGTAGACCCACGGGTCGCGCCATGCCTCGTCGCCCCAGGCGGAGTCGCCGTACTTCTCGTAGTGGCGCTGGTCGGCTTCCAGGACGTGCCAGTTGGGGTCGCGGGTCCAGGTGATCAGGTCGGGTGAGGTGGCCAGGCCGAGCCGTTGGATCACCGGGTTCTGGCGGCTGCAGGCGGTGTAGAAGAACCGCCAGAGGCCGTCAGGCCCTTGGAGGATCGACCCGGTCCAGATGGCCTGGTCGTCGAAGGCTGGGCCGTCGCTGGGCACGAAGGCGTCGGGCATCTCGGTCCAGGTGCGCAGGTCGTCGGAGATCGCGTGGCCCACGCTCGCGCGCCCATGTCGTCGGTCGGGGTCGATCAGGGCGCGGGAGGCCTTGAGGTAGAAGGCGTGGAACTGGCGGCCGTCGTCGACGAACCAGCTGTCCCAGGTCCACACGTCAGGGAGGAGGTACATGTCAGCCTTTCACACCGCTGGAGGCGATGGAGTTGATGAATGAGCGCTGGAACGCGAGGAAGAGCGCCAGCACGGGCAGGGTGATCATCGACGCGTAGGCCATGACCTGGCCCCAGGCGACGTTGAGCTGGAAGAAGTACTGGATGCCGACCATCACGGGGCGCAGGTCCTCGGTCTGGACGACCATGAGCGGCCACAGGTAGGAGTTCCAGGCGGGCAGGAACGTGAGGATCGCGACGGTGGCGATCGCCGGCCCGGACAGCGGCATGACGACGTTGCGGTAGATCCGGAACCAGCCTGCTCCGTCGACGCGGGCGGCCTCGTCGAGCTCCTTCGGGATGCTCGTGAAGTACTGGTAGAAGAGGTAGATCGAGAAGGCGTTGGCGATGAACGGGATGATCTGGACCTGGTAGGTGTCCAGCCAGCCGGTGGTCAGGCTCAGGTGGAAGCCGTTCATCGTGAGCCAGGGCAGCTTGTTGACCCACCAGACCAGCGGTAGCGCGAGCGTCTCGAACGGGACGATGAGGGTGGCGATGATCAGCCCCAGCGCGAGCTGCTGGCCGCGCCACTGAAGGCGTGCCAGGCCGAAGGCAGCCATGCTGTTGATGACGATCCCGAGCACGACGGTGATGACCGAGACGCCGATCGAGTTCATCATGAACCGGGCGAACGGGACCCGGTCGAAGACGCCGCGGAAGTTGTCGAACGAGATGTCGCCGACGGGCACGAAAGCGCGCCAGTTGGTCAGGTCGCGGAAGATCTGCAGGTCCGGCTTGAGCGACGAGACGAACATGAAGATCAGCGGGAGCGTGAAGATCAGCGCCAGGACGATCCGCCCGATCATGACAAGTGCCTTGTTGCGGCGTGCGACGGCGGCCTTGCCCTGCTCGTCGGGGTCGAGGCGAACGGCCCGGCGGGTGGTGGTCTCGGTGGTCATGTCAGTCCTTCTCCCGGGTGAGGAAGCGCTGGATCGCGGCGACGGTCAGCACCAGGGCAAAGAAGACCAGGGAGATCGCTGAGGCGTAGCCGGTGGCGAGCTGTTGGTAGCCGGTGCGGACGGCCATGAACACCAGGGTCGTGGTGGAGTCCAGGGGCCCGCCCTGGGTCATCACGCTGATCTGGGTGAACAGGCTCAGGGCCGCGATGGTGATGGTGATGAGGATGAAGGTGCGGGTCGCGGCCAGGCTCGGCCAGGTGATGTAGCGGAACCTCTTCCACCCGGTCGCCCCGTCCAGTGCCCCGGCCTCGTACAGCTCGGCGGGGATGGTCTGCAGCCCAGAGAGCCAGATGATCATGTGGAAGCCGACGGCCTGCCAGATCGACATGATGATGATCGCGGGCATGGCGGTGGAGGTGTTGTTGAGCCAGTCGATCGGCGTCCAGTGCCCGAACGAGACGAAGCTGAGGAACTGGTTGAGCAGCCCGTCCGGCTGGTACATGAACCGCCACAGCAGGGAGACGACGACCATCGAGGTCACGACGGGCACGAAGTAGACCGTCCGGAAGAAGTTCGTCCCGCGGACCTTGGCGTTGACCAGCAGCGCCAGTCCGAGCGCGAGCCCGGCCTGGACGGGGACGACCACGACGGCGAAGTAGAACGTGTTGCGGACCGAGGCCCAGAAGACCGAGTCGCCGAACAGGTTGACGAAGTTGGTCAGGCCGATGAACGTCGCCGGGCGCGGTGAGATGAGGCGGGAGTTCGTGAAGGCAAGTGCGAAGGCGAGGATGACGGGGACGACGAGGAAGACCGTCATGAGGAAGCCGGCGGGGCCGACCATCCACGCGGCGGTGCGGCCCTCGTGGGATCGTGCGGAGCGGTGGTGCTGCTGACCGGTGCGGCGGGCGCCGACGCGAAGACGGCGTCCTACGCTGCGCGCGGGCGCGACTGCAGGAGAGGTGCTCATGGGGATGCCCTTCGGACGGGCCGGGCACCCGGCGGCGACTCACGTCGCCGCCGGGAGCCGGGCAGCGACTCAGAACGCGTAGTCGCCGTTCTGCTTGGTGTCGGTGTCGATGTCCTTCACGGCCTTGTCGAGGATCGTCTTGGCGTCACCGCCGGACAGGATGTCCTGGGTGGCCTTCTGGAAGACCGAGGAGATGTACGGGTACGCCGGGGTCGCCGGGCGGATCAGCGCGTACTTGGTGGCCATCTGCAGGAAGATCTCGTCTTTGCCTCCGGCCGAGTAGTTCGGGACCTGCGCCGCAGCGTCGGAGGTGGCGGGGATCAGGCCGAGGGCGTTGGAGAAGTCCACGAAGTACTTCGTCTGGTGCGCGAACTCCAGGTAGGCCGTGGCCGCGGCCGGTGAGGAGCAACCGGTGGTCATGCCCCACTGCCACGAACCGCCACCGATCTTCGAGCCGGCACCGAAGTCCGGCGGCGGGATGACGACGGCGTCGTCCCCGAAGGCCTCGGTCACGGTGTTCGAGGCCCAGCTTCCGGAGTACAGGATCGCGCTCTTGCCGTTGACGAAGTCGGCGGTGGCGTCCTCACCGGACTTGGCGGCAATGTAGCCGTCGTTGACCAGTCCCTGCATCCACTCCGCCCAGGCGATCGCCTCCGGGCCGTTCAGGGCGCCGTCGGCGCTCTTGTAGTCCGACCGGTTGATCAGGTCGCCGCCGAAGGACTGCAGGAACGGGGAGTAGGCGTAAGGGATCCACTCGCCGCTGCCACCGGTGCCCAGGTCCAGCGCGTAGGGGAACTGGTCAGTGGCCTTGATCTTGGCCAGGGCGTCGGCGAACTCAGTACCGGTCCATGGGGTGTCGATCGTGGGGATGCGGATGCCCGCGGCCTCCAGGACCGACTTCTTGGAGTACATCGCCAGGGCGACGTCGTAGTGGCCGTAGGAGTAGACCTCGTCGCCGATCGTGCCCATGGTGCTGGGCAGCTGGGTGTCGAAGGTGCCAGCAGGCAGGTCGAGGGGGGCGAGGTAGCCGGCCCATGCCCAGTTCGGCACGTTCGGGGCGTCGATGTCGACGACGCACGGGAGCTTCTTGGCCGTGGCTGCCGCCACGACGGCGTCGTTGTAGGACGCCTGGGGGAAGGAGGTCAGCTTGACCGTGTACTGGGTCTGGCTGGCGTTGAAGTCGTCGACGATCTTCTGGTCGACGGCGAGCTCGGTGTCGTTGCCGCCGTTGTGCGTCCACAGGTCGATGGTGGCTGGGGTGCCGGCATCGCTGCCGGTGCTGTCGGCTGAGGTCGTCGTCCCGGAACAAGCTGCGAGAGCGACGATGCTCACCGCGGCTAGGCTGGTCGCTGCGAGGCGACGCATGGTGTTGGAAGACACTGGGTTCCCTCCGTTGTCACTGATGGGGCACTGCTGGTCCTAGGACGGATGCGGTCGCACCCGCCCGGTGATGGGCGTCGCCTCCCTGGCCCTTACCGGGGAGGCGACGTCACCGATTCCCGGTGCACGACCGGGCATCGGAGCTTGGCGGTCCGCACGGGCACATCGGCGCCGTCGGGGGAGTCGATCTGGGCGTAGAGCTGCTCCACAGCCCAGGCGCCCATCTCGTAGTGGGGGAGCGTGAGGGTCGTGAGGCCAGGGAAGATCCCCTCCGCCACGACCTCCAGGTTGTCGAACCCGACGACCGACAGGTCGCTCGGCACGACGAGCCCCCGGACGGCCGCCGCGCGGTAGACGCCCATGGCCATCCGGTCGCTGAACGCGAAGATCCCGGTGGGGCGCTCGTCGAGCGCGAGCAGTCCGAGGGTCGCCTCGAAGGCGTGCTGCGGGTGTGGCGTGCAGCGCACGACCGTGACATCGTCCACGGCGAGCCCGCTCGCGGCGCACCGGGCGAGGAAGCCGTCGGCTCGCAGGTGGCTCGCGGGGATGTCGTCGGAGTTGCCGACCATCGCGACCCTGCGGTGCCCGGCGGCCAGCAGCACCTCGGCCGCGTCCCATCCGCCCGCGTACTCGTCGGGAACGACCCATGAGATGCCCGACTGCTCCGTGCGTGCGTTCACCACGACGACCGGTCCGCCCAGCAGGTCCGTCGGCACCTCGAGCACGCGGTGGTACATCGCGGCGTAGAGCACGCCGTCGACCCGCCGGTCCAGCAGCGCCCGGATCTCGCGTCGCTCGAGGTCCTTGTCATAGCCGGTGTTGGTGACCAGCAGGACAGCGCCGCGGGCGCGGATGCCGTCCTGCGCGCCGAGGATGGTTCTTCCTGCGAACGGTGTGGTGGCGATCTCGTCGCCGATGAATCCGACGGACTGCGAGCGCTGGGTACGCAGGGTGCGTGCGACGGGGTTCGCGGCGTAGCCGAGTCGGGCGGCGGACTCCTGGACGCGGCCACGAGTCTCGGCTGCGATCCGCTTGCCGGCGACCTCGTTGAGGACGTGCGACACGGTGGTGATGGACACGCCCGCGTCGGCGGCGACGTCCTTGATGGTGACTCGGCTGTGAGCCATGCTGGGTGCCCAATCGTTTGGTCAACTGGGACCAGAGTGCCTGCCGCGGTCGAGTGCGTCAAGGGGTTTGCCCAATCGTTTGGTCACAGTTCTGTCACGGCGGTGACGGTCGCGAGCCGCGTCCGAGCTCACGTGCGCCTGAGGGCGATCGATCGATCGTGGAGATGGGCACGCGGCCGGCGGCGCGGACGAGCGCTGACTGAAGCGCCCCAGGTTCTCAGCCGCTGCTATGCGGGTTGCGGCTCTCGGTTGAGGGTCGCGTAGTGGGCGGTCTCGTACTCCATGGGTGGGACGTTGCCCAGGGTCGAGTGTGCCTTCGGTTGTTGTACCAGTCGACCCAGCCGGCTGCGGCCGCGGCCTCGATCGGCAACAGCCCCTTGGCGATCTCGACCCAGAACGCGGCCTCCACCCCGCGCTGGAACCTCGGGTGACCGGGCGACCTCAGCTTGGGGCGAACCGCCCGATCCGCTGCCTGCTGGCGACGAACCATCGAACACCTCCACGCACTCGAGGTTTTGCGACGACCGATTGAATCCGCCAACTGCTGGACGCGGGTGACCGGGGCGGGTCTTCCGCAGGGCCCAGCGGCGCCGGTCGACGTTGCGGTTCGTCGGGCGTGCCCACTCGGGGGAGGCCGCAGCGTGGGCATGACCGTTGGGGTGGTAGTCCGACGGCCGGCGGGTGGAAGGTCTCGGCTCGCCGTCGTCTCAGGCCCTCCCGGTCAGGGCTGACCCGGCGCCGCTGCCGTCGTGCGCCGGGGGACGAGGTAGGTCGGCAGGGTGACGGCTCGGTCGACTTCGTCCTCCCCGCGCAGCAGCCCGAGGAGCATGCGGGCCGCGATGATTCCCTGCTCGCGCACCGGTTGGCGGACCGTGGTGAGGTCGACGAGGTCGGCCAGCGGGTGGTCGTCGATCCCGACGACCGAGACATCCTCGGGGATCCGTAGCCCGGCGCGGCGGATCGTGCGCATGGCGCCGAGTGCGACCTCGTCGGAGTGTGCGTAAACGGCGGTCGGCGGGGTCGGGAGACTGAGGAGGCGCGCCATGGCGTCGGCCCCGCTCGCGCCGCCCCAGTCGACGTCGACGACAAGGCTCTCGTCGACGGTCACGTCGGCGGCGGCTAGGGCGGCGTAGTAGCCCTGTGATCGTCCTGGCAGGCTCGGCCAGCCGGGCTGGTCGGGGTCGGCGGCGCTGATCATGCCGATCCTGGTGTGGCCCAGCCGGAGGAGGTGGTCGACGGCCTGGCGCGCGGCGACCTCGTCGTCGATGCGGACGTAGGGGTAGGCCGCCGACTGGCCGCCGGCTGCGACGATCGTGACCCCCATCAGCTCGAGGCGGCGCCGCTCCGACTCGCCGATCGGCAGGGCGACCACCACGACGGCGTCGACCTTGCGGCGGGCCGGCAGGTCGGCGAAGAACTCGGTTCGGTCGTTGGCGTCGCCGACGTGGTAGAGCAAGACGTCGAGCCCGGCAGCGCTGAGCTCGTGCTCCAGCCCGCTGACGATCTCCCCGAAGAACCAGCGCTCGATGTGCGGGACGACGAGAGCGACGCGCCTGGTGGCGCCGCCGGACAGGCCTACGGCCTCGGGGGACACGACGTAGTCGAGCTGGCGCGCGATGTCGAGGACGCGCTGGCGGGTCGACGCCGCTACACCGTAGGCGTCGTTGAGCGCCCTGGATGCCGTGGCGAGCGAGACCCCGGCAGCCTCGGCGATGTCCGCGAGGTTCACGGTGCCGGGGGAGTGGCTCATGAACGAAGTCTAACGTGATCGATAGCGCTTCCGACGGCATCCCGTGCCATGCGAGTCCAGCAGGGCATCGGATGAGGCGCCCCTCGAGGAATGGCGTTGACAGACTCCGACGACTGTTGCATGCTTCGTCGGAAGCGTTTCCGAACATGCGGAAGCAAGAGGTCGGCGAGGGAAGGCAGGGCTCAGCGCACCCTCCCCTCGACGGGCACCCTCAGGCGCCGGGCGTCGTCGAGGCGGTGGATTTACCTGGCCGTGACTCGCATGGCCAGCGAATAGCCGACGGCAGGACACCTCGGGTGGAGTGGGCATCGTGCGCGCTCGCTGCCCGGCACAGGTGTCCCGTCTCGAAGACCTCGACCTCGCGTCCGACCGCGTGGTCGCCGATCCGGAATCCCGACTCACCCTGAAGGAGTTGTGACATGAGCGAACCGCTCATCACCGCCGAGCTCGTCGGCCTCGACCTCGTCGCTGCGGACCGAGACGGCGTCACCCGCACACTGATCGACCTGATGGTCGCGGCGGGCCGCGTCACCGACGCCGAGGGCTTCCACGCGGACGTCCGTGCCCGCGAGGCGCAGATGGCGACCGGGATGCCCGGCGGGATCGGCCTGCCGCACGCCCGCTCGGAGCACGTCACCTCGCCGAGCCTCGCCGTCGGGCGTGTGCCCGCGGGCGTGGACTTCGGTGCGCCGGACGGCCCGGCCACCCTGGTGTTCCTCATCGGCGCGCCCGCCGGCGGCGACGCGGACCACCTCAAGATCCTCGCGGCCCTGGCACGACGCCTGGTCCACGAGTCTTTCAGAACCTCAGTCCTTGAGGCCGCAGATGCCGGCGCCGTGGCCGACATCATCACGCGAGAGGTCGTACCGTCATGAAATTCGTCGCTGTGTCGTCATGCCCGACGGGTATCGCGCACACCTACATGGCCGCCGAGGCGCTTGAGCAGGCTGCACTCGCGGCCGGCCACGAGTGCGTGGTCGAGACCCAAGGCGCAGCCGGATCCGTCCCGCTCGACCCGGCAGTGATCGCTGCAGCCGATGCCGTCATCTTCGCGGCCGACCTGGAGGTCCAGGGCAAGGACCGGTTCGCCGGCAAGCCCATCCTCGACGTCGGTGTGAAGAAGGCCGTGCACGACGCCCCCGAAGTCATCGCCCAGGCGGTCGCCGCGGCGTCCGCTGCACCTGTCCCCGCCGGTGCGAAGGCTGCTGCGGCTCCGGTCGCCGCCGCCCCCGCTCGCCAGGTCGGGCCCGGTACCCGGATCCGCCAGTATCTGATGACCGGTGTCTCGTACATGATCCCGTTCGTCGCAGCCGGCGGTATCCTCATCGCCCTCGGCTTCCTCATGGCGTCCGTCGCCTGGGGCGAGAACGGCGCCATCGAGGTCACCAAGGTCGACCAGGCCGTCCTGTGGACCGCGTTCGAGTGGGGCAACCTGCAGCACTGGTCCGTCCTGCTCTTCCGCATCGGTGTGGTGGCCTTCGGGTTCCTCGTGCCGGCGCTCTCGGCCTACATCGCGTACGCGATCGCCGACCGCCCCGGCATCGTCCCCGGCTTCGTCGGCGGCATGCTCGCCGGCATGGTCGGCGCAGGTTTCCTCGGCGGCATCCTGACCGGCTTCCTCGCGGGCTACCTGGCACACTGGATGACCAAGCGCAAGGTCCCCAAGGGTGTCCGCGGTGTGATGCCGGTGGTGGTGACGCCGCTGGTGGCGACCCTCCTCACGGGCGCCCTGACGATCCTCGTCATCGGCCCGCCGATGAAGGGCATCAACGACGGGCTGACCAGCTGGCTCGACGGACTGGGCACCAGCGCCCTCGTCCCGCTGGGGATCATCCTCGGCCTGATGATGTGCTTCGACCTGGGTGGACCGGTCAACAAGGTCGCCTACGTCTTCGCGACCACCGGCCTGGCGAACGCTGCGACCAGCAGCGACAAGCCCGCGCTGATCATGGCGGCCGTCATGGCAGCGGGCATGGTCCCGCCGCTGGCGATCGCCCTCGCGACGACCCTGCGCCCGACGTTGTTCTCCGAGGCCGAGAATGAGTCCGGCAAGTCCGCCTGGCTGCTCGGTGCGTCTTTCATCTCCGAGGGCGCCATCCCGTTCGCCGCAGCCGACCCGATCCGGATGATCCCGTCATTCATGATCGGCGGCGCCATCACCGGTGGCCTCTCGATGGCCTTCGGCTCCGGCATCCTGGCCCCTCACGGGGGGATCTGGGTCTCGGCGCTGGCCAACAAGCCCGTGCTGTTCCTGCTCGCGCTACTCATCGGCATGGTCGTCTCAGCTGTTGCCGTGGTCGTCGCGAAGAGCATCGGGCGCAACCCGGAGGAGCCCGCACTGGAGTCCGTCGAGAGCGTCGCCGCTCTCAGCGGCTCCCGCTGAACCGATGGCGGTGCCCGCCGGATCCGTCGGGCGGGCACCGTCACGCCATCCACTAGTCGCAACCCCGACGGGCCTACCAAGCTCGGCACCGGCCGCTGTCGTGCCAGCGACCAGGTCGAGCAGGTCGGCCAACTCGCCCTACAGCCGGTCGGCCGCCATCGTGTCACGGGCAAGTCGCTCGCGGCGATCGAGACGAACTCGACCTCGGTCATCAGGTCGCGGACGCGAAAGAGTGGCCGAGCGGACCTCGACCGTCACGCCCACGGTGGTGATGACGGGCAGTTGGGTGGCGAGGGGCTAGGGCGCGGTGCACACCACCCGGTAGCCCGGACATCGAGCGCGGGGCAGTCCTCGCCGGGCTGGCTCATGAACGCCACCGGCTTGTCCGCTGTCCGACGCGCGGGTGAGCACGCCGTGCTCGCGATCAGGCCCGACCTGCTAGCCGAAGATGTCATCGAGCGTCCCAACCCCCGCGCGGAACGACACGAGCGCTCGAGCGTCCGGCTGGTGCGTGACCCTCTTCGGCCCACTTGCGGAGCGCGGCCTCGACTGGGAAGGACCTTCATGCCCGACGCACCTGCTGCCGTTGCTCAGTCGCCTCAACCCATGGGTGCGACGAGGCCAGGAGCCAGAGCGACCACCGACGGCGGGCACCGACCGTGGTGGAGGGAGGCCGTCTTCTACGAGGTCTACCTACGCAGCTTCGCCGACTCCGACGGCGACGGCGAGGGCGACCTCAACGGGGTGCGCGCCAAGCTGACATACCTCGCCGACCTGGGGGTGGACGCGATCTGGATCGCTCCGTGGTTCCCGTCCCCGATGGCCGATGGCGGCTACGACGTCTCGGACTACCGAGACATCGACGCCCGCTACGGCAGCCTTGAGGATGCGAACGCGTTGTTGGTGGAGGCACGTGAGCGCGGCATCCGGGTCATCATCGACATGGTCGCCAACCACACCTCGGAGCAGCACCCGTGGTTCCAGGCGGCACTCACTGCACCCGAAGGCTCCCCCGAGCGCGAGCGCTACCTCTTCGTGGACGGCAAGGGCTCGGACGGCCGCGAGCCACCGAACAACTGGATCAGCGCCTTCGGGGGGCCGGCGTGGTCGCGTACCACGAACCCGGACGGCACCCCGGGACAGTGGTACATGCACACGTTCGCTCCGCAACAGCCTGACCTGAACTGGTCCAACAATCAGGTCCGGACGGACTTCGACGACATCCTGCGGTTCTGGTTCGAGCGGGGAGTGGACGGCATCCGGGTGGATGCCGCTCCGGGTTTCGCCAAGGCGCCCGGGCTTCCCGACGCCGACTACGGCGGCGACGTGCGCTTCATCACCTCGCACTGGGTGGGCAATCCCCACTGGGACATCGACGAGGTCCACGACATCTTCAAGCACTGGCGTCGGTTGGTCGACGAGTACGACGGCGACCGCCTCCTCGTGGCGGAGGCAATCGTGAACGGGCCGGAGCGGCTGGCCCGTTACCTGGGCGCGGACGGGATGCACACCGCCTTCAACTTCGACTTCCTCAAAGCCCCCTGGGGCGCCGCCCTTCGCCAGGTGATCGACGAGACGCTGAGGGCGTTGGCACCGGTCGGGGCGCCGGCGACGTGGGTGCTGGGCAGTCACGACGAGGTGCGCCTGGCGACGCGGTACGGGCGTGCGAAGTCGAGCTCGGAGCTCGGGGCGAGTCCTGAGATCGCCTCCGACCTGGAGCTCGGCACGCGCCGGCTTCGCGCCGCCGCGTTGCTGATGCTCGCGTTGCCCGGTACGGCGTTCATCTACCAAGGAGACGAGCTGGCCCTGCCCAGCGTCGACGACATACCGAATGAGCGGCTTCAGGACCCGATCTGGGAGCGCAGCGGCAACAAGGAGCGTGGGCGCGACGCCTGCCGCGTCCCGCTCCCGTGGAGCGGCGACGCGCCGCCTTTCGGCTTCAGTCCCGAGGAAGCCGAGTCGGAGCCCTGGCTCCCACAGCCCGGATCGTGGGTGGACCTGACTGTCGAGAGCCAGTCACTCGACCCGGACTCGACGCTGAATCTCTACCGGCGAGCGCTCCGTCTGCGCCACGAGATCCCTGCGCTGCGATCGGGCGACTTCGCGTGGCGCGAATCACCGGACTCGGTCCTCGATTTCGACCGCGGCCCTCGCCTGCGCTGCGTGGTCAACCTGTCCGGTGAACCGATCGATATCGACCCGGACTGGGACGTCCTGGTCTCGAGCGTTCCGCTCGTCGAGAACCTCCTTCCGCACGACGCTGCCACCTGGATCGCTCCACGGCGCGCGTGACGCCGACCCGGCGCCACGGCGGTTGAAGCGCCCGTGGAGGCCAGACGACCCCCGGCGCGACGAGCGTCACTCGGCGCTGACCCTCGCCGCAGCGCCCCAAGCGGGTGTCGGCAGTTCGAATCTGCCCAGGCGCACAGTGCCCACCGTCGTCGTCCGCGGCCTTGGTCCCTCTTGTCCGGCGGGGGATCAGGGAACCCACCCCCGAACGTGTTGCCGGTGTCGGCGTGAGGCCGCACGCTGGGAACCTCGTCCGGGCGGAGGGCTCCATGGGCAAGCTGATCTACGCGGCCAACATCTCGCTCGACGGCTTCCTCGAGGACGAGACCGGCTCGTTCGACTGGTCCGTGCCCGACGAGGACGTGCACGCGTTCTGGAACGAGCACGAGCGGAACATCGGCACGTCGCTCTACGGGCGACGCATGTACGAGACGATGCGTGTCTGGGAGGACGACGACTGGTTGACGGACGAGCCGGCGGTGGTCCGTGAGTACGCCGCGATCTGGCGGGCGGCCGACAAGGTCGTCTACTCCTCCTCGCTCACCGACGTCTCGACCGCGCGCACGAGGATCGAGCGGCAGTTCGATCCCGAGACGGTGCGACGGCTCAAGGAGACCTCCGGCTCGGACCTGAGCATCGGCGGGGCGGGGATCGCGGCGGAGGCCTTCCGGCACGGACTGGTCGACGAGTGCGTGCTGCTGCTGTGCCCGGTCCTCGTGGGCGGTGGCAAGCCGGCGCTGCCTCGGGGCGTACGCCTCGACCTCGAGCTGCTCGACCACCGACGGTTCGACAACGGCGTGATCTACGTCCGCCACGCGGTCCGCAACCCCGCCTGACGGGGACCGGGACCGCCGCGTTCGACACGCAGGATGCTCCCTGCCGGGACCCGCCGACGGCGCTCGGCCGGATGTCGCCCGATGCCGTCTGGATGCGGCGGGCCCTGGTTCGGGGAACCCTGTACCCGTGACTGCGCTCGCTCTCGCCGGAGGCACCGTGCTGCTCGTGGTGGGCGGCGAGGTGCTCGTGCGTGGCGCGAGTCGTCTGGCGCGCCTGCTCGGCCTCTCGCCTCTGGTGGTCGGCCTCACCGTCGTGTCGTTCGCGACCTCCACACCCGAGCTCGCCGTGACCGTGCGCGCGAGCCTGGCGGGGAGCCCGGGGCTCGCGGTCGGGAACGTGGTCGGGTCGAACATCGCGAACATCCTGCTGATCGTCGGGGTCGCCGGGCTGATCCTGCCCCTGGCCGTGCAGCTGCCCGTCGTGCGACGCGACGTCCCGGTGATGATCGGCTTGTCCGGGCTGCTCTGGGTGATGAGCCTGGACGGGGCGGTCTCCCGGCTCGACGGGCTCGTGCTCGCCGCCCTGCTGATCGCTTACCTCGCGTGGGCGGTGCTGCGGAGCAGGGAACCTCGGCCGGCCGGCGCCGCGGACGAGTCGGCCGCCTCGCGAGCTCCGCGCGGTGGCCGGGCGGCGCTCGTCCCGGCGGGGCTCGTCATCCTCGGCGTGGCCCTGCTCGCGGTCGGCGCCCAGCTGCTCGTGACCGCGGCTACCGACATCGCTCTGACCCTGGGGCTGAGTGAGCTCGTCGTGGGCCTGACCGTCGTGGCCATCGGCACCTCCCTGCCCGAGCTCGCCACCTCGGTGGTCGCGGCGATCCGGGGCGACGTGGCGATGGCCGTCGGCAACGCCGTCGGGAGCTGCATCGTCAACATCGGCGCCGTGATGGGGATCAGTGCCCTGCTCTCGCCCGGTGGTGTCCCGGTGGACGCCGGCGCCGCGCGCTTCGACCTCCCGGTGATGGTCGCGGTCGCCGTCGCGCTGCTGCCGATCGCCTTCACGGGCTTCGTCATCCGGCGGTGGGAGGCCGGCCTCTTCGTCGCCTACTACGCCGTGTACGTCGTCTACCTCCTGCTCACCTCGGCCGAGCACGACGCGCTGGGCCCGTTCAGCACCGTGCTGCTGCTGTTCGTCCTCCCGCTCACCGGCCTGACCCTGGTGCTCCTCGCCACCTATGAGATCGGGCTCCGGCGCGGCCGCGGGCACCGAGTGATGGACGACGGGACGGGGACGTAGGCCGCGTCGACATCCTCGTCCGGGCCGTTCCCGCTGGCCGAGCGGGTCCCAGGGTCGCCGTCGATGACGTTGTCCGGCGGGAACGAGCCGTCCCCATCGTCCTGGTACTGCGACGCGGTGGCGACGCCGGTCCGGGCCAGGTCCGTCGACGCGACCGCGGAAGTGGCGGTCACGACGAGGGCCGGTGGCACCAGGAGCGCGAGTGCGCCGACGGGAGTTCTCAAGACCCCCATGACGCCACGTGACCGGCCTGCGGACGGCAGGTCCGTGACCTGCGCGGATGCGGTCGTTGTCGGTCAGTCGGGGTGCCTACCCCCGGAGACCTGCCCCGGGCGGAGGGTCCGCCGGACGGTAGGTACGCAGCACTCGAAGCGCGCGAAGGGTGTTCCACCGGCTCGGGCCGCCGAGCGGCTCGAGGTCGAACCAGGTGCGGCCAGGGTGGCGGTTCTGCAGGGGCCAGGTGCCATCGGCGCGACGCCGGGACTCCAGGAGGTCGAGCGCGTCGTCCAGCCGTTCGTCGCGGCCGGCGCCGACGGACCGCAGGTGGTCCAGGGCGCGCAGGACGTCGTAGTGCCAGTACGGGGGGAAGGAGAAGCGGGTCCATGCAGGGTCGATGACGCGACCGTCGGGGACGGTCCGAAAGAGGCGATGGGTCAGCAGGAACTCGTGCCCGGCGGCCATCATCGCCGTGACGCCCGGGTCGGCGACGGGCAGGTGTCGCTGGTACTCGGCGAGCCCCTCGAGTGTCGCGATCGCCACGTGGAACGGCCGATGGGAGACGTCCTGGACCTGGTCGTGCCAGCTGCCGTCGCCCCCTTGGTGGTGTGCGATCACCTCGACCAGATCGCCCACGCGCGCGTCGGGCAGCCGGAAGTAGGCGGCGATGGACAGCACCAGTCCGACCACGCAGACGTCGACCTGACCAGACCGCCAGAAGACCACACCTCCGTCGACCCAGGTGCCCTCGTCGAGGAGCACCTGTGCGCTGCGCCTGGCGGCGTCGGTCCGTGGGGACACGCCCATGGCGCGCAGCAGCAGCAGGGTGTAGGTGGTCGAGGTCCACTTCGGGGAGTACAGCCCGCCGGCCCATCGGCCATCGGGTCCGCGCAGGTCGAGCAGCTCGCGCCCCCACCCATGGGTAGCAACTGCCGCCCGCTCGTCGTCGATCGCGTCGGCCGACTCGTCGACCAGGTCGCGCAGCACCTGCCAGCGGATCGAGGGGTCCCCGGCCAGCAGCCAGGCGATCACCTGGTCCTCAAGGGCTGGTCCCATGCGTCCACTATCTCCCTCGGCGGCTCCGGTGACGCTCTCGGGGATCGGCGCCGAGGCGGGGGGCGCGGCATTCCGTGTCTGCGACGCTCACGCGGCGAGTGAGCGCTCCTCACGCGGTGTCGGCAGGTCGAGTCTGCCCAGGTGAGCGGCTCGGAGTCCGTGGTCGTCGAGCGGGCGGCCGTCGTGCGAGCCACGCGGGGTCGTCACTCGCGGGGGAGCGACGCCTCGATCAGAGCGATGATCC
The DNA here is from genome assembly GCA_963724505.1 of uncultured Actinomycetota bacterium. Lineage (GTDB taxonomy): Bacteria > Actinomycetota > Actinomycetes > Actinomycetales > Cellulomonadaceae > Actinotalea. The sequence goes on from CAVRUY010000007.1 coordinate 338,401, forward strand.
GCGGGTCGTCCGGCTCGGTCCGTGACCGGAAGCGATGCACCTCGCCCGGGGGTGTGATGAGGAACTTCTCGAAGTTCCAGCGGACCCTGCCCGCCTTGCGCGAGTCGTCCGGTGCCGTCGTGAGCCGGGCGAAGAGCGGGTGCTGCCCGCGGCCGTTGACCCTGACCGGCGCGAACATCGGGATTGTGACGCCGAAGTTCGTCGAGCCGAACGGGGGATGGTGTCGAGGCTCACGGCGACTCAACCAGAGCTGCGGCCAGATAATCCCGCGTCGACGGCCGCGTTCTGCCTCGCGACCCCGCGGGCGACACCTGCTGAGAAGAGCAGGTGACGGCGCACGGCCGCGCGGGCGTAGCCTCCACTCGTGGGCGATGTGGGCGATGTGGGCGATGTGGGCGATGTGGGCGATGTGGGCGAGTACCTCAGCACCGTGGACGGGGCGGATCGGGACGCGCTCCAGCGTGTCCTCGCCATCGCCCGCGACGTCGTCCCCGACGTCGAGGAAGGCACCCGCTACGGCATGCCGGCGCTGCTCTACCGGGACAAGGGACTCCTTGCGACCGTGCGTGCGAAGCGCTTCCTGTCGCTCTACCCGTTCAGCGGGGTCGTCGTCGCGTCCGTTCTCGATGCGCTGAGCGGCTTCGAGACCACCCCGGGGAGCATCCACTTCTCGGCGGACCACCCGCTGCCCGACGCCGTCGTGCGGCGCATCGTCGAGGCGCGGCGCGCGGAGATCGACGCGAAGGCGTGAGCCGGAACGCGCAGGCGGCGTTCAGGTGCTGCGAGGTCGGGTTGCGCGGTCGGCACACCCTGCAGGTCCGCGAGGGCCGGACCTCGAGCGCGGCGCAGGCCTTCGAGGTCGCCGACGGCGAGGCCGCAGCGTTCGGGTGCACGGGCAAGAGGTTCCTGCCGCTGTTCCGGCTGTCGTTCGCCGTCCCCAGACTCGCACTCGTCCTCGTACGCGAGTAGGCGCCGGCGCCCGGCGGGTGCCCTGACGGCGCGCTGAGGGCCTGCCTCCGTGGCGAGGGCGCAGGTTCGCACCGGCGACCTCGCGACGGATGTGCGCCCTCGACGGGGGGAGCCCCGGCGCACCTCGCCGTCGGCCGCCGGATCGGCTCTTGACAGCGGCGGCGTTGCCTGGTTAGTTAGTTACATCAGTAACTAACCCAACAACCTGGAGGCCGCGGTGGACGACGAACGCCCGATCTTCCTCCAGGTCGCCGAGCTGATCGAGAACCAGATCATCGACGGGTCCATGCTCGAAGGGGCACAGGTGCCGTCGATCAACGAGCTCGCCGCCTTCCACCGCATCAACCCGGCCACCGCACTCAAGGGCGTCACCCGGCTGGTCGACGCCGGCCTGCTGTTCAAGCAGCGCGGGATCGGGATGTTCGTGGCGTCCGGTGCTCGTGCGCGCCTCCTCGCCCAGCGCAGCGAGGCCTTCAGCGAGCAGTACGTGCGCCCACTCGTCGCCGAAGCAGCGAAGCTCGCCATCAGCCCGGCGCAGCTCGCGGAGATGATCCAGAAGGAGGCCGGTCGATGACCGCCATCGTCGAGGTCGAGGACCTCACCAAGCGTTTCGGCTCGCTGGCCGCCGTGGACGACGTCTCGTTCGCCGTCCGCGAGCACGCCATCACGGGACTGCTGGGCCGCAACGGCGCCGGCAAGACCACGCTCATGCAGCTGATCACCGGGCAGGAGTTCACCACGGCCGGTCGGATCCGGCTGTTCGGCCACGCCCCGCTCGAGAACGCCGCCGTCCTGAGCCGGACCTGCTTCATCAAGGAGTCCCAGACCTACCCCGACGGCTTCAAGGGGGAGCACGTCCTGCGGGTGGCCTCCTGGGTCTTCCCGCGCTGGGACGAGGCCCTGGCCCGGGACCTCGTCGCCGAGTTCGGGGTGCCGCTGGACCGGAAGATGAAGAAGCTCTCCCGCGGCCAGGCCTCGGCCGTCGGCGTGGTGGTGGGCCTGGCCTCGCGGGCCGAGCTGACCATCTTCGACGAGCCCTACGCGGGGCTCGACGCCGTGGCGCGCCAGGCGTTCTACGACCGGCTCCTCGCCGACTACGCCGAGCACCCGCGCACCGTGATCATGTCGACCCACCTGATCGACGAGGTCGCCGACCTGCTCGAGCACGTCCTGGTGATCGACCAGGGGCGGATGATCATCGACGACTCCGCCGAGGATCTGCGGGGCTCGGCCACCACGGTCTCCGGGCGGCACGCCGACGTCGAGGCCTTCGCGCGGGGGCGTGAGGTGCTGGACACCGGCACCCTCGGCGGATTCGCCTCGGTCACCGTCACGGGCCTGAGCCGGGCCGACCGCGTCGTCGCCACCGAGGCAGGGCTGGACGTCGGCCCGGTCTCGCTCCAACAGCTCGTCATCGGCCGCACCCGCGGCACCGCCGGACAGGAGGTCGCGTCATGACCGTCATCGAGTACCCGGCCGCTCTGGCGGGCCCGCCCCTGGGCCGCCGCGTCTGGAACGCCGTGCGGCTGCACGTGGCGAACCCGTGGCCCTCCCTCATCACCCCGTGGCTCATCTTCGCCGCGATCTTCGGCCTCAACCTCGCCATCTGGTACATGGTGACTGCCTCGGTCGGAGGCGTCGAGAACCTGGACCCCGACGCGTTCTACTACAACGGCGGCGTCACCTGGGTGCTCTTCTTCCTCATGGCGATGGCCGTGCAGTCCATGAGCCTGACGTTCCGCTTCGCGCTGGGCGTCGGCATGACCCGGCGCGACTACTTCCTCGGCACGGTCGCCTACCTGGTACTCCTCGCGTCGATGTACGCCGCAGGCATCGCACTGCTGGCGCAGGTCGAACGGCTCACCGACGGGTGGGGCGTGGGCGGGCGCTTCTTCGCGCCGTGGTTCCTCGCCGAGCTGCCCGCCTGGGAGCTCTGGTACATCAACGCGACGGCCGGCCTGCTGCTCGCACTGCTGGGGCTGATCCTCGGGGCCGTGTGGGTGCGCTGGAGGGTGCTCGGGCTCTACCTGTTCCTCGGCGCGTTCGCGCTGCTGATCATCGCCGCGGTGTGGCTGATGACCGTGACGGACTCCTGGGCCGGCCTGGGCGACTACCTGGGGAGCCACTCGCGCGGTGGTCGTGGTCACCTGGACCCTGCCCGCCACCGCGCTGTGCGGCGTGGCCGGGTACCTCGTCCTCCGCCGCGCGACGCCACGGGCCTGAGTCGCGCCGCGCTGAGCCGCGGGCCTGCGTCCCGCTCGACGCCGGTGCCGGGGCCGGGGCCGACGGCGTGGCCGGGCGGGGTCAGGTGGGGCGTGGGCGTGCGGTCCAGGCGAGGAGGTCGTCCACGGGCAGGGCGTTGACGACCCGGTCCGGGCCGACGCCGTGCGCGGCGAGCCGGTCGCAGCCGTCGACCTGCCAGCCGAGCTCTCCGGGCGCGTGGGCGTCGGAGTCGACGGAGAACAGGCACCCCGCCGCGACCGCCACGGCGAGCAGCTCGTCCGGGGGGTCCTGACGGTCGGGCGCGCAGTTGACCTCGACGGCCACCCCGCGCTCGGCGCAGGCGGCGAAGACCGCGTCCGCGTCGAAGTCGCTCGGCGGTCGCTGCCGGCCGCGCACGCGCCGACCGGTGCAGTGGCCCAGGACGTCGGTGAGCGGGTCGCGCACGGCCGCGAGCATCCTGCGCGTCATCGCGGGGCCGGGCATCCGCAGCTTCGAGTGCACCGACGCGACGACGACGTCGAGCCGTGCCAGCAGGTCCGGCTCCTGGTCGAGCGTGCCGTCGTCCAGGATGTCGACCTCGATCCCGGTCAGGAGGCGGAACGGCGCGAGCACCGGATCGGTGCGCCGGATGAGGTCGACCTGGACGCGCAGCCTTGCCGGGGTCAGCCCATGGGCGACCGTCAGGCGCGGGGAGTGGTCGGTCACGGCGAGGTAGTCGTGGCCGATCCCGATCGCCGCCAGGGCCATGTCGCCGAGCGGCGTGGCGCCGTCGCTCTGCGAGGTGTGCGCGTGCAGGTCTCCGCGCAGGTGCGCGCGCAGGGCGCGACCGGCCGGTGTGCTCGCGGCCGCTCGCTCCGCGTCGCGCACCTCCAGGTCGGCCAGGACCTGGGGGACGCGCGCCGCGAGCACGGCCTCGACGACGGCCGTGGTGCTCGCACCGACACCGGCCAGCTCCTGCCACGTCGCGGCGTGGCGGTGGCGGGACCACTCGTCGTCCGACAGGCCGCGCAGCAGGTCACCGGCCGCGCGGTAGGCCTGCGAGCGGTATGCCGACGCCTGCTCGCGCTCGAGCAGGAACGCGATCCGGAGCAGCGTGGCGCTGACGGCGTCCCGCTCGACCGCTGGGGAACCGGGCACTCAGGAGGCCCGGCGCCGTGCGGTCCTGGCGGGCGTCTTCTCCTCGGCCGCCGGAGCCTTGGCAGCGGGTGCCTTGGTCGCGGGGGCCTTCGTCGCGGGCGCCTTGGCGGCGGGTGCCTTGGTCGCGGCGGCCTTCGCCGCAGCGGGAGCCTTCGCAGCGGGAGCCTTGGCGGCAGGTGCCTCCGCAGCAGCGGCCTTGGCGGCAGGAGCCTTCCGCGCAGGTGCCTTGGCGGCAGGTGCCTCCGCAGCTGCGGCCTTTGCGGCAGGAGCCTTCCGCGCAGGGGCCTTGGCGGCAGCAGCCTTCGCCGCGGGGGCCTTCGCCCTCGACCTGCGAGGGGTCGTCCCGCCGGACGAGGCCTCGCCCTGCGCGGCCGCGGCCGGCGCGTCGGCGCGCCCTTGCCCGCGCGGGCCCGGTCGATGCTGCGCTGGAGCGCCGCGAGGAGGTCGATGACTTCGCCGCCCTGGTCCTGCTCGCCCGCTTCGCCGGCCGGAGTCGGCAGGGTGGCGCCGGCCGAGACCTTCCCCTCGATGAGGGCCTCGAGCGCACCGCGGTAGGAGTCGCTGAAGTCGGACGGGTCGAACTCCCCGGCGAGCGACTCGACGAGGGACGCGGCCATCGCCTGCTCCTGGGGTCGCACGGTCGACCTCCGCGTCCAGGACGGGGAAGTCGGCCTCGCGGATCTCGTCCGGCCACAGCAGGGTCTGCAGGCAGATCACCTCGCCGCGCACCCGCAGCACGGCCATCTGCTCACGCTGCCGCAGCGCGACCTTGACCACGGCCATCCGATCGGTGGCGCGCAGCGCCTCGCGGAGCAGGGCGTAGGGCTTGGCGGCGGTCTTCTCCGGCTCGAGGTAGTAGGTCTTCGCCAGCATGATCGGGTCGACCTGCTCGGCCGGCACGAACTCCTCCACGGCGATCTCCCGCTCCGTGGAGAGCGGCAGCTCGGCGAGGTCGGCGTCGGAGAGCACGACCATCCGGCCGTCCGTCTCGTAGCCCTTGGCGATCTCGGCGGCGGGCACCTCCTCGCCGTCGACGCTGCACACCTTGCGGTAGTGGATCCGGCCGCCGTCCTTCTCGTGCACCTGATGCAGCGTGACGCCTGTCTCGCCGGTCGCCGCGTACAGCTTGACCGGCACGTTGACCAGGCCGAAGGCCACGGCACCCTTCCAGATTGCGCGCATCACGTCCTCCTCGATCGGTGACGGCCCCGCCCGGCGGGCAGAATCGGTCGCAGACCCGCCGGGCCGTGCCTGGGCGCGGATGCCGGTGGAGCACTCCTACGTGCAGGATGAACCTGTGGAACCCATGCTCGCCACCCGAGCGGCCGATCTCGGCGCAGTGCCGCGCGGCCCGCAGTGGTGGTACGAGCTCAAGTGGGACGGCGTCCGGGCCCTGGCGGAGACCGGATCGGGCGACCTGCGGCTCCTGGCCCGCAGCGGCCGGGACATCACGCCCGCCTATCCGGAGCTGTCCGGTCTGGACGCCCTCCAGGGCGCCCTGCTCGACGGTGAGATCGTGGTCATGGCGGGCGGGGTGCCGTCCTTCGAGGCGCTCGCCGAGCGGATGCACGTGCGTGACCCGTCCCGTGCCGCCCGGCTGGCCCGCCGCGCGCCGGTCACCTACGTGGCCTTCGACGTGCTGCGCCTGTACGGGGTGGACATGACGGGCTGGCCGCTCGAGGAGCGTCGTGCGGTGCTGGACCGGCTGGAGCTGCCCGACCGGGTGATCGCCTCGCCGCTCTACCCCGACGCCGACGAGCTCTGGCAGGTCACCCGGGAGCACGGGCTGGAGGGTGTGGTCGCCAAGCGGCGGGACTCGACCTACCAGCCGGGCAGGCGCAGCCCGGACTGGGTCAAGGCGGCGCACCGCACCTCTCGCGTCGCCGCCGTGGTCGGCTGGCGGCCGGAGGGGACCGGCGCCGCGACGGTCGGCCGATCGGCCGCGACGGGGCCGGCGCCCGCCGAGCCTGCGGGCAGCGGGACCTTGGGCGCCGTCCTGCTCGCCGCCCCGGATGCGGACGGCACCTGGCGCTACCTCGGGCGCGCCGGGAGCGGGCTGGCCGGCCGGCCCGGCGTCACGGTCGCCCGCGCGCTGGCGGCCGCCGCGCCCGGCCGTCGGCCTGACGACGTCCCGGACGTCGACGCCCGCGGCACGGTCTGGTGCGAGCCCGAGGTCGCGGTCGACGTCGCCTACCTGCACCGGACCCGTGCGGGCCGGCTGCGTCACCCGGTGGTGCGCGGTCTGCGCGACGACGTGCCGGTGGATCCCTGGGAGGTGCCGTGAGCCCCGGCACCTGGGTCGAGGTGGAGGGCCACCGGGTCTCGCTCAGCCATCTCGAACGGGTCCTCTACCCGCAGACGGGGTTCACCAAGGCGGAGATGATCGACTACTACACCCGGGTGGCCCCCGGTCTGCTCGGGCAGCTCGCCGACCGCCCGGTCACCCGGATCCGCTTCCCCCAGGGGGTCGAGGGCGAGCGGTTCTTCGAGAAGAACCTGCCCCGGGGGGCGCCGGAGTGGGTGCGCCACCACGTCCTGCCGGCGAGCCCGGGGTCGCAGGACGGGGGCACGAGCCTCGACCTGCCGGTGATCGACGGGCTCGCGGCGCTCGTCTGGGCGGCGAACCAGGGCGCGATCGAGCTGCACACCCCCCAGTGGCGGGTCGGCCCGCGCGGGGGCCCGCGTCGCCCGGACCGGCTGGTCGTCGACCTCGACCCCGGCCCGGGGGCCGGGCTGGACGAGTGCGCGGCGGTCGCCCGGCTGGTCGCCGAGCGACTGCGGGCAGACGGCCTGGAGCACGTCGTGCCGGTGACCAGCGGGAGCAAGGGCCTGCAGCTCTACGCGCCCCTGCCGCGCGGCCGCACGGCAGCCGCCGTGCACGGCTACGCCCGCGACCTGGCCCAGGCGCTCGCGGCCGAGCACCCGGGCTCGGTCGTCGCCAGCCAGAAGCGGTCGTTGCGCCCCGGCAAGGTGCTCCTGGACTGGTCGCAGAACCACCCGGCCAAGACGACCATCACCCCGTACTCGTTGCGCGGGCGTGAGGTCCCCCAGGTCGCAGCGCCCCGGCGCTGGGAGGAGATCGCCCCGGGGCTGACCCAGCTCGGGCCGCAGGCCGTGCTCGAGCGCCTGGCGCGCGAGGGCGACCTGATGGCCGCGGCCGCGGCCTAGGCGCGGCGCCGGGTCCTGCCGTACAGCGAGATCCCGACCGCGGCGAGCACGGCGCCGAGCGCCAGCGAGAGCCAGGGGATCCCGCCGTTGGCGTTGCGGTACGCCGTGGCGCCGAGCAGGACGCCGGCGAGCAGCGCGGCGACGACGCCGATCGCTGTGGTGGCGAGCAGGGAGATGTCCTGGCGGCCCGGCAGCAGGAGCCTGCCGAGGAGGCCGACGATCAGGCCGATCAGGACGGCGCCGAGGATGGACGAGAGCATGCGGGTCTCCTTCAGGTGGGTGTTCCACAGGTCAGGGCGAGATAGAGCTCGCGGTGCGCGCGGGCGATGAAGCGCTGCTCCGCAGCGAGGTCGCCGGGTGACACCGTCCGGGAGGTCCGGCTGTGGCGGGCGACGCGGAGCGCGGTCGCCAGGCCGTCGGCGTCGCCGAGGGCGTAGACCCGACACCGCCGCTGCTCGGCGTAGAAGCCCCGGTCCGGGACGACCACCGTCGTCCCGACGTCGTGGCACGCCTCGACCCAGCTCGAGTGGGTGCCGCGGCGTTGGGGCAGGACGAACGCGTCAAGACCCCGCAGGTAGGACGCGAGCTCGGGCACGCCGAGCGGCTCGTGCACCCCGAGCGTGAGGGCCCCCCGGGCCACGAGGTCCCGCGCGCGCTCGACGAGCGCGGGGCAGTAGGAGGGGCTGCCGGGCGTGACGAAGATCGGGTCGATCTCCACCTGGAGCGCCGTGCTCGTCATCCCGCGCAGGGCGCGGGCCGCGTCCTCGACGGTCTCCCAGGACTCGGCGATCCCGCAGCGCGGGGTCAGGGCGATCCCGACGACGAAGCGGCGGTGCGGCGCTCGGGCGGCGGCCGGCCGGTCGCCGAGGATCACCGGGGGGTGCGGGATGATGTGGGCCACCCGGCCCCACCGGCGGAGGATCTCGCGTGCGGCTCCCACGGTGAAGGTGACGATCTCGTCGGCGGTCGGAACGGCGACGCGGAGCAGCTCGTCCAGGACCGGCTGCTCGAGGCACGGGTGCTCGAGGTTGTGCACGGTGAGCACCACGGGCTTGCCGCAGGCGCGGAGCCGCACCATCAGGTGGAAGAGCGAGACCGACGACATGGCGCCGAGACCCAGGTGCAGGTGCGCGACGTCGAACTCGTGCGCGTGGACCTCCACCCACTGGGGGTCGGGCAGGAGTGCCGCCGGGGCGAACCCCGGCCAGAGGTCGCTGCGATGGGGTCCGCCCCCGAAGTCCAGGGCTGACCGGAGGTCGTGGACCTGACCGGGCGGGATCGAGAGCACGCGGACGGCGTCGGGCTCCTCTGCTTCGTCGGTCATCCCTCGAGGCTCGCAGGCCGGTGCTGGGGCTGCCTCACCCCTGGGGGTGGGATGCCGGGCGCCGTCCGGGCCGACGGGGTGCGGGCCTCGACCCGGCCGACCGTGCCTCAGCTCGCGTCCGGCCCCGCCTGCCGCGAGACGTCGGGCAGGAAGCCGTGGCGCACGCCCCACACGACGGCCTCGCTCCGGCGCGTCACGCCCAGCTTCCGGTAGGCCGAGCGGATGTAGGACTTCACCGAGTTCGCGGAGAGATAGGTGTGCCGGGCGATCAGCTCGTTCGTCAGGCCCTGGGTGATGAGGGCCAGCACCTCCGCCTCGCGCGCGGAGAGGCCGGCTTCACGGCCGGGCCAGTCGCCGGGGACGACGTCTGGCGCGGGCCGGGAGACGGTGACGACCTGACCGGAGTGGATGTCCTCGAGCGCCTCGACGAGCTCGGTGGCCGTCATGGCCTTGGAGAGGTAGCCCGAGGCGCCGCGCTCGATCGCCGCCGCGATGAGCTCGGGCTGGGTGTTCCAGCTGTAGAGCACGACCTTGTCCGCGAGGGAGCTCGCGAGCACCTCGCGGATCTCGGCCTGGTTGCCCTGGGCCTGCGCGAAGGTGTCGTAGAGGACGATGTCGACGGACCTCGCCACCGGCTTCCTCGCGTCCAGCTCGATGAGCTTGACCCGCGGGCGGTACGGATCGAACATCTGGGCGAGCCCCCGCACCACGATCTCGTAGTCGTTCTTCAAGGCGATCCGTACCGGTGCGCGCTCGGAGCCCGACATGGGGTGAGCGTACTTGCCCTTCCGGTCGGCGCGGTCGGTCGCCGTCGCGCGATCCGCGCGGTGGCGTTCGACCGCCGACCGGCTAGCCCCGGGGCTTGTGCGCGCCCTCGAGGCCGCGGGCCACGATCTCGAGCTCGCGCACCGCGTCGATCAGCGCGTCGAAGGTCAGTCGGACCTGGGTCCCGATCGCCTGGACCGGGTCGCCCGTCGCCAGGAGGGCTTCGATCTCCCTGTCGATCTCCACCAGCCGGGTGTCGAGCCCGGTCGTGATCGGGAGTGCGGTCTCGCTCATGATGACTCCTCTGCCGGAGGTAGGCAGGCACGACCTGCCTACCTCCACGGTATGCCTTCGGCGTCGCAGGGGTCGGGTCGTCGGCGCGAGGGCTACCGGTTCCGGCCCGAGTGGTGCGGCACGGACGCGGTGATGATCGTGCCGTCCGGCCGCATCGTGCCGCGCAACGACTTCGGGTCGGGCTCCCCGTCGATCCGGGGCCCCTGGTCGTCCAGCGGCACCGTCACCGGTGTGCCCTCGGTCACCGTCACCTGCCGTCCGCGAACCTGCACCTCGGCCCGTTCGCCGGCCTCGACGGCGAACTCGATCGACTCCGGGCGCAGGGTGACGAGCAGGCGTGCACCCCGGAGCGTCAGCCGGAAGGTCAGGCACGGCCAGGCTGCCGGCAGGCGCGGGTCGAAGTTGACGACGCCGCCGTGGTCCCGCATGCCGCCGAACCCGTGCACCAGGGCGCTCCACACCCCGCCCGCCGAGGCGACGTGCACGCCGTCGGCGGTGTTGCGGTGCAGGTTCGCGAGGTCGACGAACAGCCCGTTCCAGAAGTATCTCAGCGCGAGCTCGTGGTAGCCGACCTCGGCGGCGATGATCGACTGGACCACCGCCGAGAGGGTCGAGTCCCCGGTGGTGATGGGGTCGTAGTACTCGAAGTCGGCCTTCTTCTCCGCCGCGGTGAAGTGATCGCCCTGGAGGAACAGCGCGAGCACGACGTCGGCCTGCTTGAGGACCTGGAAGCGGTAGATCACCAGCGGGTGGTAGTGCAGGAGCAGCGGGCGCTTGTCGGCCGGGGTCCTCGGCAGGTCCCACACCTCGCGCTCGTGGAACAGCGCGTCCTGGGGGTGGATCCCCAGGGACTCGTCCCACAGGACGGCCATCGCCTCGGCGGCGTGCTCCCACTCGTCGACCTCGTGCGCCCGCAGCCCGAGCCGGGCCACCATCCAGGCGTGGTCGTCGGGCTGCTGCTCCTCCAGCTCGCGGACGGCCTGCGCGGCGCAGCGCAGGTTGAAGCGCGCCATGACGTTCGTGAAGAGGTTGTCGTTGACGACGGTCGTGTACTCGTCGGGGCCGGTCACCCCGTGGATCCGGAACGAGTCCTTCCCGGTGCCCCGCCAGAAGCCGAGGTCCGCCCACATGCGGGCCGTCTGGACGAGGACGTCGATCCCCTCGCGGGCCAGGAAGTCGACGTCCCCGGAGGCCTTGACGTACTTGTCCACGGCGAAGGTGATGTCGGCGTCGATGTGGTACTGCGCCGTGCCGGCGGCGTAGTAGGCCGAGGCCTCCTCGCCGTTGATCGTGCGCCACGGGAACAGGACGCCCTCCTGGGTGAGGGCGGCGGCGCGTCGCTCGGCCGCGGGGAGCATCGTGCAGCGGAACCGCAGGGCGTTCCGTGCGACGAGGGGTGAGGTGTAGACGAAGAACGGCACGACGTAGATCTCGGTGTCCCAGAAGTAGTGCCCGCTGTAGCCGGAGCCGCTGACCCCCTTGGCGGCGATGCCGTTGCCCTCGGCGCGGGCAGCGGCCTGGGCCAGCTGGAACAGGTTCCAGCGGATCGCCTGCTGGGCCTCCGGCTGTTCCTCGACCTCGACGTCGGAGCGTTGCCAGAAGTGGCGCAGCCACCACGCCTGGTCGAGGAACTGCTGCTCGATCCCGTCGTCCTGGACCCGGCCGAGCGTGCGGCGGCAGCGGTCGGACAGCTCCCGCGAGGGCACCTCGCGGGACGTGTGGTACGCCACGGCCTTGGTGAGCGTGATCGGGACGTTCGGCTGGGCGCGCACCCGCACGACGTGCTTGGCGTAGTCCTCCTCGACCTCGGTGGCCTCCTCGAAGGGGTTCTCGGTCTCGATGGTGTGGTCGGCAGCGACCGCGAGGGTCATCCCCGACCTCGTGCACCGGTACCCCAGGATCGCCCGGCGCCCGCCGCCCCAGTGCATCTCGGGCTGCAGCACCCGGCCCTCGAGCTTCTCGGCCTTGCGGGGGTCGACGACGGTCTCCAGCGTCGGCCTGGTGCGGTACTCGTCGAGGCCGGCCTGACGGTTGAGGATCTGCGAGGAGATCGTGACCGGGGCCGCGGCGTCCAGCAGGGTGACCTCGAAGGTCATCACGGCCAGGTGTCGCTGGGTGAAGGACACCATCCGGCGGGAGCGCACCCGGACCCGGTTGCCCGACGGCGTGCGCCACAGCAGGTCGCGGCGCAGCACACCTTCGGCCATGTCCAGGGTCCGGGTGTACTCGAGCAGGTCCGCGACCGAGAGCAGCAGCGGCTCGTCGTCGACGTAGATCCGGATGACCTTGGCGTCGGGGACGTTGACGATCGTCTGGCCGACCTCGGCGAAGCCGAACGCCGCCTCGGCGTGCTGGATCGGCCAGGTCTCGTGGAACCCGTTGATGAAGGTGCCGTGGCTGTGGGAGGCCCGCCCCTCCTCGACGTTGCCCCGCAGCCCGAGGTAGCCGTTGCCCAGAGCGAAGAGCGTCTCGGTGACGCCGAGGTCGTCGGCGCTGTACTTCGTCTCGACCAGGCGCCACGGGTCGACCGGGAAGCGCATCCGGTCCAGCGGGTCCGGCAGGCACGAGGCCGTCCCGCCGTGCGGGCCGGTCGCGCCCCGCGGGCCGCTCACGGCTCGACCAGCTCGGCGAGGTCCTGCACGACGACGTCCGCACCGGAGGCCAGGAGCACTCCCCGACCGGCGCCCCGGTCGACCCCGACCACCAGCCCGAAGTCGCCCGCCCGGCCGGCGGCCACGCCGGAGACGGCGTCCTCGACCACCACTGCGCGCTCCACCGGGACGCCGAGACGACGCGCGGCGAACGCGAAGGTGTCCGGCGCGGGCTTGCCGGGCAGGTGCTCGGCGCTCGCGACGGCGCCGTCGACGACGACCGTGAAGCGGTGGGCCAGGCCCGCCGCGGCGAGCACCGCCGGCGCGTTGCGCGAGCTCGACACCACGGCGACGGCCGTGCCTCGGGCGGCGAGGTCGTCCAGCAGGGCGACGCTTCCCGGGTAGGGGGTCACCCCCTCCTCCCGGAGCACCCGGTTGAAGAACGTGTCCTTGGCGTTGCCGAGACCGCACACCGTCTCGATGCCCGGGGCGTCGCTGGGACTGCCCTCGGGCAGGACGACCCCGCGCGAGGCGAGCGCCGAGCGCACGCCGTCGTACCGGGGCTTGCCGTCGACGTGGGCGAAGTAGTCCGCGTCGCCGTACGGGGGGCTCACGTCGTGGCGCGTGAAGTAGTCGGTGAACATCCGGTGCCACGCGCGCATGTGCACCTCGGCGGTCGGTGTCAGCACCCCGTCCAGGTCGAAGAGCACGGCGTCGACGTCTTCGAGACGCATCGTTCGACGCTAGCAGCACCCCCGGACCCGTACCGGGCACTTGCGACCCGCCGGTTCCGGCGCCCGGGCGCTGCCGGAATCGGTGCTGTCGCAGGCGCCGCCGGGCCGTCCTGGGCTCAGGAGACCGCGGCCCGCACGAGCTCGGTGACCCGCGCCTCGACCGCGGGCGTCCACGCCACGAGTGCGTACGAGACCGGCCACATCTCGCCGTCGTCGAGGTGCGCGTGCTCCTGGAAACCGAGCGTCGCGTACCGGTAGGCGAACTTGCCGGCGTCCTGGAAGAAGACCACGACCTTGCCGTCGGCGTTCGCGTACGCCGGCATGCCGTACCAGGTCTTGGGCGAGAGCCCGGGGGCGATCGTCGTCACGGTGGCGTGCACCCGCTCGGCCAGTGCGCGGTCCGCGGGCGCCATGGCGGCGATCTTGTCGAGCAGCGCCTGGAGCTCGTCGGCCCTCTTCGCGCCCTTCTTGCCCTCGGCACGCAGCTCGGCGGCGCGCTCCTTCATCGCGGCGCGCTCCTCGGCGGTCCACCCGTCGTCGGCCATCGTCGTCCTCCCGCTGGGTCGCGTCGCGGCACCGGCTGTCGCGTCGCCCCCAGGGTAGGGGCGGCCGGGCGCCCCCGAACCGGTCCGGGCCCGTCCGGCCGGGGTGAGCCGTGCCCGGGCGCCGCGGGTGCACGACGAACCGGGTTTCAGAGCATTGTGTGCAGAACGCAGGCAGGTCAACACCCCCGCGCTCACCTGCCGCAGCCATGTGAGGCGCGATACGGGCGACCTAGGTCCTAGCCACCCGGTCGTTTTTGCTCTAATCTGAACAGAAGTCGGCCGGGACTGTCCCCGGCCTCGTGCGCAAGGAGGCGCAATGACCGAAACACCCCCACCCGAGGTGTCGCTTGCCGACCTGCTTCCGCCGGCCGCCGTCGCCGCACAGGTGGAGGTCGCGGACTGGCGGGCTGCCATCCGGGCCGCGGGCGACCTGCTGACCTCGACCGGGTCGACCACGCCGACCTACACCGACCAGATGCTCGCCGCCGTCGACAAGCACGGCCCCTACATCGTGATCGCGCCGGGCTTCGCCCTCGCGCACGCACAGGCCTCGGACGACGTCCTGCACACGGGCATGTCGTTCGTCCAGCTCGCCCACCCGGTGAGCTTCGGCCACCAGGCCAACGACCCGGTGCGCCTGGTCGTCGGCCTGGCCAGCAAGGACCACTCCGCCCACATGACGGCCCTGCAGCAGCTGGCCTCGTTCCTCTCCGTCCCGGAGAAGAGCGAGCAGCTGTACCGGGCCACCACCGCCGACGAGCTGCGCCTGCTGCTCGGGCTCCGTCTCACCAGCGAACCAGCGGCCGACCTGGCCGACCACAACAGCCGCACCACGGCAGCGAGGACGACACCATGAAGATCATCGCCGTCTGCGGGATGGGTATCGGCACGTCCATCCTGCTCAAGATGAACACCGACAAGGCGCTGGACCAGCTCGGTCTGGACGGGGACGTCGAGGCCGCCGACATCGGCACCGCCAAGGGCGCGGCCAGCCTGGCCGACCTCGTGCTCACCAGTGCCGAGCTGGCCGAGGAGCTCGACGGGCTGTCCGTCCCGGTCCGGGTCATCAACAACTTCATGGACGTGGACGAGATCGTCGCGGCGATCACCGACGCCCTCCAGGTCTGACAACAGCTGAAACGAAAGGTCCATCGCCATGCCCGTCCTGAACTTCATCGTCAACCAAGTCCTGTCCGTCCCTGCCTATCTGGTCGGCCTGATCGTCCTGCTCGGCCTCATCGCCATGCGCAAGAGCGCCGGCCAGGTCGTCGGCGGCGCGCTCAAGGCGACCCTCGGCTTCCTCATCCTCGGGGCCGGCGCGGGTGTCGTCGTCGCCTCGCTGACGCCCCTCGGTGACCTCATCCTCCAGGCCACCGGCGCCCAGGGAGTCGTTCCCACCAACGAGGCGATCGTCTCGATCGCCGCGGCCGAGTACGGCGCGCAGGTCGCCTGGGTGATGGTCGCGGGATTCGCCGTGAGCCTCGTCATCGCGCGGTTCACGCCGCTGAAGTACGTGTTCCTCACCGGTCACCACATGTTCTTCATGGCCACCATGCTGACCGTGGTGCTCAACGTGGCGGAGCTGAGCGGCCTGATGATCGTGGTGGTCGGCGCGCTGCTGCTGGGCACGATCATGCAGATCATGCCGGCGTTCTCCCAGCCGTTCACGCGGCGCGTGACGGGCAACAACACCCTGGCCATCGGGCACTTCGGCACGCTCGGCTACATCTCCGCCGGCGCGATCGGCGCCGTGGTCGGCAAGAAGTCGCACTCCACCGAGGACCTCAAGGTGCCCGAGGGGCTCCGGTTCCTGCGTGACTCGATGGTCGCCACCGCCCTGTCGATGGTCCTCTTCTACATCGCCTTCACGACGTGGACCTGGGCCAAGCTGGGCAGCACCGCCGCGTTCGAGATCCTCGGCGCCAGCGACGGCGGCGACTTCGTGATGAAGGGTGTCGCTCTCGGCCTGCAGTTCGGGATCGGTGTCTCGATCATCCTCTACGGCGTGCGCACCATCCTCGCCGAGCTGGTCCCGGCCTTCGAGGGCATCTCCCGCAAGGTCGTCCCGGGTGCCGTCCCGGCGCTCGACTGCCCGATCGTCTTCCCGTTCGCCCCCAACGCCGTGCTCATCGGCTTCATCTCCTCCTTCGTGGGTGGCCTGGTCTCGTTCGGTCTCCTGGCCTGGATCTTCGGACCGGTCTTCGGGCTGGCGCTCATCCTGCCCGGCATGGTGCCGCACTTCTTCACCGGTGGCGCCGCGGGTGTCTTCGGCAACGCGACCGGCGGACGGCGCGGTGCTGCCGTCGGTGCGTTCACCAACGGCGTGCTCATCACCTTCCTCGCCGCGTTCCTGCTCAAGGTCCTCGGCTCGCTCGGCTTCGCGAACACGACGTTCGGCGACGCGGACTTCGGATGGTTCGGGGTCGTCGTCGGCAACATCGTCAAGCTCGGGCCGGTCGGTGGCCTGGTCGGGCTCGCCGCCCTGGTGGTCGTCCTGCTGGCCGCCGCCATCCGCTTCCAGACGAGGCTCGTCAACACCGACTGGGTGCCCGGCAAGGCCCACGCGGAGTGGGTCACGGAGCAGAAGGCCGCCGAGAAGGCCGCCGCAGCGCAGCGCACCCGTAGCGGCGCGACCGCGTAGTGCCGACGACGCCGCGGGTGCCCCGGTCCCGGGGTGCCCGCGGCGTCGCCACGCCTCCCGCCGCCGGCTCCCTCGTGCACCCGCACGCCGTCCGGCGGCCACCCCCCGATCACCGATGGACGACGTCCCAGGAAGGCTGACGATGACGACTGCACTCGAGTGGAGCGATCTCGACCGGAGGGCGGTCGACACCGCCCGGATCCTTGCCGCCGACGCGGTGGAACGCGCCGGCAGCGGGCACCCCGGGACGGCGATCTCTCTCGCGCCGGCGGCCTACCTGCTCTACCAGAAGGTGATGACCGGCGACCCGTCCGATCCCCGCTGGACGGGCCGCGACCGGTTCGTGCTGTCCGCCGGGCACGCGTCGCTGACGCAGTACGCGCAGCTCTTCCTCGCCGGGTACGGCCTGGAGGTGGAGGACCTCGCGGGGACCCGCACGGAGGGCTCGCTGACGCCGGCGCACCCGGAGGTCGGGCACACGGCCGGGATCGAGTGCACCACGGGACCGCTGGGCGCGGGTGTGGCGACGGCCGTCGGCTTCGCGATGGCGGCCCGCCGGGAGCGCGCGCTGCTGGACCCGGACGCCGCGCCGGGGACCTCGGTCTTCGACCGGACGGTCTACTGCCTCGCCGGGGACGGGTGCATGCAGGAGGGCGTGGCCTCGGAGGCCTCCTCGCTGGCGGGTGCCCAGAAGCTCGGGAACCTCGTGCTGATCTACGACGACAACCGGATCACGATCGAGGGGGAGACCCGGATCTCCTTCACCGAGGACGTGATGGCCCGGTACGCCGCCTACGGCTGGGACGTGCACCACGTCGACTGGACGCACGGCGGCACCGGGTACGCCGAGGACCTCGAGGCCCTGCACGCGGCCCTGGACGCGGCCCAGCGGGTCACGGATCGGCCCTCGCTCATCCGGTTGAGCACGATGATCGGCTGGACCCTGCCGACCAAGGCGGGCCACCACTCGGTGCACGGGGCGGCCCTGGGCGCCGCGGAGGTCGCCGGGCTCAAGCGTGCCCTCGGGTTCGACCCGGACCGGTCCTTCCAGGTGGACCCCGAGGTGCTGGCACACACCCGGGGCAACGCGAGACGCCGCGCCGCTGCTGCGCGGCAGGAGTGGCAGGCCCGGTTCGACGCCTGGCGGGCGGCGAACGACGACAAGGCCGCGTTGTACGACCGGCTGGTCGCCGGCGAGCCGCCCGCGGGCCTCATGGCCGCCCTGCCGACCTTCCCGGTCGGGACGATGGCGACCAGGGCCGCCTCGGGCGCGGTCCTCACCGCCCTGGCCGAGACCGTGCCGGAGCTGTGGGGAGGGTCGGCGGACCTCGGCGGGTCGAACAACACGACCATGACGGGGCAGCGGTCCTTCCTGCCGCCGGAGCACTCCACGCAGGAGGTGGTCGGCGACTACAACGGCCGAACCCTGCACTTCGGGGTCCGCGAGCACGCCATGGGGAACATCCTCAACGGGATCACCCTGTCGGGCCTGACCCGCGCGTACGGGGGCACCTTCCTGGTGTTCGCCGACTACATGCGCGCGGCGGTCCGCCTCGCCGCCCTGCAGCGCGTGCCCAGCATCTTCGTCTGGACCCACGACAGCGTCGGGGTCGGCGAGGACGGACCCACCCACCAGCCGGTCGAGCACCTCGCCTCGCTCCGGGCGATCCCGGGGCTCGACGTGATCCGCCCGATGGACGCCAACGAGACCGCCCAGGCGTGGGCCCAGGCGTTGCTGCACACGGACCGGCCGAGCGCGATCATCTTGTCCCGGCAGGGCCTGCCGACGGTCGACCGGGGCCCGGGCGCCTGCGCAGCGGCGCAGAGCACGGCGCGCGGCGGCTACACCCTGCTCGAGGCGTCGACGGGGACACCGCAGGTCGTGCTCATCGGGACCGGCTCCGAGGTCGGCCTCACGCTGGGTGCGCGGGACCTGCTGGAGGCCGACGGGATCCCGACCCGCGTGGTCTCCATGCCCTGCCAGGAGTGGTTCGCCGGCCAGCCCGAGGAGTACCGGGCGTCCGTGCTGCCCTCGGGGGCGGTCAAGGTCGCGGTCGAGGCCGGGATCGCGATGGGCTGGCGCGAGTACGTCGGTGACAGCGGCGAGATCGTGTCGGTCGAGCACTTCGGCGAGTCTGCCCCGGGTCCGCGGTTGTTCGCCAAGCTCGGCTTCACCGCCGAGAACGTCGCCGACCGGGCCCGGGGGGCGCTCCTACGCCAGGGCTGAGAGGCCCCCGGGGACGTCGCGGCTGAGCGTCGGGCCGCTACCTGACGCTCAGCCGTCGTCCCTGGTCGATCGCGAGGTCGACGGATGCGGGGTCCAGGACCCGTCGGAGCGCCAGGTGGGCAGCGCCGTAGAGCCCCGCCTCGTCGGAGATCCGTGACCCGATGATGCTCGTGCTCGCCGCGGTGAGCGGGTGGACGCGCGCCAGTGCCACCGACCTGATCTCGTCCAGCAGCAGGTCGTTGCCCTCGGCGAGGTTGCCGCCCACGACCACGAGCTGGGGGTTCAGGGTCGAGATGGCGGAGCCGACCAGCACGCCCAGCCGGCGGCCGGCCTGCTGCATGAGCTCGGCCACGTCCTGGCGCCCGGACCGCTGCAGGCGCACCAGCTCGCGGCTGGTGCGCACGTCGTCGGCGCCGGGGCCCAGGAGCCGGACGATCCCCCGGCCGCTGGCGGTCGCCTCCGCGCAGCCGCGCAGGCCGCACCGGCACAGCACGTCGCTGGAGCAGTCCGGGATGTGCCCGAGGTCGCCGGCCACGCCGATGGCGCCCCGGACGATGTCGGAGTTGGCCACGATCCCGCACGAGAGGGTCATCCCGACCTTGAGCACCACGAGGTCGCGCACCTCGGGCCAGGAGGTCCGCCACTCGCCGACCGCCATGTTGTTGGCGTCCTTGTCGACCTCGACGGGCACGTCGCCGACCCCGAGCGCGGGGAGGAACGCCCTGATCTCGCGGGAGATCACCATCTCGGTCCACGGGGCGAGCGTCGAGGCCTGCCCGTCGAAGGGCAGCCGGACCATGTGCCCGGTCAGCTCCACGGGGCTGGGCACCCCCACGCCCACGCCCATCACCAGGCGCGGGTCGATTCGCTCAGTCCTGACCATTTCTCGCAGCAGCGTGCCGACCTTGCCGAGCGCGACCCCGGGGCCCATCGCCAGGTCCAGGTCGACCGAGGTCTCGGCGACGAGATGGCCGCCGAGGTCGGAGATGCCGAGCCGGGTGTGGCTCGACCCCATGTCGATGCAGAACAGGTACCCGCCGCCCTCGTTGAACTCGAACATCTGCGGGGGGCGGCCCGTCGTGCCGACGACCTCCCGCGAGACGACGAAGCCATGCCCGGACAGCGTGTCCAGACGTGACTCGACGGTCGCGCGCGCCAGGTGTGTGACGCGCATCAGGTCCCGTCGGGTCGCCCCGCCCATGCTGCGGATGAGCGCGAGCAGACCGCCCGGGCCGTCGCTGCGGCCGGGAGCTCCGGTGGTGGATCGCGCGGGCCCCGCGGCCCGGTACCCGTCGTCCATCGACACCGCGCCTCCTTCGATCGCCCCTGACGCCTCGTCGGCACCGACGGTCGTAGGGCGCTCGTTTTGTCCTTTACCGAGCATAACCCTTTCGTGACCGCCGGGCACCGTCCCGTGAGACGCGCCCCGTGCGGGAATCCTCGCACGCCGGGTGTGCGCACCGCGTGAGCGCCCGGCAGGCCGATTGCCGCGCCGCGACGTCCGCGACACGATGAACCACGACAGCCGCACCACG
This sequence comes from uncultured Actinomycetota bacterium, assembly GCA_963724505.1. Classification (GTDB taxonomy): domain Bacteria; phylum Actinomycetota; class Actinomycetes; order Actinomycetales; family Cellulomonadaceae; genus Actinotalea. Next base: position 358,554 of record CAVRUY010000007.1, read on the forward strand.
GCAGCGAGGACGAGACCATGAAGATCATCGCCGTCTGCGGGATGGGTATCGGCACGTCGATCCTGCTCAAGATGAACACCGACAAGGCGCTGGACCAGCTCGGTCTGGACGGGGACGTCGAGGCCGCCGACATCGGCACCGCCAAGGGCGCGGCCAGCCTGGCCGACCTCGTGCTCACCAGCGCCGAGCTGGCGACCGAGCTCGACGGGGTCGCCGCACCGGTCCGGGTCATCGACAACTTCATGGACGTGGACGAGATCGTCGCGGCGATCACCGACGCCCTCCACGTCTGACCTCTCGGGGCTCGACCCGGGGATCTCCACGGCAACCCCGCGGAGCGGATGACAGCGCTTGCATCCCCGGTCTACGCTGGGGAGATCCCCCGCCGTCACGCCACAGGAGGCCAGACGTGCCTGCCGTCTTCCCCGAGGTCGCCGACCTCTCGAGCGTCCCGACGGGCGACATGCCCGGCGACAGCGTCCAGGTCACCGAGGCGCACCTCGCCAAGGCGCGGACCCTCTTCCCCGTCCTGTGGGATCGGCTGGAACCCGTGCTCGCGGCGAGCCCGCACCACCGCGCCGTGGTCGCGGTCCATGGCGGATCGGGTGTCGGCAAGTCCGAGATCGGCTCCCTGCTGGCCTACGGTCTCAACGCGAGCGGCGTCGGCGCGTACGTGCTCTCGGGGGACAACTACCCGCGCCGCATCCCGTCGGTCAACGACGCCGAGCGGCTGCGGGTCTTCCGCGACGCAGGCACCCGCGCGCTGGTGGACGCCGGGCTCTACGACGCCGATGTCCGCGCCGGTCTTGCCGAGCTCCGGGCCGCGGATCAGGACGCCGCGCCGGCGCAGGTCGCCGACCACCCGTGGCTCTCGACCTACCTGTCGGCGGGGCGCGGGGCGCTCGCGGGCTACCTCGGCACCTCGACCGAGATCGCCTTCGACGAGCTCAGCGCCATCCTCGGGTCGTTCCACGACGGCGCGCCTCGGCTCATGCTCAAGCGGATGGGGCGCACCGTCGACCAGCTCTGGTACGACGAGGTCGACGTGCGCGACGTCCAGGTGATCGTCCTGGAGTGGACGCACGGCAACAACGAGCACCTGCGCGGGGTGGACCTGCCGATCCTGCTCAACAGCACCCCGGAGGAGACCCTCGCGCACCGGCGCTCGCGCAACCGGGACGGCGGCGTCGACAGCCCGTTCACCACGATGGTCCTGGGGCTCGAGCAGGAGAAGCTGCACGCGCAGGCGAAGCGAGCGGCGCTCATCGTGGCCAAGTCCGGCGAGATCCAGGACTACGCCACGTACCTCGCCGCGATGGGGGAGGGCGGGCCGGACGCCGGGCCGATGATCAACGTGTACCCGGACTCGATCGGCGGAAGCCTCGCCGGCGCCGTCGGCCTCCTGCGTCGTCCGGAGCTGGCCGGCGCGTTCAGCGCGGCCTACCTGCTGCCGAGCGTGTTCAACACCGACCTCGACCGCGGGTTCTCGGTGATCGACTACCAGCTGAGCGACCTGTACGCCACGCGCGCGGACCTCGACGCGCTCGCCGAGGCCGGCATCAGCCTCAAGCTGGACTTCATCCTCAACCACGCCTCGGTGCTCTCCCCGCAGTTCCAGGACCTGCTGGCGCGCGGCGAGGAGTCGGAGTTCGCGGACTTCTTCATCGACTGGAACGCGTTCTGGGCCGGTCACGGCGAGCTGACGGCGGAGGGCTACGTCCAGCCGGACCCCGTGCTGCTCCGGGACATGTTCTTCCGCAAGCCGGGCCTGCCGATCCTCATGGTCCGGCTGCCGGACGGCACCGAGAAGCCGTACTGGAACACCTTCTACCAGGAGGTCCGCTACACGGCGCCCGACGCCCAGGACCTCATGGCGGCGACCGGGATGCAGTACGGACGCGCCCACCTGCTCGCCGAGCGCGTCGCCGCGACACTCGCGGACGGCGGCCGGCCGGGCGACGTCGACGCGAGCGGGTTCGAGGACGTGCGGGAGACGGTCGTGGACCTGGTGGAGTCCCGGCGGCGCTACCTGGGCCAGATGGACCTCAACATCGCCTCGCCGCTGGTCTGGGACTTCTACGCCGACACGCTCGACCGGCTCGCCGGGTACGGCGCGCAGATCGTGCGGCTGGACGCCTTCGCGTACGCGCCCAAGGAGCCGGGGCTGCGCAACTTCCTCAACGAGCCGGGGACCTGGGAGCTGCTCGCCCGGGTCAAGGAGCTCGCCGACGCCCGTGGCCTCCAGCTCCTGCCGGAGATCCACTCCACCTACGCCGCCGGCATCCACGAGACGATCGCCGCACAGGGCTTCATGACCTACGACTTCTTCCTCCCGGGGCTGGTGATCGACGCCTTCGAGCAGCACGACGCGACCGTGCTCAAGAGCTGGATCCGGGAGGTGCTGGAGAAGAAGATCCGCACCGTGACGATGCTCGGCTGCCACGACGGGATCCCGCTGCTCGACCTGGAGGGCCTGCTCAGCGGGGAGCGGATCCAGGGGCTGATCGACGTGGTCAAGGGCCGCGGCGGCTACGTCAAGGACCTGCACGGCGCCAAGAACATCTACTACCAGGTGAACGCGACCTACTACTCGGCCCTCGGGGAGTCCGACGCCCGGATGCTCCTGGCGCGGGCGATCCACCTCTTCATGCCCGGCAAGCCGCAGGTCTGGTACCTCGACCTGTTCGCCGGCGCGAACGACCACGACGCGGTGGCGAAGGCCGGCCCGGGCGGGCACAAGGAGATCAACCGCACCGACCTCACGCTCGAGGACGTCGAGGCCGGGCTCCGGCGTGCCGTCGTGCAGCGCCAGCTCGAGCTGCTCCGGTTCCGGTCCACCTTCGGGGCCTTCGGGTTCGACGCCGACTGCGCGGTCGCGGACACCGAGCCGGGCCGGCTGCGGATCACCTGGAGCCGCCAGGGCGCGACGGCCACCCTGGACGCCGACCTCGTGGCCCAGACCTTCACCATCACGGCGACCGACGAGGCAGGGGTCTCGCGGAGCGTCTGAGGGCGAGGTCGGGTCCCTCGACGAGCCGACTCATCCCCGCACGAACGGTCGTGCTATTCTCACGAGATGAGTGACGGCGGAGGAGCTCGGTCGGACCCCGCGCCGGGCGTGCGCGAAGGGGCCCCCCGGAAGGGCGAGCGCACGCGCGAGGCGATCCTCGGGCGCGCCGTCGTCCATGCCTGCCAGGTGGGGCTGGCCGGGCTGACGATCAGCACCCTCGCTGCCGCGGTGGGGATGTCGAAGAGCGGCATGTACGCGCACTTCGGCTCGAAGGAAGCCCTGCAGCTCGCGGTCCTGGACGCGGCGGCGGAGGAGTTCTCGCAGAGCGTCGTCGTGCCGGCCTTCGGCTCGCCTCGGGGCGAGGCCCGGCTGCGCGCGCTCGTCGAGAACTGGCTGACCTGTGGGCGCACGCGTCAACCCGGTGGCTGCGTGATCATCAAGGCGAGCAGCGAGCTGGACGACCGGCCCGGTCGGGTCCGCGACCGCCTCAGGGATCACCACCTGGCGCTGGACCAGTCGATCGTGCGCATCGTGGAGGGCGGGATCGCGGAAGGCCAGTTCCGGTCGGACGTCGATGCCGAGCAGCTCGCTCACGACCTCTATGGCGCGATGCTCGGCTTCTATCACGCCCATCGGCTGCTGGGGGCACCGGAGGCCGAGGCGCGGGCGCGCCGGAACGTCGAGGCGCTGCTCGACGGCCTCCGCGTCCGTCCCCCCGGCACGTCGCTCGCCGGCCCTGGAGCCGGCGCCAGACCCGAGGAGGATCGATGAGCCCCACGACCGCGAGCCCGCCGGCCCACCCGCGCCGGCGTGCCGGTTCCGGACGAGCCTGGCGCCGCTCGATCGCGCTCGTCGGACTCGGCTGGACCCGGATCCGGCTCAGGGTGCTCGACGTCGTCGCCCCCGCCTCCGCCGACCGTCTGGCGCTCGACCTGTGGTGCACGGTCCCCGGGCCGCGGACGGTCCGGGACCACCGGACCGGCCCTGGTGCGGTGCGGCGGCTGACCGTGCCGCGCGGCGGAACGGTCGCCGCCGAGGTCTGGGGCGAGGGTCCGGCGGTGTACCTGGTCCACGGCTGGGGCGGCTCGCGTGGGCAGCTCGGTGCGTTCGTCGAGCCTCTCGTCGCCGCAGGCCACCGCGTGGTGGCGGTGGACGCGCCCTCCCACGGGGACTCCGACCACGGGTTCATGGGCCGTGGCCGCGGCACGGTGATGGAGATGATGGAGACGCTCGAGGTGGCCGGCCGCGAGTTCGGCCCCGCAGCGGGAGTGATCGCCCACTCGCTCGGCTGCACCGTCGCCGGCCAGGTCGTCACCGCCGGGCTGCCGGTCGAGCGGCTGGTGCTCATCGCACCGAACCACGGCTTCGGGGAGGTCCTCGAGGAGTTCGCGCGCGTGCTCCGCCTCTCCCGGCGGACGGCCGAGCACCTGCGCGGTGCGCTCGAGGAGCTCACTCACCGCCCGCTCGCGACCTTCGACCTCGCCTCACTCGTCGCTCAGGGCGTGCTGCCGGACACCCTGGTGGTCCACGACCGGTCCGACGGCCAGACCCCGTACCGGGCGAGCGCGGACCTCGTGACCGCCTGGCCGAGCTCCCGGCTGGTCACCACGGAGGGGCTCGGTCACCAGCGGATCCTGGCGGACCCCGCCGTGGTGCGGGAGGTGGTCGGCCACGTCACCGGGGACCGCCGGCCCGCCGGGTCGATCAGCCGCGCGGCACGGTGACGGTGATCGTGCTCCCGCCGTATCCGTTGACCCGGTCTCGCCCCTCGACGGTGACCCGGTCGACCCCGGTCGGAAGGGTCACGCCGGCCATCGTGCGGGTGAACGGCTGCTCGTCCGCGTGATCGTGGGCCAGCTGGTGCTCGCCGAGGATGGTGCCGTCGGCGGTGAGCACCCGCCAGCCGTCGGCATAGCGCTCCGCGCTGTCGTACGGCGAGGAGACCGTGACCAGCACGTCGAAGGTGTCTTCGCCGGTCGGCCGTAGCTCGACGGCCAGGATCTCGGGGAAGAGCTGCTCGGCCGACGGCGAGCCCGTGGCCGGCACCTCGGTCGAGGTCGCCGTGCTTTGCGCGTTCGTGGTCGACGGATCGGCTGCCCCGGCGGCGCCGCACGCCGAGAGGGCGAGGGCGAGAGCGGCGGCGCACCCCATCGACCGGGGCGCCACGCCGAGCCTCCGGCGGGTCAAGGGCATCAAGCGACCCTAGCCGCGCTGCCGGCCCGTGGCAGCCTCGATCGGGGGCGTCCCTCGCCGGGCGCGCGGCCAGTAGCCTCGGCCCATGCTCACCCGCCGACGGGTCCTGCTGGGCCTCCTGCTCCTGCTCGTCGTGGGGGTGGTGGGCGTGTACTGGTACGAGCGGCCGCTGCTGCTCACCGCGACCGGGTACGCCGCCCACAACGCCTGCGCGGTCGACCACGTCGCCGGCCGGAGCGATCCGAGCAGCGACCTGCCCGCCAACCCGCTCGTCCCGGTCCTGCGGACCGCCGAGGGCGACGACGCGACGACCAGGGGCTCGATCCTCGGCGTCCTGGCCGCCCAGCGCGCCGTCTTCACCGACGGCTTCGGCTGCACGCTCGCCGGCGCGCGTCCGAGCCTGCCCGCCCCGACCGAGGTCACCCCGGCCGCCAACCCCTTCGCCGGGGCCCCGGTCCCGGCGATGAGCGCCCCGGTCGAGGCGGCCGTGGCCGAGGCGTTCGGCGACGACCTCGACGCGCCCGCCCGGGCGGCCCTCGGCACCCGGGCCGTCGTCGTGGTCCGCGGCGGAGAGCTCGTGGCCGAGCGGTACGCGGAGGGCTTCGACGCGCAGACTCCCCAGCTGGGCTGGTCGATGAGCAAGAGCCTGACGAACCTGCTGGTGGGTCGGCTGGTCGCCGAGGGGCGGATCTCCCTGGACGAGGACCACCTGCGCGCGGAGTGGACCGACCGGCGGGCCGGGATCACCGTCGAGCAGCTCCTGCGGATGACCAGCGGCCTGAAGTGGAACGAGACCTACGACCTCGGCACCTCGATCACCCGGATGCTCTACCTCGAGCCGGACATGGGGGACTACGTCGCCGCGCAGCCGTTGGCCCACGACCCCGGGACCTACCAGCAGTACTCCAGCGGCAGCACCACGCTGCTGTGCGACATCCTGCTGGAGCGCACCGGCACCGACGCGAACCTGGTGCGCCAGGAGGTGTTCGGCCCGCTGGGGATGTCCTCCGCCGTGCTCGAGCCGGACGCCTCCGGCACGCCGGTGTGCAGCTCCTACCTGTGGGCCACGCCACGGGACTGGGCGGCGCTGGGGCAGTTCGCCCTGCAGGACGGGGAGTGGGCCGGCGAGCGGCTGCTGCCGGAGGGCTGGATGGCGCGGTCCGCCGGCGCGATCGACGTGCCGACCGAGGACCCGGGCTACGGCGCGGGCTGGTGGGTGAACGCGCTGCCCGACGGCACGCTGGTGCACCCCGAGCTGCCCGCCGACGCCTACTTCGCCCAGGGGCACGACGGGCAGTGGGTCGTCGTGGTCCCTTCGGCCGAGCTCGTCGTCGTCCGGCTCGGCTTCAGCCCCGAGGTCGACGACGAGGGCGTGGTCGCGCTGACGGCGAGGCTGATCGGGGCGGGCTGAGCGCCGTCGGGGCGTGCGGGAGGGCGATCGCCGCGGCGGCCACCGCGGTGCTGACCCCCAGTCGCTCGCGGACGTGCTCCAGGTGCTTGTGCACCGTCGAGGTGGCGACGACGAGGCGGGTGGCGATCTCGGCGTGGCTGAGTCCCGCGTCGACCAGGGCCAGCACCTCCCACTCGCGGGGCGTCAGGTCCGGGACGCCACCCCGGCGCCGCTCCGCGTCGAGCCAGATCTCCTGGACGTGCGGTCGCAGCAGGGTGGCGATCTGACGGTCGCGCTCGTCGAAGCCGGGCCACTCGTTGCGGCCGAAGGCGATGAACCGGACGAATCCCGGGGCGGCGGGCAGGGGCATGCACATGACTGCGGGGAACCAGCAGTCCTGCACGGGGAGAGGCCGATTCCGGGCCTCGCGCAGGGTGGGGAAGAAGTCGGTCGTCAGCTTGACGCTGTGCCGGTCGCCGGAGCGCAAGGCGTAGCTGCGCATGGGGTCGTCCCACCACAGGTCGAAGAAGGGGTCGTCGGGATCGTCCGTCTCGACCTCGGGGCAGCACTCCCGCGTCGGGCCCAGGATCCCCTGTGCGAGCACCATTTGACGGCGCAGGGGTGCGAGGACCTGGTAGGAGGCGAGCGTGTCGCGCCCGAGCAGGGCGGCGATCCCGTCGAGCAGCGCCCAGGGGAGCGCGGGGCCCGGCTCGTCGTCACGCGCGTCCTCCAGGAGGCGCAGGACGGCGTCGCCGTCCCCGGCCCGCAGGTGTCCGGTGTGAGCCATGGATTCCCCTTGTCCAGTCCTTCGACAGTAGACCCGGGCGCGAGCGGGAGAAATACGCACGAATGCGAATGTTCGCGCGCGCGCCGGGGGAGCAATGTCGTTCTCGGCGGTCCGATTGCCTCAGGCCGCCGAAACCGACGACACGATGAAGGCGATGATCATGACGACATGGCAGCGGACGACGACGAGCGGCGCAGCGGTGGCCGCGTCGGTGCTCTTCGCGCTCGGCGGTGCCGGCCCCGGCGGCGACCCGCCGGCCTCGGCTCTCGCGGAGCGCACCGGCTCCTCGAGCGTCTTCTCGGCCCGGTGCGGCGAGCCTGGGACCACCGGGCTCCCGGTGGAGCTGACGGTGCGCCGCGGGACCGCCGGCTCGATGCTCGCGGTGTGACGCGGGCCGGTTCGGGTTGCGGTGCCCGCAGGGCGAGCCTCCCTCAGGAACCCGTCGTGCGCACGGTGCCGACCAGCCGGCGGGGGGCCGGACGGAGCGCCGTCGGGGCGTGCGGCAGGGCGATCGCGGCGGCGGCGGCCGCGGTGCCCACGCCCAGGCGCTCGCGCACGTGCTCCATGTGCTTGTGCACCGTCGAGGTGGAGACGACGAGGCGCGCGGCGATCTCGGCGTGGCTGAGGCCCGCGTCGACGAGGGCCAGCACCTCCCACTCGCGGGGCGTCAGGTGCGGGACGCCGGCCCGTCGCCGCTCGGCGTCGAGCCAGATCTCCTGGACGTGCGGCCGCAGGAGTGCGGCGATCTGGCGGTCCCGCTCGTCGAAGCCGCCCCACTCGCGACGACCGAAGATGATCCTTCGCACCCGGCCCGGCGGGGCCGGCAAGGACATGGACATGATCGAGAGGACCTCGAGGCCGGCGTACACCCTGAGGGGCCGGTTCCGGTGCTCGCGCTCGGTGGCGAAGAAGTCGGTCGTCAGCTGGACGCTGTGCAGGTCACCCGTGCGCTGGGGATAGCTGCACATCGGGTCGGCCCACCACAGGTCGAAGAACGGGTCGTCGGGTTCGGCGGTCTCGACGTCGGGCCAGCACTCGCGGACGCTCGGGTCCTCGACCACCTGCTCGAACCCCCACTGCCGGCGCAGCGGCGCGCTGATCTGGTACGACAGGATCGTGTCGCGGCCCAGGACGGTCGGGAGCCCGTCGAGCAGCGCCCACGGGAGCCCGGGCCCGGGCTCGTCGTGCAGCGCGTCGGCGATGAGATGGACGATCGCGTCGCCGTCCCCGGCGCGCAGGTGGCCGGTGTGGTCCATCGACGGCTTCCTTCCCCGTCACCCGAGCGTAAACCCGGTCGAGGGCGGAAGAAAGGCGTCCGGGTGCGAACCGTCGCGCTCGCCGCGAGCCTCGTCGCCGAGAGGTGAGCGAGGCCGCTGCGCGCGGCACCGGGCACGCCGTGCCCTTCCCGCGAGGGGCGCCCTGCGGCATGATCGTCCGATCGACCTGGTCGAGAACGCGGATCAGGCTCCCCCGACCAAGGAGGGTCATGAGCGTTCGAACCCTGGCAGTCGCCGTCCTCGCCGCGTCCACGCTGCTCGTGTCCGGTTGCGCCGGCGGTGACGAGGACGCGGCTGCCACGTCCGGGTCCGCCACCGTCGAGACCGAGCCTTCCGGCGAGCCGGCACCCGAGACCGAGCCGGACACCGAGATCGGCCTGGTCGACGAGGAGGTCACTCCGGTCGGCGGAACGTTCAGCACGATCTTCTACGGTGAGTTCGACCTCGAGTACCGCGGCTTGGCCGACCTCGGGACCGCCGACGGCGGATCGGCCGGTGAGATCCGCTGCTACGGGGTCCTCGCGGACGTGACGCTCACCGAGCTCGAGGAGAGCTTCGAGACTGGAGGGGTGGCGGTCTCCTTCACCCGGGTGATCGACGCCGACGGCCTCGACCTCGGCGCGATCCAGGTCCTGGGGTGCCCGCGCGGCTACCTGGACGCGGGCTGGGGCGACCTCGCCTCCGCCGACTTCCCGCGCGACTCGATCGGCACAGCGGTCGAGGATCTCGTCGTCGCGGTCGTCGGCGTGCCCGTGGGCGATCTCGACAAGGCCGAGGCGGTCGTGCTCATGAGCCTCCTCGGCTCGCCCGCCGTATCCTTCGAGGTCACCGAGACGATCTGATCGGCCACGTCGCGCGGCAGGAGCTGAGATGAGCACGACGTCCTCGCGCCGAGATCCGGATGTCCGTGCCGCAGCGGACCTCCACGACGTCATCCGGGTGCACGGCGCCCGGGAGAACAACCTCAAGGACATCAGCGTCGAGCTCCCCAAGCGGCGCCTGACGGTGTTCACCGGGGTCTCCGGCTCGGGCAAGAGCTCCCTCGTCTTCAGCACGATCGCCGCGGAGTCGCAGCGGATGATCAACGAGACCTACAGCTCGTTCGTGCAGGGCTTCATGCCGACGCTCGCCCGGCCGGACGTGGACGTGCTGGAGGGTCTGACGACGGCGATCCTCGTCGACCAGGAGCGGATGGGCGCCAACGTCCGCTCGACCGTCGGCACCGCGACCGACGCCAACGCGATGCTCCGCATCCTCTTCAGCCGACTCGGTCAGCCGCACGTCGGCTCCCCGCAGGCGTTCTCCTTCAACGTCCCCTCGGTCACCGGGGTCGGCCAGATGAAGGTCGATCGTGGGGCCGCGACCACGGCGGAGAAGCGCACGTTCTCGGTCACCGGCGGGATGTGCCCGCGGTGCGAGGGCATGGGTTCCGTCTCCGACCTGGACCTGACGCAGATGGTCGACGAGAGCAGGTCGCTCGCCGACGGTGCGATCACCGTGCCCGGGTACAGCGCGGACGGCTGGTACGGGAGGATCTTCTCCGCGGTCGTCCCCGGTGACGTGCCCGTCTCGCGGTTCACGAAGAAGCAGCGCCAGGAGTTCTTCTACGGCGAGGCACGGAAGATCAAGGTCGAGGGCATCAACCTCACCTACGAGGGGCTGGTGCCCAAGGTCCAGAAGTCGATGCTGTCCAAGGACGTCGACTCGATGCAGCCGCACATCCGCGCCTTCGTCGAGCGGGCCGTGACGTTCCAGACCTGCCCCGAGTGCGAGGGCTCCCGGCTGGCGGCGGCGGCGCGGTCGTCGAAGGTCGCCGGGATCAGCATCGCCGACGCGTGCGCGATGCAGATCAGCGACCTGGCCGCCTGGGTCCGGGGCCTGGACGAGCCCGGCGTCGCGCCTCTGCTCGGCGGCCTGGCGCACCTGCTCGACTCGTTCGTGGAGATCGGGCTCGGCTACCTCAGCCTCGACCGGCCTGCCGGCACGCTCTCGGGTGGCGAGGCGCAGCGGACCAAGATGATCCGGCACCTGGGCTCCTCGCTGACCGATGTGACCTACGTCTTCGACGAGCCGACCGTCGGCCTGCACCCGCACGACATCCAGCGGATGAACACCTTGCTGCTCCAGCTGCGCGACAAGGGCAACACCGTGCTCGTCGTCGAGCACAAGCCGGAGGCCATCGCCATCGCCGATCACGTCGTCGACCTCGGCCCCGGTGCGGGCACGGCGGGCGGCGAGGTCGTGTACGAGGGGGACCTCGTCGGGCTGCGCGCCAGCGGGACCCTCACCGGGCGGCACCTGGACGACCGCGCCCGGCTCAAGGAGACGGTGCGCGAGCGGACCGGGGTGATCGAGGTGCGCGGCGCCGGGACGCACAACCTCCGGGACGTCGACGTCGACATCCCGACGGGAGTGCTCGCGGTCGTCACCGGCGTCGCCGGGTCGGGCAAGAGCTCGCTGATCCACGGCTCCGTCGCGGGCCGCGCGGGCGTGGTCGCGATCGACCAGGGCGCGATCAAGGGCTCGCGCCGCAGCAACCCCGCGACCTACACCGGGCTGCTGGACCCGATCCGCAAGGCCTTCGCCAAGGCCAACGGGGTCAAGCCGGCGCTCTTCAGCGCGAACTCCGACGGCGCCTGCCCGGTGTGCAACGGTGCCGGCCTGATCTTCACCGACCTGGGCTTCATGGCGACCGTCAGCTCGGTGTGCGAGGAGTGCGAGGGCAAGCGCTTCGACTCCTCGGTGCTGGAGTACCACCTGGGCGGACGGGACATCAGCGAGGTGCTCGCGATGCCGGTCACCGAGGCGGCGCCCTTCTTCGCCGAGGGCGAGGCGCGCACACCGGCCGCCCACGCGATCCTCGAGCGCCTCGCCGACGTCGGGCTCGGCTACCTCAGCCTCGGCCAGCCGCTCACGACCCTCTCGGGCGGCGAGCGGCAGCGTCTCAAGCTGGCGACGCACCTGGGCGAGAAGGGCGGCGTCTACGTCCTGGACGAGCCGACCGCCGGCCTGCACCTGGCCGACGTCGAGCAGCTGCTCGGCCTGCTCGACCGGCTCGTCGACTCCGGCAAGTCCGTCGTCGTCATCGAGCACCACCAGGCGGTGATGGCGCACGCCGACTGGATCATCGACCTCGGGCCCGGAGCCGGGCACGACGGGGGCCGGGTGGTCTTCGAGGGCACGCCCGCCGACCTGGTCGCGGCGCGGTCGACCCTCACCGGCGAGCACCTGGCGGCGTACGTCGGCGAGAGCCCGTCGCGTGCGTCCGGCGGCACGCGCCACCCCTAGGTTGGACACCGCGGGATCCGACCGCGGCGTTTCGGGACAGAGGGGAACGATCATGCTCGTGGGGATCGAGACCGGCGGGACGAAGGTCGTCTGCTCGGCTGGCACGAGCCCGACGGACGTGGTCGAGGTGGTCACCTTCCCGACCGAGGACCCGGCGACGACCCTGCCGTCGATCGTCGGCTTCGTGGCGGCGTGGCGCGCGTCCGAGGGAGTCGAGGGCGTGGGCATCGGCTCGTTCGGCCCGGTGGACCTCGACCCGCGGTCCGCGAGCTACGGCCGGATCCTGGCGAGTCCCAAGGTGGCGTGGCGTGGTGCGGACATCGTCGGGCCGATCGCCGAGGCCGCGGGGGCGCCGGTCGCCATCGAGACGGACGTCACGGCCGCGGCGATCGGCGAGCTGCGCTGGGGTGCCGGCGTCGGTCTGACGGACCTGGCCTACGCGACGGTCGGGACGGGCGTGGGCGTCGGCGCCGTCGTGCAGGGGCGACCGCTGCACGGCACCGCGCACCCCGAAGCGGGCCACCTGACCGTCCGGCGTCACCCCGACGACGACTTCGCCGGGGTGTGCCCGCTGCACGGGGACTGCCTCGAGGGGCTCGCCTCCGGGCCGTCGGTGACGGCCCGGTGGGGCAGACCCGGCGCCGAGCTCGGCGAGCTGCTGAACCGGGCCGTCGAGATCGAGGCCCACTACCTCGCCCAGCTCGTCGCCACGCTCCTCTACGTGCTCTCGCCCGCCAGGATCGTCCTCGGCGGCGGCGTGCTGGGGACGCCGGGCCTGCTGGAGGCGGTCCGTGCCCGCAGCGCCGACCTGGTCGGAGAGGCCCTGGGTGTCCACCCCGTGACGGACCCGACCAGCGGCTTCCTGTCCCGGCCCGGCCTGGAGGCTCGCTCGGGCGTGGTCGGAGCACTCACCCTGGCGGCTGACCTCGCCGCGAGCCGGCCGTCCGGTGGCCCGACGGCACCGCGCCCGGACGACCGGCACCGGTGACCGACGGACCCACCCGTGCGGTGGGCGCTCAGCCCCGGTCGCGCTCGATCGTCGCCAGCCAGTCCGCGAACCGCCGGATCTGTCGCCAGTCGGTCCGGACCACGTCCAGGAGCTCGGGGGTGTGCACCCAGGGTCCCGGCTCACGATGGCGGCCGACGGTCAGGCTGCGCAGCCGGAGCAGCTCGATCTCGGGGTGATCGCGAGGCCAGCCCCGTGGCGCGGTGGCGACCGGGTCACCGTCGCCGAGCTCGAGACCCTGGGCGCGCAGGTCGTCGAGCAGCGCGTGCAGCCCGGCCGCGGTCGCGGGGTCGTCCACCGCGGTGCGGAACGCGGCGAGCTGAGCCGAGGTCGGCCGCCACCACCCGCCGGCGACGAACACGTCGTCGGCGGAGATCTGGAAGTAGACGACGCCGCCGCCGGCCGCCTCGCTGCCCTGGCCCGCCGCGAACGACGCGTGCTCCTGGTAGGGCCGCTTGTCGGTGCTGAACCGCACGTCGCGGTTCGGCCGGAACAGGTGCGGGGCGCCGAACTCCGCCGTCAGGTCGTCGGCGAGCGCTCGCAGCGGCTCGGCGACCGACCTCGTCCAGGTCTCCTTGTGCGCCTGCCACCAGGTCCGCTCGTTGTTCCGGCCGAGGTCGTGGAAGAAGTCGAGCGCGTCGCCGCCGAATCCGGTGAAGGCCATCGGTCCAGTATGGCCGGACGGGGGAGGTCGGTCCCCTGGACAGTCGCCCTCCCGGTGCGTCGCCACGGCACAGCTGGACCGCGAGGCGGCTGCCGCGCTGATCGCCGTCCTGGCCGAGGGCCTCGCCCGCCGTCCGCTCCCCACCGACTGACCGCCGTCCGCGCGACCCACCGACTTCCGTCCGGGTCGACGCGCGCACTAGCCTTCGGCCTTTGACGGCCGGGCCCGCACGGGTGGTCCGGAGCCGCCGTCCCGGTTCGTGACAGAGCGGAGAGCACGACGTGGCCAGTCCATCCGAGGTAGCTCATCCCCCTGAGGCCCACCGCGGTGCGTTCTCGTCGCGCCGCGTCTTCATCCTCGCCGCGATCGGGTCCGCCGCCGGGCTCGGCAACATCTGGCGCTTCCCGTACGTGGCCTACGAGAACGGCGGCGGGGCATTCATCCTGCCGTACCTCGTCGCGCTGCTCGGTGCGGGCATCCCCTTCCTGCTCTTCGACTACGCCATCGGCCACCGCTTCCGCGGGTCGGCGCCGCTGTCGTTCCGCCGCATGAGCCGCACCGGCGAGATGCTCGGGTGGTGGCAGGTCGGGATCTGCGCGGTGATCAGCGTGTACTACGCCGTCATCATCGCCTGGGCCCTGCGGTACACGGTCTTCTCCACCAACGAGGCCTGGGGTGACGATCCGAACGGGTTCCTGTTCGGCGAGTTCCTCCAGGTCGCCGACCCCGGCATCCACCTCGACTTCGTCCCCGGGGTGCTGTTCCCGCTGATCCTCGTGTGGGTCCTGGTGCTGGTCATCCTGGGCCTCGGCGTGCAGCGGGGGATCGGGGCGGCATCCGTCGTCTTCATCCCGTTGATGATCGTCGCGTTCCTGGTCCTGGTGGTGCAGGCCCTCTTCCTCCCGGGGGCGGCCCAGGGCCTGGACGCGCTGTTCACCCCGGACTGGGCGGCGCTCGGCGACACCGGGGTCTGGGCGGCGGCGTTCGGGCAGATCTTCTTCTCCCTGTCCGTCGGCTTCGGGATCATGATCACCTACGCCTCCTACGTGGGACGCCGCACCGACATGACCGGGTCCGGCCTGGTCGTGGGCTTCTCCAACTCCGCCTTCGAGCTGCTCGCCGGGGTCGGGGTCTTCGCTGCGCTCGGCTTCATGGCCCAGGCGAACGGTGTCAGCGTGGACGAGGTCGCCACCAGCGGCCTCGGCCTGGCGTTCATCGCGTTCCCCGCGATCATCTCCGAGGCGCCGGCGGGTGCCCTGATCGGCGTGCTGTTCTTCGGGACGCTCGTGCTGGCCGGCATCACCTCGCTCATCAGCGTGATCGAGGTCGTCATCTCCGGCGTCCGGGACAAGCTCGACCTGAGCCGGACCGCCGCCACCCTGGCCGTCGTCGTGCCTGCCGGCCTCATCAGCGTCCTGCTGTTCGCGACGACGACCGGCGTGCCGATCCTCGACACGGTCGACTACTTCATCAACCGCTTCGGCATCGTGCTCGTGGCCGTGGTCACCGTCCTCGTCGTGACGTGGGCCTACCGCGAGCTTCCCGACCTGCGCGCCCACATGAACCTGACGACCTCGTTCCCGCTCGGACGCTGGTGGATGGTGCTGGTCGGAGGCCTCACGCCGCTGGTGCTCACGTTCATCCTGGTCCAGGAGTTCCGGGACGCCCTGGCCGAACCGTACGGCGGCTACCCGTCGTGGCTCGTCACGTTCCTCGGCTGGGGCAGCGCGGTCGGCGTCATCGTCCTGGCGACCGTCGCCGCGCTCCTGCCGTGGAGCAAGCGCACCCCCCTCGACAAGCCCCCGCCGCTCGTCACCGCGGCGGGTGCCCGAAGCACCGGAAAGGCAGAGCGATGAGCGGACCGGCCGTCGTGATGATGATCGTTGCCATGGTGGTCATCTGGGGCGGGCTGGGGCTCGCCGTGGTGAACCTCTCGCGCTACCGCGGCGAGGAGCCGGGCGAGACGGCCCGCGACCTCTGAGGCGTCGGGCGACTCCGCTCCCGCGGGCCGTGGCCGCCGCGGGTCACCGTGCTCGCCACCCGAGGGCACCCTCCAGGACGAGAATGGCGTCACCGGAGGACCAGTCCTGCCGTCGACCGATGCGGAGAGCGCCATGACCTATCCGACCCCACCCCCCTACGACGAGGAGCGCCGACTGGCGCACAAGCGGGTCCGCGCCCGGCGGGACCTGGCCACGCACGCGGTCACCTACGTGGTGGTCAACTCCTTCCTGGTCCTCGTCTGGTGGGTGACCAGCCCGAACGGCTACTTCTGGCCGATCTGGCCGATCGGCGGCTGGGCGATCGGGCTGGCCCTCAATGCCTGGGACGTGCTCGGGCGTCGGCCGATCACCGAGCAGGACATCGACCGCGAGCTGCGACGCGGGCGCTCCTAGGCGCCGGGGCCCCGGGCCACCACCGCGGACACGGAGTCGAGCACGTGCGGCCACGCCGCGGACCGTGGGTCGATCAGCTCGAAGTGCCCCGTCCCCGGGACGGTGACGAGCCGGGTCCCCGTGGCGGTGCACCAGGCGCGGGACATCGCCTCGGGCAGCACGACGTCGTTCTCACCGTGCACGACGACGGTCGGCACGGGCGGGCCACCGAGCACGGCCGGGTCCGTCGCGGCGTAGCGCTCCGGCACGTCGGCCGGGGTGCCGCCGAGCAGAGCGGCGACGGCGCCGTCGCCGTTGTTCGACCGGTGCGTCTCGGCGAGGTCGCACGCCGGCGCGAGGGCGACGACGCCCGCGATCCTCGGCGCGGTGCCGCGCGCGCCGGGGGCGTCGCCCGCGAGGCGGCCCCGCAGCGAGGCCCACAGCGCCAGGTGCCCGCCGGCGGAGTGCCCCAGCACGACGACGCGATCGAGGTCCACGCGCCCGGGGAGCTGCTGCTCGATGAGCAGCGGGAGGGTGTCCACGGCCAGGCCGACGTCCTCGAAGGTGGTGGGCCAGCCGCCGCCGGCGCCGACCCGGCGGTACTCGGCGTTGACCACCGCGTAGCCCGTCCTCGCGAGGGCCTTCGCGACGCCGGCGAGGTGGTGCCGGTCGTAGGCGGCCCGCCAGAACCCGCCGTGCAGGAGCATCACCAACGGTGCCGGCGCGGCCGGACCCTTCGGCAGGACCACGTCGCCGACCTGGTCGGGATGGGGTCCGTAGGCCACGCGCACCCGGGCACCCTACCGAGCGGTCAGCCCACCCGGAACCGCCGCACCAGGTCGTCCATCACGGCGTCCAGCCGCGTGTCGACCTGCCGGCGGGAGGGGTCGGCGTCGTACCAGTCGACGACCTCCCGGGCGCCCTGCTCGAACGGGATCGTCGCGCGGAAGTCCGGCACGACGGAGCGAAGCTTGCTGTTGTCGAAGACCATCGAGTGCGCCTTGTCGCCGAGCAGCCCGGCGCCCCACTCCGGGTCCGCGGCGGCGATGACGTCGGAGGGGACGTGCACGATCCGCGCCTCGACGCCCGCCGCGCTCGCGAGCGCCCGCGCGATCTGGTCCCAGGTGAGGACGTCGTCGGAGGTGAGGTGGAAGGCCTCGCCGAGTGTCCGGGGGTGGCCGAGCAGCGGGACGAAGCCCTTCGCGAAGTCCGCGTGGTGGGTCAGCGTCCACAGCGAGGTCCCGTCTCCGTGGATCACCACCTCCTTCCCGTCGCGCATCCGCTGGATCGGGGTCCAGCCCCCGTCCAGGGGGACGAGCGTCTTGTCGTAGGTGTGCGAGGGACGCACGATCGTGGCCGGGAAGCCGGTGTCCCGGTAGGCGGCGACCAGCAGGTCCTCGCAGGCGATCTTGTCGCGGGAGTACTGCCAGTACGGGTTGCGCAGGGGAGTGGACTCCACGACCGGGACGCGTGCGGGCGGCGTCTGGTAGGCCGAGGCCGAGCTGATGAAGACGTACTGGCCGGTGCGCCCGGTGAACCGGTCGATGTCGGCCTGGACGTGCTCCGGGGTGAAGGCCACCCAGTCCACGACGGCGTCGAACTCGCGCGTGCCGAGCGCCTCCCGGACGGAGCCCTGGTCGCGCACGTCACCCCGCAGCACCCGCACTCCCTCGGGGAGGGGACGAGACGTGCTCGTCCCGCGGTTGAGGACCGACAGGTCGATGCCGCGCTCGACGGCCAGTCGGGTGCTCGCCGAGCTGATGGCGCCGCTGCCGCCGATGAACAGGACCTGGAGTGCGCTCATGCGAGGAACGCTAGCGCCGCGACACCAGGCCGCGCACGAAGGCGGCCTGCCCTGCGTGCTGGAGGTCGTCGCCGAGCACGCTGACGAGCCGCACGCCCAGACTGACCGGCGGGTCCCAGCGCTCGTCGACGATGCGATCGAGATCCGAGGGCGTGAGCGGCGCCAGCAGTCCGAGCGTCTGCGCGCACACCGCGTCGTGGTAGCCGACGAGCAGGTCTCCGGAGCTCACGGTGACGGCGGCGACGTCCTGCGCCCGGTGGCCGTAGCCGGTGTCCGCCACCGGCAGCGGGAGGGCGAACCGCTCCGCCCAGCCCTGCGCGGTCCACACCTGCTCCACCCCGAACGCGTCGGCCAGGTGGTCGTCCTGGACCCGGGTCAGGTGCCACACCAGCCAGGCGATCGAGTTGGCCTCCTCGTCCGTCCGGAACCCGAGCTGCTCGGGGGTGAGGCCGTCGAGGACCCGGTGGACCACCCCGCGCACCCGCCCGAAGTGATCCGTCAGCAGCTCCGCCACGTCCATCTCGCCCCGCCCCTCGCTCGCGACCCTCACCCCCCACGGTAGACGTGGGCCCCGGCGACGTCGTGTGCCGTGGCTCACGTCGCGCCTCCTTGCGGCGCGTGTTCCTGCAGGTCTAGCGTCCGAAAGCGGGGCAACGATGCACCCACCCAGGACGACGGTGTCCGCGCCGTCAGAAGGAGCGCCCGATGGCCAAGCAGAGCCGCGCGCATCACGCCGGCATCGAGTCCCAGATCGAGGGCAAGGACTACTTCGAGAAGCGGCAGCTCGAGAAGGGCGTCGCGGGCTGGGTGCTCCTCGCCGGTCTCGGCGTGGCCTATGTCATCTCGGGTGACTTCGCCGGCTGGAACTTCGGCCTCGGCGAGGGCGGCTGGGGCGGCCTGCTCATCGCGACCATCCTCATGGCGACGATGTACCTGTTCATGGTCTTCGGCCTCGCCGAGCTCTCCTCGACCATCTCGACGACCGGTGGCGGCTACGCGTTCGCCCGCCGTGCGATGGGCCCGTGGGGCGGCTTCCTCACCGGCACCGCGATCCTCATCGAGTACGCGATCGCCCCAGCGGCGATCGCGAACTTCATCGGCGCCTACGTCAACTCGCTCGTCGGGCTCGACGGCTGGGTCGTCTACCTGTTCTTCTACGCAGTCTTCGTCGGCCTGCACCTGTGGGGCGTCGGTGAGGCGCTCAAGCTGATGTTCGCCATCACGGCCGTCGCGGTCGCCGCCCTCATCGTCTTCGTGGTCGCGGCGATCCCGCAGTTCGACCCCTCGAACCTCAACAACATCCCCGTCGACACCACCGCGGCCGGCGCGAGCGCGTTCCTCCCGTTCGGATTCATCGGCATCTGGGCGGCGATCCCCTACGCCATCTGGTTCTTCCTCGCCGTCGAGGGCGTCCCACTCGCCGCCGAGGAGTCGAAGAACCCCGCCAAGGACATGCCCCGCGGGATCATCGGCGCGATGCTCGCCCTCATCCTGTTCGCCGGGATGATCCTCGTGGTGGCCCCCGGAGCGGCGGGCTCGGACTTCCTCAAGGAGTCGGGCAACCCGCTCGTCGAGGCGCTCGAGGCCCCGCTCGCCTACGACGGCCGGACCGGTGTGTCGGCCTTCATCAACGTCGTCGGCCTGCTCGGCCTGATCGCGAGCTTCTTCTCGATCATCTACGCCTACTCGCGGCAGACCTTCGCGCTCTCGCGCGCCGGCTACCTGCCGCGCATCCTGTCGGTCACCGGATCGCGCAAGACCCCGACCCTGGCGCTCATCGTCCCCGGGATCATCGGCTTCATCATGGCCGTCCTCAACCAGGGCGACCTGCTCATCCTCGTCGCCGTCTTCGGGGCCACGGTCTCCTACATCATGATGACGGCCTCGCACATCATCCTGCGGTTCAAGGAGCCCAACCTCGAGCGTCCGTACCGGACGCCCGGTGGCATCGTGACCACGGGCATCGCCCTCGTGCTGGCGGTGGCCGCCCTGGTCGCCGGGTTCCTCGTCGACACCCGCGTGCTGGCCATCTCGGCCGGCGTGTACGTCGTGGCGATCGCCTACTTCGGTCTGTACAGCCGGCACCACATCGTGGCGAGCGCCCCGGAGGAGGAGTTCGAGCTCATCGAGGCCGCGGAGTCCGAGCTGCACTGAGGCGGCACGGACCCCAGGCTCCCGAGAGCGGACGAATCGGTCCGCCGCCGCTCGGGCGGCGGCGGACACACAACGGAGGTCGCCATGCGCATCGCCAGGGTCGTCGGTTCGGCGGTCTCGACCGTCAAGGACCCGAGCCTGATCGGGCACAAGCTCCTGCTGGTCCGTGAGGCGGACGAGAAGGACGAGCTCGTCGGTCCGGTCTTCGTCGCGGTCGACGTCGTCGGCGCCGGGAGCGGCGAGCTCGTGATGGTGAGCGAGGGGAGCGCGGCCCGCCAGGCGGGGACCACGTCGGGCCAGCCGGTGGACGCGGTGATCATGGGCATCCTCGACTCGCTCGAGGTCGACGGCGCCGTGACGTTCCGTAAGAGCTGACCGACCCCATGCCCCTCGCCCAGCGCGAAGTCCTCAGCGTCGGCATCGACGTCGGGACCACGACCACGCAGGTCGTGTTCTCGCGCCTGGTGCTGCACGACGTCGCCCGGCCCGGGCAGGTCCCCCGGATCCAGGTCGACGAGAAGGACATCGTGCATCAGGGCGGGGTCCACCTCACGCCGCTGTCCGCCCCGGACGAGGTCGACGCCGAGGCGCTCGCCGCCCTGGTCACCGCCGAGTTCCGGGCGGCGGGCATCGCTCCCGGCAGCATCGAGACCGGTGCGGTGATCATCACGGGGGAGACCGCCCGGACCAAGAACGCCGAGGCGATCCTCGCGGCCCTCTCGGCCGCGGCAGGCGACTTCGTCGTCACCATCGCGGGGCCGAACGCCGAGTCGCAGATCGCCGGACGCGGCTCGGGAGCGGCCCGCTGGTCGACCGACCACTACGAGCAGGTCACCAGCATCGACATCGGCGGCGGCACCTCCAACGCCGCGGTCTTCTCCATGGGGCGCCACCTCGGCTCCTCCGCGATCGCCGTCGGCGGCAGGCAGGTGGAGATCGATGCTGCGGGGACCGTGCTGAAGATCGCGCCTCCCGGACGCTCGATCATCGCCGAGCTCGGCCTCGGCCTGACCGTCGGCGCCCGGGCGACCCTCGACCAGCTGCGGGCCTTCTGCGACGTGATGGCGGAGATGGTGGTCGACCTGGCAACCGGGCGGGCCGCCACGGTGGGCCGGGGTGTGCAGCTCACGCCCCCGTTGGCCGACACCGCCGCGTCGACGTCGGTCTTCCTCACCGGCGGGATCGCCGCCTGCTACTACGACCGCGAGCCCGCCTCGACGATGGCCGAGGTCGCGCGCTACGGCGACGTCGGACCGCTCCTGGCCGACAGCCTGCACCGCAACGCGCGGCTCGCCGAGATGACCGTGCGCCGTCCTCCCGAGACGCTCCGGGCGACCGTCCTCGGAGCCGCCGGGCAGACGGTGACCCTCAGCGGGTCGACGATCTGGGTCGACCGCGCCCTGCTCCCGCTGCGGAACCTGCCCGTGCTGCGTCCCGCGATGCCGGGCCGAGGCGGCGGACCGGCGTTCGCCGACGCGGTCCGGGACGCG
This sequence comes from uncultured Actinomycetota bacterium, assembly GCA_963724505.1. Classification (GTDB taxonomy): domain Bacteria; phylum Actinomycetota; class Actinomycetes; order Actinomycetales; family Cellulomonadaceae; genus Actinotalea. Next base: position 379,992 of record CAVRUY010000007.1, read on the forward strand.
CTGAGCCGGTGGGACCTCGACGAGCACGCCGAGGCGGCGATCGTCGTCGACCTGCCGGGGGAGCTCGGCTACCCGGCCCTGCAGGCGGTCGCGGCCGAGATCGTCGCCTACCACGACGCGGGTGACCGGGCTCGGCCGCTGGTGCTCGTCCTGCAGCAGGACTACGCGCAGGTGCTCGGCCAGACGCTGCAGAGCACCCGGCCCGGTCTGCCGCTCATCGCGATCGACCAGGTCGGCCTCGGCGAGGGCGACTTCATCGACATCGGGCTGCCGGTCCTGGACGGCCGGGCCGTCCCGCTCTCGATCAAGACGTTGGTGTTCTATGACTGAGCCACGCAACCAGCGAGGGGGCGAGCGCCCGTGCAGCTAGCTACCACGCTCTTCGGCCATCGGTACGAGTTCCGCGACATCAAGGAGCTCCTGGCCAAGGCCAACGAGGACAAGTCCGGCGACCACCTCGCCGGGATCGCCGCGCAGAGCGCGGCGGAGCGCGTCGCTGCCCGGTTCGTGCTGGCCGAGGTCACGATGGAGACCCTGCGGGCCAACCCCGCCGTCCCGTACGAGGAGGACGAGGTCACCCGGGTCATCGACGACGGGGTCAACGAGGCGGCCTACGGCGAGATCAAGGGCATGGCGGTCGGTGAGCTGCGCGAGTGGCTGCTCGCGGACACCACCACGGGGGACATGATCCGTCGGCTGAGCAACGGCCTCACCGCGGAGATGGTCGCGGCCGTCACCAAGGTGATGTCGAACCTCGACCTCATGCTCGCGGCCAGCAAGATCCGGGTGGTCAAGCACGCGACGAACACGATCGGCCTGCCCGGCACCCTCGGGTCGCGGCTCCAGCCGAACAACCAGACCGACTCCGTCGAGGGCATCCGGGCCGCGATCTACGACGGGCTCAGCTTCGGCTCGGGCGACAGCGTGATCGGGATCAACCCCTCGGACGACTCGCTCGGCAGCGTCGCGCGCCTGCTGGAGATGACCTACGAGGTGATCCAGCGCTGGGAGATCCCGACCCAGAACTGCGTGCTGGCCCACGTGTCCACGCAGATGGAGGCGATGCGCAAGGGGGCGCCGCTCGGACTGGTCTTCCAGAGCCTCGCCGGGTCCCAGAAGGGCAACGAGTCCTTCGGCATCGATGTCGCGATGCTCGACGAGGCCTATGCCCTGGCCCAGCGCTACTCCGTGGCGACGGGGCCGAACTACATGTACTTCGAGACGGGCCAGGGTGCCGAGCTCTCCGCCGACGCCCACCACGGCTCGGACCAGGTGGTGATGGAGGCGCGCTGCTACGGCCTGGCCAAGCGCTACGACCCGTTCCAGCTCAACACGGTCGTCGGCTTCATCGGGCCGGAGTACCTCTACGACGCCAAGCAGATCACCCGGGCGGGGCTCGAGGACCACTTCATGGGCAAGCTCACCGGGATCTCGATGGGCGCCGACGTCTGCTACACCAACCACGCGAGGTCGGACCAGAACGAGCTGGAGAACCTGGCCGTGCTGCTGGGCGCGGCCGGCGTCAACTACATCATGGGCATCCCGATGGGCGACGACTCGATGCTCAGCTATCAGAGCTCGAGCTTCCACGACGCGCCCAGCCTGCGCCAGCTGCTCAAGCTCCGGCCCCTGCCGGAGTTCGAGGCGTGGATGGAGAACCTCGGCCTCCTGAAGGACGGCCGCCTGACCGAGAAGGCCGGCGACGCGTCCTTCTTCCTGAGCCGGTGAGGAGGCCATGATGAGCGTCACCGCTGCGGAGGTCCGCGAGGTCGTCTCGCAGGTCCTCGCCGAGCTGCGGCGCGGGGCCGGGGCACCGGCGCCGTCGGCACCCGCCGGCCCGCCTGCCGCCGCTCCGGCGCCCCCGCCCCCGGCCGCGCCGTCCCCGCCCCCGGCGGTCCCCGCGCCCGCCGCCGCGGCTCCTGCGGCGAGCGCAGGGCCGGCCCGCACGGCGGGCGGCGACATCGACGTGCCCGACCCGACCGCTCCGGCCGAGCGTCACCGCCTCGGCGTCGTCCATCCGGCCAACCCGGCCGGCCTGGCGAACCTCGCCTCGACCACCGCGGCGCGGCTCGCGGTGGGCCGGGCGGGCCCGCGCCCCCGCACCTCGACCGCTCTGCTGTTCTCCGCCGACCACGCGGTCACCCAGGACGCGATCTTCGGGGACGTGCCGCAGGCGATGCTCGACGAGCTGGGCATGTTCACGGTGCAGACCCGGGTGACCGACCAGGACGAGTTCCTGCTGCGGCCGGACCTCGGTCGGCTGCTGTCCGACGAGGCGCGGAAGACGGTCGCCGAGCGGTGCGCCGCCAAGCCGCAGGTCCAGATCGTCGTGGGTGACGGGCTGTCCGCCGCGGCGGTGACGAACAACGTCCCGCAGATCTACCCGGTGATCGTGCAGGGACTCACGGCGGCCGGGGTGAGCGTCGGCACGCCGTTCTTCGTCCGGTACTGCCGGGTCGGGGTGATGAACGACATCAACGACATCGTGCACGCCGACGTGGTGCTGCTGCTCATCGGCGAGCGTCCCGGGCTCGGCGTCGCCGACGCCCTGAGCGTCTACTCCGGCTACCAGCCGACCGCCGGCAAGACCGACGCGCACCGCGACGTGATCTGCATGATCACGCCCAACGGTGGCACGAACCCGCTCGAGGCCGGGGCCTTCGCCGTCGAGCACGTCAAGACAGTCCTGCAGCACCACGCCAGCGGCGTCGAGCTACGCCTCATGCAGAGCGGGAGCCGATGATGGCCGTCCTGGACCCGATCAGACCGACCATCCTCGCGACCAGGGTGATCCCCAACGTCGACCGCGCCCTCGCTGCCAAGCTCGGGTTGCGCGACGACCAGCGGAGCCTCGCCCTGGTGACCTGCGACATCGACGACTGCCTCTACGTCTCGCTGGACGAGGCCACGAAGATGGCCGATGTCGAGGTCGTCTACGCGCACAGCTTCTACGCCGGGTCGGCGCATGCCTCCGGCCCGCTGTCGGGGGAGATCATCGGGATGCTCGCCGCTCCGGACCCGGCGGAGGCGCGGGCGGGGCTCGCCGCCTGCGTCGCCTACGCGACCGAGAAGGCGTGGTTCGAGGCAGCCGACGAGGCCGGCGACCTTGCCTTCTTCGCCCACCCGATCGCTCGGGTCGGCACCTTCCTGAGCAAGGAGGGTGGGGTTCCGGTCGGCACCTCGATGGCCTATCTCATCGCCCCGCCGCTCGAGGCGACGTTCGCACTGGACGCTGCGCTCAAGGTCGCCGAGGTGGACGTGGCGGTCTGGTTCGCGCCGCCGTCCGAGACCAACTTCTCCGGCGGCTACCTCGTCGGTGAGCAGAGCGCCTGTGTCGCGGCGAGCGCGGCGTTCCGGGCAGCGGTGCTGGAGATCGCTGCCCAGCCGAGGGAGGTGTGACGATGGCCGAGGAGTACGACGCCGACCTGCGATCGATCCAGGAGGCCCGACGTCTTGCGGTCGCCTGTCGCACTGCACAACGCAGCTTCGCCACTGCCTCGCAGGCCGAGGTGGACCGGATCTGCAAGGCGATGGTGGACGCCGTCATGAGCGAGTCCGGCCGGCTGGCCCAGATGGCGCACGAGGAGAGCGGCTACGGGGTCACCGCGCACAAGAAGATCAAGATCGAGTTCGCCGCTCGGACCGTCTGGGAGTCGATCAAGGACATCCGCACGGTCGGGGTGCTGCGGCGCGACGAGCAGAAGCGGGTCGTCGAGATCGGCTGGCCGGTCGGCGTCATCGTCGGGCTGTGCCCCTCGACGAACCCCAACTCCACCGCCGTCTACAAGGTGCTCATCTCGGTCAAGGCCCGCAACGGGTGCATCATCGCCCCGCACCCGGCCGCCAAGGGTGCGACCTACGAGGCCGTCCGGCTCATGGCAGAGGCGGGCGAACGCGCCGGGATGCCGCGCGGCCTGGTCGCGTGCATGCAGGAGGTCAGCGTCCAGGGCACCACCGAGCTGATGAAGCACTATGCGACGTCGATGATCCTCGCCACCGGCGGCACCCCGATGGTCCGGGCCGCGCACAGCACCGGAAAGCCCGCACTGGGGGTCGGCCCGGGGAACGTGCCGGCCTACGTCGACCGTTCGGCCGACATCGCGCACGCCGCCGAGTGCCTGGTGAACTCCAAGTCCTTCGACTGCTCGACGATCTGCGCCTCCGAGCAGTCGGTCGTCGCGGACGCGCCGATCGCCAGCGCGTTGAAGGCGGAGATGCAGCGACTCGGGGCCCACTGGGTCGACGACCCGGCCAAGGCGGCGCTCGAGCGCACCCTCTTCCTGCCGGGCGGCGGGATGAACCCCAAGGCCGTGGGCAAGACGCCGCAGCAGCTGGCCGCACTGGCCGGGATCAGCGTGCCTGCCTCGGCCCGCGTGCTCGTCGCGACCCTCACCGGCGTCGGGCGCCAGGAGCCGCTCTCGGCGGAGAAGCTCACGACGGTCCTCGGCTGGTACGTCGAGGACGGCTGGCAGGCGGGCTGCGACCGGTCCATCGAGCTGCTCAAGTACGGCGGAGACGGCCACTCGCTCGTCATCCACGCCACCGACGACGACGTCATCCTGGAGTTCGGCCTGCAGAAGCCGGCCTTCCGGATCGTCGTGAACTCGTGGGGAACGCTCGGCGCCATCGGTGCCACGACCGGCGTGATGCCGGCGATGACCCTTGCACCGGGTGGCATCGGCGGCGCGGTGGTCAGCGACAACATCACGGTCACCCACCTGCTCAACATCAAGCGACTGGCCTACCCGGTCGCCGAGCCGCCGCGCGAGGCCTACACGCACGCCCCCGACGTGCAGGGCGCACCGCGGCACGTCGACGAGCCCGGTCGTGGTGCGGCCGGCCCGGGGGCCGGTGGTGCGAACGGCGCCGACGATGCGGTCGACCGGATCGTCGCCCGGGTCATCGCCCAGCTCGGCGGTACCCGATGAGCGCCGCCCGGTCCTCCCGACCTCCGCCCGGCGGCGGGAGCGAACCGCCCGGCGTCGGAGCGGCGCCCGGACCGCCGACCGCACGAGACGGACCCGCAGCACCCGACCGGCAGGCAGCACGAACCCAGCGGCAGACCAACAGTGAGAGGACCACTCCAATGGCAAATCCCCAGATGATCGCCCTCGGCATGATCGAGACGCGTGGCCTGGTCGGTGCGATCGAGGCGGCGGACGCCATGGTCAAGGCGGCCAACGTCACGCTGATCGGCAAGGAGCAGATCGGCGGCGGGTACGTGACCGTGATGGTCCGTGGCGACGTGGGAGCGGTCAAGGCCGCGACCGACGCCGGTGCCGCGGCCGCCCAGCGCGTCGGCGACCTGGTCTCGGTGCACGTGATCCCGCGGCCGCACGGGGACGTCGAGTTCATCCTGCCCGCGCAGAACCCGCCGGCCTGACCGCTGACGTCCGCCCGCTGACACCGTGAGCCGCAGGGTCCTGACCGCTGACGACGTGCTCCGCCACGCCCGCACGGGCGCGACGGAGCTCGTCGTCGCGCCCGGGGACCGGCTCACACCGCTCGCTCGCGACGTCGCGGGTGAGAAGGGTCTGCGGGTCGTCGTCCGAGCGTCGGACGACGCGGGCGGCGGGTCGGGGCAGGTGACTGGCAGCGGGCCGTCCGCCGGGCCCGGCGAGGGCCGGGCGCCACGGCTGCGGCACGTGGCGGGCGTCGACCGCATCGGGCTCGAGCCGTTCCCGGCCGAGATCCATCGGCCGCAGATGGACGTGCGGCTGCTCGACGTGGTGACCGCCGAGCACGGGATGCCGATGGCGGCCGGGGTGATGAGCCTGCGGGAGGGCAGCTTCCCGTGGACGCTGGACTACGACGAGGTGGAGTACGTCATCGAGGGAGAGCTGCACATCCGCACCGACGACCAGCTGGTCGTCGGCCACCCGGGCGACGTGATCGCCGTGCCGAAGGGGTCGCGGATCACGTTCGGCACCCCGTCGTGGGCGCGCTTCCTCTACGTGACCTACCCCGCGGACTGGTCGGGTGGCGGATGAGCGTCGTCGCAGCCGGACTGACCGAGGTGATGGGAGCCTTCGCGGCCTCCCTGCGGGCCGGTCCGTTGACCGAGCCGCCGACGGCCGTGCGGGCCGGCGTGGACCTCGGCACCGCCTACACGGTGCTCGTCGTGCTCGACGAGCACGACCGACCGCTCGCCGCGGCCTACGAGTTCGCGGACGTGGTCCGCGACGGCGTGGTCACCGACTTCGTCGGCGCCGTCGACGTGCTCGACCGCCTGCGCAAGGACGTCGAGGGCCGGCTCGGCGTGGCGATCCCCGCCGCGCACGGTGCCTACCCGCCCGGGGTGCCGCTCAGCGAGGTCCGCGCGGTGCGCAACGTCATCGAGGCGGTCGGGATCGAGTGCAGCGGCCTGGTCGACGAGCCCAGCGCCGCCAACGAGGTGCTCGGCCTGCGCGACGGCGTGGTCGTCGACATCGGCGGCGGGACCACCGGGGTCGCCGTCGTCGCCGACGGTGCGGTGGTGCACACCGCCGACGAGGCCACCGGGGGGACCCACTTCACCCTCGTCATCGCCGGAGCGCTCGGGATCTCGTTCGACGAGGCCGAGGCGCTCAAGAAGGACCCGGCCCAGCAGCAGCGGCTCTTCCCGCTCGTGCGGCCGGTGATGGAGAAGGTCGCGTCGATCGTCCGGACGAGCACCCGCGGCTGGCCGGTGGGGACGGTCCACCTCGTCGGAGGGACGGCGTCGTTCCCGGGGTTCGCCGACGTGGTCTCCGAGGCCGCCGGCCTGGACGCCGTGGTCCCGGTCGACCCGTTGTTCGTCACCCCGCTCGGCATCGCGCGCAGCGCACCCGTGCTGCCGACCACGGCGGGGTACCGCTACCAGGGCAAGCCCTGATGATCAAGGAGATGTGCCACCGTGGCCGATGACTTCGAGCTCCGCGCCTACTGCTACCTCGACCGGATGCAGCCCCAGTACGCCTCGTTCGTCGGGACGGTGACCCAGGGCGACCTGCCGGTCGAGGGGATGGCGGCGCTGTACGTCGAGATGGCACCGGGCAACCACGTCTTCCGGGTGGTCGACGTGGCGGTCAAGGCCACCCAGGCGCGTCCGGGCGCACAGATCGTCGAGCGCCAGTTCGGCATGTTCGAGCTGCACTCGGAGTCCCAGGCCGAGGTGCTCCAGGCGGGCGACGCCGTGCTCCGCGAGCTCGACCTGGTGCCGGCCGACCGCAAGCGTCCGCAGATCGCCTCGATGCAGGTCATCACGAACGTCAGCCCGTACCAGTCCCAGCTCCTCAACCGGTTCACCCGCGGCATGATGCTCGTCGCCGGCCAGACGATGCTCGTGCTGGAGTGCACGCCCGCCGCCTACATCAACCTGGCGGCCAACGAGGCGGAGAAGGCCGCACCGGTCAACCTCATGCACGTGGCCTCGGTCGGCGTCTTCGGGCGGCTGTGGATGGCCGGGACCGAGTCCGACATCCTCGCCGCGCGGGACGCGGCCGTGGCAGCGCTGGAGGGCATCGATGGACGCGACTGAGCGCCGGTTCGAGCGGCGCCGATTCCTGACCCGGCACGACGTCGAGGACGCGCACGCCGCCGGGCACCCGATCCGGTTGACCGGCCGGGACGTGCTCACGCACGAGGCCGCGCAACGGGCACGCGACCTGGGTGTCGTGGTGGAGCGGGGCGGCCAACCCGGTCGCTCGACCGCCGCACCGCCGGCCGCGGTGCCGGCCGTGATCGCCGCGAGCACGGCGGACCTGCGCGGCGCGGTCCGTGCGGCCGTCATCGCCGAGCTCGGTACGGAGCCACCGAACCTCGACGCGGTCATCGACCGGGTGCTGCGCGCCCGGGGCTGAGGTGGCGCCCGGACTCCCACCCGTCGTCGTGACAGCTCCCCGCCGAACGGGTGACAGCGATGCCCGTTCCGCGCTCACCGCGGGCGGAAGGCGTCGAGCAGGGCGTCGAGGTCGACCAGGGCGAGGCGCGTCCTGGAGTCGCTGCAGCCGTACGGCAGCACGATCGTCCGGCCGTGCAGCATCGCACCGCAGGAGTAGACGACGTTGGGCACGTACCCCGACCGCTCGTCGTCGGTGGGCGTGAGGAACGGCTCGTCGAGGCACCCCACGACGCGGGTCGGGTCGTCGAGGTCGAGGAGCAGCGCGCCGATGCTGTAGGTCCGCATCGGCCCGACGCCGTGGGTCAGGACGAGCCAGCCGCGCTCGGTCTCGAGCGGGGGCCCGCAGTTGCCGAGCTGGACGATCTCCCAGGGCCGGGCGGGTGCCTGGATCCGCTCCGGGCGGACCCAGTGCAGGAGGTCGGCCGAGGTGGTGACCGCGTTGCTCTCGCGGTCGGCGCGCGACAGGGCGACGTAGCGTCCGCCGACCTGACGGGGGAACAGGGCGAGGCCCTTGTTCCTCGCCCCGGGGCCGCTGAGGGGAGTGGCGGAGAACGTGCCGAAGTCGGGCGTGCGGAGCAGCTGGATGGAGATGTCGTGCCCGTCGTAGGCCGTGTACGTGCCCAGGTACCCGACGGCGCCGTCCGGCCCGACGAATCGCACCATCCGCGCGTCTTCCATCCCGTTGCTCTCGCAGGGCGCTCGCGGCATCAGCACGCGCTCCTGGAGCGCGGAGCCGGCCGGGAACGCGACCGAGTAGGTGCTCTCGACGATCCGGCCGAACCGCTCGACGGTGTACCCGGTGGCGCCGCGCGTGAGCCGCTGCTCCTCGAGGAGCGCGAAGGCCCGGTGCAGGTCGGCGGATGTGAACTCGAGCGGGAGGCAGGCGAGGACGAAGTCGGCGTCGGCCTGGTCGCCGGCCCCGTCTCCGATGCCCTGGAGCTGGTGGGCGAACGACGTGCGGGAGAATCCCGCGTCCTGGGGCTCGGCCTGCGCGGACACGCGGGGCGGGTCGTCGAGCGTCACGCGGTCAGCGGCGTCGATCACGCCGGAGCGGAGCTCGACGCTCGACAGGTGCCCCTCCCCGATGGCCCGCAGGGTCATCACGAACCGCGTCGAGCCGGTCGGCAGACCGCTCTGGTCGGGGTGGGGCACCATGGACGGGTTGAGCAGCGCGGCACCCTCGATCGCGAACTCCTGGGTGAAGTAGGCGCCGATCAGCAGGCGGCGCTGCTCAGAGATGCCCGCGCTGGTCGCCAGGCGGTGCTGGACGAGCCCGAAGTGGCGCCGCCACGTCGCCTCCAGGTCGCGGTGACGGTGGCCGAAGGCCGCGGCGAGGCTCGCGATCTCGTCGTCGACCTGCCGGTCGGACAGCGCCAGCACGCGGTCGAGCACACCCGAGGACCGCGAGCCGCCCGGGGCCGACACCTCCTGGCCGGGCAGGAAGAGCCTGCTCACGACGCGCGCCGGGTCGGGCTCCAGGACGTGCTCGGTTCGGCGGACCCAGGAGGGGTCCCGGGTCACGAGGCGGCGATCCTGGCGGACCTGTCGGCGAGCTGGCTCGTGGCCAGCCAGGCGAGCGTGGACTCGGCACCTTGGTTCTGGTTGACCGACCCGTCCTCGAGGCCGTCGTAACCACCCCCGGTGGCGGCGTCCCGCAGCGGCAGGTGGCCGTCGTTCTCGCCCTCGAACCAGGCCACGCACCGAGCGAGCAGCTCGGACCACCGCGGGTCCCCGGTCGCGGCGAGGGCGGTGTGAGCGGCCTCGGCGAGGGCGGAGACCTCGATGGGTTGCTGGTCGAACGCGGGCCCGCGCTCGCCTCGGCGTCGTCCGCCGGCGGGTACCACGGACAGGTGGCCGTCCACCGTCTGCTCGTCCTCCAGCCAGGCCAGGAGCCGCAGACCGTCGCGCCGCATCTCCTCGTCGAAGAGGGCACGTCCGACCGCGATCATGGCCTCGGGAAGGACGGCGTTGGCGTACGTGAGCCGTTCGGCGGGCCACGCCCACGGCCCCGCGGCGGTCGTCGTCGGCAGGACCAGGCGGGCGTCGTGCAGAAGCCGGCGCGCCGCGAGATCGGTCGGCACGACCCGCAGGAGCTCGACTGCGCCGAGGGCGGCGTAGGCCATCGTCCGGGGATGCGTCGACCGGGCGCGCAGCGCCTGCTGGGCGCCGCGCCGCGCACCGGCTGCGATCCCGGGGTCGGGGGAGCGCGCCGCTGCCGTTCCGAAGGCCCAGAGTGCCCGGCCCCAGTGGTCGTCGGTCGACGGCTCGTCGAGCCACCGGGCCACGCCGTCGTGCCGGTTGTGCATCCGGCCGTCCGGGCTCAGCGCCTCGAGCAGGAAGGCGAGGTAGGTGCGTGACATCGAGGTGACCACCGGCGTCGGCTCGGCTTCCCGCGACGTGACCACGAGCGCCCTGGCCACGTCGTCGACACACATGCCGTGCTCGGGGCGAGGAGTGGTGCCCCGGGCGTGCTCGTAGAGCCCCGTCGGCGTGGTGAGCCGTGCCAGGTGCGCGTACGGCTGCTCGCCCATCAGACGCCGGCGGTGATCGCAGCGCCCTGAAGCGACATCGCGAGGTCGAGGTACCGCTGGGACACCGCGGGCCACAGCAGCGACGGTGCGATCCCGCGCGCCACCGCGGCCATCGTCGGCGCGACACCCTCCCCGGTCAGGACCAGCTCGAGCGCGTCGGCGAGGGCGTCCGGGTCGCGCTGCGGCACGAGGACCCCTGCGCCGCCCGAGAGCAGCTCGACGGCGTGCGGGAAGCTCGTCGAGATCACCGGCTTGCCCGCGGCCACCGCCTCGGTGAGCACGCCCGAGGTGACCTGCTCGAGGGAGTCGTACGGGAGCAGGACGACGTCGGCCGCACGGACGACGTCGCGGAGCTCCGGCCCGGACAGGTACCGCGCGTCGAAGCTGACGGAGTCCGTCAGCCCGAGGTCGTGGGTCAGCGCGATGAGCCGCTCGCGGTACACCTCGCCCTCGTTCTCCCGCACGCGCGGGTGGGTCTGGCCGACGACCCGGTACAGCGGCAGGTCGGCCCGCCCGCGCAGCTCGGCGAGGGCGAGCAGGGCCCACTCGATGCCCTTGCCCTGGGAGAGCAGGCCCCAGGTCAGGACCGTCGGGCGGGAGGTCGAGGTCGCGACGGCCTCGTCGAGCGGGTCCGGCGCAGGCGGGCGGTTGTCGGCCGCGCCGTGCGGGATGACGGAGACCAGGGACGGGTCGACGTCCCAGCCGGCGATGAGCCGGTCACGGGCTGTCGTGGTCATGGTGACCACGGCGGCCGAGTGGTCCAGCAGCCGGGCCAGCACGTGGTGCTGCTGCGGGGTGGGCGTGGTCAGGACGGTGTGCAGCACGGACACGACCGGGATGTGCAGCCGAGCGACGAGCTCGAGCACGTCCACGCCGTCGGGCCCGCCGAAGATGCCGTACTCGTGCTGGACCACCGCGATGTCGTAGGTGTCGAGCACCTCGGCCGCGCCCTGTGCGCCGGACGGGCTGCTGGTGACCCACTCGTGCACCACGGCGGCCCGTTCGCCCATCGGGGCGTCGACGAGGCGGACCACGCCGACGTCCGCGCCGTCGGCGAGCAGCTGCGTGGCGAGGGCCTCGCAGAACGTCGCGATGCCGCACTGGGTGGAGGGATAGGTGGAGAGGAATCCGAGACGGACGGCCATGAGGCCTTCTTCCGGTTGCCTGGTCGCAGCGAGAGTGCTGCCGTTCACGGAGAGAAGGTGACCGCGTCCAGGCGCCGACGGAAGGCGGGCGGACTGCGGTGCCGGATGGCCGGGTGTGCCCGGGTCCTCATCGATTCGCCCCCGAAGACTAGCAGGGCTGCCCGCGCGGGGATCGGGCGTACGGTCGTACCGACACCGGGAGGTCCCCGTCAGGGTTGCCGTGCTCGCCTCGATCGCCCATCGCGTCCCGCCGCGCGGCTACGGGCCGTGGGAGCAGGTCGCGTCCACGCTCACCGAGGGGCTCGTCGCGCGAGGGCACGACGTCGTCCTGTTCGCCACCGCGGACTCGCTCACCTCGGCGCGTCTGCACGCCGAGGCGCCCGCGGGGTACGAGGAGGACCGGAGCCTCGACGCCAAGGTGCTCGAGGCGCTGCACATCGCCGCGGTCTTCGAGCGGGCTGCGGAGTTCGACCTCATCTCCAACCAGTTCGACTTCCTGCCGCTCGTCTTCAGCCGCCTCGTGCGGACCCCCGTCGTGACCACGATCCACGGCTTCTCCTCCGAGCGGATCGTGCCCGTCTACCGCGCGTACGACGACGTCGCGCACTACGTGGCGATCAGCGATGCGGACCGGCACCCGGACCTCACCTACGACGCCACGATCCACCACGGGATCGAGGTCGGGCAGTTCAGCCCTGGCGCCGGTGGCGGTGGCTACCTGCTGTTCCTCGGCCGGATCCACCCCGACAAGGGCACGGCGACGGCCATCGAGGTGGCCCGCCTGGCCGGACTGCCGCTGGTCATCGCCGGCGTGGTCCACGACGAGGAGTACTTCCGGGCGCAGGTCGCACCGCATGTCGACGGGCGGGCCGTCACGTACCGGGGGCCGGTCGGCCCGGTCGAGCGCGACGCGCTGCTCGGCGGCGCGATCGCCCTGCTCCACCTCATCGACTTCGACGAGCCCTTCGGGCTCTCGGTGGCCGAGTCGCTGGTCGCCGGGACGCCCGTGATCGCCCACCCGCGTGGCTCCATGCCTGAGCTCATCCGGCCGGGAGTCTCCGGCTACCTCGTCACCGACGTGGCCGGCGCGGTCGCCGCTGCCGGCGCGGCTCGTGGGCTCGACCGCTCGGCCTGCCGATCGGATGCGATCGCCCGCTTCTCCGCCGACCGGATGGTGGACGACTACGTGGAGCTGTTCGAGCGCCTGGCCGGCTCGAGGGGCTGAGACGCGGGTCCCCGCCCCTCGGAATGCGGAGCGGGCCCTCGTGGTTCTAGGCTGCACCACATACCCCCAGGGGTATAAAGGAGGCAGAGAGCGTGAAAATCGAGATCGACCAGCAGGGATTCGCCGCCGCGCACGCCGCCGGCGCCGTGGTGATCGACGTGCGTGAGCCGCACGAGTACGCCGCCGGGCACGTGCCGGGTGCGCAGCTGGTCCCGTTGGGGACCCTCGCCGCCGGTGCCGAGCAGCTCGACCGGACCGCGCGGGTGTACGTCATCTGCGCGACCGGGAACCGCAGCCTCACGGCCGCCAGGGCGCTGGCCGGTGCGGGGTTCGACGCGCAGTCGGTCCAGGGCGGCACCTCCGCCTGGGCCGCCGCCGGCCGCCCCGTCGTCCGCGGCCCGCGCGCCTGGGCCTGAGCGCGCGGGACCGAACCGAGATCCGAGCAGCCACGAGGAGACCCGTGCCCATCACGATCCTGACCCTTCAGACCCCGTCCCTCGGCGACCGCAGCTACCTCGCCCACGACGGCGAGGTCGCCGTCGTCGTCGACCCCCAGCGTGACATCGACCGGGTGCTCGACCTGGCGCAGGAGGCCGGGGTGCGCATCACGCACGTCCTCGAGACCCACATCCACAACGACTACGTCACCGGTGGGCTCGCCCTGGCCCGGGCGACGGGTGCCGCCTACTACGTCAACGCGGACGACCACGTCGGCTTCGACCACGTGGGGATCCACGACGGCGACCTCGTGCGGATCAGCCCGACGATGACCATCCGCGCCGTGAGCACCCCGGGCCACACGTTCACCCACCTCGCCTACGTGCTCGAAGACGCCGAGGGCGGCACACCGGTCGTGTTCACCGGCGGCTCCCTGCTCTACGGCTCGACCGGCCGGCCCGACCTCCTCGGCCACGACCACGCGCACGAGCTCGCCCACCACCAGTTCGCCTCCGCCCGCAAGCTCGCCGGCACGCTGCCCGACGCGACCTCCGTCCTGCCCACCCACGGGTTCGGCAGCTTCTGCTCGGCGACCGCGACGACGGCCGGCGCGACCGGGTCGACGATCGGCGCCGAGCGCCTGGCCAACCCCGCGCTCACCCACGACGAGGAGGACTACGTCGCGGAGATCCTCGCCGGGCTCGACGCGTTCCCCGCCTACTACGCCCACATGGGCCCGGCCAACGCCGCCGGCCCGTCCGCGCCGGACCTGAGCCCGCCGAGCACGGCGGACCCCGTCGAGCTGCGGCGCCGGCTCGAGGCCGGCGAGTGGCTGGTCGACCTGCGCACCCGGACGACCTTCGCGGCCGGGCACGTGCGCGGCTCCTACAACGTCGGCCTCGACGGGCAGTTCTCGACCTACCTGGGCTGGCTGCTCCCGTGGGGCACCCCGGTCACGCTGCTCGGGGCGACCCCGGAGCAGGTCGCCGAGGCGCAGCGCGAGCTGGTGCGGATCGGGATCGACCGGCCGGCGGCCGCCGCGACCGGCCGGCCCGAGGACTGGACCGACGAGCCGCTCGCCCGCATCGAGCGGGCGACCTTCGCCGACCTCGCGCAGGTCCGCCACCACCGGCCGGTCACCGTGCTCGACGTCCGCCGGGTCTCGGAGGTCGCGGTCGGGCGGATCGCCGGGGCCGTGCTCATCCCGCTGCACGAGCTCCTCGCCCGGATCGACGAGGTGCCCGCCGGTGAGGTCTGGGTGCACTGCGCCGCCGGGTACCGCGCCTCGTTCGCCGCCTCGATCCTGGCTGCCCGGGGCCGTCACGTCGTGCACGTGGACGACGACTTCGTGCGCTCCGCCCGGGCAGCCGGACTCGAGCTGGTCGAGGCGGGCGCCGGCGCATGAGCGTGCCGTCGCGGCCGCGCCGGTGAGCCCCGAGCTCGCGGCCCTCCTGGCGGTCCCGCTCGGCCTGGTCATCGGGCTCGCGGTCGGCATGCTCGGCGGTGGCGGCTCGATCATCGCCGTGCCGGTGCTGGTCTACGGCTTCGGCCAGGACGTCCTCGCCGCGACCACCGGCTCGCTCGTCGTCGTCGGTCTCACCGCGGCCGCGGGGGCGCTCGGCCATCACCGCGCCGGTCGGGTGCGCTGGGCCGACGGCCTGCTCTTCGGCCTGCTCGGCGCGGGCGGCGCCTACGTCGGCACCCTGGGGTCGGCCACGGTCCCCGCACCCGTGCTGCTCGCCGCCTTCGCCGTCCTGCTCGTGGTGGTCGCGGTGCTCATGACGCGGCGCCGCCGGGCCCAGGCCAGGCTCGAGCGCGCGGCGCAGCCGGCACCGGAGCCGGCGGCCGGGCGCGGCGGCCCCCGTCGTGTCCTGATCGTCGCCACGGCCACCGGCGTCGGCCTGCTCACCGGGTTCTTCGGCGTGGGGGGCGGCTTCGCCGTCGTCCCCGCGCTCGTGCTCGCGCTCGGGATGTCGATGCCCACGGCCGTCGGCACGTCGCTCGTGGTGATCGTGGTGAACACGCTGGTGGCTCTCGGCTCCCGGATCGCCCAGCCGGTCGATCTCGACCCCGTCTTCCTCGCGGTCTTCGGCGGCTCGGCCGTCGTCGGCAGCCTGCTGGGGGTCCGCGCCGCCGGGCGCGTGGCGCCGGCGCGGCTGAGCCTCGCCTTCACCGTGCTCCTCCTGGCCGTCGCCGCGTTCACCGGGGTGCGCAGCGTCACCGAGCTGCTGTGACCGGCGGGGTCGCGGGAGGGCGCCGAGCGGTCGCGCGGTGACCGCCGCGGCGGGACGGCTCAGTGCTCGTGCCGGTGGTGCAGGTCCGGCACGTGCGGGTGGGCGTGCTCCAGCAGCTCGTGCAGGTGCGGGTGCTGGTGGCGGCCGGTGAAGCCGTCGGCGTGCTCGTGGTCGTGGTGCGGGTCGGGGTGCTCGTGCTCGTGGTCGTGCTGGCGCGGCGGATGGACGTGGGTGTGGGCGTGGCCGGAGCGGGCGACCAGGGCGACGCCGGCCGCCGCGAGGGCCAGCGCACCGACGGCTGCGGCCGTGACCTGCTCGGCGAAGACCGTCCATGCGACGACGGCGCCGAGGAACGGTGCGCTCGCGAAGACGACCTGGGCGCGGGCCGCGCCGAGGTCGCGGGCCCCCGCGACCCACAGCGTGATCGAGACGCCGTAGCCCAGGGCGCCGATGAGCAGGGCCGCGCCGATCAGCGGCACGGCGGGCGGCGGGGCGAGCGAGAGCCCGATGATCGTGTTCGCCCCGCCCGCGACGAGGCCCTTGGCGAGCGTGACGTGCGCCGGCGCCAGCTCGTCGAGCTCTGCGGTGACGCTGTTGTCGATCGCCCAGCACAGGCAGGCCGCGGCGATGAGGACGGCGCCGAGGCGCAGGTCGGCGGTGGCTCCCGGACCGGTGAGCAGCAGGCTCGCGGCGGCCACCAGCGTCGCGCCGATCGCGACAGGTGCTCCGATGTGCTCGCGGAAGAACGCGGCGGCGATCACGACGGTGAAGGCGAGCTCGAGGTTGAGCAGCAGCGAGGCGCTCGCCGCCGTCGTGTGCTGCAGCCCGAAGGCGAGCAGGACGGGGCCGATCGCGCCGCCGACGACGACGGCCGTCGTCAGCCGTGCGGCCCCCCGACGCAGCGGGTCCCGGCCGGGGCGGTTGCGCAGGCTGACCGGGAGCATCGCCAGGGCGGCGCCGAGGTAGAGCAGCCCGGCGAGCGTGAAGGCGTTCGTCTCGCGGGCCAGCTGGGCGGCGAACGGCGTCGAGGCGCCGAAGAGGAGCGCGGCGAGCCCCGCGCGGACGACGCCCCTACGCACCGGCGCGGCCGTCGGCGCGGGGGCCCCGTGGGCACCGGCGGACCGCGGACTCCTGCATGCGCCGAGGGTAGGCGGTGACCGGGGCCGGGCGACATCCGACCCCGGCGCCCGGCCTCCCGTCCGGCCCGGCGCCGGACTAGCCTGGCGAGCAGGGCACCGCCGCCCCACCGCCGAAGGACGATCGCCATGCCGACGCACCAGGTCCCCCAACCCAGCCCTGACCGGATGGTCGACCCCGCGGGCAAGCCCCTCGTGCTGCACCTCGTGCCGGGCCAGCCCCCGCTCGTCGCCCTCACCGCAGCCCGTTGGGCGCGGGCGGTCGGCGCCCCGACGCTCTACTGCGCGTACGTCGACGAGTCCCGGCTGACCGTGGACGAGAACTCCGACGGGACGGTCCGCCACGTGCCGATCGACCCCGACGGCATGGACGAGGACTGGCACGGGCTCCAGCGGCACTTCGAGGATCACCTCGCCGAGGTGCTCGAGGGTTCCGGTGTCCACTGGACCTTCCGCTACCTCGCCGGCCGGCCCGACCGAGCGCTGACCCACCTCGCCCGGGCGGTCGACGCGTCGGCCTTCGTCGTCGGAACCCGCGCGCCCGGGCCCGGCGCCCGGATGCGCGAGGTCTTCGACGGCTCGGTCTCGTTGCGGCTCACCCACCACCAGCACCGACCTGTCCTGGTCGTGCCGCTGGAGGTCGTGGACTGGAAGGCCTCGACCTGGCGGTGAGGCGCCGCCGCCGGCGCCGGGCGCGGCCACACCGCTCCGCCGCGGTAGGACCGTCGGCCGGGAGGCCGGACGGCGGGGACCTATGCTCGTGGGCATGTCGACAGCGGTGACCGGAGCTCAGGCCGCCCCGCTGGTCGACCGCTACGGACGCGTGGCGACCGACCTCCGGGTGTCCCTGACCGACCGCTGCAACCTGCGCTGCACCTACTGCATGCCCGCCGAAGGCCTGGAGTGGTTGCCCGGTGAGCAGGTCCTCACCGACGACGAGGTGATCCGCCTCGTCACCGTCGCGGTGCAGCGGCTCGGCGTCACCGAGGTCCGGTTCACCGGCGGCGAGCCGCTGCTGCGCAAGGGTCTCGAGGCGATCGTCGCGGCGACCACCGCCTTGCGCACCGCCGACGGCTCGGTGCCCAGCACCGCGCTGACGACCAACGGCCTGGGCCTGGACAAGCGGGCCGAGGGCCTGGCTGAGGCAGGGCTCGGCCGGGTGAACGTCTCCCTCGACAGCCTCGACCGGGAGCAGTACGCGGCCCTCGCACGCCGTGACCGGCTCGACGACGTGCTCGCCGGGCTCGCTGCCGCGGCGCGCGCCGGGCTCACCCCGATCAAGGTCAACACCGTGCTCATGCGCGGGACCAACGAGGACCAGGCGCTCCCGCTGCTGCGCTTCGCGCTGGAGCACGGCTACCAGCTCCGCTTCATCGAGCAGATGCCGCTCGGCCCCCCGCACACCTGGGACCGCGGTGCGATGGTGACCGCCGAGGAGATCCTCGGCCTGCTGCGTGGCGAGTTCACGCTGACCCCGACCTCCGCCGTCGAGCGGGAGGCCGCCCCGGCCGAGCTGTGGACGGTGGCCGGGACCGGGGACCCGCCGGCGAGCGTCGGCGTCATCGCGGCGGTCACCCGGCCGTTCTGCGGCGCCTGCGACCGGACCCGGCTCACCGCGGACGGCCAGGTGCGCGACTGCCTCTTCGCCCGCACCGAGACCGACCTGCGCTCGATGCTGCGCTCCGGTGCGAGCGACGCGGAGATCGCCGAGGCCTGGCGCGTGGCGATGTGGGGAAAGCGTCCGGGCCACGGCATCGACGACGAGGGCTTCCTGCAGCCGGGACGCCTGATGAGCGCGATCGGCGGCTGAGCGCGCGGCCCGAAGCCCTCGGTCCTGCCGTGAATGCGGCGGAGATCCTCGCTCGGTGCCGCAGGTGCGGCGCTCTGGCCTAGGGTTGTCCGCATGTCCACGACCTTCCGGGTGAGCGAGGCCGCCGCCCTGCTCGGTGTGAGCGACGACACCGTGCGCCGCTGGATCGACAGCGAGCGCCTCCCGGCCACCCGCACCGACTCCCGCTGGACGATCGCCGGCCGTGACCTCGCCGCGCTCGCCCAGGAGCTGGCCGCGACGCCGGAGCACGGGCGTGAGGTCTCCGCCCGCAACCGCCTGCCGGGGATCGTCACCCGGGTCCTGTGCGACACGGTCATGGCGCAGGTCGACATCCAGGCCGGTCCCTTCCGGCTCGTCGCCCTCATCAGCCGCGAGGCCGTGGAGGATCTCGGCCTGGAGCCCGGCGTCCTGGTGGTCGCCTCGGTGAAGGCGACGAGCGTGGTCGTCGAGCGCCCCGACGAGAGGTCGGCCCGATGACGTCGTCCGTCCGGGCGCGCGGGTCCGGGGCACTCGGGCGAGCCCGGGGCGTCGGGCTGGCCGCGGCGGTCTGCCTGCTCGCCGCGTGCTCCCCGGCCGGGGCCGCGCCCGCGGCCGTGCCGGACCCGGCCGACCGCACCTCGTCCGCGACGGCGGTCACCGGCCAGGTCGTCGTCTTCGCCGCGTCCTCGCTGAGCGAGGTGCTCGCCGATCTCGCCGCCGCCTTCGAGGACGCCCACCGGGGGGTGAGCGTCCGCACGAGCGTCGGCGCGAGCTCCGCGCTCGCCCAGCAGGTGCTGTCCGGTGCCCCGGCCGACGTCTTCGCCTCGGCGAACACGGCGACGATGGACTCCGTCGTCGCCGTCGAGGGCGGCGAGCCGAGCGTCCTGGCCGGCAACGTGCTGGAGATCGCCGTCCCCGCGGGCAACCCGGCCGGGGTGACCGGCCTGGCCGACCTGGCCGACCCCGCGCTGACGATCGCCCTGTGCGCGCCGGAGGTGCCCTGCGGCAGCGCCGCAGCCGAGGTGTTCGCCGCGGCCGGCCTCACGCCCGCGCCCGACACCCTGGAGAAGGACGCCTCGGCGACCCTGACCAAGGTGCGGCTCGGCGAGGTCGACGCCGCGCTCGTCTACCGGACCGACGTGATCCGCGGCGGCGAGGACGTCGAGGGCATCGAGTTCCCCGAGTCCCGCGCCGCGGCCAACGACTACCCGATCCTCGCCCTGCCCGGGGCGCCGAACCCGCGGGCGGCCGCGGCCTTCGTCGAATTCGTCCTGTCCGCGCCCGCCCAGCGGGTGCTGGCCGACGCCGGGTTCGCGATCCCGTGAGCCGCTCGGTGCGGGCAGCGGTGACGACCCGGCGGGTCCCGGTCTGGCTCCTGGTCCCGGCCGCCGCCGCGCTCGGGCTGCTCGTGCTGCCCGGCGTCGCGCTGCTCACCGAGGCCCGGTGGTCGGAGATGGCCACCCAGCTCACCAGCCCGACGGTGCTCGAGTCGCTGCGGCTCTCCCTCGTCACCGCCACCGTCGCCACGGCGCTGTGCCTGCTCACCGGCGTGCCGCTGGCCTGGCTGCTCGCCACCGTGCAGTTCCGTGGTCGGCGGGTCGTGCGGGCGCTGGTCACGGTCCCGCTCGTCCTGCCCCCCGTGGTCGGCGGGGTCGCGCTGCTGCTCCTGCTCGGCCGTCGCGGGCTGCTCGGCCAGTACCTCGACCAGTGGTTCGGGATCAGCCTGCCGTTCACCACGGCCGCCGTGGTGCTCGCCCAGACCTTCGTCGCCCTGCCCTTCCTGGTCCTGGCGGTCGAGGGCGCGCTGGCCGGGATGGACCCCCGGTACGCGCAGGCCGCCGCGACCCTCGGTGGCTCGCGCTGGTACGTGTTCCGGCGGGTCACCCTGCCGATGGTGGTCCCCGGGATCACGGCGGGCGCGGTGCTGTGCTTCGCCCGGGCGCTCGGGGAGTTCGGCGCGACGATCACCTTCGCCGGCAGCTTCCCCGGGACCACCCGGACCATGCCGCTGACGGTCTACCTGGCCATGGAGACCGATCCGCAGGCGGCCGTGGCGCTGTCCCTCGTCCTGCTCGCCCTGTCCCTGGTGGTGCTCGTCAGCCTCCGCGAGCGCTGGATCGGCGGTGGTCGGCTGTGAGTCTCGAGGTCGGGATCGAGGTCGACCGGGGCCGCTTCCGGCTCGCGCTCGACCTCACGGTCCGGCCCGGCGAGGTCGTCGCGCTGCTCGGGCCGAACGGTGCCGGCAAGTCGACGGCCCTGGCGGCCGTCGCCGGTCTGGTGCCGTTGAGCGCGGGACGCACGACGCTGGCCGGCCGGGTGCTGGAGGACGTCGGGGCAGGCGTCCGGGTGCCGGTCGAGCGACGGGGCTGCGGCGTGGTCTTCCAGGACCACCTGCTCTTCGGCCACCTGACCGCGCTGGAGAACGTCGCCTTCGGGCTGCGGGCGCGCGGGATGGCGGCGGCCGAGGCGCGGCGTCGCGCGGCGGGGTGGCTGGATCAGCTGGGCCTGGCCGAGCTCGCCGAGGCGCGGGTGCCGACCCTGTCGGGCGGGCAGGCCCAGCGGGTCGCCCTGGCCCGGGCCCTGGTCGGCCGGCCGGACGCGCTGCTGCTCGACGAGCCCTTCGCCTCGCTGGACGCGGGCTCGCGGCTGGAGGTCAGGGCGGCGGTGGCCGAGCGGGTGCGGCACTTCGCCGGGCCGGTGGTGCTGGTCACCCACGACCTGGTCGACGCCATGGTGCTGGCCGACCGGGTGGTCGTGCTCGAAGGGGGCCGGGTGGCGCAGACCGGCACGCCGCGGGAGGTCGCGCACCTGCCGCGCAGCGAGTACGTCGCGCGACTGGCCGGAACGAACCTCTACCGGGGGACCGGCCGTGCGGGCCGCGTCGATCTCGCGGCGGGCGGCTCGATCGCCGTCGCCGACCCGGTGGCCGGGGACACGCTCGTCGTGGTCCCGCCCACCGCGGTCCAGGTCTCGGCCGTGGCCCCGCCGCCCGGCCCGAACGTGTGGCCGGGTCGGGTCGAGAGCGTCGAGCACTGGGGCGAGAGCGTCCGGGTCCGCCTGGCGTCCCTCCCGCCCGTCACGGCCGAGATGTCGACCGCGCGGCTCGCCGAGCACCCGCTGCACCTGGGCGAGCCGGCCTGGGCCGTGGTCCCGCCGGCCGCGACGCGCACCTCACCGGCAAGCCCGAGCAGTCCCGCGCCGGTGGCGCAGGAGCCGGGCGTCGCTCCGCCGCCCGCGCGTTAGGACGCCGCGCCCGGCCAGGCGGCGATCAGGCGGTCCAGCACGACCAGGCGGTCCTGCACCCCGTCGACGACGTCCTGCGTGGCCGCGCCGGGACCGGTCGCCGCGCCGGCGGCCAGGCCGACGAGGAACGCCGCCATCGGCGCACCGGGCCGCACGACGCCGTGCGCCACGTCCCGGACCCGGTCCAGCATCGGCCCGGTCACGGCCTCGACCGCCGCCGGGTCCAGGTCGAGGGCCTCGACCACCTGGGCCATCCAGACGTCGAGGTCACTCATCGCCGGCCTCCAGCACCTCGCGCATCCAGCCCCACGCCGCGACGACCGCGGGGAAGCCGCGGGTCGTCAGGGCCAGCAGGGCCACCTGCTCGATCTCGGCGGGTGTCGCGCCGGCGGCCAGCGCCTTGCGGGTGCCCGAGCGGACCGCGCCCTCGGCCTGCGCGCCGACGGCGATCCCGAGCTTGGCGATCCGCAGGGTGCGCTCGTCGAGCGGCCCGGCGGCGGCGACGGCGGCCGCCACCTGGCCCTGCGCCGCGTCGACGCCGGGGAACCGGTCGCGGAACTCCTGGTAGACCCTGGGCAGATGGGCGTCGGGCATCGTGCGTCACTCTCCTCGGCGGGGCGGTCGGTCCTCAGGGCAGCGTAGGGGGCGGCGGCGCACTGCCGTGGCGCAGAGCCGGAAACGCCCTCTGACGAGGACGTTTGTCCTGCGATTGTTCTGCGGTCGCTCCTAACCTCGAGGGGAGCCGAGGAGTCACCGGAGACCGTCCTCGCTGCCGCCGTCCGACCCGTGGGAGACGCCATGCCAGACCTCATGACCGAGCCGCTCGAGGCCATCCGGTCCACGGACGTCAGCCGGCGCAAGTTCCTCCAGTGGAGCGCGATCGCCGGGGGGACCGTCGGGGCCGTCGGGCTCACCGGGTGCGACTCCGGCGCAGCCGGGCTCCAGGCAGCCGACGGGGACGTCGCCGCCGGAGCGACCGAGACGATGGTCTGGAGCTCCTGCAACGTCAACTGCGGCAGCCGCTGCCCGCTCCGCCTGGCGGTCGTGGACGGGACGGTCGTCCGGGTCGACCCGGACAACACCGGGGACGACAACCTCGGCACCCAGCAGGTCCGGGCCTGCGTGCGCGGGCGCTCGATCCGGCAGCGGATCTACAGCGCCGAGCGGCTCAAGACCCCGATGCGCCGGGTGGGCCCGCGAGGCTCGGGGCAGTGGGAGGAGATCAGCTGGGACGAGGCGTACACCGTCATCGCGGACAAGCTGACCGAGCTCATCGGCACGTACGGCAACGAGTCGATCTACATCAACTACGGCACCGGCGTGCTGGGCGCGACGCTGGCGACCAGCTGGCCGCCGGCCTCCTCCGCGGTCGCCCGCCTGATGAACTGCATCGGCGGCTCGCTCAACCAGTACAACGACTACTCCGCGGCGAACGTCGAGGCGGCGGTCGACTTCCACTACGGCAGCTGGGCCAGCTCGAACAGCAACGACGACACGGTCAACTCGCGCCTGGTGCTGATGTTCGGCAACAACCCGCACGAGACCCGGATGAGCGGCGGCGGCGAGGTCTTCGTCACGCAGAAGGCCAAGGAGCTCTCCGGCCACCGGGTGATCGTCTTCGACCCGCGCTACTCCGACACCGCGATGAACCTCGCCGACGAGTGGGTCCCGCTGCGGCCGGGCACCGATGCCGCCCTGGTCGCCGGATTCGCCCACGTGATGATCTCCGAGGACCTGCAGGACCAGGACTTCCTGGACACCTACTGCAGCGGATTCGACGAGGAGCACATGCCCGCGGGTGTCCCGGCGAACCTCTCCTACAAGAGCTACGTGCTGGGCCTCGGGCCCGACGGCGTGGAGAAGACCCCCGAGTGGGCCGCCTCGATCTCCGGCGTCCCCGCCGCCGACATCCGGCGCCTGGCGCGCGAGATCGCCACCACGAAGCCGGTGAACATCAACGCCGGCTGGGGCCCGCAGCGGCACTCCAACGGCGAGAACCAGTCCCGCGCGCCCATGGTGCTGTCGAACATGATCGGCGCGGTCGGCATCCCCGGTGGCGGCACCGGCTGTCGTGAGGCCGCTGCCTACCTGCCGATGGCGGCGCTTCCCCGTCCTGACCAACCCGGTCCGCCCGGTGCTGCCGGTCTACCGGTGGACCGAGGCCATCCTGCGCGGCAAGGGGATGACCTACAAGGACGGCATCCGTGACGCGGTCGACACGAACTCGAACGCCAACGTCACCAACGACGTGGTGCTGAGCACCGACATCAAGTTCGTCTGGCTCTACGGGTCGAACGCCCTGGTCAACCAGCACGGTGACATCAACGAGACGATCAAGATCCTCTCGGACGAGACCAAGTGCGAGATGATCGTCAACATCGAGAACCAGATGACGGTCTCGGCGCGCTACTCCGACATCCTGCTGCCCGACGCGACGACCGCCGAGCAGATCGACCTCGCGGCCCAGGGCAGCGCGGGCAACCTCGGGTACGCGATCTTCACCGACAAGGCGATCGAGCCGCTCTACGACTCCAAGCCGGTCTACGAGCAGCTGACCGGCATCGCCGAGAAGCTCGGCGTGAAGGACAAGTTCACCGAGGGCCGCAGCCAGGAGGACTGGATCCGCTGGATCGTCGACGAGTCGCGCAAGAACATCCCGGGGCTGCCGCCCTACGAGGAGTTCCGCGCGATGGGGGTCTACAAGGAGAAGCTGCCCTCGGTCATCCCGCTCAAGGCCTTCCGGGAGGACCCGGTGGCCAACCCGCTGAACACCCCGTCGGGCAAGATCGAGATCTTCTCGAGCAACCTCTACGCGATGTCGAAGGACTGGCCGATGGAGGAGGGCAACGTCATCACGCCGCTGCCCGAGTACACCGCCTCGCGGGAGATGCCGGGCGACCCCCTGCAGGAGAAGTACCCGTTGCAGTGCATCGGGCACCACTTCAAGCAGCGCACGCACTCCAGCTACGGCAACAGCCCCTGGCTCAAGGAGGCGCACCCGCAGACGGTCTGGGTCAACCCGATCGACGCCGGCGCCCGGGGGATCCACGACGGGGACGACGTGCGGGTCTTCAACGACCGGGGCGAGCTGCTTCTGCCGGCCTACGTCACCCCGAAGATCGCCCCCGGGGTCCTCTCGGTCCCGCAGGGCGCCTGGTACAGCCCCGACACGCCGGGTGGCCTGGACCGGGGCGGGTCGGTCAACACCCTGACCAGCCTGCACCCCACGCCGTACTCCAAGGCGAACGGACAGCACTCCAACCTGGTCGAGATCGAGAAGGCCTGAGATGACCACCTACAAGCAGCTCGGTTTCTACGTCCACCAGGCCAACTGCACGGGCTGCAAGGCCTGCCAGATCGCCTGCAAGGACAAGCACGACCTGCCGGTCGGCATCACGTGGCGGCGCGTCGCGGAGTACGCCGGCGGGTCGAACGAGGTCAACCCGGACGGCACCTTCCGCACCGACGTCTTCAGCTACTACACGTCGATCGCGTGCAACCACTGCGAGGACCCGATCTGCGTCGAGGTCTGCCCCAGCCAGGCCATGCACAAGGGTGAGAACGGCATCGTCACGGTCGACCCCGCGATCTGCATCGGCTGCCGCTACTGCGAGATGGCGTGCCCCTACAGCGCACCGCAGTTCGACGCCGACCGCGGCGTGATGACCAAGTGCGACTTCTGCGCCGACCTGCTCGCCGAGGACCAGAGCCCGGCGTGCGTCGAGGCCTGCCCCTCCCGGGTGCTGGACTTCGGCGAGATCGACGACCTGCGTGCCAAGTACGGCAGCGAGGCCGGGATCGAGCCGCTGCCCGACCCGTCCGTCACCCGCCCCAACCTGGTCATCACACCGCACAAGGACGCCAGGGCCAGCGGCCGTGGCGACGGTGCGATCGCGAACCCGAGGGAGATCTGAGCATGACCGCTGAACTGCCTCTGGTGATCTTCACCGTCATGGCGCAGATGTCCGTCGGTTCCTTCGTCGTGCTCGGTGTGATCCAGCTCGCCGGCTACCGTCTGGACCCCAAGCTGATGGACCGGATCACCGACCCGGCCCTCTACGCGATCGGGCCGATCCTCGTGCTCGGCATGGCGGCCTCGCTGCTGCACCTCGGGACCCCGCTCCGCGCGGTCAACTCGCTGCGGCACCTCGGGGGCTCGTGGCTCAGCCGGGAGATCGCCTTCGGCATCCTCTTCGCCGTCCTGGGCGCCGCCTTCGCCGGGGTCCAGTGGCGCAAGCTGCTCACCCCGCGCCTGCGGCAGGCGCTCGCCGGGGCCACGGCCCTCGTCGGGCTCGTCCTGGTCTACGTGATCAGCCGCGTCTACACCCTGCGGACCGTCCCGTCGACGGACACCTGGCACACCGCGGTGAGCTTCTACGCCACCACGTTCCTGCTCGGCTCCCTCGCGGTGGGCGCTGCCCTCGTCATCGCCTCCCGGGTACGGGTCCGGCGCGGCGTGGAGGACGAGGCGGCCCAGGCCCTCATCGTCCGCGCGGTGCGCGGCATCGCGATCGGCTCGATCGTCGTGCTCGGGGTCATCGTCGTGGCGCTGCCGACCTTCCTCGGCTCGCTCGCCGTCAGCGACAGCGCGGCCGCGAGGGAGTCGCTGGACACCCTGGTCGTCACCTACGGCGGGCTCTCGATCCTCCAGCTCGTGCTGATCTTCGCCGCGGTCGCCGTGCTCGCCGTCTTCCTCGTGCAGCTCAGTCGCGGCAAGATCGACCACCGCGGGCTCGCGGTCGTCGTGGTGACCGCCTTCGCCCTGGCCTTCAGCGGCGAGCTCATCGGACGGATGCTGTTCTACGCCAGCATGGTCCGCATCGGGATGTGACCCGGTGACGGCGCGAGAGCTGGCACCGCAGGCGCTGGGCGAGTCCCTCGACGCCTGCGCGGCGGCGGCGACGTTCCTGTCCCGGGTCTACCTGCAGTCGCCGGACGGGCCGATGCTCGCCGAGCTCGCCGGCGACGGCGTGCTCGACCAGTGGCCGATCCGGGACGACGAGCTCACGGCCGAGGGCCTGGCGGCCCTCGCGCGGTCCGTGGGGGAGTCGCCCACCCCGCTGGCCGAGCTGCACGCCGACCACCAGCGGCTCTTCCTCGGCCCGGAGAACCTCCTGGCCTGCCCCTACGAGTCGGTGTACCTCAACCCCGAGCACCTGACCTTCGGGTCCGAGACGCTCGAGGTGCGGCGCTGGTACGGGCGCTACGGCCTGGCGGCCCCGGCCGTCGGGCGCGAGCCGGACGACCACATCGGCCTCGAGCTGGCCTTCGTCGCGCACCTGTGCCTCCAGGCCCTCGAGGTGGTCGAGGCCGGCGAGCCCGACGGCAGGTACGACGACGCCGCCCTCCAGGTGGCGGTGCGGGCCCTCGCCGAGTTCCTCGGTGACCACCTGCTCGCCTGGTCGGAGGAGTTCTGCGACCACGTGGTCGCCGGCGCCCGGACCGACTTCTACCGGGGGGTCGGCCTGCTCACCCGTGGCCTGACCCGCCGGATGGGCCGGGACCTCACCGCGTGACCGACCGGGCCGGGACGTCGGGCCGGGGCCTGCCGGACGGCCGTCCGGTGGACACCCGCCCGCTGCGCCGGTGGCTCGCGGCGGCCGACACCACGGTCCTGCTCGCCTGCCGGGAGCACCCGGACCCGCAGGCCTGGTGCGCGCCGGAGGCGAGGCCGGGGGCCGAGGGCCCGAGCGTGGTGCACCTGCTCCCCGGCTGCCTCGGCACGCTCCCGCCCGCGGCGGTCCTCGAGGTCCTCGCCGGTGGCGCCGCCGGGGTGGTCGGGCTGCTGGACGGCTGCGCCGCGCCGGAGGAGGCGCGGCGGGTTCTCGACGAGGCCCGGCGGGTCGCCGTCGCCCTCGGCCTCGACCATCAGGTCACCGAGCAGGGCGCGGCACCCGGTGCCGAGCCGTCCCCGCCCGCGCGTCGCGGCCTGGTGCGGCCGGCGTCCCGGCGCCGCGCCGCGCCGCTGCTCGACGCCGAGCACATGCCGGTGGCGCGTCGCACCCTGTTCGCCGCACCGGGCTCGACGGAGGCCGCCGCGCTGCCCGCCCCGGAGCCGCACCCCGACCTGCGGATGCGCGCCGTCGTCCGCGAGCTCGCCGGCGAGGCGGTGCCCGCGACGTTCGGCGACCTGCCGAGCGGGGCGGCCGTCCTGGCGGCGCCGGGCTGCGGCGGCACCGGCAGCTGCGTGCAGGCCTGCCCCGTCCAGGCGCTGACCCTCACGCTCACCGGGCTGTCGGGGCCGGCGGCGACCTCGGCGGGCGACGGCAGCCCGACCGTGCCGGGAGCGGCCCGCACCTCGGGGGGCGTCGAGCAGTTCGTCCTCGGCGTCGATCCCGCGCGGTGCATCGACTGCGGGGTGTGCGTGGAGGTCTGCCCGGAGGGGGCGATGAGCCGGGTGGGCGAGCTGAGCTGGGCGCAGACCCTGGCCGCGGCCCCGACCGTGCTGCGCGCGGGTCTCGTGCGGCGGTGCACCCGGTGCGGCAGTGCGCACCGCGGCGAGGGCGAGCTGTGCACGGTCTGCGCCCGGCGCGCCCGCGAGCCGTTCGGGTCCCGGCTACCCCCGGGGTTCCGCCGACCTGGACGCTGAGGACGCGACCCCGCTGAGACCGGCGCCGGTGGCCTCCCGGTCGAGCCAGGCGAGGCAGAGCTCGGCGAGGGCCGCGTACGGCGCACCGGTCGCGTGCCCGGTCAGTGCGGCTGCCGCCTGGCGGACGGCCGTGCCTTCCGCGCCGGCCAGCGCGCTGTCCTGCTGGATGCGCAGCTCGCGGGCCCGGGCCGGCTGTCGCGCCGCCCAGGCCGCCGACTCCTCGGCGCACCAGGCCGCCAGCCGGCCGCACGCCTCGTGGGCCGCGGCGAGCTGCTGCCCGGCGGCCGCGGCCAGGGCCGCGTGGGCGGCCTCCAGGCGCCCGGCCTCGACCTCCTCGCCGCGGCGCCACGCCGCGCGACCGTAGGCGCCCAGCCGGATCAGCGCGGGGGCGAAGTCGCCCCGTTCGCCGCTGCGCCAGTCGGTGGCGGCCTCGAGGTCGCGGACCAGCTGCCCGGCGGCCAGCGCGTGCACCCAGCCGGCCGACGGGGCGTCGAAGACCGCCGCGAAGGTGGTCCAGCCGAGGCCGCGGCGCTCGGCGATCGCGGCGACGGCGGCCAGGCCGGCGCTCGGCGGAGGCTCGGGAGCGGGCGGAGGCGTGGGTGCGGTCACGGGTCGCTCCGGGGTCGGACGGGGGCGCAGGGTGCGCGGTCGGCGCGGCACCGTCCCGGTCGCCGCGTCGGCCGCGGCCAGGAGGCCGTCGTCGAGTATCGCACCGCGCCCCGGCACCGAGGGGTGACGATCGCCCTGCCGCCGGGCCGTTCCCAGGGTTCAGAAGAACTGGTCGATGAGGACGGGGTTGCCGTCCGGGTCGATGAGCGTGATCGAGGCCGGCCCGGTCGAGCCGGGCTCCGGGCGTTCGGCGAGCTCGAGCCCTGCCTCCTCCAGGCGCGCCTGGATCTCCCGGATGTCGGTGTAGGAGCGCAGGCGCTCCATCCGCTCGGTGAGGCCGGGGTTGAAGGTGAGGATGTTGCGCTCGAACATGCCGTGGAAGATGCCGAGCGTCGTCTCGCCGTTCTTGAGGATGAGGTAGCCCTGCTCCACGGCCCCGCCGGTGACCTCGAAGCCGAGCTTCTCGTAGAAGTCGCGGGAGACGCCGAGGTCGGCGACGTTGAGCGAGATCGAGAACGCGCCGAGCTCGATGGTGCCCGGCAGCCCCGGCAGCGCGGACTCGGCGAGCGGCATTCCGTCGAAGGGGTCCATCGCCCCAGGCTCCGCCCGATCCGGACGGCCGTCAACGCGAGCGTCCCACTCCCGCAGCGAGGTGACCTTGGTCCTCCTGAAGCCGCCCGGCAGCCTCCTACGCTTCAACTGTGGCTGAATCAATCAGGATCGAAGCGAGCCCGCTGGGGCACGCGGACCGTGCGGACCGCGCCCTGGCGGTGCTGACCGCCGCGGCCGACCCGGTGCGCTGGACGGTCCTCGACCGGCTCGCCGACGGGACCCACTGCGTCTGCGACCTGCAGGCCCACGTGCCGATCGCCGCCAACCTGCTCAGCTACCACCTCAAGGTGCTCCGCGAGGCGGGCCTGGTCACCGCTGCGCGGCGGGGCCGGTGGGTCGACTACACGCTCGCGCCGGACGCGCACGAACGCCTCGCGGCCGCCCTGCCGACGGCCGCCGCGTCGCTCTCGGGGGTGGCACGATGAGCCTGCTCCAGCGGGTCGGCGCGCGGCCGGTGCTCCGTCGTTCGCTCGCGCTGGCCGGTGCCGCCGCGGCCTGGACCGCCGCCTATGCGCTCAACCTGCCGTTCTGGGACTGGCTGGTCTACGACCTCGTCGGCCTGGACGCGGACTCGCGGCTGGGCTCGGGCGTGCACTTCTTCTTCTACGACACCGTCAAGATCGCCCTGCTGCTCGCCGGGATCATCTTCGTGGTCACCGTGCTGCGCTCGTTCATGTCCGTCGAGCGCACCCGCGCGGTGCTCGGCGGCAAGCGCGAGGGCCTCGGCAACGTGCTCGCCGCCGGCCTCGGCGTGGTCACCCCGTTCTGCTCCTGCTCGGCCGTGCCCGCCTTCATCGGCTTCGTCGCCGCCGGGGTGCCGACCGGCGTGACGATGAGCTTCCTGATCGCGTCCCCGATGGTCAACGAGGTCGCGATCGCCCTGCTGCTCGGACTGTTCGGGATCGGCCCGACCCTGCTGTACGTCGGCGCCGGACTGATCATCGCGGTGGTCGGCGGGTTCGTCCTCGGCCGGCTGCACGCCGAGCGCTGGGTCGAGCCGTTCGTCTTCGAGACCCGGCTGCGCGGGCAGGTGGTCGACTCGACGCTCGGGCTCACCTGGGACGACCGGATCCGGATGGGGATCGAGGAGGTCGGTTCCATCCTGCGCAAGATCTGGCCGTTCCTGCTGGTCGGCATCGGGCTCGGCGCCGTGATCCACGGCTGGGCCCCGGAGGACTTGTTCGCCCGGTACGCCGGCGCGGACAACCCGTTCGCCGTCCCGGTCGCCGTGCTCCTCGGCGTCCCGCTGTACTCCAACGCTGCCGGGATCCTGCCGCTGGTCGAGGCGCTGCACGACAAGGGCCTGCCGATGGGCACCCTGCTGGCGTTCATGATGGCCGTCGTCGCGCTCTCGCTGCCCGAGATGATCCTGCTGCGCCGCGTCCTCAAGCCCCGGCTCATCGCCACCTTCATCGCCGTCGTCGCCCTCGGCATCCTCGCCGTCGGCTACCTGTTCAACGCCGTCCTGGCGTGAGACCCCAAGGAGAGAGACCGTGCTGATCAAGATCCTCGGATCCGGCTGCGCCAACTGCGTCAACCTCGAGCGCGTCGCCCGTGAGGCCGCTGCCGAGCTCGGCCTGGAGCCCCAGGTCGAGAAGGTCACCGACTACGCGGACATCGCCGCCTACGGGGTCATGCGCACCCCCGGGCTCGTCGTCGACGAGCAGGTGCTGCTCTCCGGCCGCGTGCCCACCCGCGAGCAGGTGCGCGAGCTGCTCGCGCCGCTGGCGGGCGCGACCGCCTGACCCGGCGGGCGCGACCGACCCGGGCCGCACCGGGAATCGCTGGACGCGCACCGGCCGGAGCGCCCGCCGCGGCACCCCTTGACTTCGACTAGTCTCTAATTAGACAATGGTCGAAACAAGGGAGGTGAAGGCGATGGGTGCTCCGGTGTCACGCGTGCCGCTCGCCGACCGTGGGGTCTCGCGCGAGGTCGCCGAGGCGATGGCCGCGGTGATCCGCGCCCTGGCCGACCCGCTGCGCCTCCAGATCGTCTCGGTGGTCTCCACCGCGCCGTCGGGCCGGGTGCCTGCCGGGGAGATCGCCT
The DNA here is from genome assembly GCA_963724505.1 of uncultured Actinomycetota bacterium. Classification (GTDB taxonomy): domain Bacteria; phylum Actinomycetota; class Actinomycetes; order Actinomycetales; family Cellulomonadaceae; genus Actinotalea. The sequence goes on from CAVRUY010000007.1 coordinate 411,472, forward strand.
CGATCACGGCGCTGACCCCGCCGACCGTCTCGCACCACCTGCGGTCGCTGCGCGAGGCAGGGGTGCTGACGACCCGCCGTCGCGGCACCTGGGTCGACTACTCCCTGGCGCCCGGGATGGACCGGGTGGTCGCCGACCTGCTCCGCGGCCTGGCGGCGGCGCACGCGGCGCGGGACGAGCCGGCCGACCGCGCGGACCTGCCCGCGGGCGTCTCCTCCCTCGACGCGCAGGCGGTCCTGCGCCGGGTGGCCGACCGCCTGGTCGACCGGTTCCCGGCGCTCGACGAGGACCTCGTCCGCAGCGTCGTGCGCGAGTCCTACACGGACCTCGGGCGCACAGCCCGGGTCACCGCGCACCTGCCGGTGCTCGCCGAGTCCTTCGCCACCCAGCGGCTGGAGGACCTCGTCCTGGCGCGGGCCGCCGACCCGCGCCGCCGCCCCCAGGTGCTCTTCGTCTGCGTGGCCAACGCGGGCCGCTCCCAGCTGGCTGCCGCCCTGCTGCGCAAGCACGCCGGTGACGCCGTCGTCGTGCGCTCGGCCGGGTCGACGCCGGCGGCCGAGGTGCACGCCACGGTGCGCCCCTTCCTCGAGGCCCTGGGCGCCGACGGCCCCGGCGCCCCGGCCTACCCCAAGCCGCTGACCGACGACGCGGTGCGGGCGGCCGACGTCGTGGTGACGATGGGCTGCGGCGACACCTGCCCGATCCTGCCCGGCACGCGCTACGAGGACTGGGCCGTCGGTGACCCCGCCCTGGCGTCCGAGGCCGGCGTCCGCGCCATCCATGACGACCTCGAGGCCCGGGTCCGGGTCCTCGCCGCCGAGCTGACCGCACGACCCGTCCCCGCACCGCAGGGTGCGGCCCGACCCCAGGAGAACGAATGACCGCCACCCCCCGCCCCTCCGCCCTCTTCGTCTGCGTGCACAACGCCGGGCGCTCGCAGATGGCCGCCGGCTTCCTTGCGCACCTGTCCGGTGGCGCCGTCGAGGTCCGGTCCGCGGGCTCGATGCCGGCCGAGCAGATCAACCCGACCGCCGTCGACGCGATGCTGGAGATCGGCATCGACATCCGTGCCGAGCGGCCGAAGGTGCTCACCACCGAGGCCGTCCAGGCCTCCGACGTCGTCATCACCATGGGCTGCGGCGACGTCTGCCCGATCTTCCCCGGCAAGCGCTACGAGGACTGGAAGCTCGACGACCCGGCCGGCCAGGGCATCGACGCCGTCCGACCGATCCGCGACGAGATCCGCGGCCGGGTGCTGACGCTGCTCGACGAGCTCGGGGTCGAGCCGGTGTCCCTGCCCTGACGCCGGGCCCGTCAGGCGGCCCGGGCCCCGGCCGCCGACGGGACGCTCGGCGCGGGGCGCGGTCCCCGCGCGGCCAGGACGAGCGCCCCGACCGCGACCGGCAGGAAGAAGACGCCGACCGTGAACCCGGTCACCGCGCAGAACAGCACGAGGGCGACCGCGGCCACGACGGCGGCGACCCGGCGGCGGACCACCAGCGGTAGTGCGCAGAGCAGAACCGGGCAGGCTCAGCGGGAGGATCACCGACGCGCCCTCGTTCGCCAGGAGCGAGGTGCGGGACTGCGTGCACGCCGTCGCACCGCCCGCGGTCGCGGTGCAGGTCTCGCTGGTGCCGAGCGGGGCGAGCAGCACCGCGACCGCGACGGCGAACGCCATCGCGGCCAGCACCGCCCACCCGCGTGCTGCCCGCATCGGATCAGTCTCCGCCCGCGGCGGGCGGACGGCGAGGTCTGTACCGGTCGTCGGCCGGTGCCGTACCGTCACAGGACGAGCCCGCGACGACGCGGTCGCGGCATGTGACTCCAGGAGGTCGCTGTCCATGCGGATCACCGAGGTGCTGCGACGCAAGGGCGACGAGGTCGTCACCATCACCCCCGAGCGGACCGTCCGGGAGCTGCTCGCCCTGCTGGGCGAGTACCGCATCGGTGCCCTCGTGGTCTCCGAGGACGGCCGGCACGTGGCCGGGATCGTCAGCGAGCGGGACGTGGTCCGGCGGATTCCCACCGAGGGCGACGGCATCCTCGACGCACCGGTGGCGGCGATCATGACGGTCGAGGTCTACACCTGCTCCCGGCAGGACAGCGTCGAGGACCTCATGAGCGGCGATGACCGAGCGCCGGATCCGGCACGTGCCGATCCTGGTCGACGGGGAGCTGGTCGGGATCGTGAGCATCGGGGACCTCGTCAAGCACCGGCTCGCCGAGCTCCAGGCCGAGCGGGACCAGCTCACGGCGTACATCCACGGGTGAGCGCGGGACCGGCGGCCGGTCCGGAGGGGCCGTCGGAGGGGAATCGGAGCGCGCCGTGGCGGGGTTCCGACGCTGTGACCCCTGCCGCGGCAGCGGAACCCACGGACGAGGAGGACACGACCATGACCGAGCACGACTTCTCCGACCTGCGCGCCGCGTTCGTGAACTGCACCCTCAAGCGCTCGCCCGAGGTCTCGCACACCGCCGGCCTCATGGCGGTCGGCGCCGCGATCATGCGGACGCACGGCGTGCACGTCGACGAGATCCGCGCGGTCGACCACGAGATCGCGCCGGGCGTCCAACCGGACATGACCGAGCACGGCTGGGAGCGGGACGACTGGCCGGCACTCGCGTCGCGGGTGCTGGACGCCGACATCCTGCTCCTCGGCACCCCGATCTGGCTGGGGGACAAGTCGAGCGTGTGCACCCGGGTGATCGAACGCCTGTACTCCCTCTCGGGCCGGCTCAACGACGCCGGGCAGTACGTCTACTACGGACGCGCCGGCGGCGTGGTCGTGACCGGCAACGAGGACGGCATCAAGCACGTCGCGATGAACGTCCTGTACTCCCTGCAGCACCTCGGCTACGCGATCCCGCCGCAGGCCGACGCGGGGTGGATCGGCGCGGTGGGCCCCGGCCCCTCCTACCTCGACCCGGGATCGGGCGGGCCCGGGAGCGACTTCACCCAGCGCAACACGACCTTCATGACCTGGAACCTCATGCACCTCGCCGCGATCCTCAAGCGCGGCGGCGGGTTCCCGGCGCACGGCAACCAGCGCAGCGCCTGGGACGCGGGGGAGCGCTTCGACCACCCGAACCCCGAGTACCGCTGACCCGGCCCGGGCCGCCGCCGCCGACCTCGCTGCCCGATCCGCGCCCCCTCACGGCGCACCGTCCGCCTGGTCGCGACCGGACGCGTCCCGGCGGCGGGCGACCACGGATCGGTGGACCGCCACCAGGGCCCCGGCGGCACGTCGGGCCGCCGGGGCGGCCAGGCGGGCGCGGACGACGTCGATCGCCGCGTTCCAGACGCCGTCGCCGTAGGTCGGGTACGGGTGCGTGGAGGCCACGAGGTCGGTCGCCCGCAGGCCGTGCCGGACGGCGAGGGTGACCTCCGCGAGGCTCTCGCCGGCGCGCGGGCCGACGATCGTCGCGCCGAGCAGCCGGTCGCGCCGACCGAGCACCAGCCGGCTGAAGCCCTCGGTCCGCGCGTCGGCCACGGCGCGGTCGACCTCGGCGTGCTCCCGGGTCACGGTGCGCGGAGGGCGCCCGGCGCCCTCGACCCAGCTCGCCGCCCCGACGGCGGCGACCTCGGGATCGGTGAACGTCACCCGCGGCACCGCGGCGAGGTCGACCCGCCGGCGCAGGCCGAGGACCGCGTTGGCGGCGGCGAGGCTGCCGTGGACCCCCGCCAGGTGGGTGGACTGGGGCAGGGGTGTGACGTCGCCGGCGGCCCAGACCCGCGGGTGGGAGGTCCGCAGGTGCGCGTCGACGCGGACGAAGCCGCCCTCGTCGACGTCGATCCCCGCGCGGTCGAGCCCGAGACCGGACGACCGCGGACGGCGCCCGACCGCGACGAGCAGCGCGTCGTAGCGGATCGTGAGCGTGCCGCGCCCGTCGGCCACCGCCAGGGTGCCGCCGACGCCGGGCGCCCCGTGGACCGCCGTCGGCCGGTGGCGCGTCCGCACCTGCACGCCGTCGCGCTCCAGCGCGGCCCGGACCACGGCGGCGGCGTCCGGGTCCTCCTGCGGCAGGAGTCGCGGCCCCGCCTCGACCAGGGTCACCCGGGAGCCCAGCCGGGCGAAGGCCTGGGCCAGCTCGCAGCCGATGCTTCCCCCGCCCAGGACGACGAGGTGCCCGGGGGCTGTGGTCAGGTCCCACACGCTGTCGCTGGTCAGCGGGCCGGACTCGGCCAGGCCGGGCACCTCCGGGAGGTCCGGCTGACCGCCCGTGGCCAGCAGGGCCTGGTGGAAGCGGTGCTCCTGACCGGCCACGTCGACGGTGTCCGGGCCGCAGAACACCGCGTCGCCGGGCAGGACGTCGACCCCCGCAGCGCGCAGCGCATCCGGGGAGTCCTGCGGTGCGATCGTGGCGATCGCGGCCCTGATGTGCGCGAAGACCTCGGAGAGGTCCACCTCCACCCCGCTGACGCGGACGCCCAGCGCTGCGGCCCGACGGGCGTCGGCCGCGCGCCCCGCTGCCGCGAGGAGCGCCTTGCTCGGGACGCACCCGGTCCACAGGCAGTCGCCGCCGGTGCGCTCCCGCTCGACCAGCGCCACCCGAGCGCCCAGCTGGGCCGCCGTCGTCGCGCCGACGAGCCCGGCGGTCCCCCCGCCGACGACCAGCAGGTCCCAGGGGCGGCGCGGTGGCGTCACGGTGCACTCCTCGATCGGGACGGGTACCACTGCAACCCGCGGGCAGCCTGTTCGCTTCCCCGCTCCGGGCGCACGGACCGTGCCCGTGCTCCTTCCGTCGACGCCGGGCCCGGGCGTAGCGTCCGGAGATGGCCACCGCACCGATCGTCCTGGTCCCCGGCTTCTGGCTCGGCGCGTGGGCGTGGGACGAGGTCGCGGCCCTGCTGAGGGCCGAGGGTCACGAGGTCACCGCCCTGACCCTGCCCGGGCTCGAGTCGCTCGGGACGGACCGCTCGGCGATCCACTTCGCCGACCACGTCGACGCCGTCTGCACTGCCGTGCTCGCCGCGGGCCGGCCGGTGGTGCTCGCGGTGCACAGCGGCGCCGGGGGAGTGGGCCACGCCGTCAGCGACCGCCTGCCGCAGCAGGTGGCCGCGGTCGTCTACGTGGACACCGGTGCCGCGACCGGGCCGCTCGATCCCGACCTCCTCGGGGACGAGCTGCCGATGCCCTCGCCGGAGGACCTCGCGGCGCAGGAGAACCTCGACGGGCTCAGCGCGGCGCAGCTCGAGACCTTCCGGCAGCGGGCGGTGCCCGAGCCGGCCGGCGCCGTGCGCGAGGGACCGGTGCTGACGAACCCCGATCGGCTCGACGTGCCGAGCACCGTGATCTGCACCGGCTTCACGTCCCAGCAGTACGCGGACGCCGTCGCCGAGGGGTACCCCTTCCTCGCGGGGCTCGCCGACCTGCACGACGTCACGTACGTCGACCTGCCGACGAGCCACTGGCCGATGTGGTCGCGCCCGCGCGAGCTGGCCGAGATCCTCGGCGAGGTGGCGGGGCGCGTCTGAGGAGGGCGTCGCGCGGGACGTCGCCCTGTGGGAGGTGAGCCGAGCCGTGGCCGGGCCGGACGGTGCAGGACGCCCGGGCGGGTGAGTCGTCCGGCAATGGGCCTGCCGTTCGCCCCGGCCAGCCCCGTAGGCTCGGACGCGCCCCCGCAACGACCGAGAGATGAGCGATGGACGAGACGACCGAGCCCCGCACGCCGACCCCCCGGACCTCCATCGCCGTCCTCACCTCCGGCGGCGACGCCCAGGGGATGAACGCCGTGGTCCGCGCGGTGGTCCGCACGGCGATCGGCGCGGGCGCCGACGTCTACGCGGTCTACGAGGGCCTGCAGGGTCTGGTCGACGGCGGCGACCGGATCAAGAAGTTCGACTGGGGCTCGGTCGGCTCGATCCTGCACCGCGGCGGCACCGTCATCGGGACGGCTCGCTCGGCCGACTTCCGCCAGCGCGCGGGCCGGCTCAAGGCCGCACGGAACATGGTGCTCCACGGGATCGACCGGATCGTCGTCATCGGCGGCGACGGGTCGCTGTCCGGGACCGACCTGTTCCGTAGCGAGTGGTCCGGCCTGCTGGCCGAGCTCGTGGGGAGCGGGGAGATCACCGCCGAGCAGGCCGCGCTGCACAGCCATCTCATCATCGCCGGGGTGGTCGGCTCGATCGACAACGACATGGTCGGCACGGACATGACCGTCGGGGCGGACTCCGCCCTGCACCGCATCCTCGAGGCGATCGACGCGCTGTCGAGCACCGCGGCGAGCCACCAGCGGTCCTTCGTCGTGGAGGTCATGGGGCGGCACTGCGGCTACCTCGCGCTGATGAGCGCGATCGCGGGCGGCGCCGACTACGCCCTCATCCCGGAGTACCCCCCGGGTGAGGGCTGGCAGGACGAGCTGTGCGACCGGTTGCGGGCCGGCCGCGCGGCGGGGCGGCGGGACAGCATCGTCGTCGTCGCGGAGGGCGCCCGGGACCGCTCCGGGCAGGCGATCACCAGCGGGGACGTGCGCGACCTGCTCCAGGACCGGCTCGGTGAGGACACCCGGGTGACGATCCTCGGTCACGTCCAGCGTGGTGGGACGCCCAGCGCTTACGACCGGTGGATGCCGACGGTGGTCGGCCACGCTGCGGCCCTCGAGGTCGTCAACGCCGGGCCGGACCACGAGCCGCAGCTCATCGGCGTTCGCAACAACCGCGTGCACAAGACCCCGCTGATGAGCGCCGTCGAGAGCACCCGGGAGATCTCCCGGCTGATCGACGCCGGCGACTACGACGGGGCGATGGCCGGGCGGGGTGCCTCCTTCGCCGAGATGGTCCGCGTCTTCCGCGGCATCGCCCGGGTGGCGCCGACGCAGCCCGGGACGGGCTCACGCATCGCGATCCTGCACGCCGGTGGGCTGGCCCCCGGGATGAACACCGCCGTGCGGGCCGCCGTGCGGTTCGGGATCTCCAACGGGCACACCATGCTCGGGGTCCGGGGGAGCTTCCAGGGCCTGATCGACGGCCAGGTCAGCGAGCTCACCTGGGGTGACGTCGAGGGGTGGGTCGGGATCGGCGGGGCCGAGCTCGGCACGAGCCGCAGCATGCCCCAGGTCGAGCAGTACTACGCGGTGAGCCGGGCGCTGGAGAACCACCAGATCGACGCGCTGCTGGTGATCGGCGGGCACCGCGCCTACGAGGCGGCCTACCAGATGCTCCAGGAGCGCGACCGATACCCGGGCTTCAAGCTCCCGGTCATCTGCCTGCCCGCCACGATCGACAACAACCTGCCCGGCTGGGAGATGTCGATCGGCGCGGACACGGCACTCTGCGAGATCACGAGCGCCGTCGACCGGCTCAAGCAGTCGGCGATGGCCTCCCGGCGCTGCTTCGTCGTCGAGGTGATGGGTCGCTACTGCGGCTACCTGGCGCTCGTCGGGGCGCTGTCGGTGGGTGCCGAGCAGGTCTACCTGCACGAGAAGGGCGTCACTCTGGCCGATCTCTCCGCGGACGTCGCAGACATGCGGGCGAGCTTCGCGGCAGGCCGGCGCTTCCACCTGGCGATCCGCAACGAGGCCGTCAGCGTGGGCTACACCACCGATTTCATGTGCCAGCTCTTCACCGAGGAGTCCGGCGGCGCCTTCGACGTGCGCCCGATGGTGCTCGGGCACCTCCAGCAGGGCGGCAACCCGACGCCGTTCGACCGGGTCCAGGCGACCCGCCTGGCGGCCTACTGCGTCGACTGGCTCTCCGGTCAGATCGAGTCGGGCAAGCGGGAGTGGGGCTTCGTCGGGCTGTCCGACGGCCGGCTGGCGACCGTGCCGCTGAAGACCATGCCCGACCTCGTCGACATGCACTTCAACCGTCCGTTCGACCAGTGGTGGACGGCACTCGAGCCGATCATGTCCGCGCTCGCGCTCGAGCCGCTCGAGTAACGGCCGGCCGCCGTCCGGTCACACGGACCGTGACCTGCTCTCGGCAGGCCTGGACAAGGTCGCTATGGTGACCGAATTCGACCGTTTCGGCCGAATGCTGTCCGGGATCCAGCCTTGGTGGAGACGCGATGACACAACTGACCGTTCGTCCGGCACGTCGACTGTTCGCCGCGGGCGCGGTGGGCGCACTCGCCCTGACCGCAGCTCTCGGCACCCTCGCGGGGGCCGCTCCGCCGTCCTCGCCCGGTGACCCGTCGAGCGACGGCGCGGTCACCGCCGGGGTCGACAGCTCGCGCGCGATCGTCCAGCTCAGCCGTGACCCGCTGGCGACGTCCACGCGGACCAAGCCGGCGAGCGGGAAGAAGATCGACTTCTCGTCCGCCGCGGTCAAGAGCGAACGCGCCCTGCTCTCGGCGCAGCGCAACGACTTCAAGCGCTGGCTGCGCTCGGTCGCCCCGAAGGCGAAGGTCACCGGGGAGTTCGACACGGCCGTCAACGCCGTCGCCGTCGAGCTCAACGGCACGCCGCTGAGCAGTCTCTCGGCCGGGCCCGGCGTCACGTCGGTCTCCTACGAGGGCCGCTACGTCATGCTCGACGACGCCGACCCCGACCTCGCGCTCATCCAGGCGATCGAGGCGTGGGGCGAGGTCGGTGGTGGGGCCGAGGCGGGCGCCCGCGTCAAGGTCGGCATCGTGGACTCCGGCATCGACCAGGACCACCCGTGCTTCGACGGCGACGGGATCGGCTACTCCTACCCGGACTTCACCGGTGACCCGGGGGACCGCCGCTTCACCAACGACAAGGTCGTGGTGGCCAAGGTCTTCAACAACAACGCCAAGAAGGCCGGCTACACGCCGGAGGCCGTCGAGAGCCACGGCACGCACGTCGCCGGCACGGTCGCCTGCGAGCTCGACACGCCGGCCCTCGTCGACGACGTGGCCATCCCGTACGCCGTCTCGGGTGTCGCGCCCGCCGCGCAGCTCGGCAACTACAACGTCTTCCCCGGCGACGTCGTCAGCGCACGGAGCGAGGACATCCTCAACGCCCTCGACGCCGCCGCGCAGGACGGCATGGACGTCATCAACATGAGCCTCGGCGGTGGCGCCAACGGTATCCAGGACCTCCTGACGATCGCCGTCGACAACCTCGACCGGGCGAACGTCGTCGTGGCCGTCAGCAACGGCAACTCCGGCCCTGGCCACTACACCGTCGGTTCACCCGGCTCGGCGGCGCGGGCGCTGTCGGCCGGCGCGTCCTCGGTCGGCCATTTCGTGGGTCTCCCGCTCGCGATCGACGGCGGCTCGACCCTGCTGGCCGCGACGGGCGAGTTCACCGTGCCGTCGCAGGACGTGCAGGCTGCGCTCGGAGTGGTCCTCGCCGGCGGTGCCCTCTCGACGGCGTGCACCGCGCTCCCTGGCGGGTCGCTCACCGATGAGATCGCGGTGATCTCCCGAGGGGACTGCTCGTTCTCGGCGAAGATCCGCAACGCGCAGTCCGCGGGCGCGGTGGCCGTGGTCGTGGTGAACAACGTCGCGGGTGACCCGACGGCGATGGCCTCCGACGGCACGCCCGCCCAGCCCACGGTGCCCGCGGTCATGGTGAGCCTCGCCGACCGGGCGGAGCTGCTGGTCTCGGACGGCAAGACGGCGACCCTCGGGTCCTCGCCGGCCTACCAGCTGACGGGCAACGACGACATCATGGCCGGCTTCTCCAGCCAGGGGCCGACGGACGTCGACTTCCGGGTCAAGCCGGACGTCGTCGCCCCCGGGGTCAACGTCCTGTCGTCCGTGCCGGGCGACTGCGGTGCCCTCGGCTGCTGGGCCTTCTTCGGCGGGACCTCGATGGCGGCCCCGCACCTGGCCGGCATCGCTGCGGTCGTCCGGTCGGCCGAGCCGACGTGGACCGCCGAGCAGGTCCGGTCCGCGATCGTCAACACCGCCGCGCAGGGCGACCTGCTCGCGTCGACGGACGGCACCAGCGTCGTGACGGACGTCAACATCGTCGGTGCGGGCAAGGCGGACACCCTGGCCGCGCTCGCCGCCACCGTCGCCGTGGGACCGGTGAGCACCTCGTTCGGCGCGGTGCCCTCGGGCTCCGGTCAGACGCTCACCCGCTCGGTGCGGCTGACGAGCCTCGACGGTGCCGACCACGCCGTGACCCTCACGGTCGACGGCGGCCCGTTCGCCGTCGGGTCGTCGACGGCCCGGCGTCGGTCCGGGGCGGCGGGTCCTGACCTCCGTCGTGCCGACCCGCCGGGCCTTCTCACCCGGAGATCGCCGTGAGTTTGACGGCACGCCTCCCCGAATGCAGAATTGATCCCGACGGTGCGTATCGCCTGCCCCCTGCGCGGTACGCACCGTCTCTTACGACCGACGGCCCGTCCGGTGCTCAGCACCCGGCGGGCCGTCGTGGCGTCCGGCCCGGCGGCGACGCCCCGGCGCCGACTCCGGTCCCGCGGTGCGCACGGCCGCGGAGCGGCGCGCTTCGATCGGCGTCGGTGCGGCGCGTTGACCCGGTCCGGCCGCGGTCGGCGGCTAGCGTGCTGGTGTGATTCCCGCGCTCAACTCCGGCACGGGACCAGACGAGGCCCGGCCCGACGGTCCCGTCGGGGTCCCCGCCCCCACGACGACCGACCTCGTCGGCCGCGCCGCCGAGGTCTGGCGGGCGGCTCTCGTCGCCCGGTCGGGCACCTCGGCCCTCAGCGACGTCGACCGGCTCGGTGACGCCCTGCTCGACCTGTCGGCGGCACACCCCTCGGGGATCGCGCAGCTCTTCGCCGGCCGGCCGACCCGGCTGAGCAACCTCGTCCGGGAGGGCTCGGCCCTCGTCCAGGCCAAGCGACGGGCGCGCGCCGTCGGCGCCCAGGCCGAGGAGCACGCCGTGCGCTACGGCCTGGCCTCGGCCTTCCTCGCGATCGGGATCGCCTCGTGGACCGAGGACGAAGGCCCGGAGGCGGGCGACGTCGAGGACACGGTGCCGCGCGACGAGGCGCTGGCCGCCGCCCACCCCACGAGCACGAAGCGCCGTCTGCGTGCGCCGGTCCTGCTCCGGCCGGTCGCGATCACCCCGCGCGGCCGGGGCGAGTCCGACTACGACCTCGTCCTGGAGCCGTTGCTCGAGATCAACCCGCTGCTCGCCGCCGCGCTGCGCCGCCGCGGCGCCCTGCTCGACCCCGCCGCGCTGGCGCGGGCCGCGTTCACCGCCTCCGGCTTCGACCCTCGTCCGGCCCTGGACCGGCTCCGCGCGCTCGGCACCGCCGTGCTCGAGGACCTGGAGCTGACCGACCGGGTCGTCATCGGAACCTTCGTCCACCCCGAGCAGACCCTGGTCGACGACCTCGACGCCCTCGCGCCGGTCCTGCGCGAGCACGAGGTGGTCGCCGCCGTCGCGGGGGACCAGCGCGCCGCCGACGCCCTCACCCGCCCGTTGCCCGCGCAGCTGACCGGGGACCGGCCGCTCGACCAGGAGCGGGGCGTCGGCGACCTCGACGCTGCCCAGTCCCACGTGCTCGACGTGCTGGCGGCGGGTCATCACCTCCTCCTGGACGCGCCGGCCGGCGCCGACGTCGCCGGGACCCTCGCGGCCGTCGTCGCCGACGCCGCCGCGAGCGGCCGGACCGTGCTCTACGTGGCCGGGCACCGGCGGGCGGCCGAGGCCCTCACCTCGCGCCTGGCGGGCCTCGGCCTCTCCGAGATCGTGCTCGACGTCGCGCCGGGCTCCGGCTGGCGCTCCGACGCCGGCCAGCGCCTGCTCGGGGCGATGACCGGCGAGCCCTTCCGGGTGGACGCCGAGAAGATCGGCATCGTCCAGCGCGAGCTGCTCGACCGGCAGGCGCGGCTGCACGCGTACGTCGACGCGCTGCACGCGCGGCGCGAGCCCTGGGGCTGCTCCGCCTACGACGCGCTCCAGGCGCTCGCCCGGCTGACGGCCGCCCGACCGGCGCCGCGGACGACCGTGCGGCTCCCCGCCTCGGTCGCCGCGTCCCTCACGGCGGAGCGCCGCGCCCAGGCCGAGGCGGACCTGGTGACCGTGGCCGGCCTCGGTGCGTTCACCGACAGCACCGCGACGACCTCGTGGTTCGGCGCCGAGATCCTCACCCCCGAGCGGGGTCACGCGGCGCTCGAGCGGGTGAACCGGCTGCTCGAGAGCGTGCCCGAGGTGCACCTGCAGACCGCGGCGGTGGCTGCGACGACGGGGCTCACCCAGGCGGCGACCCCCGCGCAGTGGAGCGAGCAGCTCGCGATGCTCGCCGGAGTGCGCGACGCCCTCGACTCCTTCCAGCCGCTGGTCTTCGAACGGTCGGCCGCGGACCTGGTGGCTGCGACCGCCACGTCCGCCTGGCGGGCCGAGCACGGCATCGAGATGCCCGGCAGGGTCCGCCGCCGGCTGCGGCGCCAGGCCAAGGACATGGTGCGTCCCGGCCGTCCGGTCGCCGACCTGCACGCTGCGCTCGTCGACGTCCAGGCGCAGCGCGAGGTGTGGCGCGCGCACTGCCCGGCGGGCGGCTGGCCCCGGATCCCGGAGGGCCTGGCCCGGATCGAGGCCGAGTTCCGCACGGTCCGCGCCGACCTCGACGCGCTCGCCGAGGTGCTCGCGACGACCCCGGCCGGCGGAGACCTGGCGCGGATGAGCTGGTCGGCCCTGCTCGACCGGCTGCGACGGCTCCAGGTCGAGCAGGCCGCCCTGGTCAGCCTGCCCGAGCGGACCGCCCTGCTCCGGGACCTGCGCAAGCGCGGGCTCGGTGAGCTCCTGGACGACCTCGCCGCGCGGCGGGTGCCGGCCGGGCTCGTGGCGACCGAGCTCGAGCTCTCCTGGTGGAGTGCCGTCTTCGAGGAGATCCTGCGGCAGGACCCCGGCATGGCCGGCTACGACGGCACCGCCCTCGCGCGGCTCACCGCCGAGTTCCGCGCCCTGGACCGCCGGCACATCGAGGACCGCTCCCTGGTCTACCGGGCCAGCGCTCGGGAGGCCGTCCGGCTGCGCCTGCTGTCCTCGGACGTGCAGACCGAGGCGCTGTTCGGGGAGATCGTCGAGGACCGCTTCTCGAGCCTTCGGCACGCCGTCGAGCGCTACCCCGACGTCGCCCGGCACCTGCGGCCCTGCCTCGTCGTCGGCCCGATGCTCGTCCCGCACGTCCTGCCGCCCACCCGCACCGAGGACCTCGTCGTCCTCGACGCGGCGGCGCACCTGCCGATGGAGACGGTCGTCGGCGCGCTCGCCCGCGGCCGCCAGGTGCTCGTCGTCGGGGACACCCGCTGCGCCTCGGGCACCGCGCTCGAGGCGCTCATCGGCGTGCTTCCCGTCGTCGGCCTCCAGGTGGCCGCCTCCCGGCGCGACCCGCACCTGACCGCCTTCCTCGCGGAGCACGGCTACGCGAAGAACGTCACCGCCACCCCGCTGCCCACCACCGAGGCGTTGCTGCGGCTCGACGTCGTCGACGGCACGGGCATGCCCGGCCCCTCCGGCACCGTCGAGGCGACGCGAGCCGAGGTCGACCACGTCGTCGAGCTCGTCGTCGAGCACGCCCTGGCGCGCCCCGAGGAGTCCCTCGCGGTGATCACCGCCTCGACGCTGCACGCGGACCGGGTGCGCGAGGCCGTGCTGTCCCAGGTGCGGGACAACCCGGCGCTCGAGGACTTCTTCCGGTCCGATCGCCCCGAACCGTTCGTCGTCGCCGACGTGCGCAGCGCCGAGGGGCTCAGCCGCGAGGCCGTCGTGCTGTCCATCGGGTTCGGCCGGACCCCGCACGGCCGCGTCCTGCACCGCTTCGGGGCTCTGAGCGCCGACGGCGGGCACGGCCGGCTGCTCCAGGCGCTCGGCGCGACCCGGCACCGGATGACGGTCGTCAGCTGCTTCACCGCCGACGACCTGGACCAGGCCCGCCTGACCGGCCAGGGTGCGCACCTGCTCGCCGACCTGCTGCGCCTGCTCGGCACGAGCCGGGCCCCGGTGCCGGCCGGGCGCCCGACCCTCGAGCAGCCCTCGGGTCACGACCGCCTCGTCCTGGACCTCGCCGAGCGGCTGTGGCGGATGGGTCTGGTGGTCGACCTCGACCACGGCGTCCCGGGCGGGCCGCGGATCCCGCTGGTGGTGGGGCACCCCGACGTCCCCGGCGCGATGCTCGTCGCGGTGCTCACCGACGACGACGCCTACGTGGACGAGCCGAGCGTGCGGGTGCGTGACCGCCAGGTCGCCGAGCGGCTCGAGGCCCTCGGCTGGACCGTCGTGCACGTCTGGTCGACCGCGGCCTTCCTCGACCCGAAGGGCGAGGCGGACGCGGTGTGCGCCGCCGTCCTCGAGGCCTCGGCCGAGCGCCTGCGGCACACCCCGCCGGTGGCCGTGCAGGCGCCGGAGCAGGTCGAGGACGACGTGGACGAGCCGGACCTCGCCGACGGGACGCCCGACGACACCGCAGCGGGCGAGGATACCGTCGGTGCACCCCCGACCGAGGGCCCCGGTGCCGCGGCCGACTCCGCCGACGCGCAGCAGCGAGCCCACCGCCGACGACGCCGACCGGGACGCGGCGGCGCCGAGCGTGGCGCCCCGAGCTGTCGGGCTCCCGGCGGCCACGGCTCACCGGGCGATCGCCGCCCGGCCGGCGGTCCGGCGCGGCATGCCCATCTCGGCCTACAGCGACGACCAGCTCGACGACATCGTCGCCTGGCTGCGCAGCGACGGCGTCGAGCGGGACGAGGCGGCGCTCGCCGCCGCCCTGCGGTCCGAGCTCGGGATCACCCGGCGCGGGTCACGGATCGACGCGACGATCGGCGGCGCGGTGCGGCGGTCGCGGTGACGGCCGGCGGGCCCGGGGACGACGAGGGACCCGCCGCAGGACCGCCCGATCCGGCGGCCGAGGGGGCCGCCGGGGACCGCGTCGCGCCGACCCCGGGAACGCAGGAGCCGAGCCCGGCCGGCGAGGAGCCGACCCCGCCCCGTCACGAACCGACGCCGCGGCCGCGCCGGCGGCATCGGCGCGCGGTCGGGGGCACCGTCCCGCCGGCACCGGAGGACGAGGCCGGCCCGCGCAGTCCGGACGACCTCGACGTCGGCTGGGGCGAGCGCCCCGACGGCCCCGACGACGAGCGCTTCCTGCGCGAGGTGCCTCCGCACTGGTGAGGTCGGCGCGGCTCAGGCGCGGTCGCGCGCCAGCAGGTCGCGGATCTCGGTGAGCAGCGCGACGTCTGCGGCCGGGGCCTCGGGCTCGGCCACCTCGGCCGCCTTGCGGCGCTCGGCCAGGCTGTTGAGCGGCGCGACGACGGCGAAGTAGATCGCCGCGGCGACGAGGAGGAAGTTGAGGACGGCACCGAGGACGGCACCGATCGAGAGCACTGTCGCGGGCGTCTCGCCGTCGGCGGCCCGCAGCGTCCAGGCGAGCACGCCGGACAGGTCGGGCTGGCCGAAGATCGCGGCGATCAGCGGGTTGACGACGTTGTCGACGAGCGAGGTCACGACGGCGCCGAAGGCCGCGCCGATGACGATGCCGACGGCGAGGTCGACGACGTTGCCGCGCATGACGAACGACTTGAAACCAGCGAGCACAAGGTCCTCCCGGACACGATGGGGTGGGCCGCGTGGGCGGCCGGCGGTCAGCTCGCGGGCGGACCCGCGGCCCGCGATCATGGCACGATCAGCGCGCCGAGCGCACATGTGGGAGCGAGACCAGCGATCCGGCGCCCGTCCTGCGGGGCGAGGGCCAGGAGCGCCGCGCCGTCCGCTGTCGTCCCCGTCGCACCGAGCCCGAAGCCGCTCGCGAGGCCCGACGTGCCCTCCGCGACATCGTCGGGGCCGTCCGCGAGGTCGCCGAGCCCGATGACGAGCGCGGTGACCGGGACCGGGTCGCTAGAGGGCGCGCAGCCGGTGTCGGCCACGACCTCGACCCGGTCGCCGACCCGGAGGGCGAGGGGACCACCGATCGTCACCGGGACCACCACCGTTCCTTTCGGGGGGTCGAGAGCGAACCGCCCCGAGGCGAGCACCGACGGCACGAGCACGAGCCCCTCGGGGAGGTCCACCGTGGCCCGTCGGCCGATCCACGCCTCGACCGACCCGGCCGCCGTGGACGGAGCGAGACCGGACGGCAGGCGGACCAGGTGCACGTCCTCGAGGGTCAGGGCCTGGCCTGCGGGCACCGGGCGGGCCGCGACCGCGACGAGCGTCGCGGGTGCCGGTGACGGTGCGGAGATCCGCACCGCGAGGCCGACCAGGCCCGCGACGAGCAGGGCCCGCAGCACCCGCCGCGCGCGCCAGGCCAGCAGGCGGAGCCGGGGGAGTCGGGGCACGTCCCGGACGCTAGGCGCTGCCGTCGCGCCACACTCGGCGGCGACCGGTCACCCTGGGGACGGCGCCCCCGGGTGTGCACCGGGGATGAGCGCAGGGCGAGCCGGGGACGAGCGGAGGGCCGGGCGGGGACGTGGCCGGCGGCAGCACGGTGCTGCGGCCGGGGCCTCAGGAGGTGGTGCTCGAGGCCGCCGGCGAGGTCCGTGCAGGGGCGCTGCCGCCCGAGGATGAGCCGCCGGAGGAGGAGCCGCCGCCGGAGGAGGAGCCGGTCGACGAGGAGCCGCCGGAGGAGGAGCCGCCGCCGGACGAGGAGTCGCCCGAGGACGAGCCGCCGGACGAGGAGCCGCTCGACGACGATCCGTCGCCGGAGGAGCCGGTGGACGCACCGGCTGCGACGTCGCCGCCGGACGTGGAGGAGCTGGAGTCGGCGCCGCTCGACGCGCCGGAGGACGCCCGTGCGCCCGACTTCTTCGCAGCGGCGCGGGCGTCGGTGCGGTAGAACCCGGAGCCCTTGAACACCACGCCGACGTTCCCGAACATCTTGCGCAGCCGGCCGCTGCACTGCGGGCAGGCGGTCAGCGCGTCGTCGGTGAAGGCCTGCTGCGCGTCGAAGCGATGTCCGCACTCGGTGCACGAGTAGGAGTAGGTGGGCACGGTCGGGTCCTCCAGGATGTGGTGCGTCTGGTGCCCAGTGTCCCACCGCCGCACGGTGCGCCGTCCCACCCGCCCGGGCGACCGGTGCCCACGGGGACGAGGGCCCCGCGCGTCAGCCCGCGGAGCCGAGCAGGCGCCACCCCGAGGTCGTGGCGACCGCGTCGATCGGGCGGTCGTGGTCCTCCTGCGGCAGCGGGTACCGCGCCGCGTCGTAGATCTCGTCGGGGAAGACCAGCGCGATGATCGGGACGCCCGGTCGGGTGTGCTCCAGGACGCGGTCGTACCAGCCCCCGCCGTGACCCAGCCGCGCCCCGGAGGTGTCGACGGCCAGCGCCGGCACGAGGACCACGTCGGCCTCGGCGAGCGCCACCGCCTCGAGGGCGGGACCGGGCGGCTCGGGCGGCCGGCCCGGCGCCCGCACCTCGAGCTCGCGGGTCGAGGTCAGGTACGCCCACTGGCGCTGCAGGCCGGTGCCCAGGACGGGCAGCAGGACCCGGGCCCCGCGCTGGGCGAGGCGGTCGAGCAGGGGAGTGGTCCCGGGCTCGGTCGCCCGGGCGGCGTAGGCGGCCACGCACCCGGCGGACCGCACGGCGGGGATGTCGCCGACGACCTGCGCGAAGTCCGCAGCGGCGAGATCGCGGTCTCTCGACGTGCGAGCCTCCCGGGCGGCGAGGATCGCCCGCCTGAGCTCGTCCTTCACCACCGGGAGCTCGCTCCCGACTTCGAAGGTCACGTACGGCCGGGTGCTGCTACTCATGCCCTTAGTCTCGCAAAGATTCCGCCAAATCCCGCATGCGGTCGCGGTGGGTCCGGTTGTCACGGGGCCGGGAGCCCGGCGTGACCACGGCGCGCGACCCGCGAGGGGTGGCTTTCCTCGGCAGGTTCACCCGCCTGCGCGTCCGGTCCGCAGAACGCCCCGGCACGCTGCGATGATGGGCCGGATGAGATCCGTCGCCGAGCACCTCGCAGCCGTCCTGGAGGCGGCTCGTCCGGTCGCGCCGCTGGATGTCGTGCTCGCCGACGCCGACGGCTGCGTGCTCGCCGAGGACGTCATCGCCCCCCGCGACGTGCCCGTCTGGACGGTGGCCGGCTGCGACGGCTACGCCGTGCGGGCCGCCGATGTGACTCCCGCACCGGGCCCCGGGATGCCGGCCGACGCCTCCGGTCGCGAGGTGAGCCTCCCGGTCGTCGCCGACGTCCCGGTGACGAGCCCCGAGCCGCTGCGCCTGGTGCCGGGAACCGCCGTCCTGGTCGCCGCGGGTGGCCCGCTGCCTGCCGGGGCGGACACCGTCGTCCCGCTGGACCGGACCGACCGCGGGCGGGCCAGGGTCACGATCCGGGGCGGCGTCGAGCGCGGGGAGCACCTGAGGTCGGCGGGGCAGGACGTCCGCGCCGGTGCCGCCGTCCTGGCGATCGGCACCCGGCTCGCCCCGCGACACCTCGCCGTCGCCGCCGCCCTCGGGCGCGGTCGCCTCCGGGTGCACCCGGCGCCGCGGGTCGTGGTCCTGAGCGTCGGGGACGAGCTCATCGAGCCGGGTCGGCCACGCCGTCCCGGCCGCGTGCACGACGTCGACAACATCGCCCTGGCCGCGTCGGTCAAGGAGACGGGTGCGACGGCGGTGCGGGTCGGGCCGGTGGGCGACGACCGGGTGCTGCTGCGCGAGGCCCTGGCCGACCAGCTCGTCCGCGCCGACCTGCTCGTGCTCACCGGTGGGCTGAGCGCCGGTCCGTGGGACACCCTCACGGACGTGCTCGCCCCGCTCGGGACCGTGCGGTTCGACCAGGTGGCGATGACCCCGGGACACCGGCAGGGGTTCGGCACGGTCCGCGCGGAGGACAGCGACGGCGACGTCGGGCACGCCTCGGCCCTCGCGGTCGGCGCGGGGGGCGGCGTGCCGGTCTTCGCGCTCCCCGGCCACCCGGTGGCGGCGATCGTCTCCTACGAGGTGTTCGTGCGGCCGGCCCTGCGCACCATGGCCGGCTACGCCGACCTCTACCGGCCCTCGGTCCGGGCGGCCTCCGCCCAGCCCTGGGCCTCGCCACGCGGCCGGCGGCAGTTCGTGCCGGCGACGGTGATCGGTTCGCCCACGGAGGGCTACGTCGCCCACCCCATCGGTGACCCCGACGAGGTGTCACTGGGCGCGTTCGCGGCGGCGAACGCGCTCGCGGTGGTCGGCGAGGACACCACCCGGGTGCGCGCCGGGGACACCCTCGCCTGCCTCGTGCTGGACGGCTGACGTGGCCGAGGGCTGGCCCGCGGTCCTGCGGGCGGGTGACGTCGTGCTGCGGCCGATGCGGCGGCGTGACGGGGCGGCCTGGCTCGAGGTCCGCGCGCAGAACGCCGCGTGGCTGGAGCCGTGGGAGGCCACCTCGCCGGTGCCGGTGCACTCGCCGCCGCCGACGATGGGCCAGTTCGTCCGGCACCTGTCGGCGCAGGGAAGGTCGGGCGGGGCGCTGCCCTGGGTGATCGAGTACCGCCGCGCGCTGGTCGGCCAGCTCACGGTCTCCTCGATCCAGCGGGGCTCGGCCCTGACGGCAAGCATCGGCTACTGGATCAGCCGGCACGTCGCCGGCCGCGGCATCGTGCCCACGGCCGTCGCGATGGCCGTCGACCACTGCTTCGGCCCCGTGGGGCTGCACCGGATCGAGATCGCCATCCGCCCGGAGAACGCGGCGAGCCTGCGCGTGGTGGCCAAGCTGGGCCTGCGGGAGGAGGGGCTGCGCGAGCGCTACCTGCACATCCAGGGCGGCTGGCGCGACCACCGGTGCTTCGCGGTGACCGCCGACGAGGTCCCCGGCGGGCTGCTCGCGCGATGGCTGGAGACGACCGCAGGCCGACACGCCGCGGACCCTCCGCCGAGCGGCTGACCGCGGCACCTACCGTCGTCTCGTGGATCTCGACGGCCTCGTGGTGATCGCGCTGGCCGGGCTGTGGATCGCGTACCTGGTGCCGCAGCACCTGCGGCACCGTCAGCAGCTGTTGGAGGCGCGGGCGGACGACCGCTTCTCCGACCGGCTGAGGGTGCTCCGGGTGGCCGAGGGTGCGCGGGTCCTCACCGCGGAGGTGCGACTGCCGGTCGCCTCTCCGGAGAGGGTGCTCCTGCACCCACCACGACGAGGAGGGGACGGGACGATGCACCGACCGCATGCCGCAGCCGACCGGGTGAGCGCCGACGCCGCCCGTCGCACGGCCGCCGCCCGCGCCGCACGTGCGGCATCGTTGGCGCGGCGGTCCGCCGGCGCGCGACGACGCGCCCTGCTCGCCGTCCTCCTGCTGCTCGCCTCCGTCGCCGGGTGGACCGGTGTCGCGGTCACCGGCGCGGCCCTCGCCCTCGCTGTCGTGCCGTCGGCACTGCTCGTCGGCGTGCTCGGGCTCGGTCGTCTGGCCGTGCGGGCCGGGCGTCGTGCCGACGCCGCCTGGGCCGCCGGCGACCTCGCGGCGCCGCCGGCACCCGCCCGGACCGCTGGCACCCGCCCGGACCGCTGCTGCCCTCCCGGACCGCTGCACCCGCCCGGATCGCCCCAGCGGCCCGGACCGCTGCACCGGTCCACCCCGCCGTGCCGGCCACCTCCGCCGGGCCGTCGTCCACCGTCCCGGTCCGCAC
This sequence comes from uncultured Actinomycetota bacterium, assembly GCA_963724505.1. GTDB lineage: Bacteria > Actinomycetota > Actinomycetes > Actinomycetales > Cellulomonadaceae > Actinotalea. The sequence continues at coordinate 431,889 of CAVRUY010000007.1, forward strand.
CGCGGTGGCCGCCCGCACCGTCGAGCACGCCCCGCCCCCCGCCGTCGTCGGGCGTGCCGTGCACCCGTCCGAGGCCGTCACCGAGGTGATCGTGCCCGAGCGGGCCGTCGCGCCGGCCGCGCCCGAGGCCGCCGCGCCGAGCCTGCGGGTGGACGTCAGCGGCGACGGCTCGCCCGCTGCTCCGGCCGCGCCGGAGCCCGCCGCCGACCCGCTCGAGGACAGCGGCGTCGGCACCTGGGTGCCGGTCCCCGTGCCGCCGCCCGCCTACACCCTCAAGCCCACGGCGCGTCGGCCCGAGCCGGCGCCCCTGCCTGAGCCCGAGCCGGCCGCCGCCGTCGTCGAGCGGGCCGAGCCGGCCGGTGCGGAGCCGCGTCCCACGACGGGCGGCCTCGCCCTCGACGCCATCCTCGCCCGGCGCCGCGCCGCCGGGGAGTGACCCGGTCAGGCCAGGGCGGCGTCGCGGGGCTCCGGGTTGCTCCGGGATCGTCGGCCCCCGCCCCGGGGGCGGTGCGGTGAGAGCACCCTCCGCTGGGTGCTAACCTTGGACCCGCTCTGGGGCTGTGGCGCAGTTGGTAGCGCGTCTCGTTCGCAATGAGAAGGTCAGGGGTTCGAATCCCCTCAGCTCCACCAGAGCGGCACCCCGCCGGACCCGCGCCGAGGCGCAGGACCGGCGGGGTTCGTCGTTCCCGCGGGTCGGTCGTCAGACCCAGCTCGGCAGCCACATGTGCAGCTGCCAGAACCGGAACGGCACGGTGACGGCGGTCCAGACCGGCCAGAAGAAGGCGCTGACCACCAGGATCAGCACACCGATCGAGGTGAGGGTGACGATCCGCGCCCGGGTCGGTCGTTCGAGGAGCCGGTCCACCACCAGGACCAGCAGCAGGACGAGGTACGGCAGGAAGACGATCGCGTAGAACGTGAAGATCGTGCGGTCGGGGAAGAGCAGCCAGGGCAACCAGCCGGCGGCCACCCCGGTCAGGGCCACGGCCGCGATCCCGTCCCGCCGGCGCACGACCCACCACAGCGCGGCGAGGATCGCGAGGGTGCCGAGCCACCAGATGAGCGGGTTGCCCACCGACGTGATCGCCTGCGAACAGATGTCGGCACCGCAGGCTCGCCTGGGCGGGCTCGGGCGCCTCGTAGAAGAACGACGTCGGGCGCCACTGGATGAGCCAGGTGTAGGCGTGGGACGCGTAGGAGTGCTCCGAGGTCAGCGTGGTGTGGAAGTGCCACATCTCCTGGTGGTAGTGCCAGAACGAGCGCAGGGCCTCGGGCAGCCAGGTCACGCCCTCGCCGGGGTGCTCGGCAGCCCACTGGCGGTGGTAGCCGCCCGACCCGGCGAACCAGGACGCCCAGCTGCCGACATAGGTGAGGACCGCGACCGGGACGAGGGAGACGAAGGCCGGCAGCGCGTCGCGCAGCAGGGCGCCCTGCCACCAGAGCACCAGCCCGGCGCGGTACCGGGCCGAGGCGTCCCAGGCGACGGTGAGCAGACCGAAGGCGGCGAGGAACCACAGGGCCGACCACTTGGTCCCGATCGCCAGGCCCAGGAGCACGCCGGCGAGCAGCCGCCAGGGCCGCAGCCCGAGCCCGGGGCCGTACCTCCCGGGCGCGCGAGGTGGTCCGGTCAGTCGGGCGAGCCGCTCGGCCGTCCGGTCGCGGTCCAGGAGCAGGGAACCGAAGGCCCCGAGGACGAGGACCATGAGGAAGCCGTCGAGAAGGCCGGTGCGCGAGTGCACGATGGCCAGCCCGTCGACGGCGAGCAGCAGCCCGGCGAGGCCGCCGAGCGCGGTCGAACGGAAGAGCCGCCGCGCGATCCGGGTGAGCAGCAGCACCGCCAGGATCCCCGCGACCGCCGAGGACAGCCGCCAGCCCACCGGGTCCTGCGCACCGAGCAGCCCCTCCCCGAGCGCGATGAGCCACTTGCCCACCGGAGGGTGCACGACGTAGGCAGCGGTCGTGAGGTAGATGTCGACCTGCCCGGCCTCGAACGCCGGGTTGGGCTCCTGCGGCCACTGCGACTCGTAGCCGAGGTTCAGGAGCGTCCAGGCGTCCTTGACGTAGTACGTCTCGTCGAAGACGAGCGCGTGCGGTCGGCCGAGGGCGGGCAGGCGCGCGGCGGCGGCGACGGCCGTGACGGCTGCGGCCACGAGCCATCCGCGCAGGCGGTGCTCGCTCAGGGCGGAGGCGGGACGCACCGCGCCAGGCTAGACGGTCCCGCCCGGTGCACCCCGGCCGTGCGCGCCGAGCGGTCCGGCGGGCCGTAGCCTTGCCGGCGTGACCACCGGGAGGATCGTGCTCGCGGCGACCCCGATCGGGGACGCCGGGGACGCCTCGGCGCGGCTGCGGACGCTCCTGGAGACCGCCGACGTCGTCGCCGCCGAGGACACCCGCCGGCTGCACGGCCTCGCCCAGCGTCTCGAGCTGCAGATCGCCGGACGCGTGCGTCAGCCACCACGAGCACAACGAGGCCGGGCGGGTGGCCGAGCTGCTCGACGTCGTGCGCGGCGGTGGCACGGTCGCGGTGGTCTCCGACGCCGGGATGCCGACGGTCTCCGACCCGGGGCTGCCGCTGGTCCGGGCGGCCGTCGCCGCCGGCCTGCCGGTGACGGCGCTGCCCGGGCCGAGCGCCGTGCTCACGGCGCTGGCCGTGAGCGGGCTGCCGACCGATCGCTTCTGCTTCGAGGGCTTCCTGCCCCGCAAGCCGGGGCAGCGGGCCGCCCTGCTCGCCGGGCTGGCGGCCGAGCGCCGCACGATGGTGTTCTTCGAGGCGCCGCACCGGCTGGCCACGACCCTCGAGGCGATGGCGGCGGCGTTCGGGCCCGACCGGCAGGCCGCCGTCTGCCGTGAGCTGACCAAGACCTACGAGGAGGTCGTCCGCGCTCCGCTCGCCGAGCTCGCGGCCTGGGCGCTGACCGAGCCGCGCGGGGAGATCTGCGTCGTCGTCGGCGGCGCGGAGCCCCGGCGGGCCGAGGTCGCCGACCTCGTGCCGGAGGTGCTGGCGCGCGCCGACGGGGGCGAGCGGCTCAAGGACGCCGTCGCGGCCGTGGCCGAGGCGACCGGGGTCGTCAAGCGCGAGCTCTACGCCGCCGCGCTCGCCGCACGCGGCCGCTGAGGGCCGCTCCGCTCAGAGCGCGGTCGAGTCCACCAGGGCCGCACCGGCGGCCGCCAGGTCCGCGCGCGCGGCGGCGCCCTGCTCGGGGGTGACGGGCACCGTGAGGTCGAGCAGCACCCGGGTGTCGAGCCCGGCCTCGATCGCGTCGAGCGCGGTGGCCCGCACGCAGTGCGACTCGGCGATCCCGACGACGTCGACCGCCGTGATCCCGGCGTCCCGCAGGATCGTCCGCAGGTCGCGGCCCTGCTCGTCGGCGCCCTCGAAGCCGGAGTACGCGGCCGCGTAGGCGCCCTTGCGGACCGAGGCGTCGGGCGCGAGCGTCGCCAGGGCGGGGTGGAGCTCGGCCTCCGGCGTGCCGGCGACGCCGTGCGGCGGCCAGGTGTCGACGAAGTCCGGCACCTGCGGGGGGACGGCGAAGTGGTCACCGGGGGCGACGTGCCAGTCCTGGGTGGTCACCACGAGCTCGTACCGGTCGCGGTGCTCGGCGGCGAACCGCGCGATCGCCGCGGCGACCTGGTTCCCGCCGGCCACCGGCAGGGCGCCGCCCTCGCAGAAGGTCGGCTGGACGTCGACGACGAGGAGGGCCCGGTGCTCGGCTGACGTGCTCATCGTCCGAGCCTAGGTCCCGGGCCCCGCGACCGCGCCCGTGCCGGCCGGGTGGCCGGGGCGCGCCCGGGCACACCGGAGCACGCCGGGCGGTCCGGCGCACGCCGGGCGCCGCGGCAGGCCACGGGTCAGACTGGGGCATGCGCGCTCCGGACCCCGCACCGCCCGCGTCCTCGCCCGGCGGGTGGGCGTCGCGGCTCGTCCCGGCCCTCGCCGGCCTGCTCACGCTCGGCCTGATGGCGGCCTGCTCGGGAGCGCCACCCGTCGAGCCGACCACCAGCGGCCCCGCGTCCGGCACCGTGAGCCCGAGCGCCACGCCCAGCCCTACGCCGAGCCCGACGCCGGTCGACCCGTTCCCCGCGGGGCCGGACCTGGGCACCCCGGGTGACCTCCAGGACGTCGTCACCGGGGTCGTCACGCCGTGGGGCCTGGCGTTCCTGCCCTCGGGCGCCGCCCTCCTCACGCTCCGGGACCCGGCCGAGGTGCTCCTGGTCTCCGCCCGCGGCGTGCAGACCCTGACCGGACCCGGGGCGCAGGACCTCGCGACGACGACCGACACCACGGGCGAGGGCGGCCTGCTCGGGGTCGCGCGCTCGCCGTCCTTCCTCGACGACCGCCTGGTCTACCTCTACCGCTCCACGGCCGCGGAGAACCAGGTGGTCCGGGCCGTGCTCGACCCGGACGGCACCCTCGGGCCGCTCGAGCTCGTGCTCGGCGGGATCCCGCACGCCTCGTACCACGACGGCGGACGGCTGGCCTTCGGGCCGGACGGGTACCTCTACGTCACCACGGGCGACGCCGGTCTGCGCCCCGCCGCCCAGGACCCGGGCTCGCTCGCCGGCAAGATCCTCCGGCTGACCCCGGACGGCGCCCCGGCCCCCGGCAACCCCGTCGAGGGCAGCCCGGTGTGGAGCCTGGGCCACCGCAACGTGCAGGGGATCGGCTGGGACGCGTCCGGCCGGATGCTCGCCAGCGAGTTCGGCCAGAACACCTGGGACGAGCTCAACGTCATCGTGGCCGGCGGGAACTACGGCTGGCCCCTCGCCGAGGGTGACGGCGGGGGAGCCGGGTTCGTCGACCCGGTGGTCACCTGGCGCACCGACGAGGCGTCGCCGAGCGGGATCGCCGTCACCTCGACGGGCGTGCTGCTGGCAGCGCTGCGCGGGGAGCGGCTGTGGTTCGTCCCGTTCGAGGGGACCGGGTTCGGCACGCCGACGGTCGTGCTCGACGGGATCGGGCGGCTGCGGGACGTGGTCGTGGGACCCGACGGCGCCTGGTGGGTGCTCACCTCGAACCGCGACGGCCGGGGCGACCCGCGCGAGGGCGACGACCGCGTGGTGCGCCTCGCGCCCCGGTAGGCGGGCCGTCCCTAGACTCCGCGCATGGCCTCGACGGCGTCGGTGACGATCGTCGACTCCTCGCGCGCCCGGGTGCACAGCGCGGACGACCTGACCACCGCCGTCCTGTCCGCCGTCGGGGTGGCGCTCGTCCTGCTGCTCGCGGTCTTCGCCCGCGGCACGACCACGGGAGTGGTCGCCGACGCCCAGGTCTTCGACACCCTGCTCAGCCGCGTCCTCGTGCTGCCCATCGCGGTGCTCGCCGCCGTCGTCCTCGTGGCGATCCCGGTCGGGGTCCTCACCGAGCTCGCCCTGCGCCGCAGCGGACGCCTGGTCCTCGAGGCGGCCGTCGGCTCGGGCCTCGGGGCCGGGCTGGCGGGCGCCCTGATCGGCGTCGTCGACCTGGTCGGCTCGGCGCCGCTGACCCGGGGGCTCTCGGTGCTCGGGGCCGGGGGGCTGACGGTCACCGTGCCGGTCGCGTGGGCCGCGGTCGCCGCCCTGCTCACGGTCGCCGGCCCGCGCGGCGCCCGCCGCGCGGTGGCCTGGTCGTGGAACGCCGTCGCCGTCACACTCGTCCTGCTCCTGCTGGCGAACCGGGTCTCGCTGCTGGGCGCCGCCGCCGCGGTGCTCCTCGGTCGCGTCGCGGGCGCCGCCGTGCGCTACGCGGTCGGCGTGCGGTCGGAGCGCGCCTACGGCGACGAGCTCGTCGCGGGGGTCCGACGGGCCGGGCTCGAGCCCGCCCGCCTGGAGCGGGTGCCGGGCGACACCGGCGCGCACCGCGACTACGACCTGACGACGACCGACGGGCGTGCCCTGCGGGTCGTCGTGCTCGACGGCGACCGGCAGGTCGCGGGGGCCGTGCCGCGGCTCTGGCGCGCGGTCCGCCTCCGCGGCGTCGAGGGGCGGGCGTTCGTCTCGCTGCGCCAGGCGGCCGAGCGGATCGCCCTGCTCAGCCACAGCGCCCGCGCGGCAGGCGTGCGGACGCCCGGCGTGCTCGCCGTGACCGCGGCGCAGGACTCCATGCTCCTGGTGAGCGAACCGTTGCCGCACCCCGTCCCGCAGGACGCCGACGTGCCCGACGACGCCGTCCTCGCCGACGCCTGGCACCAGCTCCTGGCCGCCCACCGGGTGGGCATCTCGCACCGCGCCCTGAGCCACCGCACCGTCGTGGTCCGCGGCGGACGGGTGTGGCTGACCGGCTGGGACTCCGGCGACGTCGCCTCCCTCGACCTGGCTCGTCGGGTGGACCTCGCCCAGCTCCTGACCACCCTCGCCCTGCAGGTCGGGCCGGAGCGGGCGATCGCCTCGGCCGTCGCCGCGCTCCCGGAGGAGGACCTCGTCTCGCTCGCAGCCCTGCTGCAGACCGTGGTGCTGCCGGCCGAGACGCGCGACGAGCTGCGCGGGCACCGCGACCTGCTGCCCGCGCTGCGCAGCGCCCTCAACGCGCGCGCGCCGGAGGTCGTCGTCGAGCCCGTGCGGCTGGCTCGGTTCGGGCTCGGCACGCTGGTCACCGTCGTCCTGCCGGTGGTCGTCGTCATCGTCGTGCTCACCCGGGTCAACCTCGACGAGGTCGTGGCCGCCGTCGAGCGGAGCGACTGGCGGTGGGCGCTGGCCGCGTTCGTGGTCGGGCTGTTCACCTTCTACGGTGCGGCGCTCACGGTGCGCGCCTTCGCGCCGGTCAAGGTCCCGATGACGGTCGTCACCCTCATCCACGGGGCGGCGGCGTTCGTGGCGGTCGCCGCGCCGTCCGGCCTGGGGGTCACGGCGCTCAACCTCCGGATGCTGACCCGCCGCGGTGTGGCGACCTCGCTCGCGCTCGCGACCGTGGCGCTGGTCCAGGTGTCCCAGTTCGTGATCACGGTGCTCCTGCTCGTCGTGCTCTCGCTGGTGTCCGGCACCGACGAGGCCTCCTCGTTCGTCCCCAGCACGACGACCTGGCTGGTGATCGCCGCGGTGGCGGCCCTGCTCGGTGCGGTGATGCTCGTCCCGCGGGCCCGTCGGTGGGTCCTCGCCCGGACGGTCCCGATGCTGCGCCAGACGTGGCCGCGGCTGCTCGAGGTGATCGGCCAGCCGGGGCGGCTGGTCGTCGCCCTCGTCGGCAACGTCCTGCTCGCGGCGGGCTGGGTGATGGCCTTCGAGGCCTCCTCTGCTCGCCTTCGGGGTGCACCTGAGCCTCGTCCAGGTCGCGATCATCTACTTCGCCGGCAACACGGTCGGCTCGGCCGTCCCCACGCCCGGTGGCATCGGCGGCATCGAGGTGGCGCTCATCGCGCTGCTCACCTCGGCGGGGGTCAACGCCGGTGTCGCGGCCTCGGCGGTCACCGTCTTCCGGCTCGCCACGTACTGGCTGCAGATCCCCCTCGGCTGGGTCTGCATGCGGGTCCTGCGCCGGATGGGCGAGCTCTGATCCGCCCCTACGATGGGCCAATGCCCGATCGTCCCGGCCCCTCGGCCTTCTACCTCACCACGCCGATCTACTACGTGAACGACGCCCCGCACATCGGGCACGCGTACACGACGGTCGCGGGCGACATGATCACCCGGTGGCACCGGCAGCGGCAGGAGGACGTCTGGTTCCTCACCGGGACCGACGAGCACGGCCAGAAGGTCATGCGCACCGCGGAGGCCCACGGGGTGACGCCGCACGAGTGGGCCGACCGGCTCGTCGAGGAGTCCTGGAAGCCCGTCCTGACCACCCTCGACGCGGCCAACGACGACTTCATCCGCACCACCGAGACCCGGCACGTCGAGCGGGTCCAGCGGTTCATCCAGGACCTCTACGACCGGGGCGACATCTACCAGGGCTCCTACGAGGGGCCGTACTGCGTCGGCTGCGAGGAGTACAAGCTCCCGGGTGACCTGCTCGCCGGGGTCGGGGAGTACGCCGGTCAGCAGGTGTGCCCCATCCACGGCACCCCGGTCGAGATGGTCGCCGAGCAGAACTACTTCTTCCGGATGAGCGCCTACGGCGAGCGGCTGATGGCGCACTACGAGGCGAACCCCACGTTCGTCCAGCCCGCCAGCGCGCGCAACGAGATCATGAGCTTCGTCGCCGGGGGGTTGCAGGACCTGTCGATCTCACGGAGCACGTTCGACTGGGGCGTCCCGCTCCCGTGGGACCCCAAGCACGTGCTCTACGTCTGGTTCGACGCCCTGCTCAACTACGCCACCGCGGTCGGCCTCGGCTCGCAGGACCCGGCGGACCAGGCCCTCTTCGCGCGCACCTGGCCGGCCGACGTCCACCTCGTCGGCAAGGACATCCTCCGCTTCCACGCGGCGATCTGGCCGGCGATGCTGATGGCCGCCGAGCTCCCGCTGCCGACCCAGGTCTTCGCCCACGGCTGGCTGCTCGTGGGCGGGGAGAAGATGAGCAAGTCCAAGCTCACCGGGATCGCCCCGAGCCAGATCATCGACACCTTCGGGTCCGACGCGTTCCGCTACTACTTCCTGCGCGCGATCCCCTTCGGCCAGGACAGCTCCTTCTCCTGGGAGGACCTGCACGCGCGCTACACCGCCGAGCTGGCCAACGGGTTCGGCAACCTCGCCTCGCGGGTCGCCGCGATGATCGGCAAGTACTACGGCGGCGCGCTGCCGGCCGGCGGCCCGGCGAGCCCGGCCGAGGTCGAGCTCGAGCAGGTCGCGGCGCGGGCGGTGGCCGACGCCGAGGAGGCGATCGACCGGCTGGCCCTGCACGAGGCCGTGGCCGCGACGTGGACCCTCGTCGAGGCGACCAACGGCTACCTCACCGAGCAGGCGCCGTGGGCCGTCGCCAAGACCGAGACCGTCGACGGGGTCGCGCCGGCCGACGGTCGGCTCGCCACGATCCTGCGCACCGCCGCCGAGGCGCTGCGCTGCCTGGCGGTCCTCCTGCACCCGGTGACGCCGAAGTCGGCGGCCGCCCTGTGGACGTCCCTCGGCGCCGAGCCGGCGCTGGGTCCGCTCGCCGCCCAGCCGGTCTCCTCCGCCGCCTCGTTCGGCGCCCTGCCGGCCGGGGCGACGGTGACCAAGGGCGCCTCGCTCTTCCCCCGGATCGAGGAACCGGCCGAGCAGTGAGCCGCCGCCGCGACACCTCGTGGCCCCCGCCGCCGCCGCGCCTCGACCACCCGCTCGTCGACGGGCACACGCACCTCGACAGCGTGCTCGCCGCGACGGACGGCGTCGGCTGGCGCGAGCACGGGACGGTAGGGGCCGCGCACCCGGGCGGGCCGCCCCGCGAGCCCCGGCCCGAGCGCACCGTCGAGGACCTCCTCTCCGACGCGGCCGCCGTCGGCGTCACCCGCCTGGTGCACATCGGCTGCGAGCTGCCCACGCTCGACTGGGCCGACGGCGCCGTCCGGGCGCACCCGGAGCTGCTCGGCGGGGTCGCGATCCACCCCAACGAGGCCGTGCTGCACGCCGGCGTGCACGAGGTCGCCCCCGACGGGCTGGAGCCGCGGCCCGAGCCGCACCACGCCGTCCCGCTCGACGAGGCGGTCGCCCGGGTCGCCGCCGTCGCCGCGGCGAACCCGCGGATCCGGGTGATCGGGGAGACCGGGCTGGACTACTTCCGCGCCGGGGAGCGCGGGCGTGCCGTGCAGCGGGCGGCGTTCCGTGACCACATCGCCCTGGCCAAGGAGCTCGACCTCGTGCTGCAGATCCACGACCGCGACGCCCACGCGGACGTCGTCGACGTGCTGCGCGCGGACGGCGCCCCCGACCGGACGGTCTTCCACTGCTTCTCCGGCGACGCCGCGCTCGCCGAGACCTGCGCGGAGCACGGCTGGTACCTCTCGTTCGCCGGGCCGGTGACCTATCCGGCCTCGGCCGACCTGCGCGCGGCGCTGCACGCCACGCCGGTGGACCGGCTGCTGCTCGAGACGGACGCGCCGTACCTGCCGCCGCACCCCGGGCGGGGGCGGCCCAACGCCCCCTACCTGCTGCCGCTGACCGCGGCCGGCGTCGCGGCGGAGCTCGGCCTGGACCTGCCGGCCCTGTGCCGGCAGGTGTGGCGCACCAGCGAGGAGCTCTACGGTCCCTGGTGACCCCGTCACGCGCGGGGCGACGGGCGATCCGTCCCGTTCTGACCGGCCCGATCGGGTGGCCGGGACGTTCGGTGGCTATCGGAGAAGGTCACGAATCGGTTACCGTCGGGTGCCCCAGTCGTCCAGCGAACGGATCCCGCGTGCCTCGTCGAGCCCTGCCCCTCCCCTCGGGGACCGGCCGTCTCGTCGCGCAGGCGCTGGTCCTCGCCGCGGTCGTCGCCGGCACGAGCGGCTTCACCGCCCTGCACAAGCAGGTGGTGCTGGAGGTCGACGGCAGCCGCACGAGCGTGAGCGCCTTCGGGCGCACCGTCGGCGACGTGCTGGCGGCCCAGGGGGTCTCGGTCGGCGCGCGGGACGTGGTCGTGCCGAGCCTCGACGCGGCCGTGGCGGACGACACGCTCGTCGTCGTGCAGCACGCCGGCCAGCTGCAGGCCGTGGCCGGTCTCGGTGTCCGGTCCTCGGGCGCCTCCGTCTCCCGCTCGGCGATGCTCGGTCGGGACGTCCTGCGCGTCCCGATCCCCAAGGCCGTCCGGGTCGCCGTCGACGGGGCGACCCTCGACGTCGTCGGGACGGGCGCCACGGTCCGCGAGACGCTCGCCCAGGCGGGCGTCGTCCTCGGCCAGCACGACCTCGTCTCCGTCCCGCTGGACGCCGCCGTCGTGGACGGTCTGGTCGTCATGGTCACCCGGGTCACGACCGTGATCGCCACCGAGACCACGGCCATGCCCTACGCCACCGTGCGACAGGACGACGCGACGCTCGCGGAGGGCACCGAGATCGTCGCGGTCGCCGGGAGCGAGGGTTCGCACGTCCTGACCTTCGAGTCCTACCGCGCCGGCGACGTCGAGGTCGGCCGGACCGTCATCGCCGAGAGCGTGGTCGCCGCGCCGGTCGACGAGGTCGTCAAGGTCGGCACCCGCACCGCACCGACCGTTCCCGCCGCGCCGCCGGTCGAGCCGGGCACCTCGCGGGCGATCGGCCTGCAGCTCACGCTGGCCCGGGGCTGGTCCGAGGCCGAGTTCGCCTGCCTCGACGCCCTGTGGACCCGGGAGAGCGGCTGGCGGGTGAACGCCCAGAACTCCTCGAGCGGCGCCTACGGCATCCCGCAGTCCCTGCCCGGGTCGAAGATGGCGAGCGTCGGCGCCGACTGGCAGACCAACCCGGCGACCCAGATCACCTGGGGCCTGAACTACATCGCCGGCCGGTACGGGACCCCGTGCGGGGCGTGGGCCTCCTTCCAGGTGAAGAACTGGTACTGACCGTCGCCGGACCCGGGGGGGGTTGGCAACAGGTCACGAAACGGTTACGATCGCCATCGCTCCTTGAACCGGCCGTGCGTCGGGGACCGGACGGTCGAGTGTGACGGCCGCCACGTCAGGGGCGGGTCGGCCTCCGATGGCGCGGGGCGGCCCTGACGGCCGGATCAGGGATCCCGGGCCGGCCAGGACGACGCACCCCCCGGTGTCGACGCGTGGTCGGAGCGTGCGCGCACCCACCCTGTGCCCGGGCCTTCCGACGTCTGGAACCCGATGACCTTCGCCTCCTCCCTGCAGCGCGCCGTCGCCCGACTGCGCCCCACCCGCGCCACCACCCCCGAGACCACCCCAGCGCCGACCCTCGACGACGACGCCGTCGAGGCAGCCCAGGCCACGCAGACCGATGACGCAGCGCAGGCCACGCCGGCCGCCACGTCCCCGCGTCGGTTCCGCGCCCTCCTGCCCGTCGCCACCGCCGTCCTCGCCCTCGCCCTCGTCGGTGGGACGACCGCCGTGGCGCAGGCGCACAAGACGGTCGAGCTCGACGTCGACGGCGAGATCACCCAGCTGTCCACCTTCTCCGGCAGCGTCGGCGGTGTGCTCGAGGCGCAGGGCGTGACCCTCGGGTCCCACGACGCGGTCACCCCCGCGACCGGCACGAGCCTGAGCGACGGCGACGTCATCGTCGTCCGCCACGGCACCCAGGTCTCGGTCGTCATCGACGGGACCGAGCGCACGATCTGGACCACCGCCCTGGCGGCCGACGAGGCCTTGGCGACCCTGGCCGCGCGCGGCACGGACGCCCACCTGGTGGCCGGACGCTCGGCGGCCGGCGGCCGTCCGGAGCTGCCGATCCAGCTCGCCACGGACGGTCCGGTCGACGTGCTCGCCGACGGCGCCACCCGCACGGTCGAGGGGGTCGAGGACCTCGACGCCGCGCTGAGCGCCGCCGAGGTGACCCTGGGCGCCGACGACCGCGTCCGCGTCGAGCTCGCCGACGGGCGGCTGACCGTCGTCGTGCAGCGCGTGGTCACCGCCGACGAGGCCGTGCCGACCGCGATCGCCTTCGAGACGGTCACCGAGAAGACCGCCAGCCTGACCACCGGCGTGCAGCGCACGTCCGTGGCGGGCGTCGAGGGCGAGCTCTCCACCACCTACCGTGTCGTGCGGGTCGACGGCGTCGAGGAGTCGCGCGAGCAGCTCTCGCAGGCGGTCACCCGGGAGCCGGTCACCAAGGTCGTCCAGGTCGGGACGGCACCCAAGCCCGCGGTGAGCGCGGCGTCCTCGGGTGCGGTCGTCGGCGGCGACGTCTGGGCGGCCCTGGCCCAGTGCGAGTCGGGTGGCAACCCCGGCATCGTCTCGTCCAACGGGCTGTACTACGGCCTGTACCAGTTCTCGCTCGGCACCTGGCAGGCGATGGGCGGCAGCGGGCTGCCGTCGAACGCGTCGGCCGCCGAGCAGACCCAGCGGGCCCAGGCCCTGCAGGCGCGCTCCGGCTGGGGCCAGTGGCCCGCCTGCTCCCGCAAGCTCGGTCTGCTCTGAGCACACCGGTCGCACGGAGCGGCGGACGCCCGCGCGCCCGTAGGCTCCCCGCATGACCACAGACGCCCTGCTCGGCCCGGCCTCGATCCGGGACCTGGCAGGGCGTTGTGGTCTGACGCCGACGAAGAGCTGGGGCCAGAACTTCGTCGTCGACTCCGGGACGGTCCGCAAGATCGTCCGGAGCGCGAAGGTCACGGCCGGGGAGCACGTCGTCGAGGTGGGCCCGGGCCTCGGGTCGCTCACGCTCGGTCTGCTCGAGGCCGGTGCGCACGTGGTCGCCGTCGAGATCGACCCGGTGCTCGCCGCCCAGCTCCCGGCGACGGTGGCCGAGCGGATGCCCGAGGCGGCCGACCGGCTCGCCGTCGTCCCGGCCGACGCGCTCACCGTCACCGAGCTCCCCGGCCCGCCGCCGACCGCCCTGGTGGCGAACCTGCCCTACAACGTCGCCGTCCCGGTGCTGCTCACCTTCCTGGCCCGGTTCCCCTCGCTCGAGCGGGTGCTCGTCATGGTGCAGTCCGAGGTCGCCGACCGGATCGTCGCCCCGCCCGGGTCGCGCACCTACGGGATCCCGTCGGTCAAGGCGGCCTGGTACGCCTCGGCCCATCCCGCCGGGTCGATCGGGCGCGCCGTCTTCTGGCCGGTGCCCCGGGTCGACTCCTCGCTCGTCGCGCTCGAGCGCCGCGACCCGCCGGAGACCACCGCCTCGCGCGAGCAGGTCTTCGCGGTGGTCGACGCCGCGTTCGCCCAGCGGCGCAAGATGCTGCGCTCCGCGCTGGCCGACCTCGTCGGCTCCTCGGCGGCGGCGCAGGAGGTCCTCACCGCCGCCGGCGTCGACCCGACGGTCCGCGGCGAGCGGCTCTCGGTGCGGGAGTTCGCCCGTATCGCCGAGCGGCTGCCCCGATGAGCGCCACCCCCCGGGCGCGTGCAAGAGTGGGCGGATGACCGGGCTGGGAGTGCGGGTGCGGGCGCCCGGGAAGATCAACCTCAGCCTCGGTGTCGGCCGGCGCCGCCCCGACGGGTACCACCCGTTGTCGACGGTCTTCCAGGCGGTCTCGCTCTACGAGGAGGTCACCGCGACCCCCGCCGCCGAGCTCTCGCTCACCGTCGCCGGGGACCAGGCCGAGCAGGTGCCGCTGGACGCGACGAACCTCGCCTGGCGGGCCGCCCAGCTGCTCGCCGACACCGTCGGCCTCGAGCCGGACGTCCACCTGCACATCCAGAAGGGCGTGCCGGTCGCCGGCGGGATGGCCGGCGGCTCCGCCGACGCGGCGGCGACCCTGCTGGCCTGCGACGCCCTGTGGGGCGCCGGGCTGAGCCGGGCCGAGCTGAGCGAGCTCGCCGCCGAGCTCGGCGCCGACGTGCCGTTCGCGCTGCTCGGGCACACCGCGGTCGGCTCGGGCCGCGGTGACGTCCTCAGCCCGGCGATGTGCCGCGGCCGCTACCACTGGGCCCTTGCCGTGCGGGACGAGGGCTTGTCCACCCCGGCGGTCTTCGCCCGCTACGACGACCTGGCCGACCCGCTCACCGGTCGCGACCCCGAGCCCGACCGTGACCTGCTCGCCGCGCTGCGCACCGGGGACCCGGACCTCGTCGGCCGGGCGCTGTGCAACGACCTCGAGCCGGCCGCCCTCGACCTGGCGCCCGACCTCGTCGAGACGGCCCGGGTGGCCGAGGAGGCCGGCGCCCTGGGCGTGGTGGTCTCCGGCTCGGGGCCGACGGTCGCCGTCCTCGGCCGGAGCGCCCAGCACGCCCTCGCGCTCCAGGCCGCCCTCACGGCCGCCGGGGTGGCCGACCACGTCCTCGGCGCGCACGGCCCGGTGCCGGGCGCCCGGATCGTCTGATGGCGCACCTGCTCGGTGCCGATGCGATCCGCCTCACCGTCGGCACCCGGACGCTCGTCGACGACGTGAGCCTGGGCCTCGACGCCGGGATGCGGATCGGCGTCGTCGGCCCCAACGGGTCCGGCAAGTCCACCCTCCTGCGCCTGCTCGCACGGACCCAGGACCCCGACGCGGGCCGGGTGACCCACGCCGGCGGCGTCCGGGTCGGGATGCTCGACCAGCGTGACCTCATCACCGACGGGACGACGGTCCTAGACGCCGTGCACGGGGACGACGCCGAGCACACCTGGGCCGGTGAGGCGGGGATCCGGGCGGTCCACGCCGGTCTGCTCGCCGACGTCCCGCTCGACGCCCCGCTCACCACGCTCTCCGGCGGCCAGCTCCGCCGGGTCGGCCTCGCGGCGCTGCTGGTGGCCGACCACGAGGTCCTGCTGCTCGACGAGCCCACCAACCACCTCGACGTCGAGGGGGTGGCCTGGCTCGCCGAGCACCTGGTGGCCCGCTTCTCCGGCCGCGGCGCCGCGGGTGCCCTCGTGGTGGTCACCCACGACCGCTGGTTCCTCGACGCCGTCTGCACCCGCACCTGGGAGGTGACCGGCCGGGACGGCGCCGTCGAGACGTACGAGGGCGGGTACGCCGCCTACGTCCTGGCCCGCGCCGAGCGGGAGCGGACCGCGGCGACCACTGCGAGCAAGCGCTCGAACCTGCTGCGCAAGGAGCTCGCCTGGCTGCGCCGCGGTGCGCCGGCCCGCACGACCAAGCCGCGCTTCCGGCTCGACGCGGCCGCCGCGCTCATCGCCGACGAGCCGCCGCCGCGCGACCCGCTCGAGCTCACCCGGCTGGCCACCGCCCGCCAGGGCAAGGACGTGCTCGACATCGAGGGTGTGACGGTCTCCTTCCCGGCGCCGGACGGCAGCGAGCGCGTGCTGCTGGACGACCTCACCTGGCGGCTCGGCCCGGGGGACCGGATCGGCGTCGTCGGCGTCAACGGCGCGGGCAAGACGACCCTGCTCCGGCTGCTCGACGGAGGTCTCGTGCCGACCACCGGGCGGATCAAGCGCGGCAAGACGGCCGTGGTCGCCACGCTCTCCCAGGACGTCGGCGAGCTCGACGACATCGCCGGGCTGCGGGTCGTCGAGGTCGTCGAGCGCGAACGGCGCACGGTGGCGGTCGCCGGCAAGGAGCTGACCGCCGCGCAGCTGGTCGAGCGGCTCGGCTTCGTCCGGGAGCGGGCGCAGACCCTCGTCCGCGACCTGTCCGGCGGGGAGCGCCGCCGGCTCCAGCTGCTGCGCCTGCTGGTCGGGGAACCCAACGTGCTGCTCCTCGACGAGCCGACCAACGACCTGGACACCGACACCCTCGCCGCGCTCGAGGACCTGCTCGACGGCTGGCCCGGGACCCTGATCGTCGTCTCGCACGACCGCTACCTGCTCGAGCGGGTCTGCGACCGGCACGTCAGCCTGCTCGGCGACGGCGCGCTGCGCGACCTGCCGGGCGGGGTCGAGGAGTACCTCGCGCTGCGGGCGGCGGCGCGCCGGGATGTCGGGACGGAGCGCGCGCCCCAGGTCCCGGTCGCCGCGGCGGGTGGCGGGCCGGCTGCGCCGTCGGCCGGTGACCTGCGCGCCGCGCGCAAGGAGGTCGCCCGGATCGAGCGGCGGCTGGCGAAGCTCGCCGAGCTGGAGGACGGTCTGCACACGCGGATGGCGGCGGTGGCCGCGGACCACCAGGCCGTGCTGGCGCTCGACGTCGAGCTGCGCGCGATCGCCGAGGAGCGGGCCGCGCTCGAGGACGCCTGGCTCGACGCGGCGGAGGTCGCCGGCTGACCGCTCAGGCGTCGAAGGGTGCGGCGATCACGCGGAGCAGGCCGGTCAGGGTCGCGGCCTCGGCCGGCCCGAGACCGACGAGCAGCGTGCGCTCGACGGCGAGCAGGTCCTCGAAGGCGGCATCGACCCGCTCCCGGCCCTCGTGGGTCAACCGGACGAGCACGCTGCGCCGGTCGTCGGGTGCGGGAGAGCGTCGCACCAGGCCGCGCGCCTCGAGCCGGTCGATCCGGTTCGTCATCGTGCCGCTGGTCACCATCGTCTGGGTGACGAGCGCGCCGGGGGAGAGGTGGTAGGGCGGTCCGGATCGGCGCAGCGCGGAGAGCACGTCGAACTCCCACTGCTCCAGACCGTGCCGGTCGAAGGCCACCGCGCGGGCCGTCGCGAGGTGGCGGGCGAGCCGGTCGACCCGGGAGAAGACCGCCAGCGGCTCCAGGTCGAGGTCGGCGCGCTCGGTGTGCCAGGCCGCGATGATCCGGTCCACCTCGTCGGTCATGTCGACTCGCGCAGATGGGGAGCCTTCTGGAGCCCGGACAGCCCGTGCCAGGCGAGGTTGACCAGGTGCGCGGCGACCTCCGCCTTGTCCGGCTGGCGGGCGTCGAGCCAGTACTGGCCGGTGAGCGCGACCATCCCGACGAGCATCTGGGCGTAGATCGGCGCCGTGCGCGGGTCGAGCCCGCGGCGTGAGAACTGGTCGGCGAGCAGGTGCTCGACCTGCATCGCCACGTCGCCGATGAGGCTGGAGAACGTGCCGGTGGTCTGCGCGACGGGGGAGTCGCGCACGAGGATCCGGAAGCCGTCGGTCGAGGAGTCGATGTAGTCGAGCAGCGCCAGGGCCGTGCGCTCCAGCAGGACCTGCGGGTGCCCGCCGGCCTCCAGCGCGCCGGTCAGCGCCCCGGTGAGGGCCTGGATCTCCCGGTCGACGACGACGGCGTAGACGCCCTCCTTGCCGCCGAAGTGCTCGTAGACCACCGGCTTGGACACCTTGGCCCGGGCCGCGATCTCCTCGACGCTGGTCCCCTCGAAGCCCTTCTCCGCGAACAGCTGCCGCGAGACGTCGAGCAGCTGCTCGCGTCGCTGGGCACCGGTCATCCGCGCGCGGACGGTGCGTTTGGAGGCGGCCATCCGCCCATCATGCCGTGGACTGCTGGCAGACTGGGTCACCGCCCTGCCGGGGAGCTGGTCCGACCCGACCCCCGCCGCGGCGCGGTCCGCCCTGGTGTAACGGCAGCACGCAGGCCTTTGGTGCCTCGCAGTCCGGGTTCGAATCCTGGGGGCGGAGCCGATCGCGCACCGTGTGCCCGTCGACCTCCGACGCGGATGGCGGCATCCCGGCGGCTGCGGCGACGGTAGAGTGACGACGCGCCCGACCCAGTGAGGCGTCGCGCCTCGCTGCCGATCCGACGGGAGTCCTTGTGCCCGCTCTCCGCCCTGCCGCAGTCGTCGTCCTCGCCGCGGGGGAGGGCACCCGCATGCGGTCCTCGACCCCCAAGGTCCTGCACACCCTGGCCGGTCGGACGATGCTGGGGCACGCGATGGCCGCGGCGCGATGGCTCGAACCCGGCCGTCTCGCGGTCGTCGTGCGCCACCAGCGCGACCGCGTCGCCGAGCACGCCCTCGAGGTCGACCCGAGCGTTCTCGTCGTCGACCAGGACGAGGTCCCCGGAACCGGTCGCGCCGTCCAGTGCGCGCTCACCGTGCTCGACGCCGCCGCGCACGCCTCCGCGGTCGCCGAGCAGGCCGACCTCTCGCACACCCCGCCCGACCGTGCCGCGACGACCCGCCTGCCGGACGTCCTCGACGGGCCCGTGGTCGTGCTCGCCGGCGACATCCCGCTGCTCGACGGGCCGACGCTCGGCGAGCTCCTCGAGGCGCACGTCTCGGACGGGAACGCGGTCACCGTCCTGACGACCCAGGTCCCCGACCCCACCGGCTACGGCCGGATCGTGCGCGAGCCGGGCACCGGGGACGTGCTGTCCATCGTCGAGCACAAGGACGCCGACGCCGCGCAGCGGGAGATCGCCGAGATCAACTCCTCGGTGTACGTCTTCGACGCCGCGGTCCTGCGCGACGCCCTCGGCCGGATCGGTCAGGACAACGCCCAGGGCGAGCTCTACCTCACCGACGTGCTGGCCATCGCCCGGGCCGACGGCCGCTCCGTGCGCGCCGTGCAGGTCGAGGACCCGACGCTGGTCGAGGGCGTCAACGACAAGGTCCAGCTCGCGACCCTGGCGGGGGAGCTCAACCGCCGCCTGCTGACCGAGTGGATGGTCGCCGGGGTCACCGTGGTCGACCCGTCGACCACCTGGGTCGACGTCGAGGTCGAGCTCGAGCCGGACGCGACCCTGCTCCCGGGCACCCAGCTGCACGGCACGACGCGGGTCGCCGCCGGGGCGACGGTCGGCCCGGACACCACGCTGCGCGACGTCGTCGTCGAGGCGGGCGCGCAGGTCGTGCGCAGCCACGCGACGTCCTCGCGGATCGGGGCGGGCGCCGTGGTCGGCCCCTTCTCCTACCTGCGCCCCGGCACGGACCTGGGCGCCGACGGCAAGATCGGCGCGTACGTCGAGACGAAGGCCGCGACGATCGGCGCGCACTCCAAGATCCCGCACCTGTCCTACGTGGGCGACGCGACCATCGGCGAGCACAGCAACGTCGGGGCCGGGACGATCTTCGTCAACTACGACGGCGTCCACAAGCACCGCAGCACGGTCGGCTCGCACGTGCGGATCGGCTCGGACAACGCCCTGGTCGCCCCGGTGACCATCGGCGACGGGGCGTACACCGGTGCCGGCTCGGTGATCCGTCGGGACATCCCCGCCGGATCGCTCGGGGTGACGACGTCGCCGCAGCGCACGATCGAGCGCTGGGTGCTGCGCCGCCGGCCCGGCTCGCCCTCCGCCCAGGCCGCCGCCGCCGCGCTCGGTGACGACGGGGAGGTCACTCTCTCGCCGCAGGCCCTGGCCGAGCTGGCCAGCCACGCCGCACCGCCCGCCACGGGCGAACCGTTCCCCCCCTCCGTCGAAGGGCACGCGCAGTGATGACCGGACTCACGTCCAACGACGGGGAACGACGGCTCGTCCTCATCTCCGGGCGCGCCCACCCCGACCTGGCCGACGACGTCGCCCACGAGCTCGGCGTGGAGCTGGTCCCGACGACGGCCTACGACTTCGCCAACGGTGAGATCTACGTGCGGTTCGGCGAGAGCGTGCGCGGCGCCGACGCGTTCGTCGTGCAGAGCCACACCGCGCCGATCAACAAGTGGATCATGGAGCAGCTGCTCATGGTCGACGCCCTCAAGCGCGCCTCCGCCAAGACCATCACCGTCGTCCAGCCGTTCTACGGCTACTCCCGCCAGGACAAGAAGCACCGCGGCCGCGAGCCGATCTCGGCCCGCCTCATGTCGGACCTGTTCAAGACGGCCGGGGCCGACCGCCTGATGAGCGTGGACCTGCACGCCGCCCAGACGCAGGGCTTCTTCGACGGTCCGGTGGACCACCTGTGGGCGATGCCGCTGCTCGTCGACTACGTGCGCACCCGGGTCGACCCGACCAACGTCGCCGTGGTCTCGCCGGACGCCGGTCGCATCCGGGTGGCCGAGCAGTGGGCCGCCAAGCTCGGCGGCTGCCCACTCGCGTTCATCCACAAGACGCGCGACATCACCAAGCCGAACCGCGCGGTCGCGAACCGCGTGGTCGGTGACGTCGAGGGCCGGACCGCGATCCTCACCGACGACCTCATCGACACCGGTGGCACCATCGCCGAGGCCGTCCGGGTGGTCCTGGCCGCAGGCGCCAAGGACGTCATCGTCGCGGCGACCCACGGCGTGCTCTCCGACCCGGCGGCCCAACGGCTCTCCGAGTGCGGGGCGCGCGAGGTCGTCGTCACCGACACCCTGCCGATCCCCGAGGAGCGTCAGTTCGACAAGCTGACGATCCTCTCGATCGCCCCGCTGCTCGCCCGGGCGATCCGCGAGGTCTTCGACGACGGGTCGGTGACCTCGCTGTTCGACGGGGCGTCCTGACCCGGCGCCGTCCCGGGCCGCGCGCCCGGTTCCGTCGTCTGCTCGGGGGCAGGTAGAGTAGCCCGGTTGCCTCGGCGAGGGACATCGGACGGACGTGGGACCTGGGGTCCCGGCGGCACCGTCGATGACTCCGTGATCGACGCGGTGCGCCTGCTTGTGCGCCCGCTGTCCCGCGCCGAGGCCACCGCAGAGCCAACGACAGGCCGTGGCGCCCCACCGCGCGGCCCAGCCACGTCAGCACCGACAAGGAGTCACCCGTGTCCGAGCTCCAGCTCACCGCCGCCCCCCGTTCCGAGTTCGGCAAGGGTGCGGCCCGCCGCATCCGCCGCGCGCACCAGATCCCGGCCGTCCTCTACGGGCACGGCGCCGACCCCCAGCACGTCACCCTGCCCGGCCACGAGACGATGCGCGCCCTGCGGCACGCGAACGCCCTGCTCGAGATCTCCGTCGACGGCAAGGTCCAGCTCGCGATCGCGAAGGACGTCCAGCGTGACCCGATCAAGGACGTCATCGAGCACGTCGACCTGCTGGTGGTCCGCAAGGGCGAGAAGATCTCGGTCGAGGTCAACATCCACGTGACCGGCGAGTCCGCCCCCGGCACGATCCACGTCGTGGAGTCGCAGTCCCTGCTCATCGAGGCGGAGGCCACCTCGCTGCCCGAGGCCATCGCGGTCTCGGTCGAGGGCCTGGAGGCGGGCACCCAGGTGCGTGCGTCCGACCTGTCCCTGCCGGCCGGCTCGACGTTCGCCGGTGACCCCGAGACGGTCATCCTCACCATCTCGATCCCGCAGGCCTCCGCCGAGGACGAGGCGGCCGACGAGGAGGTCGCCGCGGCGCAGGCTGCCGAGTCCGCGACCGCGACCGCTGCCGAGGCCGACGCCGAGGCCGCGGAGTAGTCCGAGAGATGTCGGCACAGGACGGCCCGGGCGCGCGCGCCAGGGCCGTCCTGCGTCTCGGCTCGGCGCCGCTGCGTGCGCTGCGCGCGCTGCGGTCCAGGTCGACGGACGGGAGAGAGCAGATGGCTGCCGCATGGTTGGTGGTCGGCCTGGGCAACCCCGGCCCGGCCTACGCGGGGAACCGGCACAACGTCGGGCAGATGGTCACCGCCGAGCTCGCGCGACGCGGGTCGGCGACGTTCGGCTCGCACCGGACACGGGCCCGGGTGGCGGACGTGCGGCTCGGCGTCCTGCCCGGCGGCGCCCCCGGACCCCAGGTGCTGCTCGCCGAGCCGCTCAGCTACATGAACGTCTCCGGCGGCCCGGTCGCCGGTCTCGCCCGCTACCTCGACGTCCCGGTCGAACGGGTGATCGTCGTGCACGACGAGCTGGACCTGCCGTTCGCCAGCGTGCGTCTCAAGGCCGGCGGCGGGGAGGGCGGGCACAACGGGCTGCGCAGCATCTCCAGCTCGCTCGGGTCGAAGGACTACCTGCGGGTCCGGGTGGGTGTCGGCCGCCCGCCGGGCCGGATGGACGCCGCGGACTACGTGCTCAAGGACTTCTCGAGCGTGGAGAAGCGCGAGCTGCCGTGGCTCGTCGACGCCGCGGCGGACGCCGTGGAGATGGTGGTGCTGCAGGGCCTCGCGGCGGCGCAGCTGAGGTTCCACACGGCGGGGTGAGGGGGCGGC
>CAVRUY010000008.1:0-159093 GCA_963724505.1 uncultured Actinomycetota bacterium
GTCGCCGCGGCGGGCCCAGGTGCTGCGGGCGCTGGAGCGGATGTGCGACGTCATCGACCCTGACGAGGTCAGCGGCAGCAGGGCCCGGCTGGTCGCGAGGCCCTTGCCGGGGTGCTCGCGGCCCCGGCAGCCCCCAGCGCGCACGTGGTCCACGCCGTGGGTCACGCGCACATCGACTCCGCGTGGCTGTGGCCGGTCCGCGAGACGCAGCGCAAGGTGGCGCGCACGGTCGCGAACGTCCTGGCGCTCATGGACGCCGACGACGAGGTCACCTTCGCGGTGCTCGTCCGCGCAGCAGTACGCCTGGCTGCAGGAGCGCTACCCGGGCTTTCGAACGCGTTCGCGCCCGCGTGAAGGAGGGGCGGTTCGTACCCGTGGGAGGCATGTGGGTGGAGTCGGACACCAACATGGTGGGCGGCGAGGCCCTGGTACGGCAGTTCGTCCAGGGCAAGCGGTTCTTCATCGAGCAGCTCGGCGTGGAGCCGACGGACGTCTGGCTTCCGGACTCGTTCGGCTACACCGGTGCGTTCCCGCAGGTGGCGCGCCTGGCCGGCTGCGAGAACTTCCTCACCCAGAAGATGTCGTGGAACGACACCAACAAGTTCCCGCACCACACGTTCTGGTGGGAGGGCATCGACGGGAGTCGCGTCTTCATGCACTTCCCGCCGGTCGACACGTACAACTCCGACCTCTCGGCCGCCGAGCTCGCCCTGGCGTCCGGTCAGTTCGCTGAGAAGGGTCGCGCCGACACGTCCCTGGCCCCCTTCGGGTACGGCGACGGCGGCGGCGGGCCGACCCGGGAGATGGTCTCGGCAGCGCACCGGGCAGCCGACCTGGAGGGGTCGCCTCGCGTGGTGCTCTCCGATCCGAACTCATTCTTCGAGGCGGCGCGCGCCGAGTACGCCGACCCGCCCACCTGGATGGGCGAGCTCTACCTGGAGTACCACCGCGGCACCTACACCACGCAGTCGCGGACCAAGCAGGGCAACCGGCGCAGCGAGCACCTGCTGCGCGAGGCCGAGTCTGGGCCGCGACTGCCACCGTGCGCGAGGGCGTCGAGTACCCCTACGACGATCTGGAGCGCACCTGGCGCACGGTGCTGCTCCAGCAGTTCCACGACATCCTGCCGGGCACGTCGATCGCTTGGGTGCACCGCGAGGCCGAGCAGCGCTACGCCGAGGTGGCGCAGGTGCTGGAGGGGATCGTCTCGGATGCGCTCGAAACGCTGGCGGGCCCGGGCGCGACCGAGCGAGCCGTGAACGCGGCGCCGTTCGCCCGTTCCGGGGTCCCGGCGCTCGCGGCCGGACCCGCGGTGCGGCCCGCGTCGGCGCGTCTGGTCGTCGACACCGACGGCTGGGTACTGGAGAACGGCGGCGCGCGGGTCCGCGTCGACGCACGCGGGCTCGTCGTGTCCGCGGTCCAGCTGGCCACCGGCCGGGAGGTGCTGCCCCCCGGTGAGGTCGGCAACATGCTCCGCTGCACCGCGACATCCCCAACATGTGGGAGGCGTGGGACATCGACGAGCACTACCGCCGCAACGTCGTCGACCTGGTGGAGGCGGATCTCGTCGAGCCCGTTCCCGGCCGCGCCGCTCTGCGTGTCGTCAGGTCGTTCTCTTCGAGCCGCGTCGAGCAGATTCTGCACTTGGCGGACGGCGAGGACCCGACGCTGCACGTGGAGACGCGGGTGGATTGGCACGAGCGGCAGAAGCTGCTCAAGCTCGCGTTCCCCGTGGACGTGAACACCGCCGAGGCCCGCTCGGAGATCCAGTTCGGCCATGTCACGCGTGCGACCCACGCGAACACGTCATGGGACACGGCGCGCTTCGAGACGGTCGCCCACCGCTGGGTTCACGTCGGCGAGCCGGGTTTCGGGATGAGTGTCGCCAACGACGGTACTTACGGGCACGACATCGCCAGGTTCCGGGTGGGCGAGCGCTCAGCGTCCCGCGTGAGGTTGTCCCTGCTGCGTGCGCCCCTGTTCCCGGACCCGGACGCCGACCAGGGCGAGCACGTGTTCCGCTGTGCCGTGACCTTCGGTGCTGACATCGCTGAAGCAGTGCGGCAGGGCTACGCGCTCAACCTTCCGGTGCGGACGGTGACCGGTGACCGAGCCGTCGCGCCGTTGGTCTCGGTGGCCTCCGAGCAGGTGGTGGTCGAGTCGGTGAAGCTGGCGGAGGACCGCAGCGGCGACGTGGTCGTCCGGCTGTACGAGGCCTGGGGCGCTCGGGCCGCGACAACGCTCCGGCTCGGCTTCTCGCATGGCGATGTCGTCGAGACGGACCTGCTCGAGCGGACGTTGGCCACAGCCGACCTCGTTGGCGACGCGATCCGGCTGGTGCTGCGCCCGTTCCAGGTACTGACGCTGCGGATCACCCGCCCGGCGTGACGGGTCCGCCCACCTCGCACCAATGGCGTGTCTCGTGCTCTCAGCCGGTTCGATCCTCGTCGCCCTGCCGACCCTGATCGTGTTCTTCGCCCTGCAAGAGCAGTTCGTCGCCGGCCTGACGGTCGGCGCCACCAAGGGCTGAGGTCCCGGCCCCCGCCCGCTCCACAGTGAAAGGTCCGCCATCGTGCTGAGCGCTACCACCCCCGTCGTCGTGACCCTGCGATCGGCGGGGGTGGCAGTCATTCTGGACGTGGCCGGCCCGCTGCTGCCCCGAGTCCTGCACTGGGGCTCCGACCTGGGACCGGACATCGGCTCGCTCGACGTCGCGACCTACCCGCCGGTCACAAACAGCGCGCTCGATGACCCGCCGCCCCTGACATCGCCTCCCTCGGAGTCCGACGGCTGGTCGGGCACGCCCGGGCTCGAGGTGGTTCGCGCCGGACGCAGCGCCCCGGTCCGGCTGCAGCTCGCCGAGCCTGTGGCGGTCGACGCGAACCGGGTCTCGGTCGTGGCCGACGACGCGACCACCGGCGTGCGGGTGCGAACGCTCCTCGAGCTCGACCCGTTCGGTGTTCTCACGTGCCGGACCAGCGTGCACAACGAGGGTCACGACGACCTGGAGATCGCGGCACTGAACCACGTGATGCCACTCCCGGAGCGCGCCGTGTCGGGGCTCGACCTGACCGGGCGGTGGCTCCGGGAACGGTCGCCGCAGCGATTCGACGTCCAGCACGGCACCCACCTGCGCGCGAGCCGGCGTGGGCGCACCGGGCACGACGCGACCCTGCTGATGAGTGCCGGCACGGCCGAGTTCGGGTTCCGGCGCGGCGAGGTGTGGAGCACCCACGTGGCCTGGAGCGGTAACCACCAGCACCTCGTGGAGCAGCTGCCCGAGGGAGCCGGGCGCCACGCCGGCGTGCTGGGCGGTGGCGAGCTGCTCGCACGCGGCGAGGTCCGGCTGGCCCCAGGCGAGGTCCACACCTCGCCGCCCGTCGTCTTCGTGCACTCCACGGACGGCCTGGACGGGATCTCGGCCCGCCTGCACCGGCGGCAAAGGGCCCGTCCCCAGCACCCGTCGTCCCCGCGCCCGGTGGTGCTGAACACGTGGGAAGCCGTGTACTTCGATCACGACGAGGCGCGGCTGCTTGCGCTCGCGCAGACCGCGGCATCGGTCGGCGTCGAGCGATTCGTGCTCGACGACGGCTGGTTCGGCAGCCGCCGCGACGACACCCGCGGGCTGGGCGACTGGGTCGTCAGCGATGACGCGTGGCCCGACGGGCTGGCGCCCCTGTTCGACAAGGTCCGTGCCCTGGGCATGCAGGTCGGCCTCTGGGTCGAGCCGGAGATGGTGAACCTCGACTCCGACCTCGTCCGGGCCCACCCCGAGTGGGTCCTCGGCCCGGCGGACGCCCGCCCGTGGCGGCACCAGTTCCTGCTCGACCTGACGAACCCCGACGCGTGGGCGCACCTGCTCGCCCGGCTCGATGAACTCGTCACGGAGAACGGGATCGACTTCCTCAAGTGGGACCACAACCGTGACCTGCACGAGGCCACCAGCGCCGGGCACCCCGCGGTGCATCGGCACACGACGGCCGTCTACGCGCTGCTCGACGAGCTGCTCAGGCGGCACCCCGGGCTCGAGATCGAGAGCTGCGCGAGCGGCGGCGCCCGGGTGGACCTCGGCATTCTCGAGCGCACGCACCGAGTGTGGACGTCGGACTGCAACGACGCGATCGAGCGCACGGACATCCAGCTGTGGACGACGTTGCTCGTGCCACCCGAACTCATGGGGACCCACGTGGGTCCCCCCGTGGCACACACCACGCACCGCACGGTGGACCTCGGCATGCGGTGCGCCGTTGCACTGTTCGGCCACGCGGGCCTGGAGTGGGACCTCGCCACCTGCACCCCCGACGAGCTCGAGCAGGTCCGTGCCTGGATCGCGCTGCACAAGGAGCTTCGCCCGCTGCTGCACGGCGGGGACGTGGTCCGGGCCGACAGCGACGAGCCCGGCGAGCGGCTGCACGGGGTGGTGTCCGCCGACGGATCGGCCGCGGTGTTCGCCTTCCTCCAGCTGAGCACGGGCCGGTCGACCCGCCCCGGGATCCGCCCGCTGCCCGGGCTCGACCGGGCGCGACGCTACCGGGTGACCCTGCCAACGGCGATGCCCGCCCCACAGACCCTGCACACGAGGGAGCCGGCCTGGATGGAGGTGGCCCGGGCGGAGGGTGTGACCACCACGGGTGCGGTGCTCGGCGACGTCGGGCTGGCCATGCCTGTGCTTGCCCCCGGCCAGGCGCTGAGCTGCTGCTGACCGCCATGAAGTGACGCCGCGCCGTCCGCCGTCCTGCTAAGCAATTGATCGGCACACTGAGGGAGAAGAGCCCGTGGCGTCATTGGCTGACCACCCCCTGCCCTCCGTCGAGCCCGGTTCCGGGTCGATGCCCGCCGCGGCTCGCGTAGGAGTAATTGCCCTGGCTGTCGAGTGTGGTCATGATCGCCTCCGGGTGTCGTGGTGACACTTCGAGGCTGCTCAACCGCCCTGTGCCAGAGGCTGAACGCGGTGAGATCTGGTGAATCAGTGGGGTGCGTCAGGCAGGCTGTGGACGACGACGCAGGCGTGCGTCAGGGAAGTGCCAGGTGAGCGGGCACGCTGTCAAGGCCGGGCGAGCGAGGTCGAGCCTCGGCGGCTGTCCAAGGCGGCTGCACTGCGAACTGCGTCAGGCATTGCGTCAGGAAACGCGGTCCCGTGCCCTGACGCGACTGGTTTCGTGCCGATTGCGTCAAGGTCTGAGCGAGGGGCGCGGAGCATCGTGGGCTCCCTGACCGAGAGGAGTCCCGATGTCAACTGCCTCAGCCGCGACTTGTCCTACCGACGCCGAGCGGCGGCGCCCCGTTTCTCGACTTCTGACCAGGAGGTGATCAATGTGACGGTTGCTGCATGATTGGGTTCTCCTGTCGGTGCCCGAGGCTGCGCACCGTCTCGGCATCGGCGAGCCTCCAGCCTTCCTGTACCAAACTGATCGCGGCGGGCAAGATTCGAGACCCTGACGATTGGTCGGCTCCGCAAGATCAGCGTTCAAGCGCTGACCGAGTTCGTCGAGCGGCAGCGGAGGGCTCCGGATGTCTGACTCGCGGGGGTTCCTCCGGGCCTGGCGGCGCCGGTCGACGTCGCGCTTCGTCAGGCGCGCCCCCTTGAGGTGGGCCGAAACGGCCGTGCACTCGCCCACTCCGCTGGTGGGCGTGACCAAGACCCGAAGCTCGCGCCAGTCCTTAGAGATGGCCGAGTTGCATCCAGGCTTCCTGCCACGAGGACGGTGTACATCGCCTCTGAGATCGTCGATGTACCTCCATCCATACTGAGGCCCTGGTTGCGGCCCTTCGCCGCGGGCAGATCGGTGTGCGATCGATGTGCACGAGACCGAGCCGGTCCCGCCGGACCATCCGCTAACCAACTTCGAACAATGGCGGCGCTGACCCCGCACCTTGCTTGGTACACCGAGGAGTCCTACGACGGCTTGAAGCGCCGCACGGTCGAGAACGTGGTCGAGGTCGTGGCGAACCGGGCTCCGCGACATTGTGAACCGCAGGTTCTCGGCGCTCCTGGCGCAACGCCCAGCGCGCACCCGTGCCCGTGGCGACAGGAGCCTGAAATGAGTGAGCAGAGTGGTGCGAGTGTGCAGAGCGAGATCACCGCGGCGGTTGTACCGCGCCCGACGTCGTGGATACTTGGCGGGTCGCGATGCCGGTGGTACCTGAGGGCGGCGCCTGTGCGGATGGCCTACAACGGCATCCGCGGTACGGACCTGGCGATCCTGCACGGCAAGCACCCGGTGTGCGCATGCCCCGCTGATCATGGGCCATGAGATGTCCGGTCGGGACCAGACCGCCGGGGCGTCCGGCTCGGCTGCCGGGGTGCTCTGTTCGTTCGTTGAGTCGTCGCTGCGTTCTCGCCGCCGACGTCATCGCGACCCTGCACACCTGCCCGATCCCCGAGGTCGCCCGCCTGGGACGGACCCGCGCGCCTGGCGCACCCAGGTCCTGGCCTACTTCGACACCGACGGCGTCTCCAACGGCGGCACCGAGGCCATCAACCTGATCATCGAGAAGACCCTGGTGGCTCGCGGACGGCTTCTGGAACTCCTTCGACCACTACCGACGGCACCATATTCTCCCGGCCACCTCCGGCAACCGACCCTGGAGGCCCAACCACGCATAGATCCGAAGAGCCCGTATGGCGGAGATTCGACGAATGCGAGCGACCCGAGGGATTCCACCCGGCAGTCGCGGCGGTTCCGCGGCCCGGCGCCGCCTGGCGGAACTTCAGGATCAGTTCGAGGAGCTTGCCCGAGACGCGGACGCGTTGTCGAGGACACCTGTTTTGAAGCGCGATGGCTCCGGCGCCCGGCCAATGGGCGACGAAAGGCGCCACCCCTTTGTCCTGGCGGCCTTCGCCAGGACGGCTGACGGGGTGGTCGGGGCTTCTCGCGGGTTGCGGTCGGCGCGGTGAGGCGTGAGTTGGGCGCCCAAGGCCCGTAGGCACCCTGGAACGGGGCCATCCCTGTAGGTGCCAGAAGTGTTGCGCCTCCATCTGACAACCGCCGTTGTTGTTGAGGTCGACGTTCCGCTGGATGCCTGCCCGATGACGACGGGGTGGATCGGCGGACACCAGTCGTGATCTTTGTGGAACAGCGGCTCGGGTAAGACGTCATTGCCCGTCGGCTTCGCGCTCACGTCCCCGACCTCGCGATCGTCAGCCAGGACGCGTCCGGCGCCACACCGGGACCCGCGACGTGCGGATAAACCCTATCCATTGGGCTGATTGATTCGGGCGGCTCGCCCGCGTCGGTCCCGATCATCGCGCCCGTGGATCGCTAGCCTGCGATGAGCCGCGATGCCCAAGGGGGAGTTTGCGATGGCGGAAGAATCGTGGCACGAGGCGAGGTTGATCCCGACGTCGGGCATCAACGGCGCGGAGGAGCAGGAGCGGCGGGCGACGTCGGCGCTGCTTGCCGTGATGACCGCCGTCCGCGAGTACGGGCGGGCGCTGACGAAGCCGCTCGGCGCGCCCGCTGGCACTGTCGAGACCTACATCGAAGTCCCCTTCATCCTGGGTGACCGCCGCCTGTACCCCGATGGGCTGATACGCGTGTCGCGTGGAAAGAGCGTCTGGACAGCGCTGGTCGAGGTCAAGACGGGCAGCAACCTCCTCGCCGCCGAGCAGCTCGAGAACTACTTGGACATCGCGCGCGAGCAGGGCTACCAGGCCGTTCTGACGATCTCCAACGAGATCCCTGCCGTCGCCGGGCAGCACCCGACCAAGGTCGACAAGCGGAAGCTGAAGAAGGTCGATCTGCACCACCTCTCGTGGACCCAGGTGCTGGCCGAGGCTGTCATGCAGAAGGAGTTCCGCGGCGTCGCGGACCCCGATCAGGCCTGGATCCTCGGCGAGCTGATCCGGTACCTGGAGCACCCGCGCTCGGGCGCGATGGAGTTCGACGACATGGGCGAGCCGTGGGTCGCCACTCGTGAGGCGGTCAAGACCGGAACACTGCGCGCCTCGGACAAGGGCATCGCTGAGGTCGCGTCACGGTTCGACGCGCTGCTTCGGTACGCGTGCCTGAGCCTGGGCCGCAAGCTCGGCTCGGAGGTCACCCCCGTCCTCTCCCGCAAGGAGCTCGCGGACCCGAGTGTGCGCAATCAGGCCCTCGTCGCCGAGCTCGCTGGCAGCGGCACGCTGTCCGGAGGCATCAAGATCCCGGGAGCGATCGCTCCGATCCTGGTGACCGCAGACCTCCGTGCCGGCACGGTCACCTGTGCGGTCGACGTCGACGCACCGGGCGATGGGCGTCCGACGACGCGCGTCAACTGGCTTGTCCGGCAGCTCAAAGACGCACCGGCCACGCTGCGCCTGGAGTCCCATGCGGCGCACGCCCGCGGTCCCGGCGCCGCCGAGTTGCTCTGCGACGTCCGCGAGGACGCGAACCTGCTGATCAGCGACCCGACCAAGGAGTTGCGTTCGTTCCGGGTGGCCTTGACCAGCGGCATGGGAGCCAAACGTGGTCGCGGACGGGGGTCCTTCATCGACTCTGTCCTGGACTCGATCGACACCTTCTACGGGGAGGTGGCCGAGAACCTCAAGGCATGGTCGGCGAAGCCTCCGAAGCTCCGGTCCGAGGCGGAAATCGCCGGTGAGGACGAAGGGGTGCGAGCGTCGCTCACGTCGACGGCGATCTCGTCGCAGGACGAGGAGTTGAAGGTGCGCCCCGTGGCGACTTCGGACGAGAGCGAGTAGCGGCCGAGCGGCTACTCGACCCGTGTCGTCTTCCGCAATCGGCTCCAGACTCCTGGACACGCGCCCGGTGGTGTTCTGGGTCCTTCAGTTCGACCCCGGCGCCGAAGCCGCCGACTGCGCACCGGCCTCGGCCGCAATCCCCGGTGACGGTCGACTCCCCTCGGGTCTGCTGCCGGCCGGGAGCGCAGCGGTCCCTTCAGTCGTCCGCGCCATCGACCGATGCACCCGGGGTGACCAGCGACGCCGACGACGGCGCATCGACAGCGAAGGTGATGCGCCTGCGGTACGCGGGGACCTGCCGAACGTGCGCACAGGCACTGCCAGCGGGTACCTCTGCCGAGTACGACCGGGCGAGCAAGAGCGTGCGGTGTCTCGGCTGCGCCACTCCGAGCCTTGCCACGCACGCGGCGCTGGAGCCTGCCGAGGTGTTCGCGCCCCCAATCGGGGGCAACCCGCCTTCGGAGGCGGAGCCGGAGATCGTCGCAGGCATGGCGGGTGCCTCCGCACGTCGGGAGTATGAACGTCGCAGCGCCAAGCGCGAGGACCGCGTCCGCGCTGCGCACCCCAGGATTGGCGGGTTTCTCCTCGCAATCTCCGAAGAACCACAGAGCACGACGGCCTGGGCCGTCGGTGCTCGGGGTGAAGCCTTGCTCGGCAAGGGCCTCGACGGGCTCGCTCCGCGCGGCGTGCGCGTGCTGCACGACCGCCGCATCCCGCGGACCAGGGCGAACATCGACCACATCGCCGTCTCGTCGTCGGGAGTCTTCGTCATTGACGCGAAGCGGTACTCGGGACGGCCCACGAGGCAGTCCGCCGGCGGATTGTTCAGCCCCAGGGTCACGTTTCTCATGGTCGGCGGGCGTAACCAGACCAAGCTGGTCGACGGCGTGCACAAGCAGGTGAGCCTGGTCCGAAGTGCGCTCGACGCTGCCGGGTTCGCCGAGGTACCCGTGCGGGGAATGCTGTGCTTCATCGAGGCGAACTGGCCGCTCATCGGCGGCTCGTTCGTCATCGACGGAGTCGATGTCCTGTGGCCGAACAAGGCCGCCGAGCATCTGCTCGCGCCTGGAGATCTCGACGAGGTGGAGACGGAACGCGTGCACCGGGCACTGGCGGCGGCGTTCCCGCTCGCCTGACGCAGGACCCCTGAAACCCATCGGAGCCTCGTCCGCAAGCGGTCGGCTCACGACCATCACAGAGTTCGTAGTCACCTGGTGCGCTCTCAGGCCAGGGATTGCCGTGGTGCTGGTCAGTCGCGCGCGAGCACCTCGATCAGTTGCTCAAGGGTGGGGGAGCCGCTGACCCCGGCAGTGCTGCGATACAGCCGACACGACAGGCCCACCGGCGCGTCGGGCTCGGCGAAGGCGTCCTCGCCGCCCACCAGGATGGACGGCGATCCGTGGAACCTCCAGGCCTCGGCCTCCTCGGCAGTGGCGACCAGGACTCGTTCCACCTGAGCGGAGCGGCCCAGGGTGGTCAGCGCTTGGTGCAGGCGCGCGTCGGCCACCTGCCAGCTGGGGCACTCGTCGAAATACAGGAGCTGGATCTTTTCGGCGCGATCCAGCTTTCGGTGGGCAGGTGTTCTGGGAGCCGGCCCATCTCGTCAGCCTGCCTGGCGGTCCCGGGCCGTACGAGCGATCAGTCGCTTCAGCTCGGCCACCGGGACCATCTGGTCGTCGTCGGTCCCTTCGGCGACGTTCTGCTCGATCCACTGGCGCAGCAGTGCTGTGACCTTCACACCGTCCTTGCGGGCGATGACCCGAGCGGAGTCGAGCGTGGAGGCCGGCAGGCGGACCGTGATGCCGACCATGGGCTCGGCGACGAACGTGGTGTCGAGCTCGGCCTTCTCGAGCTCGACTGACGTGTCGGTGTTGTCGTAGTGCTGACGCAGTGCGTCGAGGTCGGCGGTGGTCATGTCAGCGTCCCTTTCGGCGGAACGTGCGCCTCTCGGAGTCGTTCAGGTCACGCGCGGTGACGACGTAGACGCCGCCATCGAGCGCTGGTGCGATGACGACGAGCAGGTAGCGACCTGCGTCCGTCATCGCGAACACGAGGGTCGTCTCGCTTCGACCCGGGGTGATCCAGCGAGGTCGCGTGTAGAGCGCCTCCTGAACTTCCTCCGGCGTCACACCGTGCCGAGCGATGTGATCCTCGGACTCCTCCGTCCACATGATGGGCGGGAGAGCTCCTCCACTGTAACGCGATTCGTCACGCACCACGAGTTCCCTCTCGTCATCCCATCCAGAATTGGTCGCCTAGGCGACGGATTCTGGGCTCCGTCAGGGGCGGCGTCCCAGGCAATCCGACACCGTGCCACTGACGCGGAGGGAGCCTCCTCCACAACGCAGTCGTTGCGAGGAGGAGTGGGATTGCGCCGGGCCTCATGGCTGTGCGCGCACGGCCGCCAAGGCATCGCGGAACCGCTCCTCAAGCGAGGTCAGGTCCCCAGTCCAGGGGGTCCCGGCGAGGAACTTGTTGAAGCCATCGCTGGCGAAGATCAGGAGGAGGGCGACCTGTTCGCGGCCCGTGTTGGGCCCGATACCTGGCTGGGCGGTGACGGGCTCATCGAGCGGCAGGTCGGGGAGGAAGGGCGTCGCGCTGGCGAGGCTCGGATGAGAGGTCATGGATTCGTGCAGCCAAGCGACGAACATGTTCTGTTGGCCGAGCCTTCGGCACAGATGCGTGAAGTTGAGGTTCGTGTCCTCGCGCGATCCGCTAGCCGGGGGGTCCAGCAGCCCAGTAAGGACCTCTTCAGGGATATCCCAGAGGCCGCCCTCCATCGCGATCTTGAGCTTTTCGACGCTCGACTGCTGAGCCTTCCGGAGCGAGGCGAGTGCGTCATTGGGAGTCTCTGCCAGCCAATGGAGCGCGAGTGCGTGTTCGATCATGCTTCGTCGGAGCGGCGCCGTGCTTGCGTACAGTCCCGCGTCCTCAAGCAGCAGGGCTCCCCGGCCCCAGCCCCGGACCGCCGAGTACCAGCCGTGCGCAATGGGAGACGCGCCACCGATGTCCCGGCGTAACTCGACTGATTTGGGCTTGTTGTAGAGCGAGAGGGTGTCGGCGATGACCTGGTCCATCAACGGCCTTCCGCTGGGTGAGGGTGCTGTTCGTTTGGGCCGCCTGCG
Organism: uncultured Actinomycetota bacterium; assembly: GCA_963724505.1. Lineage (GTDB taxonomy): Bacteria > Actinomycetota > Actinomycetes > Actinomycetales > Cellulomonadaceae > Actinotalea. Next base: position 11,809 of record CAVRUY010000008.1, read on the forward strand.
GCCGCAGGCCCGAGCGTCGCAAGCCCCCGCATCGCGCGACCTGCGGCGTCGGCTGCCGCCCGCTGCTGGTCCGGCATCAGGTGCGCGTAGGTCTCGGTCGTGGTGGTGATCGACTCATGGCCGAGGCGGCGCTGCAGGACGAACAGGTCGGTCCCGGCGGCGATCATCCACGACGCATGGGTGTGGCGGAGGTCGTGCACCCGGGGCCGCTTCGTCAGGCGCGGTGCGTCAGCGTCAGGCTTCCCGTCAGCCTGACGCGGGCCACAAGCCGCATCCAGCGCGGGCGTCCACGTCGTCGTCCAGAACCTCGACGAGGACAGCTGCACGCCCACGGTGTTGGTGAACAGCAACGCGTCGGGCGCCTTGCCGGCCACCAGCGGCAGCAGCACGTCGACCAGGTCGTCAGGCAGCGACACAGTCCGTCGCGCGCGCTTGGTCTTGGGCGGCCCGACGTACCAACGCCGGTCGGCGTCCCGCTTCCACGCCTTCGTCACCCGCAGCGTCGCGGGCCGTGCCGACAGGTCCACGTCCCCGGCCGTCAGCGCCGTCGCCTCGCCCCATCGCAACCCGGTCGCCACCAACGTGAGCACCAGCGGCTGGTAGAACGCCGGCACCTTGTCCAGCAGCAGCACGAATTCGTCCCGCGTCAGCACCGTCATCTCGTCATGCGTCGCCACCGACTTCGGCAGCTCAACCCCGACGCACGGGTTCTCGCCCCGGTACCCGAGCTTCACCGCCGTCGACATCGCCGCCGACAGCAGTCCGTGCACGTTCGCGATCGTCTTGGGGGAGAGACCCTTCTCGCTCATCGCCCGCACCCACCCGGCGATGTGCCGATAGGTGATCGCCGCGACGGGATACGGCCCGAGCACCGGCGCGATGTGCGTCCGCAGCTGCCCGCGGTAGTGCGAGCGTGTGTCCGGCCCGACGCCGGTCAGCAGGTCGATGTGCTCAGCGACCGCGGCCTCGAGAGTCGGCCCAGGCGTCCGTACCGCCTCGGCGATCCGCGCTGCCTCATCGGCGTGCCCGCCGGCGGCCTCGATCAGCTCGCGCGCGACCCGCGCCTCACGCTCGTCGTCGTACGTCAGCGACGTCTGGCGACCCGTCTCGGGATCGCGCCAGAGCACGGCGAACGATCGCGTCCCATCGGAACGCCGACGCTCGCGGATGCTCGCCACAACACAAGAAGGTAGCCCTCCGTGTCAACGGATGACTACCTTCCTGTCAACATGTCCTGCGTTTCCGCAGGTCACAGGGGTGGAGGTGGCGGGAATCGAACCCGCGTCCGACGGCAGTGAACCAGGACTTCTCCGGGTGCAGTCCGCTAGTAGATTTTCTCGGCCCCAGCGCTCACGCAGACATGTCGCTGACGGGCCCAGTCACGTAAGAGTCCCTGCAGCCCCCGTGACATGGACTGCAAGCAGTGGCTCTCTAGATGACGCCAGGAACTGAGGTGAGAGCTACCTCAGGCTGACGGACTTCGGAGCTCGCTCAGGCGGCGAGGGCGAAGTCGGTGCGCTTGGAATCGGCACCTATTGGTTTGCAGGGAGCGTTGACGAGATAACCCTGCATCCTCGACCCGCTTCTCCTGGAACGACGACCATCGTCGAAACCGATCACCCCCTGTGCAGTTGTCAACACCCGGAGCGATCGCGAACGGCCCCACCGAGCAGGTCCAGCGTAGTCGACAACGCCGGGAGCGTCGCCGGGATTCCCCCTGGGGTGCACCGGGCCAGGAGGCGGGGCCCCCGAACCCGCCGGCCTCGGCGTCTAGGCTGACGTCCCGTGGCAGATCCCCGCATCGAGTCCCGGTCGTTGTCCGCGCCGACGGACCCTTCGGTCGCCCGCGGCCTCGCGCCGGTCGATCCGCTGCCCGTTCCGTCCTCGCGCGCGCTGGCGCTCTACCTCGTCCGGCACGGTCGGACGCGGTTCAACGCCGAGCAGCGGATCCAGGGCTGGAGCGACTCCGAGCTCACGGCCGACGGACTCGCGGGCGTCGAGGCGACGGCCAGGGCGCTGCGTTCGGTGCCGTTCAGCGCGGCCTACGCCAGTCCGTCCGGGCGCACCCTCGCCACCGCGAGCGCGATCCTCGCGCACCACGCCGCGATCGGGCTGGCCCGGTGCGAGGGGCTCCGCGAGCTGCACTTCGGCGACGACGAGGAGCGGCTGGAGTCCGAGGCCTTCGCCGAGCGGGACCCGCGGGAGGTGTTCACCGGCGTGTTCACGGGCCAGGGGCCGGGCTTCCCCGGCGGCGAGGGCGGCCGGGAGTACCTGGGGCGCGTCGCTCGCGCGTTCCTCGGGATCGAACGGTCGCACGGACCCGGCCAGTCGGTCCTCGTCGTCAGCCACGGCGTGACGCTGATGACCTACCTGCTGCTGGGCACCGAAGCCGCCGTGCGCCCGCCTGCCAACGCGAGCGTGAGCATCGTGGAGATCCACGAGGACGGACGCCGCACCCTGCGGACCCTCGGCCACGACCCGTCGGGCGTCGCCAGCCAGCCGCCCCCGGTGCCCCTGCAGCCCTCGGCGCTCCGGCTCGAGGACGTGGTCACCTGGGGCACGCACCCGGCCTGATCTCTCGGGCGCGGCACGGTCACCAGGACCCGCCGCCACCTCCGCCGCCGCCCCCACCGGAGGAACCGCCGCCGCCGAACCCGGACGAGCCCGAGGACCCCGGGGTCGGCGCGGACACGGCCGAGGCCGCGGCACTCGTGAAGGCCGTGAGGTCCCGGTCGAGGGTGCCGGCCGAGGCCCAGAAGCCCCCGTACCCCCAGGAGCCGAGGTACCAGGAGGGCGTCGGCAGGTCCGCCCCGCGCGCGGCGAGCTCGGCGAAGACCCGGGCCCAGCGCTCCGTCAGACCGAAGGAGATCGCGAACGGCAGGTACCTGCTGAAGAGGTCCTCGTCCTCCTCGAAGCGCAGCTGGTCGGCCTCGGCGGTAGCCAGGTAGAGCCGGAAGCCCTCCGTCTGGGCGAGCACGGCCGAGCCTGCGGCGGTACGGGCGGGGGCCGTCCGGGCGGTCACCAGGGTGACCAGGCCCACCACGACCAGACCGATGCCCACCAGCGCCAGGGAGGTCGCCTGGGCGAGCGCCGCCGAGAGCAGCCCACCGAGGACCATCAGCACGATGCCCCGCCCCGCCCACCGACCGCGGGCGGTCTGCGGGTTGCCGCGGAACCAGCCGCGCTCGGTGACGTCCTCGTAGAGCAGGCCCTGGACCCGCTTGAGGTCGGAGGAGAAGGTGGTCCGCAGGTCGGAGAGGGTCACCTGCGGCTGACCGCGGAAGATCTGGGTGACCAGGACCTCTTCGTAGGGCGCCAGCCCGGACGGGTCCTTCCCGGTCCACACCAGCCGCCAGTCCTTGGTCGGCTCGGCGAGCTGCTCGATGAGCACGTAGCCCCGGACCGCGAGGTCGACGATGGTCGCCGTCACGTCGCGGGTGTCCGCCGTCTCGTCGATGAGGGTGCCGAGCTGGCCGACGCGCAGGCCCTCCGGCGGCGCGAACCGCACCGCGACCGGCGCCTTGGCCCGCCGTCCGACGGCGGCGTCCGCCCCGGCCGCGGGGGCGAGGCCCGGGGTCAGCCCCAGGTAGGCCTCGTCCCGGCCGACCCGCCGGGCGCGCCGCACGGTGAGCACCGAGCCGATCCCGGCGATGGCGAGCGCCAGCCCGCCGCTGAGCGGTGTGAGGGCGAACGGGTCGCGCTCGACGGCGCGCTCGACGAGGTAGGGCGTGGTGCCGAACGTCCCGGCGGGGAAGGCGGCGACGACGGTGAGCTGCTCGCCCGGCTCGAGCCGTCGCTGCGCGAAGGTCACCGACGCGCCCGGCTCCGGGACGGAGTCGCAGGTCGCCGTGGACCCCGTCGGACCGGCGAAGCAGGTGGCGTCCGTCGCCGGGACCGGCCCCGTCACCGTGACCGACACGTCGTGCAGCGGCATCTCCCACTGGTCGCCGGTGGCGTTGAGGTAGAGCTCGTCGTGGTCGAGGGCGCCGCCGGGGAAGGCGAAGCCGGCCGGGTTGACCCACCCGTCGACGACGTAGCCGATCCGGTAGGTGTGCACCCCGGTGATCTCGGTGTCGGTGTCGCCGATCCGGATCTCGAGCTGGGCGCCGAGGTCCTCGAGCCAGACCGTCGAGGGGGCGTCGGCGCTGCTCGCCGTGACGTCCTCGATGCGGTACTCGCGGTCCTGGGTCTCGTCGTAGCCCTGCCGGTCGACGACGCGCAGCAGCGGGCCGTGCCGACCGGACGTGCCGAAGTCCATGACCAGCTCGAGCTCGACCTGCGCCCGGCCCGAGGCGTCCAGGGTGATCGTCTCGGCGTAGCGCACGACGGACTCGTCGTCGGCCGCGGTGGCGGGTAGCGCGGCCGTCAGGAGGCCGAGCAGCGCGACCGCACCGGCCGCCGCGCCCCGTGCGAGGCCCGCCCCGACGTCGCCCCCCGCCGGCCGGGTCACCGCTGGCGCCGGAGGCTCATCGCCGCCTGCGCCTCGCGGTTCTCCTGCTTCTCCCGCAGGGTCTGCCGCTTGTCGTACTCCTTCTTGCCTCGCGCGAGGGCGATCTCGACCTTCGCGCGGCCGTCGACGAAGTACAGGGACAGCGGGATGATCGTGCGCCCCTTGGCCTGGCTCTCCATCGCCAGCTCCTCGATCTCGTGCTTGTGCAGCAGGAGCTTGCGCTTGCGCCGCGGCGCGTGGTTGGTCCAGGTGCCCTCGGTGTACTCGGGGATGTGCACGCCCTCGAGCCACGCCTCACCGCGGTCGACGCTCGCGAACCCGTCGATCAGCGAGGCCCGGCCGGCGCGCAGCGCCTTGACCTCGGTGCCGGTGAGCACGATGCCCGCCTCGAACGTGTCGTCGATGTGGTAGTCGTGCCGCGCCTTCTTGTTCGACGCGACGAGCTTGCGTCCCGTCTCCTTGGCCATGGGTCCAGGCTAGGCGATCGGGCGCCGCGCGATCACCGTCATTCCGGCCGGCCTCACTTGGCGATGAGCGGCCACGGGTCGACGGTCGCCCCGTTGACGTACACCTCGAAGTGCAGGTGGCAGGCCGCCGAGGTCCCGGTGTTGCCGGAGTAGCCGACCAGCTGGCCCTGGGCGACCTTCTGCCCGGAGGACACCGCGAAGCTGTTGAGGTGGTTGTAGCTCGACATCAACGACTTGCCGTTCCAGTAGCCGTTGTTGACCATCACCTGGTTGCCGTACCCGGCCCGGTACTGGGCCCACTGCACGGTTCCCGCGGCGCCCGCGTAGACCTTCGTGCCGCAGTAGGTGCGCAGGTCCGTCCCGGCGTGCAGGCGCCAGTAGTGCAGGATCGGGTGGAACCGCATGCCGTAGTCGGAGGTCTTGTAGATCGGGGTGACCGAGGTCGGGTTGATGAACGGCTGCGAGGCCGTCGAGCCGACCGGCGACTGCCCGGCCGCCTTCCGGGCCGCCTCCTGCGCCGCGACGATCTTCGCCAGGTCCGCCTCGAGCTGAGCCTGCTGGGCGGCGAGCTCCTTCTCCTTGGCGACCTGCTCGGCCTTCTTCTTCTCGATCTCGGCAGTCTTGGCCTTCTGGCTGGCCAGGAGCGCGTCGACCTCCTTCTTGCGCTCCGCGGCGGCCTCGCGGGCCAGGTCCGCCTCGACGACCTTCGCGTCCGCCTCGGCCTTGAGCTCGGTGATGCGCTGCTCGACGGCGGCCTGGCGCGCCGCGCGGTTCTTGTTCACCGCGACGATCTGCTCGACCTCGCGCAGCGCCTGCGTCTGCGTGCGCAGCGCGGTCGCGGCGAGCGCCGACTGCGCGACGAAGTCCTCGGTGGACGTCGAGTCGAGGACGGCGCTGAACGACGACGTCGCCAGGTCGCCCTTGTAGGCGTCGCGGGCCATCTGGCCGATCGCGGAACGGAGCTCCTTGGCCCGGGACGCGTCGGTGGCGATCTGCTCGCCGAGGCGGACGGCCTCGGCCACGGCCGCCTCGAGCTGCTGGGCGATGAGCGCGGCCTCACGCTGGACCGTGGCGAGCAGGGTCTGCGCGGCCTCGAGCTGCTGCTGCGCGACCGGGACCTGCGCCTCGATGCCCTTGAGCTCGGCGTAGGCCTGGACGAGGGCGGCGTCGGTGTCCTCGAGCTCGCTCTGCAGGTCGGCCATCGCCTGGTCGACGGCGGCCTGGCGTGCCTCGTTCTGGGCCCGCTGGTCGTCGAGGGTGTCCGCGGCGCTCGGGAGCCCCGCACCGGTCGCCAGGACCAGCAGGGTCAGCAGACCCGCCAGTACGCCCCGGAGGCCACGTCGCATGGTGCTCACACCTTCGTGTATCGGCTGAGGGAGACAACGGAAGAGATCCCTGCCAGCAGTATGGCCACGGCGACCAGCGCCGGGGCAATAGCCCAGACGGCTTCCGTCCCGATGTAGGGCACCCAGGTGACCGACGAGGCCAGCCAGTCCTGCACGAGGTAGCGCACCCCGAACCACAGCCCGCCGACGGCCATCGCCGCCCCGATGGTCGCCGCGATGGCGCCCTCGAGCATGAACGGCAGCTGGATGAACAGGTTCGAGGCCCCGACCAGGCGCATGATCCCGGTCTCCCGGCGGCGGCTCAGCGCAGACAGCCGGATCGTCGTGGTGATGAGCAGCACGGCGGCCAGCAGCATGACCGCGGCCAGCCCGACCGAGAGCAGGGTCGCCCGGTTGAGCACCAGGATGATCGGCTCGATCACCTGCCGCTGGTCGCGGACCTCCTCGATGCCCTGTCGCCCGGTGAAGTAGTCGTGGATCACCTGGTACTGCTCGGGGTCGACCAGGGCCACCCGGTACGAGGCCTGCATCTGGTCGGCGGTGACCCCCTGGGCCCACCACTCGTCGGCGAAGCGCTTCTCGAACGCGACGAAGGCCTGGTCCTTGGTCTCGAAGTAGACCTGCTTGACGTACGGCTGGAGCGCGTCGCCGTCGAGCTCGGTGCGGACGGCGTCGATCTGCTCGGTGGTCGCCTCACCGCCGGCGCACGTGGCGGTGTCCGAGCTCGCGGGGCACAGGAAGATCGAGACCTCGACCTTGTCGTACCACTCGTCCTTCATCTGGTTGATCTGCAGCTGCAGCAGCCCGGCCGCGCCGACGAAGGTCAGCGAGACGAAGGTCACCAGGACGACGGAGATCGCCATCGAGAGGTTGCGGCGCAGGCCCACGCCGATCTCGGAGAGGATGAACTGGAGTCTCATGCGGCGCCCCTCAGCGATCCGAGCCGTACACGCCGCGGGACTGGTCGCGGACCACCTGGCCCGAGTCGAGCTCGACCACGCGCTTGCGCATCTGGTCGACGATCTCGTCGTCGTGGGTGGCCATGACGACCGTCGTGCCGGACCGGTTGATGCGGTCGAGCAGCCGCATGATGCCGACGCTCGTCGTGGGGTCGAGGTTCCCGGTCGGCTCGTCGGCGAGCAGGATCGATGGCCGGTTGACGAAGGCGCGGGCGATCGCCACGCGCTGCTGCTCACCACCGGACAGCTCGTGCGGGCGGCGCTTCTCCTTGCCGCCCAGGCCGACGAGCTCGAGCGTGTCGGGCACCGTCGTCATGATGTGGTGACGCGGCTTGCCGATCACCTGCAGCGCGAACGCGACGTTCTCGAAGACGGTCTTGTTCGGCAGCAGCCGGAAGTCCTGGAACACGGCGCCCATCTGACGGCGCAGCTGGGGGACCTTCCAGCTGGAGAGCGTCGAGAGGTCCTTGCCGGCGACGAGGACGCGCCCGGCCGAGGGCCGCTCCTCGCGGAGCACCAGCCGCAGGAAGGTCGACTTGCCGGACCCGGACGCCCCGACGAGGAAGACGAACTCTCCGCGTTCCACCTCGAGGTCCACGGCGTCGAGGGCCGGTCGGGCTCCTCGCGCGTAGACCTTGGTGACGTTCTCGAGGCGGATCACAGCGCTCCGGGCGTGGTCGGGGACGGCTGACGGTCGCCCGACGGCGCCAGGGCATGCCAAGGAGCGCGGGGCAACTTCGCATCGAGGGTAAGCACAGGTCAGGCGGGCGGCCGGGGGACACGCCGCCGAGAGCGCTGTGAATCGCGGGCAGTCATCCGATGAAACGGGACGTACCGGGCAGCGGGCGCGGGCCGTGGGCGTCGCGCCGGGTCGCCGCCGGCGCGCTCAGGAGTCGGTTCCCCGGCGCCAGCGGATGCCGGCCTCGATGAACCCGTCGATGTCGCCGTCGAACACGGCGGCCGGGTTGCCGACCTCGTGCTCGGTCCGCAGGTCCTTGACCATCTGGTACGGCTGGAGCACGTAGGAGCGCATCTGGTCACCCCAGCTGGCCTTGATGTCGCCGGCGAGCTCCTTCTGGGTGGCCTTCTCCTCGGCCTGCCGCAGCAGCAGCAGCCGGGACTGGAGCACCCGGAGCGCGGCGGCGCGGTTCTGGATCTGCGACTTCTCGTTCTGCATCGAGACGACGGTGCCGGTGGGGATGTGGGTGAGCCGCACGGCCGAGTCCGTGGTGTTGACCGACTGGCCGCCGGGGCCGGAGGAGCGGAAGACGTCCACCTTGATGTCGTTCTCGGGGATGTCGATGTGGTCGGTCTGCTCGATGAGCGGGACCACCTCGACCGCGGCGAACGAGGTCTGCCGGCGGCCCTGGTTGTCGAACGGCGAGATCCGCACCAGCCGGTGCGTGCCGGCCTCCACGGACAGGTTGCCGAAGGCGTACGGCACCTTGACCTCGAAGGTCGCCGACTTCAGGCCGGCCTCCTCCGCGTAGGAGGTGTCCAGGACGGCGGTGGGGTAGCCGTGCCGCTCGGCCCAGCGCAGGTACATCCGCAGCAGCATCTCGGCGAAGTCGGCGGCGTCGACCCCACCGGCGCCGGAGCGGATGGTGACGACGGCCTCGCGGGAGTCGTACTCACCGGAGAGCAGGGTGCGGACCTCCAGGGCGCCCAGGTCGGTCCGCAGGGTGGCGAGCTCGGACTCGGCGTCGGCCAGCGTCTCGGCGTCGTCCTCCTCGACGGCCATCTCGACCAGCGTCTCCAGGTCCTCGAGCCGCTGCCCGAAGGCGAGCACCCGCTCGAGCTCGCTCTGCGCATGGGAGAGGGCGGAGGTGACCTTCTGCGCCGCGTCGGCGTCGTCCCAGAGGTCGGGGGCCGAGGCCTGCTCGGAGAGGTCGGCGATCTTGGCGCGCAGCGCGGCCGGGTCGACGACGGCACTGATCGTGCCGAGCGTCGACCGCAGGGCGGCGATCTCGGAGGGGAAGTCGGTGGCAGCCACGACGGATCAGGCTACTCGGATGTGCGGCGGGCGCCGTACCGGTCGCGTACGGGCACCGTCGACCCGCCGGCCTCAGCCATCGCTCAGGGCCCGGATCGCGACGACGGCACCCGCGCGGCTGTCCACACCGAGCACCCGGTAGACGGCCTCGAGGTGCTTCTTCACCGTGCCCTCGGACATGCCGAGGGAGCGCGCGAGCTGGGTGTTCGTGCCGCCGGTGAGCGCCAGCGCGCTCGCCACCTCGCTCTGCCGCGGGGTGAGCCCGGCGTCGACGAGCGAGGTCACCGCGTCCGGCTCGTCGGTCAGCCGGCGCAGCAGGAGCACCGTCGGCCCGACGGGGACCGGGCGCACGACGCAGCGCCAGCGGTCCTCGCCGACCACGACCTCGTGCCGGACCGGGCCGGCCATCGACGTGGCCGTCGGGAGCACCGCCGCGATCTCGGGCGGCACCCGCTCGCCGACGGCGAGCGTGGTGCCGACGGCCGCCGTCGACGCCGCCGCGACGACGCCGTCGGACCGCACGGTGACCATCGCCCAGCCGTCGCGGTCGGCCTGGACGGCCATCGCCTCGGACTGCTCGAGGGTCATCAGGACCCGGTGGTGCATCGCCAGGGGCGCGACGAGGGCCTCGAGCACCTCGACATCGCGGTCGCTGAACTCGCCCTGCGCCGCGGGACGGTTGAGCGCGTAGCCGACGACGACGTCCGGGGGGGACGGCAGCTGGACCACGAGCTGGTACCGGATGTCGAAGGGCTCGTAGAACTCGCGGTAGAGCTCGGTCGAGGTGAACCGGTCGCCGTCGGGCACGTCGCAGTAGCGCAGCCCGCGGCCCACGCAGCCCGTGCGCAGGGCGTGCACGATGAGCAGGTGCTGCTGGGCGAAGCGGTCGTAGGCGGGCTTGAGCCGCCACGCGAGCTCCACCTTGTCGGCGGGGCAGATCGCGTGCCGGAAGTCCCCGGTGGCCAGGGTCATGTCGTTGAACGAGGCGCTCGTGCAGCCGATCACGGAGCGCAGGATGTCCAGGACCGTCTCGAACGTCGGCGCCGGATCGGCGCTCAACCGCGTGACCGCGGCGAGCAGTGCTCGGGTGTCGGCATCGTCGAGTCCCACAGCACATGGTATCCAGCGGGCTACGTCGAACGACGTATGGCCCGAGGGCACGCGAGGCGTGATCGTGGGGGAATGAGGCCCAGAACAGCGTTCCTGCTGCCGTTGGCCCTGCTGCTCGCCGCCTGCGGGTCGAGCGACGGTGCGACGTCGGAGTCGCCGTCGGCAGGTGCCGAGGTGACCACGGCCGGCGGTGCGGAGGGCGCTGCTCCGGACGACCCGCTCGCGGGCGCCCCGGCTCTGACCCCGGACCTGACCCTCGCGCTCGAGGACGTCGACAACCTCCAGACGATCGCGCTCTCGCCGGACGGGTCGAGCCTCGTCGCGGCGTACCAGGTCGCCCTGGGGGACCCGGTCAGCCTGCGTCTGTACGACCTGGCCTCGGGCGAGATGCGCGCGGACACCGAGGTCGCGGTGCTGCGGATCGGCCTGCTGCACTGGATGGACGACGGCCGGCTGGTGGCCGCGACGACCGAGTCGGTCGGCGAGTCGTGGCGGTCCTGGGACGGCACGAGCCTCGAGGAGACCTCCGTCGTGCCCCTCGACCTGAGCTGCGGCGAGGGCGTGGTCGACACGACGACGGGCATGGTCTACTCGGTCACCGACGACGGGCTGTGCCGGGTCGACACCGCCGACGGCGCGACCTCGCCCTCGCCCGCCCTGGCGCTGGACGCCGACGAGGTCTGGGTCCGCGCGGGCGCCGACGAGGTGGTGGTCCGGCTCGGTGGGGACTCCGTCGACGGGTCGAGCGAGCTCGTCGTGCTCGACGGCACCACCTGGGAGCAGACCTCCTCGACCACGGTCCCGGCCACCACGCAGGTGCTCGCGGTCGGCACGACGGCCTGGTTGGACGACACCGCGACCGGTACCGCCCTGCTCGAGCCGGGAGCGATCCCGGTGCCCCTCATCCGCGACTCGATGACGGTGAGCGACGCGGGGACGGTGTTCGTCGCCTCGATCGGCTCCGAGAGCCTGGCGTTCGTCTCCGCGGTCGACGGGAGCGTGCTGGGCACCGTGCCCGCCGAGCTGAACCTGAGCGCCTTCGCCGACTGGTCGGCCGACGACGCGGCCTTCGTGCGCGTCACCCAGGCGGGCGTCGCCGAGGTCTACACCTTCTGAGCTCCCCCACTCCTACGGCCGGGGGCGCAGGACTGCGGGGTCATCGGGTGGCCGCGGAGGCGGTCACGGTCAGGTCGATCCCGTCCGACCAGGGCGCCGTGACGGCGCTGAGCAGGACGGGCCGGGTGACCGCGCGCAGGGTGACCGTCACCGTCTGCCCGTCGAGGCTCGTGGACACCAGGCCGATCTCGTCCAGCCTGCTCGCCGGGGCCGCGTCGGCCAGGAAGGCGGTCGCGGCCCGGCGGACGGACGACTCGGTGAGCAGCAGGCCGCTCTCGCCCGGCGGGACCGGGGGCCGGTCCGCCGCGTAGTAGGCGGCCTCGTCGAGGGCGTCCGCCGAGGCGAGCGCGGTGAGGTCGGCGAGCGCGAGGAGGCGCTTGCGGTCCAGGTGCACGGCGCTCGCCGAGACCACGACGGTCAGGAGCAGCACGGCGATCACGACGAAGCCGAGCGTCAGGAGCATCACCTGACCCTCGTCGCCGCGCGCCGGGCGGCGGGCCGCTCGGCCGGCCTGGAGGGCCCGGACGGCCCAGCGGCCCGGCCGGCCCGGCTCACGGGCGCGCCTCGGCGAAGCGTTCGAGCCGACCCGTTGCGGTGCCGCTGACCGGCACGCTCAGCGGCACCGCAGAGCGCAGGACGTCCGGGACCAGCGGCAGGGCCACCTCGATCCGGACGGTCGCGGTGACGCCGGACCCCGGCGCCGTGCACCCGTCCTCGCACGCCAGGTCGAGCGCCGCGAGCGGGTCGGCGTCGATGCCCTGGTCCGCGAGGGCGATCCCGACCGCGGCTACCGCGCGGGCCCCCGCGGGGAGGTCGGCGCCCGGGGTCGTGCTGCGACCGGCGACCGAGGTCACCGCCCGCACCGCCTCACGCGCGGCCCCGTCGACGGCGAACGCCGCGGCCTGGAGCTGGCCGAGGACGAGCACGAGGTAGACCAGCGGCACCAGCAGGACGAGCGTCACGCCCAGGAACTCCACGACGGCGCTGCCCTCGTCGGTGAGCAATTGGCGGCCGGGGACGATCGGCTCCTCGCGGACCCGGGCGGGCCGGAAATGGTGGGGTCCGCTCCTCACGGCGACTCCTCCAGGGCGTGGCCGGTCACGGTGAGCGCCGTCGGCCCGAGCAGGCCGACCAGCGGCAGCGGGGCCGTCACCCGCACCTCGACGACCGGGAGCCCGTCGAGGACGGTGGCACGCGCGTCGACCTCCCGCGCGTACCCCTCCGCGAGGGAGGCGGTGATGAGCTCGCGGGTGCGCGCGACACCCTGGACGGGGTCACGGTCGGCCAGGGCCGCGTACCGGGCGCCCTCGGCCGCGCAGTCGATCAGGGTGGTCCGCACGTGCAGCGCGAGCATGAGCTGGAGCACGGAGGCCGCCAGGAGCGTCGTCAGGGCGCCGACCAGCACGAAGTCGACGACGGCCGAACCGGCGTCGGGTGCGGAGCGGCCCTCAGCCGCCGAAGCCGGAGACACGGGCGATCGCGGACTCGAACAGGCTCGTCAGCGCCGGTCCGGCGACGGCCCACAGGGCCAGCACCAGTCCGGCCGTCATGAGCGTGACGAGCACCCAGCCGGGGACGTCGCCGCGGTCGTCGGACGGATCGATGGTGCGGTGCACGGGGATCTCCTCGCTTCTCGGTGGGCAGGGTCGACCGGCCGTCGTGGACGGTCCGGAGTGCGGGTGGTCGCCGGTCACAGGTCGAGCCTCAGCGCCCACAGGCCGGGGAAGACGGCGAACACGACGGTCACCGGGAGGATGAGGAAGACCACCGGGATCATCATCGCGACCTCCTTGCGTCCGCCGGTCTCCATCAGGGCGCGCCGGTCCGCCTCCCGCACGTCCTGAGCCTGGGCGCGCAGCACCTCCGCGAGCGGGGTGCCGCGGTCGACCGCGACGGCGATCGCCTCGGCGAACCGGGCGAGCTCGGCGACCCCGGTGCGGTCGGCGAGCTGCTCGAGCGCCGTCGTCAGGGGCACCCCGACGTGGGTCACGGACAGCAGCGTGCGGAACTCCTCGCTCAGCGGTCCCGAGCTCACCGTCGTGACCCGCTCCAGCGACGCGCGGACGCCCTCGCCGGCGCCGACGCCGAGGGCGAGCAGCTCGGCGAGGGTCGGCAGCTCGGTGAGGATCTGCCGCTCGCGAGCCCTGACCCGCTGGGTGAGCAGCTGGTCGTGCAGGACGAGGCCGCCGAGTCCCCCGCTCAGCACGAGGACCAGGGCCACCACCACCGGCACGCCCCGGCCGGCCACCAGCAGGAGGGCAGCCGCCAGGCCCGACGCGGTGCCCAGGACGGCCGCGACGACCTGTTCTGCCCGGCAGCGTTCGAGCGAGGTGTGCCCGCCCGCGCGGACGAGGCGGCGCTCGAGCTCGGCGGTCGGCGAGCCCAGCCGCGCGACCCAGCGGACCGCGTCCGCCATCACGGGCGCGAGCAGCCGCTCGACCGTGCCGATCGGGGTGCGCGGCGGGGTGGGCCTGGCGCCGGGTTCGCGGGCCGGTGCCCGCAGGTACGGGGCGACCCGGTCGGTCAGGCGCGGCCGGCGGGCTGCGAGGTGGGTCGCGACGAGGGCGAGCCCGAGGCCGCCGAGGAGACCGATCGCCGCGCCGAGGCCCGCCCCGGAGGGCCGGTCGAGGCCCGCGACGAGCGCGGGGTCCACGAGCGCGGGGTCGACGAGGGGGCTCATCGCAGCACCCGCCGCTCGTCGGGCAGGCGACCGATCCGGACCATCAGCCGGTAGGCCACCACGGAGGCCGCCCCGCCCGCCGCGAGGACGAACGCGCCGGTGCCCGTGCCGAACGCGGAGGCGGCCTCGGGCCGGGTCGCGAGCAGGGCCAGGACGATCCACGGCGCCGCCACCGCGAGCCTCGCCGCGTTGACCGTCCAGCTCTGCCGGGCCTCGAGCTCGCCGCGCGTGCGCAGGTCGGTCCGCAGGAAGCCGCCGAGGGTGCGCAGCAGACGGCCGAGGTCGGTGCCACCGACCTCCCGGGTCAACCGCAGCGCCTCGACGATGCGATCGGCGACCGGGTCGGCGAGCCGCGCCTTGAGGGCGTCCAGGCTCTCGTCGAACCGCCCGCTCACCCGATGGTCCTCCGCGAACGCAAGGAAGGCGGGCCGCAGCTCGACGGGCCCGCGCTCGCCGACCTGGGCCAGCGCCTCCGGCAGGGAGAGCCCGGCCCGGATCCCCGAGGCGAGGTGGTCGACGACGTCGGGCCACAGCGCGCGGACCGCCGCCCGTCGCGCCCGGGCCCGCGCCCGGACCAGGGCGATCGGTGCCCAGCCCGCCATAGCGGCGAAGCAGACGGCGATCGCGGGGGTGCGGGTCAGGGCCACGAGCACGGCGCCGACCAGGGCCGCCGTCAGTGCGCAGAGCGCGAGGAGCGCGCCCGGCGTCACCGCGGGGGCACCTGCCTGGGCCAGGAGGTCGGACAGGGCGGGCCGCCAGCGGGCCGGTCGTCGCGGCGTGGGCTCCGAGGTCGCAGCCCACAGCGCGAGGCACAGCCCCGCCCCGAGCAGCAGCCCCGCGACGACCCCCACCTCAGGCTCCGTCCGCCAGCAGGGCGGCCACGTCCACCCCGATCGCGGTGTACCGGTCCGGGTGCGGCGGGAAGCCACGTCCCCGCACGAGCCGGCCTCCCTGGGTGCGGTAGATCTCGGTCGTCTCGACGACGCCGTTCTCCACCCGGCCCGGCACGGCGACGACCTCGCGGGTGCGCCGCCGGCCCGCACCGTCGACCTCCAGGTGCACGACCAGGTCGATCGCCGTCGCGACGGTCGGCACGACG
The DNA here is from genome assembly GCA_963724505.1 of uncultured Actinomycetota bacterium. Lineage (GTDB taxonomy): Bacteria > Actinomycetota > Actinomycetes > Actinomycetales > Cellulomonadaceae > Actinotalea. Next base: position 27,029 of record CAVRUY010000008.1, read on the forward strand.
AACGCACCGGTGACGTTCTCGCCGGCGAGCAGGGGCAGGGTGCAGAGCTTGGTGAGCGCCTCGCGGGCGCTGTTGGCGTGCACGGTGCACATCCCCGGCACGCCGGCGTTCAGCGCGATGAGCATGTCCAGGCTCTCGGCCTCGCGCACCTCGCCCACCACGATGCGGCTCGGTCGCATCCGCAGCGCCTCCTTGACCAGGCGGCGCAGCGTGATCTCGCCGGTGCCCTCGAGGTTGGGCTGACGGCACTGCAGGCCGATCGTGTCCCGGTGGTCGATCTGCAGCTCGAAGACCTCCTCGCAGCTGATCACCCGCTCGCGCGGCGGGATCGAGCCGGCGAGGGCGTTGAGCAGCGTCGTCTTGCCGGTCTGGGTGCCGCCGGAGACCAGCACGTTGAGGCCCGCGGCCACCGAGGCGGCGAGGAAGCGTGCGGCCGCCGGGGTGAGCGAGCCGAGCGCGACCAGGTCGTCCAGGTGCGAGGCGCGCACCACGAACTTGCGGATGTTGACCGCCCAGTGCTCCCGGGTGACGTCCGGGATGACGACGTGCAGGCGCTCGCCGCCGGGCAGGGTGGCGTCGACGAACGGGCTGGACCGGTCCAGTCGCCGGCCGGAGAGCTTGAGCATCCGTTCCACCAGGTCGCGCACCTGGGCCCGGGTGAGGATCGTCGTGGTGAGCTCGGCGGCCCCGCGCCGGGCGACGAACACCTGCTCGGGCGCGTTCACCCAGATCTCCTCGACCTCGTCGTCGTCGAGGTACTGCTGGAGGGGGCCGAGGCCGCCGAGCGCGTCCTCCAGGGACTTGGTGGTGCCGGCCCGGTCGGTCAACGGCGGCACGTGCCCGCGCAACGAGCGCTGGTCGTAGTCGTCCAGGGCGTCCCGGACGACGTCGTGCAGGGTCTGCCGGTCGCGTACCGGGTCGATGCCCCGGCGGCGGACGAGCTCGCGCACCTCGTCCTCGAGCTGCGCAGCGACGTCCACCGGATCCCCCCATCCGCCGGCGGGCCTCCCCGCACGCAGCGAGCATAGGGGCGCAGCCCGGTCATGATCACCCCCTGTGGACGACCCGATCGGGTGGTGGCGACGGCTCCCGGCGCGGTCCTAGCGGGGTGGCGCGGCGAAGCGGCGCTCCAGCCACTCCTCGTCGGCCTCGGCGGCCACCCCGCGCGCCCGGAGCAGGGCCACCGCGCGCTGCCCCCAACCGGCCCGGGAGAGCTCGGCGAGCCGGCCCAGCTCGGCGCCGAGGTGGGCCTCGCTCTCGGTGGCCAACCGGTCGAGCTCCTCGGTGCAGGTGCGGTCGAAGTCGGTGTAGACCCGGATGACCCGTTCGAAGGGCTCCGGGAGGAACACCGGCTCGGCGAACTCGCGCTGGATGCCGCGGAGCACCCGCACGACGCGGCGAGCCATCACCAGCTGGGCGCGGGCGGACTCGATGCGCTCCACCGGCGTCGGCTCGGAGCTCCGGTGGGCCAGCAGCGCCATCGTCCGGCGCACGAGCGTGTCGAAGATGTCCTTGCGGTCGCGGGACCGGTGCACGTCCAGGCCGCCCAGGTCGGCGGCCTCGATGGTCTCGGTCTGGAGCTGGAGCTTGCCGTGCAGCCGGCGGTAGGTCAGCTCCCCGACCTCGCCGTTGACGTAGAGCTGCTTGAGGGTGCTGTCCTCGATGTGCAGGGCGGTCAGCCGCAGGGCGCGCTCGAACAGCCCGATCCCGTGCTCGGCGAGGAGCCGCTCGCGGTCGGCTGCCACCGAGGCGGACGCGGCGTCGAGCTGTTCGACCATGGCCCCGGCGCGGCTGTCCCGCAGCACCGACCGGGTCTCGGTGTCCTGGAAGCCCGCGCGCTCGGTGAGCAGGAAGTAGACGGCCAGGTCGGCCTTGCGGGCGAGCTCCACCGGCTCGGGCCGGTCGATCGCGAAGCGGCGCATGAGGGGGCCGATCGTCGGCGCCTTGAGGAACATCGTGGTGAGGATGCACGAGATGACCAGCGCCATGAGGAAGTCGCGCGGGGAGGAGGCCAGCTCCCAGCCCGGCACCGTGAGGTCCGGCGGGATGAGCATGACGACGATGATCGCCAGCGCCCCACGCAGGCTTCCCCACGCCAGCAGCTTCTGCCAGCTCCGGCTGACCCCCGCGTCGATCTTCAGCCGGTTGACCGGGCCGGTGACGGCGAAGACCGACACCGCGCGCATGCCGGCCACCACGAGCACCGAGAGCACCATCACCAGCCACAGGTCGCCGACGTGCACCTCGGTCGAGGCGAACAGCAGCCCCGCGAGCAGGAACACGAGCGAGTTGACGATGAAGGCCAGGTGGCTGACGGCCTTGTCGACGTAGGCGTCGGTGCGCGGGGTGAGCGAGTGCCGCGCGTAGTTGCCGAGGAACAGCGAGGACACCGTCGTCGCGATGATCGAGGACACCCGCAGGTCCAGCCCGCCGAGCGCCCAGCCCTGCTCGTTGATGAGCTCGCCGGTGATGAACACGAGGTGCGCGGAGATGATCAGCAGGGTCGCGGAGACGAACTCGTTCGCACGGGTGCGCCGCAGCGCCACCGCCCATCCGCTGGCCGCCACCAGCCCGAGGAGCACGCCCGCCACGACCATGACGAGGAAGGCCAGGACGCCGAACGCGATGGTCGACGCGCCGTGGAACCCGGAGCCGACCACGCCGAGCACGACGAGGAAGAGGGCGACGGCGGTGCCGTCGTTGAACAGGCTCTCGCCCTCGAAGATGATCGTCAGTCGCCGCGGGGCGCCGAAGTCCTTGAACAGGGCGAGCACCGCCACCGGGTCGGTGGCCGAGATGATCGCGCCGAAGAGCAGCAGGACGGCGAACGGCACCGGCATCCCGACCAGCTGCAGGAGCAGGTAGAGCACGACGGCCACGCCGAACGCGGAGATGAGCAGCCCGACGACGCCGAGCAGCAGGATCGTCCAGGCGTTGTCCAGCATCGTGCGGATGTTCATCGAGTAGCCCGACTCGAAGATGAGGACGGGCAGGAAGATGAGGAAGAGCAGCTCGGGGGTGAGCTGGAACTCGGTGAGGAAGCCGACCATCGGCGCGAGCCCCGGCAGCCGGACGACGGGCACGAGCACCAGGCCGACGGCGACGAGCAGCACGGTGTACGGGAGCCTGAATCGTCGCGCGGCGTAGAAGACGGCCGCGGAGAGGGCGAGCAGGCAGAACAGCGCGAGCACCGACGTGATGGTCAGCTCCATGACTCATCGTGGCAGCGCCGGGGGAGCCGCGCGACGGACTCGGCGGCCGACCGTCAGGTCGTGGACCTCAGGACGCCGGGGGCGGGGGAGGAGCTTGGTCGGGGGCCTGGTCGGGCGCGGCAGCGGGAGCCGCCGCCGGAGCGGGGGCCGTAGCCGGAACGGCAGCCGCTTCCGGGGAGGCGGGACGCGGCGCCGTTGCCGCGTCCCGCCGCCGGAGCCGTCGCGTCACGGGGACGGCGACGGCGAGGAGGAGGCCGGCCACGGCCAGCCAGGGGACGAGCACGCCGAGCACGGTGAGCACGTTGCCGACCGTCGTCACCAGGGCGTTCCACCCGGACCGGAGCCCGGCGACGAACCCGGTCGGCGGCTCCTCGGGCACCGAGTCCTTCGGCCAGATCATGATGGTGATGGTGGACATCGCGACCTGCTCGGCGAGGGCCGCCCGCTGGGACTGGAGCTGCTCGAGCTGGGACTGACGGTCGGTGAGGACCTGCTCGGCCGCCACGATGTCGGCGACCGTGCCGGACCGGGTGAGCAGGTCCTCGAGGCGGGTGATGGAGATCTGCAGGGCACGGATGCGGGCGTCCAGGTCGCGGGCCTGGGCGGTGACCTCGGTGCTGGACAGCGCGCTGTCGAGGACCTCGCCGATCGCGGCGAGGCGATCGAGCGTGGGGGTCACCTGGTCGGCCGGGATGCGCGCGACGACCGAGGCCGAGGCGGGGGAGCCGCCCTCGTGGGCCGCCGTCTCGTAGCGCTCCTGGATGCGGCCGCCGGTGGACTCCACCAGCCGGGCGACCTCCGCGACGGCCACGATCGGGTCGTCCACCGAGAGGGAGACCTTGCCGGTCACGACCACCTGACGGTCCGCGTCGGCGGTGACCTCGCTGCCGAGCCCGTCGGCGGCCTTCTCGGGCGAGCCGGCGACCGCGCCGCCCGAGGCGGCGTCCATCCTCTCCGCGGTCGAGCTGTCGCCCGACGAGGTGCAGCCCGTCAGGGCGAGGACGAACGCGAGGACGGCGGGTCCCCAGATGCGACGCATGGGGTCACCGTAGGACGGCGCCCCGGCCCGGCACCCGGTCCGGCAGCGATCGTGATCGTTTCGGAACCGGGAGGCGACCGGATGGCCCAGTGGGCAGGTCCGGTCGGGTGACCCCGGCACCTCCCGCCGGGTGCGACCCGGCTCCGCGTGTGACGATCTCTCGGTGACTGCGCTGCGTCCCGACCGCCTGCGCACCGAGATCGCCGGTGCGCTGCTCCGTCGCGTCGCGGGCCCCGACCCGTCGAGCGCGCGGGACGCGATCCACCGGACGCCGGGTCCGCGCTGGTTCGCCGAGGACAGCGCGATCGCGCGGGTGCACGGGGACGCGTCGATGTTCGTCGGGGGGATCCGGGCGCTGCTGCTGCAGTCCCTGCACCCGCGCGCGATGGCCGGGGTCGCGGCGCACTCGGGCTACAAGGGCGACCCGTGGGGGCGGCTCCAGCGCACCGCGACCTTCCTCGCGGCGACCACGTTCGGACCGGCGGAGATGTCCGAGCAGTCGGTCGCCGTCGTCCGGGCGGTGCATGCCCGGATCTCCGGCACGACCCCGGACGGCGAGCCGTACGCGGCCTCCGACCCGCACCTGCTCACCTGGGTGCACCTCGCCGAGATCGACAGCTTCCTGCTCGCCCACCAGCGCTTCGGGCGCCGTCCGCTCGACGCCGCCGGCTGCGACGCGTACGTGGCGCAGACCGCCCGGATCGCCCGCGCCCTCGGCGGCGAGGACGTCCCGACCACCCTGGCAGGGCTGCGCTCCGCACTGGGCGCCTACCGGCCGGAGCTGCGCGGCACGCCCGCGGCCCGCGAGGCGGCCGACTTCCTGCTGCGCGACCCTCCGCTGCCGCGCTCCTCCCGGATCGGCTACGCCGGGCTCGCCGCCGCGGCCGTCGCCCTCATGCCGGCCTGGACCCGGACCGAGCTCGACCTCGGGTGGTCGCCCGCGACGCACACCCTGGGCCGGCTCGGCGGGCACGTGGCCACCCGGGGGATCCGTTGGGCCCTCGACGCCGCACCGCCCGGGTCGCCCGACGACGAGCCGCCGGGCGAGGCCGCCGACGCGGGAACGGCACGGCCGGCGGACGTGGACGCCGCGCCGGCGGGCCGGACGACGGCCGCCGGGTGAGCGCCCTGGCCCTGCGCGGCCTGACCAAGCGCTTCGGCCGGACCCTCGCGGTCGACCGGCTGGACCTCGACATCCCGGCGGGGTCGTTCTACGGCATCGTCGGCCCGAACGGTGCGGGCAAGACGACGACGCTGTCCATGGCGACGGGTCTGCTCGCCCCCGACGCGGGCACGGTCCACGTGCACGGGGTGGACCTGTGGGCCGACCGCTCCGCCGCCGCCCGGCTGGTCGGCGTGCTGCCGGACGGCCTGCGGCTCTTCGACCGGCTCACCGGACCCGGAGCTCATCGCCTACGCCGGCCTGCTGCGCGGGATGGACCGGTCCGTCGTCGCGGCGCGGCGCGACGACCTGCTGGCGGCGCTCGACCTCACCGGGGCCGGGGGCAAGCTCGTCGCCGACTACTCGGCCGGGATGACCAAGAAGGTCGCGCTGGCCTGCGCGCTGGTGCACGCCCCGCGGGTGCTCGTCCTGGACGAGCCGTTCGAGGCCGTCGACCCGATGTCCGCCGCCTCGATCCGGACGATCCTGCGCTCGTTCGTCGCGGCGGGCGGGACGGTGGTGCTCTCCAGCCACGTCATGGCCACCGTCGAGCAGCTGTGCGACCACGTCGCCGTCGTCGCCGCGGGCCGGGTGCTCGCGGCGGGGCCGCTCGACACCGTCCGGGCCGGCGCCGACCTCGAGGCACGGTTCCTCGGCCTGCTCGGCGGCACCGGGGCCCAGCGGGAGCTGACGTGGTTGCGACCGTCGTCCGGCTGAGGGCCCGGATCCTCGTGCACACCCTGCGCCGGGAGCCCTGGCGGTGGGTGATCCTCGTGCTCGGCCTGGTCTGGGTGGTGGCGATGCTGCCGTCGGTGGTCTTCGCGACCAGCTACCTCGGCCGGTCGACGACGGAGATCGCCGAGCCGGCCCTCGTCCTGGCCGGCTCGCTCGTCGTCCTCGGCTGGGTGGTCGTGCCGGTGCTGCTCCCGTCGCTGGACGACTCCCTCGAGGTGCGCCGGTTCGCGACCACCTTCGTCCCGCTGCGCCGCCTGCTGCCCGGGCTGCTGGCGGCCTCCCTGCTCGGCGTCCCGACGCTCGTCACGGCGGCGTTCGCGCTCGTGCCGGCGATCGCGTGGTTCGGGATCGACCCGAGGGCCGGGGCGGTCGCCCTGGCGGCCTGGCCGCTCGGCTGGGGCACCTGCGTGCTGGGCGCGCGGCTGAGCACCGGCACGATGACCCGGGTCCTCGGCTCCCGTCGCTCGCGGGAGCTCGCCGTGCTCGGCGCCCTCGCCGTGGTCGGCCTGGCGATCCCCGCCCTCGCGTCGCTCGGCGGCACGAGCCTGGACGCCGCCGTCGCCCGGGTGCCCGACGCGACGCGCGTCCTGGGCTGGACCCCGCTCGGGCTGCCGTGGTCCGCCCCGGCCGCCGTGGCCGGCGGGGACCTCGGCGGCGGTCTGCTGCGGCTCGGCCTGGCCGCTCTCGTCGTCGCCGCCGCCGGCCTGCTCTGGGTCCACGTCAGGTCCGGGCCGAGCTCGTCCGGCCGTCGGCGCAGGGCGGTCGCGAGCGGCGGCACCGCGACTCGACGTCGTCGTGGGCGGGCACCCCGGCCCGTGCCGTCGCCGCCCGGGCCTGGCGGTCGTGGACCGCCGACCCGCGCTACCAGGGGGCGATGCTCTCCGGCGTGCTCGGCCCGCTGATCATCGTCGTGCTGCTGGCGACGGTGGTGCCGGCGCCGGCCGCGGTCGCGCTGGCGATCGGGCCGTTCATGGCGGCCTCGATCGGCTGGGCGCGGCACAACGACGTCGCGCTGGACGGCAGCGCGTTCTGGCTGCACGTGGCGGCCGCGGTGCCGGGCCGGGCCGACCGCTGGGGCCGGGCCGTGGCGACGCTGCTGTGGGCCCTGCCGCTCACGGTGGCGGTCGCCGTCGTCGGGGCCGCGGTGGCCGGCCGGCTCGACCTGGCCCCCGCGTCGGTCGGCGCCTCGGTCGGGATGCTCGGCGCCGGGCTCGCGGTCTCGGCCGTGCTCAGCCCGGTGCTGCCGTACCCGGTGCCCGAGGCCGGGGCCAACCCGTTCACCGGCTCAGGTCGGGGCCGTCGGCGCGAGCATGGTGGCGCAGGGTGCGAGCTCGGCGGCGACCGCCGTCCTCGGGCTGCCGGTCGCCGTCGGGCTCGCGCTCGCGCTGTGGTGGCAGCCGCTGCTGGCCTGGCCGGTCCTCGTGCTCGGCGTGCTGTGGGGGGCGCTGACACTGGTCGTCGGGGTGCACCTCGGCGGTCGGGTCTACGACGCGCGGCAGGTGTGGCTGCTGTCCCGGCTGCGGTGAGCGGGGCCGGACGCGCTCCGGGACCTGTCGGCGGCTCGACATACACTCGGGGCATGAGCGAGCCCACTCCCGTGCACGACGACCCGAGTGCTCCGCAGGGCCCGGGGGCGTCCACCAGCCTCCTGGAGCGGACCGAGACCACCGAGCAGGTCGAGCCCGGTGACCACGAGCGGTTCGCGCACTACGTGCGCAAGGAGAAGATCCTCAGCTCGGCGTTGAGCGGGTCCCCGGTGATCGCGCTCTGCGGCAAGGTGTGGGTGCCGGGGCGGGACCCGAACAAGTTCCCGGTGTGCCCGATCTGCAAGGAGATCTACGACGGTCTGCGGGACCCGCAGGACGGCGAGAAGCCCGGCGGCGGTTCCGACGCCCCCGGTGGCGCGTGACGGGGGCGCTCGGCCGACGTCAGCCTGAGCCGCCCGCGCCGTCGACGGTGTCGACGGCCGCCGCCTCGCACCTGTCCCCGGCCTTCCCGCGGCGCGCCGCATGGGGGACGGCGAACAAGCTGCGGGCCTGGCAGGCGGCCGCGCTGGAGGCCTACGAGACGCAGGCGCCGACCGACTTCCTCGCCGTGGCCACGCCCGGGGCCGGCAAGACGACCTTCGCCCTGCGGATCGCCGCCGACCTGCTCGAGCGCGGGGTGGTGCGGCGGGTGACCGTCGTCGCCCCCACCGAGCACCTCAAGCGCCAGTGGGCCGACGCCGCGGCCCGGGTCGGGATCCACCTGGACCCGACGTTCCGCAACAGCCAGGGCCGCCACGGCGAGCACTTCGACGGCGTCGCCCTCACCTACGCCCAGGTCGCGACGCGACCGGCGCTGCACGCCGCGCGCACGGCGGCCGCACCCACGCTCGTCGTCCTCGACGAGATCCACCACGCCGGCGACGCCCTGACCTGGGGCGACGGCGTGCGCGAGGCCTTCGAGGGGGCCACCCGGCGGCTCGCGCTGACCGGCACGCCGTTCCGCTCGGACACCTCGCCCATCCCGTTCGTGCACTACGCCGAGGACCGCGACGGCATCCGGCGCTCCACCGCGGACTACAGCTACGGCTACGGCGACGCGCTGCGCGACGGCGTCGTGCGACCGGTGCTCTTCCTGTCCTACTCCGGCCAGATGCGCTGGCGCACCCGGGCGGGCGACGAGGTCTCGGCGGTGCTCGGCGCCGCGGTCACCAAGGACGTCACCGCCCAGGCGTGGCGGACGGCGCTCGACCCGGAGGGGCAGTGGATCCCGTCGGTGCTCGCGGCCGCGGACGTCCGGCTCACCGAGGTCCGCGCGGACCGTGCCGGACGCCGGGGGGCTGGTCATCGCCTCCGACCAGTCCGACGCCCGCGCCTACGCGGCGCACCTGCGCCGGATCACCGGGGAGGCGCCGGTGGTCGTGCTCTCCGACGACGACGGCGCCTCTGAGCGGATCGAGGAGTTCACCGAGGGCGAGCAGCGCTGGATGGTCGCCGTGCGGATGGTCTCCGAGGGCGTCGACGTGCCGCGCCTCGTCGGTCGGGGTCTACGCGACCTCCACCGCCACGCCGCTGTTCTTCGCCCAGGCCGTCGGCCGGTTCGTCCGGGCCCGCCGCCGGGGCGAGACCGCCTCCGTCTTCCTGCCGAGCGTGCCCCAGCTGCTGACGCTGGCGAACTCGATGGAGCTCGAGCGGGACCACGCGCTGGACCGTCCGGACACCGGCGACGAGGACCCCGAGCTGCTGCTCGCGGCCGCGCAGCGCGAGGAGTCCGGCTCGGACACCGTGGGACCGGACGGGCTGGTCGGCACCTTCCAGGCGCTCGACGCGCAGGCCACCTTCGACCGGGTGCTCTTCGACGGCGGCGAGTTCGGGACCGGGGCGGAGGTGGGCTCGGACGAGGAGCTGGACTTCCTCGGCCTGCCTGGGCTGCTCGAGCCCGATCAGGTGAGCCTGCTGCTCCGGCAGCGCCAGGCCGACCAGGTCTCCGCGCGGGCCGGCCGGCACGTCCCGGCCGTCGACCACCGGCGCCTCACCGAGCTGCGCAAGGAGCTCAACACCCTCGTCGGGGCGTGGTCGCGCCGCAGCGGGCAGCCGCACGGCTCGGTGCACGCCGAGCTGCGGCGGCGCTCCGGCGGCCCGGAGGTCGCCCTGGCGACGGCCGAGCAGCTGGCGGCGCGGACCGTGGTGGTGCGCGGCTGGTTCGTCGGCAAGCGATGAGGTCCTCGGCACGAGGTGAACCGGTGGACTCTGCGCGTCTCGGTCCGTGGACGGCTCGGATGCTCGTCCGGGCCGGGTCCGCGCAGGTCAGGTGACACCCTCCCGCAGAATTTACATGCCCTTTAACCTGCGGTGATGCGTTCGGGTTGCGGACCGTCGGCGCTGCTGTCAGCGTCGCCGTGACGGGCGCGCCGACACCCTGGCGGGCCCCCGGACGGAAGGCAGACACCCATGCCCACCTGGCTCCTCATCCTCATCGTCGGCGTCGTGCTCCTCGTGCTCGGCGTAGCCGTCGAGGCGGCGAAGCTGCTCATCTGGATCGGCGTAGCGGTGCTCGTCGTCAGCCTCGTCCTCGGCCTCGCGCGCCGCGGCCGGTCGGGAGTCTGAGGCCGGGCGGGCGGGCGGGCCCGGCCCTCAGCGACCGCCGGTCGCGTCGATCGTGACGGTCGGCAGGGCCGGGTCTCCCGCCGAGAGCCGGCGGGCGCCCCGGGGCAGCTCCGCCCGGGAGGCCGCGTGCCGGGCCGCCGCGGTCACCACAGCGGCGGCACCGGTGGGCCCCACGGACGTCCCGCGCTCGACGAGCGGCACGTGCAGGGCACGGAGCCGCTCGTGGGGCGGGGTCCACGCGGCGACCGCGGCGTCCGCACCGCCGACGAGCACCTCCGCCTCGGCCCGGCCGTCCTCGTCCAGCCGACGCGCCGCGGCCTTGCGCCCCCCCGCCGACGCCTTGAGCGGCGAGCTCTTCTCCACCGGTTCCATCATCCCGGAGCGACCCTCGCGGGCGACCAGCTTGTAGACCATCCCGCAGGTCGGCGCCCCGGACCCGGTGACCACCGAGGTCCCGACCCCGTAGGAGTCCACCGGCGCCACCGCCAGCGCGGCGATCGCGTGCTCGTCGAGGTCGGAGCTCACCACGATCCGGGTCCCGGTCGCACCGAGCTCGTCGAGCTGGGCCCGGACCTCGCGGGCCAGCGAGGTGAGGTCGCCCGAGTCCAGGCGCACCGCGGCGAGCCCGGTGCCCGCCGCCGCGATCGCGGCCGCCACCCCGGCACGCACGTCGAAGGTGTCCACCAGCAGGGTCGTCCCGGCGCCGAGGGCGGCGACCTGCGAGGCGAACGCCGAGGCCTCGTCGTCGTGCAGCAGCGTGAACGCGTGCGCGGCGGTGCCGATCGTCCGCAGCCCGTAGCGCCGGCCGGCCTCGAGGTTGGAGGTGCCGGCGAAGCCGGCGACGACGGCCGCCCGCGTCGCGGCCACCGCCGCCTCCTCGTGGGTCCGGCGCGAACCCATCTCCAGGCACGGCCGGTCGACCGCGGCGCTGGTCATCCGGGAGGCGGCCGAGGCTACCGCCGAGTCGAAGTTGAGGACCGACAGGGCGAGGGTCTCGAGCAGGACCGCCTCGCCGAAGGTGCCCTCGACGACCAGCACCGGCGAGCCGGGGAAGAAGCACTCGCCCTCGGCGTAGCCGCGGATCGACCCGGTGAACCGCCACCCGGCCAGGTGGTCGAGCGTGGCGCGGTCGACCACGGCGTCGCGCTCGAGGAACGCGAGGACCTCCTCGTCGAAACGGAAGTCGGCCAGCGCCTCGAGCAGCCGGCCCGTGCCCGCGACGACCCCGTAGCGGCGCCCCGGCGGCAGGCGCCGGGTGAAGACCTCGAAGACGCACCGGCGCCCCGCCGTCCCGTCCTGCAGCGCTGCCTCGAGCATCGTCAGCTCGTAGCGGTCGGTGAGCAGTGCGGTCGACGCACCCGGCTGGCCCATGGGGCGAGCCTAGGACGCCCCGTCGTCGGCCTCCTAGCATGGGGGGATGGCCCAGCCGAGGATCGAGCCCGTCGAGGAGACGGAGGCTCGCACCGACCCCGCCCGGGCGTGGGTGACCATCGTCTGGAACGACCCGGTCAACCTCATGAGCTACGTGTCCTACGTGTTCCGCAGCTACTTCGGCTACCCGGCCGAGCGCGCCGAGCGCCTCATGCGCCAGGTGCACGAGGAGGGCCGGGCGACCGTCGCGCGGGGGGCGCGGGAGCAGATGGAGGCGCACGTGCAGGCGATGCACGGGTTCGGGCTGTGGGCGACGGTCGAGCCGGACGCATGAACCGCCCGAGGGACTTCCACCGGGACGCCGAGGGCTCGCTCGTCGTGACCGTCGACCAGCGCGAGCGCGCCGTCCTGGCCGAGGTCGTCGAGGGCGTCGTCGACCTGCTGGCCACCCGCGGCACGGAGCTGGCAGGGCGGGCGGCGGACACCGGGGGCGCGGGCGAGGCCGACGGGGACCCCGCTGCTCGAGGACTGGCCGCCGATCGACCCGCCGCAGGACCCGGCCCTGCGGCGGCTGCTGCCCGACGCCGCGCGCGACGCCGAGCTCGCCACCGAGCTGCGCCGGCTCACCGAGGCGGACCTGCGCGAGACCAAGGCGCAGCAGGTCGCACTGCTGCACGCCGCCCTCGCCGCGCAGGGGCCCGAGGTGGTCGTCGCCGCCCCGGACGCGCGAGCCGTCGCCGCCGCCCTCACCGACGTCCGCCTCGTGCTCGGCGAACGGCTGGGGCTGCGCGACGACAGCGACGCGGAACGCCTCTACGCCCTGGCCGTCGCCGGCGGCTCGGACGTCGCGGACGACGAGGAGGCGACCGCCCGCTTCCTGGCCGCCGTCTACGTCGTGCTCAGCGAGCTCCAGGAGTCGCTGGTCGAACGGCTGCTCGAGGACCTGCCGCCCGCGCGCGAGGGTGCCGGGCGCTGACCGCGCGTCACGGTGCGGTCGGCCCGGCGGCCGGAGCACTAGGCTGGGCCCGTGAGCGACGCCCCCATCGGCATCTTCGACTCCGGGGTCGGTGGGCTCACGGTGGCCCGCGCGGTGCTCGACCAGCTGCCGCACGAGTCGGTGCTCTACCTCGGCGACACCGCGAACGGACCGTACGGGCCCAAGCCCCTGGCGGCCGTCCGGGCCCACGCGCTGGAGGTGATGGACGACCTCGTCGACGCCGGCGTGAAGATGCTCGTCATCGCCTGCAACTCCGCCTCGGCCGCCGTCCTGCGGGACGCCCGGGAGCGCTACACCCAACGGCGTGGCCTGCCGGTGGTCGAGGTCATCCTGCCGGCCGCCCGCCGGGCGGTCGCCGCCACCCGGACGGGTCGGGTCGGCGTGATCGGGACGAGGGCGACGATCTCCTCCCGGGCGTACGACGACGCCTTCGCCGTCGCCCCGGGCATCTCGCTCACCTCCGAGGCCTGCCCCGAGTTCGTCGAGCTCGTCGAGAGCGGACGGACCTCCGGCCCGGAGGTCCTGGAGATCGCCCGGCGCTCCCTGGCCGGGGTCCGCGCGGCGCAGGTCGACACGCTGGTCCTCGGGTGCACGCACTACCCGCTGCTCACCGGCGTCATCTCCTACGTCATGGGCGAGGAGGTGACCCTGGTGTCCTCCGCCGAGGAGACCGCGAAGGACGTCTACCGCTCCCTGGTCGCGCACGGGCTCGAGCGTGACCCGAGCCTCGGCCCACCGCGGCACCGCTTCCTGGCCACGGGTGACACCGAGTCGTTCCGCGCGCTGGCCCGGCGCTTCCTCGGGCCCGAGGTCGCGGCGGTCGAGACGAGCGGCAGCCTGCGATGAGGCTGACGATCGTCGGGTGCGCCGGCTCGTTCCCCGGTCCCGACTCGGCGGCCTCCTGCTACCTGGTCCAGGCGGACGACGCCGACGGCCGCACCTGGAGCGTGCTGCTCGACCTGGGCAGCGGCGCCGTCGGCCCGCTCCAGCGGCACGTCGACCCGGCCGACCTCGACGCGGTCGCCCTGTCCCACCTCCATCCCGACCACGTCGCCGACATGAGCGGCCTCTACGTCTACCTGCGCTACCGGCCGGCCGCCGTGCACTCGACCACCGCCCCGGCCGCGCCGATCCCCGTCCACGGCCCGTTCGGGACGGCGTCCCGGCTGGCCCAGGCCTACGGCCTCGCGCCCGGGGAGGTGATGACCGGCGTGCTCGCCGTGCACACCTGGCAGGCCGGGCAGCCGGTCGAGGTCGGCCCGATGACGCTCACCGCGGTGCCGGTCGAGCACCCGGTCCCGGCGTACGGGATCCGGGTGACCGGTCCGTCCGAGGCCGACGCCGAGCGCCGGGTCACCCTCGCCTACTCCGGCGACACCGACGCCTGCGCCGGCCTGGACGCCCTCGCCCGGGGGGCCGACCTGCTGCTCGCGGAGGCCGCCTTCGTCGAGGGCCGGGAGGACGAGTTCCGCGGGATCCACCTCACCGGTCGGCGTGCCGGCGAGGCCGCCGAGGCCGGCGGGTCCCGGCGCCTGGTCCTCACCCACATCCCCGCATGGAACCCGCCGGGGGCCGCCGAGCAGGAGGCCGCCGAGGTCTACCACGGTCCGATCGACGTCGCCCGGCCCGGGCGCGTGTTCCCGCTCTGAGCCCTCCGGTCACCCCCGGGAGCCGGACGCCGACGGTGGTCCGGCTCGCGTAGCCTCGCCACCATGACTTCGACGATCCCGACCTCCGTGCGCGCCGACGGCCGCCGCCCCGACGAGCTGCGCCCGGTGCGCCTGACCCGTGGCTGGCTGGACGAGGCCGAGGGGAGCGTCCTGGTCGAGTTCGGCCGGACCCGGGTGCTGTGCGTCGCCTCGTTCACCGCCGGCGTCCCGCGCTGGCGCAAGGGCTCGGGTTCCGGCTGGGTCACCGCCGAGTACGCCATGCTGCCGCGCGCGACGTCCACCCGCAGCGACCGTGAGTCGGTCAAGGGCCGCATCGGCGGGCGCACGCACGAGATCTCGCGGCTCATCGGCCGGTCCCTGCGGGCCGTGATCGACGTCTCGGCGCTCGGCGAGAACACCATCGTGCTCGACTGCGACGTGCTCCAGGCCGACGGCGGCACCCGCACCGCGGCGATCACCGGGGCGTACGTGGCGCTCGCCGACGCGATCACCTGGGGTCGGGCCTCGGGCGCCGTCGCGGGCAACCGGCCGGTGCTGACCGACTCGGTCGCCGCGGTGAGCGTCGGGATCATCGACGGCGTGCCGATGCTCGACCTGCCCTACGAGGAGGACGTGCGGGCCGAGACGGACATGAACGTCGTCGTCACCGGCTCCGGCGGCTTCGTCGAGGTGCAGGGGACCGCGGAGCGCACGCCGTTCAGCCGGACCGAGCTCGACGTGCTCCTCGACCTGGCCGTCGGCGGGACGGCGCGGCTGGCGGCGCTGCAGGCCGAGGCCCTCGCCGACGGCATGGTGCCGTGAGGCGCCTCGTCCTGGCCACGCACAACCCGCACAAGGTCGGCGAGCTTCGGGCGATCCTCGCCGGGGTGCCGGGCCTGGCGGACGTCGAGATCGTCGGCGCCGGTGAGGTCGGCGCGCCGTCGCCGGTCGAGGACGGGGTGACCTTCGAGGAGAACGCGCTGCTCAAGGCGCGGGCGACCGCGGCGGCGACCGGGCTGCCCGCCCTCGCCGACGACTCCGGGCTCGCGGTGGACGTGCTCGGCGGGGCGCCGGGGGTCTTCTCGGCCCGCTGGGCCGGCCGGCACGGGGACGACGCCGCGAACCTCGCCCTGCTGCTCGACCAGCTCGCCGACGTCCCCGACGAGCACCGCGGCGCCCGGTTCGTCTGCGCGGCGGCGCTGGTGACCCCGGACGGCGCCGAGCGTGTCGAGACCGGCGTGCTGCGTGGCCGCCTCACGCGGGCCCCGCGCGGCACCGGTGGGTTCGGCTACGACCCGATCCTCGAGCTCGAGGAGCAGCCGGCCCGCGCCGGTGAGGCGCGGCTCACCTCGGCCGAGCTGACCGCGGCCGAGAAGAACGCGGTCTCGCACCGGGGCAACGCGTTCCGGGCGCTCGCCCCGCAGATCGCCGCCCTGCTCGGCTGAGCGCCGCCGGGCTCGGCTGAGCGAGGGCGGCGACGACCTCAGCCCGGCAGCCGAGCCGGGCCGCGGGTCACGGCTGGCGGCCGACCCAGGCCATCGCCTGGCGCACCAGGTAACCGTGCCCGCCGCTCATCTCGGACTGCACCTGCGCCTCGCAGGCGTCCTCGGGCGTGATCCAGGCCAGGTCGAGGGCATCCTGCTGCGGCTGGCAGTCCCCGGCGACCGGCACCACGTAGGCCAGGGAGACGGCGTGCTGGCGGGGGTCGTGGTACGGGGTCACCCCATGGGTGGGCAGGTACTCCGCGACGGTGAACGGCTGCGGGCTCGCGGGGATCTGCGGCAGGGCCATCGGGCCGAGGTCCTTCTCGATGTGCCGCAGGAGGGCGTCCCGGATGCGCTCGTGGTAGAGCACCCGTCCCGAGACGACCGCGCGGGTCATCGCGCCGACGCTGCTCACCCGGAGCAGCAGGCCGACCGCGATGACGTCCCCGCTCTCGTCCACCCGCACCGGGACCGCGTCGACGTACACCAGCGGCAGGTGACGCCGGGCACTGGCCAGCTCGCGCTCGGTGAGCCAGCCGTCGGGTCGCGGGTCCTCGGGGAAGTCGGCCGTTTCGGTCATGACGAGAGCCTAGGCGGGAGTCCTCGACGGGAATACCGGGGACGCGCCGACGTTGAGGACCACTGAACACCGTGTCACGCGGACGCCGTCGAGAGGAACGACATGCCCACCCTGCAGCTGACCGAGGCCGCCTTCGAAGAGACCGTCACGAACAACGACATCGTGCTGGTGGACTTCTGGGCGGACTGGTGCGGTCCGTGCAAGATGTTCGGCCCGATCTTCGAGGCGTCGTCGGACTCGCACCCCGACGTCGTGCACGCCAAGGTCGACACCGAGGCGGAGCAGGGCCTCGCGTCCGCCGCGGGGATCTCTTCGATCCCCACCCTGATGGCCTTCCGCGAGGGCATCCTCGTCTTCGCGCAGCCCGGCGCGCTGCCCAAGGAGTCCCTGGAGCAGGTCGTCCAGGCCGTCAAGGGACTGGACATGGCCGAGGTCCGCGCCCAGGTCGCCGCCCAGCGGGCCGAGCACGAGCACGCCGGCCACGACCACGCCGACCACCAGCACTGAGCGACCCGCACGGGGGCGTGGCGCCGAGCGCCGCGCCCCCGTCGTCGTGCCCGGGGCCGGTCGCAGCGGACGTCCGCGGCTGCGCAGCGGAGCGTCGGCGACCTCGGCTCAGCGGGCCCGACCGCGCAGGGTGCGCACCGAGAGCTGGAGCGCCGCCGCGAGGACCAGCGCCGCGAACAGGCTCGAGGAGGCCTGCGGCGGGATGACGAAGGCCCCTGCCACCCCGACGAACGACGCGGCCGTCGCGGACGCCCCGACGATCGCGCCGGAGCGCAGGTCGACCTGGCCGGCGCGCAGGTTCCCCAGGCTTCCCACGCTCGCCGTCGGGATCATCGCCAGCAGCGAGGTCCCCTTCGCCAGCAGGTCGCTGAAGCCGAACAGCACGACGAGGGCCGGGACGAGCACGACGCCGCCACCGAGGCCGAACAGCCCGGCGGTCACCCCGGTGACGGCCCCCAGGGCGAGCAAGGCCACGCCGGTCCCGAGGGTGAGCTCGACGTCGACCCCACGGGCGGGGACGGCGGTGAGCAGCCGGATCGCGACCGTCACGAGCAGGCCGATGAAGAGCCAGCGCAGCAGCGCCAGGTGGATCCGCCGGAGCAGCCACGCCCCGAGGTACGAGCCGGCCATCCCGCCGGTCGCCGCGATGAGGGCGACGAGCACGTCGGCCTCGCCCCGGGACAGGTAGCTGAGCGAGCCGGCGATCGAGGTGGGCACGATCGCGAGCAGCGACGTGGCCGACGCGCGGCGCTGGTCGAGCCCGCCGATGCTCATGAGCAGGGGGATCATGAGGATCCCGCCGCCGACGCCGAACGCCCCCGAGAGCAGGCCGCCGATCACACCGATCACGGCCAGGACCCACCACCGGGACGCGCCGACCGAGGCCTCACCCCCGGTCCGTGGCACGGTCCGATGCTAGGGGACCGGCCGCCCGGTCGGTTCATCCTCGTGCGGCCGCCGGTGAGGTCTCCCGCGCGCCCGGCGCCCGGCGCGTAGCGTGCAGGGGTGGCCGATCCGAGCACGCCCCGTGCAGGCCTCGACCGGGCCGTCGTCGTGCGTGAGGTCGAACGCAAGGTCGCCGTGCCGGCGGGGTTCGTCCTGCCGCCGCTGGTCGGGAGCGCCACGGGCGTCGCGTCGCAGCGAGCGCTGGCCCCCGTCGAGCTCCTCGCCGAGTACCACGACACCGAGGACCGCCGGCTGGCCCGCGCCGGCGTGAGCCTGCGACGTCGCCAGGGCGGTGCGGATGCCGGCTGGCACCTCAAGCTGCCCGCCCCGGGCGGCGAGCCCGGTCGCGACGAGGTGCGGCTCCCGCTCGCCGCCGGGCCGGTCGGCCAGGTGCCGCCGGCCCTCGCGACGCTGGTGGTCCCATTGGTCCGGGAGGCCTCGCTGCGCCACCTGGCCACCGTCCGCACGGTTCGCACGGGCTGGGAGCTGCTCGACCCGGCCGGCGAGGTCCTCGCCGAGGTCGTCGACGACCGGGTGCGCCTCGAACCCTCGGGCGATGCCTCCCGGCAGGTCGAGGTCGAGGCGCGGGTGGCCGACGACCGCGTCCTCGACGTGCTCGACGCCGTCGTCGCGACCCTGGTCCGGGCCGGCGGCACCGAGACGCACCGGACGAAAGCGGCTGCTGCCCTTGGCGTGGTCGAGGCGGACGGCCCGGTCCCCGTCCCGGCCGTCCCGGGCGGGCAGGACCCCGCCGCGCTCCTCGTCCGGCACCTCCTGGCGCGGGGAGCGCGCGCGCTGCTGCTCGCCGAGCTCGACGTCCGGCGCGGTGCACCGGACGCGGTGCACCGCCTGCGGGTCGCAACCCGCAGGCTGCGCAGCGGGCTGCGCACCTTCGCCCCGCTGATGGACGAGGCGTGGGCCGCGGACCTGCGCTCGGCGCTCCGGGGGACGGCCGCCGTCTGGGGGATGGCCCGTGACCTCGAGGTCCAGGAGGCCCGGCTGCTCCCGGAGGCCGACCTGCTCCCGCCCCCGGAGCGCGAGCGCGCCCGCCGGGCGGTGGAGTCAGCCCTGCGCGAGCGGCTCACAAGGGCGATCGACGAGGCCAGCACCGCCCTGGCCGACCCGCAGCACGTCACGCTGCTCGCGGCCCTGGTCGAGGCGGCGCACGAGCCCCGGCTGAGCCCGCCGGCGCGCGAGCAGATCGACGAGGTCGTCCCCGGGCTCGTCGTCCCGGCGATGCGCCGGCTGCGCAGAGCCGTCGACCGGCTCGAGCTCGACGCCCCGGCCGAGGCGTGGCATCGCACGCGCATCCTGGCCAAGCGGGCCCGGTACGCGGCCGACGCGGTCGAGCCCGTGCTGCCCTGGGCCCGTCGTCCCGCCGCCCTGCTCGCGGGGTTGACGGACCTGCTCGGCCAGGCGCAGGACGCCGTCGTGGGCCGCGCGCTGCTCGCCGAGGTCGCCGAGGACGCAGACGGGTCCACCGGCTACGCGCTCGGGCTGCTCGCCGCCCGGCAGGAGACGGTCGAGCGCGCGGCCCGGGCGGCCGTCGTCGCGACCTGGCCGGCGATCGAGGCGGCCACGCGGCCGTCGGTCCTCGATCCCTCGGGGTGAGGACGGCGCCGTCGGGCGCCCGCAGCCCCCTCGGCCGGTCACCGGTGCGCGAGGCGGGAGTCGAACCCGCACGCCCGAGGGCACCAGGACCTAAACCTGGCGCGTCTGCCTGTTTCGCCACTCGCGCTCGCGGGAGAGCCTAGGGCCTGCGAGCGCGGTCCGGACCGGCCGGCTCGGACCGGACCTGCTGCCGCGTCCCGCCGCGCCGGCACCCGGCGGCACCGGGTCAGTCCAGGCCGAGCTCCCGGCGCAGCGAGGCGACGTGACCGGTGGCGCGCGCGTTGTACCGCGCGACCTGGATCCGGCCGTCCGGGTCGATGACGAAGGTCGAGCGGATGACGCCCTCGACGGTCTTGCCGTAGAGCTTCTTCTCGCCGAAGGCGCCGTAGGCGTCGAGGACCGCGCGCTCGGGGTCGGAGGCCAGCGGGTAGGTCAGGCCCTCGGCCTCGGCGAAGCGGGCCAGCCGCTCGGGCGGGTCGGGGGAGATCCCGACGAGGTCGAAGCCGGCCGAGGCCAGGGAGCCGGCCGAGTCGCGGAAGTCGCAGGCCTCCTTGGTGCAGCCGGGGGTCATCGCCGCCGGGAAGAAGAACAGCACGACCCCGCGACCGCGGTGCTCGGCGAGGCGGAACGTGCCCGCGTCACCGGTCGGCAAGGTGAAGTCGGGGGCCAGGTCGCCGACGGCGAGACGGGTCATCGAGGGTCCTTTCGGTCGGTGGCCAGCGTAGCCAGCCTGGGCGCGGGCGACCTCCGGTAGCGTCGGCGCCGTGACCAGCCCTGCCCCGCGCCCCGCCATCCGGATGCTGCACGACCGGGTGCTCGTGCACCTCGACGAGGAGTCCTCCGAGCGGCTCTCCGCCTCCGGCATCGTCATCCCGGCGACCGCGTCGGTGGGCAAGCGGCTGATCTGGGGGACCGTCGTGGCCGCCGGTCCGCACGTGCGTCAGGTCGAGGTCGGCGAGAAGGTCCTCTTCGACCCGGAGGACCGGTCCGAGGTCGAGCTCGGCGGTGTCGTCCACCTCCTGCTGCGGGAGCGCGACCTGCACGGGGTCGCCGAACCGGAAGGCGTCGGCAAGGGAACTGGGCTGTACTTGTGAACACGGCGCTGCGGCCTTGTGCAGCGGTCCCCGCTCAGCGATGATCGGCCCGACGCAGCAGGTCGGAACCACGACCCGCCCGCGGGCGCGCAGCACTACGGACGAGGTGGAGAGAGTCGTGGAGACCAGCCCGCACGACGACGTGACCCAGGCGACCGACGCCGAGGAGGCAGCCGCCCTGGCCGCCGCGCTCGACGAGGCCGACGACGAGGCCTCGGCGGAGGTCATGCACCTGCGCAGCGAGGGCGTCCCGCTCGCCCTGCTGGCCGATCTCGCCGACCCCAGCGGCCCGGCCTCGCCCTCGATCCTCGAGGACGAGGGCCTGCCGGACGTGGCCTGGTGGGGGGACAAGGAACGCCAGGAGAGCATCGACGACGAGGCCGACGACGAGGCGTAGCATCGGTCCGGCGCCCGGTTTCGGCTTTGCGGCCCGACGGTGCTAACCTCGTGCACCGCGCGCCATTAGCTCAATTGGCAGAGCAGCTGACTCTTAATCAGCGGGTTCGGGGTTCGAGTCCCTGATGGCGCACAGTGAAGGCCCCTGACCAGCAACGACGCTGATCGGGGGCCTTTGTCGTCGGCCCCTGTCGCGGCGGCGCGCCGGTCGGGTCACGATGGTGGCTCACCGACCAGGGGAGCGGGAATGGCACAGCAGCTGACCTACGACGTCGTCGTCCTCGGAGCGGGCGCGGTGGGGGAGAACGCCGCGGACCGGGCCGGCCGGACCGGGTTGAGCGTCGTGATCGTCGAGTCCGAGCTGGTCGGCGGGGAGTGCTCGTACTGGGCCTGCATGCCCTCCAAGGCGCTGCTGCGTCCGGGCGCGGCGCTCGCGGCCGTCCGGGACGTGCCGGGGGCCGCTGCGGCCGTCACCGGCGACCTCGACGTGGCGGCCGTGCTGGCCCGCCGGACGGCCTTCACCCACGACTGGGACGACGCCTCGCAGGTGAGGTGGCTCGAGCGGACCGGGATCGACCTCGTCCGCGGCCACGCGCGGCTCACCGGCCCGCGCAGCGTCGAGGTGGACACCGAGGACGGGACGCTCGCGCTCGCGGCGCGGGACGCCGTCATCGTCGCGACCGGGAGCGAGGCGGTCGTGCCCGAGGTTCCCGGCCTGGCCACCTCCCGGCCCTGGACGAGCCGTGAGGCGACGGCGGCGGAGGAGGTCCCGACCTCGCTGGCGATCATCGGTGGCGGTGTGGTCGGGGTCGAGATGGCGACCGCCTACACCGACCTGGGCTGCGCGGTCACCCTCGTGGTCCGCGGCGACCGGGTGCTCTCCGGAGCCGAGCCGTTCGCCGGCGAGGCCGTCGGCGAGGCCCTGCGCGAGCTCGGCGTCGACCTGCGGCTGTCCACCGGGGTGACGTCGGTCGCCCGCGACGACGACGGCGTGGTCCTCACCCTCGAGCCGGGCGGGACCGTGCGCGCCGACGAGGTGCTGGTGGCCACGGGTCGCCGCCCCCGCACCGGCGACCTCGGCCTGGAGGCCGTCGGCCTGACACCGGGCCGCCCGCTCGCCGTCGACGACCACCTGGAGGTCCTGGGCGTCCCCGGCGGCTGGCTCTACGCCGCCGGTGACGTCACCGGGCGGACGGCGACCACCCACCAGGGCAAGTACGACGCCCGCGTGGCCGGCGACGTCGTGGCGGGCAGGTTCGGCCCCGACGAGGACGCCCGGCCGGACGAGGGCGCGCGCTTCAGCCGGTGGCGTGCCGACGCGGACCCCGTCGCGACCACCCAGGTGGTCTTCACCCGGCCCGAGGTGGCCTGGGTCGGCCGCACGGAGTCGCAGGCGCGCGCGGACGGGCTCGCGGTGCGCTGCGTCGACGTGGACCTCGGCGCCGCGGCCGGCGCGTCCGTCCTGGGCGACTCGGTCTCCGGGCAGGTGCGGCTCGTCCTCGACGAGCACCGCCAGGTGATCGTCGGGGCGACGTTCGTGGGGCCTGAGATCGCCGAGATGCTGCACGCCGCGACGATCGCCGTCGTCGCCGAGGTGCCGCTCGCACGGCTGTGGCACGCGGTCCCGGCCTACCCCACGGTGAGCGAGGTCTGGCTCAGGCTGCTCGAGGACGCCGGGCTCTGACCCCGCCGGTCCACTACGGCCGGGCGACGATCCGGCCGTGGGCCGTCGCCGTCTCCTCGGCGGTGAGGACTCCCGCCCGGCGCAGCTCGGCGAGGGCGGCGTGCAGGTCGCCGGCGGACCTCGCCGGGGGCGGCCCGGCCGGCCCGGCGAGACCCCGCGCCGTGGGCGCCTGGTCCTGGTCCGCTGCGTCCGCGCCCGGTCCGTCCGCCTCCGCGGTCGCGGTGGCCGACACGAACCACGCCGCGACGCTCGCCGTGATGGCGCCCAGCACGCTGATCCCCACGACCATCAGCGCGGCCGCGACGATGCGCCCGGTGCTGGTGACCGGGTACAGGTCGCCGTAGCCGACGGTGGTCACGGTCGTCATCCCCCACCACAGGGCGTCGGGGAACGTGACGATCGAGGCGCCGGGAGCCGCGCGTTCGGCGTCGAGGACGGCGAGGGCACCGACCGTGATGAGCACGGCGGCGGACATGAGGATGGCCTGGCCGGTCCGCATCAGCCCGCCCCGCCGGGTCAGCAGCGAGTGGCCCGCGGTGAAGACCCGGAGGATCCGCAACGGCCGGAGCATCGGCAGGAGCACCGTGAGGAGGTCGATCGGGTGCTTGACGAGCCAGCGCACCCGGTTCTCCGCCAGCCACAGCCGGATCGCCAGGTCCCCGGCGAAGACGGCCCAGATCGCGATGTTGGCCGCCTCGGCACCCCGGATGACCCACGACGGCAGGTCCGGCCAGATGACCGGACCGCCGTAGACGAAGAGGAAGGCGACGGCCAGCACGGTCATCGTCGGCGAGGTGCGGGTCTCGTATCGCTGGAGTCTCACGGCACCCGATGCTCCCCGGCCCGGCGGCCCGGCGCCAATCCGCCGCGCCCAGACCTCCCCGTCGCCGTCGAGGCCGACTAGTCTTGCCGGGTGAAGATCGCCCTGGCCACCTGCGCCGCCCTGCCCGAGCTGGACACCGACGACCGGCCGCTGCTCGCCGCTCTCGCCGATCGCGGCGTGGACGTCGAGGCAGTGGCCTGGGACGACCCGGAGGTCGACTGGTCCTCCTTCGCCATGGTCGTCATCCGCTCCACCTGGGACTACGCCCAGCGGCGCACCGAGTTCCTCGAGTGGGCCGAGCGGGTCGCGGCCGTGACCAAGCTCTCGAACCCGCTCCCGGTGCTGCGGTGGAACACCGACAAGCACTACCTGCGCGAGCTCGACGAGGCGGGCATCGCCGTCGTCCCGACCATCTGGCTGGAGCCGGAGCGCCACCTGTCCTCCCGCGCGCTGCACACCCGCTTCCCCGCCCACGGCGAGCTCGTCATCAAGCCGGCCATCTCCGCCGGCTCGCGGGACACCGGCCGGTACACGGCGATCGACGCGGGCTCGCGCGGGCTGGCCATCGCGCACGCCAAGCGGCTGCTCGAGGACAACCGCACCGTGATGGCCCAGCGGTACCTCACCAGCGTCGACACGATCGGCGAGCACGCGCACGTCTTCTTCGAGGGCCAGTACTCCCACTCGGTGCTCAAGGGAGCCATGCTCGACGGCCCCGACGTGGCGATCGACGGCGTCTACAAGGAGGAGCGGATCAGCCCGGTCGAGGCCTCCGAGTCCGAGATCGCGGCGGCCCTCAACGTGGTGGTCACCGCCCGCCGTCTGCTCACCGCCAAGTCCGACATCGCGGTGGACGCCGAGAAGTTCCTCTTCGCCCGGGTCGACTTCGTCAAGGACGACGACGGCAACCCGGTGCTCATGGAGCTGGAGATGGTCGAGCCGTCGCTCTTCTTCGGCTACCGCGAGGGCGCCCTCGAGGAGTTCGCCGACACGATCGTGGCCCGCGCCGCACGCTGAGGCCCGTCGGCGACCCGGTGTGCGCAGCACCCCCGGGGAGCCGGTAGACTTCACGCCGGTCCGAGCCTCGGCTCGCCGGCCGTGGTGGCTATAGCTCAGTCGGTAGAGCACCTGGTTGTGGTCCAGGGGGTCGCGGGTTCAAGTCCCGTTAGCCACCCCATCGCGTCCGACGGTCCCCCCGCGGGCGCGTCCTCGAGGGCCTCAGGTCGGCCTCGGATCGCCTCAGGCCGTCGGCGTCCTCCGGGCGACGCTCGTCGCGCGGACCTCGGCCGCGACCTTCTTCGCCGTGGCCGAGTCCGGACCCGGCTGGGGCACGAGCATCGCCGCCCGGTAGTAGCGCAGCTCGTCGATGCTCTCCAGGATGTCGGCCAGCGCCCGGTGCCCGCCGTTCTTCTCCGGTGAGGAGAAGTAGATCCGCGGGTACCAGCGGCGCGCCAGCTCCTTGATCGAGGAGACGTCGACCACCCGGTAGTGCAGGTGCCCGACGAGCTCGGGCATGTCGCGCTCGAGGAAGGACTTGTCGGTGCCCACCGAGTTCCCCGCGAGGGGTGCCCGGCCCGGCTCGATGCGCTCGCGCAGGTAGGCCAGGACGGCGTCCTGCGCCTCGGCGAGGCTCACGCCGGCGGGCAGCTCCTCGAGCAGGCCGGACGTCGTGTGCATGGTGCGCACGAAGGGGTCCATCTGCGCCAGGGCCTCGGCGGGCGGGGCGATGACGATGTCGATGCCCTCGTCCAGGACGTTGAGCTCCGAGTCCGTGACCACCACGGCGATCTCGACGAGTGCGTCGTTGACCAGGTCCAGCCCGGTCATCTCGCAGTCGATCCAGACGATCTTGTCATTGGGCGGCGTGGGGGAACTCACCGGTCCACCTTAGGGGCTGCACCGGGCGGGGTGTCGGGGCCGGGGACGGTCCGCGCCACCCAGGCAGCGGCGAGCGAGACGACCCCGGCGCCGGCGCCGCCGAGGACGGCGACCCACCAGGTGCCGACCGCCCACGCCAGCACGAGGCCGGCGGTGACGGCGGCCACGGCGCCGAGCACGAGGCCGTCCCGGAGCCAGGGTCGGGGCGGAGCCGTCGTGGGCTCGGCCGCCGTCCCACCCGGGCCGGCGGCGTCGTCCGGCGGACCGGCCGCGTGCCGGCCCATCAGGCGCTCACCACCGTGCAGGTCATCGGTCCATCATGCCCGCACGGCGGCGCCCGACGGGCAGCGCGCACCCGGCGGGTGCCGTAGGTTTGAGGTGTCGAAGGGGTGGTCCGATGAGCGATGCCGCTGGCCTCGAACGACCGGTGCTCGTCATGGCCGACGACGGCGCGCCCGCCGCCGACGTCGCCTGGTTGTGGCTGGGCTCTCACCGCTGGGCGGACTGGGCCCTGGAGTCCGTCACCGTGACGGAGGTCCCCTACCCGGGTGGTCAGGCCCGGGGCAGGGCGCGGAGCGTCCCGCGGGTCCTGCCCGAGTCGGCCGGCTTCGCGAGCGTCTCGCACACGGACGTCGAGGGCGACCCCCGCGTCGTGCTCTTCGAACGGTCCGACGCCGCCCTGGTGGTGCTGGGCAGCCACCACCACGGGCACCTGGGGGGCCTGTGGGCCGGCAGCACCACCGAGTGGCTCGTCGTGCGCCCCACGGTGCCGCTGCTCGTCGCGCTGCACGGGCACGTCACCCGCACGGTCGTCATCTGCGTCGACGGCAGCCCCTCGGCCCGCCGCGCCCTTGAGAGCTACCTCGCGATGCCGTGGTCGCAGGGGCTGGACGCGAGCCTGCTCGTCGTCGACGACGGTGCCACCGACGTCGAGGGTGCGCTCGCGGCGGCGCAGGCGGCCTTCGCCGGGCGTCGCGCACCGGGAGTCGTCCGGCTGGCCGGCGCAGCCCGCCGCGAGATCCCGGCGTACGTGCGCGACCACGGGCCCGACCTCGTCGTCCTGGGCACGCGGGGGCTCAGCGGCCTCGCGCGCCTCACGGCGGGCTCGACGGTCTCGGCGCTCCTCAAGGACCGTACGGCGAACCTGCTCCTCGCCCACGCCGCCGACGAGTGACCGGCCGCGTGACGTGCGCGCGACGGGGCACCGCCTGAGCCGCGCCCTGGTGGGCGGGCCGTAGGGGTGAGGGCATGACCTCCGTCGTGCTCATCGTGCTCGGGATCGCGGCTGCGGCAGCGGGCGGCGAGCTCTTCGTGCGGGGCGTCGTCGGCCTGGCCGTCCGTCTGCGGGTCGCCCCGGGGATCGTGGGCGCGACGGTCGCGGCCTTCGCCACCTCGAGCCCGGAGCTCTCGGTGGGCATCAACTCCGCCCTCGAGGGCACGCCCGAGGTGGCCCTGGGCGACGCCCTCGGCAGCAACGTCGTCAACGTCGGCCTGGTGCTCGGGGTGGCGCTGGCGATCGCCGGGCTGACCCCGCGGCGCGCCGACCTCAACCGCGACCTGCCCATCGCGCTGATCGCCCCCCTGGTCACGCTCGGGCTGGCCGCGGACGGGGAGATCAGCCGCATCGACGGCGGTGTGCTCCTCGCCTCGTTCGTCGCGTGGCTCGTGGTGACCGTCCGGCAGGCCGTGCACGAACGCGACCGGACCGGCGCCGTGCTCGCCCCGCCCGGCCGCCAGAGGGTCGTCGTCCGGGACGCCCTCGCCGGCCTCGTCCTGCTCGTCGTCGCCGGACGGCTCATCGTGCTCGCCGCGAAGGGTCTCGGTGAGGCGCTGGGCTGGGACGCGTTCACGGTCGGAGCCCTGCTCGTCGCGGTGGGCACCTCGACCCCGGAGCTCGCGACGACGATCATGGCGAGGGTCCGCGGGCACGACGACGTGAGCGTGGGCACCGTGCTCGGCAGCAACATCTTCAACGGCCTGCTCGTCATCGGCGTGGCGTCGGCCATCACCCCGATCACCGTGGCGGTCTCGGAGATCGCCGTGACGGTCGCCGTGGGGGTCCTCACCCTGCTGCTCGTGCTCCCCGGCAAGCGTGCCCGGCTCGGTCGGCGACGCGGCGCGGTGCTGCTCGCCCTCTACGCCGGCTACCTCGCCGTGCTGCTCTCCCTCCGCGGGCCGTGAGCCGGGCCGGGCGACGCCGTATTCGCTAGCCTGGGGGAAGACCCCGGCCCACCGCACAGCCGACGGGGAGGTCGCACGATGACGACGACGCAGGTGATCATCTTCACGCTCTGGCTGGCGTCGGGTCTGATCGCGACGCTCCTCATGATGCGCAAGGGCCACCGGCACTGGATCTGGATCGCCTTCGGGATCCTCCTCGGTCCGCTGGCCTGGCTGGTCTTCCGTGAGCGCACGGAGGCGGACGCGCCCCACCTCGAGGACCTGGTGCCGGGCGCCCGGCTGCCGGGCCTGCACGTGCTGGTCGGGATCGACGGCTCGCCCGCCGCGCAGCACGCCGCCGTCACCGCGCGCGACCTGCTCGGCGCCTCCGTCGGCCGGATCACCCTCGCGACGGTGATCGACTACGACACGGAGGAGGACAGCGAGGGCCGCGCCGAGCCCGCGGCGTGGCAGATGCTGCACGCCGCGAAGGCCCGGCTCGAACCCTGGGGCCCCGCCGAGGCGCTGCTGGTCGGCCCGCCGGCGGATGCGCTGCTCCAGTTCGTCACCGAGCACGACGTCGACCTCGTCGTCGTCGGCCCGCGCGGTCGGGGGCTCAGCAAACGAGTCCTCGGGAGCGTCGGCTCCGCGCTGGTGGCGCGCTCGCCGGTCCCGGTGCTCGTCGTCGGCGACGCCACGGAGCGGGGAGCTCCTCGCGCACCCCGCGAGCGCCGCCCGGGGGAGTGACCGTCCCGACATGGACGAGACCCGAACGGGAACGACCGGGCTGAGCAGTGCGCAGGCGCGTGCGCGGCTGGAGACGTACGGGCCGAACGCACTGCCCGCCGCCCGGCCCGCCCCCTGGTGGGTCCGGGTGGTCCGTCAGCTGCGCAGCTCGATCATCTACATCCTGCTCTTCGCCCTCGCCTTCGACCTCGTGGTCTGGATCATCGAGGGCGCCGACGAGTGGCCCTTCGAGTCGCTGGCGATCGCCACCATCCTCGTGTTCAACACCGCGATGGGCGTCTGGCAGGAGTACCGGGCCGAGGACGCGATCCAGCGGCTGCAGGAGCTCGCCGCCCCGCAGGTCTGGGTGATGCGCGACGGTCTGCTCAGCCAGATCGACGCGACGGTGCTCGTCCCGGGCGACCTCGTCCGGCTCGAGGCGGGTGACCGCGTCCCGGCCGACGGGGTGCTCACGAGCGAGCAGGCGCTCCAGCTCGACGAGTCGGTCCTGACCGGGGAGTCCGTGCCGGTCGAACGGGGCCGGGGGGACGAGGTCTTCTCCGGGACGCTCGCCGTCCGCGGCGTCGGGTGGCTCGAGGTCACCCGGACCGGCGCCGACTCCGCGATGGGCCGGATCGCGACGATGCTGGCCGGCGTCGAGTCGGAGCGCACGCCGCTGGAGCGGCGGATGGAGCACTTCGGGCACCGCATCGCGCGGTGGATCGCGGTGCTCGCGGTCGTGCTGACCGTCGGCGGGGTGATCATCGACGGGATCGACCAGCTCGACGAGGCGCTGCTGTTCGCCGTCGCGGTCGCGGTCGCGGCAGTGCCCGAGGGACTGCCCGCCGTCCTGACCCTGACCCTCGCACTGGGCACCGAGCGGATGAGCGTCCGCAAGGCGGTGGTGCGCCGGCTCTCCGCCGTGGAGGCGCTGGGCTCGGTGACCGTGATCGCCACGGACAAGACCGGCACCCTGACCGAGAACAGCATGACCGTGCGCCACCTCGACTCGCCGGACCCGGAGCGGGCCCTGCGCGCGATGGTGCTCGCGGCCGATGCCGAACCGCTCGGCGGCGTCGGTGACGCGCTCGAGCTCGGCCTCTACGCCTACGCCGCGTCCCAGGGGGTCGACCCGGTGGCCGTGCGCGACCGGCACCCGCGGCAGTCGGCCCGCCCGTTCGACTCCGCGTGGCGCTTCATGCGGGTCAGCGTCGTCGAGGATCGCCGGACCGTCGCGTACCTCAAGGGCGCCGCCGAGGCGCTGCTGGAGCGCAGCGACCTCGACGATGCCGACCGGGGCGTCTGGGAGGCTCGGAACGAGGCCGCCGCGGCGGAGGGCTACCGCGTCCTCGGGCTCGCCTGGTCGCCGCACGACGACGAGGACACCGTGGTCTGGCTGGGTGCGGTCTGGCTGTGGGACCCGCCCCGGCCCGAGGTGCCGGACGCGGTCGCGGCGGCCCACGACGCCGGGATCCGGGTCCTGATGATCACCGGCGACCACCCGGCCACCGCACGGACGATCGCCGCCCGGGTCGGCATCCCCGCCGATCGCGCCCTGACCGGCGAGGACCTGGACCGGCTCGGGGCGGACGAGCTCCGGGAGGCCGTCGCGGAGGTCAGCGTGTTCGCCCGGGTCAGCCCCGAGCACAAGCTCGCCCTGGTCAGCGCACTCAAGGAGCGCGGCGAGATCGTGGCGATGACCGGCGACGGGGTCAACGACGCGCCGGCGCTCAAGCGCTCCGACGTCGGCGTCGCCATGGGCCTGCGGGGCAGCGACGTCAGCCGCGAGGTCGCCGACCTCGTGCTCCTCGACGACAACTTCGCGACCATCGCGGCCGCCGTCGAAGAGGGTCGCGGCATCTACGAGAACATCCAGAAGTTCCTCCGCTTCCTCTTCTCCACCAACGTGGCGCTGGTCATCCTCATCGCGGTCGGCGTCGTCGGCGCCGCGATCGGCGGCCTCCGGGACAACCTGGGCAACCTGCTCGTGCCGCTGACGGCCGCCCAGCTCCTGTGGATCAACGTCATCGCCGACGGCCCCCCGGCGCTGGCGCTCGGCCTGGACCGGAGCCCCGGCGTGATGAGGCGACGCCCGCGGCCGCCGACCGCGCCCCTCCTGACCCGCGCCGGCACCCGGTTCATCCTCATCAGCGGCGCGCTCAAGGCGGCGCTCGGCATCGGGCTGTTCTTCCTGCTCCCCGACCTCGGCTACAGCGGCGACCAGACCCGCACCGCGGTCTTCCTCTACGAGTCCCTCGCCCAGCTCGCCTTCGTCTACCCGGCCCGCCTCATCAGCACCCGGCCGTACCCCAACCGGGTCCTGAACGTGATCGTCGTCGTCAGCGTCCTGCTCCAGCTCGCGACCGTCGCCGTCCCGGGCCTGCGGACGGTGCTGTCGCTGGAGGTGATCGACGCCGCAGCGGCCGGCCTGGTCGCCGCCGCGCTCGCCGTGTCCGTCGTCGGTGCCTTCCTGCTGGCCCGGATGACGACGGAGCCCGCATGAGCGGCGCGCCGCGAGGGTCCGGTGGTCGGGTGCCGTGAGTGGCAGGAGAATCTCGTCCCGTACCGCCCGTCGAGCAGAG
Organism: uncultured Actinomycetota bacterium; assembly: GCA_963724505.1. Taxonomy (GTDB): domain Bacteria; phylum Actinomycetota; class Actinomycetes; order Actinomycetales; family Cellulomonadaceae; genus Actinotalea. The sequence continues at coordinate 57,755 of CAVRUY010000008.1, forward strand.
AGGGCCGACCGTGGAGTCCGTCAGCGTCCAGCTGGCCCTCGTGGCCGTGCTGATCGTGGTCAACGCCGCCTTCGCCGGCACCGAGATGGCGCTGGTCTCGCTGCGGGAGAGCGACTTGCGGGCGCTGGAGCGGCGCGGAGCCCGCGGACGGGTCCTGGCCAGGCTCGCCCGGGACCCCAACCGGTTCCTCGCGACGATCCAGATCGGCATCACGCTCGCGGGGTTCCTCGCCGCCGCGACGGCGGCCGTCTCGCTGGCCGAGCCGCTGGTCCCGTTGCTCGGCTTCCTCGGTGGGGCCGCCGAGCCCGTCGCCGTGGTGGCCGTGACCGTGGTCCTCACCTTCCTCATGCTGCTGCTCGGCGAGCTGGCGCCCAAACGGATCGCCCTGCAGCGGGCCCAGCGCTGGGCGCTGGCGTCGGCCGGCCCGCTCGACCTCCTGTCGAGGCTCGCCCGCCCTGCCGTGTGGCTGCTCGGTGTGGGGAGCGACGCGCTGGTGCGCCTCGTCGGCCTCGATCCCCGGGCGCCCCGGGACGAGATCGGCCCGGCGGAGCTGCGGGACCTGGTCGCCACCCACGGGGGGTTCACGCCCGAGCAGCGCGAGATCATCGCCGGGGCGGTCGAGATCGCCCACCGGGCACTGCGTGAGGTCCTCGTGCCGCGGCTGCACGTGTTCGTGCTGCACGCGGGCAGCCCCGTCGGCGAGGCGCGCACCGCGCTCGCCGAGTCCGGGCACTCCCGTGCCCCCGTCGTGCGCAGCGGGGGACTCGACGACGTCGTCGGGGTCGTCACGCTGCACGACCTCGTCGTGCACTCCGACGGCGTGGCCGGCGACCACGTGCGCCCCCCGATGCTCCTGCCGGAGTCGTTGCCCGTCGCCGAGGCGCTGCGCCGGTTCAAGGCCGAGCACCAGCAGTTCGCCCTGGTCGTCGACGAGCACGGTGCGGTCGACGGCATCGTCACCCTGGAGGACCTCCTGGAGGAGGTGGTCGGGGAGATCTACGACGAGACGGACCGCGACGTCCGTTCGGTCCAGCGGCAGCCCGACGGGTCGCTGCTGGTGCCCGGGCAGTTCCCGGTGCACGACCTGCCCGACGTCGGCGTCGACCTGCGGCCCCGACCCGGCGGGGACTCCACGACCCTCGCGGGCCTCGTCTTCGCCGCCCTCGGCCACGTCCCCACGGCGCCCGGCGAGGTGATCGACCTCGACGGGTGGAGCGTCGAGGTCACCCGGGTCGTCGGGCACGCCATCGACGAGGTCCGGCTCGTCCAGGTCGACCCGTCGCCGGAGGCCACCGGCCCCGCCCCGCCGGCTCCCTGAGGTCCGCCGCGGCGCCGCGCACCGCGCGACGGTCCGGTGCGGTTCTGCGATGCTCGTGCGATGGCCGGCACCTCCCGACGCGTGTCGCTCGACGCCCTCGTGGCGGCCTTCGGCCGCGAGGCCACGCGACTGCACACGGACCGGGCGCGGACCACCCTCCTGGTCGGGATCACGCTCGTCGTGCTCGGCGTCGTCGGATTCGTCGGCGTGCTCGACGCGGTGCGCGAGATGGACGACCTGGCCGCCCTGGACGCGCCGGTGCTCGAGTGGCTCGTCGCCTGTCGCAGCCCGACCCTGACGACCCTGCTCACGGTCGTGACGACGCTCTCCGGCCCCGTCGTCCTGCCGATCCTCGTGGCCGTCGCGTCGCTGGTCTGGGGACTATGGCGCCGGGAGTGGTGGCAGGTCACCCTGCTCGTCGGCGCGACGGCCGTCTCCACGCTCATCGCGTTCGCCGTCAAGCTCGTCGTCGCGCGACCGCGGCCGCCGGTCGACAGCCAGCTCGTGCCGGGCGTGGAGACCACGTACTCCTTCCCGTCCGGCCACACCGCGGGGGCCGCGACGGTCCTGCTCGTGCTTGCCTACCTCGCCTGGGTGCGCCGACCGACGGTCCGCGCGCTGCTGGTGTGGGGCGCCGTGGACGTGCTGGGGGTCGGGGCGGTGGCCCTGAGCCGGCTGTACCTCGGCTACCACTTCGTCACGGACGTCGCCGCGTCGGTCGCGCTCGCCGTGGCCGTGCTGGGCGGGGTGGTGCTCGTCGACCGACGTCGTGCGCGCCGTGCGGCCGCGGCGTGAGCCGACGGCCCGGGTGCCCGTTCGGCTCGGGCACGGCAGGCGCGCGCTACTGTGACGAAGAGGCGATCCACGGGTCGCCCGAGGAGCAGCCGTGCGAGCAGAATCACCCGTACCCGCGGGCACGCCGGGCCGGACGACACCACTGACCCTGGGCGTCGTCGGGACCTCCCGCAAGCCCGACGAACGCCGCGTCCCCCTGCACCCCCGGCACCTCGAGAGCATCGACGCCGACCTGCGTGCGCGCATGGTGATCGAGGAGGGGTACGGCGAGCGGTTCGGCTACACCGACGACCAGCTCGCCGACCTGGTCGGGGCGGTCAGGACCCGCAGCGCCGTCCTCGGGGGTGCGGACGTCGTCCTGCTGCCCAAGCCGCAGGCCGCCGACCTGGCGGAGCTGGCCGAGGGCGGTGTCCTGTGGGGATGGCCGCACTGCGTGCAGGACGCCCCGCTCACCCAGCTCGCGATCGACCGACGCCTGACCTTGATCGCCTTCGAGGCGATGAACCACTGGGCGAGCGACCACGGATTCAGCCTGCACGTCTTCCACGCCAACAACGAGATGGCCGGGTACGCCTCGGTCCTGCACGCACTGGCCTGCGCGGGGATGACGGGCGACTTCGGACGGCGACTGAACGCCGTCGTCATCGGCTTCGGCGCCACGGCCCGTGGCGCGGTGACGGCGCTCTCCGCGCACGGTGTGCGGGACATCGAGGTGCTCACGCACCGACCGGTCGCCTCGGTGAACGCCCCGATGCACGCGGCGCGGATGGTCCACCTCGAGCAGGAGGACCCCGCGACCCACCTCAGCACGGTCGTCTCCGACGACGGACCCGTCCCGCTCGCCCCGTTCCTGGCGACGCACGACGTCGTCGTGAACTGCACTCTGCAGGATCCGGTGGCGCCGCACATGTACCTGCTGACGGAGGACCTCGAGGCCTTCGCGCCGGGCAGCCTCATCATCGACGTCTCCTGCGACAAGGGCATGGGCTTCGAGTGGGCGCGCCCGACCTCGTTCGCCGACCCGGAGTTCATGGTCGGTGAGCACATCCGGTACTACGCCGTCGACCACAGCCCGTCCTACCTGTGGGACTCGGCCAGCTGGGAGGTGAGCCAGGCGTTGCTGCCGTTCCTGCGCGTCGTGATGGAGGGCGGCGCCTCCTGGGACGCGAACGAGACGATCCGACGGGCGATCGAGGTCCGGGACGGTCGTGTGGTCAACCCGGCGATCCTGACGTTCCAGGGCCGGGCAGCCGAGCACCCCCACCCCCGGGCCGCGCCCTAGGGAGGGGCCAAGGACCCCGCAGGGCGCACTCTGCCTCCATAGGATGGAGACGGAGGCGTCTGATGACGTGGCTCAGCATTCTCGACCGGTTCCGCCCGGCCGGTGCACCCGGGTCCGCCGGGGTGGCCGGGGTCCCCGCGCTGGACGACCACGGCCCCGCCACCGAGCTCGCCGCCGGTCTTCGCCGCCCTCGCCCCCGATCAGCAGGCCGCCGCCGACCTCGTCGAGCAGGCGCGGCGGGACGCCAGGGCCGGCCTCGATGCGGCCGCCCTGCGCGCCGCGTCCGTGGTGGCACAGGCCCACCTGGACGCCGACGCCGCTCGGTCACGCGCTGCCGCCGCCGTGCAGCAGGAGGCGTCGGCGAGCGACGAGCAGGTGCTCGGCGAGGCCACCGACCGGGTCGCGCGGTTGCGCGAGGTCGGCCGGTCCCGGGCCGGCGAGCTCGCGCCCCGGCTCGCGGCGGCGCTGCTCGACCTCCCCGACCGGGACACGTCGTGAACGCCGACTGGGTGGCCGCCTCGGTGCGTGCCCGGGCCATGGCACGACGCAGGGTCGGCGTCGGGTGGGTGTCGACGGCTCGCCGCGCAGAGCGGCCTCGCCGCGGCGTTGCGGCAGCTCGACGGCACCGCCTACGCACAGCGGGTCGCGGGGTGTGCCGGCCCGACGGCGCTCGAGGACGCCCAACGGGCCACCGCCGAGATGGTGCTCTGGCAGGTGCGGGTGCTGGCCGGCTGGCTCCCGGCAGGCGGTACGCGCCTGCTCCGGGCGGCCGCCGGCGGCTTCGAGCGCGAGAACATCCTCGACCTCTCCCGACAGCTCGACGGTGCCCCGGAGCGCCGCCCCTTCGACCTCGGCGCGCTCTCGACGGCCTGGCCTCGGCTGCAGCGGGCGGCCTCGGGCGAGGAGCTCGCCGCCGCACTGCGGCGTTCGGCGTGGGGCGACCCGGGCGAGGACTACCCGGCGGGCCTGGCGGACCTGCTACGGATCGTGTGGCTGCGGGAGCTGGCCGCGGCCGCTCCGCCGGCCAGGCCGTGGGCGACCACCGCGGCGGTCCTGACGGTCGCGCGGGCCCTGCTCGTCGATCGGGTGACCCCGTCGGACCGGCTGCGTCGGGAGGTCCGCCCGCTCCTCGGGGACGCCTGGCCGGGCGCCGAGGGCATCGCGGCACTGCGGGAGTCGCTGCCCGTCCCGGCGCGCAGGGTGCTCGACGGGCGTCGAGACCCCCGATCGGCTCTGGCGGGCCGAGGCCCGAGCCGTCGCCGCGCTCGAGGCGGACGCCTTCGGGCTGCTCCGCACCGCGCTGCCGGGCCCGACGGTCGTGCTCGGTGCGGTCGCGGTCCTCGCGGTGGACGCCTGGCGGCTGCGTGCGGCGCTCGCGGCCGCGGAGGCCGGGGGCGGGCCGAGCGAGGTGCTCGATGCCGTGGCGTGAGGCGCTGAGCCCGGTCCGGATGGAGCGCGTCGCGCTGGTCGCGCCGCAGGAGGCGTGCGGTCCGATGCTCGTCGAGATCGCCCGGAGCGGCGACGTCGAGCTCGACCTGCCCTACCCGCCCGGCTCGGACGTCGAGGAGCTGGCCCGTGCGGAGGAGGCCGCCGTCCGGTCCGGTGTCCTGCGTGGCCTGGTGGGCTGGACTCCGGCGCGGAGCCTGCCCCGGCTGCAGTCGGCGATCCGCCCGCTCGGCGCCGCCGCCGTGCCGATCGCCCACCCTCGCGGGGTGCAGCCGCCGACCTTGCTCACCGAGTCCACGCCCCGGCGCCCGCGCCTCTCCCGCACGCTCGTCGACACCTACGCCACGGTGCCCTATGCGGACGTCGACCCGTCCCGGCTCGCCGGCCTCGCGTACGTCGTCATGTTCGGGATGATGTTCGGCGATGCGGGCCACGGCGCGATCCTGCTGGTCCTCGGGCTGGCGCTGCGGGGGCGGCGGACGGGTCGGCTGGCCCGGCTGGCCAGGACCTGGGCGTTCGTCGCCGGCGCCGGCCTCGCGTCGGTGGTCTTCGGCGTGCTGTACGGGGAGGCCTTCGGTCCGACCGGTCTGCTGCCCGTCCTGTGGCTCGACCCGCTGGAGAGCCCGATCCCGCTGCTCGTCGCCGCCGTCGGCCTCGGAGCGGTTCTGCTCGCCGCCGCCTACGGGGTGGGCACGGTCAACCGGGTCCGCGAGGGCGGCTGGGGCTACGCCCTGTACGCCCGCTCCGGGGTGGCGGGGTCGGCCCTCTTCGCGGCCACCGCGCTGCTCACCTGGGGTCTGGTCGCGGGCCTCACGCCCGTCGTCGTGGCCGCCGTCGTCCTCGCCGTCGGGGCGCTCGCCCTCGTCTTCACCGGTCTGCTCATCGAGGCCGGCGGCGGCGGGGCCGGCGTCGTGCAGGCGATCGTCGAGCTCGTCGACACCGTCATCCGGCTGGGCTCGAACATCGTCTCGTTCGCCCGTCTGGCGGCCTTCGGCCTGACTCACGCCGCGCTGCTCCTCATCGTGTGGGAAGGGACCGTCGGCCTGTGGGGGCCCGGCTGGCGCGCGCCGGCAGCGGTCCTGCTCTTCGTGATCGGCAACGTCGTGACGTTCGCCCTGGAGGCGCTCGTCGCGGGTATCCAGGCCCTGCGGCTGGAGTACTACGAGCTGTTCTCCCGCATCTTCCAGACCGAGGGACGGCCGTTCCGCCCCTGGGCTCCGACGCTGCCCGAGGGCGGCACCGCTCGAGGAGAGATCTCATGACCGCCTGGCTCGTCGGCATCCCGGTCGTCGCCCTCGTCGTGGGGTCGGCGGTGGTCCTGCTCCGGCGCCGCGGCAGAGCCGGGCTCGCCGTGCTCCTCGGGGTGGACGCGCTCGTGCTCGTCGGCGCGGTGATCCTGCTGGTCAGCGCCCTCGGGTCCACCCCGGCGGCGGCCGTCGGGGCCGCCGTGGATCCTGCGACGACCGCCACCCCGGCGGGCATCGGGGGATCGGCTCTCATCGCGGCGGCCATCGCCGTCGCGGGCTCCTCCATCGGTGCCGCGTTCGCGGTCGCCTACACCGGGTCGGCGGCGCTCGCGGCGATGAGCGAGCGACCGGAGATCTTCGGCCGGGCCATGGTGGTCGTCGGGCTGGCGGAGGGGATCGCGATCTACGGCCTGGTGGTCGCGATGATCCTCATCGGCCGGGCCTGAGGCGCGCCATGTCGAGCGTCGAGCAGGGATCGGTCGCCGCACTCGGTGAGCACGCCCTCGTGGAGGGGTACGGGCTCGCCGGGGCGTTGGTGGTGGCCGCCGACACCGACGCCGAGGTCCGCCGCGCCTGGGCCGCCCTTCCCTGCACGGTCGCCGTCGTGGTGCTCACCGCGCGAGCGGGGGCCGTGCTCGGGCCGGCGCTCCGCGCCACGCGCTCGCCGATGAGCGTGGTGATGCCATGAAGGCCCTGCACCCGGACGCGGCCGCCGCCCTGGAGCCGGTGCGCGCGGCGCTGGCCGCCGCCGCCGCGGCGCAGGCCCAGGAGATCGCCGACGCGGCCGACGCGGAGGCGGGGGAGGTGCTGCGGGTCGCCCGGGCCGAGGCGGAGCAGACCATCGCGGCCGCCGAGGCCCAGGGCGCTGCGACCGGGCGTGCGGCTGCCGCGCTGCGATCGGCGCGGGTGCGGCGTGAGGCCAACGAGCTGGTCCTGGCCGAGCAGGAGTCCCTGCGCCGGGAGCTGGAGCGCCGGGTCGTGGCGACGACCCAGGGCCTGACGGACGACACCCGGTACGCACGCGTGGCGGGAACGGCTCACCGCGAGGTGCCTCGAGGCTCTCGGGCCGGAGGCGACGGTCACGACGAGCGCGGACGGCGGGGTGGTCGGCGAGCTCGGCTCCCGCCGGCTCGACCTCTCCGTGCCGGTGCTCGCCGCCGCGGTGATCGAGGAGCACGGAGCGGAGGTGCGCCGGCTGTGGACGGCGTAGCGCAGCGCGCGGTGGACGCCGCGAGCCCGACCGACGGCTCCCCGGGCGGGACCGTCCGCCGGGTCAACGGACCGCTGGTCGAGGTCGAGGGGATCGGCGGGGTCGCGATGCGGGAGGTGCTCTCGCTCGGCCCGCACGCGCTGGCCGCGGAGGTCGTCGCGATCGCCGGCACGCACGCCACGGTCCAGTCCTACGAGTACACCGGCGGGCTGACCCCCGGGCACCTCGCCCTGCCGACCGGTGAGGTGCTCTCGGGGCTGCTCGGCCCCGGCCTGCTCGGCCAGGCCTTCGACGGGCTGCTCCGCCCGCTGTCGGGGGCCCCGGTGTGGCTCACCCCCGAGCGGCAGTCCACCGCCGCCGGCCGGGACTGGTCGTTCGTCGCGTCCGTCGAGGTCGGCGCGCGGGTGGCGCCCGGAGCCGTGCTCGGCACGGTGCCGGACGCCGGATCGGTGGAGCACCGGGTCACCGTCCCGTGGGGTGTCCAGGGCGAGGTCACCTGGGTCGCCGGCCCCGAGCCGAGGGGCGTGACCGAGGTGGTCGCGCGCGTCGACGACGTCCCGGTCCACCTCGCCGAGCGCTGGCCGGTGCGCCGGCCGCGTCCGTTCCGGGCCCGGCTGTCCGACGTCGTCCCGCTGCACACCGGGCAGCGGGTCCTCGACCTCGTCTACCCGCTCGCCAGGGGCGGGGCGGCGGCGGTGCCCGGCGGCTTCGGCACCGGCAAGACGCTGCTGCTCCAGCAGGTCGCCAAGTGGTCCGACGCGGACGTCATCGTCTACGTCGGGTGCGGAGAGCGGGGCAACGAGATGGCCGACGTCCTCGACGAGCTCTCGAGGATGTCCGACGAGCGGACCGGTGGCCGGCTCATCGACCGCACCGTGATCATCGCGAACACCTCGAACATGCCGATGATGGCCCGCGAGGCGAGCGTGCACACCGGGATCACCGTCGCCGAGTTCTACCGCGACATGGGCTACGACACCGTCGTCATCGCCGACTCGACCTCACGCTGGGCCGAGGCCCTGCGCGAGTTCGCCAACCGGAACGGTGACCTGCCCGCCGAGGAGGGGTACCCGGCGAACCTCGCGTCCGAGCTCGCCGCCTTCTACGAGCGGGCCGGACGCGTCGTGACGCTGGGCGGCGCGGCGGCGTCGACCACGGTGATCGGGGCGGTCTCACCCCCGGGGGGCGACATGACCGAGCCGGTCACCACCGACACGCAGCGCTTCGTCCGCTCGCTGTGGCTGCTCGACCGCGACCTCGCGTACTCCCGGCACTACCCGGCGGTCAGCTGGCGGGGCTCCTTCGCGCGGGACGTGGCCACCATCGGGGCGTGGCGCGCCACGCACGGCGACCCGGGCTGGGCGCTCCGCAGGGCTCGGGCCACCGCGCTGCTCGCCGAGGCCGACCGCCTCGCCTCGCTCGCGGAGATCATCGGCACGGGGTCGCTGCCCGGGCACGAGCGGATGGTCCTGCTCGGCGGCCGGCTGCTGCGTGACGGCGTGCTCCTGCAGAACGCGCTGAGCGAGAACGACGGGTACTGCTCGCCCGAGAAGGGTGCGGCGCTGCTCGGTCTCGTGCTCGACGTGATCGACGCGTGCCAACGGCGGGTGGAGGCCGGGGTCGCCGCGACGACCCTCGAGCAGGCCGACCTCGGCACGGTCCTGCGGGCCCGCGAGGAGGTCGGGCCGCGGGACGCCGACGGCGTCCTGGCCCGACGGCAGGGCGTGCTGGCGATGCTCGAGGCCCTGACGTGACCGCCCCGACGCGCCCGCGCGTCCCGGCCGACGGCGCGCCGGGTCGGCAGCTCGGCCAGGTGGCCCACGGGGACGTGCGCGAGCTGCGGGGTCCGCTCCTGGTGGTCCGGGCCGAGGGCGTCGGCTGGGACGAGTTCGCCACGGTGGACCTGCCCGGCGGCACCCGCCACGGCCTGGTGCTCGAGGTCGACCGGGACCTGGCCACCCTCCAGGTCCTCGAGGGCACCGGCGGGATGGCACCGGGTGGCGTGTGGGTCCGGTTCGAGGGCCGTCCGCTGAGCATCCCGGTCGGGCCGGAGTGGTTCGGCCGGGTGTGCAACGGGCGCGGCGAGCCGCTGGACGGCGGTCCGCCGGTGACCTGCGCGGTCTCCCAGCCGGTCAGCGGGTGGCCGCTCAACCCCGTCCACCGGGAGCCGCCGCGGGACCCGATCCTCACCGGGGTCTCGGTGATCGACGCGCTGATGACGCTGGTCCGCGGCCAGAAGCTGCCCCTCTTCTCCGTCCCCGGTCTGCCGCACCTGGCCCTGGCGACCCAGATCGCCGCCCAGTCGACCTCGCGCGGCTCGAGCTTCCGGGTGGTCTTCGCCGGGATGGGTCTGACCCATGCGGACATCACCTTCGTCCGCGACCGGCTCGAGGAGCGCTCGGCAGCCGGGGAGCTCGTGCTGCTGCTCAACGCGGCGGACGACCCGGTGATCGAGCGGCTGCTGACCCCCCGGCTCGCCCTGACCATCGCCGAGCACCTGGCCTTCGCCGAGGGGCACGACGTCCTCGTGGTGATGTCGGACATGACCAGCTACGCCGAGGCGCTGCGCGAGGTCGCCGCCGCCCGCCGGGAGATCCCGGCCCGCCGCGGCTACCCCGGGTACCTCTACAGCGACCTGGCGACGCTCTACGAGCGCTGCGGCCGGATCCGCGGTCGCGAGGGCTCCGTGACGATCGTGCCGGTGCTCACCATGCCGGCCGGGGACATCACCCACCCGGTCCCCGATCTCACCGGGTACATCACCGAGGGTCAGGTCGTGCTCTCGCCCGAGGTGCTCGCCCGGGGGATCTACCCGCCGGTCGACGTCCTGGCGTCCCTCTCGCGCCTGATGCGCAGCGGCGCGGGCGCCGGACGCACCCGCGAGGACCACCTGGGCGTCGCCTCCCAGGTCCTCGCGGCGATGGCCCGTGCGCAGCAGGCCGCCGAGCTCGGCGAGCTCGTCGGCGTCTCGGCCCTCAGCCAGACCGACCGCGCGTACCTCACCTGCCGGGACGAGGTCGAGCAGCGGCTCTTCGCCCAGGGGGACACCGAGCTGCGCTCGATGGAGGACTCCCTGGGCCGCGCCTGGGCGGCGCTGGCCGCGCTGCCCCGGCACGAGCTGACGATGCTGCCGGTCGCGATGATCGACACCTACCTGCCCGCGCGACCGGCCGGAGGCTCCGATGGCTGACACCGGGCGGGCCGGCCGGGTCCGCGTGGAGCGGCGGCTCACCGTCGCACGGCACGGCGCGGACCTGCTCGACCGCAAGCAGCGCATCCTCACCGACGAGCTGGAACGGCTCGAGCTCGTCGCCGAGCGCAGCCGTGCCGACTGGGAGGCGGCGGCGCGGGTCGCGACGACCTGGCTGCGCCGCGCAGCAGCGCTCGACGGCCGAGGACGGATCGACGCGGCGGCGCCGCGGACGCCCGCGGGCGTCGAGGTCACCTGGGGCGGGGCGATGGGCGTCGCGTTCCCGCACGAGGCCCGGTGCGCGGTGGGACCGCCGACGGTGGGCGGTGGCACCTCGGCGCTCGCCCTCGCGATCGCAGCGCACGCCGCCGCGCTCGAGGCAGGCGTCGCGCACGCCGCGGCGGCGAGGGCGGTGCTCCTGGTCTCGACCGAGCTCGCGGCGACGCGGAGCCGGCAGCACGCCGTCGAGAAGCGGTGGATCCCCAGACTGGAGGAGCGGCTGGCGGCGATCCGCCGCTCGCTCGAGGACCTGGAGCTCGAGGAGGGGCTCCGGCTGCGGTGGGCGGCGGGGTCGACCGGCGGGCGCGCCCGATCGGAGGAGCGATGATCGACGTCGTCCTGGTCGCCGTGAACGACTCGACCCCCGCCTTCGCCGCCGCGGCGGTCGCGGTGGACCTCGCGGCGGCCCTGGGTGCGCGGGTGCACGCCGTCACCGTCCTCGAGCCCTGGCCGGAGAGCCGGACGCACGACGGGGCCGGTCTGATCGACGTCCGGCGGCGCCGCGAGCAGGCGGCCGACGCCGCGCTGCGGCACGTCGAGTCGCTCGGGGCCGGGGTGGGAGTGACGGTGAGCGGTGTCCGACGGGAGGACGGTGTCGCGGCGGCGATCCTGGACGAGGCCGTCGCCATCGGTGCGGACCTCATCGTGCTCGCCCGGGTCTCGCGCCGCGGTCATGCCCTCCCGGACCTCGGGAGCGTGACGCTGCGGGTGCTGGAGTTCGCCACGGTCCCGGTCGTCGTGGTGCCGACGCGCCCGCAGTGAGCGAGCCCCTGCGTCGAGCGTCATGTCCGGATCATGGCGGTTTGCCCCCATTCCCTGGTAGGAACGGTGGAATCCCCCGCGCCCGAGGTCGCGCGCCGTGCGGTCCGGGCGGGGACCGGCCCACAAGGAGGCCCTCGTGCCCGTGCAACCCTCCTCGCCCCCCGGGCGTCTCGCCCGCCGTCGAGCCGCAGCCGGCCTCGGCGCGCTGTCCCTCACGCTCGCGCTCGGCCTGGCAGCCGCCCCGTCGGCGATCGCCAAGAAGGACGACGGCCGCGGCAACTCGGGGAACACCCCGGCGGTCAACGCCCCGGGGCAGCTCGTCGACCTCCAGCTCCTCGCGTTCAACGACTACCACGGACACCTCGAGGCGAGCACCCCGGGCCCCATCTACGGCATCCCCGCCGGGGGGGCGGAGTACCTGGCGTCGAAGCTGTCCTCGTTGCGCCAGGGGAACAAGTACTCGCTGACCGTGGCGGCCGGCGACCTGATCGGCGGATCGCCGGCCTTCTCCGGCCTCTTCCACGACGAACCCGCGGTGGAGTCGCTCAACGCGATGGAGCTCGACGTCTCGAGCGTGGGGAACCACGAGTTCGACGAGGGTGTCACCGAGCTGCTGCGCATGCAGGACGGCGGCTGTCACCCCGTGGACGGCTGCTACTTCCCCGACCAGCCCTATCCGGGCGCCGACTTCCAGTGGCTCTCGGCGAACGTCGTCGAGGAGTCCACTGGTGAGACCCCGCTCCCGGGCTACTGGATCGAGAAGATCAACAGCATCAAGGTCGGCTTCATCGGCATGACCCTGGAGGCGACCGACACGCTCGTCGCAGCGGCGGGCATCCAGGGGTACGACTTCCTCGACGAGATCGAGACCGCGAACGCCCTCGTGCCCGAGCTCGAGGCCCAGGGCGTCAAGGCGATCGTCGTGCTGCTCCATGAGGGCGCGTCCCAGACCCCTCCGCCCGGCGACGTCAACGCCTGCGTCGGCATCACCGGCCCGGTGGTCGCGATCAACGACGGCCTTGCCCCGCAGATCGACGCCATGATCACCGGTCACACGCACCTGCCGTACAACTGCGCGCTGAAGGACAGCGCGGGGAACGACCGCCTGGTCACGAGTGCCTACTCCTTCGGTCGCGTGGTCACCGAGATGAACCTGGTCCTGGACAAGCGCACCAAGGACGTGCGGCGTGACCTCAGCACCGCGACCAACCACCTCGTCGACCAGTCGGCGCTCCAGCCCGACCCGACCCAGACGTCGATCCTCGCCAAGTGGCAGCCGCTGTACGACGCCGCCGGCAACACGCCGGTCGGCACGATCACCGCGGACATCGTCCGTGGCGGCACGCCCCCCGGCGCCGACCGCGGTGTCGAGTCGTCGGCGGGCAACCTCGTGGCGGACGCCCAGCTGTGGGCGACCAGTGCGAGCGGGGCGCAGATCGCCTTCATGAACCCCGGCGGTGTGCGGTCCGACCTGACGTACGCGCAGTCCGGTACCGAGGGCGACGGCGTCGTGACCTTCGGCGAGGCCTTCACCTTCCAGCCGTTCGGCAACACCCTGGTGACCTACGCGATGACCGGCGCGCAGATCGTGTCGGTGCTCGAGCAGCAGTGCCAGCCGATCGGCAGCAGCCGGCCCTTCCTGCACCTCGGCGTCTCCGCAGGGTTCACCTACGACCTGCAGACGACGATCGCTGCCGGGAACTGCACTGCGGTGACGATCTCGAACGTGCAGCTCAACGGCGTGCCGCTCGACCTCGGCGCCGCCTACCAGGTCACGGTGAACAACTTCCTCGCCGACGGCGGGGACAACTTCACCACCTTCGGCGCGGTCACCTCGCCGCGGCTCGACGGGGGCAACGACCTGCTCGCCATGACGAACTACCTCGGGACGTTCAGCCCGGTCGCACCGCCGCCGACCGACCGGGTGAACGAGCTGTGAGGCGCCGGCCGGTCTGACGGCCGAGGGGTACCCCTGCGCGTCGGCTTCCGCCGCTCATCCTTCGGAGCCCGGCGAGGTGCGGCCCGCCGGCCGCAGGGGTACGGCCCGAGGTCCGTCGACGCGCGTGCGCGCACGACGACCCGGGACCTGTCCCGTCGACCGGCTCAACTCGGCGGCCGGGGTGCCGATACGAGGGTCGTGACCCCCCTCACGGGCCGAGCGTCCCGGGGCCGGGCGCCCCGGAGCAGATCCGCCCCGACCGTCCTGGCGCCCCAGAGTCACTTGGAGACGGTACGACGGGTCGTCGCCTCGACCTTCGTGCTGGGCGGGGTCACCGGCCTGGTGAGCCTGCTCACTGCCCCGATGGAGCGCGCGGACGCGATCGGCCAGGCAGCGCTGTCGGTGCTGCTGCTGGCCAGTGGCGTGGTGGTCTGGGCGATCCGTCCGGCGAGCCGCCGCGTGCTGGAGGCGTGTGCGCCGTGGAGCATCCTGCTCATCAGCGCCCTGGTGGTGATCTCCGAGCCACTGCGGATGATGACCATCTACTACCTGTGGCCCGTCGTGCTCATCGCCTACTTCGGATCGTTCCGGGTGCTGGTCGGTACCTACACCTGGATGGTCGTGGCCCTGGTCTGTGCCGTGCACCTCAACGCGACCGCGGACCTGCACCCCGATGACGCCATCGCCACCCTGGTCACCGCCGGCCTGATGGCCGCGGTGGTCGCCGCGATGAACCGGTCCCAGGGCCGGTTGCGCGCGGACCTGGCCACCGCCGCCGAGACCGACCCGCTGACCGGCCTGCTCAACCGCCGCGCCTTCCACCCTCGACTCGACGTCCTCGTCGCCGAGGCGGAGGCCCAGGGGAGCCCGCTGAGCGTCGTGATGTTCGACCTGGACCACTTCAAGAAGATCAACGACGAGCACGGTCACCTCGGGGGGGACCGCGCCCTGCAGAGCGTCGCGGCCGTGCTGATGGCCCACACGCGGGACGGAGACCTCGTCTCGCGGTTCGGTGGCGAGGAGTTCGCGGTCGCGCTCCCCGGTGCGCCGATCGGCAACGCTGTGCGCTACGCCGAACGCGTGGCGGCAGCGCTCGACGCCCCGTTCGACGGGGCCTCGGTCCCGCTCACGACGAGCGCCGGCGTCGCCGAGCTGCGCCACGGCGTCGACGCCGAGACGCTGCTGCTGCACGCTGACACCGCGCTGTACGCCGCCAAGGAAGCGGGGCGGTGCCGAGCCGGCCTCTTCACCAACGGTGTCACCGTTGGTCCGACCTTCGCGGCGTGCCGGACTCCACGACGCATCGGTGGGCCGGCCGAGTGAGGACGACCGCGGACGCTCACGGACGGGCGATGCTGACCGACCAAGACCGTGTGGCGTCCGGTCCTACCCAGAACTACGACGACGCCGACCTCGACGAGTGGCGCCCTCACCCCGTCCTGTCGGTCGTCGTCAGGGTGCTGCTCTACGCCATGCCCACGGCGCTGGCCGTCGGGTTCGGCCTGGGCGCAGCGACCTGGTTCCCCGTCGAGCGGCTGGGCGTCAACCCCTGGTCGTGGCTCGCGGTGGAGGTCGGCGCCTCCACCGCCCTCTTGCTCGTCACCCACCGCGCCGCCGCCCGGCTGATCCCGCTGGCCGCGATGCTGCGCCTGGCCCTTGTCTTCCCCGACAAGGCGCCGTCGCGGCTGGGTGTCGCCCTGCGGGCGCATTCCCCCGAGGTGTTGCGGCGTGCGGTCGACCGGGAACGGCCCATGGCGGCCGACCGTGACATGAGCCTTCTGCTCGATCTCGTGACGGCCCTGTACGGGCACGACCGTCTCACCCGCGCGCACAGCGAGCGCGTCCAGGGGTATGCCGCTCTGATCGGCACGGAGATGGGCCTGTCCGCTGCCGAGGCAGCGCGGCTCTCCTGGGCGGCTCTGCTGCACGACATCGGCAAGCTCCGCGTCCCGACCGAGATCCTGTCCAAACGTGGGCGTCCCACCGAGGAGGAGTGGGAGGTCCTCACCGATCATCCGCGGGCGGGGACCGAGATCGCCCGACCGCTCGGCGCCTGGTTGGGTCCCTGGTTGGACGCGGTCGGCCAGCACCATGAGCGCTGGGACGGTGGAGGCTACCCGAACGGCCTCGCCGGCACGCAGATCGGCCTCGCTGCACGCATCGTCGCGGTCGCCGACGCCTACGACGTCATCACCACCGCGCGCTCCTACAAGGCACCGCTGCCTGCCTCGGCGGCCCGGGCCGAGCTCGCGCGGTGCGCCGGGACGCAGTTCGATCCCAAGGTCGTCCGCGCCTTCCTTGCCATCGGGCTCGGGAGGCTGCAGGCGACCGCCGGGCCGCTGTCGGTGCTGTCCGGGCTGCCCGGTCTGCGCTCGCTGCCCGTCGACCTGGGCGGCGTGGCAGCGTCCGGGAGCACCGCCCTCGCGGGTGTCGCCGCGGCCGCCGGGGCCGCGGTCCTGGCGGCCGGTCTCGGGCTCGCTCCCTCCGCTGCGGCCGGGCCGACCACCCTCCCGCAGCCCTCCGTCGAGGACCTCGCGCAGCCTCGATCGGGCACTGCGGCGCTCGGCGGGCTCCCCACGGCGTCCGTCGCAACCACTCGCACCTCGGAGCTGACCGACGCCGCCGAGGGTGGGGCGTCGCCCCGCACGAACACCTCCTCCGTCGGTGGTCCGACGCCGACCGCGAGCCCGTCGCCCGGCCGAACCGCCTCCGCCTCACAGCCCCCCACGACCCAGCCGACCGTGGCGCCGCCGGCGCCGGCGCCGGCGACCGAGGCGCCGGAGCCGTCGGCAACCCCCGGGCCTGCACCCGCCACACCCGGGCCGATCGGCACGGCACCGACTCCGGCTGCACCCACTACCGCGACGCCCGTACCGAGCGCGTGCGACCAAGCCCGTGCCGGGACATTGGCCCTCGCCGGCGTCAACCTCTCCGGGTGCGACCTCTCCGGGGCAAGTCTCGCCGGAGCGGACTTCACGGGCGCGATCCTCGTCGGTGTCGACCTGAGCAACGCCAAGCTCACCGGTACCCGGTTCGTCGGTGCGACGATCACGTCGACATCCTTCGCCGGCGCGAAGCTCACCGGAGCGAAGTTCGCCGGTGCGACCCTGACGGGATCCACCTTCGTCGGCGCCACGACGAACTCGAGCACGCTCGACGGCGCCACGCTCGTGGGGTGCACTCTCCCCTGAGCCTCGGTCCGCTCGGTCCTCGCCCCGCACCGGGTTCCGCGCGGCGTGGCGCGACGGCGCCCGCCTCCGCGTCGCGCCGACCGGTGCCCCCGGCAGGATTCGAACCTGCGACCTGCGGATTAGAAGTCCGATGCTCTATCCACTGAGCTACGGGGGCGGGACCTGCGGGGTACCAACCGAACTTGCCTAGGGACAGGGATCGGGAGAACCTCGCCGGACAGGCTATCGCCCTGCGGAGCCGCTGTTCGTGCGTGCGGCACGGGCGGGCGCTCCCCGGGTGGGGCTCCCGGCCGCCGCGGCCTCCCGCCGTCGAGGTCGTCCTCGTACCGGCCGCCATGGTGCCATGAGGTTGAACTCCTGCGGGTTGCACTTCTCGCTGCCGGGGAGCCGTCGCCGGAAGGACGGGCGGTCCAGACGCGGGTCACGGTGACCTCCAGGCTGAGCGCAGTCCAGGCACTCCGAAGACGAACGAGGCACGCGATAGGGGCCATGCCCTGTATCAGGTGCGAGTCTCGGTGGATGGTCCGAGCTCTGAAGTACGCCTCGTTGCGCAACCACCTGCAGGAGATGGGCGACCGTGGCCAGGTCGTCTGTGACCGTGACTTCGACCAGATCGCCAGCCTGGTCGGCGGTCTTCCGGCGAGTGCCTACGGGCTCCGCCAGTGGTGGGCGAAAGACAGCAAGGTCGAGGCTCAGGTCTGGCGCGCCGCGGGATGGCACGTCGAGACGGCGTCCCTCGATCGCCGTCGAGTCCGCTTCGCGATCGGCAAGGTCGGCGGACCGTATGCGGCTCGCAAGGTGCGCGAACAGGCTGCTCCGAGACACCGCGGTTGACCTGTAGCCAGCTGTCCTCGACTGGCGGCGAAGGTGGTTGCGCCCGGGAGCCGACACCGGACCATGTTCCGTCAGAGGCCCACGCGCGTTCCAGGATTCGCTCTCTGGCGTCCCAAGATCGACTGACCTGTTCTCGTAGGGCAGGGACGTTCTCCCTGGACAGGGCTATTGTCCGCAGGCCCCACGGGGGCGGGACCTGCGGGGTACCCACCGACCGTGCCCGGAGACAGGGAACGGGAGAACCCCGCCGGACAGGTTATCGGGCCTCTCGCGAATCCGGCGGGGGAGCCGGCGTTGCGTCGGTGCGCCGTCGGCGCGCCCTGCCGACCGGCGGCTCGGGCCGACCCTTGACAGCCCGGGGCACCTGGATAGTCTGCCTGTGACGTACGTCACACCCCTGACGGGGTGACACCGTTGACGCGCCGCGGCGCGACGGAGCTCTCGAGTGAGGACCGCGTGGGCATCTGCGACGTGCTGGACGGCTGGGACACCGGCCCCACCTCCGAACGGTTCGAAGCCGTCCGGGACTTCGTCAACGACCTGCTCGAGTCCTGGGGGTTCGACCAGCCCGGCTGGAGCGACCAGATGCCTCCGGGCTACGAGGACTCCGCGGGTGTCTACACGAAGGACGACGACACTGTGCACCTGAACCCCGACATCTTCTTCGGAGACGCCACGGACGCGGTGAACGTGGGCATCCACGAGGGCCTGCACGCGACGATGGACCAGCTGGGCTGGACCGACCCGGACGTCCTCGAGGAGCTCATGGCGGCCGGCGCAGGATACGCCGTCGGCGAGGACCTGCTCGAGGGCTGCGAGGACCCGACGGAGTCCGGGAGCCCGAGCGACATGCCCAGCTACCCCTGGGTCTCGTCGCCCCGTTAGGAGAGACCGTGCGCGAGCTGAGCACCGCCGAGGACGAGCTGCTGCTGCGTGCCGAGAGGCGCCGACGGGGAGCGAGGCGCGTGCGCGCGCGGATCTCCGCGCTGAGCGGCGAGGGCGAGCTCGTCGAGGCACTGCTGGGCGGGCTGACCGGTTCCAGCGCAGCCCGGGTGCGGTTCCGGGTCGCGCTGCTCGAGCGGCAGATCGTCGTGATCCGGGGCGTGCACGGACTGCCCCCGGTGCTCGCCCTCCTGGCCGACGGGCAGCATCAGGCGCTCACCACGCTGGGTCTGGCGCAGCGATGAGTGTCGCCGGGGCCGGCCCGGCCCGGTGCGCGCTGGTCGCCGACGACGCCTACCCCGAGGTCGCCCTCGCCCTGGTCGACGGTGCCCGCCGGCGGTGCCTGGTCAGCATGTTCATCCTCGACATGGTGCGACCGGACCACCCCGCTCTGCTGGATCTCGTCGACGCCCTCGGCGACGCGGCCTGGCGAGGGGTCGACACCCGCGTCGTGGTCGGCGGCTCGCGGCAGACCTACCAGATCGCGGCCACCGCCTCAGCGGCGCGCGCGGTCCTCTCCGGTGCAGCCGTCCCGGTCAGGTGGCTGGCTGCCGCGCCGGTGCGGGGCAGCCACGCGAAGGTCCTGGTCGCGGACGACCACGTGCTGCTCGGTTCGCACAACTGGTCGCCCGGCTCGTTCTCCGGGCAGCAGATCCAGGACTCCGTCGTGATCGGTTCCGCCGGTCTGGCGGGTCTGCTCCACACGGGCTTCGAGGAGCAGTGGCGTCGGGCGGTGCTCCCACGATGACGTACCTGTGGAACTGGTCCGAGGCGGCGAGCGACGCGGCCGTGCTGCGCCTGTACGACGGGGCGGGCCGGCCGGCTCCGGCCGACCGTCGCGAGGCCGCGTCGCTGCTCGAGCGTCTGCTCACCCTGGTCGGCGGCCTCCCGGTCGCCGCCGAGCTCCCGGCGCTCGCCGACCTCGCCGACGGGCTGATCGGTGAGGCGTGCACCCGGTACCTCTCGGGTGGCGTCGCACCCCAGACGCTTCCCGGAGTGGCCCTCGCCGAGACGTCCCTGCCGTTCGCGGAGGAGGCCGTGCCCGCCGCGCCGGTCCCGGTGAACTGGTGCGACGCCGACCGGCTCGCCGCGCTCCCGGCGCTGGGGCAAGAGCTCGCCCGCCGGGTCGTGGCCCAACGTCGGGCCGGCGGGGAGTTCTCGTCGCTCGCCGACCTGGACGCGCGCGTCGCCGGGGTCGGCCCCGACACCGTCCGACGCCTGGCCGGATGCCTCTCCTTCGCGCCGGCGACGGCGCCCGTCGCCCCCGCCACGGGGGCGCAGGGCCTCGCGCTCTTCGCGGTCGTCGTCGGCCGTGCCGGCGAGGGCGGCACCGACCCCGTGCGGGATGCGCTCGAGAGGCTCGTCGCCCAGTGCGCCCGGGAACCACACCCGTCAAGCGCTGCGCGACGGGCTCGGGTCGACCGCTCCGCCGTGCTCGCGGACCTGTCGTGGGTGCCGAGCGCGTGGGTGGCCGAGCTGTCGAACACCGACTACGCGCCCTCGCTCGCTGCCTTCCTCGACGGCGCGGCGGCCACTGTCGACGTGTGCATGTTCCACATCGCGCTCGGCGCGCCGACCCGCCCGATGATCGACGCCCTGATCGCCGCGGCGGGACGAGGCGTCACCGTGCGCGTCCTGCTCGACCGCGATCGCGCCGAGGACCCGTACAACTCGACGGTGGTCAACGCCCGCGCGCGGCGGGCCCTGACGGCCGGCGGCGTCGCCGTCCGTCAGGACACCCCGGGCCGGCTGCTGCACTCGAAGTACGTGGTCGTCGACGGTCGGCTCGTCGTGATCGGTTCGCACAACTGGTCCACCGGGTCGTTCGCGGACTACGACGACACCAGCGTGGCCCTCGACTCCCCGGCGCTCGCCGACACGCTCACCCGACGGTTCGACGCGCTCTGGACCTAGGGGCCCGGCCCGCCTTGCTCCCGCGTCGCCCTCGGTCCTGCGGTCCCTCCGCCCGTCGAGGGTGAGAACGGGCCGGGCGCATGGTGCGGCGCGTGGTTTGGACTGGACCCCTCGGCACGGGAGGATTGGCTCGTGACCCCTGCCCCCACTGCCGCGCATCGAGGCTGGGGACTCCTGGCGGCGGCCGATGCCGATCGCCCCGTCGCGAAGGCCTCCCTGCTCGACGCCGTCGCCGACCTGCGTCGGGACGTCGCCGCCACCGAGTTCCCGTTGGAGCTGCCCGGTGTCGAGACCGCTCGCGCCCGTCGCGGCGCGCTGCTCGACCAGCTCGACGACCACCTCCTGCCGCGCTTGCGTGAGCTCTCCGCCCCGGGCCTCGTCGTGGTCGCAGGCTCGACGGGGGCCGGCAAGTCCACCATCGTCAACTCGCTGCTGCGCGAGGAGGTGAGCCCGGCCGGGGTGCTGCGGCCGACCACCCGTCGGCCGGTCCTCATCCACCACCCGGCCGACGCCGAGCTGCTCGCCGCGCACCCGCTCCTGGCCGACGTCGACGTGCTCGCCCGCGAGGCCGTGCCCCGCGGGCTGGCGATCATCGACGCGCCCGACCTCGACTCGCTGCTCGCCAGCAACCGCACCGCTGCCCACCGGCTGCTCGAGGCGGCGGACCTGTGGGTCTTCGTCACGACGGCCGCGCGGTACGGCGACGCCCTGCCCTGGCAGGTGCTCGAACGGGCGGCGCAGCGGCGGACCTCGATGGCGATGGTCCTCAACCGCGTCTCGTCCGAGGCACTCGTGGCCGTGCGCGGCGACCT
Organism: uncultured Actinomycetota bacterium; assembly: GCA_963724505.1. GTDB lineage: Bacteria > Actinomycetota > Actinomycetes > Actinomycetales > Cellulomonadaceae > Actinotalea. The sequence goes on from CAVRUY010000008.1 coordinate 78,916, forward strand.
GCTGGGGCGGCTGCGTGAGCGGGGGATGGGCAGCGTCCCGCTCTTCCTGCTGCCCGACGCCGGCCCGCACGAGGGGATGCTCGGCGAGGCCACCGTCGCCCCCATCCTGCGCTGGCTCTCCGTGCTCGCCGGGTCCGACCGGGCGCAGTCCGTCATCGCGCGCACCCAGCGGGGTTCGCTCGCCGCGCTCCAGCCGTGGGTCGAGGAGCTTGCCGACGCGGTCCAGGCCCAGGTCGACGCTCGGGCCGCGATCGAGCGCCTCGTCGAGGAGGCGCTCGAGCCGGTGGCCGCGAGGGCCGCGCGGGCCGTCGTGATCGGGACCGTCGCCGACGGACCGGTCCGCAACGCGTGGGCGGCGCGGGCGGGGGCCGCGGGACCGCTCGGCGGCGCGTGGCGCTCGCGGCGGGCCCAGTCCGCGCGCACCGCGGCGCTCGCGGCCGTGGAGGAGGACCTGCTGCACGCTGCGCGCGTCACGCTGACCTCGGCCCGGCGCACCGGGGAGCTCGCAGCCCTGCAGGCGCTGGACACCGACCGTCCTGGTGCCCGGGCGCTCGCCGAGGCGGCCGCGACGCTCGAGGTGCGGTCCGACCCGGAGCCCGAGGCGGCGGCCGGCGCCTGGCTGGACGGCGTCCGGGCACGGGTGAGCGGGACCGCGGAGATCGGCCGGCTGACGCGACATGCCGGTGTCGAGGGAGCCGCGACGGTGATCGCCGCAGCCTGCGTCGGGGTCGGGGCGGCGCGAGTGGTCGCGCAGGAGGCTCTCGGGGACGCGGCTCGCGGTCTGACCCAGGCCGGCGCCGCCGATCTCGAACGGGCCGTGGCCGACCAGGTCCGCGCCGGTGCTGCGCCCGTGCGCGCCCTGGTGGACTCACCGCACCTGACCGACGACGCGGCCTCGCTGCTGCGGCTGCGGCGGGCCGTCCTCAAGGGGTGGAGATGACCGCACCGGCTCAGGGTCCTCGCACGGCCGCGCTCCTGGAGCAGGTCGAGGCGCTGCAGTCCGCCCTCGACCGCGCCGGGGACCGCCTGGCACCGGAGGTCGCGGCGGGCACCGGCGCGGGGATCGCCGCGGTCCGCGAGCGGCTCGAGCTCGGGATCGACCACACGATCGTCGCGCTGGTCGGTGGCACGGGCTCCGGCAAGTCGACCCTCTTCAACTCCCTCAGCGGGCTGGAGTTCGCCGAGGTGGGGGTGCGCCGCCCGACGACCTCCCGGGTCACGGCCTGCGTCTGGGCCCACGACGCCACCGCCCTGCTCGACTGGCTCGACGTCGACCCCGACCGCAGGATCGAGCGGGAGAGCGCCCTGGACGGCGAGTCCCAGGCCGACCTGCGCGGACTCGTGCTGCTCGACCTGCCCGACCACGACTCGGTCGAGCCCGAGCACCGCGCCGTCGTCGACCGTCTGGTCCCCATGGTCGACCTGCTGGTGTGGGTGGTCGACCCGCAGAAGTACGCCGACGACGCCCTGCACACCGGCTACCTGCGGCACCTCGTGGGCCACGAGGGCGCGATGCTCGTGCTGCTCAACCAGGTCGACACCGTCCCGGTCGGGCGGCGTGCCGAGCTCCTCGCGGACGTCGCGCGCCTGCTCCGGGAGGACGGGCTCGTCGACGTGCGGACCATCGGGGTCTCCGCGCGGACGGGCGAGGGCCTCCGTGAGATCCGGGGAGTCCTGGCGGGGCTCGTCGAGGGGCGCAGCGGTGCCGAGGTACGCGCCGCGGCCGAGCTCGGCGACGCCGCGGCGGCCCTGCGCGCGGGCGTCGGGACCTCCGAGCCGGAGCCCCCGGTCTCCCGCGCCGTCGCGGCGCTCGCCGAGGCGGCCGGGCTCGCCGGGGCGGTGCAGGCGGTGCGGGCCGGGCCGTCCCCCGAGCGCGCCTCGCTCGGGCCGGTCCAGGCGGACCGGGTCGCTCTGGTCCGTGAGGCCTGGCTGCGTGAGGTCGGCGCGTCCCTGCCGGCCCGGTGGGAGCGTGCGGTCCAGCAGGCCGTCGACGACTCGAGCGAGCTGACCCAGGCCCTGGACCGAGGGCTCGGTGAGGTACCGGTGCCGGTCCTGCCCCGGGTGGGTGCCTCCCGGTGGCTCGTGCCGCTCCTCCTCGGCCTCGCCGCGCTCGGTGCCGCCGCCCTCGGGCTCGGGGCGCTGCTCGGCGAGACGGGCGGGTCGGCCGCGTACGGCTGGCTCGGGGCCGCGCTCGCCCTCGCGCTCGGCGCAGCGCTCACCCCGGTCGTCCGGGCCCGCCGTCGCCGCGCGGCGGCAGGGCTGCTGGCCGAGGAGCTCAGGGCGGCCGGGACCGCGGCGATCGAGTCCGTCGTGGCCGCCGGGCTCACGGCGCCCACGGCCGCGGTCCTCGCGGACCACCGTGCCGTGCGGACGGTGGCCGGTCCGGCGATCGCCGCCGGCGCGCCGAGCCGCCAGGACGCTGAGGCGGCCGCGGGGGCCCGGGCCGGCTGACCCTGCCCGCGTCGCGGCCGCGCCGGCTCGCCTCGCCCGCCGCTTCACCCGCTCATCCACAGGGCCGGCGGGCCCTCGGCTCGCCGGCCCCGCCACTGCGGGACGCTCGCGGCAGCACCGGACCGACCGGTGGGCGAACGGGAGGCGTGATGAGCGGCAGCACGATGGTGGTCACGGTGGTCGGCTGGGCGGCCACCACCCCGCGCGAGGTGGTCGGCGACGGGGTGCCGTTCACCTCCTTCCGGCTCGCGAGCACCCCGCGGTACTTCGACGCCCGCCAGGGCAGCTGGGTGGACGGCCGCACCGAGTGGGTGACCGTGAAGGCGTTCCGCGACGTCGCGTTCAACGTGGCCGCCTCCGTGCACAAGGGCGATCCGGTCCTCGTCCACGGTCGCCTGCAGACCCAGGAGTGGCAGTCGGAGGCCGGGCCGCGTACCGACCTCGTGGTGGAGGCCACGGCCCTGGGCCACGACCTCACCCGAGGGACGGCGCGCTTCGCCCGCCGGGTGAACCTGGCCGGTGAGCAGCGGAGCGGCAGCGCCGGCACGGACGCCGAGTCCGGCGCGGGGAACGGGCAGGCGGTCGAGGGCGGCGGCGCGGCCGCCGGACTGAGGGCCGTTGCGATCGACGAGTCCGACCCGTGGGCCACGCCCCCGGAGGGCGAACGGCACGAGGTGCCGGCGGCGACCCCGTAGGCTTGTCCGTCGGACCGGTCCGCCCGGTCCCGACCCCGACGAGCAGGAGCAGATCCCACCGTGGCTGAGTTCATCTACACCATGTACAAGGCGCGCAAGGCGCACGGCGACAAGGTGATCCTCGACGACGTCACCATGAGCTTCTACCCCGGAGCCAAGATCGGCGTCGTGGGTCCCAACGGCGCCGGCAAGTCGACCATCCTCAAGATCATGGCCGGCCTGGACCAGCCGTCGAACGGCGAGGCGCGCCTCTCACCCGGGTACAGCGTCGGCATCCTGCTCCAGGAGCCGCCGCTGAACGAGTCCAAGACGGTGCTCGGCAACGTCGAGGAGGGCGTCGCGGAGATCAAGGCGAAGCTCGACCGCTTCAACGAGATCTCGGCCCTGATGGCCGAGCCGGACGCCGACTTCGACGCCCTGCTCGCCGAGATGGGCGACCTGCAGGAGGCGCTGGACCACGCCAACGCCTGGGACCTGGACGCCCAGCTCGAGCAGGCGATGGACGCGCTGCGCTGCCCGCCGCCGGACGCCGACGTCTCGATCCTCTCGGGTGGGGAGCGACGCCGCGTCGCACTGTGCAAGCTGCTCCTGGAGAAGCCCGACCTGCTGCTGCTCGACGAGCCCACCAACCACCTCGACGCCGAGAGCGTGCTCTGGCTCGAGCAGCACCTCTCGCAGTACGCCGGCGCCGTCCTGGCCGTCACGCACGACCGGTACTTCCTCGACCACGTGGCCGAGTGGATCGCCGAGGTCGACCGCGGGCGCCTGTACCCCTACGAGGGCAACTACTCCACCTACCTGGAGAAGAAGGGCCAGCGGCTGGAGGTGCAGGGCAAGAAGGACGTCAAGCTCGCCAAGCGCCTCAAGGACGAGCTCGAGTGGGTCCGCTCGTCGGCCAAGGGCCGGCAGACCAAGTCCAAGGCCCGTCTGGCTCGCTACGAGGAGATGGCGGCCGAGGCCGACCGCACGCGCAAGCTGGACTTCGAGGAGATCCAGATCCCGCCGGGCCCCCGTCTGGGCAGTCTCGTCATCGAGGCCAAGAAGCTGCGCAAGGGCTTCGACGACCGCGTCCTGATCGACGGCCTCTCGTTCACGCTGCCCCGCAACGGCATCGTCGGCGTCATCGGCCCCAACGGCGTCGGCAAGACCACGCTCTTCAAGACGATCGTCGGGCTCGAGGAGCTCGACGCCGGCGAGCTCAAGGTCGGCGAGACGGTCAAGCTCTCCTACGTCGACCAGTCGCGCGGCGGGATCGACCCGGCCAAGACGCTCTGGGAGGTCGTCTCCGACGGGCTCGACTTCATCAAGGTCGGCAACGTCGAGATGCCCTCGCGCGCCTACGTCGCGGCGTTCGGGTTCAAGGGCCCGGACCAGCAGAAGCCGTCCGGCGTGCTCTCCGGTGGCGAGCGCAACCGGCTCAACCTCGCGCTGACGCTCAAGCAGGGCGGCAACGTGCTGCTGCTCGACGAGCCCACCAACGACCTCGACGTCGAGACCCTCGGCTCGCTGGAGAACGCCCTGCTGGAGTTCCCCGGCTGTGCCGTCGTCGTCTCGCACGACCGGTGGTTCCTCGACCGGGTGGCGACGCACATCCTGGCCTACGAGGGGACCGACGAGGACCCGTCGCGCTGGTACTGGTTCGAGGGCAACTTCGAGTCCTACGAGGCCAACAAGGTCGAGCGGCTCGGGGCCGACGCGGCGCGTCCGCACCGGGTCACCTACCGCAAGCTCACCCGCGGCTGACCGGGAGGCGAGTGCGGTGAGCCAGCCGCCCGGTCGGGACGACGCCCTGCTCCAGGGCCTCGTCGCGCTGCGGGCGGCCCTGGGCGAGGTGCGCCTCCCGCTGGACCTGCCCGGCGCGCAGGAGCACCGGGCCGAGGCCGCGAGGCTCGCCGCGCACCTCGACGACCACCTCGTGCCGCGGGTGCGCCAACGCGGCGCCCCCCTGCTCGCCGTCATCGGCGGCTCGACCGGCGCGGGCAAGTCCACCCTGGTCAACGCGCTCGTCGGGGCCGTCGTCAGCCCGGCGAGCGTGCTGCGCCCCACGACCCGGTCACCCGTGCTCGTGCACCACCCGGACGACGCGGCCTGGTTCACGTCCGACCGGGTGCTGCCCGGGCTCGCCCGCTGGCAGGGGGAGGGCGCCGGCGCCGCCGACAGCGTGCGGCTCGTCGCGCACGTCTCGGTGCCGCGGGGGATCGCCCTGCTCGACGCCCCCGACATCGACTCGGTGGTCGAGGAGAACCGGCGGCTCGGCGCGCAGCTGCTCGGCGCGGCCGACCTGTGGGTGTTCGTCACGACGGCGGCCCGGTACGCGGACGCCGTCCCGTGGGACCTGCTCGCCGAGGCTGCCGGCCGGGACTCCGTCGTCGCCATCGTCCTGGACCGGCTCGAGCCGCACGAGCGGGAACCCGTCGCCACCCACCTGGCCTCGATGCTCGCCGAGCGCGGACTGGGCGACGCGAGCCTGCTCACCGTGCCGGAGTCGCCGATCGTGGGTGGCCTGCTCCCGCCGGAGGCGGTCGCGGAGGTCGACGGCTGGCTCCGCGCGACGGTGCTCGACGCCGGCGCGCGCGACCGGGTGGTGCAGCGCACGATCCGCGGCGCGGTGGTGGACCTCGTCTCGCGGGTCCCGGAGCTCGTCGTCGACGCCGACGCCCAGGTCGCGCACACCCAGGTGCTGCGGGGCGCGGTCACCGCGGCCTACGCCGACGCCCTCGCCGCCGTCCGCGTGGCGACCTCGGACGGCACGATGCTCCGCGGCGAGGTGCTCACCCGCTGGCAGGAGTTCGTCGGCACGGGTGAGGTGCTGCGAGCCATCGAGTCGACGGTGAGCACCGTCCGCGACCGGCTGACGGCGGCGCTGCGCGGGCGGCGCCCGCCCGAGCCGGTCGCGCAGGCGATCGGCAGCGGGCTCGTCGCGGTCGTGCACGACGCCGCCGACCGCGCGGCCGAGCGCGCCTGGACCGCCTGGCACGCCGACCCTGCCGGCTCACGGCTGCTCGACGGGCTCCGGGTGTCCCGGTCGTCGCTCGACCTGCGCGCCCGGGTGGCCGACGAGGTCCGCAGCTGGCAGGCCGGGGTCCTCGCCCTGGTCGCCGGCGAGGGCGCCGGACGCCGCAGCACGGCGCGGGCGTTGTCCTTCGGGGTCAACGGGCTCGGCGCCGCGCTCATGGTCGCGATCTTCGCCTCGACCGGCGGGCTGACCACCGCGGAGGTCGGGGTGGCCGGCGGGACGGCCGTGCTGGCGCAGCGCCTTCTCGAGGCGGTGTTCGGGGACGACGCGGTGCGCCGGCTCACCCGGGTCGCCGAGGAGGACCTCGCCCGGCGGATCGCGGGTCTGCTCGACGAGGAGGCCCACCGGATCACGACGCGGCTCGACGCCCTCGACCTGGTCCCGGGTGCACGGCTGCGGGCCGCGCTGGTCGACGTGAGCGCCGCGATGCCGGACCCGGTGGACGTCGTCCTGCCCCCGACGCCGGAACCGGCACGTCCGGCGCCGGCCGAGGAGGAGCCGGGCGGTCTGCGCCGATGGTGGCGGCGACTGTGGCAGGGCTGACCCTCGCCGAGCGGCTCGAGTCGCTCGACCGTGCGATCGACCTCGGCGGCACGGCACTGCCGGCGGACCTCCGGCAGAGCGCCGGCCGCGTCTCGGCGCACGCAGGGGAACGGCTGCGGCTCTCCGACCGGCACACCGTCGTGGCCCTGGCCGGATCGACCGGCTCCGGGAAGTCCTCCGTCCTCAACGCGCTGGTCGGCCGGGAGATCGCCCGGGTCGACGTCCGTCGGCCGACGACCTCGCACGCCCTGGCCGCCGTGCGCGGCGTGGACGGGGTCGACCCGCTCCTCGCCTGGCTCGGCGTTCACGACCGGGTGTTCCTCGAGGAGACCGGCCCGGGGGAGGGCCTCGTGCTGCTCGACCTGCCGGACCACGACTCCGTCGAGGTGGCCCACCGGCTCGAGGCCGAACGCCTGGTGGCGCTGGTCGACCTCATGGTCTGGGTCGTCGACCCGCAGAAGTACGCCGACGCCGCCGTGCACGGCTACCTCCGTGCCCTGACCGCGCACGCCGGGGTCGTCCTCGTCGTGCTCAACCAGGTCGACCGCCTCGCCCCCGCCGACCGGGCGGCCACCCTGGCGGACCTGCACCGGCTGCTCGCCGTCGACGGGCTGCCGGGGGTGCGGGTCCTGGCGCTCTCCGCGCGCACCGGGGAAGGTGTCGACGAGCTCCGGCGCGCCCTGGACGACGCAGCCGCGCGCCGGGTCGCCGCGCGCGCCCGGCTCGAGGCCGACCTCGGGGTGGTCGCCGACCAGGTCCTCGCGGCCTGTGCGGCGGGCACCCGCGCCGCGCCGCCGAGCGGGCCCGACCCGGCCCTGGTCGACGCCTTCGCCGCCGCCGCGGGCGTCCCCCGGGTCGTCGAGGCCGTCCGCGCCGCCACGGGCCGCGAGGCCCACCAGGTGACCGGCTGGCCACCCGACCCGCTGGCTCTCCCGCTTCCGGGCGGACCCGTTGCGCCGCCTCCACCTGGGTCCCCGGGTGACCGGTGGTCGCCCCCAGGGTCGAGGCGTGACCGGTCGGCACGGGCGTCGCGCGGCCGGGCCGGCCGACCCGGCCGCGGTGAGCCGGACCTCGCTGCCTCCGGCCGGCGCGGCCGAGACGGCCCTGGCCCACGGTGCCGCCCGCGACTGGGCGGACCGCGCCACGGACGGGTTGCCCGACCCGTGGGTGCTCGAGGCCCGCTCCGGGGTCGGGCCCCTGGACGCCCTGGCCGCCGACCTCGACCTCGCCGTCGCCGGCGTGCCCCTGGGCAGGCCGCGCCGGCCCCGCGCGTGGACCGCCCTCGGGCTGCTCCAGTGGCTGCTGCTCGCCGTGGTCGTGGCCGGCGGGCTGTGGCTCGCCGGGCTGGCGGCGCTCGACGCGCTCGCGCTGACCTCGCCGGCGCCACCCCGCTGGGGTGACGTGCCGATCCCGACCGTCGGCGTCGTCGGCGGGGTCGTGGCCGGCCTGCTGCTCGCCGGGCTCGGTCGCCTGCTCGGGGCGCTCAGCGCCCGACGCCAGGCCGGACGGGCTCGGCGGGCGCTGCACGCTGCGGTGCGCGACGTCGCGGCGACGTCGGTCGTGGCGCCCGTCGTCGCCGTCCTCGACCGTCACCAGCAGTGCCAGGATGCCGCCCACCGTGCAGCCGGGCACACCGGCCGCCGACACCGAGGAGATCGATGAGTCGCCTGCACATCGCCGTCCCGCTGCGCTGGGCCGACCTGGACGCCTACGGCCACGTCAACAACGTCGAGGTCCTGCGGCTGCTCGAGGAGGCGCGGATCGCCGCCTTCTGGCGCCACCCCGACGAGGCGGGCGGCTCGGCGCCGACGGCCGTGCTGGACGCGGGGCCCACGGCCACGACGCACACCGTCGTGGCGCGCACCGAGATCGAGTACCTCCGGCCGCTCGGGTACCACCGCGAGCCGGTCGACGTCGAGATGTGGATCGGCCACCTCGGCGGGGCGAGCATCGATGTCTGCTACCGGGTGCACGCCGGGCAGCCGCCCCAGGTGCACGTGCAGGCGATCTCGACCCTGGTGGTCGTCGAGGCCGCGACGGGCCTGCCGCGGCGGATCGCGCCGGACGAGCGCGCCGCGTGGCTGCCGTTCGTCGAGGAGCCCGTCGCGCTGCGCCGGCCGCGCCGCTGACCGCTGCGCCGGCCGCTGACCGCTGCGCCGGCCGCACGGCAGCCCGCCGGGCGACCTCGGCCGGCGTCGCCCGGGGAGCAACCGGTCGCGCTCAGGCCCGCGCGGCCGCCAGTCGCTCGGCCTCGGCGCGCATGCCGTGCTGCATGCTGCCGAAGACGACGCCGTGGAACGGGGTGACCGCCCACCAGTACAGCTGCCCGGCCAGGCCGTGCGGGTGGAACAGCGCCACCTGGCGCAGCCGGCAGTGGTCGGCGTCGGGACCGGGCTCGACCTCGAGCTCGAGCCAGGCCAGCCCGGGCAGGCGCATCTCGGCCCGCAGCCGGAGCAACCGCTCCGGCTCGACCTCCTCGACGCGCCAGAAGTCGACGGCGTCGTCCACCCACAGCCGGTGCGGGTCGCGCCGGCCGCGACGCAGGCCGGGCCCCCCGGTCAGCCGGTCGATCACGCCGCGGACCTGCCAGGCCAGCGGCCAGGAGTACCACCCCCGGTCGCCGCCGAGACCCAGGAGCACCTGCCAGGCGGCCGACGGCGGTGCGTCGACATCGATGACGCGCTCGTCGCGGTAGAGCGAGCCGCCCGCCCAGTCGGGGTCGGACGGGAGCGGGTCGCTCGCCGCGCCCCGGACCGAGGCCGAGGACCACCGGGTCGAGACGTCGGCGTCGCGGATCCGCGCGAGCGCGAGCTGGACCGCTCGGTCGAAGCCGACGAGCCCGTCCGGCGGGTCCGGGACCCAGCGTGCGATGTCGTGCTCCCGGCAGACGACCTCGTGGATGAGCGACTCGACCAGGGGCCGCGCGATCCCGGCCGGCACCGGGGTGACGAGCGAGACCCACAGGCTCGACAGGCGCGGGGTGAGCACACCGACCGGGACGATCACGCGAGGCCGCAGGCCGGCGACCGCGGCGTAGCGCTGCATCATCTCGCGGTAGGTGAGCACGTCCGGTCCGCCGATGTCGAACGCCCGGTTGACGTCCGCCGGCATGGTCGCGCTGCCGACCAGGTAGCGCAGCACGTCGCGGATGGCGATCGGCTGGATCCGGTTGGCCACCCAGCGGGGCGTCGTCATCGCGGGCAGCCGCTCGGTGAGGTAGCGCATCATCTCGAACGAGGCCGAGCCGGAGCCCAGGATCACCGCGGCCTGGAGCACGGTGGTGGGCACACCGGAGGCCAGCAGGATCTCGCCGACCTCCTTGCGGGAGGCCATGTGCGGGGAGAGGTCCTCGCCCTCGGGGTGCAGCCCGCCGAGGTAGACGATCCGCTGCACGCCCGCCTCCCGGGCGGCCCGCGCGAAGGTCAGGGCGGCCGCTCGGTCCGTCGCCTCGAAGCGGTGGCCCGTGCCCAGGGAATGGATGAGGTAGTAGGCGACGTCGGCGCCCGCCAGCGCGTCGCGGATCTGGCCGAGGTCGCTCGCGTCCCCCTCGACCGCCTCGACGGCGTCATACCAGGGGCGGCCCCGCAGCCGAGCAGGGTTCCGGGCGATCGCCCGCACCCGGTGGCCGGCCGCCAGGAGCTCGGGGACCAGGCGCCCGCCGACGTAGCCGGTCACGCCCGTGACGGCGACGGTGAGCGGCGCCACCTGCTCCAGCCCGGCGGCCACCCGCGGAGCCGGGGCCGGCGGGTCGTCAGTGGTCGGAAGGCTGTCGTCGAGGGGCGCCATCGCCCCAGTCTGGGGTGCCGCCCGCAGGCCCGCGCGGCGAGCGGGCCAGGCGGCGCCGGTGCCCGGCCCCGGCGGACCGCGCTCAGCCGGGCAGTCGCAGCATGCCCTCCTGGGCGATGCTCGCCACCAGGGTCCCGTCCTGGCTGAAGACCTGGGCGACGCCCAGGCCGCGACCGCCCTGCGCGCTGGGGGCCGCCTGGACGTAGAGCAGCCACTCGTCGACCCGCAGGTCGCGGTGCCACCACATCGCGTGGTCGAGGCTCGCGCCGGCGAGCCCGGGGGTGGCCCAGGAGGCGCCGTGCCGGCGGAGCACGGGCTCGAGCATGACGTGGTCGCAGGCGTAGGCGAGCAGGGCGCGCTGGAGCACCTGGTCGTCGGGCACCGTGCCGTGCGCCCGCATCCACACGAGCTGCCGGTCGGCGGCCGTCGACGCGGGGCCGGAGTAGAGCGAGCCTTCGACGTGGCGCATGTCGAACGGGCTGCTGTGCGTCCAGAAGGCCGCGATGCGCGGGTCGACGTGCTGGAGGGACTCCAGCGCGCTCGGCAGCTCATCCGGTCCCGGCACACCCGTCGGCATCGCGTCGGCATGCTCGAAGCCCGCCTGCTCGAGCTGGAACGAGGTGATCATCGACAGGATCGGCACCTCGCCCTGCAGGGCGTGCGTCCGCCGGGCGCTGAAGGACCGGCCGTCACGCAGCCGCTCGACGGCGAAGCCGATCGGCTCGGTGACCACGCCGGGCCGCAGGAAGTACCCGTGCACCGAGTGCGGCAGCCGCTCGCCGTCCACCGTCCGGGCCGCGGCGACGATCGCCTGCGCGAGCACCTGGCCCCCGAAGACCCGCGTGCTGAACCGCGGCAGGCTCTCGGCGACAAAGGAGTCCGGCCCGGTCCGCTCGAGGTCGAGGACCCGCAGCAGACCCGCCAACGCCTCGGTCATCGTCCCTCCTCGACGGTGTTGAGCATGGAGTGGGCGGCGCGCTCCAGGTAGTCCCAGAGCGTCGCGTGCTGGAGCGGCGCGAGGCCGAGCCCGTCGACCGCCCGGCGCATGTGCGCCAGCCACCGGTCCCGCGCCGCCGGGCCCACCGGGAACGGGGCGTGCCGCAGCCGGAGCCGGGGGTGTCCACGCTGCTCGCTGTATGTCGTCGGACCGCCCCAGTACTGCTCGAGGAACATCCGCAGCCGCTCGGCGGCGGGGCCGAGGTCCTCCTCGGGGTACATCGGGCGGAGCAGCTCGTCCTGGGCCACTCCTGCGTAGAAGGCGTCGACCAGTCGGCGGAACGTGTCCGACCCGCCGATGGCCGCGTAGAAGGAGTCAGGTCGGTCGGCGGTGCTCACCGGCACAGTCTTTCAGGTTCACCCGAGGACCACGGGCCCGTGGCAGAGACGATCCGGGCTCGGCTGGGTACGCTGAGGTCCGGGCGAACGTCGCCCGTACCAAGGAGGCTCCATGACGAAGGCCCAGGACATCCTCGCCGCCCTCGGGGGCGACGGGAACGTGGTCGACCTCGAGCCGTGCATCACCCGCCTCCGGGTGGAACTGCAGGACCCCTCGCTCGTCGACGAGAGCGCCCTCAAGGCCACCGGCGCCTTCGGCGTCGTCCGGTCCGGGAAGGTCGTCCAGGTCGTCGTCGGCCCCGAGGCGGACACCCTCGCCGCCGACATCGAGGAGCTGCGCTGACGCTCGGCGCCGCCCGCGCCCCGGGCGGAGACCGTCCGCTCGTCGTCGCCGCACCGGTGGCCGGCACGATCATCGGTCTCGTCGACGTGCCCGATCCGGTCTTCGCCGAGTCGTTGGTCGGTCCGGGCCTGGCGGTCCTGCCCGACCACGGGCCCGACGGCTCCAGCCAGACCGCCGTTGCGCCGGTGGCGGGCACCCTCGTGACCATCCACCCGCACGCCTTCGTCGTGCTCACGGCCAGCGGGCGGGCCGTCCTCGTGCACCTGGGGATCGACACCGTCGAGCTCAAGGGCGACGGCTTCGTCGTGCACGCGGAGGTCGGCGCCGCGCTCGCCGTCGGGGACCAGGTCATCACCTGGTCCCCGCACGACGTCGCCGCCGCCGGCAGGTCGGTGGTGTGCCCCGTCGTCGCGCTGGACGCGCCGGCGACAGCCCTGCGCGTCGAGGTCGCCCCCGGCAGTCGGATCGAGGCGGGTCAGTCCCTCTTCGTCTGGTCCTGAGCCTCCGGGACGGCAGCGCCGGCCGGCACCTCGCGCACCTCGCGGAGCACCTCTCGGCGCGGCAGGGCGAGCGTGATCCCGCCCGCGCCGAAGTGCCGACGGATCTGGGACCGCAGCGCGCGCTGCACCGCCCACTGCTGGGCGGGCACCGTCTTGACCATGGCGCGCAGCATCACGGACTCCCCGGAGAGGTCCTCGAACGCGGTGACGTCCGCCTCGCCGAGCAGCAGCGGTGCGACGCTCTCGTCCTGGGCGAGCGCGTCCGCGGCGGCCCGGAGCAGACCCACCGCCACCTCGACGTCCTGGTCCGGGCCGACGCGCACCTCGACCAGGGCCCGTGACCAGCCCTGGGTCTTGTTCCCCACCCGCAGGATCTCGCCGTTGCGGACGTACCAGAGGGTGCCCTGCAGGTCGCGGACCTGGGTGACGCGGAGCCCGATGGCCTCGACGGTGCCGGCGACGTCGCCGACGTCGATGACGTCACCCACGCCGTACTGGTCCTCGACGAGCATGAAGATCCCCGAGAGCAGGTCCTTGACCAGGGTCTGGGCGCCGAAGCCGAGGGCGACGCCCACGACTCCGGCCGAGGCGAGCACCGGGGCGAGGTCCCAGGAGTTGATGTTGGCGATCGCCGTGAGCACGATGATCGCGACCACCAGCGCGGCGGCCGAGCGCAGCACGGAGCCCATCGTCTCGGCGCGCTGGACCCGCCGGGCCCGCGCGAGCAGGTCGGTCGGACCCGGGTCGACGCCGGTGCGCATCATGAGGCGCCGCGTGTGCCGACGCACGTGCGAGGTCCCCTCGATGATCGAGCGGACGGTCCGGCTGATCATCCAGCGCAGCAGGGCGAGCAGCAGGACACCGGCGACCACCGCCACCACGCTCTGCAGCGTGGCGTCGAGCAGGCGGTCGGCGAAGGTCGGGTCGTCGGTGAGCAGTCGGGGCACCGCAGAAGGCTAGCCGCAACCCGCGCGGCACCCGGCCCGGGGGGGCAGCGTCGGCCGCCGCGGGCGGATCCGGCGGGCGTGGGCTTGACTGGGACCGGCGAGAAGGAGGCGCACCGTGGCGTCGAGGATCGAGGACTACGGCCTGATCGGCGACCTGCAGACGGCGGCGCTGGTCGGGCGGGACGGCTCGATCGACTGGCTCTGCCTGCCCCGCTTCGACTCACCGGCCTGCTTCGCCGCGCTGCTCGCCGACGAGACCGCCGGTCGCTGGCGCCTGGCCCCCGACGGTGAGCAGGTCTGCATGACGCGTGGGTACCGCGGGGACTCGCTCGTCCTGGAGTCGACCTGGCGGACCGGGACGGGGACCGTCCGGGTGCTCGACCTCATGCCGCCGCGCGGTGAGTCCGCGGACGTGGTCCGGATCGTCGAGGGGGTCGAGGGGCGGGTCGCGATGCGGTCCCAGCTGCGCTTGCGGTTCGACTACGGCCGTGTCGCGCCGTGGATCAGCCGGACCGCCGGCGCGATCAGGGCCGTGGCGGGACCGGACGCCGTGCTGCTGCGTGCCGACGTGCCGATCGAGGTGACCGACGGCGACCTCGTCTCGCGCTTCACCGTGACGGCCGGTGACCGGGTCGGGTTCGTGCTCACGCACGCGGTCTCCTACCGCCTCGAGCCGGACCCGGTCGGGGCCGAGGAGGCGCTCGCCGGGACCGAGGCGTTCTGGACCCGCTGGAGCGACCGCCTCGACCAGGAGACCCGGTGGCCGGCGCAGGTGCGGCGCTCCCTGCTCGTGCTCAAGGCGCTGACCGACGCCCCGACCGGCGGGATCGTCGCGGCGGTCACGACCTCGCTGCCCGAGCAGATCGGTGGGGAGCGCAACTGGGACTACCGCTACTGCTGGCTGCGGGACGCCTCGTTCACACTCGACGCCCTTGTCGGCACCGGGTGCCTCGAGGAAGCGGCCTCCTGGCGGTCCTGGCTGCTGCGGGCCGTCGCCGGTGACCCGGCCGACCTGCAGATCATGTACGGGCTCGACGGGCGGCGTCGGCTCACCGAGGAGACCCTCGAGTGGCTGCCCGGCTACGAGCGGTCGGGGCCCGTCCGGATCGGCAACGCCGCCAGCCGGCAGCTCCAGCTCGACGTCTGGGGAGAGGTGCTCGAGGCCCTGCACGTGGCCCGGGAGGCCGGCCTCGGCGTCGACGCCGAGGGCTGGGCCGTCCAGCGGGCACTGGTCGACCACCTGTGCCGCACCTGGCGCGAGCCCGACAACGGCCTGTGGGAGATCCGCGGGCCGCGACGGCACTTCGTGCACTCCAAGGTGCTGGCCTGGACCGGTGTGGACCGGATGGTGCGTGCGGTCGAGGCGCACGGGCTGGACGGTCCCGTGGACGAGTGGCGCGCGATGCGTGACCAGATCCACCGGGACGTGCTCGCCCACGGCTGGTCCGACCGGCTGGGCTCGTTCACCCAGTCCTACGGGTCGTCCGAGCTCGACGCCTCCCTGCTCCTGATGGCCACGACCGGCTTCCTGCCGTGGACCGACCCGCGGATCGTGGGCACCGTCGAGGCCGTCGGGCGCGAGCTCATGGACGACGGCCTGCTGCTGCGCTACCGAACCACCCCCGACGGCGGCGCGAACGTCGACGGGCTGGCCGGCACCGAGGGGTCCTTCCTCGCCTGCAGCTTCTGGTACGCCGAAGCGCTGCACGAGATCGGCCGCACGGACGAGGCGGTCGAGCTCTTCGAGCGGCTCCTCGGGCTGACCAACGATCTCGGCCTGATGAGCGAGGAGTACGACGGCCGGACGGGCCGCCAGCTCGGCAACACCCCGCAGGCCTTCAGCCACGTGGGGCTCGTGCACGCCGCCCGCACGCTCAGCCGCCCGCCCGCCGCGGGCTGACCGCGCCGCCCGGCTGCTGGCCGCGCCGCCCGGCTGCGGACCGCGGCGCCGCACTCTGGCAGGATGACCTGGTGCTCGACGACGCCCGCCCCGACGACCTGACCGATGCCCTGCTCGCCCTCACGGGTCGGTACGGCATCGTGCCGGACTTCTGGGGCTTCGACGGCACCCACCGGTGGGTGGCGCCGTCCACGCTGGTCGACGTGCTGGCTGCGCTCGGGGTGGACGCCTCGACCCCCGAACGGGTCGAGCTCGCGCTGCGGCACGCGGAGGACGACGTCTGGCGCCACCCGTTGCCGCCCGTGCTGGTGCTGCGCGAGGGTGCCTCCGTCGAGGTCCCCGTCCACCTGCGCGAGGGTGCCGACGTCGCCGTGTGGCTCGAGCTCGAGGACGGCAGCACCCCGCCCGAGCTGGCGCAGCTCGACCTCTACGTCCCGCCCCGTGAGGTCGACGGCCGGCTCGTCGGCCGCGCGACCTTCGCGCTGCCGGACGACCTGCCGCTCGGCTGGCACACCCTCGTGGCCGCCAGCGAGGGGATCCTCACCCGCTGCGCGGTCGTGGTCACCCCCCGGCGGCTGGAGCTGCCGCACGGCCTGGACGAGCGGCGCGGCTGGGGCTTCATGGCCCAGCTGTACTCGGTGCGTTCGCCCCGCTCCTGGGGCGTCGGCGACCTCGCGGACCTCGCCGACATGTCCTGGTCCCTGGGAATGGTCGGCGCGGACTTCGTGCTCGTCAACCCGCTGCACGCGGGCGAGCCCGCCCCGCCGCTGACCCCCTCGCCCTACCTGCCGACCACCCGGCGCTTCGTCCACCCCCTCTACATCCGGCCGGAGGACATCCCGGAGGCGGCCTACCTGCCGGTCGCCGAGCGGTCCCTGGTGGAGTGGCAGGCGGAGATCGCCCTGCCGCTCAGCACCGACGACGGCCCGATCGACCGTGACACGGCCTGGGCGGCCAAGAAGGTCGCCCTGGAGGTGATCTACGCCGCGCCGCGCTCGGGCGTCCGGCGGCGTCGCTTCGAGGCCTACCGTGCCCAGGAGGGCGTCGGCCTGGAGGACTTCGCGACGTGGTGCGCGCTCGCGGAGTACTACGGGAGCGGCCGGTGGCCCGCCGATGCCCTCGACCGTTCCTCCGCGCTCGTCGCCCGGCTGCGCACGCAGCTCGCCGACCGGGTCGACTTCTTCTGCTGGCTGCAGTGGGTCGCGGACGAGCAGCTGACCGTCGCCCAGCGCAGCGCGCTCGAGGGTGGCATGCGGCTCGGCATCATGCACGACCTCGCGGTCGGCGTGCACCCGGACGGCGCCGAGCCCTGGGCGATGCCCGACGTGTTCGCGCAGGCCGTCTCGGTCGGCGCGCCGCCGGACATGTACAACCAGCAGGGCCAGGACTGGTCCCAGCCGCCGTGGCGCCCGGACGCCCTCGCCCGTAGCGCCTACGCGCCGTTCCGCGACCTGCTCCGCACCGTGCTGCGGCACGCGGGGGCGATCCGGATCGACCACGTGATCGGGCTGTTCCGGCTCTGGTGGATCCCCGAGGGCAACGGCGCCGACCAGGGCGCCTACGTCCGCTACGACCACGAGGCCCTCATCGGGATCCTGTGCCTGGAGGCCCAGCGGGCCGGCGTCGTCGTCATCGGGGAGGACCTCGGGACCTTCGAGCCCTGGGTCCGCGACTACCTCGCCGACCGCGGTGTGCTCGGCACCTCGGTGATGTGGTTCGAGTACGAGGGCGGCACGTTCATGCCGCCCGAGCACTACCGCCGCCTCGCCCTGGCCACCGTGACGACGCACGACCTGCCGCCCACCGCGGGCTACCTCGCCGGGGAGCACGTCGAGCTGCGCGACCGCCTGGGCCTGCTGACCGAGCCGGTCCAGGTGGTGCGCGCGGAGGCGCACGCCGAGCGGCAGCGGATGCTCGATCTGCTTGCCGATCGTGGCCTCATCGGGTTCGACCCGTCCGAGCGGCAGCTCGTCGAGGCGATGCACCGCCTCGTGATGGCCTCGCCGTCCGTCCTGGTCGGGGTCTCGCTCGCCGATGCCGTCGGCGAGCGGCGCACCCAGAACCAGCCGGGCACCGACCAGGAGTACCCCAACTGGCGGGTGCCCCTGGCCGACGCCGCCCAGCGGCTCGTCCAGGTCGACGACCTGACCGAGAGCGCCCGGCTGCGCTCGCTCGTCGCGGTGCTCGAGGACTGACCGGGCCGTCGCTCAGCCCAGGTCGCGCGCCTGGGCGGCCAGCGCCCGCCGGACCCCGTCCCTCGACTCGGTCACGAGCCGCCGTAGGGCGGCCGGGGCGTCGGCGTGCTCGTCGAGCCATGCGTCGGTCAGCCCTAGCACGTCGACCTCGGTCCCGGTGAGCTGGACCGGGAAGAGCCCGACGGCGATGGTCTGGGCCGTCTCGTTGGTGCGCTCGGACCACACCCGCTCGAGCGCGTCGAAGTACGGCGCGACCCACGGGGCGAGCAGCGACCGGTCGCGCACCCGGAGCAGGCCGGCGATCGTCGAGCTCTGCAGCGCGTTGGCCAGCGTCGTCTCCTCGACCACCGCGTGGAACGCTGCGGCCTTGGCCTCCGCGGTGGGGATCGCGGCGCGGGCGGTGGCGGCGGCACGCTCCCCGGTCGCCGTGGCGTCGGAGGCGAGCTGGGCGTCGATCTCGACCGGCCCGACCCGACCGCCGACGACCAGACCGGTGAGCAGCTCCCAGCGCAGGTCGGTGTCGACGGTCAGCCCGCCGAGGCCCCCCGAGCCGTCCCAGAGGGCGGTGAGGGCGTCGAGCTGGCGCGGCGTGGTGGCGCGGGCCGCGAAGGCCTTGACCAGCTGGAGCTGGGTGTCGCTCCCGGGCGCCGCTTCCACGGCGAGGGCGTGCAGCCGGTCGGCCGCGTCCGCCGCGATCGCCGCGCGGTCCTGGGGTGCCACGTAGAGGTCGAGCGTCGTCGTCAGCTGCCGGAGCAGGACCAGGACCACCGAGGAGTCGGTCTCCTCGGCGATGTTCGAGAGCACGAGGTCGACGAAGTCGCGGGCGGCGACCTCTGCATCCCGCGTCATGTCCCAGGCGGCGTTCCACACCAGGGTGCGGGCGAGCGAGTCCTCGAAGTCCCGCAGGTGGGCGGTGGCGAAGGCGAACGACTCGGCGTCCAGGCGGGTCTTGGCGTAGGCGAGGTCCTCGTCGTTGACGAGCACGAGGTCGGGCCGGGTCGTGCCGAGCAGGCCGGGCACGGGGGTCACCGGGCCGTCGACGTCGAGCTCGATGCGGGTCGTCCTGGCCAGCCGGAGGGACCCTTCGCCGTCGACCATCTGGTAGCCGCTGACGACCAGCCGGTGCGGACGCTGGACCGGGTGCTCGGCGGGGACCTCCTGGTGCACCGCCGCGTAGGTGATCTGCCCGTGCGCGTCGACCTCGATCACCGGGCGCAGCAGGGTCACCCCGGCCTGCTCGAGCCACAGCGCCGACCACTGCGACAGGTCACGACCGGAGGTCGCCTCGAGCTCGACGAGCAGGTCCCGCAGCTCGGTGTTGCCCCACGCGTGCTTCGCGAAGTAGGCCTGCACGCCGGCGAAGAACTCCTCCTGGCCGACCCAGGCGACGAGCTGCTTGAGGACGGAGGCTCCCTTGGCGTAGGTGATGCCGTCGAAGTTCACCTCGACGTCCTCCAGGTCACGGATGTCGGCGACGATCGGGTGGGTCGACGGCAGCTGGTCCTGCCGGTAGGCCCAGGACTTCTCCATCGAGGAGAAGGTCGTCCACGACTGCGTCCAGCGGGTGGCCTCCGCGGCCGCGAGGGTCGAGACGAACTCGGCGAAGGACTCGTTGAGCCAGAGGTCGTCCCACCAGCGCATCGTGACGAGGTCGCCGAACCACATGTGCGCGAGCTCGTGCAGGATCGTCACCGCACGCCGTTCGACGGTGGCCTCGGGGACCTTGGAGCGGAAGACGTAGTTCTCCAGGAAGGTGACGGCGGCGGCGTTCTCCATCGCGCCGGCGTTGAACTCCGGGACGAAGACCTGGTCGTACTTGGTGAACGGGTACGGCCGGGCGAACCGCTCCTCGAAGAAGGCGAAGCCGCGCCGGGTGACGTCGAGGATCTCCGCCGCGTCCAGGTACGGGGCCAGGGAGGCGCGGCAGAGCACGGCCAGCGGGATGGTCCGACCGTCGCTGCTGGTCAGCTCGCCGACCTCACGGTGGTACGGGCCTGCGATGACGGCCGTGATGTAGCTCGAGATCCGCGCCGACGGGGCGAACTCCCAGCGCGCGGCGCCCTGGCCGTCCGGGACCGGCTCCGGCGTGGGGGAGGTGGAGACGACCGTCCAGTGCTCGGGCGCGGTGACCGTGAAGGCGAACGTCGCCTTGAGGTCGGGCTGCTCGAAGACGGCGAAGACGCGCCGGGAGTCGGCGACCTCGAACTGGCTGTAGAGGTAGACCTCGTCGTCGACGGGGTCGACGAAGCGGTGCAGGCCCTCACCGGTGTTCATGTAGGCGCAGTCGGCCACGACGGTCAGCGTGTTGTGCTCGGCCAGGTCGTCCAGGGCGATGCGCGAGTCGGCGACCACGGCGGCCGGGTCGAGCGCGCGGCCGTTGAGGACCACCTCGTGCACCTGCGGCGCGATGAGGTCGATGAAGGTCGCCGCCCCCTCGCTCGCGGCGAACGTCACCCGGGTCGTCGAGCGGAACCTCGTCGGCCCGGTCGTCAGGTCCAGGGCCACCGCGTACGACTCGACGGCGACCAGCGCGGCACGCCGGCGTGCTTCGTCACGGGTGAGGTTCTCTGCGGGCACGGGGGCAGCTCCTTCGTCGTCGAACGTGCGGTGCATCTTCCCACGATGTGGACGCGGCCTCGTCCGGGGCTTCGACCGGACGAGGAGCCGCCGCTCACCCGTTCGGCCTAGGATGCCCTGGTGGATCGAGAGGGGTGGGGATGACGCTGCAGCACGAGGGGCGCACGCGCGCCCCCCTCGGCCCGGGTCTGACGACGTTCCTGGTCGTCGACGTCATCCTGGTTCTCACCTTCCTCGCCCTGCTCGCCCTGCTCGGGACGGGCGGCGGCTCCGCTCAGCCGGGTGCCTCGGCCTCCTCGGGATCCGCGGCGCCCGAGACCACGCCGGACGTCTCGGCCCCCGCCTCGCCGACCGACCCCGAGACGCTCACCAGCTTCGTGCTGCCCAGCGGGAACATCTGGTGCTCGATGACGGAGACCAGTGCCACCTGCACGATCCTGCAGTACACCTACACGCCCCCCGAGGTGCCCGCCGACTGCGCCGGCACGGTCGGCAACGTCCTGACGCTCGCCGCCGGCGGGACGCCGTCGCTGGCCTGCGTCGCCGGCCAGCCGCAGGCGGCCCCGGCCGGGACGCCGACGCTGGACTACGGGCAGGCGAGCACCGTCGGCGAGATGACCTGCCACTCCTCGACCAACGGCGCGACGTGCCGGCACAACCCCAGCGGGGCCGGCTTCTCGGTGGCGCGGGGCGGCTACACCTTCTTCTGAGCCGGCCTCACCAGATGCTGACCCGCTCGGCCGGGGGCAGGTACAGGGCGTCGTCGGGCGTCACGCCGAAGGCCGTGTAGAACTCCTCGACGTTGCGGACCACGCCGTTGGCGCGGAACTCCGCGGGGGAGTGCGGATCGGTGGCCAGCCGGCGGAGCACCTCCTCGTCGCGCCCCTTGGCCTGCCACGCGGCGGCGTAGCCGACGAAGAGCCGCTGCAGCCCGGTCAGGCCGTCGAGGACGGGGGCCGACTCCAGGGGGCCGCCGAGCGCGATCCGGTACGCCTTGATCGCGATCGTCAGGCCACCGAGGTCACCGATGTTCTCGCCGATCGTCAGGGCACCGTTGACGTGCGCCGGCCCGTCGAGCTGGGCAGGGCGGTAGGCCTCGTACTGCGCGATGAGGGCCCGGGTCCGGTTCTCGAACTCGGCGCGGTCCGCGGCGGTCCACCAGTCCTCCAGCCGCCCGGCTCCGTCGTACTTCGAGCCCTGGTCGTCGAAGCCGTGACCGATCTCGTGGCCGATGACCGCGCCGATCGCTCCGTAGTTGACCGCGTCGTCGGCCTCCGCGTCGAAGAACGGCGGCTGGAGGATCGCCGCCGGGAAGACGATCTCGTTCATCCCGGGGTTGTAGTACGCGTTGACGGTCTGCGGCGTCATGAACCACTCGTCGCGGTCGACGGGGTGCCCGATCTTGCCGAGCTCACGGTCCGTCTCGTAGGCGTGCGAGCGGCGGACGTTGCCGAGGAGGTCGTCGGGCCGCATCTCCAGGCCCTCGTAGCTCTTCCAGCGGTCCGGGTAGCCGATCTTGGGGTTGAATGTCGCGAGCTTGTCCAGGGCACGGTCGCGGGTCTCCTCGCCCATCCACTCCAGCGCGCCGATGGACTCGCGGTAGGCCTCGAGCAGGTGCTGCACGAGGGTGACCATCCGGGCCTTGTGGCCGGCCGGGAAGTGCCGGGCGACGTACACCTGGCCGACGGCCTCGCCGAGGGCGCCCTGCACCACGGAGACCCCGCGCTTCCACCGCTCGCGCACCGCGGGGGTGCCGGAGAGCGTGCGGCCGTAGAAGTCGAAGTTCGCCTGCACGACCTCGTCGTTCAGGTACGGCGCCCGAGCGGTGATCAGGTGGTAGCGCAGCCACGCGGTCCACGCGTCCTCCGCCTCCTCCCACAGCGCGGCGAACCCGACGAGGGCGTCGGGCTCCCGCACGACGATCCGGTCGAAGGAGCCGGCCGGTGCGCCGAGCACCGCGACCCAGCCCGCCCAGTCGAAGCCCGGC
This sequence comes from uncultured Actinomycetota bacterium, assembly GCA_963724505.1. Taxonomy (GTDB): domain Bacteria; phylum Actinomycetota; class Actinomycetes; order Actinomycetales; family Cellulomonadaceae; genus Actinotalea. The sequence goes on from CAVRUY010000008.1 coordinate 101,191, forward strand.
GCGGCCACGGCCAGCTCGGCGAGGGTCATCGGGTTGTAGGTGAGCTCGGCGTCGCGGTCCCGGACGACGTCCCAGTGGTGCGCGGCGATCCGGGTCTCCAGGTCGAGCACGTGCCCGGCGGACTCCTCGGCCGCGGCCTGCTCCAGCCCGCTCAGCGCGAGCATCCGCGCGACGTGGCTGCGGTAGGCGGTGCGGATCGGGGCGTACTGGTCCTCGCGGTAGTACGCCTCGTCCGGCAGGCCGATGCCGCCCTGGACCAGGTGCACGACGTAGCGCTCGGGGTCCTTCGCGTCGTTGTCGACGTACAGCTCGACGCCGCCGGCGCCCCCCGTGCGCTGCAGGGCGCCGAGCACTGCGACCCGCTCCTGCGGCGTCGAGACCCCGTCGACCAGCTCGAGCTCCCCGGCGATCGGCGCGAGGCCGAGCTGCTCGGCGGTCCCGGCGTCCATGAAGCTCGCGTAGAGCGCACCGACCCGCGCGGCGTTCGGGTCCGACGGGGCGGCGCCGTCGGCCTGGGCGGCCCCGAGCTCCTCGATGATCGCGCGCACCTGCTCCTCGGCCTCGTCGTGCAGCTTGCGGAACCCGCCGTCCATCGCCCGGTCGGCCGGGATCTCGTGGGTCGCGAGCCAGCGGCCGTTCGCGTGCCGGAAGAGGTCGTCCTGCGGGCGGACGGTCGGGTCGATGGCGTCGTGGTCGATGCCGCTGCGCAAGGTCGTCATGTCCTCAGGCTAGGCGAGGCCGGCCGGTGCCCCGGCGCACCGCGCGGGGGTCGTCCCTGCGGACGCTCTGGTGCGGCAGGATGGGCCCATGCGCATCCACATCGCCGCGGATCATGCGGGGTTCGAGCTCAAGGCCCATCTCGTCGCACACCTTACCGGCGCCGGTCACGACGTCGTCGACCACGGCGCCCACGAGTACGACGCCCTCGACGACTACCCGTCGTTCTGCTTCGCCGCGGGGCAGGCCGTCGTAGCCGAGCCGGGCAGCCTCGGCATCGTCATCGGCGGGTCCGGCAACGGCGAGCAGATCGCCGCGAACAAGGTCGCCGGGGTCCGCGCCGCGCTGGCGTGGAACCTCGAGACGGCGCGGCTCGCCCGCCAGCACAACGACGCCAACGTCATCGCCGTCGGTGGTCGGCAGCACACGGTGGCGGAGTCGACCTCGTTCATCGAGGCCTTCCTGGCCGAGCCGTTCAGCGGCGACCCCCGCCACCAGCGGCGGATCGACCAGCTCGCGGCGTACGAGGCCGCGCGCTGAGTCGTCCGCCGCTCGGCGTGCTCACCACACCCAGCTGCTGAGCGGCGCCACCGGCCAGCCGAACGCGACCGCCGTGGCGGGCAGGGCGCCGGGCGTGCGCTCGGTGACCAGGCCGGCGGCGGCGAGCCCGGCCAGCGAGATCCCGCCGAGGTAGGCCGCACCGAGCTCGCGGACGTCCAGCGCGAGGTCGGCGGCCGCGTCCGTCGCGTGCACCTGCGCCCCGGCGGGCCCGCCGCTCAGGTGCCACCGGCCGGCGTTCGCCGGGAGCATCGTGTCCCGGACCTCGAGCACGACGTCCACCGGGGCCGCGTAGCGCCGGGCGGCGAGCGCGGCGGGCACGTCGAGCAGCCGGACCCAGAGGTTGTCGCTCCATCGGGGCTCGGTCGCGCGCTGGTCGACCAGCAACCCGAGCAGCGGGTCGTCGACCGCCAGCGTGCCGACCTCCACCTTCGCCATGAGGTCGAGGTCGAGCAGGACGCCCCACAGGGCCCGGGCGGCTGCCGGGTCGGCGACGTGCACCTCGCGGACCTTGACCGTCCCGCGCGGCCCGGCCGCCTCCCAGGTCGGGACTCGGCGGAACAGCGCGTAGCCGACCGGGGACCCGTCGCGCTCGACGACGGCGATCCGGCGGGACTCGCCGCCGCCGCGCTCGACCTCGGGGTCGTGGAAGAACGACGCCTGCTGGCGCTCGTCCCGGCGCGCCCAGCCCGGACGGTCGACGGCGTCGTGCAGGGCGGCGACGATCGGGCCGTGCCGTTCGAGGTCGGCCAGGTCGAAGCGCACGGTCAGCGACTCGGCGCCGGCCACGTCCCGCAGGGCCGCCCCGCGCGGGATCGTCAGCTTCAGCTCGTGCGCCGCGAGCCCGTAGCCGAACCGCCCGTAGATGGCGGGCTCGGCGGCGAAGAGCGCCGAGACGGCCTCGCCCCGGGCCAGGCTGCGCGCCACGTGCTCGTCGATCATCGAGCGCAGCAGGCCGCGCCGCCGGTGCCCCGGGTGCACCCCGACCCAGGTCAGGCCGGCGACCGCCGTCCGAGCCCCGGGGACGGGGAAGGAGCCGTAGGGGTAGGAGGCGTGTGCGGCGACGAGGGCGCCGTCCGCGGCCCGGACGCCGCGGGCGCGCTCCCAGGGGAGGGGCAGGGGCCACTCGACGGTCGTCGAGGGTTCGGTCGCGAAGGCGAAGGCCCACGCGTCGAGCGTGAGCAGCTCCAGGGCGTCGTCGGACGACAGGTCGACCGGGTGGTAGCCGGCGGGCAGCGGGGTCATGGCGTCATCGTGCCGCCGGAGCCCGCGCGGCCGCCAGCAGATTCTCGGGCGCGGGTCGGCGCGGGCACGGGTTGCGCCGGTAACCTCGCGGGGTGAGTCCCGAGCAGGTGAGCGTCGTGCCGGTCCCGGTGCGCACGCGTCAGTCCAGGCCGGGGAAGCCGCGGCGGATGCGCCGCAGCATCCGCGGTCTGCTCGGCCTGCGCGCGGGTCGCGGGATCGCCGTCTGGCAGTCCCGGATGACGGGACAGGTCGTGCCGGGGACGGTCCTCGCCCTGCTCTCCGTCCTGGTCTCGGCGGGGATGGCGGCCGCCCCGGCCTGGGTGCCGCCGGCCACCATGCTCCTGGTCGTCCTGCTCGGGGTGTTCGTGCTGCGGCGCACGGCGATGGTCGCCCTCGCCGTGCTCCTCGCCGTCGAGGTGACGTTCCTCGACCTGCGGAACCTCGTCGAGTTCAGCCCGGGGGAGATCGCGATCCAGGGGATCGGGGTGATCGCCGGGCTGGGTTTCGTGCGCTCGCGCGACCGGCTCGGTCTGCAGGGCGCGCCGTCCCAGCTCATGCTCGTCGACCTGCGCGACCGGCTCGCCGCGCACGGGCGCATCCCGGCCCTGCCGCCCGGCTGGCAGGTCGACTCGGTGGTCCGCTCGGCGTTCGGCGAGGCCTTCTCCGGTGACTTCCTCGTGGCGAGCCACAGCACCGAGGACCACGTCCTGGAGGTCGTGCTCGTCGACGTCACCGGCAAGGGCCAGGAGGCGGGCGTGCGCTCGCTGCTGCTCTCCGGGGCGTTCGGTGGGCTCCTCGGCGCGATGCCGCCCGGTGCCTTCCTGCCGGCGGCGAACAGCTACCTGCTCGGCCAGGACTGGCCGGAGGGGTTCGCGACCGCGGTCCACCTGGCCGTCGACCTCACGACCGGCGCCTTCCGGGTCTCGCACGCCGGCCACCCGCCCGCCATCCAGCTGCACGCCGCCTCGGGCCTGGTCGAGGCGCTCGACGACTCCGGCGGCCCCGTGCTCGGGGTCGTGGCCGGGGGCACGTTCCCCGTGCGCGAAGGGGTGCTCGAGCACGGCGACACGGTGCTGCTCTACACCGACGGCATGGTGGAGATCCCCGGCCGCGACCTGGACCTGGGGATCGACCGGCTGATGGGCGTGGCGGAGCGGATCGTCTCCACCCGGCGCGGCGGCGCCGAGGCCGTGGTCGCCGGGGTGCGGGCGGGCGAGAACGACGACCGTGCGCTCGTCCTGGTCCGTCGGTCCTGAGCCCGTCGGGGGGTCGCGCCCGCCCGCCGTGAGCCCGGACGACTACCTCGAGGCGGTCCTCGACCTCGTCGAGCAGGTCCCGGCCGGCCGCGCGACCACCTACGGCACGCTCGCCGAGGTGCTGCGCGAGCGGCTCGGCGTCGGCGGTCCCCGCCAGGTGGGCACCGTGCTGGCGCGCGCCGGATCGGGCGTGCCGTGGTGGCGGGTGGTCGACGCCTCCGGTCGGCCACCCGCCCGGCACCGCGCCCGGGCGCTCGACCTGCTCCGGGCCGAGGGCTGCCCGCTGAGCGACGACGGCCGCGCGGACGACCCCGAGGCGAGGGTCGTCCTGCGCCGCGCGTCGTGGTGGCCGGACCGCGAGCCGGACCCCGGTCCCGCGGGCTGAGCGACCGCCCCTCAGCGGCGCCGGCGCGAGCTGATCACCCCGGTGTCGAAGCCGGCCAGGTGCAGGCCGCCGTGGAAGCGTGCGTGCTCGATCTTCAGGCAGCGGTCCATCACCACCTCCAGCCCGTTCGCCTCGGCGCGCCGGGCGACGTCCTCGTGCCAGGACCCGAGCTGGAGCCAGAGCGTGCGGGCCCCGACGGCGAGCGTCTCGTCGAGGACCTGGGGCAGGTCCTCGTGCCGGCGGAAGACGTCGACCAGGTCCGGCACCCCCGGGAGCGCGGCGAGCGAGGGGTAGACGGGGCGGCCGAGGATCGACGTCGCCCGCGGGTTGACGAACCAGACCTCGTACGGCGAGGAGCCCAGCAGGTAGGTCGAGACGAAGAAGCTCGCGCGCGCGGCGTTCTCCGAGGCGCCGACGATCGCGACCGTGCGGGTGCGCCGCAGGATCGCCTGGCGGTCCGCGGCTCCGGGCCCGGTCCAGGCGCGCACCGTGGGCGTGGCGGGGGGGCGACCGGCAGGGCGCAGGCGGCGGCGGGCACGGCGGTCATGCCGTCACCTCCGCGGCGCGCCCGGGGACCGGGGACCCGGCCGCCGGGGCGGGCCCGACGGCGGCGGTGAGCGCCTGGTCGAGGTCCCACAGGATGTCCTCGACGTCCTCCAGGCCGACGCTGATCCGGACCAGGTCCTCGCGGACCCCCGCCGCGGCGAGCTGGTCGGCGCTCAGCTGCCGGTGCGTCGTCGAGGCGGGGTGGATGACGAGCGTCCTGGCGTCGCCGACGTTCGCCAGGTGGCTGGCCAGCTGCACCGCCTCGATGAAGCGCTTGCCGGCCTCACGCGCCGGCACGCCGGCCGTCCCCCGCACCCCGAAGGAGAAGACCGCACCCGGCCCCAGCGGGAAGGTAGCGCGCCGCCCGGGCGTGGTGCGGGTGGGACGGGAGCCCCGGCCAGGCGACGTCGGTCACCCGCGGGTCGGCCGCCAGCCACTCGGCGACGGCCCGCGCTCCCGCCAGGTGGGCGTCCATCCGCTGCGGGAGCGTCTCGATGCCCTGCAGCAGCGCGAACGCGGACTGCGCCGAGAGCGTCGGGCCGATGTCGCGCAGCTGCTCCGAGCGGAGCTTGGTGAGGAACCCGTACTCGCCGAAGTTCTGCCACCAGCGCACCCCGCCGTAGGACTCGACCGGTTCGGTCATCTGCGGGAACTTCCCGTTCCCCCAGTCGAAGCGGCCGCTCTCCACGACGATGCCGCCGAGCGTCGTGCCGTGCCCGCCGAGGAACTTCGTCACCGAGTGCAGGACGATGTCCGCGCCGTGCTCCAGCGGGCGGCACAGGTACGGGGTGGCGAGCGTCGCGTCGATGACCAGGGGCACCCCGGCGGCGTGCGCGACCTCGGCCAGGCCGGCGATGTCGGTGACCTCGCCGGAGGGGTTGGCCACCAGCTCGGCGAAGACGACCTTCGTCTCGGGGCGGATCGCCGCCGCGTAGTCGGCCGGGTCGGTGCCACGGACGAAGGTCGTGGCCACGCCGAAGCGACGCAGGGTCACGTCGAGCTGGGTGAGCGTCCCGCCGTACAGCGCGGCGGCCGCCACCACGTGGTCGCCGGCCCCCACCAGCGCCGCGAAGGTGACGAACTCGGCGGACATCCCCGAGGCGGTGGCGACCGCGCCGATCCCGCCCTCGAGCGAGGCGACGCGCTCCTCGAGGGCCGCGACCGTGGGGTTGCCGATGCGGGAGTAGATCGAGCCGTACTTCTGCAGGGCGAAGAGCGCGGAGGCGTCGTCGGTGTCGTCGAAGACGAAGCTCGTCGTCTGGTAGATCGGCACGGCGCGGGCGCCGGTCGCGGCGTCCGGGGCGCCGCCGGCGTGCAGGGCCCGGGTGCGGAAGCCCCAGGCGCGATCGGTCGTGGGGGTGGTCATCGGGTCTCCTCGGGACGGGCGGTGGTCAGCGGACGGGTGCGGGGCGGGTCTTCGCCGGTGGGCGCCGGGTGGCCGGTGGCCGAGGCCCGGGCCGCGAGGACGGCGCGGATGCGGCGGACGGCGGCCTCGTCCTGCAGCGAGGTGAGGTCGCCGAGCGGGTCGCCGGCGACGAGGTCGGCGAGCAGCCGACGCAGGATCTTGCCCGAGCGCGTCTTGGGCAGGTCCGGCACGGCGATCACCTCGCGCGGCGCGGCGATCGGCCCGATGGACCGACGCACGTGCCCGCGCAGCGCGGCGCTGAGCACGTTCCCGTGCTCGACCCACGCCGCGGTGTCGTCGTCGGCGGCCGGCGCCCGGGACGGCACGACGAACGCCACGATGGCCTGCCCGGTCCGCTCGTCGCGCACCCCGGCCACGCCGGCCTCGGCCACCTCGGGCAGGGCCACCAGGGCGGACTCGACCTCCACGGTCGAGAGCCGGTGGCCGGAGACGTTGATGACGTCGTCGACCCGGCCGAGCAGCCACAGGTCGCCGTCGGCGTCGATCCGCGCACCGTCGCCCGCGAGGAACCAGCCCTGCGCCGCGAACCGCGCGAAGTAGGAGTCCCGGTAGCGCTCCGGGTCGCCCCAGACGGTCCGGGCCATCGCCGGCCAGGTCCCCGCGACCACGAGCAGCCCGCCGACGCCGGGCGGAGCCTCGACCCCGGACTCGTCGACCACCCGGATCTCGATCCCGGGCAGCGCCCTGGTCGCCGACCCGGGCTTGAGGGTGCTCGCGCCGGGAAGCGGGGCGACCATCGCCGCACCCGTCTCCGACTGCCACCACGTGTCGACGACGGGCACCTCACCGCGGCCGAGCTGCTCGCGGAACCAGACCCAGACCTCGGGGTTGATCGCCTCGCCGACCGAGCCGAGCAGCCGGATCGTGGAGAGGTCGTAGCCCTCGGGCAGCCCGTCCGGGAACCACGCCATGAGCGAGCGGACGAGGGTCGGCGCCGTGTAGTACACCGTCACGCCGTAGCGCTCGATGATCTCCAGGTGCCGGGCCGGGTGCGGCGAGCTCGGGGTGCCCTCGTAGATCACCTGGGTGAGGCCGTTGGCCAGCGGCCCGTAGATCTCGTAGGTGTGGGCCGTCACCCAGGCGAGGTCGGCCGTGCACCAGTGCACGTCGTCGTCGCGGGCGTCGAACTGCGCCCAGTGCGTCCAGGCGGCCTGGGTGAGGTACCCGCCGCTGGTGTGCACCAGGCCCTTGGGTCGGCCCGTGGTGCCGGAGGTGTAGATGACGAACAGCGGGGTCTCCGCGTCGAAGGCCTCGGCCTCGTGCACGTCGGGCGCGCCGTCGACGACGTCGTGCCACCACACGTCGCGGCCCTCGGTCCACGGGGTCGGCGTCGCGTCCCCGGTACGCCGCACGACGAGCACGTGCTCCAGGTGCGGCAGGCCCGCGGCGGCCTCGTCGGCGATCGCCTTGGTGGGCACGGCCTCGCCCCGCCGGAACTGCCCGTCGGAGGTGATGAGCAGGCGGGCGCCGAGGTCGGCGAGCCGGAACCGGAGCGCCTCGGCGGAGAACCCGCCGAACACGAGCGAGTGCACGGCGCCGATCCGGGCCAGCGCAAGGGTGGCGATGACCGTCTCGGCGAGCACGGGCAGGTAGAGCACCACACGATCGCCCTGCGCGACGCCGAGCGCGGTGAGGGCGTTCGCGGCCTTGGACACCTCGCGCTGGAGCTCGGCGTAGGTCAGCACGCGACGGTCGCCCGGTTCGCCCTCGACGTACAGCGCGACCTTGTCCCCGCGGCCGGCAGCCACGTGCCGGTCGACGCAGTTGACCGCCACGTTGAGGCGGCCGCCGACGAACCACTGCGCCTCGGGGACCGTCAGCCCGCCCGGGGCGGTGGGGTCCGCGACGGCGGGGGACCAGGTGTGCGCGGTGTGCCACGGCTCGGCCCACTCCAGGCGGCGGGCGGCGGCCTCCCAGAACGCGACCGGGTCGGCGGCGGCCTCGGTGCGCAGGGCATCGGCCTGCTCCGGCCCGACGTTCCAGGGGCCGGGCGGGGGCGGGTAGGCGCGCGACTCGGACAGCAGGGGGGTGAGAGTCACCATCGGGCCAGGAACCTCCGCTCGGCGATGCCGATGAGGGCATCGGTGGTCTTTCCCAGGACGGCCAGCAGGACGATCGCCAGCAGGATGCGGTCGACGCGGCCGTTGTTGGCCGAGTCGGTGAGCAGGAAGCCCAGGCCCATCGACGAGGCGATCAGCTCCGCGGCGACGAGGAACAGCCAGGACTGCGCGAGGGCGAGGCGCAGGCCGGCGACGACGGCCGGGGTCGCCGCGGGCAGCTGGACGCGGACCAGCAGCCGCGGTCCGTGCAGGCCGAAGGCCCGCCCCGCCTCGACGAGCTGGGGGTCGACGTGCCGCAGGGCGGAGGCCACCGTGGTCCACACCGGGAAGAACGCGCCGATCGCGATGAGGGTCACCTTCGAGTCCTCGTTGATGCCCATCCACAGGATGAGCAGGGGGACCCAGGCCAGCGACGGCACGGCCCGCAGCGCCCCGGTGGTGCCGGAGAGCAGCAGGTCGCCGAACCGGGAGAGGCCGACGAGCGCCCCGGCGACGAGGCCGACGAGGGAGCCGAGCGTGAAGCCGACCAGCACCCGCTGGGTGGAGATCTGCAGGTGGGTCCACAGCTCGCCGCGCTGGGCGAGCTCGATGCCGGCCTGCACGACGGCGGTCGGCGAGGGCAGCTGGTAGGAGGCGAACGTGCCCGTCACGGTCGTGGCCAGGTGCCAGGCGGCCAGGAGGAGGAGGGGGAGCGCGGCGGCCACGCCGAGGCGCGCCCAGCGGCGGTCGGTGAGCGGGGCGGTGCCCGTGGTGGTCGAGGCACCGGTGGCCCCGGCCCGCTGCCGGTCCGGCGCGTCCGTGGTCCGGTCGGCCGTGCGGGCGCGCAGCACCCGGCGCCGCAGGCCCGTGGCGGGCCTCGCGCTGCTCAGGGCGGTCATGTCGGCTCCTTCGATCGGGAGTGGGCCGGCCGGACGGGGACGCCGTCCGGCCGGCCCGGTGGGGCAGGGTCAGTCGGAGATCCGCGACGGGTCGGCGGACGAGGCGAGCGAGCCGTCGAAGAGGGAGTCGAGCGCCTCGTCGATCTGCACCTGGCTGGACACGTCGCCGGACTCGACGAAGATCGGGCCGATCGTGGCGAGCACGGCGCGCTGCGCCTCGCCCGGCACGGGGTCGAGGTCGATCGTGGTGCGCTCGAGGATCACCTTCTGGGCGATCGCCGGATCGATCCCGGCCACGTCCGCGAGGATCTCGGCCGTCTGCTCCGGGTTCGCCACGGCCCAGGCCCGCGCCTTCTCGTAGGCGTCGACGACGACCTGGGCGAGGTCGGCGTGGTCGGTGAGGAACTCCTCGCGGGCGTTGAGGAAGCCGTAGCTGTTGAAGCCGACGTCCCGGAAGATCAGCCGGGAGCCGGCGTTGACCTCGGTGTCGGCCATGATCGGGTCGAGCCCGGCCCAGGCGTCCACCGAGCCGTTCTCCAGGGCGACCCGCCCGTCGGCGTGCTGGAGGTTCTGCACCTCGACGTCGTCCAGGCTGAGCCCGTTCGCGTCGAGCGCCTGGAGCAGGAAGAAGTAGGGGTCGGTCCCCTTGGTCGCGGCGATCGAGTGGCCGGCCAGGTCGGCCACCGAGCCGATCGGCGAGTCCTTCGTGACGACGATCGCCGACCACTCGGGCTGCGTGTAGACGTCGATCGTCTTGATCGGTGAGCCGTTCGCGCGGGCGAGCAGGGCGGCCGAGCCGGCGGTGGAGCCGACGTCCACCGCACCGGCGCGCAGCGCCTCGTTCGCCTTGTTCGAGCCGGCGGACTGCGTCCAGGTGACGGTCACGTCGTCGCCGAGGGTCTGCTCGAGCCAGCCCTGGTCCTTGATGATCAGGCTCAGCGGGTTGTACGTCGCGAAGTCGACGTTCAGCGTGTCGCTGCTCCAGCCGCCGGCCGTGGCGGCGGAGGCGGGGACCGGGTCGGTCGTCGAGGAGCCCTCGCCGGCCGCGCACCCGCCGAGCATCAGGGCGGTGGCGAGGCCGACCACGGTGACGGGCAGGGGGAAGCGGTGCTTCATGGGTTTCTCCAGGGACGAGGGCACAGGGCCCGAGGGGTGGAGCGCGCAGGCTCCGGTCACACCGCGGCGGGCGCCGGGCGTGGGGGACTCAGATCGAGTGGTCCCGATCCGGGTCGTGTCGGTGGGTCGGGACGCCGAGCCCGTCGAGGAGCTCGGCGCGCAGCCGGGCCAGGGCGGCGTCGGCGCGGTCGCGCGGCCGGGTGCCCGGGACGACGATCTCGCGGAGCACCCCGGCGGGCGCGGTGGTCGCGCTGCCCTCGGGCCGGCCGAGGAGGACCACCCGGTCGGCGAGGTAGAGCGCCTCGTCGACGTCGTGGGTGACCAGCAGCACGGTGGTCGGCTCAGCGGCGTGCACCTCGAGCAGCAGGTCCTGCATGCGCAGCCGGGTGAGCGCGTCGAGGGCGCCGAACGGCTCGTCGAGCAGCAGCACCCCGGGGGTGCGGGCGAGCGCCCGGGCGAGCGAGGCGCGCTGGGCCATGCCGCCCGAGACCTGCCGGGGGCGGTGGTTCGCGTGCGCGCCCAGCCCGACGAGGTCGAGCAGCTCGCCGACCCGGCGCGCCCCGGCGGCGCGCTCGGTGCCGCGCGGGAGGCCGACGGCGACGTTCTGGGCGATGGTCCGCCAGGGCAGCAGGCGCGGCTCCTGGAAGGCGACCGCGCAGCGGGGGTCGATCCCGTCGACCTCGGTGCCGTCCAGCTCGACCGTGCCCGCGGTCGGCCGGTCCAGGCCGACGACCTGGCGCAGCAGGGTGGACTTGCCGCAGCCGGAGGCGCCGAGCAGCGCGACGATCTCGCCGGGGGAGATCGCGAGGTCGACGTCGGCCAGGACGGTCGCGGCGGCCGCGCCACGACGCCGGGCGGGGAAGGTCCGCGCGACGCCACGCACGGTGACCGCGTGTGCCGGGTGCCGCGTGGTGGTGGCCTGCAGGGTGATGCTCATGGGAGGTCCTCGGTGCCGGTCGCCGCGCGCCGGGGCACGCGCCGATGCTCGATCGGGGGCGGGGTGAGCGCCGACGTCGAGGGTCAAGGACCGGACGGGCTGGGAGGGCTCCGAGCGGAGCGGATCAGCGCGTCAGACGCCGGCGCGTGGCATGCAGCCACATCCGGGCATCATCGGCAGGGCCAGCAGGTCGCAGTGACGGTGCATGGCGCTACCTCCTCCCGGTCGACAGGCGTCTCGCTGATCGAGACATCAGGGATCAATCCCTGGACAGTGGTGCGAGGTTATCCACGGCGAAGGCCGTGAGACAAGAATCGGCGCCGTCTCGCTCGCATGATGAGACGGCGCCGACGGTCAGCCGGCGCTCAGATCCAGATCGCCGGGTCGAGCAGCAGCGAGGCGTCCTCGGTGTGGTCGGGCAGCAGCGGGCTCCGCGCGGGGCTCCCGTTGCCGGCGGCCCGCGACGGCGCGCCGTTGCCGGGTGCGGGGTGCCGGGCGACCTGCCGGACGACCGCCGGCACGCCGACGGCGACCGCTCCGGCGGGCACGTCCTTGACGACCACGGCGTTCGCGCCGATCTGGGCGCCGTCGCCGATCCACACCGGGCCGAGCACCTTGGCGCCCGAGCCGACGACCACGCGGTCGCCCAGGGTGGGGTGGCGCTTGCCCGGCCGCATCGACCGCCCGCCGAGGGTCGCGCCGTGGAACAGCACGACGTCGTCGCCCACCGCCGCCGTCTCGCCGATGACCACGCCCATGCCGTGGTCGATGAACAACCGGCGCCCGAGCTGCGCCCCCGGGTGGATCTCGATCCCGGTCGCCGCGCGGGTGGCCTGGGAGAGCAGGCGCGCGGCCAGCCGCAGCCCCGGCTCCCGCCACATCCGGTGCGTGATCCGGTAGGCCCACACCGCGTGCACGCCCGGGTAGCCGAGGGCGACCTCGAGCAGGCTGCGCGCGGCCGGGTCGCCGTCGCGCGCAGCCTGCAGGTCCTCGCGGAGCACCGCGAGGAAGCGCCAGGTTCGCTTCACGTCAGTCCATCAGGTCGGCGTAGAGGACGGAGGAGAGGTAGCGCTCGCCGAAGGACGGCACGATGACGACGATGAGCTTGCCCGCGTTCTCCGGACGGTGGGCCAGCAGGGTGGCGGCGTGGATCGCCGCGCCGGAGGAGAAGCCGACGAGCAGGCCCTCCTCGCGTGCCGTGCGGCGCGCCACCTCGGCCGAGGTCTCGGCGTCGACGTCGATGATCTCGTCGTAGACGGTGGTGTCGAGGATCTCGGGGACGAAGTTGGCCCCGATGCCCTGGATCTTGTGCGGTCCCGGCGCGCCGCCGTTGAGGATCGGCGACTCGGCCGGCTCCACCCCGACGACCGTCAGGCCCGGCTTCTTGGCCTTGAGCGCCTGGCCGGCGCCGGTGATCGTGCCGCCGGTGCCGATGCCCGCGACGAGGATGTCGACCCGGCCGTCGGTGTCGGCCCAGATCTCCTCGGCCGTCGTCGCGCGGTGGATCGCCGGGTTGGCCTCGTTGGCGAACTGGCGCGCCAGGACTGCGCCGGGACGCTCCGCGGCGATCTTCTCCGCGGCGTTGACCGCGCCCCGCATGCCCTCGCCGGCGGGGGTGAGCACGAGCTCGGCGCCGAAGGCGCGCAGCAGCGCCCGGCGCTCCTTGGACATCGACTCCGGCATGGCCAGGACGACGTCGTAGCCGCGGGCCGCGCCCACCATCGCCAGGGCGATGCCGGTGTTGCCGCTGGTCGCCTCGACGATCGTCCCGCCGGCGGGCAGCTGGCCCGACCGCTCGGCGGCGTCGACGATGGCGACCCCGATGCGGTCCTTGACCGAGCTGGCCGGGTTGTAGAACTCGAGCTTGGCGACGACCTCCGCGCCACCGGCGCCGGTCACCCGGTTCAGCCGGACCAGGGGGGTGTTGCCGACCAGGGTCGTGACGTCGTCGTAGATGCGTGCCATGGTGCAAGTCCTCGTCTGTGGGGGCCGTGGGGCCTGGCGGTGCGCTGCGCGGTCCGCAGCAGGGGAACGACAGGAGCCCGCAGTCCATTCCGCCCGTGGGGCGGTGGTGGACCGTCAGGCGCAGGGCGAGCGCTGGGCAGCTGCGGGTGCGGGTGCACGGGCAGGCGGAGACCGTCCGAGGTCAGGGCCAGCGCTCTACCGACAGCAACAGCAGGACGGGACCGGCAGCGCGCGCACGCTGAGCGAGCGGGACGACGTGCCGTCAACCATCTCTCGCTCCTGTCCGGTGGTCGGTGCTGTGCGGCTGACGCTAGCCGGTCGCCCCGCGGCGGGCAATCGGCCGTCGCGGGGAGATCGGCGCAGCGGCGGCCGGGTCGACCCGTGCGGCGGTATCGTCGGGGCGTCGAGAGGACCCCATGACGCGCTCCGAAGCCCACGCCTGGCACGGCGAGCCGCACCCCGGCTCGCGGGCCGTCGTCGTCGGCGTGGTCCCGGGGCAGAGCGGGCGGGTGGTCCGGGTCGCGGCGCGGCTCGCCGTGGGTCTCCAGGCCGCGCTCGTCTGCGTGTGGGTGGACGGCTCGCGCCAGGCGACCACCCCCGCGCCCGACGGCGGTTCCCCCGCGGCCGACGCGGACCTCCCCGAGGACGCGTCCGTCGTCGCCGGGGAGGTCGAGCTGGCCGAGGCCCTCGACGTCCAGCTCGCCGTCCACCCCGGGCCGTGGCGCTTCGAGTACGGCGTCGGCGACATCGCCGGCGGACTGACCGCTGCGGCGATCGAGCACGACGCCTGGCTGATCGTGCTGGGCGCCCGCCGTCCCGGGCTCGCCGGGTGGATGAACCAGATGGTGGGCGGCTCGCTCGCCGGCCACCTCGCGCACACCCAGCCCGTTCCGGTGACGGTCGTCCCGACGACGTCCGGATGAGTCGGCACGCGCACCTGCGCCCTGCCCTCGTCGCCGTGGTCGCCCTCGGCGGGGCCGTCGGCGCCGCTGCCCGGTACGGGCTCGGGCACGTCCTGACGCCCGTCGGGGGCTGGCCGCTCGGGACGCTCGCCGCCAACCTGCTCGGAGCGTTCCTGCTGGGAGCGCTGCTCGAGACGCTCGTCCGGCGCGGGGAGGAGGGCGGCCGGATCCAGGTGCTCCGGCTGGCCCTGGGCACCGGCGTGCTCGGCGGGTTCACGACCTTCTCCAGCCTCGCCCTCGAGCTCGAGCGGCTGCTCGCCGACGGGGCGGTGGCGACCGCCCTCGGGTACGCCGTGGTCTCCCTCGTCCTCGGCTTCGGGGCCTGCCTCGCCGGGATCGTCCTGGCGGCGCGGCGCCGCGCCTGGCGGTTCGAGCCCGCCCGATGACGACGCTTCTCCTCGTCGCACTGCTCGGCGGGCTCGGGGCCGCGACCCGATTCGTCGTCGACGGCGCGATCCGTACCCGGTGGAGCACGGGGTTCCCCCTCGCCACGGTCGTGGTGAACGTGACCGGCTCGGCCCTCATCGGCCTGCTCGCCGGTGCGGTGGCCTACCACGGCCTCGGGCCGGGCTGGTCGGTCCCGGCGATGGCGGGCTTCTGCGGGGGGTACACGACGTTCAGCACCGCCATGGTCGAGACGGTCCGCCTCGTCCAGGCGGGTCAGGCTCGGCGCGCGCTGGCCAACGCGACGGGCACCACGCTCGCCTGCCTCGGGGCCGCGGCGCTGGGCGTCGCGCTGATGGCGGTCTCCGGGTAGCCGCCGCGCGCGTGCGGCAGGATCGACGAGTGAGCCCGCCGTCCGACGACCCGCCCGTGCCCGTTCCTCCCGGTGCGACCGGCCCGCTCGCCGCCCTCCCCGACGGGTGGCGGGTGCTCACCCCGCAGGCCCCGGACACGGGGGATCTGCACGCGCTGCTGTGCCGCCACGAGGCGGCCGCGCGCGGCTGGCCCTCCGCGGCGCTCGACGACGTCCAGGTGGAGGTCGCCGGTCGCGGTGCGCAGGTGCGCCGGCACCTGCTCGTCCGCGACGTTGGCGGCGCGGCCCGCGCCTGGGGCACGGTGCACGACCGGGCGGCCGGCCGGGTCCTGGTCTCGGTGGTCGTCGACCCCGAGCTCGCGAGGCCGCTCGCCGACGTCCTCGCGGGCGCGCTGTTCGCCTGGGCGGCCGACGCCGCGGCCGCACTCGCCCGCCGGCGCGGTCTGGCCGGCACGCAGGTCGACAGCGGCGCCTTCGCCGACGACCCGAGGCAGCAGCACTGGCTCGCGACGGCGGGCTTCGCCCGGAGACGGACCTGGTTCCAGATGAGCCGCCCGGTCACGGTGGCCGATGCCGCACCGTCGGCCCGGCCGGAGGCCCACCCCGACCTGGTCGTCCGCCGGGTGGGCCGCGCGGCGGACGGCATGCCGGACGCGGCCGACCTCCGCACCGTGCACGACGTCCTCGAGGAGGCGTTCACCGACCACTTCAACTACCACCCGGAGACCTTCGCCGAGTTCCTGGCGCGACTGCGCGAGGACCCAGGCCACCGGTGGGACCACTGGTGGATCGCCGAGCTCGTCGACGGGCCCGAGCGGCTCCCCTCGGCCGGCCGGTGCGCTGGTCGGCACCGTGGCCGCCGGCAGCGACGGGAGACCCGACGGCAGCTACATCGCCTACCTCGGCGTGCTCCGGTCCGCCCGCGGCCGAGGTGCGGCGCGGGCCCTGCTGCACGCGGTGGTCGCGGACGCCGCCGAGCGTGGCCGCGACCGCGTCGGGCTCGAGGTGGACGCCGACTCGCCGACGGGCGCGGTCGGGCTCTACGAGTCGACGGGGTTCGTGACCTCCTACGTCACCCAGTCCTGGCACCGTGCCCTGCGCGTGGGGAGCTGATCTGATCGGTTGCGGCGGCGCGTGCCGCCGGCGCGTGACCGCGGTCAGTCGGCCAACGTCGCGAGGAGCTCGCCGATCCGGTGCTCCGCCTCCAGCGGGTGCCGGAGCCGGAGGTCGGGGTTGACCCCGTATCGGTTCCGGCGCCCTTGCCGCGTCCGGGTGACGTAGCCCGCCTCGACGAGGTCGTTGAGGATCCCCTGAGCGGCCCGCACCCCTATCCCGACCCGGTCGGCGACGTCGCTGATCCGCGCGTCCGGGTCCGTGGCGACGCAGATGAGCACGTGCCCGTGGTTCGTGAGGAACGTCCATGCGGGGAGCTCCCTCGTCGTCACCGCCACCGCTCCTCTCCGGTCCGGAAGCCCCGGCCGTCTCGAAGCATGTCACGCCAACCATGGCTTGTGCATCAGGTCACGTTGTCCGCCGACCCG
Source organism: uncultured Actinomycetota bacterium (assembly GCA_963724505.1). Lineage (GTDB taxonomy): Bacteria > Actinomycetota > Actinomycetes > Actinomycetales > Cellulomonadaceae > Actinotalea. Next base: position 117,540 of record CAVRUY010000008.1, read on the forward strand.
TCGTTGTGCCAACATGTGCACGACAAACCATGCATTGCTTTGCCTTTATGGCGGGCCCGCGCAGATCGGACCGACATGTCCAGCATGGACCTGGCCCTGGCCAACCTCACCCATCCGGCGATCCTGGCCTTCCTCCTCGGCATCGTGGCGGTCCTCGTGCGCAGCGACCTGCACATCCCGGCGGGCGCGGCGAAGCTGCTCTCCTCCTACCTGCTGCTGGCCATCGGGCTCAAGGGTGGAGCGGCGCTCGCCACCGCGCCGCCCCGCGACCTGGTCGGCCCGGTGGCGGCCACGCTCGTCCTCGGCGCGGTCATCCCGGTGGTCGCCTACCTCGTGCTGCAGCGCTGGGGCAGGTTCTCCGTCGTCGACGCCGCCGGGATCGCCGCGCACTACGGGTCGGTCTCGGCCGTCACCTTCGCGGCCGCCCTGGCGTTCGCCACCGCGGTCGGCGTCACGGCTCCCGAGGCGTTCCTCCCCGCCCTGGTCGCCGTGCTCGAGATCCCCGGCATCCTCATCGCCCTCGCCATCGCCCACCGGGTCCGGCAGGGCGGCAGCCTGCGCGGCGCGGTGACCGAGGTGCTGGCCGGGTCGAGCATGCTCCTGCTGCTCGGCGGGATCGCCATCGGGGCGGTGGCCGGTCCGGCCGGGCGCGAGCTGGTCGCCCCGGTGTTCGTCACCCCGTTCGCCGGCGTGCTGGTGCTCTTCCTGCTCCACCTGGGCATCACCGCCGGGCACCGGTTGCGGGAGGTGCGCCGGACGGGGCCGTTCCTGGTCGGCTTCGCGGTCGCCATGCCGCTGGCGGCCGGGGCGCTCGGCGCGGCCCTGGGCACCCTGGCCGGCCTCTCGGTCGGCGGCGCCGCCGTGCTCGGTGCGATGGCGGCGAGCGCGTCCTACATCGCCGCGCCGGCAGCTGTGGAGGTCTCCCTGCCCGAGGCCAACCTCGGCCACGCCCTCACCGCGTCGCTGGCCGTCACGTTCCCGTTCAACCTTGCGGTGGGCATCCCGCTCTACCACTCGCTCGCCAGCCGCCTGGCCTAGGGCGACGGCGCTGGGGGAGCGGTCCGGGCACGGCGCGGCACCGGCCGGGTTCGCCCGGGTGGTCCTTCACGCCCGCCCACTTCCGTGTGAACAGATGTGCTGGACAAATGTGCATCGTGTGTCCTAGCCTGTCGCCACCGGTTCACCAGCCAGCACACCGATGTGTTCGAGGGAAGGTTGCACGCCTCCATGCGCACCAGGAGTCCTCACAGCACGCACCCCCGTGCACGCGCCGAGCGCCGTGCGTCCGCGGGTCGGGCGCGCACCGGGGGGATATCGTCACGCGCGCCGGAGCACGCACCCCGTCGGATCACCTCTCGGCGTGCTGCGATCGGTGCCGGCGACACGCCCTGTGCGCATACTCCTGCGCTCAGGAGTGATCAGGGCCACAATCTAGTTCTGGCAGCGATCGGGGGGCTTGCCTCCGCACGACCGAAGCAGAACTGGGCACCACTCTCAGCACCCGCCCGGCAGCACCCCTCGACGGCTCAGAGCAGATCCGTCAAGAAGAGAGCGAGTACACAACGATGAGCACAGCCGCAGCACCTCCCCCCACCCTCTCCAGAGGCAAGGCCACACAGCTCCACGTCCAGCGCTTCGGAGCCTTCCTGACCGGCATGATCATGCCGAACCTCCCGGCATTCATCGCCTGGGGTCTGATCACGTCTCTGTTCATCTCAGCCGGCTGGCTGCCCAACGGCATCCTCGGCGGCTTCGGCAACGCCGACGCCGTCGGCGCCTGGCAGGGCGCGGCCACCGCGCTGGCCACGGCGGACGACGGCACGACCTTCGCCCAGTACCTCGGCCTCGTCGGCCCGATGATCATCTACTTGCTGCCGCTGCTCATCGCGAACCAGGGCGGCCGGATCGTCTACGGCGAGCGCGGCGGCGTCGTGGCCTCGATCGCCACGATGGGTGTCATCGTCGGCAGCACGATCCCGATGTTCCTCGGTGCCATGATCGTCGGCCCGCTGGCCGCCTGGCTGATGAAGCACGTCGACAGCATCTGGCACGGCAAGATCAAGCCCGGCTTCGAGATGCTCGTCAACATGTACTCCGCCGGCATCCTCGGCATGCTGCTCGCGATCGTCTCCTTCTTCGGGATCGCGCCGTTCGTCTCGAACGTCAGCACCTGGCTCGGCAACGGCGTCCAGGCCCTGGCCGACGCCAACCTGCTGCCGCTCATGAGCATCATCGTCGAGCCGGCCAAGGTGCTTGTTCCTCAACAACGCCATCGGTAACGGCACGCTCGTCCCGCTGGGCATCCAGCAGTCGGTCGACACCGGCCGTTCGCTGCTCTTCCTCGTCGAGGCGAACCCCGGCCCGGGCTTCGGCCTGCTGCTCGCGTTCGCGCTGTTCGGTGTCGGCACCGCTCGGGCCTCGGCCCCCGGCGCCATCATCATCCAGTTCCTCGGTGGCATCCACGAGGTGTACTTCCCGTTCGTGCTGATGAAGCCGGTCCTCATCGTCGCGATGATCGGCGGCGGCATGACCGGTGTGGCCACCAACGCGATCTTCGGCTCCGGCCTGCGGGCACCTGCCGCACCCGGCAGCATCATCGCGGTGCTCGCTCAGACCCCTCGGGGCAGCTACCTGGGCGTGATCCTCTCCGTGGTGCTCTCCGCCGCCGTGACCTTCCTCATCGCCGGCGTGATCCTGCGGGCCTCGCGCAAGCGTGACCTGGCGGCCGGCGGCGGCGACCTGTCCGCCGCGATCGCCCAGACCGAGGCCAACAAGGGCAAGAGCAGCGACGCGCTGTCCTCGCTCGGCGGCGGGGCCACGGTCCACGCGGCCGACGGCACCACCCGGGTCCGTACCCGTCCGATGGAGCTCATCGTCTTCGCCTGCGACGCCGGCATGGGGTCCAGCGTGATGGGCGCCAGCGTCCTGCGGGACAAGCTGAAGAAGGCCGGTGTCACCGGGGTGACCGTCGTCAACAAGGCGGTCGCGAGCCTCGAGCCCGGCGCCGACCTCGTGATCAGCCAGCGTGAGCTGACCCCGCGGGCCCGGCACCAGTCGCCCGAGTCGGAGCACGTCTCGGTGGACAACTTCATGAACAGCCCCGTCTACGACGACGTCGTGGCCGAGGCCAAGGAGAGCCAGGACCTCGGGAAGGAGGGCACTCCGTGAGAGAGATCCTCACCCGGGACCTCATCGTCGCCTCGGGCGCTGCCCGGTCGAAGGAGGAGGCCATCCGCGAGGCGGGTGCCCTGCTCGTCTCCTCGGACGCCGTCACCCCGGCGTACGTCGACGCGATGCTCGAGCGTGAGCAGAAGGTGTCGACGTACATGGGCAGCTCGCTGGCCATCCCGCACGGGACGAACGAGGCCAAGGACTCGATCCAGCACTCGGCGGTCTGCCTGGTCCGTTACGACAGCCCGATCGACTGGGGCCAGGGCGAGGTGCAGATCGTCGTCGGCATCGCCGGCGTGAACGACGAGCACCTGAGCATCCTGTCCAAGATCGCCATCCTCTTCTCCGACCCGGATGAGGCGCAGAAGATGGTGGACGCGACCACGGTCGACGAGCTCTACGGGCTCCTGCAGGCGGTCAACGCGGACTAGTCCCCGCAGCGCCTGACCACGACGACCCCGGTTCCTCCGTACGGAGGGGCCGGGGTCGTTCGCGTCCGACAGCTCACCGCGGCGCCCGAGGTCCCACCGCCGCGAACCGGCGGTCGGCGTGGGCGGGCCGCAGACGGGTGCCTCCCCCCCCGGGGCGAGTCGCTAGGGTCGCGTCGTGACGCAGTCGCCCCTGCCGCCAGGCTCCGCTGCACCGCCCCTTCCCGCGCGCCCGCCTCGACCGCTGCTCTTCCCGCGGCGTGTCACGGGGAAGGACGTCGTCCTTGCGCTCCTGGCCATCGTGCTGGCGCCGGCCGCCGCCGCCGTCCTCGTCGTGGTGGCGAGCACCGCTCTCGGCCACGACTGGCTCCTCGGCCTGATCGTTCCGCTGGCCACCGTCGTGGCCGGCGTCGCGGCCTGGAGGGCCCTCATTCTGCGGGGATGGTCCTGGCGGGATCTCGGCTTCGTTCGAGGCGTCCGCTCGCTGGTGCACCTGTGGTGGGAAGTGCCCCTGGTGTGGGCCGCGGCGCTGCTCCTGACGATCGTCGCGGGGACGCTGGCGGGGCTCGGTCCGTCCGGCCCTCGTGCGGCGAGCACGGCCGAGGCTCTCACGCTCGGGGTGGCCGGTCTCGTGGCCACCCAGGTGTGCATGGTCCTGCTGCTTCCCGCTCTGGAGGAGATCCTCTTCCGTCGAGTGATCTACGGCTGGCTCGAGCAGCGGCTCGGCACCGCGCTCGCCGTCGTCGGCTCAGCGCTGGCGTTCGGCCTGGTCCACGTCGCGCCGCCGGTCATCGTGCTTCAGTTCTTCATCGGGCTCGGTGCGGCTCTGCTGGCGCGTGCGCACTCGACGCTGTGGGCCCCGCTGGCCCTGCATGCGCTCAACAACGGCATCGTCACTGCCGTCGTGCTCGCGGCGCTGCGCTAGGTCCCGGTACCGGCGCACCGTGGTGATCGTGCCGGCCACGGCGGCGATGCCGGCGCGATCCCGGGCAGTGCGCCTGCGCGGATCAAGGTCACAGGTGCCCCTCAGATGGTCCACAGCGGGGAGCGAAGCTACTGACGCACCGTGTCGGCATGAGAGCACGTGACCTCATGCCGAGACGAAAGGCACTCCCATGCTGACCTTCCTCATCCTCGTCGTTGTCCTGGCCGCCCTCGCGGGCCTCGTCGGGGTCAGCATCTACAACAGGCTCGTGACCCTGCGCGAGCGCGTGCGGAACGCCTTCGCCCAGATCGACGTGCAGCTGGAACGCCGTCACGACCTGATCCCCAACCTCGTCGAGACCGCCAAGGGCTACCTCCGTCACGAGCGGGCGACGCTCGAGGCCGTGGTCGAGGCTCGCGGAGCAGCGACACAGGCTCGCCTCGACGTCTCCGGGGACCCGGAGAACCTCGCGGCGATGGGCCGGCTGGGTGTCACCGAGGGTGCGCTGGGCAGCGCCCTGGGGCGCCTGCTCGCCGTCGCCGAGGCGTACCCGGACCTGAAGGCCGACCGGACCATGAGGCAGCTGACCGAAGAGCTCACGACGACCGAGAACAAGATCGCGTTCGCACGTCAGAACTACAACGACCAGGTCAACACCTACCAGACCTACAAGGCCTCCTTCCCGCCCGTGGTGATCGCCGCCCCGCTCGGCTTCCACGACGGCGCCTACCTCGGTCTCGACGACACGTCCGAGAAGCGCGAGAACGTCACGGTGTCGTTCGACGACACCCTGGCCCTCCAGCAGAAGGCACGATGATGGACTTCCAGTCCCGCCAGCACGAGGCCGAGCAGCACACGGGCCGACTCGTCGTCCTGCTCGTGCTCGGCGTCGTGGCCCTCGCCGCTGTGGTGACCGCACTGATGACCTTCGTGCTCTACCTCGCCTCGAGCACTGTCCAGCCGCTCACCGCGCTCGCGATCGCCGCCCCGCTGACCGTGGTCGGCATCGCGGGCGCCGCACTGGTCAAGTCGGCCCAGATCAGCCGTGGCGGCGGCGCCTACGTGGCCGAGTCGCTGGGTGGCAGGCAGATCGGCGAGGGAGGTGACGATCCCGGCGAGCAACGTCTCCACCATGTGGTCGAGGAGATCGCCCTCGCCTCGGGGATGCCGATGCCCGCGGTGTTCGTCCTCGACGACGAGCCCAGCATCAACGCCTTCGCGGCCGGACCGACCGCCGAGACCGCCGCGATCGGGGTGACCCGAGGAGCCCTGACGCACCTCGACCGCCGCGAGCTCCAGGGGGTGATCGGCCACGAGATGTCCCACCTGCGCAACGCCGACACCCGGATCAACACCCGGCTCATCGGCTGGGTCTTCGGCATCGCCGCCGTGGCTGTTCTCGGCCGCATCCTGCTCGTCGGGTCGTGGTTGACGCCGCGGCGGCGGGGACGTGACGGTGACGCGGGCATGGTGCTCGTGGTGGCCGGGCTGGGGCTGGTCGTCGTCGGGGCGGTCGGGGTGCTGTTCGCGCGTCTCGTCCAGGCCGCCGTCTCGCGCCAGCGGGAGTACCTCGCCGACGCCTCCGCGGTGCAGTACACCCGAGACCCGTCGGGCCTGGGCGACGCCCTGATCAAGATCGGCGCCCTGGGCGCGACCAACCGGATCCGGTCGGTGCACGCCACCGAGACGAGCCACCTCTTCCTCAGCACCGCCGTGAGCTCGGCCTTCGCCACCCATCCGCCGCTCGAGGAGCGCATCCGACGGCTGCGGCCGGACTGGGACGGCACCTTCCCGGTGCTCGAGGTCCGGCCCGAGAACCAGCCCGTCGGAGGGGGCGACCCGCGGCATCGGCCGCCCGGCCGGCCGGCCCCCTGGGGTCTGGCCTGACCCTGGTGGGCCCGGCGGGACGCACGGCCGGCTCATGGACGGCTCACAGGGCGGTCAAAGGCCGGGGCGATCGGATGGTCACATCGCCACCGCGCACGGCGCGAACCCCACGACAGCATCCAAGGAGCCCCACCATGAAGCGCACGAGACTCACCCCCGCCATCCTCAGCACGGTCCTCGTCGGAGGGCTCCTCCTGGCCGGATGCTCGTCCACCGTCGAGGAGGCCGGCGCGGTCAGCGCGAGCACCGCCGCGAGCACCACCGTGACGACCGCCGACCTCACCACCGGTGAGGTGGCCACCGAGGTCCTCGCCGCCAACGCGAACTCGACGACGGTCAACGACGACGAGTGGTCGACGGACGGGGCCGTGACCGTCACGCTCGACGGCTCCACCGCCACGGCGGACGGTGACGGGGTCACGGTCGACGGCTCGACCGTCACGATCACCACGGCCGGCACCTACGTGCTCACCGGGCAGCTCGACGGCCAGGTGGTCGTGGACACCGCCGACGAGGACGTCGTGGCCCTGGTGCTCGACGGCGCCGAGATCACCAATCGACACGAGCGCCGCGATCGCTGTCCTCTCCGCCGAGGACGTCGTCGTCTCCCTCACCGGCAGCAACTCGCTGACCTCCACCGGGGACGACGAGGAGGCCAACGCCGCGCTGTTCAGCGACGCGGACCTGACGATCACCGGCGACGGGTCGCTCACCGTGACCAGCACCCAGAACGACGGCATCACGAGCCACGACGACCTCATGGTGCTCTCCGGGGACCTCACCGTCACCGCGGGCGACGACGGCCTGCGCGGCAAGGACTCCCTGACCATCGAGGGCGGCACCGTCACGGTGGACGCCGGGGGCGACGGCCTGAAGTCCGACGAGGACGAGGACGAGACCCGCGGGTACGTGCTCATCGCCGGCGGCACGATCGACCTGGTCACCGGGGACGACGGAGTGCAGGCGCAGACCGACGTCGTCGTCACGGGCGGCGAGCTGACGCTCGACGCGACCGACGACGGGCTCAAGGCCGAGGTGAACGTCGTCGTCTCGGGCGGTACCACCGTCGTCGAGAACTCCTACGAGGGCCTCGAGGCCTACTACGTCACGATCGAGGGCGGCACTCTCGACGTCACCGCGAGCGACGACGGCATCAACGCCACCAGCGGGACCAGCACCACCACCGACATCGGCGGCGTCGTCGAGGCCGACGACGGCGCGATGGTCACCATCACCGGCGGGGAGACCACGGTCGACTCCGAGGGCGACGGGATCGACTCGAACGGCTCGATCCTGGTCACCGGCGGCACCGCCACGGTCTTCGGCTCGCCGCTGGACCGTGAGGGGGCGCTGGACGCCAACGGCTCGGTGGTCGTGAACGGCGGGACGATCATCGCCGTCGGGATGACCGGCATGGCCGTCTCGCCCGACGCGGAGTCGGGGCAGGGCTGGCTGAGCGTCTCGCTCGACCAGGCCTACGGGGCAGGGGAGAGCGTCCAGGTGCTCGACGAGAGCGGCTCGGTGATCGCCGAGGTCACCTCGGTCAAGAGCTTCCAGTCGGTCGTCCTCTCGACGGCCGAGGTCGTCGACGGCGCCACATACACGGTGACCGTCGGCGGCCAGACCGCCGGCACCGTCACCGCGGGCGTCGCGGCCGCGGGCGGCAGGGAGGCCGGCGGGGGACGCGTTCGCCCGTGACCATCAGGCCTGGGCCGGCGCGCGGCGGTCGCCGCGCGCCGCGCCCGGCCGACCGCCCGAGGCTACGGTCGATGCAGGGTCTACCCCTGGCCCGGTCGGTAGTGCTACTCTTCTCCCCGCAGGACCAGACAGGGTTGTTACCCAATTCGGGGCAAGACCTGAGGCGCACATCATGTGCACCTCGGGTCTTTTTTTGTGCCCTTCCACAGTTCTCCGGGAAGGAAAGACAATGGAGTCGGCAACGAGACCGAGCACCGCCGAACAGATCGTGGCAGGGGTGGGAGGGGCGGGCAACGTGCTCAGCCTCACCCACTGCGCGACGCGGCTTCGCTTCGAGCTGCGGGACGCCTCGGGCGTCGATCAGAAGGCCGTGGAGAAGATCCCCGGAGTACTGGGCGCCGTGCCGCAGAGCGGCGATCGCTACCAGGTGGTGATCGGCGGCGCCGTCCAATCCACCTTCAGCCAGATCATGAACCTGCCCGAGATGAGCGGCGTGGGCAAGGGCGTGTCCGACGCGGATGTGAAGGCACGCGAGCGCGCCAAGGCCCGCGGCAAGTTCGCCTGGCTGGACTCCTTCTTCGAGTACCTCTCCGACTCCTTCCGTCCGCTGCTCGGCGTGCTGCTCGGCGCCTCCCTGATCATCGCGTTCGCGGCGGTCCTGGACGCGTTCGGCCTCGTCGACTTCCGGTCCGCCGACAAGTCGGCGGGCTGGATCTTCGTGGACGCCATGTGGCGCGCGGTCTTCTACTTCCTGCCGATCATGGTCGCCTACAACGCGGCCAAGAAGCTCAACGTCGACCCCTGGGTCGGCGCGACCATCATGGCCGCGATGATGACCCCCCAGTTCATCAGCCTCTCCTCGGCGAATGCCGTGGAGAACCTGGGCACCGTGTGCACCACCAACGAGCTGTTGGGCACGCAGTCCTGCGTGGCGGACATCTTCGGCCTGCCGATGCAGCTCAACGAGTACGGCGGCCAGGTGTTCGTGCCGCTGATCATGGTCGCTCTGCTCTCGGTGGTCTACAAGGCGCTCAAGCGCGTCTTCCCGGAGAACCTCCAGATGGTCTTCGTGCCCTTCTTCTCGATGCTGATCATGATTCCGGTGACCGCATTCCTGGTCGGCCCGCTCGGCATCTGGTTGGGCAACGGACTCGGCGGCGGGCTGGCGTCGCTGAACTCCAACGCACCGATCGTGTTCGCCATCCTCATTCCCTTGCTCTACCCGTTCCTGGTGCCGCTGGGCCTGCACTGGCCGCTCAACGCGCTGATGCTGGTGAACATCAACACCCTCGGTTTCGACTTCATCCAGGGCCCGATGGGTTCGTGGAACTTCGCCTGCTTCGGCGCCACCGCCGGCGTGCTGCTGATCGCCCGGCGCAACCGCAACACCGAGATGAAGGGGATCGCGACCGGCGCGCTGGCCGCGGGCCTGCTCGGCGGCATCTCCGAGCCGTCGCTCTACGGGATCCACCTGCGCTTCAAGCGGATCTACCCGCGCATGCTGGTGGGCTGCTTGGTGGGCGGCCTCCTCACCGGCCTGCTCGGCTGGTCGAGCGGCGGCGTCACGACCGAGGTGTTCGCCTTCACCTCGCTGCTGACCATCCCGGTGTTCACCCCGATGTGGGTGTACGTCATCTCGATCGCCGCGGCGTTCGCCACAGCGATGATCCTGGTGCTGATCTCGGACTACCGCACTCCCGAGCAGAAGGCCGAGGAGGAGGCTGAGCGCGCCCAGGCCGACTTCGACCGGGCCATGGAGCGGACCCGCACCGTCGAGGCCTCGAGCGCGCACGCGGCGGCCGTTCTGCCGGTCGCCGGAGGCCGGGTGGCGACCCTCGAGCGCACCGAGGTGGTGCTGGCCCCCGTCGCCGGCACGGTGATCGCGCTCGAGCTGGTCAACGACAGGGTGTTCGCGTCCAAGGCTCTCGGCGACGGCATCGGCATCGAGCCGTCCGACGGTCACGTGACCGCACCGGTCTCGGGCGTGCTCGTCACGGTTCCCGACAGTGGTCACGCGTTCGGGATCAAGACCGACGACGGGGTCGAGGTGCTGGTGCACGTCGGCATCGACACGGTCCGACTGGCGGGCAAGTACTTCAACCTGGACGTGCGGCAGCACCAGCGCGTGGAGGCCGGGGACCTGATGGCCACGGTCGATCTGGACGGCGTGCGGGCCGCGGGCTACGACACCACCACGATCGTGGTCGTGATCAACACCGCGACACTGACCGCGGTCACCCCGCGCACGGTGGACACGGTGGCGCTGGGCGGCCCCATCATTGACGTGACGCCCTGAGAGGAGCTCGCCCGTGATCGCTCCTACCGGAGCCTGAGATGGAGATCCTGCGGGTCTTCAACAACAACCTCGTCCTCGCGCTGGACGAGGCCGGGGGAGAGGTGATCCTGACCGGCCGGGGCCTGGGCTTCCAGGCCCGGCCGGGCCAGGTCATCGACGAGACCCGGGTGGTGCGTACCTTCGTCCCGTCCGACGGGCGCGACCCCGAGCACCTCGCGCACCTGCTCTCCGGCATTCCGCCCGAACACATCCAGCTGGTCAGTGACGCGCTCTCCGAGGTGGGGCTGGACGCGGTGGGCGAGAACCCGGCGCTGGTGATCGCGGTGGCCGACCACGTCAGCTTCGCGCTGCGCCGGGTGGCGATCGGGATGGACCTGGAGTACCCGCTCCTCGCCGAGGTGCAGCACCTCTACTCCGACGAGTACAGCCGGGCCCGCGACCTGCTGGCCGCCATCAATGCGCGCAGTACCACCCAGCTCCCCGAGGCCGAAGCGGTCGGCCTGGCGTTGCACCTGGTCAATGCGGGGTTCGCCACAGGGGACCTGTCCTACACCTACACGATGACCGGCGCCATCCAGCAGATGATCACGGTGATCGAACAGGCGTACGGACGGCGACTCGACCCGGGCAGCGTCAGCGTGGGGCGGTTCGTCACTCACCTGCGGTACCTGTTCGTGCGAATCCACCAGCACCGGCAGCTCACCGAGGAGCACTCGGCGATCGGCGCGGCGATCCGCGGGGCCTACCCGCGGGCTGCCGACGCCGCCCGCCGGCTCGCCGAACTCCTCGGGTTGCGGCTCGGAGCCGCCCTCACCGAGGACGAGGTCTCCTATCTCGCCCTGCACATCGCGCGGCTCACCACCGAGACCGACGAGGTGGGCTGAGCACGCCCGACCGGACGGACGTCGACCGAGAGCCACGGGTGGCACGTGAGGGGGCGACGGCGGCATGCCATAAGCGGCTGACTACATGGGTTTCGGAACGGGTGTAGCCAGTCGCGCGCGGGGCTCACACAGTGCACGCTACGCGCGTCGCGCTCTCGCTCGACCGGGACGTGGCACGCCCGGCGGGCTTCAGGCGGTGCCGTCCTGGGCCTCCCCGCGGAGGGTCGTGGCCCACTCGGCGAAGAAGCGCCGGAGGTCGCTCACGTGCGCGCCATCCATCGGGATGTCTGCGTCGGTGTACCGGTCGAGGTAGCCGATCATCTCGGCGAGCACGGCGGGTTCGACGCCTGCGTCCTGGTCACGTGCGAGGCGGTAGAGGGTCGGCGGGTCTTAGCGTTCGGAGAGCTCGAAGATGTCGGCGAAGTCGCGGGCGGCCGCGCGATCGAAGAGCGCGAGGACCTTGCGAGCGGCCAGCTCCTGCGGAGCGAAGGTCGGCCCGAGGATGCTCATCGTCGCCGCGAGGATCGGCGGGGCTTCCAGGGCGAGGTCGACCAGCAGGTCCTCGGGCCCGTGGACCAGCAGGCGGCAGAAGTCGCCGTCCTGACGGATGGGCTCGACGCGCCATCTGCGTGCCGTGGCCGCGTGCTCGAAGGCGTCGCGGGCTTTGGCGACGTCGCCGGCCTGTCGGGTGAACAGGTCGAGGTCCTGGGTCGGGCGACTGGTCAGCCCCTGGGCCAGGAGGGCGGCACCGCCGGCGAGCAGGAACGAGTCCGCTGCCGGCAGGGAGAAGAAGAGCTGGGCGACCTCGATCTGGAAGCCCGTCGGCGCCTCTGCCCGCTTCCCGGTCATGATGCTGCCGGCTCGCGTGCGGCCTCGATCAGTGGCTCCCACGCTTGCCGGACGCCGCGGGGAAGGACCATCTCGTCCCACAGGTCGACGAGCAGGACGCCGTCGAGGTACCGCAGGACGTCCTCGGGCCCGCCCTCGGTCAGCACCGCCTCGTACACGCGGGCGCGCTCGGATCGGTCGGCGAGGTGGAAGGTCCGGCCCGGCTGGGTCCAGTTGAGGTGAACGGGCAGGGCCACGGTCGCCAGGGCGTGATCCGCGGGCAGGCGGGGCAGCTGGATGGGGACCGCGACGGTGCGTCCCCTGCCGGTCTCGCGGCGGACGAACTCGACGCGCGGCTCGGCGACGAGGTGGTGCCCGGTCACGGCGAGCAGGCGCTCGGCGGTGGCCACGGTGGGGCAGGTGTGGCCGTGCTCGTAGGCGGAGACCCGCTCGCGGGACGTGCCCGCTCGCTGTGCCAAGGCGTGCTGGGACAACCCGGCTCGTCGCCGGGCGTCGCTCAGCAGTTCTGCCGCCGTCACGGGCTCACCTCGCTTCGTATCTAAGTAGATACCATACCAGGGTCGAGGCGTGCCCGCGCGGATCACGTCCCGTTCCGGATCCGTAGCGCCTGGAAGAAGGGCCAGGGAGCGCGGACTGTCGGCGTCGCGTTGCTCATCGTCGTCCGAGCCGAGGCACGACGCGGGCGGGCCGCAGCAGGTCCTCGAGGTCGGTGCGGCGGATGCGGACGACTCGGACGCCGACCTTGACGGCGCGGAGCTGGCCGTCGGCGATGAGTTTGCGGATGAAGCGTTCGGTGACGGCGAGCTCGTCGGCGGCTTGGGCGACGGTCAGGAAGGGTGGGCGGGGGTCGGTGGTGGTGAGGGCCATGGTGGTTCTCCTGGGTGCGGGCGGGTGGGCGTGGGTGTCGTCGTCGGGGGGTGGGCCGCGCGGCCGGGTGGTGGTCATCGGCCGATCGCGTCTCTGCCGTAGCCCGGGGCGGGGGTGGGCGGCGTGTGGGTGAAGGTCGGGGTCGGGCGGGGTCGGAGCAGGCGGCCGGCGTCTTGGAGCTGTGCGATGTAGCGGGGTGACTGGGTTCTTGGTCGTCCTGGTGGGGGGACGGGGGCGTGGTCCAGGGGGTGGTAGGTGGTCCAGGTCTCGGTGGCCGAGAGCTCGGCGTGACTGGTGGCCAGGATCTGGTTCAGGACCTCGCGGGCGGCCAGGGCGCGGGCGTGGGTCTCGCCGACGGGTGGGCGGCAGTCTTCGCCGTCCTGGTCGGTCGCGACGTAGAGGTGGTTGTGGTCGCGGCCGCGGGTCAGGGCGACGTAGAGGTCCTCGCGGGCCATGCCGGGGGTGGCGATGGTGTGGGACTCCTCGACGGTCAGGCCCTGGGAGCGGGCGGTGGTGACCGCGTAGCCGAGCTCGACATGCTCGGCGACGTAGGACGCGGGCAGGCGCACCGTCGCGCCTGCCGGTCGGGGTGAGACGTCGGTCCGGTGCGTCGAGTGGACGCGGGCGGGCGGGGACTCGTCGCGTGCTGGTGGGGTCGCGGGGCGGACGTGCAGGGATCCGTCGGTGTCGATGGCGGTCACGTCCCAGAGGGCTCCGTTGCGCACGTACCCGTCGGTGGTGCGTAGGTCGTCGGTCGTTGCGGCGGGTCAGGATGCGGTCGCCGACGCCGGCGGTCAGCCCGTCGTGCAGCAGGGCGCCGCCGGAGTGGGCGTGGCCGGTGAGGATGGCGCGTTGGTGGGCTTGGTTGTTGAGCTCGCGGACGGTGCGCAGGTCCGCTGCCTGCAGCAGCGCGACCCGACCGGTCGCGGCCGCTGCGTCGGCGGCGTCCAGGGCCTTGTCGATCACGACGTCCAGGTCCCCGTCGGTGATGGCGCCGTGCGTTTGGTAGGCGTCGAGGGCGCGGGGTTGGCCGTGACGCAGCTCGAGGCTGGCGCGGGCCTCCCAGGGGTTCGTGAAGCGGTGCAGGGTGGTCAGTTCGGCGGTGGGGCCGCGGCGGGCGAGCATCCCGAACGCCCCGCCGGCCCCGACCGGGCCGCGCTGCAGGTGGTCGCCGACCAGGACGATCCGGGCGTCGGCCTGCTCGGCGAGCTGGACCAGGGTGGCCAGGGTGCGGGTCTCGGCCAGGGAGGCCGGTGTCGTGCTACGACGCCGCCGACCGGCTGATCGCCACCACCGTGACCAACCCCAACCCCGGTGCCACCCCGGTCACCGGCACCAGCCTGTCCACCGCCGGGGCGACCCTGGCCTACGACTCGCACGGCAACACCGTCGCCCTGGCCGACCAGACGCTCACCTTCGACGTAGCGAACCGGCACACCGCCACCACGGTCGGTGCCACGACCGTCACCTACACCCGTGACGCCACCGACCGGATCGTCGCCCGCGCCGCCACCGGTGAACCGACCATGCGGTACGGTTTCACCGCGGACGGGGACAGCCCCGACCTCGTCCTCGACCCGACCGGCGCGCTGCGGAGCCGCACCCTTGTGCTGGCCGGCGGGGTCGTGGTCAGCCTGCCCACCAGCGGGACCGCGACATACGCCTACCCGAACATCCACGGCGACCTGGTCACCACCGCCGGACACCACCGGGACGCCGCACCGGGAACTGAGGCTGTACGACCCGTTCGGCCAGCCCCTGGACCAGGCCACCGGGGCGATCGGCACCACCACCGCCGACGACACCACCCCCGACACCCTGCCCGGTCAGGCCGACAACGCCTGGGTCGGCCAACACCAGAAACTCTACGAACACGCCAGCACCCTCGCCGCCATCGAAATGGGCGCCCGCGTCTACATCGCCGCCCTCGGACGGTTCCTGTCCACCGACCCGGTCGAAGGCGGCGTGGACAACGCCTACGTCTACCCGAACGGACCCGATCAATCATCGAGACCTCACCGGAAGGTTCGACTGGGGAGGGCTCGGGAGTGCGCTTGGCATTGCTTCGGCAATCACAGGGTTCTGCCCCCTTCCCGCGTGCCAAGTTGTGACCCTCACCCTCGGCCTAGCCTCGGCCGGTGCGTACGCTTTGGGCGGCGACACTGAAGCGGCCGCCACGGCTCTTGTCGCCACCGCGGTGACGGTGGCACTCGGAGGCGTGGGCGTCGCGATCCGAACAGGTCGGGCGGCCGCGGCTGGTGCCGATGCGGCAGTGACCGCAAGCCGGTCCACGGCGTTGCTGGAGGGCGGAGCGCTTGGCGCCGCCAGACAGGCCGCGCGAGAGAGCGGTCGTCACCAAGCGCTCACGAGGGTAAACGTCATCTATGTTGGATACTCGGCCGTGAATCTCCACATTGCCTCGACGTGGGACACGACAGTGGGGGCGAGTTCCCAGCCACGTGCACGCGGAGGAATGCGAGTTGTCTAGTCAGGCGGCGAGTCGGTCCGACAAGTACAAGACCTGGGACGTGAGACCCTTGGATTCGTGTGCCTACGCCTTATCAGTGGCCGGACTGGTGGCGGTGGCAGGCCTCCTTGACGGGGGGGAAGCGAGGATCTGGTATCTGATCGGCGCCCCAGTGCTTGCGGTGGCGCTGTTCCTCGTGGTGCCGCCGCGGCGTGTTTGGCTCGCGGATGACCAACTCCTCGTCCGTCAGCGTGGGCGAACGCGGACTCTGAAGCTGGAGGAGGTCAAGAAGGTCTCCCTTCCGTTCGATCTGAAGAAGGGGAAGTCGCTCTTCCTCGAGCGCTCAGATGGGACTGGGCTCATGATAGGGCGTCTCGATAGCGGCACGGTTGAATTCCGAAGCAATCTCGGTCGCGAGTTGCTGCGATTGAACCACGGTGTTGCGGTCAGTCCCGAAGCCGCCCCGTTTCTTGGGCTCAAGACCTGAGGGTCGCGGCGTCCGGCAGCGCACCCGATGAGATAGCGCTGCCTTACCTGGCCTTATGGCAGTGCGGCCGTCACCGGTGCCCGCACCGTGGGCTCACACGCAGCACGACACCAGCGCTGGGGCTCGCCGGGGACGCGACCACGGTGAGGATCACCGACCCCGGCGGAACGCTCATCGCGACCTACGCCAAGCCCACCGAACGCCGCGGCTGGCACGGACCCGCCCGGGCGACGCTGTCCACGAAGTCATGAGACATCCCCGTGTCCACGATGTCCCGAGACATGAAGTCCACGATCTCCTGAGACATCACACCCCGACCGCGACTACACCCTGGATTGCGATGAGCCTTGCTAGCCCCACGGGTGACCATGGTGACCATGGCAACGGGGTGCCGTCGCGTACTGGCACGTATCTGGCACGGTCTACACGTCGCGTTGAGCGAAATGCGTCTGACCTGCGGTGCTGGTGGCTCCCGCGACTGGACTCGAACCAGTAACCGTCCGATTAACAGTCGGATGCTCTGCCAATTGAGCTACGCGGGATCGCGGCTCAGATGCTACCCGATGGTTCGGCCCGTACCGAAACCGGGCCTCAGAGCCCGGCGGCCTCCCGGACCCGCGACTCCGCGGCGTCGACGAGTCGGGCCACCTCGGGGTCGTGCAGGTCGACCGCCCCAGTGCCAATGACCTGCGTGAAGAGCGCGCCCGAGGTGTCGCGCCGGAGCGCGACCCGCACGCTCTCGGCGCCCGGCAGCGGAACGCGTTCGCTGTGCACGACGGAGGCCTGCACGCGGTTGTGCACGAGGCGGGGGAGTCGGGCACGACGGTCGTCCACGAGGGCCAGCGCGGTCGGCGGCGTGCCGTCGACCCAGGTGACGGTGAGGGTGGTGTCGACGAGCCGCGCGCCGTCGACGTCCGTCCAGGCGCGCACCGTGACGGTCTCGCCGGACAGGACGTGCAGGCCGTGGTCCGTCGCGACGACCCAGCCGTCGGTCAGCTCGGCCGTGGCTAGCGCGCGCCGGCCGGAGAGGTCCATCCGGTCGGTCGCCTCGGGGGGAGGCGCGGGAGCGCGTCGCGGCAGGGCCATGGCTGCACGCTAGCCCGCGGTCCCGGGTGCCCGCCTCCCGCCGGTAACGTAGGCAGCCGCGGGCCAGTAGCTCAGCCGGTCAGAGCAGCGGACTCATAATCCGTCGGTCGTGGGTTCAAGCCCCACCTGGCCCACGTTTGTGCAGGTCACAGGGATGTTGATCGAGGTCGATGGGGGTCGATGGAGATCAAGATCTAGGACGAAGAATCCGTTGGTCATACCGGAGGTCGCCGAGCGTTCGTGCTGGTCAGGGCGCCGGCCAGCGTCCGGACCCGTCTGCGTGGGCTTGCTCAGTCCGCAACCAGTCCGCAAGTTGACGAGAACTCAGGGTTGGCGAACTGGGCGGGCGTTCGTGCTGGTCAGGGTCGTGTCCGGCTCTTTGGGCGTCGGCGTCGAGCGGGCTTGGTCCGCAACCAGTCCGCAAGTCGACCGGACGGGCTGGTGACAACCATTCGACGACGCGGCCACCGTGGCGCTTGCGGGGACGAACGCGCGCCAAACCTAGTAAGACTGCGTCCGCTTGGTCCCGGACGATCCGGACGATAGGGACGCCGCGAGGCCGGACCACCCCTGGTCGAAGGCGGAAGGCCGCTCGCTCGCGGGCGCCGGCGGCACGTCGTCGCCGACAACCTGCCGCTTACGGCCGGGCGGTCACGCACCATGCGGTCGCCTCCACGGCGAACCGGCCCGTGGGCAGGACCCCGATGCAGTGCTGTCGCAACGCCTGCCTGTGCGCCTCGTCGAGGTGGGCGACGTAGGCGCCGGCGGGCCCGGCGCCCAGCTCGAAGGGCTCCCACCAGTCCTCCGGAGTGCTGCACCACGACGACACCGTGAGCGAGGTCTCCTCGACGACCGTCAGTCCCGCTCGGCGGCACAGGTCACCCAGCCCACCCTCGGAGGTGCCGGGGCGGTCACCTCCCTCGCCACGGGCGGTCGGGTCGAGGTCGCGGACGGCCCGCCAGAACAGCGACAGCGGTCCCCGCCCGCCG
Source organism: uncultured Actinomycetota bacterium (assembly GCA_963724505.1). Taxonomy (GTDB): domain Bacteria; phylum Actinomycetota; class Actinomycetes; order Actinomycetales; family Cellulomonadaceae; genus Actinotalea. The sequence goes on from CAVRUY010000008.1 coordinate 135,574, forward strand.
CCGTGGTCCCAGACGCACGCGGCGAGGAGGCCGTCGGGCCGTGTGACCCGCCCCATCTCCACCAGTCCGGCGACGGGGTCGGCCATGAAGTGCACCACCAGCTGAGCCGCCGCCCGGTCGACCGAGTCGTCGGCCAGGGGCAGGTCCTCGGCGACGCCGGTGAGGACCCGGACCCCGGGCAGCCGCTCGCGGGCGGCCACCACGAACGGCTCGGACGGGTCGACGGCCGTGACCGCGTCCGCACCGAGCCGAGCGACGAGCTCGGTGGTCAGGGCCCCCGGGCCGCACCCGACGTCGAGCGCGGTCTGCCCTGCCCGTACGTCGGCGGCGTCGGCCATCAACGGGGCGAGGGGGACGGAGAAGCGGCCCATGAACCGGTCGTAGGCCTCGGCCGCGACGTCGAAACTCATGGCCGATGGTAGTGCAGCGCCGGTCGGGCCACCCGGCCTCCGGAGCCCCACCCCACCGGTGCCGTACGGTCCGATCGTGCCGTGCACGCTCGCCCACCCAGCGGCCGTCCTGCCTCTCCTCCGTCGACCGCTGGTCCCCACCGCGCTCGTCGCGGGAGCGCTCAGCCCGGACCTCCCGTACTTCCTGCGCGCCGCAGACATCCCGGTGGGGCGCGGCCGGGTCTGCTGCACGGATAGGTCAAGGTGTCACCTATCCGTGCAGCAGACCCGCCAACGGTCGCGGACCATGCCTTCCCGCGTGTGGCGAGCTAGGCCTTGACAACACGCCATACCTGGCTAGTATTTCGAAATACCTCGATCTCGCTGAGGACCCAACGAAGGGAACAAGCTCAATGAAGCGCTTGCTAGCACCTCTCGCCCTCGTCTGTGCTGCCAGCTTCGTGCTGGCGGCGTGCAGCTCGGGCGGCGACACTCCAGAAGCGTCCGGCGCCTCGACGACGGCCACCGAGGCCGCACCGGAGACGGACATCACGATCGGTCTCGCGAACCAGACGCTTGCCGTCACGTTCCCCGTCGCCATCGGCAACGGGGCGCGCAAGGCGGCCGAGGAACTGGGCATCAAGCTCGTCGAGCTCGACTCGCAGAACAAGGAGGACCTGCAGTCCAACCAGGTGCAGGACCTCATCGCGCAGGGCGTCGACGGCATCGTGCTGGTTCCGATCACCCCGAGCACGGCCATCGGGCTCGTCGACCAGGCCGCCAACGCCGGCATCCCGGTCGGCACGGCCCACGGCTACGTCGGTGACGACCCGGCGAACAACTACAGCAAGCTCGCCTTCGCGATTCTCGAGGACGAGACCGCCACCGGCGCCCAGGCCGCGCAGATCGCGCTCGACGCCCTCCCCGACGGAGGAGAGGTCGGCATCATCACGGGCCAGGCCGGCTTCGCCGAGAACGTCAACCGCACGACGTTGTTCAAGTCGACGCTCGAAGAGACCGGGAAGTTCACGATCGTCTCGGAGCAGCCGGGCGACTGGAGCAAGGAGAAGGGGCTGGCTGCCTGCCAGAACATGCTTGCAGGCAACCCCGACATCGCGCTGTTCTACGCCATCTCCGACGACATGGCCGTGGGGTGCTCGGAGGCGATCAAGGCCGCGAGCTCTGACGCGAAGGTCATCGGTGTGGGCGGGTCCAAGCTCGGGATCGAGGCCGTCGAACAGGGCACCATCCTCGGCACGGTCTGCTACAAGCCTGAGGACAACGGCTACCTCGCCGTGAAGAAGATGTACGGCATCATCACGGGCACCGAGGAGCCGGACACCGCGTCGGAGTTCTACGTGACCCCGGCGATCACCAAGGCCAACGCAGGCGACTGCACTCCTCAGTGGTGAGTGCGACCACGATGAACACGACCCCGGGCGCGCCGATCCTTGACCTTCAGGGAGTCTCGAAGACATTCGACGGCGTCAGCAACGTCCTTCAAGGCGTCGACATGGCGGTGCGCCCGGGTTCGGTTCACGGACTCGTCGGTGCGAACGGTGCCGGCAAGTCCACCCTCTTGAAGATCATCGGCGGCATCTACACCCGCTCCGCGGGTGTGGTCCGCTGGAAGGGTCAGCCCGTCGAGTGGACCCGACCCGCTCAGGCGCTGGGCGCCGGACTGTCCACGGTTCCGCAGCATGCCGCCCTGGCACCGACGATGTCCGTCCTGGACAACGTCTTCATGGGGCATGCGACGGGACCGTGGTGGACGGCGAACGCGCGCAGGTCGGAGCTCGAAGGCCTGATGGAACGCCTCGACTACACCATCGACCCTGAGGCCGTCGTGTCGGACCTCAGCGTGGGTGAGATGCAGATGGTCTCCCTGATGCAGGCCTTGTCCCGAGGCGCCGACCTCATCCTCCTGGATGAACCGACGGCCTCGCTCACCCAGCGCGAGCGCGACGTCGTCTTTGCGAGCGTTCGTCGCCTGGCCGCGCAGGGGACCACCTTCGTCTACGTCTCGCACTTCCTTGACGAGGTGCTGGACCTCACGGACCGCATCACCGTCCTCCGGGACGGTCGGCTCGTCCTGGAGGAGGACACGGAGGCCGTCACCCAGGACGGCCTGGTGTCCGTGATGCTCGGTCGCGACCTCGCGCGGCTGGAGGAGAAGGGCCCTCACGACCCCGACGCGTTGGGAGAGGTCGTTCTCGAGGTCCGCGACCTCCGCCCGCTCGGCCAGGCCGGTCCCGTGTCCTTCGATCTCAGGGAGGGCGAGATCCTCGGCGTGGCAGGGCTGCTCGGCTCGGGTCGCTCTGAGCTCCTCATGGCGATGTTCGGTGAGGACAAGCGTGCCTCCGGCGCCGTGCGGGTGCGCGGCACGGACGTTGCGCGCTCGGGAGCCCGTGCAGCGGTGAAGGCCGGGATCGCACTGATTCCCGAGGACCGCAATCGGCTGGGTCTCTTCCCTGAGTGGGACATCGTCAAGAACGCAAGTGCGACGTACCTTCCGGCGATGTCGGTTCGCGGGTTCTTCCCGCGTGCTGCCGACGAGAAGAAGCGAGCCGACGACGCGAGGAGCGCACTCGGAATCCGATGCTCCTCCGTCAACCAGACCGTGGGCGAGCTCAGTGGTGGCAACGCCCAGAAGGTGGTCTTCGCGAAGTGGGTGCCGGGCCCGGCCTCGGTGCTCCTGCTCGACGAGCCGACGGTGGGTATCGACGTCGGCGCCAAAGCGGAACTGCTGCAGATCGTCGAGCGATTCGGCGCCGACGCCCGCAGCGTGATCCTGGTCTCGAGCGAGTTCGAAGAGCTCCTGGCCGTGTGCACTCGCATCCTCGTGATTCGCCGGGGTGAGGTCATCGCCGACCTCGCATCCTCCGAGACATCGCTCCACGAACTCACCGCTCTGGCGAGCGGGCTCTGAAAGGACGACCGTGGCTTCCAAGATTGCCAATGAGGGCCTTCGATCTCTGAGGTCGGCCATGAGGCTCCGCTCGGCAGGCGTCGTCTATGCGTACGCGGGACTGCTGGTGCTGATCACCTCGCTGTCGGCGTCGCGGGGTAAGCCCTTCTACCTGTCGACGCTCAACGTCAGCAATGTTCTCGACCAGTCGTCGATCATCGCGTTGCTCGCGATCTTCATGACGCTCGTGCTCATCAGCGGGAACTTCGACCTGTCGATCGGGTCGACGGCCGCGCTCGGCGGTGCGGTCGCGCTCACCCTGCTGGATTCGAACGGACCGGTGGTCGCGATCCTCGCCGGGTTGGGATCCGGTGCCGCCATCGGTGTGGTGAACGGCCTGCTGGTGCAGAAGGTCGGCGTCAACGCGTTCATCGTGACCCTGGGAACGATGACTGCCGTCCGTGGGTTGGTCCTCGCGCTCCTGGGTGGTCAGAGCGTGACGCCGGAGAGCCGCTTCTTCTACAACATCTCGACCGCACGTGTCGCGATGCCCCAGTGGCTCGCGATCACGATCGGTGCGGGGCTCGTCGTCTGGGCGGTGATGCGGGCCCGCACGGCGCCGCCCGGCAGGGGCCGGGTCGACCTGATGGTGATCGGCCTCGGCGCGCTCGCGGGTTCGGTCTTGATCGTCGCGCTGCTAGCCCCCGCCCTCCTCACGCAGGTCACGTCGGTGTGGGTCATGCTCGTCGCAGTCATCGCCGTCGCGCAGTTCCTCCGATTCACCGTGCCCGGTCGGTATCTGTATGCCACCGGCGCCAACACCGAGTCGGCGCGCCTCTCCGGGATCCGGGTCGATCGCTACAAGATCGGCGTCTTCGTCGCCAACGGGATCATCGCCGCGACGGCAGGAATGCTTTTCGCGGGGAAGTTCAACTCCATGGACCCGAATTCTCTGACCGGGACGGAGCTGACGGTCCTGGCGGCTGCAATTCTGGGTGGTACGTCGTTGTTCGGCGGGTCCGGGTTCGTGACCAAGTCGGTGATCGGTGCATTGATCTTGTTCACCCTCGCCAACGGATTCAACGTCCTGAATCTTGGATCGAACTACCAGTACCTGGTCCAGGGTGTCGTCCTGGTGGCAGCGGCCACGCTCTACACCGTCGCGGGTAGGAAGCGGACCAGCACGAAGTTCCGGGTGGACGACTCCGCGTCCACGGCGCCTGCGGAGCAGGCGATGGCTGAATCTGCCCCCAATGACTCGAGGAGCTGAGCTCGTGTCAGCGGAGCGCCACGGGTCCCGGTCCGATGGACTGACGCGCCACCAACTCTGGTGCGGGCTCGGTGGCGAGCAGATCCTCCCGTGCGCCTCCGCCGGTCAGATTCAGCAGTGCGCGGACGGCGAGCTCGCCCATCTGCTCCAGTGGCGTGCGAACGGTGGTGAGCGACGGGCGCACGTCCTGGGCGGGCCACGCGTCATGAAGGGCGACGATGGACAGGTCCTGCGGTACCCGGATGCCGAGATCGAGGGCTTGGCTGAGCGCGCCGATTCCGGCGTTCACGTTGCTGACGAACACGGCAGAAGGAATGCGCTTCGCCTCGGCAAGGCGCCGCATCCCTTCGCGTCCTTCGTCCGCGTGCAGGCCGGACCACAGCACCCACTCCCGGCGTACCGGGAGGCGGTGCCGGCGAAGCTCGTCGCGGAACCCGGCGTAGCGCCGCTGAGCGCTCTGATGGCTCTTGACGCCTCCGATGATCGCGATGTCCTCATGGCCGAGCTCGACGAGCGCCCTGGTTCCCACCTGGGAGCCGCGGCGGTCGTCGAGGATCACCGAGCTCCACGGACCGGGTGCGGTCGAGTTCAGCAGCACGCCGTGGATCTGGCGGTTCTGGATCGACGCCAACCACGACTCGCTGGCCACGTCGTGCTGCTGGAAGATCACGCCGTCGATCCGGCCCTCGGCAACGAGGGCGCCGATGGCGTTGTTCTCGGCTTCCATGGCGGCAGCGCTCGCGAGCAGGAGCACGGCGCCGCGCTCGGTTGCTGCGCGCTCGGCGCCGGCGATGATGGGGGCGAAGACCGGGTTCGCCAACTCGGGAACGAGCAGGGCGATCGTGTCGGTGCGTCGACGGCGCAGAGCGCGCCCGGCGTGGTTGGGGACGTACTGCTGGCCGGCCGCGGCGCTGAGGATCCGCGCCCGGGTCGCCTCCGGGATCCGCAGGCTCGGGTCGCCGTTGAGGAGTCGCGAGACCAGCCCCTGGGAGACCCCCGCCTCAGCGGCGACGCTCGCCTGTGTCGCCCTCGCGGGGCTCGCGGGTGGTTCTCCATTCATGTGCCAAGGATACCCGCGACAGCGCTCAACGGTGTGAGGCGAGGCGCCGCCGGATGCGCCGATGTGACCGGACTTTTTCTCCGCCGAAAGGAACTCCTGCCGTGCCACTGAACCCGGAACTCCCACTTTCAGGCATCACCGTCCTGGATTTCAGTCAATTCCTCGCGGGGCCCGTGGCGGCGATGAAACTGGCGGATCTCGGTGCGCGTGTCATCAAGGTGGAACGGCGCGCCGGCGGGGACTTCGCCCGACGGGTGGCGATCGGCGAGGTGTACCTCGACGGGGACGCCGCGTCGTTCCATGCGTTCAACCGAGGCAAGGAGGGACTCGCGGTCGACCTCAAGGACCCGGAGGACCTCGAGCTGGCCAAGAGGCTCGTGAGCCGGGCCGACGTCCTCATCCAGAACTTCCGCCCGGGGGTCATCGAACGACTCGGGCTCGACTACGCGTCGGTCAGAGCGCTGAATCCCCGGATCGTCTACGCGAGCATCTCCGGCTACGGGTCCGACGGTCCGTGGGTCACCCGACCTGGCCAGGACCTGCTCGCCCAGTCCCTGTCCGGGCTTCCCTGGTACAGCGGGTCGAACGACTCCCCGCCGACGGCATTCGGGCTGGCTCTCGCCGACACCCTCGCCGCCCAGAACACCGTGCAGGGCATCCTCGGACTGCTGCTGCGCCGCGAACGGACGGGCGAGGGCGGCCACGTCGAGACGAGCCTGATCGAGGGCATGATCGACCTGCAGTTCGAGGTCTTCACGGCCAAGACCGCGGATCCCACCCTCGCCCTCGACCGGGGACCCAGGAACTCGGCACACGCACTGCTGGCCGCTCCCTACGGGATCTACCAGACCAGGGACGGGTACCTCGCCCTCGCGATGGGAGACATCCCGACGCTCGGGCGACTCATCGGGCTCGCCGCCCTGGCACAGTTCGCCGACGCCTCCCAGTGGCTCGCGCGGCGGGAGGAGATCTGCGGCCTCATCGCCGCCCACCTGGCCACGGGGACGACGCAGGAGTGGATCGACGCCCTCGATCTCGGCGACTACTGGTGCGCGCCGGTGCTCACCCCCGCCGAGTTCATGGCCCACGAGGGCTTCACGAACCTCGGCATGGTCGGCACGCTCGAGCGGACGTCGGGGGAGGGCACGACGCAGGTGCCCTACGTGAAGTCGCCGCTGCGCCTCGACGGGCACCGACCGGAGTGCACGAAGGCGGCTCCGAGGGTGGGCGAGGACAACCTCGCTCTGCTCGAGGAGCTCGGGGCAGGACTCGAGGAGAAGGTGGACGCGACGTGAAGACCAAGGCGATCTACTTCGAGGGGCACGAGATCGGCTCGTCCCGCACGAGCGTGGGCCGCACGATCACCGAGGCCGACATCGTGCTGCACGCCGGCCAGACCGGCGACTTCTTCCCGCACCACATGGACGCCGCGTGGTGTGCGACCCAGCCCTTCGGCCAGCGCATCGCCCACGGCACGCTCGTGATGTCGGTTGCCGTGGGGATGACCGCGGGCGACATCAACCCGGTCGCGATGAGCTACGGCTACGACCGGGTGCGCTTCATCCGACCGGTCTTCATCGGCGACACGATCACCGTCCGGGCGGAGATCTCGGCCAAGCGGGACTACCCCAAGGCGTCCGATCGGTACGGTCTCGTCGACGAAGCCGTGACCGTGACGAACGATCGGGGGGAGACGGTGCTCGTGCTCACGCACGTCTACCTCGTGGAGAAGGAGGCTGCAGCGTGACGGAGAAGACCCAGGCGCTCCGGCTGGCCGCTCGCGAGTTCGACGGGTTCGAGCGGGCGCTGGCCACGCAGATCGATGACTTCGGAGAGCCCGTCGAGGTCGCGTTCCTCGAGGTCCAGGCGATGCAGCACGCGATGGTCGAGGGCGATCTGCTGACCAGCGGCGAGTACGACGTCGCGATGGTGCTGACCGACTCCCTGCCTCGGCTCCTGCGGGAGAACAAGCTGCTCCCGCTGGACGAGATGCTCAGCGACGCCCCGCCGGACGGATACCCCGGCTGCTGGGTCGACGCGTTGACAGCGCTCCAACGCGGTGAGGACGGCAGGCTCTACGGGACGCCGTACCACGACGGCCCCGAGATGCTCCTGTACCGCGCGGACCTCTTCGCCTCCTCGGCGGAGCAGGAGGGATTCCTCGGCGCCTACGGCTACCCGTTGGCACCCGCCCGGACCTGGCGCGAGTTCCGCGACCAGGCGCGCTGGTTCACGCGCCCGGACCAGGGGATGTGGGGAACGATCCTCGCGGGCTACCCCGACGAGCACAACACCGTCTACGACTTCCTCATCCACCTGTGGAGTCGAGGCGGCGAGCTCTTCGGGCCCGACGGGAGCCCGCAGCTCACCGGGAGCGCTGCCGTCGACGCGATGACCTTCATCTCGGATCTCTGGCACGTCGACCGGGTGGTGAACCCCGACGCGCGCACCTGGGCCAGCGTCCAGAGCGGCGAGCACTTCGCCGCGGGTGAGGCCGCCCTGATGGTCAATTGGTGCGGGTTCACCGCGATGTCGGCCGGCGAGAGCTCGCCGACCCATGGCCTGGTGGGTTGCACCCTGACGCCGTCGGGTGACTTGCCGGACGGACGGGCCGTGACCATGAACGGCTACTACGTGATGGCCATCCCGGTGGGCTGCCGCGACGTCCCGGGCGCGATGAGGTTCCTGCGCCACCTCGCCTCCCCGGCGATGGACGTGGTGACCTGCATGAGCGGCGGCTCGGGCACGCGCACGGACACCTGGGCGCGCCCGGACGTCCAGGCGCTCGCGCCGTACTACGCGCAGCTCGAAGGTGCCCACGCGTTCTCCCGTGCCCTCCCGCGAGATCCGCGGTGGCCGGAGATCTCCCGGATCCTCAACCGCATGATGGCCGACGTCATCGGCGGAACCGGTGTCATGGATGCCTTGCGCGGCGCACAGGCCGCCCTCGAGGCGCTCCCGAAGGTGGCGTCATGATCACCTTGCGCGGGATGGCATGGGCGCACGACCGCGCGCTCGGACCGCTCCGAGCCGCGGCCGCCCGGTTCGAGAACGATCACGCGGGCGAGGTCTCCGTGGAGTGGGAGGCGCGATCCCTCACCGACTTCGAGGAGTACCCCCTGGAGATCCTCGCCCAGCAGTACGACCTCATCACCATCGACCACCCGTTCGTGGGGACGGCGAGCCGAACGGGCGCGCTCCGGCCGCTGGAGGAGGTGTGCGACCCGAGCTTCCTCGCGGGGCTCGCCACGGACGCGGTGGGCCTCTCCGCGTCGAGCTATGACTGGGATGGGCATGTGTGGGCGGCGCCGATCGACGCAGCCGCCCAGGTCAGCGCGGCAGGGGCACGGGCCGAGGCCACGATCGGGACGCTCCCGCGCACCTGGGCCGAGGTCGTGACCCTGCTGGAGGCGCAGGACCTCACCCCCCACGTCGTCCTTCCGTCCAATCCGGTGCACGCGCTATCGAGCCTGTACTCGCTCGCCCACCAGCTCGCCTCTGAGCGCGCGGGCAGGCAGGCAACCCTCGGGGACTGGTGGGACGAGGGCGGGCCCGAGGCAGGCATCGTGACGACGGCCGCGGACCTGCTCCTGAGGCTGATCGACCGGTCCCATCCCGCATCGTTGGACCTCGACCCGATCGACGCGCTCGAGCTCATGGCGAGCGACGATGCTGTGGTCTACTCGCCGCTCATCTTCGGCTACTGCCCCTACAGCCGGGTCGGGTACAGGGCCCGCACCATCGGGTTCCACCCTGCACCGGCGCTCGGTTCGCACGGGGTCGGGACGCTGCTCGGCGGAGTGGGACTCGCGATCTCCTCGTCCTGTGCGCACCCCGACCTGGCCGCGAGGCTCGTGGAGGCGATCGCCGCCAAGGACTTCCAGTCGGGCGAGTACGTGACGAGCGGCGGTCAGCCGGGCCGTCTCTCGGCCTGGAACAGTGCCGCCGCCAACTCCGTCGTCGACGGGTTCTTCGAGCGCACCCTGCCCACCGTGTCCCGGGCCTTCCTGCGCCCGCGGCTCGCCGGGTACCCCGCCTTTCAGCGGGCCGCATCGCACCGACTCCACGACCAGCTCGCCTCGCGCTCCGCACCGACGCGTATCGCCCACGAGCTGAGGACCACCTGGAACGAGGTCATGGGATGAGTACGAGCTACCTCGACTTCGTGCCCTCGAGCACGCGCCCGATCGTGATCCTGGGCGCGGGAGGGATCGTCCGGGACGCCCACCTGCCCGCCTACGCGCGCACCGGCTTCCCGGTGGCCGGCATCTACAACCGCACGGTCTCCCGGGCGCAGGCCCTGGCGGACGCCTTCGGGATCGAGCACGTCTCGGGCTCGCTGGCAGAGACGATCGCGGCGGCCCCTCGCGACTGCGTCTACGACCTGGCTCTGATGCCGGAGCAGTTCGAGGAAGCGCTCTCGACGATTCCTGAGGGCTCCGCGGTCCTGATCCAGAAGCCGATGGGTCACGACCTGGCCAGCGCACAGCGCATCGCCGCGCTGTGCCGCGATCGGGGCCTGGTTGCCGCAGTGAACACGCAGCTCCGTTTCGCAGGCTTCGTTCGCGAGGCGAGGGCCGTGATCGCACGCGGCCAGCTCGGCGAGGTCTTCGACATGGAGGTGCGGGTGGTGGTGGCGACCCCGTGGGAGCTCTTCCCCAACGTCATGCACCATCCACGGCTGGAGATAGCTCAGCACAGCGTCCACTACGTCGACCTCGTGCGGTCGTTCTTCGGCACGCCGAACTCCGTGTGCGCCGTGACGACCCGCCACCCGTCCAAGCCGATGTCCAGCACCCGGTCCACCATCCTCATGCGTTACCACGACGCACTTCGCGTCACCATCAGCACCGATCACGACCACGACTACGGGCCCGAGGAGCAGGAGTCGTTCATCAAGTGGGAGGGGACCGACGGGGCGATCAAGGCACGTTTCGGCCTGCTGATGGACTACCCGACCGGCCGCGCCGACCGGTACCGCGAGGTCCTCGGGACCGGCGCCGACGCCCGATGGGTCGATCGTCCCGACACCGGCACCTGGTTCCCGGACGCATTCATCGGCTCAATGGGTGCGTTGCAGCGCTTCCTCGCCGGCGACACCCCCACGCTGCCGACCTCGGTCGACGACGTCCTGGAGACGATGGCCTGCGTCGAGGCTGCCTACGCCTCGAATGACAGCTGCGGCGTCGCCCCGGCGCCGCTGTTGCGCCCGTCACCCGGAACACCCCAATCGCCATGACCCAACCTCGAGGGAACCCCACGATGCCTGCCGCCAAGTCCCTGATCGTCATCACCGAGTGCGACCACGACGGGTTCGGTCCGGAGCACTCGGTGACCGATCCCGCGGGTGTGGAGCTGGTGCTGACGCAGTCGCGGACGGCCGGCGAGGTGGTGGCGAACGCGGCTGGGGCTGAGGCGATCTTGGTGCAGTACGCGCAGATCACTGCTGAGGTGATGGATTCGCTGCCCTTGTTGCGGGCGATCGGTCGCTACGGGGTGGGAGTCGACTCGGTGGACGTGGCTGCGGCCACGGCGCGGGGGATCGCGGTGTGCAACGTGCCGGACTACGGCACGGAGTCGGTCTCGGATCATGCGATCGCGTTGACGTTGGCGGTGGCTCGGGGGATCCCGCGTCTTGACCGTGGCCTACGGGCCGGTGCATTCGATCTGGTGGCGGTGCGTCCGCTGTTCCAGACGCGCGGTCGGGTCTTCGGGGTGATCGGGATGGGTCTGATCGGGACCGCGACGGCCAGAAAGGCAGCGGGTCTGGGATATGAGGTCGTCGGGTTCGACACGGCGGCCGAGCCGGGAGCGGCGATGTTCCACGGGTTCCCTTCGGTGGGCCTGGACGAGCTGCTCGAGCGTGCGCAGGTCGTCTCGTTGCACACGCCGTTGACCGAGGCGACGCGGGGGATGATCGGGGCCCGGGAGCTGGCGCTGATGCGTCGGACGCCCTGTTGGTGAACACGAGCCGGGGCGGGGTCGTGGACACCGAGGCCCTGGTCGCGGCGCTGGCGGCGGGTCGAGATCCGGGGTGCGGCGATCGATGTGCACGAGACCGAGCCGGTCCCGCCGGATCACCCGCTGACCACGTTCGACTCGGTGGTGCTGACCCCGCACCTGGCTTGGTACACCGAGGAGTCCTACGACGAGCTCAAGCGCCGCACGGTCCAGAACGTGGTCGAGGTCGTGGCGAACCGGGCTCCGCGCAACATCGTGAACCCGCAGGTCCTCGGCGCTCCTGGGCGCAACGCCGAGTGCGCACCGGTGCCCGTGGCGACAGGAGCCTGAGATGAGTGAGCGGAGCGGTTGGCGAGCGGGGGGCGGGTGCGAGCGAGATGACCGCGGCGGTGTGGACCGCGACGGACGCCACCGAGCTCCGGACGGTCCCGATGCCGGTGGTGCCCGAGGGCTGGGCGTTGGTGCGGATGGCCTACAACGGGATCTGCGGGACGGACCTGGCGATCCTGCACGGCAAGCACCCGCGTGCGCAGGCCCCGCTGATCATGGGCCATGAGATGTCCGGCTGGGTCGAGCAGGCCGGGGCCTCCGGTCCCGCGGCAGGGGCACTGGTCGTGGTCGAGCCGTTGCTGTCCTGCGGTCAGTGCCGGTCCTGTCGCGACGGGAACAGTCACGTGTGCCGCCGGCTGGGCCTGTACGGGATCGACACGCCGGGGGGCATGGCGCAGTTCGTCGCGCTGCCGCCGCAGGTGCTGCACGAGGTACCCGCCGGGGTCGACCCGCGCACGGCCTCGTTGGCCGAGCCGCTGGCCGTCGCGGTGCACGCCGTTGCCCTGTCGGGGATGCAGCCCGGTGACACGGTCGCGGTCTACGGGGCGGGTCCGATCGGTGTGCTCACCGCGATGGTCGCGCGGCACGAGGGCGCGGGCAGGGTGGTCATCACCGAGCCGAGCCCGTGGCGTCGGTCGGTGGCCGAGTCGATGGGCTTCACCGTCGTCGCGGAGGGCTCGAGCATGGCTCAGACCCTCGCGCCGTTGACCGACGGGGAGGGCGCGGACACGACGTTCGACACCGCGGCGCACCCGTCCGTCGCGGCGGAGCTGACCGAGGTGACCCGGGTCCTGGGCCGGATCGTGATCGTCGGTGTCTACAAGGCCCCGGCGCCGATCGACCTGCGAGCGGTCTGCTTCAAGGAGCAGACGATGCTCGGGGTCCGCGTCTACACGACCCCCGACGTGACCCGGGCGATCGAGCTCATCGCCTCCGACGCCCTCGGACTGGCCACCTTCCCGACGAAGGCCTTCGGCCTGGACCAGGTCGGGGACGCCTTCGACGCCGCCACCTCCGGCCAGGACTGCCTCAAGGTCCTGCTCACCCCCCTTCCTGGAAAGGCAGACGCATGAGCACCCCCTTCGACCTTGCCGGACGCACCGCCCTGGTCACGGGGGGCGGGCGCGGGCTCGGCGCCGGGATCACCCGCGCGATGCTCGACGCTGGTGCCGACGTCATCGTGTACGGACGCAGCGATCTCCCCGCGGACCTCCTCGCCTTCGCCGCCGAGCGTGGCAGGGCCCTCGAGCTGTACTCGGTCGACCTGGGCGACTCCGACGCCATTGCCGAGGTCTCGGCACGGGTGCTCGCCGAGCGCCGTGTCGACATCCTGGTGAACAACGCCGGGACCCAGGAGCGCCACCCCGCCGTGGACTTCCCGCTGGAGTCCTTCGACCGGGTGATGGACGTGAACCTGCGCTCGGTCTTCCAGCTCTGCCAGATCTTCGGCCGGCCGATGCTCGAGCGCGGGGACGGCAAGATCGTCAACCTGGCCTCGCTGCTCTCCTTCCAGGGCGGGCTCACCGTCCCGGCCTACGCCGCGCGCAAGGGCGCCGTCGCCCAGCTCACCAAGGCGCTGTGCAACGAGTGGTCGAGCAAGGGCGTCAATGTCAACGCCGTGGCCCCCGGCTACATGGCGACCGACATGAACACCGCCCTGCTGGCCGACCCCGTGCGCCTCGAGCAGCTCTCGGTGCGGATCCCCGCCGGGCGCTGGGGGCAGCCGGAGGACATCGGCAACGTCGTCGTCTTCCTCGCCTCGTCCGCCGCGGCCTACATCCACGGCCAGGTCCTGGCCGTCGACGGCGGCTGGCTCGCCCGCTGAGGCCCACCGCCACCTCGCCAGCCCTTCCAGCACCGCACACCCCAGGAGCCGACCATGTCAGTACTTGCCCGGCTCAGTGCAGCACGGCTCGTCCCGGTCGTCGTCCTCGACGACGCGGCCGATGCCGACCCGTTGGCCGCGGCCCTCGTCGCGGGCGGCCTGCCGGTCGCGGAGGTGACCTTCCGCACGGCCGCCGCCGAGGACTCGATCCGGGCGATGAGCGCCCGTGGCGACATGCTCGTCGGTGCCGGGACCGTGCTCACCGCCGCGCAGGTCGGACGCTCGCGGTCGCCGCCGGTGCCAGCTTCATCGTCTCGCCGGGGCTGAGCCGGGCCGTCGTCGAACGCTGCCAGGAGCACGGCGTCCTCGCGCTGCCGGGTGCGGTCACGGCCACCGAGGTCGCAGGCCGCGCTCGAGCTCGGCCTGACCACCGTGAAGTTCTTCCCGGCCGGGACCTCCGGTGGTGCCCCGACGATCACGGCGCTCGCCGCCCCGTTCGGCGGGGTGCGGTTCGTGCCCACCGGCGGGATCGGCCCGGCCAACCTGCACGAGTACCTCGCGATCCCCGCCGTCGCCGCCGTCGGTGGCTCCTGGATGGTCCCCCGCGCGCTGGTCGCGGCCGGCGACTTCGCCGAGATCACCCGCCTGACGGCCGAGGCCGTCGCCCTGCTCACCGCCTGAGCACCCCACTCGCACCGCGCCTCGACCAGTTCGCCGAGGAGTCGTCATGAGCCTGTCCATCCGTCCCGCCGCCGAGTGCCGCTACGACGCGGTCGTCCCTCGGTGAGGTGATGCTGCGCCTCGACCCGGGCGAGGGCCGGATCCGCACCGCGCGCTCCTTCCGGGCATGGGAGGGCGGCGGCGAGTACAACGTGACCCGCGGCCTGCGTCGCGCGTTCGGCCTGCGCGGCGCCGTCGTCACCGCCCTCGCCGACAACGAGATCGGCCGGCTGGTCGAGGACCTGATCCTGCAGGGCGGCGTCGACACCGAGCTCATCCAGTGGGTGCCCTACGACGGCATCGGCCGCGAGGTCCGCAACGGCCTCAACTTCACCGAGCGCGGCTTCGGCGTGCGCGGCGCGGTCGGCGTCTCCGACCGCGGCCTGACCGCCGCCTCGCAGCTCGCGCCCGGCGACGTCGACTGGGACCACCTCTTCGGTGAGCTCGGTGTGCGCTGGCTGCACACCGGCGGCATCTTCGCCGCCCTGTCCGAGACCACGGCCGAGACCGTCATCGAGGCGGTCACCGCCGCGAAGCAGCACGGCACCGTCGTGTCCTACGACCTCAACTACCGCCCGTCGCTGTGGCGCTCGATCGGCGGCCAGGCCAAGGCCCAGGAGGTCAACCGCGCCATCGCGCCGTACGTCGACGTGATGATCGGCAACGAGGAGGACTTCACCGCCAGCCTCGGCTTCGAGGTCGAGGGCGTCGACGAGAACCTCTCGACCCTGGCGATCGACGGGTTCCAGTCGATGATCGAGACCGCCGCGGCGGCGTTCCCGAACTTCCAGGTCATCGCCACCACGCTGCGCACCGTGCACTCGGCCACGATCAACGACTGGGGCGCCCTGGCGTGGTCCCCCGAGACGGGCCTGGTCGAGGCCACCCACCGCGAGCACCTGGAGATCATGGACCGCGTCGGCGGCGGCGACTCCTTCGCCTCCGGCCTGGTCTACGGGCTGCTCGACGGCCAGCCGCTGGCCACCGCCGTCGAGTACGGCGCCGCCCACGGCGCGCTGGCGATGACCACCCCCGGCGACACGACCATGGTGACCAAGGCCGAGGTCCTCAAGCTCGCCGGCGGCGGCGGCGCCCGCGTCGACCGCTGACCGGCGCTTCACCGCCGTGTCCATCCTCGACCGCCTCCTGCGCCACGCCACCGTCGTGGTCACCAACGGCGACTCCTACCGCATGCGCGAGTCCCGCCAACCCCGAGGAGGCCACCAGAACCAGACCTGAACAAGCATTGGGTGGGGACTTCTACGTGGCCACCAGCGGGGACTTCCGCTGGGCCATTGACACACGGTCTGGGGAACCAGGTCGGCCGCACGGCGCGCGCAGTCCGCACCTGGTCCGCAAGACGCCGCTGAACATGGAGAACCGACGAGAGATGTCAGCAGGAATCACTGCAGGTCAGGACGGTTTTCGGGCTCGTTACCAGGCACGTTGCACCCCGCGGCAGATCCCTCATAATCCGTCGGTCGTGGGTTCAAGCCCCACCTGGCCCACCGTTCGCGCAGGTCAGGGTGATGTTGATCGAGGTGTGACCGACGGATCTTCTCTCCGTTGGCGACCGAGACCGTGGTGGGTGCAGCGCGTTAGTGCTGGTCAGGGCCCTGTTGGTCGAGTGTGACCGGTGGCTCTTCGGTTCGGTGGTCAGGGGAGGCTCCAGTGGCTGCAGCGCGGGGCATTCGTGCTGGTCATCCCTGAGGGAGTGGGGCCGGTCAAGGGCTGGCTGGGACCGCTGTAGGGGTTTCTTCGGTAGGTGCGGGCATGGTGACGACGGCGTCGGGGTCAAGGCTCGCGCGGAGCGCGACCGCGTAGCGGCCGCAGGGCCTTGGGGTCGGCGCCGTGGTCGTCGACGATGTTCACCGCGAAGAAGGCTGGCTGGGTGTCTCCGGTCGGGGTGTGGGGGTGGGTCGTGGCGCTCGTCATGGCCGGGTGTCCCGGCTGGTGGGGCAGGGCTGACGGCCGGCGCGGGCTACACCTACCTGCTCAAGCACACGGCGGCGGGGGACTGCGACCGGTCGATGCCGCACTCGGTCTACGACGAGCCCGACCCTAAGGGCGTGCAGCGCTGACCGGAAGCCACGTTGGCCCGGAGCCCATAGCCGCGCTGCGCGGCAGTCCCGACCGTCCGGGGATGCTTCACCTTCCCCGGTCTGCTTGCTCGCTTCCGTCGGCCGTGACCGCTGGCGAGGTGGCTAGACCCGCTCCCACCATGTGCCAGCTTCGCCCAACTCACCTCCGGTCAGCGCCGCCGGACCGCCTCGAACGCCGCGAGTGCCTTGTCCTGGGCGTCGGGCAGGGTGTGCAGGTACTTCTGGGTGGTCATGATCTGGGAGTGGCCCATCCGCTCCATGACGGTCTTGAGGTCGGCGCCGCCGGCCAGGAGCCAGGAGGCGTGGGCGTGGCGCAGGTCGTGGATCCGGACGTGGAAGTCCAGTCCCGAGGCAGCGAGTGCCGGTAGCCAGACTTTCGACCGGAAGGTGTTGCGGGAGATCGGGCCGCCGTCGTTGCGACCGGTGGAGCTGAAGATCAGGTCGTCGCGTCGTACGCCCCTGGCGCGGATGTCGGCAGTGATCAGGTCGAGCAGGGCCTGGCTGACGAGCAGGGTGCGTGGCTCGTTGTCCTTGGGGTACTCCTTGACGATCATCCGGTTGCCGGTGGGGGAGTACTTCTTGGACACCTCGACGATGGTCTGCTCGACGGTGATGGTCCGGCGCAGGGAGTCGATGTGCCGCGGGCGCAGGGCGATCAGCTCGCCCCAGCGCAGTCCGGTCTCGATGTCGACCATGACCAGGAGGCGGTAGCGGTCGGGGATCTGGGCGAGCAGCTGGTCGTACTCGGCCGGGGTCAGGATCCGGGCCTTGCGGGGAATCACCTTGGGCAGTTCGGTGCCCTCGCACGGGTTGGAGGCCAGGATCCGGTCGCGCACGGCCCGTTTGAAGATCGAGTGCAGCATCACGTGGTACTTGCGGATGCTGTTGGGCGCCAGGCCTGACTTGGCCGCCAGGGTGACCCAGTCCTGGACGGTCGAGGGCAGGATCTGGACCATCCGCCGGTCGCCGAAGTACGGCATGAAGTGCTTGGTCAGGTAGCTGTGGTAGCCGGCCATCGTGGAGACCTCCACGTGCCGCGAGGGCAGCCAGACGTTCTGCACGTAGTCGCGGAAGGTGGTCCTGCCAGCGGCCTGGTTGGTCCAGGCGCCGGCCTCCACGGTGGCCTCGGCGTGCCGTCCGGCTCGGGCTGCGGCGCGCTTCGAGGTGAAGGTGCCGGCCGAGCGCTGCTTGCCGGACGGGTCGCGGTACAGGGCGGTGTAGACGGTCCCACGCGCACGGTGACGGATTCTGACGGATGCCATATGCTATTCCTAGAGACACGAATCGCGGCGGCTTCGAAAATGTCGCGCAGACCACAGATGGTCAACATACGGTGCCGAATCGGCACGCACCGCGGCGAACCCAAGCGAACATTAAACAGGCCTCTGACCTGCGACGACGTCTCAGAATACCGCATCTGACCAGCGAAGACGACACGCTGGAAAATGCCATCAATACCGCTCATAACCCAGAGGTCGCAGGTTCAAATCCTGCCCCCGCTACTTGTGAAAGTGCAGGTCAGAGGCCCTTTCGATCTTCGGATCGGGAGGGCCTCTGCTGTTGATGTACGCAGGATGTACGCAGGCGACTTCGGTGAACCGTGGCGGACGGGCGCGGACGGATGCGGAGAGCGCCCGCATCTTAGTGACGCGTCACTGGCTGTGCCTCTTTCGAGGCGTGCGCGATCCTGTCGTCGGTGGCGGACCGGGCGACCGTCCGCACATGTGCGTGCACGTTGGCGCCGAGGCGCGACCCCTATGTGGTGTCGGGGGGCTCCGGTCGCCGAGGTCGTGGGTTGGGGTCGAGGTCGTCAGTCGGGGCTGACGACCTCGACCGGGACTGACGTTCTCGGTGCTCCGTGATCTGTCTGGGGCTGTTGCCCTCTTGGTGAGGCCCGGGTGCCCCGTTGGGGCCACGCCGTCGCGCCGATTTTGGAGCCGCGGCCCCGCCTGGCGAGGGTGTCGCACCCCCCTCCGACCGAAACGCACGCTCATCCTGCGCACGGCCTGCGTCTGCCGACGGGTTTGAGGTCTCGCTGCGTTGTCTCACCTCGTGATGTCGGTTCCGGGTGCGCCGACGGCCTCGGCGTCGGATCCACATCCCGGTTCAGCCCGGGCCGGCGTGCCGACCAGCACGGCTGCGCGGCTCCTCTGGCATGCTCGACGGTGTCTGCTCGCCCGGGTCGACCCGAATGAGGTTCCAGTGACCAGCGTTGCCATCGGCCTCGTGGTCACAAGTGCCTCGCTCGTCCCCGCGGCGATCCTCCTGTTCAAGGGGCTTCTCGCCTATCACACCGGTTCTGATGAGTACTGGAAGCGCGGTGGCAGGTGGGGTCTGATCGCTGCCGCACTGAGTGGGGCTTGCGGCTTCATCGCTGGGAGTGCAGTCGGATACGTGTCCCAGGGCCGTCCACTTCCGGACCAGCTACCGACTGCCGCTCTCGTGGTGGGGTGCATGCTCGTCATCTTCGCTGGGGTCTACGCGGCGGCGATCAAGTGGAGGCGACCTCGGCGGCGCCCGGTGTCGGGTGGCGCGAGCCATCCGCCGCAGTGGCGACACGTGAGCCCGGCGGCATACGCGGCCGCAGCAGGCACGCTCGTCGTGACTGGAGTCGTGCTGATGAAGCCATGAACGGGAGTCCCCCGCACCATGCGACATGGCGTTGCCCGGACATGCCGCTGTCGGCGCTGGCGTCCGACCATGCCGCGAGCAGTGTGCCTTCGCGGCCACGCTCACCTGCCCGACGCGGCTATGGCTGGCCTGTCGGCGGGTCTAGCAGCGGGGCGATCAGCGCTTCCTGCTCCTGGATGCCATGGGCTCCCATGAAAGCCCGCCACGCCGCGTAGCCGGACTCGGCCCGTTCCAGGGCGTCTGTCAACGCCGGGCGAGAACGGACCCCCTGGTGCTGTTTGAATCTTGACCCCCCTGGTGGTCGGTCTACTTGGTCTTGCGGTGTGCGCGGGTGCGGTAGGAGTCACCGTCCAGGGGGATGACGTGGGCGTGGTGGACGAGGCGGTCGATGGTCGCGGCCGCGACGACGTCGTCGCCGAGGGTCTCGCCCCAGCGGGAGAAGGGCAGGTTGGACGTCACGATCACCGACCCGGTCTCGTAGCGGGAGGCGATCAGCTGGAAGAACAGTGAGGCTGCGGCGGGGTCGAAGGGCAGGTAGCCGACCTCGTCGATGACCAGCAGCCGGTAGCGGTTCAGCCGGCGGAGCTCGCGTTCGAGCTGGCCGTGGGCGTGGGCCTCGGCCAGTCTGGTGAGCCAGGCGGTCGCGGAGTCGAACGCGACGGGGAACGCGGCCTCGGCGGCCTTGATGCCCAACGCGATCGCGAGGTGGGTCTTGCCGGTCCCGGGCGGTCCGAGGAGCACGACGTTCTCCCGGCGGGCCACGAACGTCGTGGTGGCCAGGTGCGCGATGACGTCGCGGGGTGCGGTGGGTAGGTGTTCGAAGGTGAAGTCCTCCAGGGTCTTGACCGCGGGGAAGTGCGCGCCGGAGATCCGCATCCGGGTCCCGTTCGCCGCTCTCGAGGCGACCTGACGACCCAGGACCGCGGCGAGGTAGGTCGTCGTGAGACCAGCCCTCGGCGCGGGCCTGGTCGCCCAAGACGGTGAACATCTCGGCGATCACCGGGGTCTTGAGCTCACGAGCCAGGAACGCGACCTCACCGGCGGTGTCCTTGCCCAGGGCTGTCGGGTTCATCGCACGACCTGCAGGTTCGGGCGCGGGGCCGGGCTGGTCAGGGCGAACAGCTCGTCGTAGTCGCTCAGCGCCCGCATCCCCACGACGGCCCCGGCCGCGGCGGCCGGTCCGCGCATGGTCGCGGTCCGCGCGGTGAACGCGGTCCGTAGCCCGGCGGCAACAGCGACGTGGGCCGGGTCGGTGATGACCTGCCGAGAGGCCCAGGACCGGGCGTGATCGGCGACGACGGTCCCGGTGCAGGTCACGACCACCCGCTCCAGGCCGGCGGTCACCTCCACGAACCTGCCGATCACCGACGGGTCCACGGAGTAGTCGTTGCCCGCCGCGCGCACGTAGTAGTCGCGACCCAACCGGACCCGGGCCCTGGTCCCGGTCGCCGGTGCGATCGGCGGCAGGACGCCCATCGCGGCCCGGTCGGCGCCGATCAGGTCGACCGGACGGGCGCCGGTCGCGCGGACCAGACGCGTGTTCGCCGCCGGCAACCACCCCGCGAGCTGAGTGTTGAAGTCGGTCCCGCAGGTGAAGGTGCGTCCGGGCATGAAGGAGGTCTGCAGGAACTGGTTGGCCCGCTCGACCATCCCCTTGGCCTCCGGATCACGGGCCGCGGTCTGATAGATCCGCGTCCCCAACGTCCCGGCGAAGGACCGCGCCCCGGCCGTCAGGCGCCGGTGCTGACCGATCCCGGCCTCGTTGTCCCAGACCAACGTCTTAGGGGACGCACCCAGGGCCGTGCCCAGCAGCTGCCACATCCCGGCCAGCAGATCCCCGCTGGTCCTGGTCGGCAGCATCACGGCCATCACGAACCGCGAGTAGGCCGCGACCATCGTCAGCACCGGCGGGGCCAGGAGCGTCCCGGCCCCGTCGGGAACGACCTTCGCCGGGAACCACAGGTCGCACTGCACGATCTCACCCGCCGCATAGGTCGTGCGGTCGGCCGGGTCCGCGCCGCGGAACAACGGCCGCAACAGCGCGACCCGGGCCCGCAGCACCGAGGACGCACCCATCCAGCCGACCCGCTCGGCGATCACCGTGGCCGGCATGTCCGGGAACTGAGCGAGCAACACCCGGATCGCCGGCTCGAACCCATCGACACTCGAGCCCCCGGCCCGCCGCTCATACCTTGGCGGCTCATGAGCGGCCAACGCCGCCCGCACCGTGTTCCTCGCCACGCCCACCCGGCGCGCGATCGCCTTGATCCCCAACCCCTCCGACCGATGCAACCGTCGGATCTCAGCCCAGTCCTCCACGATGATCACTCCCTCACTCTCAGCGAGGGGGGTCAGTTTTCGCCCGGCGCCAGGGGGTCAGTTTTCACGCGGCGTCGACAGCGTCGACGGTGGACCCTCGTGGCTTGGTGGATGGCCCGTAGGCGATGGTGACGAAGTTCCCGGTTCCCTGGCTTCCCGCTTCCAGGACTGCGGCTTCGACGTCGTCGGCGGCCTTGCGCTTGAGGTGCTTGCTTGTGTTCGCGTAGTCCCGGCACAGGCGTAGGTGCTCATTGGCCATTGCCGCGTCAACGTCGGCCTTCCTGATCGAAGCCAAACCGGGGTCGTTCTTGAACGCGTCGTACATGTGCGCGCAAGCGATCATGAACGAGTCCACGATGCCGATCAGGTCGATGTTGTTCGCCGGGGCCGACCGGTACACCTCGCGGAGACGGGCCAAGCATGTCGTGGCCTTGAGCCAGTGAATGCTCCAGTCGTGTCCCTCCGGGTAGCCGACGACGCCGGTCGCGGTCAGCGTGCCTTCGCCGCTCAACTCCACCATGCGGGGCACCCTAGCCGCCCGGGAGTAGGGCCCGCGCTGGCCGGCAGACCCGGGATGCCGCGGATGGCGTGACGGCATACCGCTGCGCGCACATGCGGCACTGAGGGCGGCTACGCCCGCCCGGTTACGGCCGCTGTCGGTGCTCGTGTCGCACGGTGCGTGAGTGTCTAGGTGTTGTGCGGGGAAATGACGGCGGACTCGGTAGCGGCTTCGCACGCGGTCACGGTCTAGTAGCTGAACCCAGCGGGCTGGGCGTTGCGTCGCTCGGGATCGGAGTTGCCGTGCCGGCTGCTACAGCGGCGGCGTACCGGGGCAGCCAGTGGTCGACGAACTGCTCCCAGTGCTCAGGAACGGGCCTACGGGCGTCCACGGTTGCCTGTCGGTGAGTTGCCGGCCGGCGAGCGTGCTGAGCTCGGCAGTTCGCGGTGCTCCTCGGCGCGACCGGCGTCTTGAACCCCATTCGAGCTCGTTGGCGCCGGCGCACACCCTGACTGCGATCCTCCTCGCCGGGGTGTCGGCCCCGAACCGCGGCTGAGACCCCGCTCCGTCGGCACGGGCGAACTGCTGGCTTCATGTGGCACCACGGCGACTCTGAGTCGACCGACGCCGCATTGTGCAGGTTCAGAAAACCGCACTGTCGCCAGTCCGCGAGTAGCCGGCGCACCGAAACTACTCCTGGCTATCGCTAGTCAATCGGTGTCCGGTGCCATCGCGGGTGCCCAGGTTCGGCGGGCGCTGCGCAAACCGCCAGCCCGGGTGGATGTCCGTCTCGACGGACATGCCGTGGGCTATCGCAGAGATGCCGGCGTGCTGTAGCAGAGCCGCAAGTACTCGATCACGGCGGTGCGCACCTGTGGGCGGGCCAGGAGGTTGAGGTACTCCGACTGCAGCGCCGGGTCGTTTCTCAGGGCCTTGGCCAGTTGCGCGCCGTCCTCGCCGATCGACTCGCCGTAACTCACCCACTCGACGACCCGTTCGAACGACCCCTTGTTCCATCCGCGCGCTATGAGCCTGTTGATCACCTCCTCCGAGGGGTCACGCCAGGTGGAACCGCGCCCTGGCTCGTCCGGCTGGTCTTGGGGCGCGATGGTGTCCAAGATCGTCTTGCACGCGGCGTCGACCACGAGTTCGTGTGTGACCTCCAGCAGGTCGTCGCGGAATCGTGAGTTGGCCGCGAGGACTTCTGCGTTGGCGGACTGGGCGACGATCGTCTCGACGTCAGCCTGCAGCTGGGCGAGGTTGCTCGCGTACATGTTGTCCACCGCAGCTTCGGCCGTCCTTATGGTGCCGCTGTCCAGGTCGGCCAGGGCGGTGCTAAACCGGCCGAGCAAGTCCTCTCGCAGCTTCAGGTCGTCGGCAGAGAACTCCGTGGTGGGGATGTCGTCGAGGGCGCTGCGTGCGGCCGCGAGGTCGTCGGCACTTCGCGCAGCCGCGTTGAGCGCATCGTCAGCCTCTGTCATGGCCAACCTCGCCGCCCGGGTCGTT